>JADJCH010000061.1 GCA_016703325.1 Burkholderiales bacterium | reverse complement strand
GGTGCCGGAGGTGTAGGGCATCACCGCCAGGTCGTTCGGCCCGGCGCGGTAGGGATCCGGCTGGTGGCCGGCCGCCATCGCGTCGGCCCAGGCAGTCACGTCCGGCCGCTGCGGCAAGTTGCGCGGCGCGGCGATGAAGGGCGGCACGGTCAGATCCGTGGCGGCGGTGAGGTGGTCGCTGTAGGTGATGGCGACGATGCGCTGCAGGCCCTCGCTGCCGTCACCGGTGGCCGCGCCCTCGTCCAGCAGCGGCAGCACTTCGGCCAGCAGGTCCTGCGCGACGAAGGCGATGCGCGTGCCGGCATCGGCCACATAGTGGCGCAGCTCGTCGCAGCGGTTCATCGGGTTGACCGGCACCACCACCGCGTCGGCGCGCAGGATGGCGTAGTAGGCCAGCACCCATTGGGGCGAGTTCTGCGCGTCCAGCAGCACCCGGTCGCCGGGGCGCACGCCGCCCTCGCGCTGCAGCCAGCCGGCCAGCCGCTCGGCCTGCGCGCGGAAGTCGGCGTAGGTCAGCAGGCTGTCGTAGAAGACGATGAAGGGCTTGTCCGGGAAGCGCGCCGCGGACACCTCCACGTTGTGGAAGAGGTGCGTGCGCGGCAGCGTCAGCTGCCGGGGCTGGGCGGGCGGCCAGTGGCGGAAATGAGCCGGCAGCGCCGAGGTCGATGCAGTGGAAGCGGGGTCAGCAACAACGTTCACGTCTCGGGTCCTCGGCGGCAGGCAGCGGCGTCTGGGAGAAAAGGAGCGCTGGAAAAGCTTCAGCGCAGGCTGCCACCCTCCGCCGCCCCTTGCAGCAACCGCGGCGCCGGCTGCCAGCTGGCGTCGGCGCCCGGTTCGGCGGCAAAGCGCTGCAGCGCCTGCACCACCGTCGCCAGGCCCACCTCGATGGCATAGCACATCGGGCCGCCACGGTGCTTCGGGAAGCCGTAGCCGTTCAGATAGACCAGGTCGATGTCCGAGGCGCGGGCGGCGATGCCCTCGGCCAGGATGCGCGCACCCTCGTTGACCAGCGCGAAGACGCAGCGCTGCACCACCTCCTCGTCACTCACCGGGCGCGGCGTCACGCCCTTGGCCGCCCGGTAGTCGGCGATGATCTGATCGACCACCGGGTCGGGGATGGGCTCGCGCACGCCGGCTTCATAGCGGTACCAGCCCGAGCCGGTCTTCTGGCCGAAGCGGCCGAGTTCGCAGATCCTGTCGGCGATCACCGGGTCGTGCGGCACGCCGGCTTCCTCCGCGCGGCGCTTGCGGGTGGCCCAGCCGATGTCCAGGCCGGCCAGGTCGCCGACGCGGAAGGGCCCCATCGCAAAGCCGAAGCGCTCCAGCGCCTGGTCCACCTGCTGCGGCGTGGCGCCAGCGACGATCAGAGCGTTGGCCGCCGCGCCGTAGCGCGCCAGCATGCGGTTGCCGATGAAGCCGTCGCACACGCCGGAGACCACCGCCACCTTCTTGATCTTCTTGCCCAGCGCCATCGCGGTGGCCAGCACGTCCGGCGCGGTGGCGGCGCCGCGCACCACTTCCAGCAGTCGCATCACGTTGGCCGGGCTGAAGAAGTGCAGGCCCACCACGTCCGCGGGGCGCCGTGTGAAGGCGGCGATCTTGTTGAGGTCCAGGTAGGAGGTGTTGCTGGCCAGGATGGCGCCGGGCTTGCACACCGCATCCAGCTGTGTGAAGACCTGTTCCTTGACGGCCAGGTTCTCGAACACCGCCTCGATCACCAGGTCCACCTCGGCCAGGCCGGCGTACTCCAGCGTCGGCGTGATCAGCGCCATGCGCTGCTCCACCTGCTCCTGGGTCATGCGGCCCTTCTTCGCGGTGGCCTCGTAGTTGCGGCGGATGGTGGCCAAGCCCCGGTCCAGCGCCTCCTGCTGGGTCTCCAGCAGCACCACCGGCAGGCCGATGTTGAGGAAGTTCATCGTGATGCCACCGCCCATCGTGCCGGCACCGATCACGCCCACCTGGCGGATGTCGCGGATGGGCGTGCCCTCCGGCAGGTCGGGGATCTTGCCGGCGGCGCGCTCGGCCGCGAACACATGGCGGGCGGCACGCGACTCCGGCGTGACCATCAGCGCCAGGAAGGTTTCCCGCTCACGCTTCAGGCCTTCGTCAAAGGGCAGGGTCAGGCTGTCGGCCACCCGCTCCACGCAGGCCAGCGGCGCCGGCTGCCCCTTGGCGGCTGCGGCCACCTTGGCACGCACCTGGGTCAGCTGCGACTCGGCATCCGGCGCATCCACCGCCAGATCGCGCAGGCGGCGCGGTGCGCGCCCCTCGGCCACGGCCCGTTCGGCGAAGGCCACCGCGGCGCTGACCACGTCGGTGTCCACCAGTTCATCCACCAGCAGGCTGCCGGCGAAGGTGGCAGCCTTGCGCGGCTCGCCGGAGGTGATCATCTCCAGCGCCGTCTGCAGCCCCACCGCCCGCGGCAGCCGCTGCGTGCCACCGGCGCCAGGCAGCAGGCCGAGCTTGACCTCCGGCAGGCCCAGCGTCGCGTCGCGCCGCAGCACCCGCCAGTGGCAGCCCAGTGCCAGCTCCAGCCCACCGCCCAGAGCGTGGCCGGCCATCGCCGCCACCACCGGCTTGGGTGAGGATTCCAGCGCCCGGATGACCTCCGGCAGGTTGGGCGACATCGTCGACTTCGGCGTGCCGAATTCGCGCACGTCCGCACCGCCGGAGAACACCTTCTCACCGCCGGTCAGCACCACCGCGCTCACCTCCGTGTCGGCCAACGCCCGTTCCAGCCCGGCCACGATGCCGCAGCGCAGCGCGTAGCCCAGGCCGTTGACCGGCGGGTTGTTCAGGGTCAGCACGGCAACGGCGCCGCGACGGGTGTAGATCAGGGCTTCGTTCGGTGCGTCGGTGCTCATCGGGCTTCCTGGTGGCATTCAGTGTCTGGGGCGGTTCAGCCGGAATGGGAGCGCCTCCACGGCCGATCAATGTTCTGCAGTGCAGACCAAGATTCTGCAATCAATCCTCCCCCAGTCCCAGCGTCCGCGCCTCCGGGTCTACCCGGGGGTGCTGACGCCTGCGCGACCCGAACGCAGTGCACCCGAGAGCCGGCCCTCCGGGATTCAGCGCGGCAGCGTCGATTCCAGCTCGTTCACCAGCGCGATCAGGCGCGGGCGCACCTCGTCCATCAGGAAGGGCTGCGGCAGCGTGGTGGTCGCGCCGCCGACGTTGATGGCCATCATCGGCAGGCCGTTGCCGGGGTCGAAGGCGCGGGCAATACCGTTGACGTCCTTCTGCCATTCGCCAAAGGAACAGGCCACACCCAGCTGCGCATGGTCGCGCTGCGCCTGCGCAATGCCCCGCTCCAGGGCAGGCCAGGCCAGGTCGTCCAGCTCTCGCACCTGCTGCATGACCGCATCCCGCTCGTCCGCAGGCGCCGCCGCCAGCCAGGCGCGGCCGATGGCGGAGGTCGCCACCGGCATGCGCGAACCCACGTCCAGCGTCACTGTCAGCGCCGCCGGGCCGCGGCAGTGCTCCACGTAGATCATCGACAGCTTGTCGCGCACGCCCAGCGACACGGCGGCCTGACAGAAGTTGGCGAGCTCCTGCATCAGCGGCCGGGCGATCTTGCGCACATCCAGCCGGGTCAACATGGCCGACCCCAACGCCAGGCAGGCAGTGCCCAACCGGTAGCGGCCGGACTCGCCCACATGGATCAGGTAACCCAGCCGGGTCAGCGTCAGCGTCAACCGCGACACAGTGGACTTGGGCAGCCGACAGCGCTGCGCCAGCTCCTGATTGCTCAGCGTGGTCTCGCCGGTGCGAAAGCAGGCCAGCACCTCCAGCCCGCGCGCCAGCGCGGTGACGAAGTGGCGGTCTTCCTTGGGGCGGGGCGCGCCCGCAGATCGCCGGACAACCACCGGAGTCACCAGGGGCTCGGACGGGGAGACATCAGGCAGATTCACGGCAGGATCGGGAGGGCAGCGCGGGCCGGGAGCGGCGGAAGGGATGGGTCAACTTGATCTGCAGAGCAGAACATTGACTGTACTCGCCTGCCGGCCACCAACACCCCCAAGGGAAACCCAGGGCCCGGAGCCAGAACCGGAGCCGGAGCCGGAGCCGATCGGTCCCTTTGCGTTGACAGGGTGGTCAACGATAACTATCGTTGGTGGATATCACGTACCCATCCTGCACCGGGAGAGTGCCATGTCCGATCTTGCCAAGCTGTTCATGTCCGGCCGCTCCCAGGCGGTTCGCCTGCCCAAGGCGCTGCGATTCTCAGGGAGCGAAGTGGTGGCCAAGCGGTTTGGCGGCGGCGTGCTGCTGCTGCCACTGGAGGCGCCTTGGTCCCTGATGCAGGAGGCGCTGAGCGAATTCGAGCCCGGCTTCGAGCTGCGGCGCGAGCAGCCGCCCGCCCAGAGCCGAGAGGAGATCGGCGCGTGAGCACCGTGTCCCCTCTCTACCTGCTCGACACCAACATCTGCATCTACATCATCAACCGCCGCCCACTCAAGGTCTTCGAGCACTTTGTGGGCAAACCCTATGGGCAGGTGGCGATCTCCAGCATCACCGGGGCCGAATTGAGCTTCGGCGTGGCCAAGAGTGGGTCGGCCCGCAACCAGCAGGCGCTGGACAAGTTTCTCGCGCCGCTGGAGATCCTGCCGTTCGACGGAGCGGCCATGCATCGATATGGGGAGCTGCGCGCCGATCTGGAGCGGACGGGGCGCCCGATCGGCGCGCTGGATACGCTGATCGCCGCCCATGCGCTGGCGCTGGGGGCGACCCTGGTGACCAACAACATCCGGGAGTTCGAGAGAGTCCCGGCGCTGCCGCTCGAGAACTGGGCGTAGGCCGAGGCCGCCGCCGCCGCTGCGCAGCGGCGCGGCCAGGCTCGCCCGGTTCTCAGCTGCCGCGCGCCACCGGCATGTCCGGCATACCCTTGCTGGGCATGCCGTGCTTGCCCAGCTCCACCTTGGCGATGGCGGCGCGGTGCACTTCGTCCGGGCCGTCGGCGAAGCGCAGGGTGCGCTGGTGGGCGTACATGAAGGCCAGCGGGAAATCGTCGGAGACACCACCGCCGCCGTGGGCCTGGATGGCCCAGTCCACCACCTTGCAGGCCACGTTCGGCGCCACCACCTTGATCATCGCGATCTCGGCACGGGCGTGTTTGTTGCCGACCGTGTCCATCATGTAGGCGGCCTTCAGCGTCAGCAGGCGGGCCTGGTCGATCATCATGCGCGACTCGGCGATGCGCTCATGCCAGATCGACTGCTGCGCAATCGGCTTGCCGAAGGCCACCCGCGAGGTCAGGCGCTTGCACATCATCTCCAGCGCCCGCTCGGCCGCGCCGATGCTGCGCATGCAGTGGTGGATGCGGCCCGGGCCGAGGCGGCCCTGGGCGATCTCGAAGCCACGGCCCTCGCCCAGCAGGATGTTGTCCACCGGCACGCGCACGTTCTCGAACAACACCTCGGCGTGACCGTGCGGAGCGTCGTCGTAACCGAACACCGGCAGGTGGCGCACGATGGTGATGCCCGGCAGGTGGGCCGGCACCACGATCATCGACTGCTGCGAGTGGCGCGGCGCGTCCGGGTCGGTCTTGCCCATGAAGATGAACACCGCGCAGCGCTCGTCGTTGGCACCGGAGGTCCACCACTTGCGGCCGTTGAGCACGTAGTGGTCGCCGTCGCGCTCGATGCGGGCCTGGATGTTGGTGGCATCCGAGGAGGCCACCGCAGGCTCGGTCATCGCGAACGCGGAGCGGATCTCGCCGCGCAGCAGCGGGTCCATCCAGGTGCGCTTGATCTCCTCGGTGGCGTAGCGCTCCAGCGTCTCCATGTTGCCGGTGTCCGGCGCGGAGCAGTTGAACACCTCGGCCGACCAGGGCGTGCGGCCCATGATCTCGCACAGCGGCGCGTAGTCCAGGTTGGACAGACCCCCGTCGGGTGCCCGCTCCGAGCGCGGCAGGAACAGGTTCCACAGCCCGGCAGCCCGGGCCTTGGGCTTGAGTTCCTCAATCAGCTCGGTGGGCTTGAACATGCGCCCGGCGCGGCGGTTGGCCTCCACTTCGGCGAGGTAACGCGCCTCGTTCGGGTAGATGTGCTCGTCCATGAAGGCGAGCAGGCGGGCGCGCAGGCTCTCGCAGCGCGGGGAGAATTCGAAGTCCATGAGGTGGTCCTCGGCAGTCGGCGGTCGGTGGGAGGGGACGGAACCCGTGTGCGGGGGCGCCCCGCAACGTGCAGCCGTGGTTATCCCAGAGTCCCACCGGGGCAGCCAGCACATCGGCGACATGGCGCCTTGGCGACAACCCTGGGCATCCAGGCCTGCGCGCTGCCCGGTCGCACGGGCCAGACCGCGAAGGTCAGCGCCGCTTGCGCCGGGCCTGACCCAGCCGGCGCGCGTTGTCCACCGCCTTGCTGTGGATGGGATGCAGGCCCTTGTCCACCACCCGCATCGGACCTTCGACCAGGTGGGTCATGAACTGCGCCACATGTTCACCCTGCCCGGCCAGCGGGTGGGTGATCAGGCTGCCGAGCAACCCGGCCGACAGCTGGCCCTGGAGCTGCACCGCCTCGCCCATCATGGCCACCCAGGCCTGCGTGAACGCCACCGGCTTCTCCACCACCATGCCGACAAACTCCTGCTGGTCTCGCACGGACAGGCTGGGACCCGCCAGGGCCATGCGCGTCATGCGGTGGGTCACCACCTGCGGCACGGCCACGCCGAGTTCACCGAGCTTGGCTGCGGCGGACTGGGCAGTCGGCTTCGGCGGACTGCGCCTTCGGGTGGATTTCGTCATCAATGATCCGTCGCAGGTTAGGGTCTGGGCCCCCAGCCTACACCCGATCAACGCGCCCCACCGACTCGCCGCCTGGTTCAGGCGAAATAGGCCTCGACCTGACCCTTGAGCTTGATCGTGAGCGGCCGGCCATGGCGGTCGCGCGCCTTGCCCGCAGGCACCCGGATCCAGCCCTCGCTGATGCAGTACTCCTCCACGTCGCTGCGCTCCTTGCCGTTGAAGCGGATGCCGATGTCGTGCTGAAACACGGCGGCCACGTGGAAGGGGCTGCGGGGGTCCACGCTGAGGCGGTCAGGCAGGGCGGGCTTGTCGGCGGGAGCCATCGAATCAGCCGTTGAATCGGTCATGAGGTGGGGCCAGGAATCCTGTGAAGCCGAAATTTTAGGCGGGCACCGATGCTCCGCCCTCGAGACAGCGTCGACCCCGGATGCGCAGTGCACCGTTCAACGGCACCAGTGCTGCTCGCAGGGCACACCGTCGCCATTGCCGTCCATCTGAACACCCGGACAGTTGCGCAGGAAGAAGGTAGCTTCCTCGCAAGAGGTCATCTGCGAACAATGACGTCGGCCGTCGCAGCGGTAAGTCGGCGTGGAAGTCGTCAAGGGCACCGCCACCGGTGCGCTCAGTCGCTGCGCGGGTGGCGGCGGTGTTGCCTGGCGGGGAACTGAGCGGAAATGCGAATACCCGTAGGCCACCAAGCCCACCACCACCAGCAGCGCGAGCCCCCCTCGCATGAAACGTCCCGGCCGCCGCTGCCTGATGTGGCCGCGTTCGACCGCCCACTCCGCTGAAGCGACTCGGCGGGGCTCGGATGCCGTGCGCAGTGACGCGGAACCTGCCTGAATCGGGGCTGTCGTCCGGCCCACCATCAGGCGAGTCACCCGCACGGCCTGGGCCTTGCCATCCCGACCTGGCGCCAGCTCGAAAGTCAGCCTTTCACCCACCACCGGTCGTGAGCCATCGTTGGGAAATGCGCTGAAGTGCACGAAGACCTCGCGACCACCATCGGTTGGCGCGATGAAGCCGAAGCCCCGGTCATCCTGCCAAGAGCGGAGGATGCCGTGGAGGGGAGTGGCCATGACAGGTTCTGGGCTTGGAAGACCTGCTCGATTCTGGCCGAACCGATCCGGCGAGCCGCCGCCAGCATCCCTTCTCTTTGGGCGCGCAGGCAGGGGCCATTCACCGACAGCATCGTGGATCTCGCGCCGGAAACCAGGTCGACTCAACGCCTGCGATACACCACCGTGGTGGCCGAAAGGGTGTTGTTGTCGAGGTACGGGTCCAGCGTGTCGGAAGTGAAGTGCACTCGCAGCGTGTTGCGCCCGGGGGATTTCAGCTTGAGCGACAGGTGCAGCTGGAAGATGTCGCCTGCGGCCAGGTCCCCCAGGTCGCAGCGGGCCTTGCGCACCGAGCAGCTGCCGCGGTCGGTCTGCAGGTCGATGACCTTGGCGTCGTCGGGCAGGTTCAACTTGACCTTGGCGGCCCGGGCCGCGTCCAGACCGCCGTTCCAGAGCGACACGGTGTAGTGCACCGTCTCACCCACCGGCACCCGATCGCTGGAGGCCTGGATCCACTCGACCACCAGGTTGGCGCTCGGTGCAGGCGGTGGCGGCGGTGGCGGCGGTGGCGGCGGTGGCGGCGGTGGCGGCGGTGGCGGCGGGGGAGGAGGCGGAGGAGCGGTCCCGGCCCAGGCGCTGTTGACGCGGGAGGTGGCCGCGGCACCGACCACGAAGGCATCCCCGTCGGAGCCCAGGGCCAGGGCCGCCATCGTTGTGCCACCCAGGTCGGCCGAGCTTCCCAGACGCTGTCCGTTCGGATCCAGCGTGATGACCTGCCGGGCCTGGGTCAGCAACACCTGGTTGCCGGCCCGGTCCAGCTGCATCCGGGTGGCCAGATAACCTTCGGCATAGCTGCCGAAGTTGGTCCACAGTTCATTGCCGTCGGCGCTGTACTTGGTTGCGAAGTATCCGGTGCCGGGCGAAGCACCTCCCACGACGGGCTGGCCATCAGGACCGATCTGGACCTGGGTCATCGCCACCAGGCTGCCCAGCACCCGCTCCCAGGCAGACGTGCCGTCGGCGGCATACCTGACGATCATGGAACAACGACAGTCGGCGCCATGCACTGCGTAGACCACGCCGGAAGCGTCACTGGCCACATCTGCGCCGGAGCGCCCTTGCCAGGTCTTCGCCATCGACACCGCCGCCGTGGCCGGGTCGATCACCGCGAAGCCGTTGGGGGTCGGGAAGTTGCCGGAGCCGGCGATGGCGATCAGCCGGCCGTCACCCCCCCAGACCAGGTTCGTCACGGGGCCGATCCCCGCCACGTCCCGCCAGGTCCAGACGATGGAGCCATCCGGGGCCACCTTCAGCAGCGTGGCCACCGCCGCGCTGCCGCCAGGGGGCAGGCCCATGCCCAGCACGTAGCTGTGGCCTGCGGCGTCCATCAACACCTGGACGGTGGAGGACAGGCTCGCTGCCAGATCCCGCCGCCAGGCCAGCGTGCCGTCCGGTGCGTAGCGCATCAGCACCGCACCGGCTTCAGCACCGGTATCGACCAGGCGCACCGTGCCGGCCACCACCGCGTTGCCGGCCGCGTCGGCCGCCACGGCGTTGGCGGCTTCGTAGCGGTCGGCCTGGGTCTGGTCGTAGCTGCGGGTCCACAGCAGGGTGCCGGCACCGTCGCGCCGGGTCAGTGCGATGTCGCCACCCGCTGCGGCGCTGAAGGCGGCGCTGTAGACGTTGTCCGCGCCGTCCAGGGCCAGCGCAACGCCGCCGGGGGCATCGCTCCAGAGCACAACGGGGTCGGCCGCCAGGGCGACGGCGGCCGTGCCGGTGGTGGCCTGGGCGCGCATCGCCCCCGAGGATGCAGCCGTGGCTGCCGCGGCGGATTCGGTTTCATCTCCGCCCCCATTGCAGGCGGCCAGCAGCACACCCAGGCAGGCCAACGCTGCCGCGCGGGCCAGCGGGCTGCGCGGACCGCGGGATTCAGACGCCGCAGTCACTGCGCGTGCGTGGAGCGGCAGCCCGTCGGGGGGCGGCGGCATCGACATCGACCGCAGGGGCCGGCGGTCGTTGGACTGGGAGGGTGGGCGGTGGGTCATGTGCTGCTCCTGAAGGGGATCGCGCCGCCATGCAAGCCACCCTGCGGCCCGCTTTGCAGGACCGATCCTCCCCCCGCGTGGAGGACCTTCCGGGCCCGACTCACGACGGCTGGAAACAGTGTAACCAAATGTGATAGATCGGGACCCGTCCCGCACTGTTGACCGCGGCAGCGTGGGTTGCTGGCCACGGCGAAGTGATGGATCGGCCCTGCAGGCCGGTCCCGGCGCGCAGATCAGGCTCCGAACCCCTGCGCCAACCCGGCGCGCAGGTGCGCCACCAGGGCCTGCACCGAACTGGGCACCAGTGCGCTGTAGGGGCGGATCGCCCAGATCTGGCCGCCGAACCCGCCCAGGGCCTGCCACTGGGGCAGCACCCGCCGCAGCTCACCGCGGCGCAGGGCGGACTGGGCGCTGAAGTCCGGCAGCAGCGCGATGCCCAGGCCCGCCACGGCGGCCTCGCGCAGCGCCTCGCTGTTGTTCGCGCTGAAGGGGCCGCTGACCGCCACCGCCACCTCGCCGGGGTCGGCGCCCGGATCGAAGGAGGGGTCGGCCGCCTCGGAGGCCGCCCGCTCGGGCGCGCGGAAACGCCATACCGCCGGCTCACCCGGCCGCGGGTAATGCAGACAGGGATGGGCAGCGAGTTCGGACGGCCGCTGTGGCATGCCAGCCCGAGCCAGGTAGGCCGGCGAGGCCAGCAGCCAGGATTCGGTGGGTGCCAGGGCCCAGGCCACATGGGTTTCCGGCGGACGGTCGCAGTGGCGGATCGCCAGGTCCAAGCCCTCCTGCGCCAGCGACGCGAGGTGGTCGGACAGCTGCAGCTCCACCCGCAACTGCGGGAAGGCGGCCAGGAAGGCCGGCAGCAGCGGCAGCACATGCTGTCGCCCCAGTGCCACCGGTGCGGTCACGCGCAACAGGCCGCGCGGCGCCTCGGCCAGGTTGCGCACCGACTCGAAGCCACGTTCGATCTGCGCAAAAGCGCCCCGGCTGGCCTCCACCAGCTGCTGCCCGGCCTCGGTGAGCCGCACGCTGCGGGTGGTGCGGCGCACCAGCGGCACGCCGGCGGCGTGCTCCAGCTCGCTGATGCGCTGGCTCATCGCGGCCTTGCTGATCCCCAGCCGCCGCGCCGCAGCGGTGTAGCTGCCCAGGTCGGCCAGCACGCTCAACCCGTGCACATGGGCCCAGAGGGATTCGATGCGGCGCAGGTCCACGGCAGGTTGGGTGCGGGCGGGGCCGGCTCCAGAGGTCCGGTTGCAGGGGAAGGAAAGGCGGGCGGGACCCGAAGCCACTTCAGCGACTTCGACTGCAGGTCAGTGTAGACGCGCCCGACGGGGCTGTTGCCGTGGTGTAACTGCCACGCCCCCCGCGGGGCCGTGAGGGCAACCACCGGGCGACGGCGCGCTGGGACGCGCCCGCCGGTTCAAGGGTTACCCCGATGGGTCGGGATTCAAATGGCGCATGGAATTGAATGAAACCTTAACTGGGTATGAACCCTAGATTAGTACATCGCAGTGATTTATTTGTGTTCAATGCGGTCTGCCACGGCCCGCCGGGCAGGCGGATCCACCTGCCCACCCACCTCGAGAAGTCGAAGTAGGAATGACAGTCACCCATCACCCCCTTCACAGATCCGTACGTGCGGCACTACCGCATACGGCTCCTGCCTTGGGTCGTGACGATCAGACGCTGGTTCGGGTACGGGTGGCAGATGCGTGGGGATGGCAACCAGTGGGCGACGATCTTGTGCATGCGCTTCCAAGGCAGGTGCTTGGTCTGACTGCGGCGGCACAGCGTGCGATGCCACAGTCTGCCCACCTGGAACCGGAAGGCCTGCACACGCGCCCCGTTGCAGGGCACGGCGAAGTAGCGGCCATGTCCAGCCACCACCGCTCGCAGGTACTGGCCCTGCTCGGCAATGGGCTGGTGCATCCGCCTTCTCAACTCCGTCTTCACCGCCAGCAGCTTGGCGCGAAGGCGCTTGCCGCTGGTGATCCTCAGCACCATGAACTTGCCCTTCCTGGTCTTGCCGCAGCAGTGCGTGAAGCCCAGGAAGTCGAAGGTGTCCGGTTTGCTCTGCCCTCTGCGGCGTCGGCTCTCCCGGGCGTAGCGCCCGAACTCGATCAGCCGCGTCTTCTCAGGGTGCAGCTTCAGCCCGAACTGGCCCAGCCGCTGGGCCACCGCGCGCTCGAAGCGCTCGGCATCATCCCGGTACTGGAACCCGGCCACCCAATCGTCGGCATACCGCACCACGATCACGTCGCCCCGGGCGTGTCTGCCCCTCCATTGCTCGACCCACAGGTCAAACGCGTAGTGCAGGTAGATGTTCGCCAGCAGCGGACTGATGCTGCCGCCTTGCACCGTACCCAGCTCACTGTGCGTCAGCCTGCCCTCTTCCAGCACGCCCGCGTACAGCCATTTCTTGATCAGCCGCACCACGCGCGCATCAGCCACGCGATGCTCGATGAACTTGATCAGCCAGTCGTGTTCGATGGTGTCGAAGAACTTGCTGATGTCCGCATCGAGTATCCAGTTCACCCGCTTGCTCCACACACCCACAGCCACGGCGTCCAGCGCGTTGTGCGCGCTTTTCCCCGGCCTGAAGCCGTAGCTGAACCCGAGGAAGTCCTGTTCGTAGATGGCGTTCAGGACTTCGACCGTCGCTCTCTGGACAATCTTGTCCTCCAGCGCGGGCACGCCCAGAGGGCGCTTGCTCCCGTCGGTCTTGTCGATGTACACCCTCTTCACTGGCTGGGGTCGATACCCCCCTCGGGCCAGCCGGTCGGACAAGTCCAGAAGGTTCTCTTCCAGCGCTTGTCCGTACCCGCCCCAAGTCTGGCCGTCCACCCCGGCAGCCGCATCGCGTTGGACCGCGAGGTAGGCCGCCCGCAGGCGTTCGACCGCGTAGATGTGGTGCAGCAGTCCGGCGAACTTCGCACCACGACGGCCGTCTTTGCCCTTTCTGCGGGCCGTCTGTCGTATGCCATCGAGCGCACTTCCCATGTCGTAGACCCGGCTCGATCGCCGGGACATGCGCGCTGCAACAGCATTTCCCTTGGCTCGCCGCCTTCCCTCCACCGCCTCCGCCGCCGCAGGAGCTTCCCCGCAGCCTTGTTCGCCAGCTTCTTCGGTACTACGCCGCGATCCGACTTCCCGCGCCCGTGGCTCATCGCCGTACGCCCGAAGGCTTTTCGATGCGCTCTGCGGCGTGCGCCTCGCGGCGGGGCACAGAAGGGCGCGCGATCTCCCGGTTCCCGAGCAAGGTGCTTGCGCGCATGCGCGGGGTCTCTGACTGCGCGGGGTCCGTGCCTGTTTCGCCGTTGGGCCAAGGCCCGCGCCAGACACGGTGTGGCCTTCGGTGTGTCTCCACCACCTCGGCACCCCGGACGTCCCACAGCTCGCCGTGGGGCATGGATTACGCAGCTCAATACCTTCGGCCTGCACGTCCCCCCTGTCAACGCTTCGCCCACACCCTTACGAATGTGCACGCATGACTCGGGGCCGCCGTAGCTGGCTAAGCCTTCAACGTATGAAACTTCCATTCACAACACCTTGCCGGTTTTGACCGGCGCACGGAGACATCCATGACCCGCCAGACCCTTCA
>JADJCH010000060.1 GCA_016703325.1 Burkholderiales bacterium | reverse complement strand
AATGACAGTCACCCATCACCCCTTCACAGATCCGTACGTGCGGCACTACCGCATACGGCTCCCCGCCCTTGGTCGTGGACGATCAGACGCTGGTTCGGTACGGTGTGGCAGATGCGTGGGGATGGCAACCAGTGGGCGACGATCTTGTGCATGCGCTTTCCAAGGCAGGTGCTTAGTCGACTGCGGCGGCACAGCGTGCGATGCCACAGTCTGCCCACCTGAACCGGAAGGCTCGTGCACACGCGCCCTGTTGCAGGGCACGGCGAAGTAGCGGCCATGTCCAGCCACTACCGCTCGCAGGTACTGGCCCCTGCTCGGCAATGGGCTGGTGCATCCGCCTCTCTAACTCTGTTCCACTGCCAGCAGCTTGGCGCGAAGGCGCTTGCTGCCGCTGGTGATCCTCAGCACCATGAACTTTGCCCTTCCTGGTCTTGCCGCAGCAGTGCGTGAAGCCCAGAAGTCGAAGGTGTCCGGGTTTGTTTCTGTCTTCTGCGGCGTCGGTTTCCCGGGCGTAGCGCCCGAACTCGATCAGCCGCGTCTTCTCAGGGTGCAGCTTCAGCCCGAACTGGCCTGCAGTGTTGGGCCACCGCGCGCTTGAAGCGCGCTCGGCATCATCCCGGTACTGGAACCCGGGCACCCAATCGTCGGTATACCGCACCACGATCACGTCGCCCCGGGCGTGTCTGCTCTCCATTGCTCGACCCACAGGTCATACGCGTAGTGCAGGTAGATGTTCGCCAGCAGCGGACTGATGCTGCCGCCTTGCACCGTACCCAGCTCATCGTGCGTCAGCCTGCCCTCTTCCAGCACGCCCCGCGTACAGCCATTTTCGATCAGCCGCACCACGCGCATCAGCCACGCTGATGCTCGATGAACTTGATCAGCCAGTCGTGCCCGATGGTGTCGGGAAGAACTTGCTGATGTCCGCATCGAGTATCCAGTTCACCCGCTTGCTCCACACACCCACAGCCACGGCGTCCAGCGCGTTGTGCGCGCTTTTCCCCGGCCTGAAGCCGTAGCTGAACCCGAGGAAGTCCTGTTCGTAGATGGCGTTCAGGACTTCGACCGTCGCCTCCTGGACAATCTTGTCCTCCAGCGCGGGCACGCCCAGAGGGGCGCTTGCTCCCCGTCGGTCTTGTCGATGTACACCTCTTCACTGGCTGGGGTCGATACCCCCCCTCGGGCCAGCCGGTCGGACAAGTCCAGAAGGTTCTCTTCCAGCGCTTGTCCGTACCGCCCAAGTCTGGCCGTCCACCCCGGCAGCCGCATCGCGTTGGACCGCGAGGTAGGCCGCCCGCAGGCGTTCGACCGCGTAGATGTGGTGCAGCAGTCCGGCGAACTTCGCACCACGACGGCCGTCTTTGCCCTTTCTGCGGGCCGTCTGTCGTATGCCATCGAGCGCACTTCCCATGTCGTAGACCCGGCTCGATCGCCGGGACATGCGCGCTGCAACAGCATTTCCCTTGGCTCGCCGCCTTCCCTCCACCGCCTCCGCCGCCGCAGGAGCTTCCCCGCAGCCTTGTTCGCCAGCTTCTCGGTACTACGCCGCGATCCGACTTCCGCGCCTGTGGCTCATCGCCGTACGCCCGAAGGCTGATGCGCTTTCCGGCAAGACGCCTCGGGTGGGGCAAAGAAGGGCGCGATCTCCCCGGTTCCTGAGCAGTGCTTCGCGCATGCGGGCCCGACTGCGCGGGTCCGTGCTCGTCCTGCTGGGCCAAGGCCCGCGCCAGACACGATGTGGCCTTCGGTGTGTCTCCACCACCTCGACACCCCGGACGTCCCACAGCTCTCGCCATAAAGCATGGATTACGCAGCTCAATACCCGGCCTGCACGTCCCCTGTCAACGCTTCGCCCACTCCCTTACGAATGTGCACGCATGACTCGGGGCCGCCGTAGCTGGCTAAGCCTTCAACGTATGAAACTTCCATTCACAACACCTTGCCGGTTTTGACCGGCGCAGGAGACCCATCATGTCCGAGAGACACCCCATCATCGCCATCACCGGCTCGTCAGGCGCGGGCACCTCGTCGGTGACGCGCACCTTCGAGAACATCTTCCGCCGCGAGCAGATCCACGCTGCGGTGATCGAGGGCGACAGCTTCCACCGCTACGACCGGCTGGAGATGCGCAAGCGCCAGGCCGAGGCGGAGAAGGCCGGCAACAAGCACTTCAGCCACTTCGGGCCGGAGAACAACCTCTTCCCCGAGCTGGAGGCGCTGTTCCGCAGCTACGGCGAATGCGGCAACGGCAAGCGCCGCAAGTACCTGCACGACCCCGGCGAGGCGGCCCCGTACAAGCAGGATCCCGGCACCTTCACGCCCTGGGAGGACCTGCCCGCCGACACCGACCTGCTGTTCTACGAGGGCCTGCACGGCGCCGTCGTGACGCCGGAAACCGACATCGCCCGCCACCCGGACCTGCTGATCGGCGTGGTCCCGGTGATCAACCTGGAGTGGGTGCAGAAGCTCTACCGCGACAAGAACGTGCGCGGCTACAGCGCCGAGGCGGTGACCGACACCATCCTGCGCCGCATGCCCGACTACGTGCACTACATCTGCCCGCAGTTCGAGCACACGCATGTCAACTTCCAGCGCGTACCGGTGGTGGACACCTCCAACCCCTTCATCGCCCGCGACATCCCCACGGCAGACGAGTCGCTGTGCGTGATCCGCTTCGCCAACCCGAAGGGCATCGACTTCCCCTACCTGCTCAACATGATCAACAACTCGTGGATGAGCCGCGCCAACACCCTGGTGGTGCCGGGCGGAAAGATGGAGCTGGCAATGCAGCTGATCTTCACGCCCTACATCTGGCGAATGATGGACCGGCGCAAGCGGGCCATCGGCGTGTTGTGACCCACCCCCGTTGCGGCTGACGCCGCTCCCCCTCAAGGGGGCACCACCAGCGGCCCGGCAGAGCCGGTTCCGCGGTGGTCGCTCGACAAAGACCCCTCGCCTGCGTGACGTTCGACGAAGCCGCGCCGCGGGCTGCCTGGAGCAATGACATGGCAAGTTCCTCTTCCGACCGCGTGCTGCGCCCGGACAACGGCCAGCGCAACGAACTGGCCAATGCGCTGCGGGCGCTGGCAATGGATGCGGTGCAGCAGGCCAACTCCGGCCACCCCGGCGCGCCGATGGGCATGGCCGAGATGGCGATGGCGCTGTGGACGCGCCACCTGCGGCACAACCCGGCCGACCCGACCTGGTGGGACCGGGACCGCTTCGTGCTCTCCAACGGCCACGCCAGCATGCTGCTCTACGCGCTGCTGCACCTCACCGGCTACGACCTGCCGATCGAGGAGTTGAAGCGCTTCCGCCAGCGCGGCAGCCTGACGCCCGGCCACCCGGAGGTGGACCACACCCCGGGCGTCGAAACCACGACTGGCCCGCTGGGCCAGGGCCTCACCAACGCGGTGGGCATGGCGCTGGCCGAGAAGCTGCTGGGCGACGAGTTCAACCGCCCCGGCCACGCGGTGGTGGACCACCGCACCTGGGTCTTCCTCGGCGACGGCTGCCTGATGGAAGGCATCAGCCAGGAGGCGATCTCGCTGGCCGGCGTGTGGAAGCTCAACAAGCTGACCGCGCTGTACGACGACAACGGCATCAGCATCGACGGCGCGGTCACCTCCTGGTTCGCCGACGACACCGCCGGGCGTTTCCGTGCCTGCGGCTGGAACGTGGTGGGCCCGGTGGACGGCCACGACATCGACGCGCTGGACGCGGCGCTTCAGCAGGCCCGTGCGAGCGCCGACCGGCCCACGCTGGTGATCTGCCGCACCACCATCGGCAAGGGCTCGCCGGCCCGCGCCGGCACCGCCAAGTCGCACGGCGAACCGCTGGGCAAGGATGAAATCGCCGCCACCCGCGAGGCACTCGGCTGGTCGGCCGCGCCTTTCGAGGTGCCTGGCGACGTCGCCGCGGCCTGGAACGCCCGCGCCACCGGTGCGGACGCCCAGGGCGCCTGGCGCGCCGGCTGGGAGGCCTACCGCAGCGCCTTCCCGGCTGAGGCCGCGGAACTGGCGCGCCGCATGGCTGGCGAGCTGCCGCGGGACTTCGAGACCGATCTGCTGGGCTGGATCGCCGAGGCTCAACTGAAGGCTGAAACCGTCGCCTCCCGCAAGGCCTCGCAGAAGTCCATCGCCCGGCTGGCCCCGGCGCTGCCGGAGCTGCTGGGTGGCTCGGCCGACCTGACCGGCTCCAACCTCACCGACTGGCCGGGCTGCGGCGCGGTGCGTGGGGGCGAACCGGGCGGGCGCCACATCAACTACGGTGTGCGCGAGTTCGGCATGGCCGCGATCATGAACGGCATCGCGCTGCACGGCGGGTTCATCCCCTTCGGCGGCACCTTCATGACCTTCAGCGACTACAGCCGCAACGCCATCCGCATGGCCGCGCTGATGAACCGCCGCGTCATCCATGTGCTGACGCACGACTCCATCGGCCTGGGCGAGGACGGCCCCACTCACCAGCCGGTCGAGCACGCCGCCAGCCTGCGGCTGATCCCCAACCTGGATGTCTGGCGCCCCTGCGACGAGGCCGAGACCCTGGTGGCCTGGGGCAGCGCGGTGAAGGAATCACGCCGGCCCAGCGCCCTGCTGCTGTCGCGCCAGAACCTGCCGGCACAGACCCGCACGCCGGAGCAGACCGCAGCGATCTGGCGCGGGGGTTATGTGCTGAGTGACCGGCCGCAGCCGCGCGCGGTCATCCTGGCCACCGGCTCCGAAGTGGGCCTGGCGATGGCGGCACAGGCGCTGCTGGATGCGCGCGGCCTGTCGGTGCGGGTGGTGTCGATGCCCTCGACCAGCCTGTTCGACCGCCAGGACCGTGCCTGGCGTGACGCGGTGCTGCCGCGCGGGCTGCCGAGCGTGGCGGTGGAGGCGGGTGTCTCCAGGCTCTGGGCCGCCTACGGCTGCACCGCGGTGCTGGGCATCGACCGCTTCGGCGAATCCGCCCCCGGTCCGGAGCTGATGAAGGCCTACGGATTCACCGCCGAGAACCTGGCCGACAAGGTCGCCAGCGAGGTGGATCCGGAGTCGCACATCGAGCGCTCGTCGAACTGATCGCCCCACCCACGGCCGGAGCCCGCCATGCGCTACAGCGTCATCTCCTTCGACCTCGACGGCACCCTGGTGGACACCGGTGCCGAGATTGCTGCGGCCGTCAACCGCACGCTGACCGAGTTCGGCCTGCCGGCGCAGCCGGAATCGCTGATCTTCGGATTCATCGGCGCCGGCACCCGCACCACGCTGCAGCGCACGCTCGACCACCTCTGCGAGCGCGATGGCGTGTGTGTCAACGAGCGCTGCCGCGCCGCCATGCTGCCCCGGCTGGATGCCCACTACGGTGACCTGGCGGGCAGCATCGCGCAGCCCTACCCGGGCGCCCTGGCCGCACTGCACGCCCTGCACCTGGGTGGCGTCAAGCTGGCCTGCCTGACCAACAAGGAAGACGCCCACGCCCGCAAGGTGCTGCAGGGCACGGGACTGCTCAACGCCTTTCACTTCGTCGTCGGCGGCGACCGGCTGCCCCACCCCAAACCGCACCCTGAGGCGATGCGGCATGTCCTGGCGGCTCTGGCTGGCGAGGCGAGCCAGGCCGCCCACGTGGGCGACTCGGCCACCGACGTCGAGGCCGCAAGGGCGGCGGGCGTCGAAGCCTGGTTCGTGCCCTGGGGCTACACCGGCGGGCGCCCCGACGCCGGCCGCGACGCCCACCGCCACTTCACCGGCCTGCCAGAGGTGGCGGACTTCGTTCTCAGCGCCAACCGGGAACAGGGCTGCCGACTGGCCGCTTGAGCCCTGGACCCAGGCCCCGAGCCTGAACCCGCATTCATCGCTTTCCCTGAATCCCGGACTCCCCCCATGACCCACAAGATCGGAATCAACGGCTTCGGCCGCATCGGCCGCATGGTGTTCCGCGCCGCGGTGCAGAACTTTGCCGACGACATCGAAATCGTCGGCATCAACGACCTGCTCGAGCCGGACTACCTGGCCTACATGCTGAAGTACGACAGCGTGCATGGCCGCTTCCAGGGCGACGTGGCGGTGGACGGCAACCACCTCATCGTCAACGGCAGGCGCATCCGCCTGACAGCGGTGAAGAACCCGGCCGATCTGGCCTGGGGCGATGTGGGCGCCGACATCGTGGTCGAGTCCACCGGCCTGTTCCTGACCCAGGAAACCGCCGAGGCTCACCTGAAGGCCGGCGCGAAGAAGGTCATCCTGTCCGCCCCGTCCAAGGACGACACGCCCATGTTCGTCTACGGCGTCAACCACCAGACCTACGGCGGCCAGGCCATCATCAGCAACGCCAGCTGCACCACCAACTGCCTGGCGCCGGTGGCCAAGGTGCTCAACGACACCTGGGGCATCCGGCGTGGCCTGATGACCACGGTGCACGCCGCCACCGCCACGCAGAAGACGGTGGACGGCCCGTCCAACAAGGACTGGCGCGGCGGCCGCGGCATCCTGGAGAACATCATCCCGTCGTCCACCGGCGCCGCCAAGGCTGTGGGCGTGGTGATCCCCGAGCTGAACAAGAAGCTCACCGGCATGGCCTTCCGTGTGCCGACCAGCGATGTGTCGGTGGTGGACCTGACGGTGGAGTTGAACGCTGAAGCCAGCTATGCCGAGATCTGCGCGGCGATGAAGGCCGCCAGCGAGGGCGCCATCGAATCGGGTGGCATGCGCGGCGTGCTGGGCTACACCGAAGACAAGGTGGTGGCCACCGACTTCCGCGGCGAGAGCTGCACCTCGGTGTTCGACGCCGAGGCCGGCATCGCGCTGGACCAGACCTTTGTCAAGGTGGTGTCCTGGTACGACAACGAGTGGGGCTACTCCAACAAGGTGCTGGAGATGGTGCGTGTGGTCGGGAAGGATCCGGCATGAAGATCCTCCGTTTTGCCGATCTCATCGCCACCGGAAAGGTGGCCGGTCAACGTGTGTTCATCCGCGCCGACCTCAACGTGCCCCAGGACGATGCGGGCAACATCACAGAAGACACCCGCATCCGCGCCTCAGTGCCCTGCGTGAAGATGGCGCTGGACGCCGGTGCGGCGGTGATGGTCACCAGCCACCTGGGCCGCCCCACCGAAGGCGAGTTCAAACCCGAGGACAGCCTGGCCCCGGTGGCCGCGCGCCTGGCCGAGCTGCTGGGCCGCGAAGTCAAGCTGGTCTCCAACTGGGTCGATGGCGTGGACGTGGCCCCCGGCCAGGTCGTGATGCTGGAGAACTGCCGCCTGAACAAGGGCGAGAAGAAGAACAAGGAAGAGCTGGCGCAGAAGATGGCCGCGCTCTGCGACATCTTCGTGCACGACGCCTTCGGCACCGCCCACCGCGCCGAGGCCTCGACCTACGGCATTGCCCAGTTCGCCAAGGTCGCCTGCGCCGGCCCGTTGCTGGCCGCCGAGATCGACGCCATCAGCAAGGCGCTGGCCATCGGATCCTTCGCCGGGCCGCCCCAAGAAGGATCCGCCCCCCTCGGGGGGGCTGGCGCAGCCAGCGTGGGGGCTCCAGGACCGAAGCGCCCGCTGGTGGCCATCGTCGCCGGCTCGAAAGTCTCGACCAAGCTGACCATCCTGAAGGCGCTGTCGGCCAACGTGGACGGCCTGATCGTCGGCGGCGGCATCGCCAACACCTTCATGCTGGCCGCCGGCCTGAAGATCGGCAAGTCGCTGGCCGAGGCCGACCTGGTCGGTGAAGCCAAGGCGGTGATCGAGGCGATGGCCGCACGCGGCGCGGCCGTGCCGATTCCCGTGGACGTGGTCTGCGCCAAGGCCTTCGCCGCCGATGCGCCGGCCACCGTCAAGGCCGCCACCGACGTGGCCGACGACGACCTGATCCTGGACATCGGCCCGAAGACCGCCGCGATCCTGGCCGAGCAGCTCAAGGCCGCGGGCACCATCGTGTGGAACGGCCCGGTGGGCGTGTTCGAGTTCGACGCCTTCGCCCAGGGCACCGAGACGCTGGCGCGCGCCATCGCCAAGTCCGAAGCCTTCTCCATCGCCGGCGGTGGCGACACCCTGGCCGCGATCGCCAAGTACGGCATCGAGGGTGACGTGGGCTACATCTCCACCGGCGGCGGTGCCTTCCTGGAGGTGCTGGAAGGCAAGACCCTGCCGGCCTTCGAAATCCTGGCGCGTCGCGCCGCAACGGCCTGAACCTTCGGGTCCACGGCCACAACGAGGCAACCCATGGTCAAGTTGAAGGCGATCATCTGGGACCTGGACGGTACCCTGGCAGAGACCGAACGCGAGGGCCACCTCGCGGCCTTCAACCTGGCGTTCGAGGCCATGGGGTTGCCCTGGCGCTGGGACCTGACCCACTACACCGACTTGTTGCGCATCGCCGGAGGCCGCGAGCGCCTGCTGCACGACCTGGCCCGGCGCCACGAGGCGCCTGTGGCCTTGCATGAACGGCTGGATCTGGCTGACCGCATCCACTCGGCCAAGAACCGCCTGTACGCCCGCCGCGTCGCCGAGGGCCGGCTGAAGCCGCGTCCCGGCGTGTTGCCGCTGCTGCGGCAGTGCCGCGCCGAGGGTGTGCGGCTGGCCATCGCCACCACCACCAGCCGGGTCAACCTGCAGACGTTCATCGCTGCCCAGCTCGGGCCGCAAGGCAGCGGCTGGTTCGAGACCACCGTCTGCGGCGACGACGTGCGCTCCAAGAAGCCCGACCCGGAGGTCTACCTGCGGGTGCTCCAGGCCCTGCGCCTGTCGCCACTGGAGTGCGTGGCCATCGAGGACTCGCCCGGCGGCGCGGCCGCGGCCCGGGCGGCGGACCTGCCGGTGGTGGTCACCCGCAGCGAGTTCTTCCCCACCGACACCATCGACGCGGCGATTGCCATCGGCCCCGGGCTGGACCGGCGCGAGGGCTGGACGCCGCCAGCACCCGCTGTAGACCCCACCGTCGAGAGCCCGGGCATCACCCTGGACGACCTGCGCCACTGGCATGCGCAGATGAGCCTGGTGTCGCAGTTCGGCTGAGGCAGGCCTGCAGGCCTTCCGCATCTTTGTCATTTCCCCATCCGAGAACCGAGGAGCAACCCCATGGCCCTGATTTCCCTGCGCCAGATGCTGGACCACGCTGCCGAGCACGGCTACGGCGTGCCGGCCTTCAATGTCAACAACCTGGAGCAGATCCACGCGATCATGCAGGCCGCCCAGGCCACCGACAGCCCGGTGATCCTGCAGGCCAGCGCCGGAGCGCGCAAGTACGCGGGTGAGGCCTACCTGCGCCACATGGTGCTGGCCGCCATCGAGACGCATCCGGACATCCCCGTGTGCCTGCACCAGGACCACGGCGCCTCCCCGGCGGTGTGCATCCAGGCGATCCGCTCGGGCTTCTCCAGTGTGATGATGGACGGTTCGCTGCTGGAAGATGCCAAGACGCCCGCCAGCTACGACTACAACGTCGCCGTCACCGCCAAGGTCTGCGAGATGGCCCATGCGGTGGGCGTCAGCGTCGAAGGCGAACTGGGCTGCCTGGGCTCGCTGGAGACCGGCGATGCGGGCGAGGAGGACGGCGTCGGTGCGGTGGGCAAGCTCAGCCACGACCAGATGCTGACCGACCCCACCGAGGCCAAGGACTTCGTCGCGCGCACCGGCGTCGATGCCCTGGCGATTGCGATCGGCACCAGCCACGGCGCCTACAAGTTCACCCGCCCGCCCACCGGCGAGGTGCTGGCCATCGACCGCATCGCGCAGATCCACGCTGCGGTGCCTGACACCCACCTGGTGATGCACGGCAGCTCCAGCGTGCCGCAGGAGTGGCTGGCCATCATCCGCCAGTACGGCGGCGAGCTGAAGGAAACCTACGGCGTGCCGGTGGAAGAGATCGTGCGCGGCATCGCCAGCGGCGTGCGCAAGGTCAACATCGACACCGACATCCGCCTGGCGATGTTCGGCGCGATGCGCCAGCTCATGGCCACGCAGCCCGGCGAGTTCGACCCGCGCAAGGCCCTGGCCGCCGCCACCCAGGCGGCGCAGGGCATCTGCCAGGCGCGTTTCGAGGCCTTCGGCTGCGCCGGCCAGGCCAGCCGCATCCAGCCCATGGCGCTGGACGCGATGGTGCGGCGCTACCGCTGACCCGGCCGGAGGGGATGTTCATGCTGCGAGCCCTGCTCTGGGATGTGGACGGCACCGTTGCGGAGACCGAACGCGACGGGCACCGCGTGGCCTTCAACGAGGCCTTCGAGCTGGCCGGCCTGCCCTGGCACTGGGATGTGGCGCACTACGGCCGCCTGCTGGAGATCACCGGCGGCCGCGAACGCCTGCTCGCCGACATGGCCGAACGCGTCGGCGCCCCGTTGCGACCGGAGGACCGTGAAGCGCTGGCCCGCCACCTGCACGGGCTGAAGAACGAGGGCTACGCCCGGTTGGTCAACGCCGGCGGCATCGCCGCCCGGCCGGGCGTGCTCGAGGTGATGGCCGCCGCACGGGCCGCCGGACTGCGACAGGCCATTGTCACCACCACCAGCCGCAGCAACGTGCAGGCGCTGTTGGGCAAGCTGCTGGGCCCGCAATGGCAGGACAGCTTCGAGGCCGTCTGCTGTGGAGAAGACACGCAGCGCAAGAAGCCCGACCCGGAGGTCTACCTGCTGGCACTGCGGCGCCTGGGTCTGGCGGCACAGGAGGCCTTGGCGATCGAGGATTCGGCTCCGGGTGCCCGGGCCGCGGCGGGGGCCGCCGTACCGCTGCTGCTGCGCCCGAGTGTGTACTTCCCCGCCCGGCAGCTGCCGCCGGACCTGCCGGCCGGCAGCCTGGGGATGGTCTGCCCGGCCGACGCCCCCTTCGATCTGGCGCTGCTGCAGCACAGCCATGCCCGGCTGACCGCAGGCAGCGATCAGACGGCTGGGGCCCTGCGCTGACCCGGTGCACCGGGCCGCCACTTGCGGTCTGCGGATATGCGCAGGTATGAAAGCACGGAAGCACTTGGGGGCTGCCCCGGAGCCCGGATCGGCACTGCAGCAGGTAGAGTGCCACCCGGACACCGGCCACAGGAGCCCCGACATGCCTGCTCGACGCCCCCCCTCATTTCCCCTGCGCAGCGGTTTGCACGCTGCGGCCTCGATCCTGCTGGCGGGTGGATGGCTGCTGGACGGCAGCCCGGCCGCGGCACAGCAGGCCACCTGGGTGCCCGAGATCTTCCGCGAGGCCGACCTGCCGCTGGGCGAAAGGCTGATCCGGGAGAACAAGTGCAGCGAGTGCCACATCCGCAACGTCGGTGGCGACGGGCTGAGCCTGTACAACCCCAAGGGGCGCATCTCCACGCCCGGTGCGCTGCGCGGCATGGTGGACTACTGCAGCACGCAACTGAACCTGGGCTTCTTCCCTGAGGAAGTCACCGCCATTGCGGCGGTGCTGCAGCGCGACCACTACCGCTTCAGCAAACCCTGATCAGCCAGCCCTGCCCCCCCAGTCCGGATCCATCACCCCGATCCGCGCGCCCGCAACCCGGCGGGCCCAAAGGCCGAATCTCTGACCGGCGTCAAGGTGCATCCATCGGTGTCTGCGCATAAAATCTGCGCCAGTCAACCTGACAGAGAACTTTCAAATGGTACCCAGCCCCCAGGCCGACACGGTGTTCGAGTCGGTGGCCGAGCTGTTTTCCCTGCTGTCCACCCCCATTCGACTGAAGATCATCAGCTCGCTGTGCAATGGGGAGAAGAACGTGTCTCAGCTCCTGGCCGAGATCGAGACCACCCAGCCCAACATGTCACAGCACCTGTCGACGCTCTACCGCGCCGGGGTGCTGGGCAAACGGCGCGACAGCACACAGATCTACTACCGCCTGGAGAGTGAGCGGGTCGCCACGCTCTGCCGTGCGGTGTGCACCCAGGTGGCTCTGGAGATCGACGGCGACAGCGAGTTGCCAACCGCCGACCGGCTGCTGCCGCTGGGCGTGCGCTGAGACGGCCGGCCCGCAGGCCGGCCCAGGTCAACGCACCTTGCCCAGCAGGGTCTGCACGTCGTCGAGCATGTGCTCCAGCTCGGGCACTTGAGCCTCGCTGACACCCAGTTTCTGCCGCAGCTCCTGCTGCATGAAACACACCGTCATGCGCACATAGGCGCTGTCGAGTGCCTTGCGCACCGCCGCCATCTGGCTGGCAATGTCGAGGCAGGGTTCACCGGATTCGATCATCCGCTGGATGCCGCGCAGCTGCCCCTCTGCCCTCTTGAGGCGATTGAGCAGATCGGTGCGCGACGATTCGTCCTGGAGTTGGGCCATGGTGCATGCGCCCGGCGGGGCCGGGGTCATTCTTTTGGAAGGCGCCATTCTCCCTGCTCCAGGTCAATTTTGACGATGCGGATTTCCGCTGTCCCATGCCGTGTCCGGTTGGAACACGGGTGGGGGTGTCTTCAGCGACTGCAGGCCGAGCCGCCCTCACGCACGCCCAGCTTCTTCAACAGGAAACTGGGCGGACAGAAGCCGGTGATGCCGGACTGGAACAGGTTGGCCCCCACAAAGGCGGTGAAGGCCAGGAACCACTGGCTCACGAAGATGGGGCTGCCTTCGACACCCAGCGCCAGCGAGAGCATCACAAAGAAGCCGGCCATCAGGCGGATGTAGCGTTCGACGGTCATGGTGTTTCCTTTCAGGACAACGGAAAAAAAGAACAGGAAGAGAAGCAAGGGATCGCGCCGAGGGGGTGGAAAGGGGCGTTCAGGCCCCGTGGCGCTGCCGGTACGCCGCAAAGTAGCCCACCGGGATCACGACCAGCGTCAGCAGCGTCGAGACCAGGATGCCGAAGATCAGCGAGACGGCCAGTCCGTTGAAGATCGGGTCGTCGAGGATGAAGAAGGCACCGATCATGGCGGCCAGTGCCGTCAGCATGATCGGCTGCGCCCGCACCGCGGCGGAGGCCACCACCGCGTCCTTGAAGGCCATGCCCTGGGCGACCTGCAGCTCGATGAAGTCCACCAGCAGGATGGAGTTGCGCACGATGATGCCGGCCAGCGCAATCATGCCGATCATCGAGGTGGCGGTGAACTGCGCCCCCAGCAGCGCATGCCCGGGCATCACACCGATGATGGTGAGCGGGATCGGCGCCATGATGATCAACGGCGTGACGTAGCTCTTGAACTGCGCCACCACCAGCAGGTAGATCAGGATCAGGCCCACACCGTAGGCGGCGCCCATGTCGCGGAAGGTCTCGTAGGTGATCTGCCACTCGCCGTCCCACTTCAGCGCGTACTGACGGTAGGGGTCGGAGGGCTGGCTGATCCAGTACTCGCCCAGTTCACCGACACCCAGTTCCTTGCTCAGCTCGGGGCCGGACAGCTTGCCGCCGAGCTTTTCACGTATTGCGAACAGCCCGTACAGCGGCGAGTCGAGCTTGCCGGCCATGTCGCCGAACACGTAGCTCACCGGATGCAGGTCCTTGGTGTAGAGCGGCTTGTCGATCACGCCCTTTTCGATGCGCACCAGCTCGGACAGCGGCACCAGTTGGCCGTTGCCGGCCCGCATGGGCAGCTGCAGCAGCGCGTCCAGCCCCACCTGGCGCTCGCGCGGCAGCTGCAGCCGCACGGGCACCGGGTGCTTGCTCTGGCCGTCGTGCAGGTAGGCTGCGTCCATGCCGGAGAGTGCGCCCTGCACCGTCTGCGCCACGGCAGCCACCGGAATGCCCAGCGATTCAGCACGCTGGCGCTGCACGCGCAGGAAGGCACGCGGCGCGTCCTCGCGCAGCGAGGTGTCGGTGCCGACGATGTCCGGCGTGGCGCTGAAGGCCTTGGCGATGCGCGCGGCCACCTTCTGCCGGCCGGCTTCGTCGGGGCCGTAGACCTCCGCGACCAGCGGGCTCATCACCGGCGGGCCCGGCGGCACCTCGACCACCTTGACGCGTGCGCCCCAGGCCGCGCCGAGCTTCTCCAGCTCCGGGCGGTGGCGCTGGGCGATGACGTGGCTCTTGTCGCTGCGGTGCGCCTTGTCGACCAGGTTCACCTGCAGGTCGCCCTGCTCGGCGTCGGCGCGCAGGTAGTACTGGCGCACCAGGCCGTTGAAGGTGATCGGGCTGGCGGTGCCGGCGTAGCCCTGCAGGTCACGCACCTCGGGCTGCCTGGCCAGCCAGGCGCCCATGGCCTGCAGCGCGGCGGCGGTGTCCTCCACCGGCGTGCCGGCGGGCATCTCGACCACCACCTGGTACTCCGACTTGTTGTCGAAGGGCAGCATCTTCAGCACCACCCACTGCACCACCGCGAGGCCGACCGACAGCAGCAGCGCGGCCAGGATGCCCGCCAGCAGCAGCCAGCGCTTGCGCGCGCTGTCCAGGAAGGGCGTCAGGATGGCGGTGAACAGCCGCGGCAGCTTCGCCGCCAGGCCCTTCGGCTCGGCATGGACGGCGTGGCCCGCGTGACCTGCCGCGTGCGACTTCATCAGCCGCGCCGCCAGCCAGGGCGTGACGCTGAAGGCGATCGCCAGCGAGATCGCCATGCCCAGCGAGGAGTTGATCGGGATCGGGCTCATGTACGGGCCCATCAGCCCGGAGACGAAGGCCATCGGCAGCAGCGCGGCGATCACGGTCAGCGTGGCCAGGATGGTCGGGCTGCCGACCTCCTCCACCGCGCCGGGGATGATCTGCAGCAGCGGCCGACCCGGGTAGAGCTGCTGATGGCGGTGGATGTTTTCCACCACCACGATGGCGTCGTCCACCAGGATGCCGATCGAGAAGATGAGAGCGAACAGGCTCACCCGGTTGAGCGTGAAGCCCCAGGCCCAGGAGGCAAAGAGCGTGGCCGTGAGCGTGAGAATCACCGCCGCGCCGACGATGACGGCCTCGCGCCGGCCCAGCGCCAGGCCGACCAGCAGGATCACCGACGCGGTGGCGAAGGCCAGCTTCTGGATCAGCTTGTTGGCCTTCTCCGCTGCCGTCTCACCGTAGTCCCGGGTGATGCTCATCTCCACGCCGGCCGGGATCAGGGTGTTGCGCAGCTCGTCCAGGCGCGAGCGCGCGGCGCGGGCCACGTCCACCGCGTTCTGGCCGGGCTTCTTGGTCACGGTGAGCGTCACCGCGGGGTAGACCTGCCCAGCGGGGGCAGCGCTGGCAGCCCCTTCAGCAGCGGGCGCCGAGCCGGGCGTGAACCACACGGCGCTCTGCAACTGCGCTGCGCCGTCGGTGACCTCGGCCACCTCGCGCAGGTAGACCGGCCGGCCGTTGTGGCTTCCCACCACCAGGGTGCCCACGTCCTCGGCGCTGCGCAGGAACTCGCCGGTCTCCACCGTCAGCATCTGCGGCACGGCGCTGCCGCGTTGCGCCACCGTGCCGGCGGGCATCGCCAGGTTGGCCGCGGCAATCGTCTGCTTCAGGCGCAGCAGGTCCACACCGCGCTCGCGCAGCCGGGCCGGCGCGAGGTTGACCTGCACCGTGCGCCCGGGGCCGCCGATGGTGGCCACCTCGCGGCTGCCGGGTACGCGCTTGAGTTCCGCCTCCACGCTGCGCGCCACACGCTCCAGCTCCACCGCCGGAGTGCCGTCGCGGCTCCACAGCGTCACGCCCAGCACCGGCACGTCGTCGATGCCCTTGGGCTTGACGATCGGCGTCAGCGTGCCCAGGTCACGCGGCAGCCAGTCCTGGTTGGCGTTGAGCACGTCGTACAGGCGCACCAGCGCCTCGGTGCGCGGCACGCCCACCTTGTATTGCACCGTCAGCACCGCCACGCCCGGGCGGGCCACCGAGTAGGTGTGCTCGATGCCGGCGATCTGGCTCAGTGCCTGCTCGGCCGGGCGGGCCACCATGTTCTGCACGTCGGCCGCACTCGCCCCGGGAAAGGGGATCAGCACGTTGGCCATCGTCACGTTGATCTGCGGCTCCTCCTCGCGCGGCGTCACCAGAACCGCGAACAGGCCGAGCAGCAGGGCCACCAGCGCCAACAGCGGCGTGATGGCGTTGTTCTGGAACAGCGCCGCCATGCGGCCGGAGATGCCCAGCGGGGCCTCGTCGGGCCCGGTGGGCGGCAGGTTGGGGTGGCTCATGGCGGTCGGTTCCCTGTGCTGCTTCACTGCGCGGGAGACTGCGCCGCGCCGCTGGGGCGGGCACCGGCCAGGCCGGCCTTCACCGCATCCGCCGCCACGCGCTCGCCTGCGCGCAGGCCGCCCAGCACTTCAATGCCCTGGCCAGTTTCACCGCCGGCGCGCACCGCACGCAGCACGAACTGCGACCCCTGCGCCACGTAGACGGCGGTCAGCTCGCCGCGGCGCAGCAGCGCACCCGCCGGCACCGCCAAGCTCGCGCCGGCCGGCTTGGCACCGGCTGCGGCGGGTGTCCCTGCCGTCGCACCGCCAAAGCGCACCCGCACCGCCTGCCCCGGCAGCGCCCGGGCGCTGTCGGCCGCGCTCAGATCGAGCCGCCATTCCACCGTCTGCGCCACCGGGTCGGCAGTGGGCAGGTCCACCCGCTTGGCGGGCGTGACCCACTGACCATCGGGCAGTTGCACCTCGATCTTGCCGGCACTGCGCGCCAGCGCCGCCTGCGAGGCCGGCACCTGCACCACCGCACGCACCGCGCCGGGGGTGTACACCGTCAGCACCGGCCGGCCCGGGGCGGCCAGGTCGCCGGCGTCCAGGTGGGTGGCCAGCACCAGGCCGTCGAAGGGCGCCGTCACCGTGGTGAAGTTGCGCGCCAGCGCCGCCTGGCTGCGGCCCGCCTGGGCCTGCGCCAACGTCGCCTCGGCCGCCTTCACCTGGGTCTCGGCGTTGTCCTGTGCCGCCTGGCTGACGTAGCCCTGCGCGCGCAGCTCGCGGGTGCGGTTCAGTTCGGTGCGGGCCTGGCGCAGCATCGTGTCGGCCTGCGTCACCGCCGCATCGCTCTGCGCCAGCCCGGCGGCGGCACTGCGCTCGTCGATGCGCGCCAGCACCTGGCCGCTGCGCACCTTGTCGCCCGCCTTCACCGCCAGCGCCAGCACGTTGCCGCCCACCTGCGCCGCCACCGTCGCCTGGCGCACCGGCTCCACCGTGCCATCCAGGTCCAGCGCGCGGCCATTGCCGCCGGGCTGCACCAGCACCGTCGCCACCTCCGGCCCGGCCACCGCCGGCGCCGCCTGGGCGCCCGTGGCAATCAGCACCAATGCCGCCAGCGTGGCAGCGGTGGCCACGAAGGGCACAGAGTGAACGAGGGTGCGGCGGTGCATGTCAGGTCTCCTTGATACCCCGTATGGTATCTCATTCAAAGCCCACCGGCCTGACGGGGGGGATTGATTCCTGAGCGGCAAGCGGCGCTGGGGCTGCCGACACCACCGCCCGACACTGCGACCAGCTTCACACTGCAGCATCGCCGCCCGCACTGACCTGCGTCAAACCCTTTTGCTCAATGTCTGCCGACACTCGCCCGCGTTCGCAGGCAGCAACCTGCTCCCCAGCATGTCCGCAGAGGTCTGCGCTTGGCCAAGCCGTTTCCCGTCAATCCACCGCACCCCGAACGCAACTGCTGGGGCTGCGACCGGTATTGCGGCGCCACGGTGCTGCTGTGCGGCAACGGCTCGGAACGCACTCAGCACCCCGCCGAGCTCTTCGGACCGGACTGGCTGGAGTGGATTCCCCCGTCCGAGGCCATCCCTGCACCTGCACCTGCAGCACAGGCGCAGGCGCAGGCGGCAATCACCCTGTTGAGCGCAGAACAGACACCCGCGGAACAGACGCCCGGTACAGCGCCTTGTGGCTCTGCGCCCGCCCGATGCCCGCGGCAACCCCCATGAACCGCGGCCGACCGCACCGCAGAGGTGAAGGCGGCCATGATGGAGCGGATGCTCCACGCGGACGAGGGCGGCAGCCTCGGCAGCTTTGAGCACCACCCGCCCGTCCCGATGTTGTCCTCCCGAGGTGGAACGCACAGGACGAGCCGGCACCACTGGACCGCGTCAATACACCGCAATCCCCTGCGCCTTGAACAGATCGATCAGCGGCTGGTTCAGGTTGGCCACATCGGGGTAGCCGTACAGGTTGGTGTACGCCCCCCAGCTGACGCTGTGCCAGTTCCAGTTCATGCCGCTGGCGCCGTACTGGGCCATCAGGCTCAGGGTGTCGGCCATCCAGGCCAGGCCGCCGCGATCGGCGGTGAAGTTGCGCGGGTTCTGGCCGAATTCGCCGACGTTGATCGGCACATTGTTGTTGAGAGAGAACTGGAAGCCGTACTCCAGCAGGCTGGCTTCGAGGAAGGCCTTGGTGTAGGGCGTGCGGGTGACGTAGGCCTTGTGGGTCTGCAGTTGCAGACCCATCGCCCCGGTGCTTCCGGTGGCGCTCGTGCCCTTGATCCAGCCGGAGATCTGGTACTTGTAGCCCTGCCGCACCGAGAAGGCAAGGTTGGGCATCTTGACCAGGTACTTGCCCTTGGCGCCGGAGATGCTCACCGAAGCACTGCCGCGGTGGCCGGTGCTCTCGATCACCCGGCTGCCGGTGGTGCCCGACAGGCGCTGGGTGGTGGTCTTGCTGGTGAAGGACAGGTAGGGGTCGAAGGTTTCGAGCAGGTAAGGGTTGGCCGGCGCCTTCTCCATGTCGATGTTCTGCACCACCCGCACCAGGTTGCCGGCGGGGTCGCACTCGGTGACGGTGAAGTCGTCGAAGGTGACCTTGCCGGTGTTGGCGGTGGCGATGAACACCGGCACCGCGGCGATCACGTTGCTGGCGCTGATGGTGAAGGGGCTGCCGGTGTAGTGGGTCCAGGCGGTGGTGCCAGTGGGGATGGGCGGGTTCTCCAGCAGCGTGCCGGCGGTGGTGTCCCAGGACCAGGGCAGCACCATCGACGTGGCGTCGCCGTAGCGCATGTTGCTGTCACCCAGGTTGCCGCCGTACGACAACTGGGACGCGTGGTACCAGTGATCGTAGTGGTGGAAGTCGTACATCACGTTGCTGTCGGCGATCAGCGGCGGCACCGCGCAGTCGCTGGCAAAGCAGCTCTGCACATCGAGCAGGTGGCGGGTGTTCACCGCGCGGATCGCGCCGGCCAGGGTCTGCACATAGGCCTGGTACTGGGCGTTGTTGGCCGGCAGGGTTTCGTTCATCAGGTCGAAGCCGGCGATCACCGGTTCGTCCTTGTAGCGGCTGGCGATCTCGGTCCACAGCGCCTTCAGGCGATCCTGGCAGGAGCCGTAGGCGTTGCCGGAGGTCCAGAACGTGCCGGTGTAGCCGCTGCCCTGGTAGCCGCACTGCGGCGCCATCATCGACAGCAGGACGCGCACGCCGCCCTGGCGGGCCCAGACGATCTGCTTGTTCAGCCAGTCCCAGCCCTCCTGCTTGTAGACGTAGGGCGAGGCGTTGTCCTCGAACATCCGGTACCAGACGTTCAGCCGCACCGCGTTGAGGCCGGCGGCGCGCACCGCAGCGTAGTCTTCACGGTCGAACTCGCGGCTCTTGAGGACCGAGTCGATCACGTCGCTCTCGTCGCCGTAGGCGGCGAAGTTGGTGCCCAGCAGGCGGATCGGTGTGTTGGCCGCACCGACCACGAGCTGGCGGCCGGAAGCGCGGATGAAGTCGCTGTCCGCACCACCGGTGGGCACATAGGCCTCGGGCGGATCGAGCCGGGCGTCGTCGATGAAGAAGTCGGTGCCGACGGCCGGGCCGTTCAGGTACACCTGCGCCAGCGACACGGTGCCCGTGGGGCTGTGCTTGTAGTAGCCGCCCAGCTTGACCCACTTGCCCGCGGGCACGGTGCGGCTGTCCAGCACGACGTACTTGGTGCCGGCGCCATCGACCAGCTTGATGCCGAAGGAGTAGCTGGCCGACACCGCCTGGCGGTTGCGCACCCACACCCGCACATCGTGGCCCTTGCCGGCCTGCAGCAGGCTGGTGATGGTCTGCGCAATGCCCACCGTGGTGGCGCTGCGACCGGACACCAGCGCGGCCTGCGTGCCGCCATGCGCCTGTTCGGAGCTGGCCGCAATCACAGGCGTGCCGCCAAAGCCGACCCAGCCGGTCGCATTGGCGGGTGACTCAAAGCTGGGATTGACCAGCACGTTGGCCGCCCAGGCGGGCGCCAGGCAGGCACACAGGCCTGCGGCAAGACAGATTTTTTTCAACACAACAGCCCCCGCTGCTCAGGATGGAAGGATCGACACACCGGCCATCGGCCGACGCGGTGGTTGAAGGTTCAGATCCGACTCCAACCCGCGCCGCCTGTACCGAGTACCGTATCAGATGCCGGAATTTTCATTTCTGCAATCAACAAGCGATCATTCCGCAGCCATCGATCCAGGCCTGTTGCGGCATACCGACACAGGGAGGGGCATAGGCGGCAGGAAGATGTCAGCCTGGCGCCCACAGCCCTCGCAGCGCCGCCTGTGCGGCTTGCGGCGAATCCGCTGCGATCAGCGCCTGCTGGATCTGCGCGGGCGACAGGGCCTGCGCAGGGTAGTCCGCCAGCAGCGGGTCGATCACGCCCTCAGCGGTGGGAAAGAAGCGCAGGAACAGCCCGCGCAGCTGCTCGGCCGTCGCGTGGCCCAGTTCCACCGCCAGGTCGACGCGCCCGGGGCGGATCAACGCCGCATCCAGGCGCTCGTGGTGGTTGGTGGTCAGCACCACGATGCGGCCCTCCTGCGCGGCCACACCGTCCAGCGCGTTGAGCAGGCCGGAGAAGCTCACCTCGATGCGCGCATCCTGCTTCTCCCGGGCGACGAAGAAGGCGTCCACGTCCTCGATCAGGATCAGCGAGCGCGGCGGCGTGCGCTGCAGCAGCTCGGCCATGCTGTGGTCGTTCAGCTTGGGGTTGGTCAGCGACAGGGTGCACAGCTTCAGCCGCAGCTCACCGGCCAGCGCATAGGCCACGCTGGTCTTGCCGGTGCCGGGCGGGCCGTACAGCAGGTAGCCGCGCCGCCAGGGGATGCCCATCTGGGCGTACCACTCGCGTCGGGCGAAGAAGCCGTGGATGTCGTCTCGCAGCCGGGCGGCGACACCCTCGTCCAGCACCACCGAGTCCAGGCTGCGACGCACCTTGCTGTCGGCCAGCCGCCAGTCCTCGCCCCAGCGGTCCACGGTGTAGAGCGACAGGCGGTGCGCCCGCTTGGCCTCGGCATGGCGCAGCGCACCTTCCAGCAGCTCCTCCAGCAGCCGGCGCGGGGCGAACAGGGCGCTGAGGTGAAAGGTCTCGACCACCTGCAGATTGACCACCAGCTCCCGGCGCAGCCACATCAGCCGGCCGCGGTAGATGAACAGGTGAAAGCCAGGCGCCGGGCTGTACTGGAGCGCCGGCGGCGCGTCCTCGGCACCGTCCGCCCCCTCGCTCTCCGCCACCTCCGGCGCCGACTTCACCACCGTGAACCAGCGGCTGTTCTGTCCGAAGTGCTGGTCGTTCAACCAGCCGACAAAGGCCGGAAAGAGGTCGTTGCGGCTGTCCAGCGTGGCGGTGACCACCAGCGCGCGCTGCAGCTGCGACCAGAGCAGGCCTGGCACATGGCGCAGCGAGGCGGCCAGCACCCCCACCAGCCCCAGCGCAACGCCGCCGGCGAAGACCTGGTTCTCGAACTGCTGGCGCAGCGCCTCGACGAAGTGTGTCCACATGGCAGGGGCCCTTTGCCCCCGCAGGATACGGCAGGTCTGCGGCATCTCCCTGCGAGCCCGGCCTCCGGTCGCAGTCGGCCATGGCAGCATGGCCTGCCTCAATGGACGGGGGCCTCCTCGATCACGAAGTTGCTGATCGAGGCAGTCAGCCGCTCGGATTGGTCGCGCAGGCTGGCGGCCGCGGCGGCAGATTGCTCCACCAGCGCAGCATTGCGCTGCGTCATCTCGTCGAGCTGGACCACGGATTGGCTGATTTCCGCAATGCCACGACTCTGCTCGGACGCCGACAGGCTGATCTGCCCGACGATGGAAGCCAGCCCCTGCACCGAGTCGACGATGTCCTTCATCGTTCCATCGGCCTGCCCCACCATCTGCATGCCGGCATCGACACGTTCGATGCTGCCGGTGATCAGCTGGCGAATCTCGCGCGCCGCGGTCGCGCTGCGCTGCGCCAGGGTGCGCACCTCTCCAGCCACCACCGCAAAGCCACGCCCCGCCTCTCCGGCGCGGGCGGCTTCCACCGCAGCGTTCAGCGCCAGGATGTTGGTCTGGAAGGAGATGGCATCGATGGAGGTGATGATGTCGGCCATGCGCGTGCTGGCACCGTGGATGTCTTGCATGGTGCGGATCACGCCGCCCACCACCGCGCCGCCCTGGCGGGCCACTTCGGCGGCGGACTGCGCCAGGTCGTTGGCCTCACGCGCCGAGGTGGCGGTGTTGCCCACCGCACCTGTGAGTTCTTCCATCGCGCTGGCCGCGCGCTGCAGGTTGGCCGCCGTCTGTTCGGTCCGGTGGCTGAGATCGGCATTGCCGGCTGCGATCTCCGAGGCCGCCACCTTGATGCTGTCCGACGATTCCCGCACCTGCCCCACCGTGCCCCGCAAGGACAGGACCATGTTGCCCAGATCGGCCAGCAGGCTGCCCACTGGCGCCGTGGACGAGACCGAGCTCAGCCGACCTTGTGCCACCCGCGACACCAGGCCGGCCGCGGTGGAAGGTTCCCCGCCCAACTGACGCAACACCGCCCGGTAGACCCGCAGGCCGACCCCGGCGATCACGGCGATCACCAGCGCCGCCCAGGCCGCCATCTGCATCACCATGCGGCGAATGGCCGTGCTCACATCGTCCATGTACACACCCGAACCCACCATCCAGTTCCACTCGGGCACCGCCTTGAGGTACTGGAGCTTGGCCGCAGGCTCCGTCTGTCCGGGGCGAGGGAAGGCGGTCGTGACGAAGGCCCGCCCATCCGGGCTGGCCCTGAGCCCGGCCACCATGTCGGCAAGGACGTCGCCGCCCCGGCCGTCCTTGATCTGGCCGGCCTTCGACTTGCCTTCCCACTCCGGTTTGATCGGATGCAGCACGCTCACCACCTCCATCGTCCAGATGTAGAAGTAGTCGCCCTCACCGTAACGCGCATGCCGCAGGGCAGCGATGGCGGCCGTCTGCGCGTCCTGCGGCGTCATCTTGCCCGCCTTGGCCTGCGCCAGGAACCCGTTGACGATGCTGTGCGCCGAATCCACCTGGGCCACCAGCAGTGCCCGTCGGCCGGATTCGATCTCGCGGGCCGTCATCCACACCGCGCTGGCGGCCAGGGTTGCGACGGCCAGGACCACAGCCAGAATCAGGAACTGCAGACGGCGGCGGAAGGAGTGACGCAGGGACATGGCGAGCTCAAAAAGCGGGGGGTTCTCAGGTCGCCCGGCAGCGCCGGACACCCTGACGGGCGCCACGCAGCGGGACAGGTCCAAGTCTGAAGACCTGAAAAAGACGCGATCTGGTGGAATGATCGGTAGATCCCCGCCAGTTCGGCGCCGCCTCCCGAAGCTTGATAGTCGTCAAACTGCAAGGCTCCAGACTGAAGAAGGCTGAAGCCTTCTGCCCGTGCGCATCGCCCCCCGTCCCACCCCGCCCCGATCTCCCCATGAACACCGCCGCCAACCTCGTCGTCCTGCTCATCGCGCTGATGCACCTCTACATCCTGGTGTTGGAGATGTTTCTCTGGGACAAGCCGCGCGGGCTGAAGGCCTTCGGCCTGACGCCGGAGTTCGCGGCCCAGACCAAGGTGCTGGCGGCCAACCAGGGGCTGTACAACGGCTTCCTCGCCGCCGGCCTGCTCTGGGGCCTGTACCTGGGCCCGGACGGGCATGGCGTGCGGGTGTTCTTCCTGAGCTGCGTGCTGGTCGCCGGGCTCTACGGCGCAGCCACCGCCAACCGCCGCATCCTCTTCATCCAGGCTCTGCCAGCCGCCCTCGGGCTGGTGCTGGTGGGGCTCTGACGGGGTGCTGAGGCGCCACGTCGGGCCGGGCCAGGTTTCTCATCCCGCCGCGCGCGGCCTGCCGGCTTGGGGCGCCCTCAGGCCGGCAGCGGCGCCGGCATCGACGGCCGATGGCCGTTGCGGCGGTAGAACTCGCAGCGCTCGATGTACTCGCGTGTGCTCTTGGGCATCGGGGTACGCGCGCGGGCGATGTAGAAGATCAGGTCCCGGCCGCGCCGGATCAGCTCCAGCCCGTCGGCCTCGTTGTGGCGCACCGCCTCGCCGGGTGCATCCTGCAGCGTCCAGCCCGCGGGCATCACCGGCTGGATCTGCGCCAGCCGCTCTCCGGTGGTGACGAAGCGGGACCAGACATCGAAGATGGCCGGGTCCGTGCGCAGCGTCTCGGTCTTGGTGCGCGCGGCGGTGGTGAACTCCAGCACCAGATGCTCGACGTGCGCGAAGACCGCCATCGTGCTGGGGACTAAACCGCTCTCGCGGTAGGCGCTCTGGCGACGTCGGCGGCTGTTCGTTGCAGCCCTGACTCTGCGATGTTGGCGATCGAGGCAATCCGCCTCGGTCATCGACAGGAGCAGGATCATGAGTGTCTCCACCCCGACCCCATCAGCCACCGTCTCGCCGCTGCGCCGGCGCATGCTCGAGACATGCGCATGCGCCAGTTTGCCGAGCACACGCAGGAGGGCTACATCCGCGCCGTGCGCAAGCTTGCCGCCTTCCTGGGACGCTCGCCACACACCGCCACCGCCGAGGACCTGCGCCGCTTCCAGCTGCACCTCGTCGACACCGGCACCGGCCCGGTCACCATCAACGCCACGCTGACCGGTCTGAAGTTCTTCTTCGACATCACGCTGGGCCGCCCCGAGCTCATGCTCAAGATGACGCACGTGGCCGTGCCGCGCAAGCTGCCGGTCATCCTGAGCCCCGAGGAAGTGGGCCGCCTGATCGCGGCAGCGCCCAACCTCAAGCACCAGGCCGCCATGTCGGTGGCCTACGGTGCAGGCCTGCGCGTCAGCGAGGTGGTCTCGCTCAAGGTCGGGGACATCGACGGCGAGCGCATGACCTGCGCGTGGAGCAGGGCAAGGGCCGCAAGGACCGATACGCCATGCTCAGTCCCGTGCTGCTGGAGCGGCTGCGCGCCTGGTGGCGGCTTGGACACGCCCAGGGCAAGGTCCGCCACGGTGGTTGGTTGTTCCCTGGCCTGGACCCCACCGACCACGTGAGCGCGCGCCAGCTCAACCGCGCCGTGCATCTGGCTGCCGCCACCGCCGGCATCGACAAGCGCATCACGCCATGGCCTGCGCCATGCCTTTGCCACCCATCTGCTGGAGCAGAAGGTCGACATCCGTGTCATCCAGGTGCTGCTCGGGCACAAGCGGCTGGACACCACGAGCCTGTACGCCGCCGTGGCACCGATCTGCTGCGCCGGGTGATCAGCCCACTGGATCAGACCTCGGACAGGCCGGCAGCCGAACCCGCGCCCATGCCGGCACCCGAGCGGCCAGCCCAGTAGCCGACCGCCGCCGTGCAGGGGCGACCCGCCCTGGAGGTCGCCGACATCTTCCGTGCGCACGGATCCGCCTGGCGTGACGCCCAGCGTGGTCACCTGAGCCTGGCGCAGCTCAAGGTGATGTCGGCCATCACCCAATGCCGCACGGCGGCACTGGGCGGGCATGTGCTGCGCTGTCAAGGGGTGCGGCCAGACGAAATCTCGTACAACTCCTGCCGCAACCGGCACTGCCCGAAGTGCCAGAGCAGCGCGGCCCAGCGCTGGCTGGATGCCCGTCAAGCCGATCTCCTGCCAGTCGAGTACTACCACGTGGTGTTTACGCTGCCAGCGCCCATCGCGGCACTCGCGCACCAAAACAAGTCGGCGCTGTACGGCCTGCTCTTCGACATCGCCGCCGAGACGCTGCTGCGCATCGCGGCGCCGACCCCAGGCACCTGGGTGCCCACATCGGCGCCGCTGGTGCTGCCACGTGGGGCTCGGCCTTACCCACCACCCGCATGTGCACGGCATCGTGCCAGGCGGCGGCCTGGCACCCGACGGCTCGCACTGGATCGCCTGCCGGCCGGGGTTCTTCCTGCCGGTGCGGGTGCTGTCGCGGCTGTTCAGGCGCCGATTCCTGGAGGAACTGCAGCGACTGCACGATGGCGGCAAGCTCAGGTTCTTCGGCGAGCACGCGGCGCTGGCCGACGCAGCCGCATTCACGGCCTGGCTCGCGCCGCTGCGCCAGTGCGAGTGGGTGGTCTACGCCAAGCGGCCATTCGCCGGACCGCAGGCGGTGCTGGCCTACCTGTCGCGCCACCGGCACCGCGTCGCCATCTCCAACAGCCGGCTGCTCGCGATGGACGAGCGCGGGGTCACCTTCCGCTGGAAGGACTATCGAGCCAAGGGGCAAGACGCCACAAAGGCGATGACGCTGAGCCCCAGGAGTTCATGCGCCGCTTCCTTCTGCATGTCCTGCCCGGTGGCTTCCACCGGATCCGGCACTACGGCTTGCTGGCCAACAGCCACCGGCGTCACAACCTGGTGCTGGCGCGCGAGTTGTTGCACGCGACCCCGCCACCGCCCTGCGGATGCGCCGACGATGCGTCGGCCGCACCGGCACCCACCTTCGTGTGCGCCCACTGTGGCCATGCGATGGTGGTGCTGCAGGTCTTCTTGCGCGACCACTCGATTCGAGCGCCGCCAACATCATGACCGAGCACCATCACCGCCCATCGACTCGACGCGGCACGGCGTCCGGTGGACAGCTGCGCGCGCTCGGCTCGAACGCTACCCCGAATACCTCGCCGACCCACTCGCTGACAGCCCTTGCCGCAGCGCCATGGCACACCGCCAGTCCCTCGCGCCGGTCAGCAGTGCCTGTGCAGGGGATCGGGCACTACCGGATCGCCACGCCAGCGCACTCAATCGCCATAGCCGCTGCGCTTGACGATCACCGTGGCGTTCGCCGCGGTTTCCTCCCTCGAGGCTTATGCAACACCTGCCCGGACGCAGCTAGACACGCGACCATCTGCGCGTTTGGGCAGGTGTCGCACAAGCCTTAACAAGCAGTCCACCATCGCCGCAGCGATGAGGTCGATGTCGCGCATGCACTGACCGATCTTGATGTAGCGGCTCTCGTAGAAGTCCTCGATCGGCACCGAGAAGGCCTTGAAAGGCTCACCCCAGAGCTCGTCCAGCCCCTCCTCGCCACTGCGGTGCAGCACTGAGCGGCCCAGCTCCATCGCTTCGAGCAGGCAGCGGCCACACTCGCGCACGAGGGAAAAATCCTCCTTCACCTCGATGCCATCGCCCTGCAGTTCCACCAGGCGACGGAAGATGTCCGTGGCCCGGTTGAACAGCGCACCGGCCAGCATGCCGCCCTTCACCCGCCGCATCGCCGGGTCGTTTTCGGCCTCGAAGGCCGCGCGGGCCTCCTGGAGCCGCACGCCCGGCACATTCAGCCCGTGTTCGGTGTGGTTGAACAGCCGCCGCGCCAGCGCATCGATCAGCGCCCGCTTGGCCTGCAGCGTGTCCGCCGGCAGCGGGTAGGTCTTGATCCAGTAGCCGCCATAAAAGACCCGCTCGGTCTGATCCATCAGGCGGCGGGTGCCCTCGGGGGGCGGCTGATCCGGCGTGGAATGCACCATGCGCATGTTGACCCATCGGGTGAGAACGTGAATCAGGTTAGCAGGATTCTCGGCTCGGTGTTGCAGCGCAGCATCCCCGATGCGGGGCCTGTCGGGCGGGTGTCAAGCTTGCCCGACCGCTGCGACCATCGGCCCCGATTCACCCCCTGGTCAGGGCCCTGGCCGAAAAGCGCGCTGTAAAGTGCCCGTTCCGGGAGAGAACGACATGGCATCCACCTCCTCGCGGGCGCCCTCGCAGGATCAAACGCCGTCACCGCCACGGCAGGCCTTCATCTCGCACGCCACGGCCGACGACGGCTACGTGGCGGAGCTGGAATCCTTCCTGCGCGCGGCCGGGCTGGCCGATGTGTTCAACGATGCCGCGTCGATCCAGCCGGACGACGCCTTCTGGCCGGCCATCCAGCAGGGCATTGCGGACAGCGAGCTGATCGTCTGCGTCATCTCCGCGGCCTCCAGCGCGTCGGACTGGGTGCGGCGCGAGGTCGAACACGCCCGCAACCTGGGCCAGCGAGTCATTGGCCTGCGCATTGACGACGCGCCGCTTCCGCCGCACTTCGCGGGGGTCGATGTCGTCAACTTCAGTGTCGGACGCGCGGCCGAAAAGCGCCTCGACCTCTCCCGCATCCTGCGCTACGCCCCGGAGGACCTCGTCGGGCGGGACGCCGAGAAGCGGCTGATCTCCGACGCCTGGGCCCGCGCTCTGCGCGCCGAAGCCGGCCGGCCGCAGCTGCTGACCTTCGTCGCGCTGGGCGGCGAGGGCAAGACCTCGCTGGTGGCCAAGTGGGCGGTGGACGAGCTGCTGGCCAAGGGCTGGCCGGGTTGCGAGGCGGCGTTTGCCTGGTCCTTCTACAGCCAGGGCACGCGCGATCAGGTGGCGGCCTCGTCGGACGCCTTCCTGAAAGCGGCGCTGGACTTCTTCGCCCAGGACGATGCCGACCGCGCCTTCGCCGCCAGCCCGGCCGGCGCCTACGAAAAGGGCCAGCGCCTGGCCCGCCTCGTCGGCAGCCGGCGCAGCCTGCTGATCCTCGACGGGCTGGAGCCGTTGCAATACGCGCCGACGGCGCCGACGCCCGGTGAGCTGAAGGACCAGGGCATCGCCGCGCTGCTCAAGGGGCTGGCGCAGCAGAGCCAGGGGCTGTGCCTGGCCACCACGCGGTATTCGCTGCCGGACCTGAAGGCCTTCCGGCAGAGCACGGCGCCGGAGCATGAACTCAAGCGCCTGAGCCCCGACGCCGGCACGCACCTGCTGACCACGCTCGGCGTCAAAGGCACGGCGCCGGAACTCCAGGCCACGGTCGAAGAGGTCCAGGGCCACGCCCTCACGCTGCAACTGCTCGGCAGTTGGCTGCACGACGCGCATGCCGGCGACATCCGCCAGCGCCACCTCGTCAAACTCGAAGAAGCCGACGTCGAGGAACAGGGCGGCCACGCCTTCCGCGTGATGGCGGCCTACGAAACCAGCTTCGAGCGCGAAGGCGACTCCGGCCGCCACGCCCTGGCCCTGCTGCGCCTGCTCGGCCTGTTCGACCGGCCGGTCACGGCGGATTGCTTCGACGCGCTGAGGCAGCCGCTGGCCATCACGGGCCTGACCGATCCGTTGCAGGGCCTCTCGACCCCGCTGCTCAACAAGGCCCTCAGCCGCCTCGAATCCGCCCGCCTGCTCACCGTCCACCGCGAAGCCGGCAGCAACACCCTGCTCAGCCTCGACGCCCACCCACTGCTGCGCGAATACTTCGCCCGCCAGTTGCGCGAGCAGCAGCCCGATGCCTGGCGTGCGTTGCATGGTCGGCTGTTTGAGCACTTGTGTGCCAGCACCAAGGAAGGCGAACAGCCCACGCTCGAAGACCTGCAGCCGCTCTATCAGGCCGTGGCGCATGGCTGCCTGGCGGGGTTGCAGCAGCGGGCTTGTGGCGAGGTCTATGTCTCCCGAATTTTGAAGGGGATGGGGACAAATGGCTTCTACAGTACCCGTGCGCTCGGGGCCTACGGCTCAGACTTGGGCGCGGTGGCGTCCTTCTTCGACTTGCACTGGCATCGGGTGTCACCGATCTTGTCAGAGGATGCCCAGGCTTGGCTGTTCGGTCAGGCGGCCTTCCGTCTACGGGCCATGGGTCGGCTGACGGAATCCATCCAGCCTCTTCGTGCGGGGATAAACGCGGAAATGGCGCGAAGCGAATGGCACAACGCAGCCTTGAACTTCAGCAACCTTAGTGAATTGGAACTGTTGCTTGGGGAAGTGCAAGCAGCGACGCTGGATGCAGAACAGGCAGTAACCAATGCTGACCGCCACCGCAAATTGCCCTTTCGAATGCTCACGCGCCCGGCCTACGCTGACGCCTTACACCAAGCAGGCCTGCGAGATGAGGCGCAAACCTGGTTTCGTGCAATCGAGCAGATGCAGCAAGAGCTGGAGCCCATGTTCCCGTTGCTCTACTCGCTGCGAGGTTTCCAGTACGCTGACCTACTCCTATCCGCATCCGAACGTGCAGGGTGGCTGACGGTGATCTTGTTCCAACTTCCTTCGACGGAGGACGAGTCCACACACTGCGAAGAATTGCAGGCGGTTGGGCAACGCGCAGCACAGACGCTGGGTTGGATGGTCAGCCGGATGTCTCTCCTGGCTGAAGCTCTGGACCACCTCACCTTGGCCCGCACCGCGCTGTTCACCGCTCTCCTGACCACAACCGAATCCTGGGCTGCCACACTCAATCAAGCCAACTGCGAAGCGGACGCCGCCGTAGCGGGCTTGCGCCGCGCGGGTGACCAGAGCCACCTCCCCCGCGGCCTCCTCACCCGCGCCTGGCTGCGCGCCATCACCGGCCCCCACACCGGCCCCGACAGCGCCCAGGCCGACCTGGACGAAGCCTGGGACATCGCCGAGCGTGGCCCGATGCGGCTGCACATGGCCGACATCCACCTCTACCGCGCCCGGCTGTTCTTCCGTGAGGCGAACTACCCCTGGGAATCCCCCGAATCCGACCTGGCCGCCGCCCGCGCGCTGATCGAGCGCTGTGGCTACGGCCGGCGGCGGGAGGAGCTGGCGGACGCCGAGGCGGCGCTGGCGCAGTGACGCCAGCGGCCAGCGGTCGGGGGTTGAGCGGGCCCCGCGCCTCGGCCGATCGACTTACCATCGCAGTCATGGCCCTGCCCGAATTCATCCTCGCCCGCCGCGACGACATCGCCGCGCTGTGCCGGCGATACCGCGCGCGGCGGCTGGATCTGTTCGGCTCGGCAGTGCGGGGAGACTTCGAGCCGGGGCGCAGCGATCTGGACTTCATCGTTGCCTTCGATGAGTTGCCACCGGTCGAGGCCTATGACGCCTATTTCTCGCTGAAGGAAGGGCTGGAGGGGCTGTTCAGCCGGTCGGTCGATCTGGTGGTCGAGCGAGCGATCCGCAATCCGCACTTCCGCGCTCGGGTGGCAACGGAGCGGCAACAGGTCTTCCATGTCGCCTGATGCGCGCACCTTCCTTTGCGACGCCATCGGTGCCGCGCGGCTGGCGCTGAACTTCGTGCAGGGCCGTTCGTTCGATGACTACCAGGCCGACGCGATGCTGCGCTCGGCCGTCGAGCGCCAGCTTTTCATCGTCGGTGAAGCCCTCGGGCGGCTGCGGCAGATCGATCCCGGCACGGCAGCGCGAATTGCGGATCTGCCGCGGGCCGTCGGGCTGCGCAACATCCTGGCGCATGCCTATTCGGTCGTGGATGACTCGGTGATCTGGGGGCTGCTGTCGGGGCCGCTGGACAGGCTGATCGCGCAGATGGAGGCGATCTGAGGCGCAGGCGACAATGGCAGCTTCGCGCGTCATCGCCTGACGCGCCTGCTCTTGTTGACCGCCCGCCATGTCCGACCTCGCCACCGACATCCGCCGCCGCCGCACCTTTGCGATCATTTCGCACCCCGATGCGGGCAAGACCACGCTGACCGAGAAGCTGCTGCTGTTCTCCGGCGCGATCCAGATTGCCGGCTCGGTGAAGGCGCGCAAGGCCAGCCGCCACGCCACCTCCGACTGGATGGAGATCGAGAAGCAGCGCGGCATCTCGGTGGCCTCCTCGGTGATGCAGATGGAGTACGGCGACTGCGTCATCAACCTGCTGGACACCCCGGGCCACCAGGACTTCTCGGAAGACACCTACCGCGTGCTGACCGCGGTGGACGCGGCGCTGATGGTGATCGACGCGGCCAACGGCGTGGAGCCGCAGACGCGGCGGCTGCTGCAGGTCTGCCGCGCGCGCAACACGCCCATCATCACCTTCGTCAACAAGATGGACCGGGAGGTGAAGGAGCCGCTGGCGCTGATGGACGAGATCGAGCAGGAGCTGGGCATGACCGTCGTGCCCTTCACCTGGCCGGTGGGCATGGCCAAGTTCTTCCACGGCGTGATGGACCTGCGCCGTGACCAGATGCGCCTGTTCGAGCCCGGCGAGGACCGCGCCGGTGGCGATGAGGAAACCCTGCACGGCCTGCAGGATGCGGCGCACGCCGAGCGCTTCGGCGGCCCCTACGAACAGGCGCTGGGCGAGATGGAGCTGGTGCAGGAAGCCGCGCCGGCCTTCGACCATGCCGAGTTCCTGGCCGGCCGCCAGACGCCGATGTTCTTCGGCTCGGCGATCAACAACTTCGGCGTGCGCGAGGTGCTGGACGCGCTGTGCGAACTGGCCCCGCCGCCGGGCGCGCGCGCCGCGCTGGAGCGCACCGTGGAGCCGGCCGAGCCGAAGTTCAGCGGCGTGGTCTTCAAGGTGCAGGCCAACATGGACCCGGCGCACCGCGACCGCATCGCCTTCGTGCGTGTGAGCTCGGGCCGCTTCACGCGCGGCATGCGGCTGAAGGTGGTGCGCAACGGCAAGGAGATGCGGCCGCAGACCGTCGTGAGCTTCCTCTCCCAGCGCCGCGAGCTGGTGGACGACGCGGTGGCCGGCGACATCATCGGCATCCCCAACCACGGCGTGCTGCAGCTGGGCGACACGCTGACCGAGGGCGAGGGCCTGCACTTCACCGGCCTGCCGTTCTTCGCGCCGGAGAGCTTCCGCACCGTCGAGATCAAGGACCCGCTGCGCAGCAAGCAGCTGCGCCAGGGCCTGCAGCAGCTGGGCGAGGAAGGCGCGATCCAGGTTTTCACCCCGGTGGCTGGCGGCTCGATGATGCTGGGCGCCATCGGCCAGCTGCAGTTCGAGGTGGTGCTGCACCGCCTGAAGGGCGAATACGGCGTCGAAGCCCGGCTGGACCCCTGCCGCTTCTCGCTGGCGCGCTGGATCACCTGCGCCGACGAGGCCAAACTGAAGAAGTTCATCGACAGCGAGCCGCTGCGCATCGCCTACGACGTGGTGGGCGCCCCGGCCTTCCTCTGCCAGTACAGCTCCGACCTGCGCGTGACGCAGGAGCGCGTGCCGGACATCCAGTTCCACGCGATGCGCGAGCACAGCGGCCGGGTGTTCGGGGCGGGGCCGAACGGCTGAGCGAACGGGAGGGCCGGCCGGCGCCCAGGCACCCAGGCGAACGTAAAATGCGCTGCAAATGCAACGCAACAGGAGTCGCTCCACATGAAAAACGCCACCCTGCCTTCGCTGCGCGTGGAGCCTGAATTGCGCGAGGCGGCCGAAAGCGTGCTCCTGGCCGGTGAGACGCTGTCGGCCTTCATCGAAACATCGGTGCGCGAGACCATCGAACGCCGCCGTGTCCGTGCCGAGTTCATTGCGCGCGGCCTGGCTTCGAGGGATGCGGCGCGGCTTGCGGGCGGCTACTTGGAGGCCGACACGGTCCACGCTGAACTGGCCGACAAGTTGGCGCAGACCCGGGCGAAGCTCCAGGCCAAGGCACGGTCGTGACCTTTCAGGTTCGCTACAGCGCGGCGGCCAGCGAAGACCTGCACCGGCTGTACGACCACCTGCTCGACCGCGCCACCACCATTGAAGAGCTCGACATCGCTGAACGGGCGCTGAACGCCATCGTGGACGCGGTGCAAAGCCTGCGCCGCTCGCCCTTCATCTACCGCAAAGCCGGCGCAAACCCCTTCCTGCGCGAACTGATCATCCCCTTCGGGCACAGCGGCTACGTGGCGCTGTTCGAAGTGGAAGACGCCACCACCGTGACCATCCTGGCTGTGCGGCACCAGCTGGAAGACGACTATCACTGAGCCGCAGGCCACTGCGCATCCACGCCCATGTGGTGCTGTCCCAGCGCATCGACCTGACGGTCGCACGCGACGAGCAGCGGCCCTTCGTCCGCATTGCGAAGGCCACCGGGGTGCAGCTGCGCTGAGGCCGGTGCCTCAGCCCGCCGGCCGAGCCGGCACCTTCATCCCGCGCTGCACCGCCGGGCGGGCCAGGAAGGTGGCCAGGACGCGCTGCACCTCGGCAAAGTCCTGGATGCCCACCAGCTCACCGGCACCGTAGCGCTGCAGCAGGTTGTTCACCCAGGGCCAGATGGCGATGTCGGCGATGCTGTAGTCGTCGCCCAGCATCCAGGCCCGGCCGGTCAGGTGGCGGTCCAGCACGCCCAGCAGGCGGCGCGACTCGGCCACGTAGCGGTCGCGGGGGCGCTTGTCCTCGAAGTCCTTGCCGCCGAAGATCGTGAAGAAGCCGACCTGGCCGAACATCGGGCCGATGCCGCCCATCTGGAACATCAGCCACTGCAGCGCCGGGTAGCGCTGTGCCGGGTCGGCGGGCAGCAGGCGACCGCATTTTTCGGCCAGGTAGATCAGGATGGCACCGGACTCGAACAGCGCCAGCGGCTGCCCGCCCGGCCCGTTCGGATCCAGGATGGCCGGGATCTTGTTGTTCGGATTGAGCGACAGGAACTCCGGCGTGAACTGGTCCTGCGTCTCGAAGCTGACGAGGTGCGCCTCGTAGGGCAGGCCCAGCTCCTCCAGCGCGATCGACACCTTCACGCCGTTGGGCGTGGGCAGCGAATACAGCTGCAGCCGCTCGGGGTGCTGGGCGGGCCACTTGCGGGTGATGGGGAAGGCACTGAGGTCGGGCGTCGGTGAGGTCATCGGGAAGGCGGTCCGGTGCAAAGGTGGGTGAACAGGGGAATGAATGGAAGGGCGACAAATCCGGCCGGATCGGATCACCCCTGCCCGCCGATGTTGCCGCTGATGCGCTCGGCCAGACCGAACAGGCGGCCGTACCGCAGGGCGATGTAGGCGTGTTCGCGCATGAGCATCTCCACCCGGGCGGATTCGCGGCGCTGCAGTGCGTCAACGATGAGCTGGTGCTGCATCTGCGCCAGGTGCAGGCGGTGGTACTCGCGGTCCAGCGCCTCGCGGTCGATCACCAGGGAGTCGGCCGAGGCAAAGGGCAGGTGGTTGTTGCGGGCGATGGCATCGGCCACCACCCGGCTGCCGGCCGATTCGACGATGGCGCGGTGGAACCGCTCGTTGAGCCGGCTCCAGCGGTCGATGTCCGCCTCGGTGAGGTGGCCCTTGGCGAGCAGGTCCTCGCCGTCGGCCACCGCGGCCAGCAGCTCGGCCATCACCTCGGGCGGGGCGCCGCGCTCGGCCAGGCGGCGGCCGGCCAGGCCCTCCAGAACACCTCGCACCTCCAGCGCACAGAGCACGTCGGCCTCGGAGAAGGCGCGCACTGCGTAGCCGCGTTTGCCGGCCTTCTCGAGCAGGCCCTCCTGCTCCAGGGTGCGAAAGGCCAGGCGCACCGGCGTGCGCGAGACGCCGAAGGCCTCCGCCACCGGGATCTCCGCCAGCCGCTCGCCGGGGGGGTAGTGGCCGTCGATGATGCGCTTGCGCAGCGTGGCCACCAGCGGGGTGCTGTCGGCGCGCAGCGCAGGGGAGGCGGCATCGATGCCGGCCTCCGCGTCCGGCCCGGCCTCGTCGGCCGCCGGGAAGTCCCCCACCATTGGATCCACTTCTTTGGTAACCGCTTGACGATTGGCGCTCATTTTGGATAAATTGGATCCAATTTCAGATCAAAGGAGACAGAGGATGTTCCCGAAGAACACTTGGTACGTGGCCTGCACGCCCGACGACATGGCCGACAAGCCGCTGGGCCGCCAGATTTGCGGCGAACGCATGGTGTTCTACCGCAATGCCGACGGCCAGGCGAGTGCGCTGGAGGATTTCTGTCCCCACCGCGGGGCACCGCTGTCGCTGGGTCGGGTCTGCAAGGGCCAGCTGGTGTGTGGCTACCACGGCCTGGAGATGGGCTGCGACGGCCGCACCCGCTCGATGCCGGGGCAGAAGGTGGAGCGCTTCGCGGCGATCCGGGCCTACCCGACGGTGGAGCGGCACGGCTTCATCTGGGTCTGGCCGGGCGATGCAGCCCAGGCCGATGTGGCGCTGCTGCCGGAGTTCGAATGGTCCGGCAGCCCGGAGTGGGCCTACGGCGGCGGGCTGTACCACATCGCCTGCGACTACCGGCTCATGATCGACAACCTGATGGACCTGACGCACGAGACTTATGTGCACGCCACCAGCATCGGCCAGCCTGAGATCGACGAGACGCCCTGCGAGACGCGGCGCGACGGCGACCAGGTCATCCTGGAGCGGCACATGGAGGGCATCGGCGCCCCGCCGTTCTGGCAGATGGCCATGCGCATGAACGGCATGGACCCGACGCAGAAGGTGGACCGCTGGCAGATCTGCCGCTTCAGCCCGCCCAGCCACGTGATGATCGACGTGGGCGTGGCGGTGGCCGGGCATGGCGGTTTCGACGCGCCGCTGGAGTTCAAGACCTCCGCCACCGTGGTGGACTTCATCACGCCGGAGACGGAACAGACGATGTGGTACTTCTGGGGGCTGGCGCGGCGCTTCAAGCCCGCCGACCCGGAGCTGACCGGGCAGATCCGCGAGGGCCAGGGCCGCATCTTCTCGGAGGACCGCGAGATGCTGGAGCGCCAGCAACGCAACCTGCAGACCTGGCCGCAGCGCCGCTTGATGACGCTGAACATCGATGCCGGTGGAGCCCACGCGCGGCGCATCATCCAGCGGATGGTGGCCGCGGAGCAGGCGCCGGTTCTGGTGAGCTGACAAAGCACGTTACTGGATCCAATTCAACAAATTCAGCAACCACCCATCCACCCTATCGCCGACAATTTCCCTTTGTTTTAGATCAAATGGATCCAGATTCCCGGAACCCCAGAGGGCTAGGGTGTCCCCCGATGGATCCAATCGGGTCGATCGCTAGCATGTGAGCGTTTTCAAGACCTGCCCCCACCACGTGAGGAGACCCACGATGAAGAAGATCCTGTTCGGCACCATCGCCGTCGCGGCCGGCCTGTTGGGCCAGAGCGTCGGCGCCCAGGAAGTGACGCTCAAGTTCCACCACATCTGGAACCCGCAGGCCATGGCCGCGGTGAACGTCATCGCCCCCTGGTGCGAAAAGGTGGCCAAGGAGAGCAGCAACCGGCTGAAGTGCCAGATCCTTCCGGCCATGAGCGGCGGCGGCACGCCCGCGCAGCTGGTGGACCGCATCAAGGACGGTGTGGACGACGTGACCATCACGCTGCCGGGCTACACCGCCGGGCGCTTCCCGAGCACCGAGGTGTTCGAGCTGCCGTTCATGACCAATTCGGCCGAAGCCGGTGCCCGCGCCACCTGGGACTACATGAACAAGTACTCCCTCAAGGAGTTTCCGGGCACCAAGCTGCTGGCCACCTGGGTGCATGACGAAGGGTATGTGCACACCACCAGCAAGCCCATCCACACGCTGGCGGACTTCAAGGGTCTGAAGGTGCGCGCCCCCACCCGGCAGACCAACAAGCTGCTGGCTGCGCTGGGCGCCAATCCGGTGGGCATGCCGCTGCCGGCCGTGCCGGACGCGGTGAGCAAGGGAGTGATCGACGGTTTCCTGCTGCCCTGGGAGGTGATGCCCTCGCTGAAGCTGCATGAGATGGTGAAGTACCACAGCGAGACCGACCCGAGCCGCCCGGCGCTGTACAGCGCCGTCTTCATCTTCGCGATGAACCAGGCCAAGTACGACAGCCTGCCGGCGGACCTGAAGAAGGTGATCGACGCCAACAGCGGCGCGGCCCTGGCGCAGCAGATCGGCCGCACCTGGGACAACAGCCAGGCCGCCGGCCGCAAGGCGGCGCAGGAGCGGGGCAACGTCTTCCACACCATTCCGGCCGCGGAGCTGGACAACTGGGCCAAGGCCTCCGCCCCGCTGGTGGACGCCTGGGTGGCCGACATGGACAAACGCGGCATGCCCGGCCAGCAAATGCTCAAGGAAGCCCGCGAGCTGCTGGCCAAGTACCGCAAGTGAAGCTCGCTCCCCGGAAGAGCCACCGTCCCTTTGCCGGAACAACAACATGAACCTCTGGCTGCGCCGCACCGCGAAGCTGTTTGCGGTGATCGGCGCCACCGTGGCGGTGCTGGTGGGGGTGATGACGGTCACCAGCATCATCGGTCGCGCGCTCTGGGCCCGCCCTGTCCAGGGCGACGTCGAGATCACCCAGTTCGGCATCGCCCTGTGCATTTCGCTGTGCCTGCCCTGGGCGCAGTGGCGGCGCGCCAACATCATCGTGGATTTCTTCACCCAGGGCTGGCCAGCACGTGCACAGCAGCGGCTGGACAGCACCGGCGCCATGCTGCTGGCCGCCATGTGCCTGTTGCTGGCTTGGCGCTCGGCCGTGGGCGCCCAGGGTGTGCGGGAGGCAGGTGAAGCCTCCATGATCCTGGACCTGCCGATGTGGTGGGTCTACGCCTCCCTGTCCCCAGGTCTGGCCCTGACGGCCGCGGTGGCGCTGTGGCAGGCGCAGCGCCGGTGGCGCGGCCTGGCCCTGGAAGAAGGCAACGTTGCCGACCCGGAGGCCCGCGCATGACCCCCACCCTGGTCGGCCTGGGCATGTTTGCCGCCATGCTGGCGCTCATGGCGCTGCGGGTGCCCATTGCCGCGGCGATGTTCATTCCCGGTGCGGTGGGCTACTGGCTGCTGTCGGGTGAGGCGGCCTTCCTCAACCAGATCAAGGGCAGTGCGGTGGCCCGGCTGACGGTCTACGACCTGTCGGTGATCCCGCTGTTCCTGCTGATGGGCCAGTTCGCCACCCAGGGGGGGCTGAGCCGCGCCCTGTTTCGCGCCGCCGCCGCCTGGGTCGGACACATCCGCGGCGGGCTGGGCATGGCCTCCATCCTGGCCGCGGGTGCCTTCGGGGCGGTGTGTGGGTCCTCGGTGGCCACCTCGGCCACCATCACCCAGGTGGCCTACCCGGAAATGAAGGCCCACGGCTACCAGGGCCGGCTGTCCACCGCGGTGCTGGCCACCGGGGGTACGCTGGGCATCCTGATCCCGCCGTCGGTGCCCCTGGTGGTCTATGCCATCCTCACCGAGCAGAACATCGCCAAACTCTTTGCTGCGGCGGTCATCCCCGGCCTGCTGGCCATGTTCGGCTACATCCTGGTGCTGGGCCTGACCTGCCGGATGCGGCCGGAACTGGCGCCGCCCTCCGAGCCAGTGCCGGCAGGCCAGCGCTGGCGGGCGCTGCTGGCCATCTGGCCGATCCTGGGGATCTTCCTGGTGGTGTTCGGCGGCATCTACGGTGGCCTGTTCTCACCCACAGAAGGCGCGGCCGTCGGCGCCATCACCACCCTGATTGCGGGCCTGGCGCAGCGTGAGCTGAACCGCGCGGGCATCCTCGCCAGCCTGCTGGGCACCGCGGAAACCACGGCCTTGGTGTTCATGATCTTCCTGGGTGCGGACATGATGAATGCCACGCTGGCGCTCACGGCGCTGCCCGCAGCCATTGCCGCCTGGGTGGGCGCACTGCCGGTGCCGGCCTTCGTCATCGTCGCGGCCATCCTGGCGCTGTATGTGCTGCTGGGCTGCGTGATGGATGAGCTGTCCATGCTGCTGCTGACCATCCCGGTGATCTTCCCGGCCGTGATGGGCCTGGACCTCTGGGGCCTGGGCGCACAGGACAAGGCCATCTGGTTCGGCATCCTGGTGCTGATGACGGTGGGCATCGGGCTGATTGCACCGCCGGTGGGGCTGAACGTCTACGTCGTCAACAGCCTCGCCAAAGACGTGCCGATGACCGAAACCTACAAGGGCGTCTTCCCCTTCCTGGCCTGGGATGCGCTGCGCATCGTCTTGCTGCTGCTGTTCCCGGTGGTCAGCCTGTTGCCGCTGCGCTGGATGTAGGGCCACTGAAAACGCGGTTTATGGCCCAGGACTGCAACCGGATGTACCGGGCAGCGGCCGAATGTGAACAACTGACAGATTCGATCCCGGGAGTCAGGCTATCTTGGGGGTGTTCCATCACCCGCCAGGGTCTGCCGCGTTTGGGCAACATCGCGGGGATTCTGCGAGCCTGCCTTGACACGACCCGACGCCTCCGGCCAGCCCCCTTCCGCACCCGATCCCGAACCGACACCCTTGCCTGGAACTGCTGCGGCCGATCCAACCGCAGCGGCTGCCGGACCGGGTGAGCCCTCTGCGGCCGCGCCGATCGCGTCGATCGCGCCGACCAGCCTGACCGATGGCCCCGGGATCGACCCAGCGTCGGCGGTGGCGCTTCCGGCAGCCCCGCCAGCCCCACCCAAAGGCCGCAACCTGCGCCGGCCGCTGCTGTTCACCGCCGGCCTGGCCCTGCTGGCCACCGCTGCCGCCGCACTCTGGTACGAGTTTGAACACTCCACGCTGCAGGCCCGCATCGCTGCCGACCTGGCCGGGCAGAGCCGTTTCGAACTCGGCCCGGGCCCCAGCGACGCTGTGCGCTTCCCCGGCCCGGGCCCCTACGACGAGCGCCTGGGCTACAGCCGCCTGCCGGCGTTCTCGCAGCGGCTGCAGTCGCAGGGCTTCGGCATCACCGAGCAGGCCCGCATGTCGCCACGCATGCTGGACCTCACCGCGCAGGGGCTTTTCCCCATCTACCGCGAGAAGCCCCAGGGTGGCCTGGACCTGCTGGACTGCCGGGCCGACTCGCTGTTCGGCGTGCGTTACCCGGAGCGCACCTACGCCCGTTTCGAGGACGCTCCGCCGCTGCTGGTGCAGGCGCTGCTGTTCATCGAGAACCGGGAGCTGCTCGACGAGCGTGTGCCCTCCCGCAACCCGGCGGTGGAATGGGACCGCTTCGGCCGCGCCGTGCTGGACCGCGCGGTGCGCACCGTGGTGGATGACCACTCCGGTGGCGGCGGCAGCACGCTGGCCACGCAGATCGAGAAGTACCGCCATTCCCCCGAGGGTCGCACCGACTCCCCGGCGGAGAAGCTGAGGCAGATGGCCAGTGCCACCCTGCGCGCCTACAGCCAGGGCGAGGACACCCGCGCGCGCCGCCGCGAGATCGCGCTGGACTACCTGAACAGCGTGCCGCTGGCCGCGCGCGCCGGCTTCGGCGAGATCAACGGCATGGGCGACGGGCTGTGGGCCTGGTTCGGCCGGGATTTCGACGAATTCAACCGCCTGCTGCGCACCCCGGCCGGCCAGGTGCCGCTGGCCGAACAGGCCGCCGCATTCAAGCAGGCACTGGCGCTGATGGTGGCGCAGCGCAGGCCGTCCTACTACCTGCTCGACGGCATCCAGGACCTGGGAACGCTGGTCGATGCGCACCTGCGGGTGCTGGCCCAGGCCGGGGTCATCTCCACTGCGTTGCGCGATGCGGCGCTGGCCAGCCGGCTGAAGCTGCAGCCGCAGGCCCCCGTGCGGACACCGGTGTCCTTCGTGGAGCGCAAGGCGAGCACGGCGCTGCGCACCCGCCTGTCGTCGATGTTGGGCGTCGAGCGGGTGTACGAACTCGACCGGCTCGACCTGGTGGCCCGCAGCAGCCTGGACAGCCAGGCCCAGCGCGCCGCCACCCGCCTGTTGCGCAGCCTGGCCACGCCCGAAGGCGCCCGGGCGGCCGGGCTGTATGGCTTCCGGCTGCTCAGCGAAGGCGATGACCCGAGCCCCATCTCCTTCAGCTTCACCCTGTTGGAACGCACCCCCGGAGCCAACCTGGTGCGGGTGCAGACCGACAGTGGCGACCAGCCCTTCGACATCAACGAAGGCGCCCGCCTGGACCTGGGCTCCACTTCCAAGCTGCGCACCCTCGTGACCTACCTGGAGCTGGTGGCCGAAGCACATGCCCGCTGGTCACCGCTCACGCCCGAGCAGTTGAAGGCCGAGTCCATCCACACCAAGGACGTGCTGGGCCTGTGGGCGCGCGACCACCTGCTGATCACCAAGGACCGCAGCCTGGACGCCATGCTGGAGGCGGCAATGCAGCGCAGGTTCTCCGCCAGCCCCTACGAGGTCTTCTTCACCGGCGGCGGGCAGCACACCTTCGAGAACTTCGATCCGGAGGACAACGGCCGCATCGTCAACCTCTACGAGGCGCTGCGCCGCTCCACCAACCTGCCCTTCATCCGCCTGATGCGCCAGGTGGTGCACCATGTCATGTACCGGCAGGCCGGTGCCGGCGTGAACTGGCTGGAAGACCCGGCCGACCCACGGCGCCAGGAGTACCTGGCCCGCTTCGCGGACAAGGAGGGGCGCGAATTCCTCTCGCGCTTTCACGCCAAGTACCAGGGCAAGACCGCCGAAGAGGCCGAGGCTCTGCTGCTCGGGCGGCTGCGGCCGACGCCGTCGCGGCTGGCGGCGATCTTCCTCACCTTCGAGCCGCAGGCCACACCGGAGCAGTTGCAGGCCTTCCTGGATCGCTACCTGCCGGCGCCCGCCGCCGCTGCGTCGGCACCAAGGGCACGCGCACGCAGCGCCGCCACCCTGATTGCCCAGTACAACCCGGCGGTGATGAACCTGGACGATCGCGGCTACGTGGCCGGCGTGCACCCGCTGGAGCTCTGGCTGGTGGGGCACCTGCGCCAGCACCCCGGCGCCGGTCTGGGCGAGGTGATCACCGCCAGCAAGGATGAACGGCAGGAGGTCTACACCTGGCTGTTCAAGACCCGCCACAAGTCCGCCCAGGACGTACGCATCCGCAGCCTGCTGGAGCAGGACGGATTCAAGGAGATCCAGAAGCGCTGGAAGCGCCTGGGTTACCCCTTCGACGCGCTCACGCCGTCCTACGCCAGCGCCCTGGGCGCCTCCGGCGACCGCCCGGCCGCGCTGGCCGAGCTGATGGGGGTGATCGTCAACGACGGCGTGCGCCTGCCGGTGGCGCGCCTCACCGGCCTGCAGTTCGCCCAGGGCACCCCCTACGAGAGCCGTTTTGACCTGAAACCCGCCGGCGGCGAGCGGGTGCTGCCGGCCGAAGTGGCCCGCATCACCCGCAAGGCGCTGGTGGAAGTGGTCGAACAGGGCACCGCCAAGCGCCTGTCCGGCGCCCTCACCGGGCCGGACGGCAAGGCGGTGGCCATCGGCGGCAAGACGGGCACCGGCGACCACCGCTTCGACACCTACGGCAAGGGGGGGGTGCTGCTGTCCTCCCGGGTGGTGAACCGCACCGCCACGCTGGCCTTCCTGATCGGCGACCGCTACTTCGGCACCATGATGGCCTACGTGCACGAACCGGATGCGGCCAAGTACAAATTCACCAGCGCCATGCCCTCCCAGCTGATGAAGGCCCTGGTGCCGGCGTTGCAGCCGATGCTGACCCAGGCCCCCTGCGGCAGCCCGGCACCGCCGGTGCACCTGACCCGCGCCCAACCGTGAGGGCAACGCCTGGCCTGCCACTGCGCATCAGGTCCGCTGCCAACGGCGCAAGTGCCGTGAGCAGGGCCTCACGGCGGGAGGCCTTGGCGGCGCGCGGAACTTGAGCCGGGTCAATCACATCCACCGCGGGGCGTTGCCGGCCTCAACCAAGGCGGTTCTACTCCCCGATCAACACAACCCACTCTTGAGCGCCATGCCGGATTCCACTCAACCCTCTTCGGTCGGTCAGGCCCCGATGGTCGCCGCACCCCGAGCCCACCTTCCCACGCCCCGGCCGGCCCGCAGGACGGACGCTGCCCATGAGTTCGACCGCGGTCTGCATGCCTTGTACGGCCGCATCGGCGGTGGCCTGTCGCCCATCACCCTGGCGCTGGCCTGGCAGGACTGGGCCATGCACCTGGCCACCCAGCCGGCCCTGGCCCTCGGCCTGGCAGCCCAGGCCCAGGCCGCCGGCATCGAATGGCTGTCCAGCAGCTTCGGCGGCGGTGAACACGGTCCGGACGCCAGCACCCACATCGTTGACAAGCAGCCTCTGCGCGACCCGCGTTTTGCCGCGCCGCAGTGGCAGCAATGGCCCTGGGCCGGCTGGGTGCAGGCCCACCACCAGGCCGAACGCTGGTGGGACAACGCCACCCAGCTCGAAGGCATGAACCGCCACCACACCGACGTGGTGCACGCCTTTGCGCGCCAGTGGATGGACATGCTCAGCCCCAGCAATTGCCCGGTCAACCCAGAGCTGCTGGAGACCACCCGCCAGCAGGCCGGCAGCAACCTGCTGCGCGGCGCCGAAACAGCCCTGGACGACTGGCGTGAATCGCACGGCCTGCCGCGCCTGACGCCGCGCGAGCGCAGCTACCTGCCCGGCCAGGATGTGGCCATCACCCCGGGTGCGGTGGTGTTTCGCAACCGGCTGGTCGAGCTGATCCAGTACGAACCCGATCCCCAGGTCAAGAAGGTCCAGGCCGAGCCCATCTTCATCGTCCCTTCGTGGATCATGAAGTACTACATCCTCGACCTCAGCCCGCACAACTCCTTCGTGCGCTGGCTGGTCGGCCAGGGCCACACCGTCTTCATCCTCAGCTGGCACAACCCGGACGAGTCGGATGCCGCCATCGAGTTCAACGACTACCTGAACTGGGGCATCTTCGAGCCGCTCCAGGCCATCGCCCGCCTGGTGCCCGACCAGCCGGTGCACGCCTGCGGCTACTGCCTGGGCGGCACGCTGCTGGCCATCGCCTCGGCCGCGCTGGCGCGCCCGCAGCAGGTCCAGGGTGCCGACCGCATGCCGGCGCTGGCCAGCGTCACCCTGCTGGCCGCCGAGACCGACTTCAAGGAGCCCGGCGAGCTGGGCATCTTCATCGACGAATCCCAGGTGCACCTGCTCGAAGCCATGATGCGCGAGCGCGGTTACCTCACCGGCAAGCAGATGGCCGGCTCCTTCCAGTTCCTGCATGCCCGCGACCTGGTCTGGTCGGCCCGCATGCGCGCCTACCTGTTCGGCGAACGCACCGACCCGAACGACCTGATGGCCTGGAACGCCGACACCACCCGCATGCCTGCGCGCATGCACAGCCAGTACCTGCACCGCCTGTACCTGGAGAACCAGCTGGCCGAGCACCGCTACGAGGTGGAAGACCGGCCGGTGGCGCTGTCCGACCTGCGTGTGCCGATGTTCGTGGTCGGCACCGAGAAGGACCACGTCTCCCCCTGGCGCTCGGTCTACAAGATCCACAACATGACGTCCACCGACGTCACCTTCGCGCTGGCCAACGGCGGCCACAACGCCGGCATCGTCAGCGAACCCGGCCATGCCCGCCGCCACTACCGCATCCTGACCACCCCGGCCCAGGCGCCCTGGATGGCCCCCGACGCCTGGGAACAGGCCGCCGTTCGCCACGAAGGCTCCTGGTGGGAAGCCTGGGACGCCTGGCTCAAGTCCCACAGCAGCGGCACGGTCAAGCCCCGCAAGATCGCGGCCGAGTCCGTGCTGGAAGCGGCGCCGGGCCGCTACATCCACGAGTGCTACGGCGACTGAGCAGCGACTGAGCTGCCCCTGAGGACTCACCTCAACGGCCGGGCCCCACCCGGCCGTTTTCCTTTTTGCTGGAGCCGCTGCCCGGTCTCAACCGCCCAGGAAGGCCTGGCGGATCGAGGTGGAGCCGCGCTGGCCCACGTCGGCAGCGTGCTCGGCCAGCCAACGCTCACCCGCGCCGCGGCCGAGGTGGAACAGCGCATCCAGCAGCCGCGGGTCGGTGTTGAGCTTGCTGGAGGCATCGTAGGCCGCCAGCCCCGCCTCGTCTGCCACGCGGTGCAGGCGCAGGTTCTTGTACTCCTGCTCGTCCAGCGCGTGGCGATCCACCAGCCGCTGCACGAACTCGATGGCTCGCAGCTGCGCCACCAGGCTGGCGTTGAAGGTGATCTCATTGACCCGGTCGGCGATCTCGGTGGCGGTGGTCGGCACCCCAGGGCGCACCGCCGGGTTGATCTGCACCAGCAGCAGATCGAGTGATTGCGTCTGGTCCACCAGCGGCCACAGCGCCGGGTTGCCGGCGTAGCCGCCATCCCAATACGCCTCGCCGTCGATCACCACCGACTGGAACATGTTCGGCAGGCAGGCCGAGGCCAGCAGCGCCTCGATCGTCAGCGCCGCGCCCTGGAACACCTTGGGTGCGCCGGTGCTCACCGACGTGGCAGTGACAAACACCTTCAGCGTCGGCTGCCCCGCCACTGTGTCCGCCGCCAACAGGGCGGGGTCGACATGGCGCAGCAGGATGTCGCGCAGCGGATTCACATTCAGCGGGTTGAACTGATAGGGGCTGAACTGCTGCCACCAGCTGTTCCACACCCCGTACATCGGCCAGCTGTCCAGGTTGAACATCCAGGCCGGCCAGGCGGATGCGGCACTGCTGCCCGCCGCAGACCCGCCATGCACCCCGAAGCAGCCACTGGCCCCGCCGATATCGCTCCAGAACGCCCGCAGCGCCCGCCGCGCCTCCCCCCGCGCGACGGTGAGATCCCCGCCCCCCTGTGCCAGCCCGCGCGCATAACCGCAGCCCAGCACGGCAGCATTCATCGCCCCGGCGCTGGTGCCCGAGACGCCATCAAACGCCAGCCGCCCATCCTCCAGCAGCGCGTCCAGCACGCCCCAGGTGAAGGCGCCATGCGAGCCGCCGCCCTGCAGGGCGAGGTCGATGGGGGGGATTGTGGCAGTGGCAGCAGTCTGGCGATTCGGCATGTCAGGTCCCTTTGGCGCCGGTCATCGGCGCGATGCGGGCATCTTGCCATCCGGAATCGGCAAAATTGTTGCAACGCACAAATCGTCACAGACCCGGCCGGCGCGCCTCCCCGGCGCGCTGCGGGGGCGGCTGCCCCCGCCCCCCCGCGCATCGCTTCCTCGCCGCGCGGTCCTGTCTTCGTCTTCGATACCCAGGGGTAAAGAAGTCAAGGAATCAAGGGGTAAGGGTCCGGGACAGACGGAAACCGGAGTAGAAGTTGCGGTAGTCGGGCGCGTTCCAGCTGCGGCCGGCGGAGCGGGTGTAGTCAGGGGAGTTGACCCAGCCGCCGCCGCGCAGGACGCGGCGATCTTCACCCGAACAGGCATTGACCCAAGCGCGGCCGCTGTTGGGCGCGCCTTGATAGTTGTCGTGCCAACAGTCCTGCACCCACTCCCACACGTTGCCATGCAGGTCGTACAGCTCCCACGCGTTCTTCGCCAGACTGCCCACCGGCAAGGTCTTCTGGCGATATTCGCCCTTGGCACTGCCGTTGTAGGTGGAGTTGCCATCGAAATTGGCCTGCGCCGTCGTGATGCGCTCGCCGAAGGCGAAGGGCGTGCTGGTGCCCGCACGGGCGGCGTACTCCCACTCCGCCTCGCTGGGCAGGCGGTAGGTCTGCCCGGTCTTGGCGCTCAGCCACTTCACATACTGCTGCGCGTCGTTCCAACTGACGTTGATCACCGGGCGCTGGCCGCGGCCCCAACCTTCATCGCCCGGCTTGGCCTTGCAGCCACCGGCCGCCACGCAGGCATCCCATTGGCGGAAGGTCACCTCGTACTGGCCGACGGCAAACGACGCCACCTGCACGCGGTGCTGCGGGCCTTCGTCCTTGTCACGCTCAGGCTCGCTTTCGGGCGACCCCATCATGAAGCTGCCGGCCGGCAGCACCACCATCCAGGGGCAACTGTCGTCATCGCAGTCCCGAAAGCGTTGACCGACGGAGAGCACGGTTGCGGCTGCAACCGCCTTGGGCTTCAGCTCCAGGCTCTTGTAGATCTCCTGCCCGTCCGGCTTCAACTTGCGCAGTGCCTCCACCTGGGCTGCCGTGAGGGCGGGCGGTGCTGCGGGGCTGGCGACCGCGGGCGGTTCCGACTTGGGAGAGGGCTGCACCGCAGCGGGGGCCGGGCTGGATGCAACCGAGGCCGCAGCAACAGCCTGCTCGGCTGCGGGTGCCGGGCCGGGGGTGCGGGTGGCGAACCAGACGGCACCCAACACGGCGGCGCCAACGCCGGCCGCCATCAAGACGGTCTTCGGCTTCGGTCCCGCACCACCGGTCGAGCCAGCGCCCTTCCCGACGTCACTGCCCTGAGACGTGCCCAGCAGCGTCTGCACCGGCGGCGGAGCAGGTTCCGGCCTTGGCTCAGGCTGCGGAGCCGGCGCCGGCCGGGCCGGTGGGGCCGCTGGTGTCGGGCTCGCGGCAGGCGTGGGCGTGGGCGTGGTTGCAGGAGGCGGAACCGCCGGCGTCAGGATTCGCCGCAGGCTGGCCACCAGCCGGGCAATGTCCGCATCGAACTTGCGGAACTCCAGCTCCAGCGCCTGGCGGCGCAGCAGCGGCTGCAGGTCGACGGGCAGGTCGTTGGTGCGTGGCATCAGCGCACCGTTGAGCAGCACCGGCACCACGCGGATGCCGCGCTGCAGCGCGGTGCGCAGCTCAATGCGCACGAAGTCGTTCTCGTCGTCCAGCCGCCGCCCGCCGTGGCCGTCCGGCGCGGCCAGCCACTGCGGGCCGATCAGCGCCAGCAGCACCTGGCAGTGCTGCAGCTGCTTGTCGAGCGACTCGACGAAGTCCTCGCCGCAATCCAGCCCTTCCAGGTCGATGAAGACGCTGTTCGAACCGAACTCCGCGCGCAGCCGCTCATAGATGCCGCGCGCCTCGGCGAGCGCCTCCTGGCGGCGGTAGCTGATGAAGATGCCGGCGGGCATGGTGCTTGGCGTTGTTGTGTGGCGCCGAAGCCCCTCCCCGGCGTGCTGGTGATTCTAGGCAGCGCGGCGGGAGCCCGATGGTTTTCGCAGATCGGTGCCTGTACGGATCCACCGAGCAAACACGTCAGATCGCCTGCACCCGGACATGCCCCGCCTGGGCATAGGCGAGGATCTTTTCGTCGCGCGTCACCAGCGTGGCGTTCTCGGCCCGGGCCGTGGCCACCAGAATGCGGTCGGCCGGGTCCGCATGGAACTCACCGGGCAGGGTGCAGGCATCGACCATCACGGTCGGCTGCGCCAGAGGAAGCAGGGTGAGCCCCGAAGACGCCAGCGCCCGTTCCAGCCAGAGGGCCAGCGGCATGCTCAGCAAGATGCGGCCCTTGCTGTGCAGCAGGGCCACTTCCCACACCGAGATGATCGACAGCACCAGCCTGCCCTGTTGGCTTGCCGCTTCGAGTTCAGCTTGGACCGCGGGGGCCAACTTGCTGGCAGCCCCTTGGGCCAGCCACAGCCAGACATGGGTGTCGATCAGCAGGCGCCCATCACCGGCATCTGCCAACTTCATGGTGAGGCCGGTCGCTGGGGCGGGGCCAGGTCCGCCAGGAGCGGATCGCCCTCGTCGCTATCCGCCGACCAAGCCGGCATCGGCTCGGACACGATGTCACCGACGATTTCGATCGTTCCGGCCATGTAGCCGAAGAGCGTGCCCCGCTCAGCCGGCGGCTCCACCGCCACCAGTCGCGCCACCGGTTTGCCGCGCTTGGTGATCGTGATCGGCTCACCACCCGCAGCCACCTGATCCATCAACTGCAGGCAGTGAGCCTTGAATTCAGCGGCGCTGATCGACATGGCAACACCTCATGGTCACATCCAGATGACCACAATCGTAAGACTGGCTCGCCACATGTCAATCCCCCGCCGCCAACACCCGCAGGATCTCCAACCCGTAGGCCTCCAGCCGCTTGGCGCCCACGCCGCTGATTTCGCCCAGCTCCAGCAGGGTGGCCGGCTGGCGGCGGGCCATTTCGGCCAGGGATGCGTTGTCGAAGACGACGTAGGCGGGCAGGTTGTGCTCGCGGGCGACTTCGGCGCGCCAGCGCTTGAGGGCGGCGAAGCGTTGCTGGCCAGCGGCGTCGAGCTGGGCCTCGGCCACGCCGCGGGCGCTACCGGTGCGGGTGCCGGTGCGGGCGCGGCTGGACTTGCTGCCGCGGCGGCCGGTGGACTCCGGCGCCTGGCGCAGCAGCACCTGCACCTCGCCCTTGAGCACCGCGCGGGCGCTGTCGGCCAGCGCCAGGGTGTTGAACTCGCCCTCGGCAAACACGTGGCCCTGCGCCACCAGTTGGCGCAGCACGGCGCGCCACTGCTGCTCCGACAGGTCCGATCCGATGCCGAAGGTGGACAGATCGGCATGGCCGTACTGCGTCACCTTGTCGGTGCTCTTGCCGCGCAGCACGTCGATCAGGTGGCCGGCGCCGAAGCTGCGCGCGCCGAAGCGCTGCTGGCCGTGCTGCTGGAAGCGGTAGATGCAGCTGAGCAGCTTGCGCGCCGCCTCGGTGGCGTCCCAGATGGCCGGCGGATGGAGACAGTTGTCGCAGTTGCCGCAGGGTTGGCTGGTTTCACCGAAGTACGCGAGAAGCGCCACCCGGCGGCAGTTCGGAGACTCGGCCAGGCTGAGCAGGGCGTCGAGCTTGCTGCGCTGGATGCGCTTGTACTCCTCCTCGGCCGGGCTCTCGTCGATCATGCGGCGCTGGTTGACCACGTCGGCCAGGCCGTAGGTCATCCAGGCGTTGGCGGGTTCACCGTCGCGGCCGGCGCGGCCGGTCTCCTGGTAGTAGCCCTCGATGTTCTTGGGCAGGTCCAGGTGGGCGACGAAGCGCACGTCCGGCTTGTCGATGCCCATGCCGAAGGCGATGGTGGCCACCATCACCAGCCCGCCTTCGTGGGACTCCTGGCGCAGGAAGCGGTCCTGGTGGCGGCGGCGCAGGTCGGCGTCCAGGCCGGCGTGGTAGGGCAGCGCGTCGATGCCCTGCTCGTTCAGCCAGGCAGCGGTCTCCTCCACCTTCTTGCGGCTGCCGCAGTAGACGATGCCGCTGTCGTGCCCGTCGGCATCCTCGTGCTCGTCGCGGATGAAGCGCAGCAGTTGCTTGCGCGGGTCGTCCTTCTCGACGATGGTGTAGCGGATGTTGGGCCGGTCGAAGCTGCTGATGAACAGGCGTGCGTCCTGCAGCTGCAGCCGCTCGACGATGTCGGCGCGGGTGTGGTCGTCCGCCGTGGCGGTGAGCGCCACCCGCGGCACGCCGGGAAACTGCTCCGGCAGCAGCGACAGCTGCAGGTACTCCTCGCGGAAGTCGTGGCCCCACTGGCTGACGCAGTGCGCCTCGTCGATGGCAAACAGCGCCAGCCGGCCGCGCTCCTGCAGGGAATGCAGCATGCCCAGCAGGCGCGGCGTGGTGAGCCGCTCCGGCGCGACATACAGCAGCACGAGGCGGCCACTGATCAGCTCGCGCTCCACCGCCTGGGCCTCGTCCGGGCTCTGGCTGGAGTTCAGGAAGGCGGCGTGCACGCCCACTTCCTCCAGCGCGCCCACCTGGTCGTGCATCAGCGCGATCAGCGGGCTGACCACCACCGTCACCCCCTGGCCGCTGCGATGGCGCACGATGGCGGGCACCTGGTAGCACAGGCTCTTGCCGGCGCCGGTGGGCATCAGCACCAGGGCATCTCCGCCGCCGGCCACATGCTCCACCACCGCGCCCTGCCGGCCCCGGAAGGCGGGGTAGCCGAACACCTCGTTGAGCACCTGCCGGGCTGCGACGGGAACATCCGATGCAGTGGCAGAGGGCTGGGGCAGGTCGAAGGGGGGGCTGATCATCGCGGGCGGGATGGTAGCGGGGTGGCCGGCGTGCACGGGGGGCCACCCCACCCTCCCCCGCCGAATTCACCCTTGAGGGTGGGTCACGGCCACGCTCCGGGGGGTGGGTGCGCGAGAGTCGCTCGGGCACAATTCACACATTGACAGACAGCGCCCGCCGCCGCGGGCACAGGAACACGGCCATGGCATCGATCAACAAAGTCATCCTCATCGGCAACCTCGGCCGCGACCCGGAAGTGCGCTACATGCCCAGCGGTGCGGCGATGTGCAACGTCTCGATCGCCACCACCCGCAACTGGAAGAGCAAAGACAGCGGCGAGCGCCAGGAGGAGACCGAATGGCACCGCGTGGTGTTCTTCGACCGCCTGGCCGAAATCGCTGGCGAGTACCTGCGCAAGGGCCGCTCGGTCTACGTGGAAGGCCGACTGCGCACGCGCAAGTGGCAGGGCCAGGACGGCAAGGACAACTACACCACCGAAGTGGTGGCCGAGCAGATGCAACTGCTGGGCGGCCGTGAAGGCGGTGGGATGGGCGGCGGCTCGGCTGGCGGCATGGGCGCGGGCGACGACATGGGCGGTGGCTACGAGCAGCCGGCCGAACCGCGCCGCGCCGCGCCGGCTCCCCGTGCGGCCGCACCCCGTGCCCCGGCGGCAGCGCCTGCACCCGCCCCGAAGTCGGCCACCGGCTTCGACGACATGGACGACGACATTCCGTTCTGACCGGCGGTGCGGCTTCCGCCTTTCCGGTGGAAGTCGTGCACGGCACACGGTGCTATTTGCCGGTTCAGACTCCGGACCCGGCCGCCTGAGAAGGGGGAGCAGCACGATTCAGGGTTAACCCTTAGAATCGGCTGCCATGAACCCCCCTCGCCCCCGTTCCGCCTCCCGCCAGGCCCCCTCGCTGGCCGACAGCCTGCGGGCCGCAGGCCAGCGTTTGTGGCGCTGGGTGCCCATCTCTCCGCTCGATGAAGACCATCGGCCGTTGATCGAGCAACACCTGCTCGCGCTGAGCGAGCGGGACCGTTACCTGCGCTTCGGCTACCCGGCCACCGACGAGCGCATCCGCCAGCACGTGCGGGCGCTGGACTTCGTGAACCACGAGCTGTTCGGCATCTTCAACCGCCGGCTGGAACTGGTCGCTACCGCCCACCTGGCCTATGCGGACGACCAGCGATCGATGGCGGAGTTTGCTGTGTCGGTGCTGCCTGGCACCCGGGGACGGGGATATGGTCGCCGGCTGTTCGACCATGCCGTGCGGCACTGCCGGAACCGCCGTGCCGACCGCATGTTCATCCATGCCTTGAGCGAGAACACGCCCATGCTGCGCATGGCCCGCAGCGCCGGGGCCCGGGTCGAAACCGCCGGCCCGGAATCCGAGGCCTGGCTGCAACTGCCGCCCGACAGCGTCAGCTCCCACATGGAAGAGCTGGTGGACACCCGAGCCGCCCTGCTGAACCAGAAGGCCAAGCTGACCGCCGCCCTGCTGCGGCACAGCCTGCACCTGCTGTCGGAAGTGAAGACGCAACTGGGGCGCAGACGCGGCATCGCCAGCCACTGAGGCGTCCGGTCGGGAACGATGGAAACGGCAGCCCAGGGCTGCCGTTTTCATTCCGCCCCGGGCCGCACCACCTGACTGCACCCAGGCCAGGGATATACAAGTGGTTACAAACTTCCGTAGGATGTGAGCCAAAGGCTGGGCGCCGAACTGCCGATGACTCCGGCAAGCCCTGTGGCCCCTCCTCCAACGACCTCGACCTGCCTGCCATGCCCCCGATTCCCGCCTGGTTCTTCGCTGTCATCGCCGCCGCCGCCGTGGCTGGACTGGTTGTGCTGGCCATGCGGCGCTCCGGCTCCGGCAAGTCCGGCGATGCCGCCCTGCCGGAAGACTGGCCGCTGATCCAGCGTGCCATTTTCTCGGCCGAGGAGCGCACGCTGTACCGGCAGCTGCGCAGCGCCCTGCCCCACCACACCATCCTGGCCAAGGTGCCGCTGGTGCGCTTCTGCCAGCCCATCGACCGGGATGAGCTGGGATACTGGTTCAAGCTGCTGGGGCCGATCCACGTGAGCTTCGTGGTCTGTGCCGACAACGGTCGGGTGCTGGCTGCGCTGGACATCGAGCGCCCTTCGCGGCCCACTTCCAAGCGCGTCGCCACCATTCGCCAGTCGGTGCTGGAGGCCTGCCGCATCCGCTACGTCAAGTGCCGCAGCGACCAGCTGCCCACCGCCGCCGAGCTGCAACTGCTGGTCCCCCAGCAGGGCGAGATGTCCAAGCCGCTGGTGCCCGCCCACGTGCAGGACAGCGCAGAGCGCCGTGGCTCCCTGGCTCAGGCGTTGCGCGACCCGCGCGGCGAACGCGAGACGCAGTGGTACGAGTCCGGTTATGCGCAGGATTCCTTCTTCGCGCCGGACAGCCAGCGCGACCCCTTCGACACGCCGACCACCCCAGGGGGCCTGAGCACCCGGCCGGCGGCAGTTGAGCGACCGCTGCATCCTGGCTCGACCAGCAGCAGTTCTGGTCGATCGGCCAGCGGCTGGACCGGCCCGAGCCTGGCCCCCAGCGGCGGCCGACTGCCCCCCGGCCCCTCCGGCGATGCGGCCGGCGACATCATCGGCCGGCGCTGACACCCCGGCGGCGCCGGTGCTGCGGTTCCATCGGGCCCACCGCTGCGGGTGGTCTACGATGTGGCATGGCCCCATCTCCTCGCACGCCCCAGTCTGATGACCGGTCCAGCCGCCCCTATGAGGGCCTGACCCCGCACGAGGTGCTCGACGCCCTGGACACCGCCGGGCTGCGGGGCGACGGGCGCATCCTGCAGCTGAACTCCTACGAAAACCGGGTCTTCCAGGTGCATCTGGAGGACGGCCGCATCGTGGTGGCCAAGTTCTACCGCGCCGGCCGGTGGAGCGACGCGCAGATCCTCGAAGAACACACCTTTGCCCGCGAACTGGCCGAAGCGGAGGTACCCGCTGTGGCACCGCTGACGCTGGAGGCCTGCAGCGACGACGTGACGCTGGCCGGCGATCCGCCGACGCTGGCCCGCCGCGGCCCCTGGCGGTTTGCCGCGAGCCCGCGCTGCGGTGGCCGCTCGCCGGAAGTCGAGCAACCCGAGGTGCTGGAGTGGATCGGCCGCTTTCTGGCCCGCCTGCACGAGGTGGGCGTACGCCAGCCCTTCGAGCACCGCCTGCGCATCGACGGCAGCGCCAACGCCCGGGCAGCGCTGGACTGGCTGCTGGAACACGACATCCTGCCGCCCACCGCCTCGGCCAGCTGGCGCCAGGCCGCCGAGACCGCCCTGGATGCGGTGGACGCTGCCTTCGACCGCCACGGTGGCCCGGCGCTGCTGCGCCTGCACGGCGACTGCCACATCGGCAACCTGCTGTGGACGCCCGAAGGCCCTCACTTCGTCGATCTGGACGACGCCGTCACCGGCCCGGCGGTGCAGGACCTGTGGATGCTGCTGGGCGGCGACCGGCAGGAGATGCAGGCCCAGCTCGGCGCACTGCTGGACGGCTACGAAACGATGCGCGACTTCGACCGCCGCGAGCTGGCGCTGATCGAGCCGCTGCGCACGCTGCGCATCATCCAGCACAGCGCCTGGATCGCGCGGCGCTGGGACGACCCGGCTTTTCCGATCGCCTTCCCCTCCTTCGAGAGCCCGGCCTACTGGGACCAGCAGGCCATGCTGCTGGGTGAGCAGATCGAGGCGATGCAAGGGCCGGCGCTGGTGGCCTGAGGCTGCCGCGGCCTGAAGCCATCAGGGAATCACCAGGTCAAACCCGCAGGTGGCATCCCCCAACCCGCCGATGCAGCTCACCTCACGGGCCTGAACGTCCTTCTTCAGGATTGAGCCGACGGACCCGGCGATCAACCCGCCCTCGAAGTGGCAGAGCACCCGCCCCACCGGCGTCATGCCCGAGCAGGTCACGCACTCGCAGACATCGACATGGATGTGGTGGTCGGTCAGCGTCGGGATCCGGATCTCGCCAATCTTGAGCTGCTCGCACAGGGCGAGAAACTCATCCATCGAGGTCAGGCCCAGCTCCTTGCCCAGCTTCTTGCCGGCGTAGTAGGTGATGGCCGATGCCCCGGTGCCCAGGATGTCCTCCAGGGCCACGAGGCGAACCAGGCGGAACAGGGCCAGCCCGACGGTGTCCCCGAAGACAGGGCGATGGATCTGGAGCGCATTGCGCAGTTCAACGGGGTTCATGGCGGCAGAGGCCCGGGCGGGCCTGGCGAGTCGGCGAAGCTGCCGATCCCGGCTCCGTCACGCCGGCAACCGTTCGGCGCAGCCATGCTAGGCCGGAGATCCTGCCCCGGAACCGGGGCTGGCCCCGCGCTCTGACCCCGGTCAAGGGCCGGGGTTCCATCGCCTCCCGGACGTGCATAGTCGACACCCGGGCGTGCTGACCGGGCCACGACCCTGGCCGCAGATGCCCCCTGCGTCAGCCCAGGATCAGTGCCTGGATGCGCCGCACGTGGGCCGCCGGGTCCTCCAGCTGACCACCCTCGGCCAGCAGGGCATTGTCGAACAGCACCTGGGCCAGGTCGTCGAAGCTCGATGCACCCTCGGGCAGCGCAGCCAGCTTCTGGACCAGCGCATGCTCGGCGTTGACTTCGAGGATCGGCTGGGAGGCGGGGGCGCTCTGGCCGGCCTGCTTGAGCATGCGGGCCAGGTGACCGCTCATGTCGCCTTCCTCGGTGACCAGGCAGGCGGGCGAATCGACCAGGCGAGTGGTGACGCGCACGTCCTTGGCACGCTCGCCCAGAGCGGCCTTGATGCGCTCCAGCGTCGGCTTGAAGGTCTCGGCGGCGGCCTCGGCCTGCTTCTTCTCTTCTTCGTCCTGGAGTTTGCCCAGGTCGACGGCACCCTTGGCCACGCTTTGCAGCGATTTGCCCTCGAACTCGTAGAGGTGGCTGAGCATCCACTCGTCCACCCGGTCGGTCAGCAGCAGCACCTCGATGCCCTTTTTCTTGAAGATCTCAAGCTGCGGGCTGTTCTTGGCAGCGGCCAGACTGTCGGCGGTGATGTAGTAGATGGACTCCTGACCCTCCTTCATGCGCGACACATAGTCGGCGAAGGACACGCCTTCGTCGGCGTACGTCGAGGCGAAGCGCAGCAGCTTGGCCAGGCGCTCCTGGTTGGCATGGTCCTCGCCGATGCCCTCCTTGAGCACGGCACCGAACTGCTTCCAGAATTCGGCGTACTTGGCCTTGTCGTCGGCGGCGTTGGCTTCATCCGTGCTGTCGGCCAGTGACTCCAGCATGCCCAGCACACGCTTGGTCGAGCCTTCGCGGATGGCCTTGACGTCGCGGCTTTCCTGCAGCAGCTCGCGGCTGACGTTCAGCGGCAGGTCGGCCGAGTCGATCACGCCCTTGACGAATCGCAGGTACACCGGCATCAGCGCCTCGGCATCGTCCATGATGAAGACGCGCTTGACGTAGAGCTTGACGCCGCCGCGCTTGTCACGGTTCCACAGGTCGAAGGGGGCCTTGGCCGGGATGTAGAGCAGCTGGGTGTACTCGCTGCGGCCCTCGACGCGGTTGTGCGTATAGGCCAGCGGCGCAGTCTGGTCGTAGGTCAGCTGCTCGTAGAAGGCCTTGTACTCGGCGTCGGAGATGTCGCTCTTGCTGCGTGTCCACAGCGCGGCGGCCTTGTTGACGGTTTCCCACTCGTCCTTGACGGCGTATTCGTTCTTCTCGGCGTCCCACTCCTCCTTGCGCATCAGCACCGGCAGGGAGATGTGGTCGGAGTACTTGCCCACCGTCGACTTGATCTTCCAGCGCGACAGCCACTCGTCCTCGCCTTCGCGCAGATGGAGGATCACATCGGTGCCGCGCTGCTCGCGGGTGAGGGTCTCCACCTCGAAATCGCCGGTGCCTTCGCTGCTCCAGCGCACGCCTTCAGCGATCGGTGCTCCCGCACGGCGGCTCTCGACCGTGATGCGGTCGGCCACGATGTAGCCGGAGTAGAAGCCCACACCGAACTGGCCGATCAGGTTGGCATCCTTGGCGCGGTCCTTGTCCGAACCTTCCAGCTTGGCCATGAACTCCTTGGTGCCGCTCTTGGCGATGGTGCCGAGGTGGTCGATGGCTTCCTGGGCCGACAGACCGATGCCGTTGTCGCTGATGACGATGCGCCTGGCGTCCTTGTCGAAGCTGACCCGCACCTCCAGGTTCGGCTGGTCCTCGAACAGAGCGGTGTTGTTCAGCGCCTCGAAGCGCAGCTTGTCGCAGGCGTCCGAGGCGTTGGAGATCAATTCCCGCAGGAAGATCTCCTTGTTGGAGTAGAGCGAATGGGTAACGAGGTGCAACAGCTGTTTGACCTCGGCCTGAAACGACAGGGTTTGCTTTTCCATGGGGGGAGCCACTTTCGATCCTGAAGACTCTGAGTTCACCCGCTGCCTGCGCGCTGCAGCAGCGGTTCGGGCGGCAAATGACGGCAGGCGCTCAAATTTCAAGAGGGACTGCCGATGACAGGAATTCACGCTGTCGGCCGCGCCCACTGGGCGGGCTAACATTGGACAATGTGGAAATTTTCTCCACATCTCACCAGGAACCTTTCGCCGTCGTGGCCGCCGAACTCGTTGCCGATCCGCCTCAGAGCACCCTGTCCGGTGTGGCTCGTGTGCTGGTGCATGCCGGTCGGCTCAGTGCCCGGGCCGCCGAGGAGCTGGCCCGCTCCGCACGAGAGCAGCGACGCAGCTTCGTCTCCGCGGTGATCGGCTCCAATGCGCTCAGCTCGGCGGAGATGGCGCACACGCTGTCGAGCTCCCTGGCGCTGCCGCTGCTGGACCTGGACGCGATTGACCTCCAGCGGCTGCCCAACAACCTGGTCGACTCCCGCACACTCACCCAGTATCAGGTGCTGGTGCTGGGCAAACGCGGCAACCGGCTGTTCATCGGCGGAGCGGACCCCACCGATCAGGAGGCCGTGGATCGCATCAAGTTCGCGACCCAGCTGACCCCGGAGTGGGTGATCGTCGAGTACGACAAGCTGATGAAGGTGGTGGACGCCAAGACCACCTCCGCAGCGGAGACCCTGGACTCCATCGTCGGCGGCGACTTCGAGTTCGATGTCGAGGAGCAGGATCCCAACGCCCGGCCGGACGAGGAAGTCAGTGCCGAGGTGGAAGACGCCCCGGTGGTGCGCTTCCTGCAAAAGATGCTGATCGACGCGATCAACATGCGCGCCTCCGACCTGCATTTCGAGCCCTACGAAAACACCTACCGGGTGCGCTTCCGCATCGATGGTGAGCTGCGCGAGATCACCCAGCCGCCGATCGCCATCAAGGACAAGCTGTCCTCGCGCATCAAGGTGATCAGCCGTCTGGACATCGCCGAGAAGCGGGTGCCCCAGGACGGGCGGATGAAGTTGAAGTTCGGCAACCGGGCCATCGACTTCCGCATCAGCACGCTGCCCACCCTGTTCGGCGAGAAGATCGTCATCCGGATCCTGGACCCGTCGTCGGCCAAGCTGGGCGTGGATGCCCTGGGCTACGAGAAGGACGAAAAGGACCGGCTGATGCAGGCCATCCGTCGGCCTTACGGCATGATCCTGGTCACCGGCCCGACCGGCTCGGGCAAGACGGTGTCGCTCTACACCTGCCTGAACATCCTGAACCAGCCGGGGGTGAACATCTCGACGGTGGAAGATCCGGCGGAAATCAACCTGCCCGGCATCAACCAGGTCAATGTCAACGACAAGGCGGGGATGAACTTCGCCACCGCGCTGAAGGCCTTCCTGCGGCAGGACCCGGACATCATCATGGTCGGCGAAATCCGCGACCTGGAGACGGCCGACATCGCCATCAAGGCGGCCCAGACCGGCCACCTCGTTCTCTCGACGCTGCACACCAACGATGCGCCGACCACGCTGACCCGACTGTCCAACATGGGCGTGCCGGCGTTCAACATCGCCTCCAGCGTGATCCTGATCACGGCCCAGCGCCTGGCGCGGCGCCTGTGCGACAGCTGCAAGGCACCGGCGGAATACCCGCGCGAGGCCCTGCTGCGCGCCGGTTTCCGCGCGGAGGACCTGGACGGCAGCTGGCGACCCTACAAGGCGGTGGGCTGCCCGGCCTGCAACAACGGCTACCGGGGACGGGTGGGCCTGTACCAGGTCATGCCCATCACCGAAACGATCCAGCGGGTGATCCTGGCCGAGGGCACCGCCCTCGACCTGGCGCAGCAGGCCCAGCGCGAAGGGGTGCGGGACCTGCGCCAGTCAGGCCTCATCAAGGTGCGCTCGGGCGTGACCACCCTCGAAGAGATCATCTCGGTCACCAACCAGTGAGGCGAAGCGGCTGATCGTTCGGCCAACGGGTGAATCCCGGCAGGGCCTGCGACACGACCGAAGCGCCCCACCCGGGGTGACCCACGACAGAACAACCGGAGGTTCAATGGCCACAGCGGCAGCGAAGAAGGTCAAGGAATTCATCTTCGAGTGGGAAGGCAAGGACCGCAACGGCAAGGCGGTGCGTGGTGAGATGCGCTCCGGCGGCGAGGCCGCCGTCAGCGCCAGCCTGCGCCGCCAGGGCATCCTCGTCAACAAGGTCAAGAAGCGGCGCAGCTCCGGCGGCAAGTCCATCAAGGGCAAGGACATCGCCGTGTTCACCCGCCAGCTGGCCACCATGCTCAAGGCCGGGGTGCCGCTGCTGCAGGCCTTCGATATCGTGGCGCGGGGCAGCCCCAATCCGCGCCTGACGCGCATGCTCACCGACATCCGTTCGGACGTGGAAACCGGCACCAGCCTGTCGGGTGCCTTCCGCAAGCACCCGTTGCAGTTCGACGCGCTGTACTGCAACCTGGTGGAAGCAGGTGAGGCCGCCGGTATCCTGGAAACGCTGCTGGAGCGCCTGGCGCACTACCAGGAAAAGACCATCGAGCTGCAGAACAAGATCCGCTCGGCGCTGATCTACCCGATCTCGGTGCTGGTAGTGGCCTTCATCGTGGTCGCGGTGATCATGATCTTCGTGATCCCCTCGTTCAAGGACATCTTCAAGTCCTTCGGTGCGGACCTGCCGGCGCCCACGCTGGTGGTGATCGCCATGTCCGAGTTCTTTGTGGAGTACTGGCTGCTGATCTTCGGTGGACTGGGCTTCGGCATCTACATGCTGATCCAGAGCTGGCGTCGCTCGCCCAAGCTGCAGATGACCATGGACCGGGTGATGCTGAAGCTGCCGATCTTCGGCCCGCTGATCCACAAGGCGGCGGTGGCACGCTGGTCACGCACCCTGTCGACCATGTTCGCCGCCGGCGTGCCGCTGGTGGAGGCACTGGATTCGGTGGGCGGGGCGGCCGGCAATGCGGTGTTCTCCGCCGCGACCGAGCAGATCCAGCGCGACGTGGCCACCGGGTCCGGGCTGACCTCATCGATGCAGGCCAGCGGCGTGTTCCCCAACATGGTGCTGCAGATGAGCGCCATCGGCGAGGAATCCGGCTCGCTGGACCAGATGCTCAGCAAGGTGGCCGACTTCTACGAGCAGGAAGTGGACGAGGCGGTCAAGGGCCTGTCCACCCTGATGGAGCCGATCATCATCGTGGTGCTGGGCACCATCATCGGCGGCATCGTCGTATCCATGTACCTGCCGATCTTCAAGCTCGGTCAGGTGGTTTGACCCCTCACGCAGGCACGCATGGATCTTGAACTGCAGGGGGCGCTGGCTGCGCTGTGCCATCCGCTGGGGTTGGGGCTGGTGGGGCTGTGCATCGGCAGCTTCCTGAACGTGGTGGTGCACCGCCTGCCACGCCAGATGGAGCGGCAGTGGTGGAGCGAGGTGGGGCATCAGCTCGGCGACGAAGACAGCTACAGGCAGGTCCTCGCAGCCGATCCACCCGCCGAGCAGGCCACGTTGTCCTGGCGATTGCTGAAGGCATTGGAGGCCCTGCCGCCGATGGGGCTGGCTCGGCCACGCTCGCGCTGCCCGCACTGCAGCCACACCATCCGCGCCCACGAAAACATTCCGGTGCTCAGCTGGCTGCTGCTGCGGGGGCGCTGCTCGGCCTGCCAGGCGTCGATCGGTCTGCGCTACCCGCTGGTCGAGGTCGGCTGCGGCCTGCTGTTCGCCCTGATCGGCTGGCGTTTCGACGCACAACCGGTGGCGCTGCTGTGGTGCGGCTTTGCGGCCACGCTGCTGGCGGCCTCGCTGATCGACTGGGACACCACCCTGCTGCCCGACAGCCTGACCCTGCCGCTGCTCTGGGCCGGCCTGGTGGCCGCCGCGCTGGGCTGGAACCTGCCGCTGGAGCAGGCCCTGTGGGGTGTGGTGATCGGCTACATGAGCCTGTGGTCGGTGTACTGGTTCTTCAAGTTGGCCACCGGCAAGGAGGGCATGGGCGGCGGCGACTTCAAGCTGCTGGCCGCCCTCGGCGCCTGGCTGGGGCCGACGATGCTGCTGCCGGTGATCCTGGGGGCTTCGGTGCTGGGGGCCATCGTCGGCCTGGCCATGAAGGCCGGCGGAGCACTGCGCGAAGGCCGCTACGTGCCCTTCGGCCCCTTCCTGGCCGGCGCCGGGCTGGTGGTGATGCTGGCCGGCTCGGAACGGGTGCTGCGCTGGATGGGCTGGGCATGAACGCAGCAGTCCAGGCTGGACAGCTCCGCCGCATCGGCCTGACCGGCGGCATCGGCAGCGGCAAGAGCACCGTGGCGGCGCTGCTGCGCGACTGCGGCGCCGCGGTGATCGACTCGGACGCGCTGGCCCACACCCTGACCGCCCCCGGTGGAGCGGCCTTGCCGGCCATCGCGGCGCGCTTCGGCAGCGATGTGATCGGCCACGACGGCGCCATGGACCGGGCCCGCATGCGCGAGAAGGTCTTTGCCGACCCCGCCACCCGCCAGGCGCTGGAGGGCATCCTGCATCCGATGATCGCCCAGGCCACCCAGCGGGCGGCAGAGGCCGCGCCGGAGGGTCAACCGATCGTCTTCGACGTGCCGCTGCTGGTCGAATCGCGGCAGTGGCCCGGCCGGGTGCAGCGGGTGCTGGTGGTGGACTGCCGGGAGACCACCCAGATCGCCCGGGTGATGGCGCGCAGCGGCTGGACGGCCGAGGCGGTCCAGCGGGTGCTGGCCCAGCAGGCCAGCCGGCAGGCGCGACGCGCTGCGGCCGACGCCGTGCTGTTCAACGACGACCTCCCGCTGGATGAACTGCGCACCCAGGTGCAGCAGCTCTGGACTCTGTGGTTCGGCAATCCACGCCGGCCTTGACGCTGTGAAACAATCCGGCCGTCCCGGCGTGCCGCGACGGAGTCTCTGCCCTTGATCTTCTACGAATACCCGTTCAACGAGAGCATCCGCACGATGCTTCGGCTGGAGCATCTGTTTGCCCGGCTGACCTGCCTGCTGCCGCGCGAGGAAGCGGTGGACCACCACTACGCGCTGGCCACGCTGTTCGAGATCATGGACGTGGCCTCCCGTGCCGACCTGAAGAGCGACCTGCTGCTGGAGCTGGACCGGCAACGCGGCCAGCTGCTGGGCTTCCGGGGCAACCCGTCGATCTCCGAAGCTGCACTGGACCTGGCCCTGCGCCGCATCGACGGGTCGCGCGAGCGCCTGGCCACGATGCCCGGCAAGGCCGGCGCCAGCCTGTCGGCCAACGAGTGGCTGATGAGCATCCGCAGCCGCATCAACATCCCCGGCGGCACCTGCGAGTTCGACCTGCCCGGCTACTTCGCCTGGCAGCACGAACCGCCCGAGCGGCGCCGCAACGACCTGCTGCGCTGGGTGGGCACGCTGGACCCACTGGCCGAAGCGCTGGAGGTGTGTCTGGCGCTGCTGCGCGAAACCGGTGTGGGCCAGGCCGTGCGGGTGCGCGGCGGCCTGTTCCAGCAGAGCCTGGGCAGCGGACGCAGCTTCCAGCTGCTGCGGCTGCGCATCGACCCGACCCTGGGCGTGGTGCCGGAGATCAGCGGCAACCGCCTGCTGGTGGCCATCCGCCTGATGCGTTCCGACGGCGAAGGACGGCTCAAGGCCACCACCGACGACGTGCCGGTCGAGCTGACGCTGTGTTCGTGAGCGCTTCCGGCGTGAGCCGGGCCCCTCTTATCTCCCCGGCCGCAGACACTTCGACCGCATGACCGCTCCCGAGCCGACCCAGCGCACCGTCCCCTGCCCCACCTGTCGGCGGCCGGCGGTGTTTGCTCCCAGCAATCGCTGGCGCCCCTTTTGTGGCCAGCGCTGCCGGGAGATCGACTTCGGCGCCTGGGCGGCAGAGGACTACCGCGTGGCCGCCGACGCGCCGCCGGATGACGACCCGCGTCAGCCTGCGCCACGCGGGGACTGAGCTCGGAGCGGGCTGCGCCCCCCCGGTCAGCCCGGCCTCATGCGCCGACGTGCGTGGCTCCAGTGAATCCCTGCTCAGCCGCCAACCAGGCCAGCACCGGCACGGTGCCCGGCAGGACAGGCTGCACCTGCACCGGCAGCGTCTGCCAGGCCATCTGCTGGCCTTCGCGCATCTCGAACTCGCCCCGCCAGCCAAACACCCTGCAGAAATGCAGCCGCACCCGGGCATGGGGGTAGTCCATCACCAGCTCCTGCCAGCGCTGCACGCGGGTGACGTCGATCTCGACCCCCAGCTCCTCGTGCAACTCGCGCGCCAGCGCAGCTTCCACCGATTCACCGGTTTCCAGCTTGCCGCCTGGGAACTCCCAGTAACCCGCATACACCTTGCCGACCGGCCGGGACGTGAGCAGGAAACGCGTGTCCCGGCCCCGGTCGTCGCGTTCGATCAACACGCCCACGGCCACGTCGACCGGCGTGCGCTCTCTGGCCGCACCCACGGCCGGTTCAGACATGGTCCAGTCCACCTGGAATGTCGTCGCTGGCGGTCGAGGGCATCAGACCGGACTGCTGCAGCCCGCGCCCCACGAAGTCCCGTGCAAACTGCTGAGCCACCCGACCCGAACGTGACCCCCGCTCCAGCGCCCAGACCAGCGCCTCCTGGCGCGCCGCGGCGATGGCGGCCTCATCGGCGCCGAAGTGGCGCAGCCACTGCGCCACGATCTCCAGGTACTCGCGCTGGCTGAACGGGTAGAAGCTGATCCACATGCCGAAGCGCTCGGACAGCGAGATCTTCTCCTCCACCGCCTCACCGGGGTGCAGTTCGCCCTCCTCGTTGTAGGACACACTCAGGTTGTCCTTCATCTGCTCGGGCAGCAGGTGGCGGCGGTTGCTGGTGGCATAGATCAGCACGTTGTCCCCGCCCTGCGCCACCGTGCCGTCGAGCATGGATTTGAGCGCCTTGTAGCCGGCCTCCCCTTCCTCGAAGCTGAGGTCGTCGCAGTAGATGACAAAACGCTCCGATCGGCCATCCACCAGTGCCGCCAGATCCGGCAGGTCGGTCAGGTCGGTCTTGTCCACCTCGATCAGGCGCAGCCCCTGACCGGCGAACTCGTTCAGGCAGGCTTTGATCAGCGAGCTCTTGCCGGTGCCCCGTGCACCGGTGAGCAGCACGTTGTTGGCCGGCCGACCCGCAACGAACTGGGCGGTGTTGCGCAGCAGGCGCTCCTTCTGCGCATCCACCTCCTTCAGGTCGGACAGGCGGATGCCGGCCACCTGCCGAACCGGTTCCAGCAGACCGCCACCGCCGCGTTTGCGGTAGCGAAAGGCCACACTGGCCGCCCAGTCCGGTGCGGTGAGGGGATGGGGCAGCACCGCCTCCAGGCGGGCCAGCAGCGCTTCGGCGCGGGTGAGGAAGGAATCGAGATCAGCCATGGGAGCAGTGTAAGCAGCTGCCGCGGCGACTCCGCACCATCGGCTCCACACCCGGGCTCAACGGCCCGGCAGCGGTCGAACGCTGTCCGGCGCCACCACGAAGACCCGGTCGCCCGGCCCTGGGCGGATCGGGTGCATGCCGGTGAAGGCACCGAAGGCCGGCAGCACCCCGACCGAATCGGTGAAATGGAAACAGGGCAGTCGCAAGCGGTCCCGGGCCCGCCCACCCAGACTGACACAGGGGTGCAGGTGGCCAGCCAGCACATAGCCACCCTCGATCGGCCGCGGGTGGTGGCACAGCGCAAACGGGCTGATCGGCCAAGGTTCGTCCACCAGCCGGATGTCCAGGTCCGGCGGCGGATCGCCAGCGCGGTCGTCGTGGTTGCCGCGCACCAGCGTCAGCGCCAGCCCGGCATGCGCCGCACGCCAGCGGCGCAGCAGCCCTGCTGGAGCGCTGTCGTGCGCATGGGCCGAGTGGAACAGGTCACCCAGGCAGACCAGCTCACGGGGGCGCCAGGTCTGCACCAGCTCGGACAGGACCTGCAACGAGGCCTGGCCAGACCCGGCGGGCACCGGCACCCCCATGCGACGGAAGCTGTGTGCCTTGCCCAGATGCAGGTCGCTGATCAGGAGCATCTGCTGCGCCGGCCACCACAGGGCGCGCTGCGGCAGCATGTGCAGCCGCTCACCGGCCAGCTCGATCTCCACGGTTGCAGGCGGGGCGTCGCCAGGCGTCTGCGGTCAGAGCAGGAGCTGGCGCAGCGTGGCGTCCAGGTGCTCGGTGGGGCTGCGCTTGAAGCCGCTGCGCGCGAACCGATGCAATCGCCCCAGGCACAGGCTGGTCAGCAAGGACGCCGTGGATGCAGCGTCCACCGTCGGCGTGCTGGAGCCCTGCGCCTCGGCGGCCAGCCTCAGGCTCTGCCGCAGTTGCGATTCGATGCGATCGAAGAACTGGTTCATGCGCAGCTGCAGCCGCTCATGCTCGAACACCAGCGCGTCACCCACCATCACCCGGGTCATGCCCCGGTTCTTCTCGGCGAACTGCAGCAGCACCGCAACGGTCCGCGCCGCCTGGACGCTGCCGGAGGGCTCGCGCTCGGCGATCTGGTTGATGAGGGTGAACAGGCTGGTCTCGATGAACTCGATCAACCCCTCGAACATCTGCGCCTTGCTGGCGAAGTGGCGGTACAGCGCCGCCTCACTCACCTCCAGACGGGCGGCCAGGGCCGCGGTGGTGATGCGCTCGGCGCCGGGCTGCTCCAGCATGGCCGCCAGGGTTTGCAGGATCTGCACCCTGCGCTCCCCCGGCTTGGGCCGCTTGCGCACCGGCGCCGTGGCCTCGGCCGGCACCGACCCGGCAGACGGATCGGCAGGCAGATCGGACGAAGACAGGGGCAGCTCGGACATCGGGACAGGCAGGCAATCGGGGAGGGGATCGGGAGGACAGGGGCGCAGCCGCTGCGTCACCATGCCGGACCCGTCCATCACGGACTGGTGCGTCGGGCCCGCCGGGCCGCTGCGCTACCGGACAGGGCCTGCAGTCCGCGAATTCTGTCACACACGTACACCGGCCTGCGACGCAGGCGAACGCCCACTTCGGGGCCATGACTGCTGCGCCGGAGCCAGCGTTGCATCCACACGGTGCCCATGCCCACCCGGCGAGCAGACTTCTGGTGGGCCAGGGTGTCCTCGACCAGCACACAGCGGCCTGCCGGCACGCGCAGCTGCACCACCAGCCGGCGCAGCATGCGTGCATCCGGCTTGGGACGCAGGCGGCCGAACATGTGCATGTCCTCGATGGCGATCACGCCGTTGAACCACCGCGCCATGCCCAAGGCCTGCAGGACGCGCTGGGCGTAAGCCCGCGGCGCATTGGTGACGATGAACTTGGGGCCCGGCAGTCGCGCCAAGGCGTCGAGGTCCTGGGGATGGGCCCGCAGCCGGGCTTCCAGTCCTGGCAGCAAATGGGTCTGGTGCAGGAAGTGCGGCGCCTTCACGCCATGGTGCTGCATCAGGCCCAGCAGGGTCGCGCCGTAGCGCTCCCAGTAGTGGCGGCGCAGATGATCCGCCTGAGCGGCATCGACCGACAGCGTTGTGGCGATGTAGTCGTTCATCGACCGGTCGATCATGCCGAAGGCGGCATGTGACGCGTTGTGCAGCGTGTTGTCCAGGTCGAACAGCCAGACCGGAGGCCTGGGCCGTGATCGAGCAGCGGCACCCGCAGCCACTGTGGCGCTGCAATGCGCTGAAGAAGTCATGGAATCCCTCCGCCCTTGGCCGGGGCCAGCCGGGTCTGTTGCTCATCACCGTCGAGTTGTAAGTCCCGGTTTCCGTGCATTCCTCACATCCTGACATCGCGGGCAACCAGAACCGACCGGTTGCGACCAAGTGTTGCGAGTGTCAGGCCAACAGACGCACTCCTGCCCTCTGAGGGGCTGCTCCGAAGGTTACAAATGGGTCCATCGCACGGATTTGGCCTGCAACCGCCATCGAAACATCTGCCCGGACATCGGGCTTCAATTTCTCACTTCGCCCATGAAGGGGGAAATCTATCGTGGCGACATGCAGGGGCCAAGCGAATCACTCCGCAACAAGGCCCACCACCACCATCCAGCCCAGAGGACCCGACATGACCGCCCACACCGCCCCCCAAACGCCCCGGTTCCGCGCCGCAACGCTGGCGAGCCTGACGACCCGCGCTCTGCTGGTCCTGCTGGCGGCACCGGCCGTGCTGATCGGTGCTGCGGCCGCGCTGTGTGCCGGCTTGCTGGCCCTGCCTTTGCTGCTGGTCGGCAAGGGTGGGCCTCGTCCGGCGCTGCGCTGGCATGGACGCCGCACTGCCGCACCGGCCGCGGTGTCGCAGGACTGGTCCTTCCCGGCCGAGCCGGTGCGCCGCGCAGCCTGAGGCCCAACCTCTGGCTGCGGCCCCGAGCCGCTGCGTGAATCCATCCCCAACAAAAACGGCGTGCTCAGCACGCCGTTTTTTGTTGCCGCAGCCGCAGGGCTCCGGCCACCGAGATCAGTCCGTCACTTGATGGCTTCGAGCGAGACGGTGATGGTCACCTCATCGCCCACATTGGGAGCGTACTTGCCGGCGTTGAATTCGCTGCGCTTGATCACGGCCGAGGCGTTTGCGCCGATGGCGTCACGCTTCATCATCGGATGCTGCATCGCCACAAAGTGCGTGACCTTCAGCGTCACCGGCTTGGTCACGCCCTTGATGGTGAGGTTGCCTTCGATGCTGTCGGGCTTGTCACCGGCGAAGTTGACCTTGGTGGACTTGAAGGTGGCCGTCGGGTGCGCGGCGGTGTCCAGGAAATCTGCGCCCTGGATGTGACCATTGAAGACGGTCGAACCGGTTTCGACGGACTTCATGTCGATCGTGACATCCACCGCTCCGGTCTTGGCCTCCTTGTCAAGCACCACCGTCCCGGTCACCTTGTTGAACTTGCTCAGCTGCGTCGACAGCCCAAAGTGGTTGTATGAGAAGCGGGGGAAGCTGTGGGACGGGTCGACGTTGTAGGTCTCAGGTGCCGCGAACGAGGACGAAGCGACAGCAGCAAGGGCCAAAGCGGAAAGTGAACGGAGGAACGGCATGGCTTGATTTCCTGTGGTTGACGAAAAGGACGGGGGAAGGGAGGGACAGCAGGGCAGCGGCTGCGAATGAACGGAAGGACGCACTGGCAACGCAGCCTTACAGCGGCGCCACGCCGCTCAGGCTGAGCTTGAAACGCACCTGAACATCGTTGGCCACCATCGAGGTGTCGGCCCAGTCGCCTTCACCGATCTTGAAATCCAGGCGCTTGATCGCGAAGCTGCCGGTGGCCGAGGTCACACCGCCGGCCGCAGCCAGGGCCACCGGAACGACCACGTCACGGCTGTTGCCCTTGATGCTGAGCTTGCCGACCACTTCAAAGCGGCCGCTCCCCACACCCTTGATGGAGGTGGACTGGAAGCTCGCCTGGGGAAACTTGGGCACGTTGAACCAGGCGGCTTTCGGCAGCTCGGCATCGGTTTCCGGATTGCCCAGAGTGGTGCTGCCCAGGTCGATCGTGAAGGCCACCTTGCCTGCTTCCGGCTTCTTGGGATCGAAAGCGATCTGCGCGTCGAACTTGCGGAAGCGCCCTTCGACCGGCACGCCCATCTGCTTGCTGACGAAGGAAATCTCGCTGCGCGCGGGATCCACCTTTTGCTGGGCCAGGGCGGAGGTGGTTGCGGTGCAAGCCAGCAGCGCCAGGGAAAGGGGGGCCAGGGTACGGAGGTTCATGGTTCGAAGCCTGAGGAGGCAGACAAGCAAGGCGGACATGAAGGAAAGGTCCGCCGGGGCACCGTTCAACGGCGGGACGCTGAAGAAAACGGGTTCATGCGTTGCAGCAGGTCGTCGCGGTCGATCCAGTGGTGTTTCAGTGCCGCCCCCACATGCATCAGCACGAGGGCCATCAGTGCCATCGCGGTGATCTGATGCCAGGGCTTGATCAGCTCGGCCAGCGCCTTGTCCACCGGAACGAAGTCCGGCAGCTGCCACAGGCCAAACAACACCACCGGGAAACCGGCTGCGGAGCTGTAGGCCCAACCGACCAGCGGCACCGCGAAGAAGAGCAGGTACATGGCATGGTGGACCCCATGGTGGGCCGCGCGCTGCCAGGCGGGCATGGCGGCCTGCATGGCAGCACTCAGCGGCGGAGGACGGTGCGTCAGGCGCCAGACCAGCCGCCAGACCGACAGCAGCAGGATGCACACCCCCGCCCACTTGTGCCAGCTGTAGAGCTTGAGGCGCTGCGGAGACATCGGCAGCTCATGCATGTAGATGCCCACAGCGAAGGTGCCCACGATCCCCATGGCCAGGAGCCAGTGCAATGCGATGGCCATGCCGCCGTAGCGGGAGGCGTTTGACGGTGCAGAAGGAACGTTCATGGGGCGGCAGCAGCGGACATTCGACAGGACTGAAGCTTAGTGGTGACCCGGCCCCTTGCGCTTCACCCCAGATGTCTCATGCATTGCAAAACTTCGAACAACTTTCTGAACCCGCGCCCACCTTCAGCCGCTCCATCCCGGAGATCAGGTCCGTCGCCTCGTCGGCCATCGGCAGACCGTGTCGCAACCCGAAATCGAGCGTCACCAGTGCGGCATCCAGCGTCATCTCACCCATTGCTGCCCGTTCCAGAGCCTCCTGCACCGGCAGACAGAGGAACTCGGCCACCTCGCCGTCCTGGTTGAACGGACGCTCCCCCGGCTGCAATTCCAGGTCATAGACGTGGAGGTCTTCGCGCTGCAGACCTTCGGGCAGGTCGTGCAGCAACTCGATCACTCCGGAAGGCCGGGCCGAGCGCATGCGGTCGAGGCCGAACCCGGCCTCTTCCCAACCCTCGCGCCAGAGTGCTTCGTCCGGCGACTGCCCGTCAGGCACCCCGCCGCCGACGAGGTTGTCCAGCCGACCGGGGTCGGTGGCCTTGTGCGGTGCGCGACGGCCGATCCAGAGCATCGCCGCCCGCCCCCCCGGCCCGGCGACCCAGCCGTTGCAGTGCGCCCCCAGCGTGAGGCTGCCCCAGAAGCGCGCCGCCGCCCGCTCCATGCGCAGCACCGGGCGCCCCTCGGCACCGTGTCGGCACACCTGCCGGGGCAGGTCCAGCGGCCACAGCGCAAAGCGCTCGTCGCGCCACCCCGGGATCAGACCGGCCTCGCGAAGTTGCAGATTCAGCCGATCGAGCAGAGCCTCCTGCGACACCGGCGTCCACGGCAACCTCAAACCGGATGGATGCTCCGAAGCCGGCGCACCGAGGGCCCTCAGCAGCTCCAGCAACGTCGGCAACTGCGCCCGCGCTACCGAACCGCAGGGGCGCCAGCGCCCTTCATCGTCGGCCAGCCACCAGGGCAGCCGGCACTCTGGGCGGTGATTTCGGGCTGCGGCAAGGCAGCCCCAGCGGGGTCCGGCACTCATGCTGCAGATGGTACGCAGCCCGATCGGCCCGGTGCAGACCTGCTCTGCGTCACCGAGTCCGCCCTGGGGTCACCGCCTCGAACAGCCACTTGCACACTGGATGAGGAAACTTCGGCAGGGCACGGAACTTTCCGGACACCACCCGTGTCAGAGCCAGCGTATCCGGGATACCCGATGGCCTGTGGGCTTCGGTGAGCCGGACAGGTTTCAGGCCGTGCAGCCTCCCGCCACTGCGGGCTGTTTCTCCGAAGCGCTTCTCCTCCTCCTCCCTCCCTCCCTCGTTCGCTTCGGGGTGCTGCACGGTTCTTTCTTCTTTTGGCTTCCTGACCTGTCACGGCAGGTCAATCGGAGCGCTGGCCTTCGGTCAACGTATCGAGCTGGAATCGCCCCTTCGGATCGACCAGCCAGATGTCGGTGTAGACGGCCGACTCACCCAGTCTGGCCGGCGCGGGGAAGGGTTGAGCCCGCAGGATCATCTGCCGGATCCAGGGCGTGACCTCCTTGGCCACCGCCGGCTCCCGCACCATATCCACCTTCACGACCTGCCCTCGCGCATCCAGGGTGGTTTCGGTGACCGCCACCGCGTAGATCAACGGAGGCAACTTGCCACGCAACACCTGCATCGGATAGGTCAGGTACAGGTGCCGGGCACCGTCGATCCGGTAGGCCTTTTCGGTCAGCGCTTCCGAAGGTGGAAGCTCCGTCGCCGGCAGCGGGGCCGGCGTGGACGCGAACTGCGCTCCCGCCAGCGAAGTGGTCAAGACGCCCAGCAACACCGCAAGGAGCCTGGGGATTCGGCTCGACGGGCCACGAAGCAGCTGGAAGGGGGGCATCGGACAGATCCTCTGAGCGGGTGAACCATGGCGCAAGCGGCGGAAAATCCGTCGCACTGGCCCGATTCGACCCCCTCCCCCACCCGCTTGAGCATCCCGCAGCGCGACGCAGCCGCGTCGTCGTGCACTCTGCACGTGATCGTGCCGACGGTGGCCACCGCCCGATCAGCGCATCCAGCCCTTGCGCCGGAAGTAGATCAACGGCGCCGCCACTGAGCCCAGCATCAACAGCAGGGCAAACGGGTAGCCCCAGGTCTGATCCAGTTCGGGCATGTGACGGAAATTCATGCCGTAGATGCTGGCGATCAGCGTCGGCGGCAGCAGCGCCACGCTGGCCACCGAGAAGATCTTGATGATCTTGTTCTGGTTGATGTTGATGAAGCCGACGGTGGCATCCATCAGGAAGTTGATCTTGTCGAACACGAAGGCGGTGTGCGAGTCCAGCGAGTCGATGTCGCGCAGGATCTGACGCGCCTCCTCGAACTGCTCGGCGTTGAGCATGCGAGCACGCATCATGAAGCTCACGGCCCGACGGGTGTCCATCACGTTGCGGCGAATGCGGCCATTGAGGTCCTCTTCGTGGGCAATGGTGGCCAGCGCCAGACCCGCTGCATGGTCGTCGAAGTCCTGCTTCAGCACGCGGGCACTGACCTGCTCGAGTTTGTCGTAGATGCCTTCCAGCGCATCGGCGGAATACTCCGCATCGGCGTCATAGAGCTTGAGCAGCACATCCTTGGCGTCTTCGATCAGCGCCGGGATGCGGCGCGCCCGCAGCCGCAGCAGGCGGAACACCGGCAGGTCCTCCGCATGCACCGAAAACAGCACGTTGTGATGCAGGATGAACGCGACCCGCACGTTGCGCGGGGTTTCGCCGTCATCGATCAGGAAGTCGGAGCGGATGTGCAGCTCGCCGTTGTCCTCTTCGTAGAAGCGGGCGGACTCCTCCAGGTCTTCGTCAACGATGTCGTCGGGAATGGTGAGACCGAAACGCGCCTGTACCCAGCCCTTTTCCTCCGGCGTCGGCGCCTCCAGGTCCACCCAGACCGGTGACACATGGGTCAACGACTGCGGACTGTCGATCTCTTCCTGAAACAGCCGTCCGTTGGCAAGCGTGAAGACATTGAGCATCTGGGATCCTGCATGTTCGCCAGGTCCGCAACACTGCGGTCCGAAGGTTCATGCCAAGCTGGGGAGGGGAGGTGAAACCGTCTCGCTCCAGATCGGCCGCCGGGGGCGGGCAGGATCGGGACGGACGGTCACCGAGGCTGAGGGGTGTCCAACATGAACTCCGTTCAAGACGGCTCGATTATTGCACTGGCGTCACCTGGGCCGGGCCTGCTCGCCGCAGCCTGCCCACAGAACAATCCGCACCGACTGAATGCTGGAAAACGCTGAGATTACCCGCAAACCTCCCGCCACGGTGGATTTCTACACGTCGGTTTCAGGGTGACGCAATTCGGCCTTGCCAGACTTCTGCGCTGGCGCCACACTCAAATCAACGGGGATCGATCCTCCAATGAGGATCGACAGGCATCAGGAACTTTCCCACCCACCCTTCCGGAATGGAGGTTTCATGAACTTGACGATCAGCGGTCATCATCTGGAAGTCACGCCCGCGCTGCGTGAGTATGTACTGACCAAGCTGGATCGCGTCACGCGACATTTCGACCAGGTGGTCGACGTGACCGTGCTGCTGACGGTCGAGAAGCTGAAGGAGAAGGAACGACGGCAACGAGCCGAGGTGACGCTGCACGTGAAAGGCAAGGACATCTTCGTCGAAAGCTCCCACGAGGACCTGTACGCCGCCATCGATCAATTGATGGACAAGCTGGATCGCCAGGTGGTGCGGCACAAGGATCGGATGCAGGACCACCACCACGAATCCTTCAAGCGTTCGTCGCTCGCAAGCGAGGCACCCTGAGGGTGTGAGCCGCCTTGCGCCTGACCGGACTCACACCGTCCGGTCGGTGAAGGCAAGGCGCAAGACGTGGCGGCCCGGTGGGCCGCTTTTCATTTGCGGACGAACTTTTTCAGTGATTCCTGTTGCCCGCAGGCAACCCGGCCCCACCCCCATCCCTTGAGGGGGGCGCAAGATGAGGCGCTCAGGGGGACCCGTTCCTATAATCGGCCCCCACCGCGCGCCAGGGTCATCGGCTGGCGTGATTGATCCCTCTGGCATGACTCCAAGATGAACCGTCTCGCTGCGATCCTCCCCGCCGGCAATGTGCTGGTGAACGTGGATGCTTCCAGCAAGAAGCGTGCGTTCGAACAGGCCGGGCTTCTCTTCGAGAACCGCCACGCCATCGCTCGCGCCACCGTGACCGACAATCTCTTCGCACGCGAGCGTCTGGGATCCACTGGCCTGGGCCATGGTGTGGCGATCCCCCACGGTCGGATCAAGGGCCTGAAGAATCCGTTGGCGGCCGTGATACGGGTACAGCAGCCCATCCCCTTCGAGGCGCCGGACGATGAGCCGGTCACCTTGTTGATCTTCCTGCTGGTGCCGGAAGCCGCCACCCAACGCCACCTGGAGATCCTCTCCGAAATTGCAGAACTGCTGTCCGACCGGGATCTGCGCGAGAAACTCAAGACCGAGCAGGATGCCGAGAAGGTCCACGAGCTGATCTCGCGCTGGGAACCGCTGAAATCGGTGGCCTGATTCCGAGCCTGAAGGCTCCTTCATCTCCCTCAAGCCGGCGCACCCCGCCGAACCTGCGTTGAAACCCACCGTCATCAGCGCCGAGGCCCTCTTCGACGCCCACCGGGCCAGCCTGCGCTGGGAATGGATCGCGGGGCATGCGCACCCGGAACGCCGCTTTGATGAAGTGGCTGTGCGCGACGCCCAGTCCGCGGCCGATCTGGTGGGGTACTTGAACTACATCCACCCCTACCGGGTGCAGATCGTCGGCCGGCGGGAGGTGGGCTACCTCCAGCCTGCGGAAACCGAGGTTCAGGAGCGCCGCATCTCGCGCATCGTCACGCTGGAGCCTCCCGTTCTGGTGGTGGCCGATGGCTGCCCACCGCCGGACCGGCTGGTGGCCATGTGTGAGCGCGCCGAAATCCCGCTGTTTTGCACCCAGGACTCGGCCGGGCATGTCATCGACGTGCTGCGCGGCTACCTGGGCCAGCACTTCGCCGAGCGCACCTCACGCCACGGCGTGTT
>JADJCH010000059.1 GCA_016703325.1 Burkholderiales bacterium | reverse complement strand
TACATCGACGACGACCTGCAGACCCTGGCGGAGCACGCCCGGCGCTTTGCCACCGGCCGGGTGGCGCCCGGTTTCCTGGCGCGGGACAAGACGCGGGATCTGGACCGCGCGCTGCTCAGGGAGATGGGTGAGATGGGCTTCCTCTGTCCGGAGTTGCCGGAGGAATTCGGTGGCCAGGGCCTGGGCTGCCTGGCTGCGGGCGTGATCCACGAGGAGATCGCCCGTGCCGACCTGAGCGTGTCCTACCTGAACCTGCTGGCCTCGCTGAACGGGCAGATCCTGTCGCGCTACGGCGACCCGGCGGTGGTGACGCCCTGGCTGAAGAAGCTCACCGCCGGCGAGGCGATCTGCGCCATCGCGCTGACCGAGCCGCGCGGCGGCTCGGATGCGGCCAGCCTGCGGCTGAAGATCGAACGCGACGGCGACACCTACGTCCTCAACGGCGAGAAGACCTCGATCTCCGCCGCCGACCAGGCGGACATCACCGTCGTCTTCGGCCGCACCGGCACGGTGGAATCGGGCGCCCACGGCGTGACCGCGCTGCTGGTGCCGATGGACACGCCCGGGCTGACCACCAGCCGCTTCGACTGCCACGGCCAGCGCGCCATCGGCCGCGGCTCGATCTTCTTCGAGAACGTGCGCGTGCCCGTCAACCACCGGCTGGGCGACGAGAACAAGGGCTTCGTGCAGGTGATGCAGGGCTTCGACTTCTCGCGCTCGCTGATCGGGCTGCAGTGCCTGGCCGTCGCCCGTGTCGCGCTGGAGGAGACCTGGGAGTACATCACCCAGCGCCAGGCCTTCGGCCAGCCGCTCTCGGCCTTCCAGGGCGTGACGCACCCGCTGGCCGCCTTCGACACCGAGGTCGAAGGTGCCCGCCTGCTCTGCCTGCAGGGCCTGTGGCTGAAGGACCGTGGCCTGCCCCACACCGCCGAGGCCGGCATGGCCAAGTGGTGGGGGCCAAAGCTGGCCTATGACGTCATCCACCAGTGCCTGCTCTGCTTCGGCCACGGCGGCTACGACCGCGGCCCGATGGAGCAGCGCCTGCGCGACGTGCTGGGTTTCCAGATCGGCGACGGCACCGCGCAGATCATGAAGACCATCATCGCCCGCACCCGCGCCGGGCGGAAGAACGTGCCGGCCTGACGCCCAGAAGCACGGCCCCCGACCGACACCTCGACCCCACCGATCCCACCCGAGGACAGGAGACAAGACATGGACTTCGACGCCGTATTGCTGCCGCCGCGCCGCGCCGCCAGCGTGGCCCAGGGCTTCTGGTTCGACCGCACGATCAACGACGACCTGGACGCCTGCGTTGCCGCGTACCCGGACAAATTGGCCCTCACCGCGATCCAGGTCGAGGGTGGCGCTGCATCACCCGCAACGACGCGCTTCACCTACCGCGAGCTGTCGGCGATGGCCGACCGCGTCGCCATCGGCCTGGCGCGTCTGGGGATCGGCCGCAACGACGTGGTAGCCATGCAGCTGCCCAACGGGTGGCAGTTCACCGTCACCTACCTGGCCTGCTCGCGCCTGGGCGCGGTGCTCAACCCGCTGATGCACATCTTCCGCGAGCGTGAACTCTCTTTCATGCTCCAGCACGGCGGTGCCAAGCTGATGATCGTGCCGAAGACCTTCCGCGGCTTCGACTATGAGCAGATGCTCGAAGGCCTGCGCTCCAGCCTGCCCGAGCTGCAGCACCTGGTGGTGGTGGGCGGCAGCGGCGCCAACAGCTACGAGGCCCTGCTCAGCGGCCCGGCCTGGGAGAACGAGCCGGACGCGCGCGACATCCTGACGCGCCACCGCCCGGGCCCGGACGACATCACCCAGCTGATCTACACCTCCGGCACCACCGGCGAGCCCAAGGGCGTGATGCACTCGGCCAACACGGTGATGGCCAACATCGTGCCCTACGCCGAGCGGCTGCATCTGGGCAGCGACGACGTGGTGCTGATGGCCTCGCCGATGGCGCACCAGACCGGCTTCATGTACGGCCTGATGATGCCCATCATGCTGCGCGCCAGCGCGGTGCTGCTGGACCTGTGGGAGCCGAAGAAGGCGGTCGAGGTGATCCGCAGCGAAGGCGCCAGCTTCACCATGGCCTCCACCCCCTTCCTGAACGACCTGGCGCGCACCGTGGCCGAGACCGGCCAGGCGGTGCCGACGCTGCGGACCTTCCTCTGCGCCGGCGCGCCGATCCCCGGCCCGCTGGTCGAGCAGGCGCGCAGCGTATTGGGGACGAAGATCGTCTCGGCCTGGGGCATGACCGAGAACGGTGCGGTCACGCTGATCCTGCTCGACGACGACGATTCGCTCGCCTTCACCACCGACGGCTGCCCGCTGCCGGGCGTCGAGCTGAAGGTGGTGGGCGACGACGGCGCCGAACTGCCGCGCGGCCAGGCCGGCAAGCTGCTGGTGCGCTCGGTGTCCAACTTCGGCGGCTACCTGCACCGGCCGCAGTGGAACAACACCGATGCGGAGGGCTGGTTCGACACCGGTGACCTGGCCTTCATGACCGAGGCCGGCTACATCCGCATCAGCGGGCGCAGCAAGGACGTGATCATCCGCGGCGGCGAGAACATTCCCGTCTTCGAGGTGGAGGCGCTGCTCTACAAGCACCCGGCCGTCGCCCAGGTGGCCGTGGTGGCGGTGCCGGATGAGCGCCTGGGCGAGCGCGCCTGCGCGGTGGTGGTGCCCAAGGCCGGCCAGACGCTGACGCTGCCGGAGGTGGTGGACTTCCTGAAGGCGCAGAAGGTGGCGCTGCAGTACATCCCCGAGCGGCTGATCCTGCGCGAGGCGATGCCGGCCACGCCGTCCGGAAAGATCCAGAAGTTCAAGCTGCGCGAGATCGTCCGGGAGATGGTCGCCGCCGGCCAAATCTGAACTCCTGAACTCCTGAACCACTGAACCGCGGCGGCGGGAGCGCCCCCCTCTCTCCCGCCCCTCTCCCGCCTTCAGCCCATCCCATCCGCTCGACGCCCCCTGCGGCCAGCCCCCGGCCGCAGCGGCTCGACACGCCCGTCCCTGCCCAGGCCCAACCGCCTGCCCCTGCCCGAGGAGTCCTCCGATGTCCGCACCCATGCCCCAGCCCCTGTCCCCGCTGCGCCGCAGCGCCCTGAAGCTCGCCGCCGCCACGCTGGCCGCCGCGGCCCTGCCGGCGGTGGCACAGGCGCCCGCCTGGCCGACCAAGGCGGTGCGCATCGTCGTGGGCTTCGCGCCCGGCGGCACCACCGATGTGATGGCGCGCACGCTGGCCCAGGCGCTCACCGAAGCGCTGGGCCAGACCGTGATCGTCGACAACAAACCCGGCGCCAGCGGCAACCTGGCGGCCGGCGAGGTGATCAAGGCGGCGCCGGATGGCTACACGCTGCTGATCGCACCCACCTCGGTCGAGACGGCCAACCCCTCGCTGTTCAAGTCCAACCTCCTGCCCTCGCGCGACCTGGCGCCGGTGATGTCCATTGGCCGCACGCAGATGTACCTGATCGCCCGGCCGACGCTGGACGTCAAGGACGCCAGGCAGCTGGTCGCGCTGGCCAAGTCGCAGCCCGGCAAGCTCTCCTACGCCTCTTCCGGCACCGGCACGCCGCCGCAGCTGGCGGGTGAACTTTTCAAGCAGAGCACCGGCACCTTCATCACCCACATCCCCTACCGCGGCGCGGCACCGGCGCTGCAGGACGTGATGGCCAGCCAGGCCGACATCGCCTTCGACCCCGGCATCGCCTTCCCGCACATCAAGGCCGGGCGGGTCAAGCTGCTGGCGGTGGCCAGCGACAAGAAGTCGCCCTTCTTCCCGGACGTGCCCACCTACGCCGACCTGGGCATCCAGAACGCCAGCCTGGACATCTGGTTCGGCGTCTGGGCGCCGCTGAACGTGCCGGCCGAGATCACCGCCCGCCTGACGCGCGAGCTGAACAAGGCGCTGGCCGCCCCGGCACTCAAGCAGCGCTTCGGCGACCTGGGCGCCGAGCCAGTGGCACTGGACACGCCGGCCTTCAAGAAGCTGCTGGCCGACGAGGGCAAGCAGCTCTCGACCCTCATCAAAGACCGCAAGATCATCGTGGAGTGATCACGGCGCGTGAATGAACCTTTGGAGGCCTCATGCCTGTTGTCCTGACCGAGACCCGCGGCCGGGTGGCCGTCATCACCCTGAACCGGCCGGAGGCGCTCAATGCGCTGAACGACGAGCTGATGGATGCGCTGGGCGAGGCGCTGCGGCGCTTCGACGCCGACGACGGCGTTGGCGCCATCGTCATCACCGGCAGCGCCAAGGCCTTCGCGGCCGGAGCGGACATCGCAGTGATGGCCGACTGGGGCACCATGGACGTCATCCAGAACCAGTTCATCACCCGCAACTGGGAGGCGATCCGCTCGGTGCGCAAGCCGGTGCTTGCCGCGGTGGCGGGCTTCGCCTTCGGCGGCGGCTGCGAGCTGGCGCTGGCCTGCGACGTCATCGTCGCCGCGCACAGCGCCAAGTTCGCGCTGCCCGAGATCAAGCTGGCCATGCTGCCGGGCGCCGGCGGCACGCAGCGCCTGCCGCGTGCCATCGGCAAGGCCAAGGCGATGGACATGTGCCTGTCCGCGCGCGTGCTGGACGCCGACGAGGCCGACCTCTACGGCCTGGTCTCGCGCGTGGTGCCCGACGACGAGCTGCACGGCGCCACGCTGGCGCTGGCCGAGCGCATCGCCGGCTACTCGCTGCCCGCGCTGATGGCCATCAAGGAGGCCGTCAACCGCGCCTATGAATCGACGCTGGCCGAGGGCGTGCTCTTCGAGCGCCGCCAGCTCTACACCCGCTTCGCCAGCGAGGACGCACACGAGGGCATGCGGGCCTTCCTCGCCAAGCGCCCCGCCGAGTTCAAGCACCGCTGAGTTCAAGCTCCGCAGAGGTTTCCTGCCATGGCCATCGACAACGAATCCTTCGAGCTGCTGCTCGCCTCCGTGCAGCGCTTCGTGCGCGAGCGCCTGATCCCCGCCGAGGATGCGGTGGAGGAGCAGGACCTGGTGCCGGCCGACCTCATCGAGGACATGAAGGCCATGGGCCTGTTCGGCCTGACCGTGCCGGAGGAGTACGGCGGCATCGGCCTGTCGGTGAGCCAGGAGGTGCAGGTCAACCACGAGCTGGGCCGCACCGCGCCGGCCTTCCGCTCGGTCTTCGGCACCAACATCGGCATCGGTTCGCAGGGCATCCTGATGGACGGCACACCCGAGCAGAAGGCCGAATACCTGCCCCGCATCGCCAGCGGCGAGCTGATCATCTCCTTCGCGCTGACCGAGCCGGATGCCGGTTCGGACGCCGGCTCGCTCAAGACCAGCGCGCGATTGGAGGGCGATCACTACGTCCTCAACGGCAGCAAACGCTTCATCACCAATGCACCGCGCGCGGGCGCCTTCACGCTGATGGCGCGCACCGGCGGGCCGGGCGCGGGCGGGGTGTCGGCCTTCATCGTGCCGGCCGACACACCGGGGCTGTCGCTGGGCAAACCCGACAAGAAGATGGGCCAGCGCGGCAGCAAGACCTGCGACGTGATCCTCGACAACGCCCGCGTGCCGGCCGCGAACATCATCGGCGGTGTGCCCGGCCAGGGCTTCAAGACCGCGATGAAGGTGCTCGACCGCGGCCGGCTCAACATCTCCGCCGTCTCCTGCGGCCTGGCCGCACGCATCCTGGACGAATCGCGCCGCTACGCCCGCGACCGCAGACAGTTCGGCAAACCGATCGGCGAGTTCCAGCTCATCCAGGCCCTGCTGGCCGACAGCCAGGCCGAGCTGCTGGCCGCCTGGGCGCTGGTGCAGGAGGTGGCCGAGCGCTTCGACCGCAAGCCGCCCGGCGCCTCCGACCCCGATGTGTCGATGCGCGTGTCCTGCGCCAAGCTCTTCGCCACCGAAATGGTCGGCCGCGTCGCCGACCGCGGCGTGCAGATCCACGGCGGCGCCGGCTACATCAACGAGTACCCGGTGGAGCGCTTCTACCGCGACGCCCGCCTGCTGCGCCTGTACGAAGGCACCTCGCAGATCCAGCAGGTCGTGATCGCGCGGGAGTTGCTGCGGCAGGACTGACGGGCGGGCCCGAGCGCCGCTCAGACGTCCACCAGGATCGCCCGAAAGTCGTTGACGTTGGTCAGCGTCGGCCCGGTGACGAGGCTGTCGCCCAGCGCCTCGAAGAAGCTGTGCGCGTCGTTGCGGTCCAGCGCATCGGCGGCGCGATGGCCCAGCGCCTCGGCGCGCGTCAGGGTGTCCGGCCCGGCCAGGGCGCCGGCGATGGGCTCGATGCCATCGACGCCGTCGGTGTCGGCGGCCAGGGCGTGGATGTGCGGATCGCCCTGCAGCGCCAGGGTAAGCGCAAGCAGGAACTCGACGTTGCGCCCGCCGCGACCGCTGCCACGCACCTGCACCGTCGATTCGCCACCGCTGAGCAGCACGCAGGGCGGCATGAAGGGCTGGGCGCGGCGGGCCACCTGCTGGGCGATGGCGGCCAGGGTGCGGCCCATCGAGCGGGCTTCGCCCTCCAGCGCGTCGCCCAGGATGTGCACCGCCAGCCCGGCGCGCCAGCCGACCTCGGCCGCGGCCTCCAGCGCCTGCTGCGGGGTGGCGATCCAGTGCGTCTCGATGGCCGGCAGGCGCGGGTCGCCGGGCTTGTGGGATTCGGCGATCGTCGCTTCCTCCAGCAGGTGCAGCACGGCCGGCGGCGCGTCGATGCGGTAGCGGCGCAGGATCGGTGCGGTCGGGTGGGGGCCGGGGGGCCGGCGGCCGCGGGGATGGGGTGATGCCGGGCAGTGGCAGGGCCAGCAAGGCCGAGCCGCCGCCGGAGAGCAGATGGATCACCAGGTCGTCCGGCCCGAGCCCCTGCACCGTCGCCAGCATGCGCTCGGCGGCGCGCTGGCCGGCGGCGTCTGGCACGGGGTGAGCCGCCTCGATCACTTCGATGCGGTCGCAAGGCAGAGCATGGCCGTAGCGGGTCACGACCAGGCCCTGCAAAGGCGCCGGCCAGTGCCGCTCCAGGCTCTGCGCCATCGAGGCCGCTGCCTTGCCGGCGCCGATCACCACCGTGCGCCCGCGCGGCACCGGCGGCAGGTGGCGCGGCAGACTGTGCGCCGGCAGGGCCGCCTGCAGCGCGGCGTCGAACATCGCCCGCAGCAGGTCGCGTGCAGCAGCGCTGTCCATCGGCCGCGTCACTCGATGACCACGTTGGCCTGCTTGACCAGGCGGGCGAACTTCTCGGTGTCGTCCTTGATCTGCTGCGCCATCTGCTCGGGGCTGTGGCCGATGGGCTCGGCGCCGATCTCGGCCATGCGCTTCTTGAAGTCGGCCGACTGGACGATGCGGATGATCTCGGTGGACAGCCGCGTGGTGACCTCCTTCGGCGTGGCCACCGGCGCCAGCACGCCGAACCAGGTGCCGGTGTCGAAGCCCTTCAGCCCGGCCTCGGCCAGCGTGGGCACGTCGGGCAGCGCGGAGGATCGCTTGGCGGTGGTGACCGCCAGCGGCCGCAGCTTGCCGGCCTTGATGTGCGGCAGCACCGGGGTGAGGGTGTCGAAGCTCATCGTCACCTGGCCGCCCAGCAGGTCGGTGGTGAGCGGGCCGCTGCCCTTGTAGGGGATGTGCAGCAGGTTGACGCCGGTGAGGTTCTCGAACTGGGTGCCGATCAGGTGCTGCGCGGTGCCGTTGCCGTTGGAGCCGTAGCTGAACTCCGGCTTGGCCGTCTTGCCCAGCGCGACCAGCTCGGCCACCGTCTTGGCCGGCGAGGCGGCACTGACCACCAGCACATTGGGCACCAGCGCCAGCGTGGTCAGCGGCGCGAAGTCCTTCTGGAAGTCGTAGGGCAGCTTCTTGTAGACCGCCCCGGCGATGGTGTGGTGCACCGCGCCGACCAGCAGGGTGTGGCCGTCCGGCTTGGACTTGGCGACCAGGTCGGCCCCCAGCGTGGCGCCGGCACCGGGCTTGTTCTCCACGATCACCGTCTGGCCGAGCGCCGGGCCGAGCTTCTCAGCCAGCGATCGGGCCAGCACGTCGGTGGTGCCGCCGGCCGGGAAGGGCACGACGAGCGTCACCGGCTTGCTCGGGAAGGGCTGGGCCACGGCCAGGCCGGGGAACGCCGGCAGTGCGGCCAGCAGCGCGGCGCCGGTCAACAGGCCACGGCGGGTGAACAGGGTGCGCGTCATCGTTGTCTCCTGGGGGGGCGATCTGGGTCGCGGTGCGGGGCGTGCAGGGATGGAGGTGTGGAGCTCAGCGGCCCTGGGCGGCCAGCTGGGCGCAGACGGCGGCGGTCACGTCGGCCGTGGTGGCGCGCCCACCCAGGTCGCGGGTGTGCAGCGCGGGCGTGGCGGTGACGGTCTCGATCGCGGCCATCAGCTGCTGCGCCGCGGCAGCTTCGCCGAGGTGCTCCAGCAGCATCACGCAGCTCCAGAAGGTGCCCACCGGGTTGGCCAGGCCCAGGCCCATGATGTCGAAGGCCGAGCCGTGGATCGGCTCGAACATGCTCGGGCAGCGGCGCTGCGGGTCGATGTTGCCGGTGGGCGCAATGCCCAGGCTGCCGGCGAGTGCGGCGGCCAGGTCGCTGAGGATGTCGGCGTGCAGATTGGTGGCGACGAGGGTGTCCAGCGTGGCGGGCCGGTTGACCATGCGGGCGGTGGCGGCGTCCACCAGCTCCTTGTCCCAGGTCACATCCGGGAAGTCGGCCGCCACCTCGTGGGCGATTTCGTCCCACATCACCATCGCGTGCCGCTGGGCGTTGCTCTTGGTGATCACCGTCAGCAGCTTGCGCGGGCGGCTTTGCGCCAGCTTGAAGGCGAAGCGGAGGATGCGCTCCACGCCCACGCGGGTCATGATGGACACATCGGTGGCCGCCTCGATCGGGTGGCCCTGGTGCACCCGGCCGCCCACGCCGGAGTACTCGCCCTCGGAGTTCTCGCGCACGATGACCCAGTTCAGGTCCTCGGGCCGGCAGCGCTTCAGGGGCGCGTCGATGCCGGGCAGGATGCGGGTGGGCCGCACGTTGGCGTACTGGTCGAAGCCCTGGCAGATCTTCAGCCGCAGGCCCCACAGCGTGATGTGATCGGGAATGTGCGGATCGCCGGCCGAGCCGAACAGGATGGCGTCCTTGCCCTTCAGGGCCTGCAGCCCGTCGGCCGGCATCATCTCGCCGTGCTCGCGGTACCAGTCGCCGCCCCAGCCGAAGGTCTCGAACTCGAAGGCGAAGCGTCCGCCGCTGGCTGCGGCCAGGGCCTGCAGCACCTGCTGGCCGGCGGGGATCACTTCCTTGCCGATGCCGTCTCCGGGAATGGCTGCGATGGCGTAGGTCTTCATGGGTGCGTCCGTGGAGGTGGGGTTGCAATGGACACCACTCTAAGAAGCCGCTGGGTGATCGGTTCACCGCTAAAGTGAAAGCATCGTCAACCGTCGGTGAACGATGGAGTTCTTGCCATGACCTCACCCACCTCGACCACACCTGCCATCCAGCCCGCGGACCTGGGCTTCCTGGTCACCCTGGCCGGCAGCGCCAGCCTGAGCGCCGCGGCGCGGGAGCTGGGCGTGTCCAAGGCGGCGGTGAGCAAGCGCCTGGCACTGATCGAGGGGCGCAGCGGCGTGGTGCTGGTCCACCGCAGCACCCGGCGCATGGGCCTGACGCCCGAGGGCGAGGCGGTGGTGGAGCGCGCCCGGCGCATCCTGGGCGAGATGGAGGAGCTGGAGCAGCTGCTCACCCGCAGCGGCCAGGTGCCCACGGGGCTGCTGCGGGTGAATGCGACGCTGGGCTTCGGGCGCAGCCATGTCGCACCGGTGCTGTCGCGCTTCGCCCGCCGCCACCCGGAGGTGGAGGTGCAGTTGCAGCTGTCGGTCAACCCGCCGCCGCTGACCGACGACGCCTTCGACGTGTGCATCCGCTTCGGCGAGCCGCCCGATGCCCGGGTGATCGCCCGCCGGCTGGCGCCCAACCGCCGCCTGCTCTGCGCCGCGCCGGCCTACCTGCAGCGCTTCGGCGTGCCGCAGCTGCCGCAGGACCTGGTGGCACACCGCTGCATCGCCATCCGCCAGGGCGACGATGCCTACGGCACCTGGCGGCTGTCCACCGGCAAGGGCATGCGGGCGCGCAGCGAAACCGTCAAGACCCGCAGCCATCTGGCCACCAACGACGGCGAGATCGCGGTGGCCTGGGCGCTGGACGGACACGGCATCCTGATGCGCTCGGAGTGGGACATCGTCCGCCACCTCGACAGCGGCCGGCTGGTGCAGGTGCTGCCCGGCTGGGACACACCCGCGGCGGACATCCATGCCGTCGTGCCCCAGCGCCTGCAGCTGAGCAGCCGGGTGCGGGCGTTTGTGGACTTCATCGCGCAGGACTTTGCGGGCCTGGGAGCGAGCCGGACAATGCGGCAGCCCGACCGCTGCAACGCCTCGCCGCCAAGCCCCCCATCGACCGGAGCCCCCACTTGAGCCCGTCACCGGCCCCCCGGCCCGCCGATCTCCCGGCGCAGGCCACCTCCCGCGCCCTGCACCGGCAGCGCTACATCACCCAGGTGGCACTGGGCTACGCGGTGCTGGCGCTGGCCTGGATCTTCCTCTCCGACCAGTTGCTGTCTGCCGCCGTGGGTGTGGAAGCCATGGTGCGGCTGTCCACCGCCAAGGGCGTGTTCTTTGTCTTTGTCAGCGCGCTGGCCTTCTACATGGCCCTGCGGGGTGTGCCGGAGCGGGCGCCGGCGTCATCCGGCGTCGTCCATGACCCCATCGCCCGGGGGCTGCCGCAGGACTGGCCCACCTGGCTGCCTTACCTGCTCGGGTCTGCGCTGGTGCTGGGCATGCTGCTGATCCGCTGGCTCATCGACGATGGTGCGCAGGGGCGGGCCATGCTGGTGCTCTACACCCTGCCGATCAGTCTGGCGGCCCTGCTGGGCGGGATGGGCCCGGGGCTGCTGGCCACGGCGCTGGCGGCCGTGTTGTCCGGAGTGTTCGTGCTCGAGCCCGTCGGGATGCTGGCGATCGATCACCCCCATGACCGCTTTCAGTGGGCCATGCTGCTGGCCAGCGGCGTGATCATCAGCTGGGTCAGCGACGCCCTGCTGCGCTCGCGTGAACGCAGCCGCCTGCGCCTGCAGGCACTCGACGCCAGCCACGCCGCCCTGCTGGCCAGCGAGGCCCGCGCGCAGCAGCTGTTTGACGATGCGCCGGTGGCGATGGGGCTGGTGGCCTGGGACGGCAGAATTCTTTCGTTGAACCACCAGTTCACTGCCCTGTTCGGTTATGGCTCGAACGACCTGCGCCACATCGACGACTGGTGGCGGCTGCCCCATCCGGACGAAGCCTATCGGAACGAACTCCGTCGGCTCTGGGAAATGCAGCAGCAGGGTCGGCCACCCCCATTCATTGCCGAGGCAGCGGCCGAACACCGCGTCCTCGCCGCAAACGGCCGTGAACTGACGGTGCAGATTTCCCGGCACCCGATGGATCAAGGGCTGCTGACGACCTTTGTCGACATCACCGCCGCCCGCGAGGCCGAGAAGCAGCTGCGACTGAGCACGGCGGCCTTGGCCCAGGCCCAGGCCCAGGCGCTGGAGCAAATGCAGGCCCTCAACGCCACGCTGGAAACCCGGGTCACGGAGCGCACCCGGGAGCTGGCCGCGCTGAACCAGTCGCTGGAGAGTTTTGTCTACTCGGTGTCCCACGACCTGAAGGCGCCGCTGCGCGGTGTGGAAGGCTACAGCCGCTTCCTTTTGGAGGACTACGGCAGCCAGCTGGGCGACGAAGGGCGGCTGTTCATCGGCAACATCCGCGCCGGGGTGGCGCGCATGGGCGAGCTGATCGACGACCTGCTGGCCTACTCGCGCATGGAGCGCCGCCAGCTGGCCCGCGAACCGGTGGATCTGGCCGACCTGGTGGCCCAGGTGGTCGCCGAGCGCGCGAAGGAGATGGCAGCGGGCCCCGTCGAGCTGCAGCTGGACATCGCCCCGCTGAAAGTCCAGGCCGACCGGGACGGGCTGGAAATGGTGCTGCGAAACCTGCTGGAAAACGCCATCAAATTCACCGCTCACGCCCCTGCGCCACGCATCACCCTCACCGCCCGCCGCAGCGACATCGGCGTGGAGCTGTCGGTGACCGACAATGGGATTGGGTTTGACATGAAATACCACGATCGCATCTTCGAGATCTTCCAGCGCCTGCAGCGGGTGGAGGACTACCCGGGCACCGGCGTCGGCCTGGCGCTGGTGAAGAAGGCGATGGACCGCATGGGTGGGCGGGTCTGGGCCCAAAGCGCGCCCGGCCAGGGCGCCAGCTTCCACCTGGAACTGCCGCTGGCAAGGAGCCCATCATGAGTCCCTCCAACCCGCCCATCCTCCTGGTGGAAGACAGTCCGGTCGATGTCGACCTGACGCTGCGTGCCTTCCAGCGGCACCACCTGGCCAATCCGGTGCAGGTGGCCCGCGACGGTGAGGAGGCGCTGGGCTGGATGGCCCGCTGGGAAGCCGGCGAACCCCTGCCGGCAGTGATCCTGCTGGACCTGAACCTGCCCCGTGTGGACGGGCTGACGGTGCTGGAGGCCCTGAAGTCCAACCCACTCACACGGCGTGTGCCGGTGGTGGTGCTGACCACCTCCAAGGAGGACCGCGACATCCTTGCGGCCTACGAACTCGGCGCCAATTCCTACATCGTCAAGCCGGTGGAGTTCGAGGCCTTCATGGAAGTGGCGCGGCAGATCAAGCTCTACTGGTGCGTCACCAATGAACGACCGCGCTGACCCACCGGCACCCGAACGTCCGCCCGTGTCGATGCGGGTGCTCTACATCGAAGACTCGGCCTTCGATGCGGACCTCGCCCGGCGAGCCCTGGCACGCGCGTCGGTGGGCATCGAGGTCGATGTGGCCACCACCATCGCCGAAGGGCTGCAAAGGCTCAACCAGCCCGGTGTTTACGACCTGGTGCTGACCGATCTGTCCCTGCCCGACGGGAGCGGCCTGGACGTGCTGACCTGGGTGCGCAACGCCCAGCTGCCGCTGGCCGTCGTGATCCTGACCGGCTCGGGCGACCAGGAGGCCGCGATTGCCGCCCTCAAGGCCGGTGCGGACGACTACCTGGTCAAACGCGACGACTACCTGGAACGGCTGCCGCGCAGCCTGTTGGCCGTTCGGGAGCGGGTGCGTCAGCGCACGGAGCGGGGCAGCCGTCCACTGCGGGTGCTGCAGGTGGACCCCAACCGCTTCGACGTCGACCTGATGCGCCGGCACCTGGCCCAGCATGTGCCGCACATCCGCGTGGTCAGCGTGCCCGATGCGGTTCAGGCATTGGCTCAGCTGCCCGCAGGCCCCGCGGAGCCGGCCGCCTTCGACGTGCTGCTGGTGGACTACCGCCTGCCCGGCATGGATGGGCTGGAGCTGACCAAGCTGCTGCGCGAAGAGCGCGCGCTGAACCTGCCGATCGTGCTGATCACCGGCCACGGCAGCGAGGAGGTGGCCGCCGCCGCGCTGCGCCTGGGGGTGGACGATTACCTCTCCAAACACGAGGGCTGGCTCTACGAGGTGGCGGCCACGCTGGAGAAGGCCCACCAGCGGGCACATCTGGCGCGGGAGAGCGCGGCGCTGAAGCGCACCAGCCGGCGGCTGTCGCACCTGATCGCCGCCAGCCCGACCATCCTCTACAGCCTGCGCTTCGACAGCGGCCCGCCCCGCACCGACTGGGTGAGCGACAACATCGAGCGGCTGCTGGGTTTCACCCCCGCCCAGGCGCTGCAGCCGCGATGGTGGCTGAACCACCTGCACCCGGAGGACCGGGATCAGGTCCTGCAAGGCATGCGGAACCTGGCGGAGCAGGGGCAACTGACCCACGAATACCGGTTCAACGACGCACACGGCCGCACGCTGTGGATCCGCGACGAACTGCACCTGAGCCGCGATGCCCAAGGGCAGCCGGTCGAGGCGGTGGGCGCCTGGGTCGACATCAGCGAACCGCACCGCGACCAGGCGCTGCGCCGCGCCCGCAATGCGGTGCTGGATCAACTGGTGGCCGGGCAGGCCCTGCCGGTCATCCTGGAGGACATCGCCCTGCGGCTGGAGGCCATCGATCCCAGCCAGAAGGTGTCCATCCAGTTGCTCGACGAGCGCCGGGGCTGCCTGATCAACGGCGCTGCGCCGAGCCTGCCCGAGGAGTACAACGCGGCCGTGCAGTGCCTGGTGCCCGGAGAAGGCCAGGGCAGCTGCGGCACCGCGGCCTGGCGGGGCGAGACGGTGATCGTCGGCGACATCGACACCCACCCCTACTGGCAGGACTGGCGTGACCTGGCCCGCCGAGCCGGTCTGCGGGCCTGCTGGTCGCTGCCCTTTCGAGATGAGGCCGGCAAGGTGCTGGGCACCTTCGGCATCTACCGGCACGAGCCGGGTGAGCCTTCCAAAGCCGATCAGGAACTGGTGGAGGAGTTCTCCCGCCTCGCTGCCCTGGCGGTGCAGAAGGTGCGCGCGACCGAAGCGCTGCAGCAGGCCTCTGCCTTCTTCGAGGCCACCCGCGACGGCGTGGTGATCACCGACCTGACGCCGCGCATCCTGGCGGTCAACAGAGCCTTCACCGACATCACCGGCTACAGCGCCGAAGAGGTGCTGGGCCGCAACCCCAGCCTGGTGAAGTCCGGCCGTCACGACGAGGCCTTTTACCAGAACATGTGGCACCACCTGGTCGCAGCCGGATACTGGCAGGGCGAGGTCTGGAACCGCCGCAAGACCGGCGAGATCTTTCCGGAGTGGCTGTCCATCAGCGCAGTACCGGACTTCAACGGGCTGCCACGGGCCTACGTGGCGGTGTTCACCGACATCAGCCAGTTGCGACAGTCCGAGGAAAGGCTGCAGCACCTGGCGCACCACGACCCGCTCACCGGCCTGCCCAATCGGCTGCTCGTGCTGTCGCGTCTGCAGCACGCCGTCGATCGGGCCGAACGCCATGCGCAGCAGGTGGCGGTGCTCTACCTGGACCTGGACCGCTTCAAGAACGTCAACGACAGCCTGGGCCATCCGGTGGGCGACGAGCTGCTGACCCTGCTGGCCAGCCGTCTGTCGTCCCGGCTGCGCGAGGAGGACACGCTGGCCCGGCTGGGGGGCGACGAATTCCTGCTGGTGCTGGAATCCATCCACACGCCCGGCCAGGCCGCCACCGTGGCGCAGGCGCTGATCGACGCCCTGGCGACCCCCTTCCAGCTCGCCGGGGGGCAGGAGATCTTCATCGGCATGAGCATCGGCATCAGCCTGTACCCTGCGGACGCCCGCAGCGTCACCGAGCTGATCCAGCACGCCGACATGGCCATGTACCTGGCCAAACAAAGCGGGCGCAACACCCTGCGCTTCCACACCGCTGCGCTGAGCGCAGCAGCCAGCGAACGCATGGAGCTGGAAACCCGGCTGCGCCACGCCCTGGTCAACGGCGAGTTCCTGCTGCACTACCAGCCGCTCATCGACTCCAGGGGGGGTGTGGCCGGGGTGGAAGCGCTGGTGCGCTGGCAACCTCCCGGCAAACCGCTGGTGCCTCCGGGCCGCTTCATCCCGATCGCCGAAGACACCGGGCTGATCGTGCCGCTGGGTGAGTGGGTGCTGCGCGAGGCCTGCCGGCAGGGCCGCGCCTGGATCGACGCCGGGCAACCGCAGCGGGTGATGGCGGTGAACCTGTCGGCGCGCCAGTTCCACGCCGGCGACCTGGTCGACACGGTGCGCCAGGCGTTGGCCGACACCGGCCTGCCGGCCCACTGCCTGGAGCTGGAGCTGACCGAGAGCATGTTCATGGACCAGGCAGAACAGGCCATCACCCTGTTGCAGGCGCTCAAAGGCCTGGGCCTGCGGCTGGCGATCGACGACTTCGGTACCGGCTACTCCTCCCTGGCCTACCTGAAGCGTTTCCCGATCGACAAGCTCAAGATCGACCAGAGCTTCGTGCGCGGCCTGGCCGACGACGCCAACGACCGCCAGATCGCCGCCACCATCATCGCCATGGCGCAGGTGTTCAAGCTGGAGGTGCTGGCCGAGGGCGTGGAAACCTCGGAGCAGTTCGCCATCCTGGACGGCCTGGGCTGCGACTTCTTTCAGGGCTACCACTTCCACCGGCCGGCGCCGGCCGAGCAGATCCTGGAGTGGATCGCCGCGAAGGCGCCCGCCTGACGCGACTGCCTGGGGCCCGGCCACCCGCCGGGTCGCCTCAGGACAACCGCTCGACGATGGTCACGTTCGCCATGCCGCCGCCCTCGCACATCGTCTGCAGCCCGTAGCGAGCACCGCGCTGGCGCAGCGCGTGCACCAGCGTCGTCATCAGCTTCGCGCCCGAGCCGCCCAGCGGGTGGCCCAGCGCGATCGCGCCACCGTTCACGTTCAGCCGGGCCCCATTGGCCCCCAGCGCCTTCAGCCAGGCCAGCGGCACCGAGGCAAAGGCCTCGTTGACCTCGTAGAGGTCGATGTCCTCGATGCGCAGCCCCGCCCGCCGCAGCGCCAGCCCGGTGGCCGCCAGCGGTGCCTCCAGCATGATCACCGGATCGCCGCCGCGCACCTGCAGGTGGTGGATGCGCGCCAGCGGCGCCACACCCAGCGTCTTCAGGCCGCGCTCGTTGACCACCAGCAGGCCGCTGGCGCCGTCGCAGATCTGGCTGGCGTTGGCCGCGCTGATCACGCCGCCGGGCTGCAGCAGCTTGACGGACGCGATCGCCTCCAGCGTCACGTCGAAGCGGATGCCCTCATCCACCGTGTGCAGCTCGCCGTTGGTGGAGCCATCCTGGAAGCGCACCGGCAGCGCCAGGATCTCATCGCTGAACCGCCCGGCCTGCGTCGCCGCGATGGCGCGCTGGTGGCTCAGCAGCGCGAAGGCGTCCAGGTCGTCGCGCGTCAGCCCGTGTTTGCGCGCCAGCGCCTCGGCCCCGGCAAACTGGCTGAAGGCCACGTCGCCATAACGCGCCCGCATCCCCGGGCTCAGGCAGGTGCCCAGCCCGGCCTGCTCGGCCAGCGTGCCGGGCGTGAACATCGGCACCCGCGTCATCGACTCCACCCCGCCGGCGATGACGATGTCCATCGTCCCGGACATCACCGCCTGCGCCGCGAAGTGCAACGCCTGCTGCGAGGAGCCGCACTGCCGGTCGATCGACGTCGCGGGCACCGACTCCGGCAACCCCGACGCCAGCACCGCATTGCGCGCCACGTTGCTCGACTGCTCCCCCGCCTGCCCGACGCAGCCCCATATCACGTCGTCAATGGCCGCCGGGTCCACCCCGCTGCGCGCCACCAGCGCATCGATCACCGCCGCCGACAGATCCACCGGATGCCAGCTGCTCAGGCGGCCCTTGCGTTTGCCACCCGCGGTGCGCAGGGCGGTGACGATGAAGGCGTCGGACATCGGTGTCTCCTTGGGAAGGGAGGTCGATTGTGGGCCGGACGACCTGATCGACGCTGTCTCCCGCGCGGCAGAGGCGGCCGCTCACAGCGATGGCTCAGGCGGCCGGCCGACCGGCCGCCTCACCCAGGCGCCGCGCCCTCATCGTCGGGGCCGGCCAGCTCGCGCTCGATCTGCTCGATGCTTGGCAGGCTGGTCTGCAACTCGGCGGGCAGAGACTCCAGCAACTTGTATTCGGCAATGCCCATGGGCTGTGACCTGTCGCCCAGTGCATATTCCGCCACCACCTTGTTCTTGCTCTTGCACAACAGCAGGCCGATGGTGGCGTTGTCGTTTTCGCTTTTCACCTGCCGGTCCACGGCCGTCAGGTAGAAGCCCAACTGGCCCAGGTGCTCGGGCTTGAACTTGCCGCCCTTCAGTTCGATCACCACGTAGGAGCGCAGCTTGAGGTGGTAGAACAAAAGATCGATGAAGAAGTCGTCGCCGCCAACGTTCAGTTGGACCTGCCTGCCGACGAAGGCGAAGCCCGCTCCCAACTCCAACAGGAACTCGGTGACGTGCCGAACCAGTGCATGCTCGATCTCGCGTTCGTGTGCTTCGTCATCCAGGCCCAGGAAGTCGAACCGGTACGGGTCTTTCAGCGATTCGCGCGCCAGGTCGGATTGCGGCTTGGGCAGGCGGTCCTCGAAATTGGTGATCGCCTGGCCGCCACGCTCCAGCCGGCGGGTTTCGATGTGCATCTCCAGAACGTTGCGGGACCAGCCGTGCTGCAGCGCCGCGTGGGCATACGCCAGGCGCTGTTGCACCTCTTTCAGGCGGGTGAGCAGCACAAGGTTGTGGCCCCACGGCAATCGTCCAACAGTCTGTTGGACGATTTCGATCTCCGGCCAGGCACCGGCAAACGCGCGCATGTACATCAGGTTGGCACGCGAAAACCCCTTCATATCCGGAAAAGCACTGCGCAGGTCCTGCGCCAGCCGGTCGATCACCTTCGCACCCCAGCCCTGCGCGGCCTGGCGTTCGAGGATGTCCCGGCCGATCTGCCAATACAGCAGCAGCAGCTCGCGGTTGACCGCCAGCGTAGCGCGCTGCTGGGCGCTGTGGATGCGCCCCTTCAGGTCGGCCAGCCAGTCGGCATAGCCGGCGGGGGTGGGCATCAGCCCGGCGGGTTGGTCACTCATGCTTCGGTCTCCCTGTGCGCGCTCACCATCAACCCGCCTCGTGCCAGTTCACCCACTCCAGCCCGGGCACGCGCGCGAACTCGCGCACGTTGCGCGTCACCAGCGTGGCCTGATGGCGCAGCGCCGTGGCGGCGATCAGCGTGTCGTGGGGGCCGATCGGGGTGCCGGCCGCCTCCAGTTGGTGGCGGATCCGTGCGGCCTGGGCCGCACACTCGCTGTCGAAGGGCAGGATGCGCATCGGCCGCAGGAGCTGCGTCAAAGCCGCGAGCCGCGGGGCCGACGCTTCATCAGGCAGGCGCAGCAGCCCGTAGCGCAGTTCGTATTCGACGATGGCCGGCACACCCACCTCCGCCGGCCGCAGCGACTGCAGCCGCGGCACCACCTGCGGATCGCCGCGGAAGTAATAACTGACCGTGTTGCTGTCCAGGATCAACATGGTTGCGCCCGCTCACGCGCCCATCAGAACCCGATGCGCGGCGTGTCCGCCACCGGCACAGGCGGCGCGTCCTCCTGCGGCGGAAAGTCCGGGAAACGGCCCGCCAGACCGAGGCAGTCGCTCGGCCACTCCTCCGCCGCATAGTGCCGAATCGCCTCCGCCACCCAGCGGCTCTTGGACACGCCGCTCGCCGCGGCAGCCTGATCCACCAGCGCCTGGGTGCTGTCGTCGAGGTAGAGGGTGATTTGCGGCATGGCGATCCTCCGGCAGCAACGTGATCCACGTATATCGACAAGTATATGGGTGTGTTCGTTGCGCCGCGCAGTCCCTTGGCCACCCCGACAGCGTGGCGGCGGCTTGTGATGTGCTGGAGCGGACGATCCGCCAGCATCGCCCCCGGCCGCCGCGGCGACAACGGCCGCTCCCAACACCCCCGGTCCACAGGCCGCAGCGCACCCCGCGTGGCCCGAGTGCGACGCCACAGCACCGTTCAGACAGATCGAGTTGGACGACAAGAGCCGTGCAGTGCGGCGCAAGGTTGTCGTCCTTCACCCGTGACCGCACAAATCACATGCGCCACTTGCCCGGCACTCTGCATATACGGTTTGCTTGATCTACCCCATATTGCATATACAGTCTACCCATGATCACCTGGGACGAGACGAAGCGACGGGAGAACGTCCGGAAACACAAGATTGATCTTGTCGAGCTGGAACCCGTCTTCGACTTCCCGATGGTCACGGTGGAAGACTCTCGAGAAAGCTACGGTGAGTTGAGGCTACAAAGCCTTGGCATGTGCGAGGTCGAGTCGTCTTTCTGGTCTGGCCGCCGCGAGGTGAAGACACCGCGCACTTGATTTCATGCCGCTATGCCGACCGCCAAGAAGCCGATGAGTACTTCCAAGCGCTTTAGCGCAGCCGAGATTGCGGCGGCCAAGGCCGCAGCCGCTGGAGAGCCGGCCGCAGACGCTCCGAAGATTGACTGGAGCAAAGGAACAGTCACCTCCGGAACGGGCATCAGTTCCACGATCGCAACCCTGCGCCGCACTCGTGGGCCGAATAAGAGGCCCGCAAAGGAGCAAGTGGCGATTCGACTGGATCCCGAGGTCGTTGGCGCATTGCGAGCAAGCGGGCCTGGGTGGCAAACCCGCGTCAACGCTGCGCTCAAGGAGTGGCTGGCCTCGCAGCCGGTGAAACGCAAGCCAAAGCAGCGAAGTGCGGTCTAGCAGGTCGTTCAACCGGAACGCCAACGGCTGGCCACCAGGCCCGCGCAGCGCCATGGTTCATCATGCACCGCGCGGGCCTCACGCCACCGCACGGCCATCGGCAACGAGCGCATCCTGGCCGTGACCGACGAAGAAGTGGTCTTCAGCGTGCGGGCCGACGACCAGGGCGGCCAACGGCTGCAAGAAAACTCAGCAGGCCAGAGCGCGCCGGGCGCGGAGCCAGCCCCCTCCCAAGCCGCGGACACTGGAGTCGGCACAGGCCTTCATGGCGCGGGTGGAGCGCATCGAGATCGGATGTGTCCCCACGGCCGCGCCGGCGCTGCAGCCCGGCTCCACCTTCCGGGGGCTTCCCAACGCAGTTCGGCTGGCCATAATCGACTCAGCGACGGGCCCGCAGCCAAGCAATCCCCCCTACGGCGCGGCCTGGCGCCCACTTGCGCGGAGGTCGGGGCATGGTTCAGTTCAACACGGTTTATCTGCCGCCGGCCGTTCAGCCCTGCTTGCCTGCGGCGCGGCTTGGCAGATAAGCGCTAACTGTCACTCAACACAGCAATGCCTGCTTCCTGTGCAACCCGCGTCGTACGAGCAGCAGCTGGAGCTTGGTTGTTCGCTTCAGCGTCAGTACTTGCTACAGGGGTCGCCGCAGGGGCAGCCGCTGGAGGTGACGTCGCTATGCAGATGTTTGTCTTAGCATTGCCATCTAGCATCGCGGTCGGGGAATTGCTCAATTCGATGAGTCCGGATTTGTCTCGGGCATCCGAAGGCGTTGTCGTCTTCGCTTCTTGGGTTCCATTCTTTCTGGTTGGGGTAATGCAATGGGTCTTCGTGCTTGGTACGCTCAGGTTGGCAAGAAGCCGGCGCATTGAGGATCAAAGTTCGGATTCTCCTGCTGCGCACCAGCGTTAGAACGGAGCGCGCGGCCAAACAGCTTCGGTACGCTCCAGAAAGCCACAAGTGTTGCGCTGAGCTTGCCGGTGGGCATGCCCGACGACAGCGGCAGGCACGCCTGGGAAGTCCATCGCCTTGATGGCTTTTTCCACCTTCTCGACGCTGACGCCGTAGTGGCGCAGCTTGCCGGCCTTGACGAGGGCATCCAGGCCGTCGAACACCTCGGGCATGTAGAAGGCTTCAGTGGGCGGGCAATGCAGTTGGAGCAGGTCGATGGCGTACGTGTCGTAGGTTGCGCGCCAAGCCCTTGAAGACAAACGGCACACACGCTGCTAGAGTGCGTGTGATGACCAAGCCGTTCAGATGGGACTTCGACAAGAACGAACAGCTCATTCGTGAGCGAAGCGTCTCTTTCGAAAAGATCACTGTGGCAGTGGAAAACGGCGATTTACTGGATATTGTTCAACATCCAAATATGGAAAAATATCCGAGGCAGAAAATCATGATTGTCGGGCTGGATGGCTATGCATTCTTGGTCCCATTTGTTGAAGAAGCCGATTACATCTTTCTCAAGACAATCATTCCGAGCCGCAAGGCAACTCGTGATTTCATCGGAAGCAAGGAGTGACCCAATGAAGCTCGACCCCTATGAAGAGAATGTGCTGGCAGCATTCGAGTCAGGCGCGCTGATCTCGGTCGCCACCAGGGAGGAATTGGAGAGCCTGCGTGAGGCTGCTCGCGCCACCTCCACCAAAGATCAACGCATCAATATCCGATTGTCTGCTGGAGATCTTCGGGATATTCAGGCAAAGGCAATGCAGGAAGGGATGCCGTATCAAACCCTGATTGCCAGTGTTCTTCATAAATACGTTACCGGAAGGCTGGCAGAAAAAGATCTTGCTGCGCAACCCCGGTCGAATGGTGCTGCCTGAATCACGCAGGGCAGCAGCAGTTTGACCTGATGAGTCGAGAACCTCAGCCCAGCCCCAACACCCAACACCCTCAAGTCACCGGCGCCGGGTTGAACAGCACCAGCGCGTTGGCCAGCTTCCAGTGCTCGGCCCAGGTCCGGCGGCCGGAGGCCACCTCCAGCAGCAGGTCGAAGAGGGCCTGGCCGGCTTCTTCGATGGTCAGTTCGCCGTCGGCGATGCGCCCGGCGTTGACGTCCATCAGGTCGTGCCAGCGGCGGGCCAGTTCGCTGCGGGTGGCCACCTTGACCACCGGGCATTCGGCCAGGCCGTAGGGGGTGCCGCGGCCGGTGGTGAAGACGTGCAGGTTCATGCCGGCGGCCAGCTGCAGCGTGCCACAGATGAAGTCGCTGGCCGGTGTGGCGGCGTAGACCAGGCCGCGCTGATCGGCGCGCAGTTTGTCGCCGGGCGCCAGCACGTGGGCAATCGGCGCCGTGCCGCTCTTGATGATGGAGCCCATCGCCTTCTCGACGATGTTGGACAGCCCGCCGGCCTTGTTGCCCGGGGTGGTGTTGGCGGCGCGGTCGACACGGCCGCGCTCCAGGTAGCGGTCGTACCAGCCGAGCTGCTCGACGATCTGCTCGGCCACCTCCGGCGTGGCGGCGCGGGCGGTGAGCTGCTCGACGGCGTCGCGCACCTCGGTGTTCTCGCTGAACATCACGGTGGCGCCGGCGCGCACCAGCAGGTCGGCCATCGCGCCCACCGCGGGGTTGGCGGTGACGCCGGAGAAGGCGTCGCTGCCGCCGCACTGCACGCCCACCACCAGCGCGCTGGCGGGCACGGTCTCGCGCTGACGGCGGTTCAGGCGCTCCAGGTGCACGCGGGCGTTGGCGAGGATGTGCTCGATCATCGACATGAAGCCGACGTGCGCGGCGTCCTGCAGGCAGACGACGTCGAGCGGCTCGGCCGACGGGGCGTCACCTGCGCTCCCGGCGCTCCCGGCGCTCCCGGCGATCGGGATGCTGCCGGGCGGCAGGAGCCTTTCGGGCTGCAGCTTCTCGCAGCCCAGGCTGACCACCATCACCTCGCCGCCGAAGTTGGGGTTGAGGCTGATGTGGCGCAGCGTGCGGATGGGGATGGGTGCTTCCGGCGCGTCGATGGCCACGCCGCAGCCATAGGTGTGTTCCAGGCCGACGACGCCATCCACGTTCGGGTACTGCGGCAGCAGCTCGCGGCGGATGCGCTCCACCGCCACGTCCAGCACACCGGCCACGCACTGCACCGTGGTGGTGATGGCCAGCAGGTTGCGCGTGCCCACCGAGCCGTCGGCGTTTCGATAGCCCTGGAAGGTGCGACCCTGCAGCGGCGGCAGCGGGGCGGGCTTCACGGTGGCCATCGGCAGGCCCTGCAGCTCGCGGGCGGCGGGCAGGTCGAGCAGCTTTTCATGCACCCAGCTGCCGGCGGGGATGTCCGCGCGGGCGTAGCCGATCGTCACGTCGTAGCGGCGCACCGCGCTGCCGGCGGGCAGGTCCACCAGCGCCACCTTGTGCGCCTGCGGCACGCGCTCGCGCAGCGTCAGTCCAGTCCCAACCGAACCGACCGGGCCCGGCAGCACCGTGCCGGCCGGCAGGCCGCCGTCGTTGGCGACGATGGCAACGTGGTCCGCCGCGTGCATGCGGATGACCAGGGGAGCGCGGTCGGGTGGGGATGCGGAGGCTGTCATGCGGAGGCGAACGGGCGCGGGAGACGAGGGGGAGGTCAAGCCCCCGTGGTGTTGACGTACAGGGCGTAGAGCGAGTGGCTGGCGGCCATGAAGAGGCGGTTGCGGTGGCGCCCGCCGAAGCAGAGGTTGGCGCAGCGCTCGGGCAGGTGGATGTGGGCCACCGGGCGGCCGTCGCGTTCATAGACGCGCACGCCGTCCAGCGCGGCGGGGTCGGCGCCAGCGCGACCATCACTGCCGAAGCCGGCCCAGATCCTGCCGTCCGCATCCACCGCGATGCCGTCCAGCGCGCCCGCGCCGTCGGCATCGATGTGCAGGCGTTTGCCGGACAGGCGTCCGTCGGCCGCCACGTCGTAGGCCCAGATCAGCCGGCTGGGGGCGGCGCGGCTTTCCACGATGTACAGCAGGGACTCGTCCGGGCTGAAGGCCAGGCCGTTGGGGCCGGCCAGGTCGTCCAGCACGCAGTCCAGCCGGCCGCTGAGGGCGTCGATGCGGTAGACCGCATGCGGGCGTTCCGGCGTGGCGGGGTAACCCTCCCACCAGCCGCCGATGCCGAAGGTGGGGTCGGTGAACCAGACGTTGCCGGCGCGGTCGCAGGTGATGTCGTTGGGCGAGTTGAGCCGGCGGCCCTCGAAGGCGTCGGCCAGCACGGTGACCGCGCCGTCGTGTTCGGTGCGGGTGACGCGGCGGGTGCCGTGTTCGCAGGTGAGCAGGCGGCCCTGGCGATCGCGGCTCAACCCGTTGGCGAAGTCCGACGGAGCGCGGAACACGCTGGTGGCGCCGCTGCACTCGTCCCAGCGCAGGATGCGGTTGTTGGGGATGTCCGACAGCAGCAGGAAGCGAGCGTCGCCGAACCACACCGGCCCCTCCGCCCAGCGCAGACCGCTGGCCAGCTGCTCCACCGTGCCGGCGAACAGGCGCAGCGCGCGGCCACGCTCGTCCAGCAGCTCGAAGCGCTCGTCCGGCAGGCGCTGGCTGGGGGTGAAGGGGAAACTCGTGCCCAGGCTCATGGTGACGACTCCGGGCTCACAGCCCCATCAGACGCGGCAGCCAGAGGCTGAGCGAGGGAATGTAGGTGACCATCAGCAGCACGATGAACAGCGCCACGAAGAAGGGCGTCATCGCCTTCGTCACCACGCCGATCTTGAGTTTGGACACCGCCGCGCCGACGAACAGCACCGTGCCCACCGGCGGGGTGATCAGCCCGATGCCGAGGTTGACCATCATGATCATGCCGAAGTGCACCGGGTCCACCCCGATCATCTTGACCACCGGCAGCAGGATGGGCGTGAGGATCAGGATCAGCGGGCTCATGTCCATCAGGCAGCCCAGCACCAGCAGCATGATGTTGATCAGCCCCAGGATGACCAGCGGGTTGTCGCTGATGGTGGTGAAGAAGGTGGTGACCTTCATCGGGATCTGCATCAGCGTCATCAGGTAGCCGAAGCAGGCGGCAAAACCGATCAGGATCATCACCACCGTCACCGTCTTGACCGTGCGGTGCACCAGCTTGGGCAGGTCGCGCCACTTGTAGTCGCGGTAGACGAACATGGTGACGAAAAAGGCCCAGAGCACCGCGATGGAGGCGCTCTCGTTGGCGGTGAACACCCCGGAGAGGATGCCGCCCAGGATGATGACCATGGTCATCAGGCCCCAGAGGGCATCGACGGAAATCTTCAGCGCCTGCTTGAGGGGAATGACCTCCCCCTTGGGGTAGTTTTCCTTCCTGGCGATCACCAGACAGAGTGCCGCCAGCGTCAGCCCCATCAGCAGGCCCGGCACCACACCGGCCATGAACAGGGCCGCGATGCTCACGGTGCCCCCGGCCGCCAGCGAGTAGATCACCGCGTTGTGGCTGGGCGGGATCAGGATGGCCTGCACGCTGCCGCTCACCGTCACGGCGGCGGCGAAGTCACGCGGGTAACCCTTGCGCTCCATCTCCGGGATCAGCACCGAGCCGATCGAGGCGGTGTCCGCCACCGACGAGCCGGAGATGGCACCAAAGAAGGTGCTGGCCATGATGTTGACCAGGCTCAGGCCGCCGCGGATGAACCCCACCAGCACACCCGCGAAATCCACCAGCCGCTTGGCCATGCCGCCCTCGGCCATGATGGCACCGGCCAGCACGAAGAAGGGGATGGCCAGCAGGCTGAACTTGTTGACGCCGGCGGCCAGCTGGATCATCACCGCGTCCAGCGGCAGCTCGATCCACAGCGCGCCCACCAGCGCCGACAGGCCCAGCGCATAGGCCACCGGCATGCCGACCATCATCAGCACAAAAAAGCTGCCCAGCAGCACCAGGGTATCCATTCAGAACTCCATCCGCCCCAACGGGGGTCGCTTCGATCCACAAGGGGCTTCAATGCACTTCAGCGGGCTTCAGTGGGCTTCACCGAAGGCCACGATCTCGCGGTGCTTCTGCGAACCCCAGACCAGGTGCTCGACCACAAACACCAGGGTCATCAGCGCACCCAGCGGAATGGCCAGGTAGGTCACCCCCACCGGCAGCCAGGGCAGCTCGGCAATCGACTGGCCCATGGTCTCCAGGCAGAGCCGGCTGCCGTACACCACCACGAACAGGCAGACCACCACCATCAGCGCATGCACCAGCTTGCCCAGCAGGGCCTGCGCCGCCGCGGGCAGCCGGTCCACCAGCATGCCCACGGCGATGTGCCCGCCGGCGCGGTAGGCCGCGGCGGCACCGATGAAGGTGAACACCATCATCAGCAGGATGGCGATCGGCTCGGGCCACTGCGCCCCGAAGCCGAACACATACCGCAGCACCACACCCACCGGCACGATCAGCGACATCAGGAAGATGGCCACTCCGGCCGTCCAGATGCAGACGCGGTACAGACCATCAAGAAGCAAGGGAATCGACATGGCAGGCAACGTTGAATGCGGCAAGCAGCCGCCGCGGATCCGGCTCTGCCGGTCCGCAGGGGGCGCCCCCTTGAGGGGGCTGAGCGGGACGGGAAACAGTCCTGAGGACAGTTTCCCGCCAGCGAAGGCCGTTCGGCATGCAGGCCGAACCGCTGGACCGCCGTCAGGCGCTACGGGGGTGGGCCATCACTTCACGTCGGAAATGCGCTTCATCAGATCGGCGAAGTTGGCGCCGTACTTGGCCCGCACCGGTGCGGTGGCGTCGTAGAAGGGCTTGTTGTCCATCTCGATGAACTCCACCCCTTCGGCCTTGAGCTTGGCGGTGTAGTCGGCCACCGCCTTGTCCCAGAGCTGGCGCTGTTCCAGCTGGGCCTCGCGGGCCGTCTTCTTGACCAGGGCCTGGTCGGCCGCGCTGAGCTTGTCCCAGGTCACCTTGGACATCACCAGGATCTCCGGGATGATCAGGTGGTTGGTCTGGGTGTAGTACTTGGCGCCGGCCTTGAAGTGGTTGGCGGTGAACAGGCTGGGCGGGTTGTTCTCGGCGCCGTCGATCACGCCGGTCTGGATGGCGGTGAACACCTCGCCGTACCCCATGGCGATGCCGTTGCCGCCCATCGCGTTCATGGTGTCCACGAACAGCGGGTTGCCCATCATGCGGATCTTCTGGCCCTTCAGGTCCTCGGGCTTGCGCACCGGCTTCTTGGTGTAGAGGCTGCGGCTGCCTCCGTCCATCCAGGCCAGGCCGATCATCTTGGCCGGGCTGGCGCTGATCTTGTCCAGCAGATCCTGGCCGATCGGGCCGTCGATCACCGCACGCATGTGGGCGATGTTGCGGAACACGAAGGGCATGTTGAAGACGTTGACCTCCGGCACCACCGGGCCCACCGGGCCCAGCGAGGTGCGCAGGATCTGAATCGCACCGACCTGGGTCTGCTCGATCATCTCCTTCTCGCCACCCAGCACGCTGCCGGGGAACATCTGGAACTTGATGCGGCCCTGGGTGGCGGCCTCCAGCTTCTTGCCCATGCTCTCCACCGCCGCCACGGTGGGGTAACCGGCGGGGTGCACATCGGCGGCCTTCAGGGTCTGGGCCATGGCGGGCAGGGCCAGCAGGCCGGCCAGCGCCACGGCGGCGCTGCGGGCGATCAGGTTGCGGCGGAACATCATCTGTCTGTCTCCTGGGTGGGTGAAACGGGAAGATCGGGCGGTACAGGCACTCTGGCCGGGCCGTCCTGCGAGGAAATCTGGGGTCATGAACCGGCTCCGTTCACAGCTTCTCAGCCCTCGAACGGGCCATGCTTGACGAAGCCGCCGCCTTGATAGAGGGCGGCTGCATCGCGGCCGTCGATCACCGGCTGGCGGGCTTCCACCGCAGCGCGGAAGTCCTCGGAGCTGTCCTGGGGGCGGTAGCCGAGGTGGCGCGCCGGGGTGTTGTCCCACCAGGCGGTGGCGTTGTCCGACATGCCGTAGACGACGGTGTGGCCGACGATGGGGGCGGTGAGTGCCGCCACCACCAGCCGCTCCAGGTCGTCATAGCTCAGCCAGCTGGCCAGCATGCGGCGGTCCCTCGGCTCCGGGAAGGAGGAGCCGATGCGCAGGCTCACCGTCTCCACGCCGTAGCGGTCCCAGTAGAACTGCGCCAGGTTCTCGCCGAAGGCCTTGGACAGGCCGTAGTGGCTGTCCGGGCGCATCGGGTCCAGCGGGCTGACCACCTCGTTCTGGCGGCGAAAACCGCTCACGTGGTTGGAGCTGGCAAACACCACCCGCTTGACCCCGTGGCGGCGCGCGCCCTCGTAGAGGTTGTAGGTGCCCAGGATGTTGGCCTGCAGGATGGCGTCGAAGTCGTATTCGGTGGACAACCCGCCCAGGTGGATGACGGCGTCCACCCCCGCCAGCAGCGGCAGCACCGCGGCGCGGTCCTGCAGGGCTGCGGGGCAGAGCTCCTCACCCGGCGCGGCTTCACCCAGGTCGGCGATGTCGCTCAGGCGCAGGTGGTCACAGTAGGCTTTCATGCGGCCGCGCAGTTCGCGGCCGAGGCCACCGGCAGCGCCGGTGATCAGCAGTCGCGAGAATCGCAGGGCGGAGAGGGGTTCGTGGGCCATGTTGATGGGGGCTGCGTTGGGGGGCTGCGTGTTAACCGATTGCCTGATGTCGTCAGTTGTCGTACAACGTGAGTCATTGTTTTCGGACCCCGGCCGAACGTCAAGACAACCCACACAGGGGTTTACCCTTTAATCATGGAACATCCCCCCCTCACCCCGCCCTTCCCTGAAGGGGCAGCGGCACGCGCGATCGGCACCTCACCCAAACCCGCCCGGCGCTCGCGCAGCCTGGCGCAGGACGTTGTGGAGGCGCTGCGCGAACGCATCCGCGGCGGCGGCCTGGCGGTGGGCGACAAGCTGCCCACCGAGGCGGCCTTCATGACCGAGTTCGGCGTCAGCCGCACCGTCGTGCGCGAGGCCCTGTCGCGCCTGCAGGCCGCCGGGCTGGTGGAGACGCGCCACGGCATCGGCACCTTCGTGGCCAGCACGCCGGCGGACGATGCCACCGCCTTTCGCATCGACCCGCAGCAGCTCGCCACCCTGCGCGATGTGGTGGCGGTGCTGGAGCTGCGCATCGGCGTCGAGACCGAGGCCGCCGGCCTGGCCGCGCAGCGCCGCCAACCGGACAACCTGCGCACCATGCGTGAAGCGCTTCACTCGTTTTCAGCCGCCATCGAGGCCGGCCGGGACGCGGTGGCCGCGGACTTCGTGTTCCACAGCGAAATCGCCCGCGCCACGCAGAACGAACACTTTGCCGGACTGCTGGCCACCCTGGGCCTGCAGATCATCCCGCGGGCCCGGCTGGAAGGCCAGAACAACAGCGAGCCCGCCGTCGAGTCCTCGCCCCCCACCCTGGATCCGGCCCGCCTGGCCTACCTGCGCCGGGTGCATGCGGAACATGAAAGCATCTACGACGCCATCGCCGCGCAGGACGCCGATGCCGCCCGCGCCGCGATGCGCACCCACCTGGCCAACAGCCGCGAGCGCCGCCGCCGCGCCTTCGCTGCCGCGGACTGAGACCCATCGAAGCCCATTGGATCCCTGCTGAGGCGGGGTCAGCGAGGATTGACAATTTCGCTCGCAGTTGTACGATGACTGACAACAATCCGCCCTCATCCCACGGAGACACCCGATGAAGAAGTTGTTCACCCTGGCCACCGCCTTGACCCTCGGCGCCGCGCTGACCGCCCCAGCCTTCGCCTGGCCGGACAAACCCGTCACGCTGGTGGTGCCCTTCCCGCCCGGCGGGGCCTCGGACACCGTGGCCCGCGCGGTCGGCCAGAGGCTGCAGGAGCGCCTGGGCCAGACCTTCGTGGTCGAGAACAAGGCCGGCGCCACCGGCACCATCGGGGCGGCCCAGGTCAAGCGTGCGGCGCCGGACGGCTACACCTTCCTGGTGACCTCGCTGGGCCCGCTGGTGATTGCGCCCCACCTGCTCAAGTCCGTGCCCTACGACGCCGGCAAGGACTTCGACTACCTCACCGTGCTGGTGGCCGCGCCCAATGTGCTGGTGGTGCCGGCCAGCTCGCCGCACAAGTCGGTGGCCGACGTGCTGGCCCACCTCAAGGCCCACCCGGACAAGATGAGCTTTGCCTCCTCCGGCAACGGCTCGTCCGACCACCTGACGGCCGAGCTGTTCTGGCTGCAGACCGGCACCTCCGGCGCGCACATTCCCTACAAGGGCGGTGGCCCGGCCATCTCCGACCTGCTGGGCGGCCAGGTGGACGCCGGCTTCATGAACATCAACTCGGTGCTGCAGCACATCAACGCCGGCAAGCTCAAGGTGCTGGCCATCACCAGCGAGAAACGCTCGCCGCTGCTGCCCAACGTGCCCACGCTGGGCGAGTCGGGCATCAAGGGCGCCGACGTGCAGTCCTGGCAGGCCGTGGTCGGCCCCAAGGGCCTGCCCGCCGACGTCCGCGCCAAGATGCATGAAGGTTTGCTGGCCGCACTGGCCGACCCCAAGCTCAAGCAGCAGTTCACTTCGGTGGGGCTGGAGATCGTGGGCAACACGCCCGAGCAGTTCGTGGCCTACCAGGCGCGGGAGAACGCGCGCTGGAAGCAGCTGATCGAGACCCGCAAGATCACTGCAGATTGATGGGCCCACCCCCGCAGCGCCTGCGGCGCTCCCCCTCAAGGGGGCGCCCCCGGCGGCCCGGCAAAGCCGGATCCGCGGCGGCCGCTTGATGAACACCCGTTTCCTGCCATGACTGCTTCCACTCCCACCATCCAGTCGCTGCGCGCCATCCCCGTTGCGGGGCGCGACGGCATGCTGCTCAACCTCAGCGGCGCGCACGCGCCCTTCTTCACCCGCAACCTGCTGGTGCTGACCGATTCGGCCGGCCGCACCGGCGTGGGCGAGGTGCCCGGCGGCGAGAAGATCCGCCAGACGCTGGAGGACGCTGCGGCGCTGGTCGTCGGCCAGCCGGTGGGCAACCACCTCGCGGTGCTGCAGGCGGTGCAGAAGGCCTTTGCCGACCGGGACAGCGGCGGGCGCGGCCTGCAGACCTTCGACCTGCGCATCACGATCCACGCACTCGCCGCCATCGAGTCCGCCATGCTGGACCTGCTCGGCCAGCACCTGGGCCTGCCGGTCTGCGACCTGCTGGGCGAGGGCCGGCAGCGCGACTCGGTGGAGATGCTGGGCTACCTCTTCTTCGTCGGCGACCGCAGCAAGACCGATCTTCCCTACGCCAGTGAGCCGGACGCGGTCAACGCCTGGTTCCGCCTGCGCCACGAGACGGCGATGACACCCGAGTCGGTGGTGCGCCTGGCCGAGGCCGCGCGCGAGAAGTACGGCTTCAACGACTTCAAGCTCAAGGGCGGCGTGCTGGCCGGCGATGCGGAGGTGGACGCCGTCACCGCGATCCACGAGCGCTTTCCGGATGCGCGCGTCACCCTCGACCCCAACGGCGGCTGGCTGCTCAAGGACGCCATCCGCCTGGGCCAGCGCATGCGCGGCGTGGTCGCTTATGCCGAGGACCCCTGCGGCGCCGAGGGCGGCTTCTCCGGCCGCGAGGTGATGGCCGAGTTCCGCCGCGCCACCGGCCTGCCCACGGCCACCAACATGGTCGCCACCGACTGGCGCCAGTTCGTGCATGCGCTCAGCCTGCAGAGCGTGGACATCCCGCTGGCCGACCCGCACTTCTGGACCATGGCCGGTTCGGTGCGCGTGGCGCAGACCTGCCGCGACTGGGGCCTGACCTGGGGCTCGCACTCCAACAATCACTTCGACGTGAGCCTGGCGATGTTCACGCATGTGGGCGCCGCCGCGCCGGGCAAGGTCACCGCCATCGACACCCACTGGATCTGGCAGGACGGCCAGCGCCTGACGAAGGAGCCACTGCCCATCGTCGGTGGCCACGTCGCGGTGCCGAAGAAGCCCGGCCTGGGTGTCGAGCTGGACATGGTGGAGGTCGAGAAGGCCCACCAGCTCTACCTGCAGCACGGCCTGGGCGCCCGCGACGACGCCATCGCGATGCAGTGCCTGATCCCCGGCTGGAAGTTTGATCCCAAGCGCCCCTGCCTGGTGCGCTGATCCCAGAACAGGACCCTGGATGAGCCGCCCCCCTTACTCCGCGTTCCCGAACACCTTCCGCCAGGCCCTGCGGGCCGGCCGCACGCAGATCGGCTGCTGGCTGTCGCTGGGCAGCCCGATCACCACCGAGGTGGTCGGCGTGGCCGGCTTCGACTGGCTGCTGCTGGACGCCGAACATGCGCCCAACGACGTGCTGACGCTGATCCCCCAGCTGATGGCGCTCAAGGACAGCCCGAGTGCGCCGGTGGTGCGCCCCTCCTGGAACGACACGGTGCAGCTCAAGCGGCTGCTGGACGCGGGCTGCCACAACTTTCTGATCCCGATGGTGGACAGCGCCGAACAGGCCCGCGCCGCGGTGGCCGCCACCCGCTACCCGCCACTGGGCGTGCGGGGGGTGTCGGTGTCGCAGCGCAGCAACCGCTACGGCGCGGTGCCGGACTACTTTCAGCGCGTCAACGACGAGATCTGCGTGATCGTGCAGATCGAGACCCGCGCCGCGGTGGCCGCGGCTGCCGAGATCGCCTCGGTGGACGGGGTGGACTGCCTCTTCATCGGCCCCTCGGACCTGGCGGCCGCCTACGGCCACCTCGGCCAGCCCAACCACCCGGAGGTGCAGGCAGCGATCGCCGCGGTGCAGGCCGCCGCCCGCGCCGCCGGCAAGCCCACCGGCATCCTCTCGCCCGCCGAAGCGGACGCGCGCCGCTACCTCGCCCAGGGCATGACCTTCGTCGCCGTGGGCAGCGACCTGGGCGTGCTGCGCATGCAGACGCAGGCGCTGGCCGACAAGTACCGCGATCCGGGTGCAGGGCCCCTCGCCGCGCAGTATTGATCCTGTCCGGCTCCCCAACCGCAGCCCCCACCCCAACCCCTCCCCCACGAGGGGGGAGGGGCTTCGATGCGGGGCGGGGCGGGATCGAACGACTCACTTCTTGACAGGACTCCACCATGACCACCCCCACGACCTCCTCCCTCAACCTCGGCTTCATCGGCCTGGGCATCATGGGTGCGCCGATGGCGGCCCACCTGCTGGCCGCCGGGCATCGGCTGTTCGTCCACACCCGCGGTGCGGCACCGGCCGCGTTGACCGACGCGGGCGCCGTTGCCTGCGCCAGCGGCCGGGAAGTGGCCGAACGCGCCAACATCGTCTTCACGATGGTGCCGGACACGCCGGACGTCGAGAAGGTGCTGTTCGGTGAGAACGGCGTCGCTGCCGGCCTGAGCGCCGGCAAGCTGGTCGTGGACATGAGCAGCATCTCGCCGATCGAGACCAAGCAGTTCGCCGAGCGCATCGCCGCGCTGGGGGCCGACTACCTGGACGCTCCGGTGTCCGGCGGCGAGGTGGGCGCCAAGGCCGCCAGCCTGACCATCATGGTCGGCGGCAGCGAGGCGGCCTTCGCCCGCGTTCAGCCGCTGTTCGCGCTGATGGGCAAGAACATCACCCACGTCGGCCCGGTGGGCGCCGGCCAGACCACCAAGGTGGCCAACCAGATCATCGTGGCGCTGAACATCGCCGCGGTGGGCGAGGCGCTGGTCTTCGCCAGCAAGGCCGGCGCGGACCCGGCCAAGGTGCGCCAGGCGCTGATGGGCGGCTTCGCCTCCAGCCGCATCCTGGAGGTGCACGGCGAGCGCATGATCAAGCGCACCTTCAACCCAGGCTTCCGCATCGCCCTGCACCAGAAGGACCTGAACCTGGCGCTGCAGGGTGCCAAGGCCATGGGCGTGGCGCTGCCGCAGACTTCGGGCGCGGCGCAGCTGATGAACGCCTGCGCCGCCCAGGGCTGGGACCAGCTGGACCACTCCGCGCTGGTCAAGGCGCTGGAGCTGATGGCGAACCACCCTGTTTCGGAAGGCTGATACTTCGCGTCACTCCACCGTCAAACCCTCACCGCTGAAGCCTCTGCGATGCCCCGGACCCTCGACCCCACCCACGACCCCCGCGGCTTCCTGCGCGCGCTGTACGACGCCGCCGTCCAGCGGGCCCAGCCGGCGGTGGTGCTGGCCGGCCAGCTGCCGGCGCCGCCCAGGGGCCGCACGCTGGTGATCGGCGCGGGCAAGGCCGGCGGGGCGATGGCCGCAGCGGTGGACGCGCTCTGGCCGGCGGACGCACCGCTGTCCGGCCTGGTGGTGACGCGCTACGACCATGTGCCGCCCGCCTACAAGGCCCAACCGGGCCGCATCGAGGTGGTCGAAGCCGCCCACCCGGTGCCGGACGAGGCCGGCCGGCGCGCGGCGCAGCGCATCGTCGAGCTCACCCGCGGGCTGACCGCGGACGACCTGGTGCTCTGCCTCATCTCCGGCGGTGGCTCGGCACTGTTGGCCGCGCCGGCCGAGGGCCTGAGCTTCGAGGACAAGCAGGCCGTCAACCGCGCCCTGCTGGCCAGCGGCGCGCCGATCGACGCCATGAACTGCGTGCGCAAGCACCTCTCGGCCCTCAAGGGGGGGCGGCTCGGCGCCCTGTGCGCCCCGGCGCGGGTGCTGACGCTGCTGATCTCCGACGTGCCCGGCGACGACCCGGCCGTCATCGCCAGCGGCCCCACCGTGCCGGACCCGACCACCTGCGCCGATGCCCTGGCCATCCTGGACCGCCACGGCATCGCCCTGCCGCCCGCCGCCCGCGCCGGGCTGGAGAGCGGCGCCTTCGAGACCCCCAAACCCGGCGACGCCCGCTTTGCCGGCCACGAGCTGCGCATGATCGCCACCCCGCGCCAGAGCCTGGAAGCCGCTGCGGCGCTGGCCCGCTCGGCCGGCGTGGCGGCGCACATCCTCTCCGACGAAATCGAGGGCGAGAGCCGCGACATCGGCCGCATGCATGCCGCGCTGGCCCGCTCGGTGGCGCAGCACGACACGCCCTTCCCGAAGCCCTGCGTCATCCTCTCCGGCGGAGAAACGACGGTGACGGTGCGCCCGCCCCCTGGGCAGAAGCCGGGCCGCGGCGGGCGGGCCGGCGAGTTCCTGCTCGGCTGCGCGCTGGCGCTGCAGGCTGAGTCCAACGTCTGGGCCCTGGCGGCAGACACCGACGGCATCGACGGCGTGGAGGACAACGCCGGCGCCCTCGTCACCCCGGACACCCTGGCCCGCGCGGCCGCGGCCGGCGTGAACTTCGCCGAGCACCTGGCCCGCCACGACGCCTACACCGCCTTCGCTTCGATCGGCGACCTGGTGGTCACCGGGCCGACCTACACCAACGTCAACGACTTCCGGGCGCTGCTGCTGGTATGAGAACCTGTGAACGAACCCTCCACGCCCTCTGTCCACGCCCACAGGCGCCCCTCGATCACGGCCGGTTCATTCACAGGTTCTGAGCGCCTGAGCGTCTGAGCGGCAGTTCCCGCTACCGCTCCCCCTGCCACGACCGGACCGGCTGCGCCCGGCAGCCCCGCCGCCAACTCAGCCAGCTCAGCCCGCCTGCGCCGGCGCCGCAGCGGCTGGCTGCGTCCAGCCGTGCAGGCCGGCGCCGATGGCCAGGCCCGCCAGCACCCAGAGCATGTCCAGGTTGCCCGTGCCCAGCCCGGCGATCGCCGGCCCCGGGCAAACGCCGGACAAGCCCCAGCCCACGCCGAACAGCGCCGCCCCCACAAAGGTTTCGCGCTGCATCCGCGCACTGTGGGCCTCGAAACCCCCGCCCAGCAGCGGCCCGCCGGAGCGCCGTGGGTAGACCTGATACACCGCCAGCGCCACCGTCAGCGCGCCGCCCATCACCAGCATCAGGCCCCAGTCCTGAAAACCCAGGAAGGACAGCACCACCTCCGGCCGCACCATGCCCGACAGCGCCAGGCCAAAACCGAACAACGCCCCCGCCGCCACCGTCGCCAGCGCGGCGCCCATCCCCTGCGCCGCCGGCCTGCCCTTGCCCGCCAAGGCCCCGGCCCGGGTCGCCCCGGCTCCCAACCCGTTGCCGCCGCTCATGCCAGCACCCCCGCGGTGAGGAAACCCGTGGCCATGAAGACGCCCACCGCCAGCAGCGACGGCAGCTTCAGCGACCCCATGCCGCAGATGCCATGCCCGGAGGTGCAGCCGCCGGACAGCCGCGCGCCATACCCGGCCACCACCCCACCCAGCAGCAGCCGCCAGGCCGGCACCTGCGTGTCCAGCGCCTGCGTCGGCCCCAGCCACACCCACCACAGCCCCGCCCCGGCCACCAGGCCGAGGGCCATCTGCAGCCGCCACACCCGACTCTCCAGCCAGCGCGGCTGCTGGAAGAAGGGCCGCTGCGACACAAACGACCAGCTCGAAGAAAACACCGAACTCATCCCGGCCAGCCGGCCGGTGGTCACATACAACAGGGCCACACCCAGCCCAATGATCAACCCACCCGCCAGGTAATGCGCCCAGCCGAGCGGGAACAGCGATGCAATCAAGACTTCTCTCCGTTCAAGGGACGTTCAACTGGGCGGGGAGCTTAGCGGATGCGCTTGCCAGCGGGGGCCGCGGTGTCTACCGTTCACCCCTGCGGCGAAATCGCCCCACACGGCTGGCCGCAGAAGGAACACGCATGCGAACCGTTCCCCCCGCACCGCCCGGCGAGCTGCTTCAAGAGGACTTCCTGAAGCCGCTGGGCCTGACCCAGTCCCGCTTGGCCAAGGACATCGGCGTTCCCGCACCGCGCATCAGCGCCATCGTCGCCGGTCGGCGCTCCATCACTGCCGACACCGACCTGCGGCTTTGCCGCTACTTCGGCCTGACCGACGGCTGGTGGCTGCGCGGGCAGGCGGCCTACGACACCGCGCTGGCCAGAGAGTCACTCCAACAGGAACTGGCCGCCATCCAGCGGTGCCCGCTGCTGGCAGAGCAGCCGACCTGAAGCTGCACTGGCTTCCGTGACATTGTTCGCGGTTGCCGTTTGACCTGCTGCGTGGACAGGGGCGAGGGGCGTCGGTAAGCTGCAATGCAAATTGTGCAAATGCCTGACGCGCGTTGCGCGCAGGGAGCTGACAGGGAGGGCGTATGTGTGGATCGACAGCATCACACCAGAGGCCGGGGCGGCGAGGCAGCCGATCGGTGCGAACCGAGGCCCTCCAGGCGAACCCAGCTCAGTGGCTTCAACGTCAGTCAGACGCTGGACAAAAAACTTCATTCGGAAAGTCCCGATGTCGTTAAGCATCGTTCGGTGTTATTGAGATGCACATCTGCAAACGGCCTTCGTGAGCGGCTTGCAAGCGGCCGCTCGCGGAGCCTGGGATGGGGAAGTCCCTTTCATTCGTTAGACGTCAGAAAAACCACCTACGCTACCGTGCGTCCATGAAACCCTCACTCTTCATCGCATCGTCCTCGGAAAGCGTCGAGGTTGCCTACGCGCTTCAAGAGAACCTCGAACCCTACGCCGAAGTTACCGTTTGGAGCCAAGGTGTTTTTGAGCCCTCTAAATTTGCCCTTGAGTCACTTATTAATGTGCTTGAGACCGCTGAATTCGGAGTATTCATCTTTTCGCCTGACGATGTCGTCCGAATCCGCGGCGAGCAGAAGCAAGCGGTCCGCGACAACATCATCTTCGAACTTGGTCTATTCGTCGGCCGCCTTTCACGCGAGCGGAATTTCATAATCCTACCTAGAGGCGGCGAGGACACCTTTCATCTCCCGACAGACTTGATTGGAGTCACTGCTGCCCTTTACGAATCGAATCGTCAGGATGGGAATCTCAGAGCTGCACTTGGACCTGCAGCCTCAAAGATCAGCAAGGCAATTGCCAAGCTTGGAAATATTATGAGGACGACAAGCGATCCGACAAGGGCTCCAGCGCCTGAGCCTCCCGCCTACTCGGACGCCGACAAGCTCGCCATGCTTCAGTCCTGGATGGGATCAAGACCCGCTGATCTGAATAGCCAAGTAATACACTTTGCCCGAGTGGACACTGAACTTGGCCTGCCGTCAGGGACTACAAGACAATTCATTAAGCAAGTCGCGACGCGATGGGGATACACGGTTCAGCATGAAGGTGACCACACCATCCTCTTTGAAGAGGGCAACGAGTCGTTCTCAGTCATGCCGCGCAGCGACTTCAGTGGCTACTGACGCCTCTCAAGTCACTCGCGCTGAGTAGATGATTTTTATAGGGGCCCACCGTGCAAGCCACTGACCGTCGGAACAATTTGCGGCGGGATCTCTGAAAGGTGCGGGCGGCGGGCGAGGATGTCTCGAGGCGCAGGGAATCTGAAGGGTTGGCCGAGCCAACAATACCTGCAGCGACTCATGCCCACTCAGGCGCCGGCCGTCGAGGTCACAGGCTCGCGTCCCGGTAGGCCTTCAGAACGGCATTCATGCGCGTCTGCCAACCCGCGCCCAGAGACCGGTACCACTCAAGCACCTCCTTGTCGACGCGAAGCGCGATCTGCTCCTTCAGGTCGGCCTCTGCCTTCTTGGGCCGTCCCCGCTTGGCGCGGAGCTCCTCCAGACCCGTGTGCTTCTCGGCGGTAGCCCAGAACGCCAGGGTGGCCTTCTCATCCGCAGGGTCGCAGGGCACGTCAGCACTTTGGGTAGGCACGGAAGCAGGCTTTTTGCTCATGGCGTTCTGCGTCTCGGCAGGAAATCAAACGGGGGCCGTCCTCTCGGTCGGTCCATACCAGCACCACCACTTTCCCCATCGCCAAGCCCAGGCTCACGAAGCGCTGTTCGCCGTAGACCTCTGAGCGGTCCTCACGGGTGAGCATGGGCCCATCCAGCGCTTCCTCACAGGCTGGCAGGTCGTGACCGTGCTTGCGCAAGTTCGCGGCGCTTTTGCGTGGATCGTAGCTTGGCATCGAATTTAGTGTATATGCGATAACTACACTGTCAAGACTGGATCGCCCGCCCAACTGACACCCCTCCTAGCGCACAGGCAGCAGGGGTTCAAGCGGAACCTGGCATCACCCCCAGAGCGGCGCATTGCGAGGTGGTCACGATGGATCGGTGGGGCGGCGCCCAGGGCGTGGAACCGGCAGCGCAAGCCACCCGCTCGGCCCTCGGTTCACAATGCGTATTGCTTGCGTATCGTCAGTCGAAGTAGGAATGACAGTCACCCATCACCCCCTTCACAGATCCGTACGTGCGGCACTACCGCATACGGCTCCTCTGCCTTGGGTCGTGACGATCAGACGCTGGTTCGGGTACGGGTGGCAGATGCGTGGGGATGGCAACCAGTGGGCGACGATCTTGTGCATGCGCTTCCAAGGCAGGTGCTTGGTCTGACTGCGGCGGCACAGCGTGCGATGCCACAGTCTGCCCACCTGGAACCGGAAGGCCTGCACGCGCCCCGTTGCAGGGCACGGCGAAGTAGCGGCCATGTCCAGCCACCACCGCTCGCAGGTACTGGCCCTGCTCGGCAATGGGCTGGTGCATCCGCCTTCTCAACTCCGTCTTCACCGCCAGCAGCTTGGCGCGAAGGCGCTTGCCGCTGGTGATCCTCAGCACCATGAACTTGCCCTTCCTGGTCTTGCCGCAGCAGTGCGTGAAGCCCAGGAAGTCGAAGGTGTCCGGTTTGCTCTGCCCTCTGCGGCGTCGGCTCTCCCGGGCGTAGCGCCCGAACTCGATCAGCCGCGTCTTCTCAGGGTGCAGCTTCAGCCCGAACTGGCCCAGCCGCTGGGCCACCGCGCGCTCGAAGCGCTCGGCATCATCGGTACTGGAACCTGCCACCCAATCGTCGGCATACCGCACCACGATCACGTCGCCCCGGGCGTGTCTCCTCCATTGCTCGACCCACAGGTCAAACGCGTAGTGCAGGTAGATGTTCGCCAGCAGCGGACTGATGCTGCCGCCTTGCACCGTACCCAGCTCACTGTGCGTCAGCCTGCCCTCTTCCAGCACGCCCGCGTACAGCCATTTCTTGATCAGCCGCACCACGCGCGCATCAGCCACGCGATGCTCGATGAACTTGATCAGCCAGTCGTGTTCGATGGTGTCGAAGAACTTGCTGATGTCCGCATCGAGTATCCAGTTCCTCCCGCTTGCTCCACACACAGCCACGGCGTCAGCGCGTTGTGCGCTTTTCCCCGACCTGAAGCCGTAGCTGAACCCGAGGAAGTCCTGTTCGTAGATGGCGTTCAGGACTTCGACCGTCGCTCTCTGGACAATCTTGTCCTCCAGCGCGGGCACGCCCAGAGGAGCGCTTGCTCCCCATCGGTCTTGTCGATGTACACCCTCTTCACTGGCTGGGGTCGCGATACCCCCTCAGGCCAGCCGGTCGGACAAGTCAGAAGGTTCTCTTCCAGCGCTTGTCCGTACCCGCCCAAGTCTGGCCGTCCCCCGGCAGCCGCATCGCGTTGGACCGCGAGGTAGGCCGCCCGCAGGCGTTCGACCGCGTAGATGTGGTGCAGCAGTCCGGCGAACTTCGCACCACGACGGCCGTCTTTGCCCATTCTGCGGGCCGTCTGTCGTATGCCATCGAGCGCACTTCCCGCGCCCTCGTAGAGCCGGCTCGATCGCCGGGACGCGCGCTGCAACAGCATTTCCCTTGGCTCGCCGCCTTCCCTCCACCGCCTCCGCCGCCGCGGGACTTCCCCCCACCGGCCTTGTTCGCCAGCTTCTTCGGTACTACGCCGCGATCCGACTTCCCGCGCCCATGGCTCATCACTGTACACCCGAAGGCTTTTCGATGCACTCTACAGCAAACACCTCGCGGCAAACCACAGAAAGGGCGCGCGATCTCCCGGTTCCCCGGCAAGGTGCTTGCGCGCATGCGCGGGGTCTCTGACTGCGCGGGGTCCGTGCCTGCCTCGCCGTTGGGCCAGGCCCGCGCCAGACACGGTGTGGCCTTCGGTGTGTCTCCACCACCTCAGCACCCCGGACGTCCCACAGCTCGCCGTGGGGCATGGATTACGCAGCTCAATACCCGGCCTGCGTCCCCTGTCAACGCTTCGCCCACACCCTTACGAATGTGCACGCATGACTCGGGGCCGCCGTAGCTGGCTAAGCCTTAAACGTATGACTCTTTCATTCACAACACCTTGCCGGTTTTGACCGGCGCACGGAGAACC
>JADJCH010000058.1 GCA_016703325.1 Burkholderiales bacterium | reverse complement strand
CCGAGTCGAAGTAGGAATGACAGTCACCCATCACCCTTCACAGATCCGACGTGCGGCACTACCGCATACGGGCTCCTACCTTAGGTGTGACGATCAGACGCTGGTTCGGGTACGGGTGGCAGATGCGTGGGGATGGCAACCAGTGGCGACGTCTGTGCGTGCGCTTCCAACGGGCGGTAACCGATTGACTGGGGCGGCACAGCGTGCGATGCCACAGTCTGCCCACCTGGAACCGGAAGGCCGCACACGCGCCCCGGTGCAGGGCACTGGCGAAGTAGCGGCCATGTCCAGCCACCACCGCTCGCGGGTACCGGCCCTGCTTCGGCAATGGGCTGGTGCATCCGCCTTCAACCTCGTCTTCACCGCCAGCAGCTTGGCGCGAAGGCGCTTGCCGCTGGTGACCTCAGCACCATCAACTTGCCCTTCCTGGTCTTGCCGCAGCAGTGCGTGAAGCCCAGGAAGTCGAAGGTGTCCGGTTTGTCTCTGCCCTCTGCGGCGTCGGCTCTCCCGGGCGTAGCGCCCGAACTCGATCAGCCGCGTCTTCTCAGGGTAGCTTCAGCCCGAACTGGCCCAGCCGCTGGGCCACCGCGCGCTCGAAGCGCTCGGCATCATCCCGGTACTGGAACCCGGCCACCCAATCGTCGGCATACCGCACCACGATCACGTCGCCTTGGGCGTGTCTGCCCTCCATTGCTCGACCCCACAGGTCAAACGCGTAGTGCAGGTAGATGTTCGCCAGCAGCGGACTGATGCTGCCGCCTTGCACCGTACCCAGCTCACCGTGCGTCAGCCCGCTCTTCCAGCACGCCCGCGTACAGCCATTTCGATCAGCCGCACCACGCGCGCATCAGCCACGCGATGCTCGAGGAACTTGATCAGCTTGGTCGTGTTCGATGGTGTCGAAGAACTTGCTGATGTCCGCATCGAGTATCCAGTTCACCCGCTTTCAGTTCCACACACCCACGGCCACGGCGTCCAGCGCGTTGTGCGCGCTTTTCCCCGGCCTGAAGCCGTAGCTGAACCCGAGGAAGTCCTGTTCGTAGATGGCGTTCAGGACTTCGACCGCCGCTCTCTGGACAATCTTGTCCTCCAGCGCGGGCACGCCCAGAGGGCGCTTTGCTCCCCGTCGGTCTTGTCGATGTACACCCTCTTCACTGGCTGGGGTCGATACTCCCTCGGGCCAGCCGGTCGGACAAGTCCAGAAGGTTCTCTTCCAGCGCTTGTCCGTACCCGCTTGCAAGTCTGGCCGTCCACCCCGGCAGCCGCATCGCGTTGGACCGCGAGGCAGGCCGCCCGCAGGCGTTCGACCGCGTAGATGTGGTGCAGCAGTCCGGCGAACTTCGCACCACGACGGCCTCTTGCCGTCTGTCGCCCATCGAGCGCACTTCCCATGTCGTAGACCCGGCTCGATCGCCGGGACATGCGCGCTGCAACAGCATTTCCTCGGCTCGCCGCCTTCCCTCCACCGCCTCCGCCGCCGCAGGAGCTTCTGCAGCCTTGTTCGCCAGCTTCTTCGGTACTACGCCGCGATCCGACTTCCCGCGCCCGTGGCTCATCACTGTACGCCCGAAGGCTTTTCGATGCGCTCTGCAGCAAACGCCTCGCGGCAAGCCACAGAAGGACGCGCGATCTCCCAATTCCCGAGCAAAATACTTGCGCGCATGCGCAAGGTCTCTGACTGCGCGGGGGTCCGTGCCTGCCTCGCCGTTGGGCCAAGGCCCGCGCCAGACACGGTGTGGCCTTCGGTGTGTCCACCACCTCGGCATCCCGGACGTCCTACAGCTCGCCGTGGGGCATGGATTACGCAGCTCAATACCCGGCCTGCACGTCCCCTGTCAACGCTTCGCCCACACCCTTACGAATGTGCACGCATGACTCGGGGCCGCCGTAGCTGGCTAAGCCTTCAACGTATGAAACTTCCATTCACAACACCTTGCCGGTTTTGACCGGCGCACGGAGACTCCATGACCTTCCGCCGCCGATCCATCCCCCTGGCCGCCGCCGTGGCCGCGCTGGGCAGTCTCGCTGCCGCCCCCGTGAACGCACAGCAGGTGATCAAACTCACCGCCGCAGCCGGCCACCCGCCGGTGTTCCTCTGGGTCAAGCTGGTCGATGAGGTGCTGATGCCGGAGGTGGACAAGCGCCTGGCCGCCGCCGGCGGCAAATACCGCATCGAGTGGACCAAGGCCTGGGGCGGCACGCTGCTCAAGCTCGGCTCCGAATCGAAGGGCGTGGCCGACGGGGTGGCCGACCTGGCCATTGTCAGCACCATCTTCGAGGCGCCGAAGTTCCCGCTGCAGAACGTCAGCTACTTCACCCCCTTCGGCAGCGACGACGTCGGCCTGGTCAGCCGCAGCGTGGCCGAGCTGCAGCAGTCGGTGCCCGCCATGGGCGACGCCTGGACCAAGAACGGACTGGTCTACCTCGGCGGCATGGCGCTGGACTCGTACCACGTCTGGTCCAAGTTCCCGATCACCAAGCTGGAAGACCTGCAGGGCAAGAAGCTCAGCGCCCCCGGCCCTTCGGCCAACTGGGTCAAGGGCACCGGCGCCGTGGCGGTGGCCGGCTCGCTGAACACCTACTACGAGGACATCAAGTCCGGCGTGTCCGACGGTGCGCTGGTGTTCACCACCGGCGCCTGGGCCGCCAAGCTGCACGAGGTGGCCCCGTACGTCACCAAGGTGAACTTCGGCTCGATGTTCGCGGGCGGCGTGGCCATCAACAAGGGCCGCTTCGACCGCCTGCCGCCGGAGGTGCAGAAGGCCTTCCGCGAAGCCGGCGACGCCTGGATGGAGGCCTACTCGAAGCAGCAGGGCGCGGCCGTCACGGCGCTGATGCAGAAGATGGTGGACAGCGGCGCCAAGGTCACATCGCTGAGCGAGGCGGAGCGCAAGCGCTGGGCCGACTCGCTGGGGCCGGTGGCGCGCACCTGGGCCAACGACGCCCAGGGACGCGGCCTGCCCGGCGATGCCGTGCTGAAGGCCTACGTCGGGGCCCTGGCCAAGGCCGGCACCCCGTTGCCGCGCGACTGGAGCAAGTGAGGTGGAGCCCTCATCGCCACAGATGTCCTACGGCGGCACGCTGCCGGGTGGCCTGCACCACCTGATGGCCGCGATGAATGCGCTGGGCACGCTCTGGATCCTGGCGCTGATGCTGCTCATCAATGCCGACGTGCTGGGCCGCAACCTGCTGTCCGCTCCGGTGCGCGGGGTGCCGGAGCTGGTGTCGATGTCCATCGTCGGCATCGTCTTTCTGCAGCTGGCCGACACGCTGCGGGTGGGCCGTTTCACTCGCGCGGACGTGCTGCTGGAGCGGCTGCAGCGCAGCCGCCCGGTCGCCGCCGATGCGCTGCACGCCACCTTCCATGCGGTGGGGGCGCTGCTGCTCGGGGTCATCCTCTGGGCCAGCTGGACGCCGCTGGTGGACTCGGTGCGTTCGCGCGAGTACGTCGGTGCGGTGGGGGACTTCCAGGCACCGGTGTGGCCGATCCGCCTGATCACGCTGATCGGTCTGGGCATGACCACCCTGTGTTACCTGCTGCTGATGGGGCGCGACCTGCAGCGACTGCAGAGCCGCCGCAGCGCCGCCGAGGGGCAGCCATGAGCAGCGTCGCCATTGCGCTGGGTTCGCTGCTGCTGATGCTGCTGCTGATCTACGCCGGCCTGCATGTGGCCATCACCCTGGGGGTGCTGAGTTTCATCGGCGTGTGGCTGATCCGCGATGACGTCACGGTGGCGGCCAACCTGCTGGCCCAGGCGGTGAGCGACTCGGTGGCCAGCCACGTCTTCGGCGTGGTGCCGCTGTTCGTGCTGACCGGCTTCCTGGTGGCCCATGCGGACGTGGGCAAGGACGCCTTCGAGGTGGCGCACCAGGCCTTCCGCCGCATCCGCGGCGGGCTCGGAGTGGCCACCGTGGCGGCCAATGCGGTGTTCGCCGCCATCACCGGCATCTCGATCGCCTCGGCTGCGGTGTTCACCCGGGTGGCGGTGCCGCAGATGCTGCGTTTCGGCTACCAGCCGCGCTTCGCGGTCGGGGTGGTGGCGGGCTCCTCGGTGCTGGGCATGCTGATCCCGCCCAGCCTGCTGATGATCCTCTACGGCTTCCTGTCCAACCAGTCGGTGGGCGACCTGTTCACCGCCGGCATCCTGCCCGGCCTGCTGCTGGCGCTGGCCTATGCGCTGCTGATCCTGCTGATGGCCCACCTGCGCCCGGAGATGGTCTACCTGAAGGCGCCCACCGGGCAGGAGGACGACCAGCCGCTGATGCCGATGCCGCTGGGCGAGATGCTGCGCAAACTGCTGCCGGTGGTGCTGTTGATCGGCTCCGTGCTGGGCGGCATCTACGCCGGCCTGTTCACCGCCACCGAGGCCGGCGCGGTGGGCGCGGCGATGGCGCTGGCCGTCGCGCTGCTGCGCCGCAAGCTGAGCTGGCGGGGTTTCTGGGGCGTGTTGACCGAAACCGGCCATGTCACCGTGGCGGTGAGTTTCCTGATCATCTGCGCCAACATCTACACCCGCATGCTGGCCATGAGCGGCACCCCTCAGGCCCTGGTCGCCTGGATGGCCGCGGCCGGGTTCGGGGTGGCGGTGTTCCTGCTGATCTACATCCTGCTGATCCTGCTGCTGGGCACGGTGATCGACTCCTCGTCGATCCTGCTGATCGTGCTGCCGCTGATGCTGCCGGTGGCCGAGCAGTTCGGGCTCAACCTGATCTGGTTCGGCGTCATCACGGTGGTGGCGGTGGAGATCGGGCTGCTCACACCGCCCTTCGGCCTCAGCGCCTATGTCGTCAAGAGCACGCTGGGCAACACCGTGCCGCTGTCGCTGGGCGACATCTTCCGCGGCACCGCGCCCTTCACGCTGACGATGCTGGCGGTGTTGCTGCTGCTGGTCGCCTTCCCGTCGTTAAGCCTGGCGTTGCTGCGCTGAAGCGCCGCCCCATCCTGATCGTGTCCCCAACAAAGGAGAGCTCCCCGCCATGAGCCGCCGCATCGTCGACCTGTCGATCTACCTGGAGAACGACGTCGTCTCCGACCCACCCGCCTTCGCGCCGAAGATCCAGTACTTCCACCACGCCGACACCTTCGAGCAGATCGCGCCCTTCTTCCCCGGCCTGAAGCAGGAGGACCTGCCCGACGGCGAAGGCTGGGCGGTGGAGCTGGTGCAGCTGTCCACCCACAACGGCACGCACCTGGACGCGCCATACCACTTCCACAGCACGATGAACCAGGCGCTGGGCGACAAGGAGCGCTCGATCGCCATCGACGAGGTGCCGCTGGACTGGTGCTTTCAGCCCGGGGTGAAGCTGGACTTCCGCCACTTTGCCGACGGCTACGTCGTCACCGCCGCCGATGTGGAGGCCGAGCTGGCGCGCATCGGCCACAGCCTGAAGCCGCTGGAGATCGTGGTGGTCAACACCCGCGCCGGCAGCCGCTACGGCCAGCCCGACTATGTGGCCAGCGGCTGCGGCATGGGCTACGAGGCGACGATGTACCTGCTCGAACGCGGCGTGCGCCTGACCGGTACCGACGCCTGGAGCTGGGACGCCCCCTTCGTCCACACCGCGAAGAAGTACGGCGAAACCCAGGACGCCCGCCTGATCTGGGAGGGCCACAAGGCCGGCCGCGACATCGGCTACTGCCACCTCGAGAAGCTGCACAACCTGGAGTCGCTGCCAGCGGATGGCTTTTTCATCAGCTGCTTCCCGCACAAGATCCGTGGCGCCAGCGCCGGCTGGACCCGGGCGGTGGCGATCTTCGACGACCGCCTGACCGGCTGAGCACAACAGCATGCGCCCCATCGACTTCACCCACGACCCGGCGGCACGCAGCTGGCTGGTCAGCGCCAACCAGCCGGGCAGCGACTTCCCGATCCAGAACCTGCCTTTCGGCGTGTTCCGCCGCGCCGGCTCGGCCGAGCCCTGGCGTGGCGGGGTGGCGCTGGGCGACCGGGTGATCGACCTCGGCCTGCTGGTCCAGGCGGGCTGCCTGCCGCCCGCCGCTGTCGAGGCCGCCGCCCTGGCGGCCCGCCCGCAGCTCAACGACTTCATCGCCCTGGGCCCCAGCGCCTGGCAGGCGCTGCGGCATGCGCTGTTTGCGCTCTTTGCCCTGCCCAACACCCCGGCCACCATTCCCGCCGCGGCGCTGCTGGAGCAGTCCGAGGTGGAGCACGCGCTGCCCCTGCGCATCGGCGACTACAGCGACTTCTACACCTCGATCCACCATGCGCTGAACATCGGCAAGCTCTTCGGCATCCCGGACGTGTCGCCCAACTTCCGCTGGCTGCCCATCGCCTACCACGGCCGGGTCTCCAGCATCGGCGTCAGCGGCCAGGCGGTGCGCCGCCCACGCGGGCAACTGCGCCCACCCGGCGCCGAGACGCCGGTCCATGCCCCCTGCGCCTGGCTGGATTACGAGCTGGAGCTGGGCCTGGTGGTGGGTGCCGCCAACCCGCTGGGCGAGCCGGTCCCCATCGGCCGTGCCGAGGAACACCTCTTCGGCATCTGCCTGCTCAACGACTGGTCGGCGCGCGACATCCAGGGCTGGGAGATGGCGCCGCTGGGGCCCTTCCTGGCCAAGAACTTCGCCACCACCGTGTCACCCTGGATCGTCACGCTGGAGGCGCTGGCACCCTACCGCTGCGCCTTCGAGCGGGCGCCAGGCGAGCCCGCGCCGCTGCCCCACCTGATCGACGACGCCCAGCGCGCCCAGGGCGGCTTCGACATCCGGCTCAGCGTCGCGCTCGAGTCAGCTGCGCGCCGCGCCGCCGGGCTGGGCGCGGTGCCCCTGACCGAAACGAGCTTTCGTCACCAGTACTGGACCCCGGCGCAGATGTTGACCCACCACACCGAAGGCGGCTGCAACCTGCAGGTGGGCGACCTGCTGGGCAGCGGCACCATCAGCGGCCCCACCGCAGCCGAAGCCGGGGCGATGATGGAACTCACCCAGGCGGGCCGGCAGCCGCTGCAGCTGCCCGGCGCCCAGGGCGACACCGAGTCCCGCGGCTTTCTGGCCGATGGCGACGCGGTCATCTTCCGCGGCTGGTGCGAGGCCTCGGGGCGGGCGCGCATCGGCTTCGGGGAATGCCGCGGCACGGTGCTGCCGGCGCTCTGACCTGCCTTGGTGACCCCAACCGGTCACTGATGAAGCGGCGCTGACCGCGCCTCCAGCCAGTCCAGGATCGCCCGGGCCGCCGTTCCCGCCCCGTCGGCAGCGGCGTACCACTGCCGGACGCGCTGCGCCCCGGCCGCGAAACCCGGCTCGGCGAGCAGGCGCTGGACGGCATCGGTCAGACGGGGTGAATCCACGTGGCGAGGCGCCAGGGCCAGGCCTGCGCCGTGGCGGGCGGCCAGGTCCACGTTGAGTTCCTGTTCCGGATGCAGCGGGATGCCGATCACGGGTGTGCCGCTGGCCATCGCGGTCTGGATGCTGCCCTGGCCCCCCATCGTCACAGCGAGTTGCACCCGCGGCATCACCCGATGATTGGGCAGCAGGGCGGCGACCACCACCCCGGGGTCGTCGTTCGGCCCGTAGTCGTGGATCGTGGCCCCGACGATCACCCGCACCCCCGCCGCCCGCACCCGGCGCACCACGGCCCGCAGCATCTGCGGCGTGCTGGACGACAGCACCACCAGCGCGGTCGGCGCCGAACCGTCCAGAAAGGGCTGCAACGCCTCCGGCAAGGGGCAATCCAGCCGGGCAAACAGCGGTCCGGTGGCCACCAGACGGGTGCCCGCCCGGTAGGCCTGCGGGCGACGCGGCTGCCAACCGTTGAGCGACTCGGCCGACAGGCCGAGCACCTGCGGCAGGTCCGTCACCAGCGTCAGGTCTCCCAGCATCAGGGCCGCCAGTGTGGGAACCGGCTCCACCCCCAACTCCGCAGCCACCTCATTGAGGAAGCGTGTGGGGCCGCTCATGCGCATCGTGCCGCTGTTGGCCATGCGCCGCTTCAGCCAGCGCGGCAGCCATTCCGCGCCGGGCATCGGCATCGTGGTGGGAACGGGCGCCAGGCCCTGCTCCAGCATCGGCGGTACATAGGACCCACCGTGCGAAGCCACCAACGGTAGGCCCACCACCCGCGACGACAGGTAGGCGGTCAGCGTGAAGCCGATCACCACGGCACGGGCACCGGCCTGCCGCAGGAATTCGGCTTCGGCCTGCACGCTCTGGCGCACCTCCTCAGCGGGTTGCAGGCGCACACCGGGCCGGCCAATCTGCACCAGGTCGCGCAGAAAGCGCTCGCAGCGGGCCGCATCCAGGCGGGGCTCCAGCAAGGTCACGTCTTCACCGGCATCCTGCAGCACGCTCAGGTAGGGCCCGCCGTGGCTGGCCAGGCACACCGACTCTCCGCGCTCGCGCAGAGCCTGCGCGATGTGCAGCATGCGAGAGGTTTCGGACAGGAATCCGCAATGAGGAAACAAGGCGATCATGGCGTCGCGCCTCCATCCGGTCGATGAAAGGTAATATATTGAATATGTCTTCCGACCGTCAATGGCTGGATCTGGCGCTGGGGGATTTGCCCCCCGCAAATGCCCACCGGGTGCGTGCCTTGCGCCTCTTGTTGGCGCAGGCCGGTCGACTGCGCACCCTGTTGGACCGGGAGCTGGCGCCCAGCGGCATCACCACCCAACAGGGGGCGCTGCTGTCCTGGATCGAGGCGCAGTCCACGCCTCCCACCCTGTCGGCAGTGGCCGCAGCGCTGGCGATGACGCACCAGAACGCCAAGCAGATCGCTGCCGCCCTGCAGCGCAAGGGCTTTCTGGCGATCGAGGTGGACCCGGGCGACCGGCGGGCTCGGCGCCTGCGTCTGACCGAGCAGCACCGACAGTTCTGGCAGCAGCGCAACCCGAGCGACTTCGCAGCGGTCCTGCGCTGGACCGCCGTCTGGAACGACGAGGAAGTCCGCCAACTGGTGGATCTGCTCGGCCGCCTGAACCGCCACCTGCAGGCCGGTGAGGCGCAGGCGCGGGCGAAGGCAGGGGCGGAGGTGCCGGCCGAACTGCCGGGCCGCCCTCAGGTGCCGCAGAAGGTCTGATAGCGCGCCGTCACCTCGCGCGGTGCCGGCTCCGCGTAGCGCTCGCGATCGGACCGCTCGTCGAAGGGCTCGGCCAGTGCGGCCAGGAGTTCCTCGAAGGGGCTGAGGTCGCCGGATTCGCTGGCCGCCTCCAGCGCCTCCTCCACCCGGTGGTTGCGCGGGATGAGCCAGGGGTTGACGCGGCGCATCGCGACAGCGCGCCCGCTGGCGTCGCCGCCGTCCTGCGCCATCCGCTCGCGCCAGCGCAGCAACCAGGGATCCAGCGCCGCGGGTTCGGCAAACAAGCCGCGCAGGGGCGCTTCCTGCCCTTGCGCGGCATACGCCAGCCGGCGCCAGGCCAGCGTGAAGTCCACCGCCTGGTTCTGCAGCAGGTTCAGCCAGGCGTCCCCCAGCGCGGTGTCGGCGCGGTCGCGTTCCGGGTCGGCCGCAGCGCCTGCCAGCGGTGCCAGCCCGAGCTTGGCGCGCTGGCCGCGCAGCAGCTCGGCGGCGTAAAGGTCCGGGAAGGCGTTGATCACCTCCATCACCCGGTCCACCGCACGCTGCTGGGCGGCGTCGTCCTCCGGCGGCGCCAGCAGCGGCAGCAGTGCCTCGGCCAGGCGGGCCAGGTTCCAGCGCGCGATGTGCGGCTGGTTGCCGTAGGCGTAGCGGCCGGTCTGGTCGATGCTGCTGAAGACGGTGGCCGGGTCGTAGGCCTCCAGGAAGGCGCAGGGGCCGAAGTCGATGCTCTCGCCCGACAGACTCATGTTGTCGGTGTTCATGACGCCGTGGATGAAGCCCAGGTTCATCCACTGCGCCAGCAGCGCAGCCTGGCGCCGCGCCACGGCCAGCAGCAGGCCCAGCGCCCGGGCGGCGCGGTCCGGCTCGGTGGCGAGCTCCGGGTCGTGGCGTGCAACGGCGTGGTCGACCAGGCGGGCCAGGCTGTCCGCCTCGCCGCGGGCGGCAAAGTACTGCAGGCTGCCCACCCGCAGGTGGCTGGCCGCCACGCGGGTGAGCACCGCACCTGGCAGCGGCCGGTCACGGCGCACCGCCTCCCCGGTGGCCACCACCGCCAGCGCCCGGGTGGTGGGCACACCCAGCGCCTGCAGGGCCTCGCCGATCAGCACCTCGCGCAGCATCGGCCCCAGCGCCGCCTTGCCGTCGCCGCCGCGGGAGAAGGGGGTGCGCCCGGAGCCCTTGAAGGCCAGGTCGCGCCGCCGGCCCTGGCGGTCGATCAGCTCCCCCAGCAGCAGCGCCCGACCGTCCCCCAGCTGCGGCGAGAAGCCACCGAACTGGTGGCCGGCGTAGGCCTGTGCAATCGGCCGGGCGTCCTCCGGCAGGCGGTTGCCGCTGAAGACGTCGGCGGCCAGCGTGTCGGTCCAGGCGGCCGGGTCCAGCCCCAGCTCCCGGGCCAGCGGCCGGTTCAGGAACACCAGCTGCGGCGCCGGCGCCCGGGCGGGTTGCCCTGGACGGAAGCCGGCGGGCACATCGCGGGCGTAGGAGTGGTCAAAGCCGAAGTGCAGCGCAGACATGAGGGCAGAGGGGGTGGCGAGGAGAGGATCGGCACAGTGTGCCGCTCATCGCCTGCCCCTTGCCGGGAGCGGGGCAGCCGGCTCAACCGGCGGCCGCCTCCAGTTCCGGCAGCGTGGCGGTCCAGCTGCGGTCAATGCTGCCGTCCTTGCCCGAGTCGAGCTGCAGCGTGGCGCTGCCGCCGGCCACCGACATCGTCAGGCGCGCCGTGGGCAGGTCCAGGCTCCAGCCGCCGCCGGTGGGGTTGCCTTCGGCATCGAAGCTGCAGTTGCGCTGCGTGGCCACGGTCGCGGAGAAGTTGCCGTTCACCCCGCTGGCGCTGAGGGTCCAGCTGCCGCTCATGCTGCTGGACTGCAGCAGCTCGCCGCTCCAGGTGGCGCTGCGCTGCACATCCACCGCGGTCAGCGCAAACTGGCTGCTGCGCGCAGCATAGGCGGTGGTGACCGACAGCTGGTCCGCCGCGAGCGTGCTGTTGGCAACGGTGACCCCGCCTCCGTTGTCGCTGCGGCTGGCGCTCCAGCTGGCCGCACCGCTGTAGCTCAGGCTGCCGCGCGGCAGGCCGACCTGCAGGGCCGTGGCGGTGACGGCAGCGACCAGGCTGCCGCTGCCTGCGGACTGCACCGTGAGAGTCATGGCCCCGTTGACCTGGGCCGCACCGCTGGCAGCGGCGCATTGGTCAAAGGTGATGGCATACATCTCCCCGGCGTCGAACTGCCCATTGAGCACCGACAGCGCCGTGCCGCCGGTGATGGTCAGGGTGGCACTGCCGCCCCCTGGGCAGGCCACCGGCACGCTGGCCACAGCCTGGGCACTGGCCTGGCCCTCACCCTGGCCGGCCGCCTGGGCCGAGCTGCGGCCGGTGGAGGCGGCCGAGCCGCCCGCCTGGGTGGCGGTGACCGCTTCGGCGGTGACCACGGCGGTCTCCACCGCGACGGTGGTGTCGCTGGCCACCAGCGTGCTGTCGGCAGCGTAGTGGGTGGCGGTTTCGCTGCTGAGGCTGTCGTCGGCCGAGTCGTCGCTGCCGCCGCCTCCGCCGCAGGCGGTCAACGCCAGCAGCAGGGCGGCAGCAAGGGGAAGAACAACGGGGCGAACATTGGGGCAAACATCGAGGTTTTGGCGGGACATGGTCAGGCTCCTGGGTTCGTTGAGAGGGCTGCGCCGACGGGGCGTCGCGGCAGGACTGCATTGCACGCCGGCAGCCGCTGCAGCGCCGTCACACGACACGACGAATCACGACAGGGTTGTCACATCACCGCCGGCCCGCTGCCCGAGCGCCGGTCGGTTCAACGACGCGGCAACGCCACCCGCACCTCATGGCGGTAGGGTCCCTGCTGCGGCGCCAGGCGTTGGAACTGCAGCGTCCCGCCGAGACGGGCCACGGTCTGCTGCACGATGGCCAGACCCAGCCCGCTGCCGGGCCGGCTGCGGGCGCGGTCGCCGCGGGCAAAGGCCGCCTGCAGCGTTGCCGCTTCGTCCGGCGCCAGACCCTCCCCGCCGTCGGCCACGGCCAGCCAGCAGCCGCCCTCGGGCGAGCCGCCCAGGCTGAGTCGCACCGGCGGCGCGCCATGCGCAAAAGCGTTGTCGAGCAGGTTGGCCATCAGCCGCTCCAGCAGCAGCGGGTGGGCACGCGCCAGAGGCAGGCTGAGCGGCGCCTCGAGCCGGAGTTCGTCATCTGGGCGCTCGGCCATGGCCACCACGGATCGGGCCAGTGCGGCCAGATCCACCGTCTGGTCCAGCGGCAATTCGCCGCAGCGCACATGGTCGAGAAAACTCTCGATCAGCCGGTCGGCCTGCTGCACGTTGCGCACGATGGCGGCACGGCGTTTGGCCCACGCGGGGTCGTCAGGCAGCAGTTCCGCGCTGAGGCGGATGCGCCCCAACGGGCTGCGCAGATCGTGCGACACACCCGCCAGCAGCAGGGCGCGCTCCCGTTCCTGCTGTGCCAGACGCCGGCGCAGGGACCGGTGAGCGCCGTCGATGGCGGCGATCTCCGGCACGGCCCAGGCGGCCTCGGGCCCGATCGGCGGCAGGTCGTCTGCGGCCGGCGCAACGTCATCGATGCGCCGTCGCAACGCCTCCAGTGGCCGCACCAGCCAGCGTGTGGTGGCCCAACTGAGCAGGGTCAGCAGCGCCACGCCGGTGCCCAGCAGCGCCAGCGTGCGCGCCGACCACTCCGGCACCAGCACCTGGGCCGGCAGGCCCAGCCAGCCCGGCGCCCGCCCGGGCGGAGCCAGGTGCAGCCACAGCCTTGGCTGCGGTGAGGCCAGGCTCAGCCGCAGTTCCTGCACCGGCAGGCGGCGCTGGGCCAGTGCCTCACGCAGCGCCGCAAAACGAGGCGCTTGCGCCCAGGGTCGGTGGGAGGGCTCGGGCGGACCGGGCCGCAGCCAATGCACCGCCTCCTCCTCCGGGCCGACCGGTGGCGCCAGCGGATCCGCCTGCAGCGCTGCGGCGATCACCGGTGCCCAGCGCTCCACATACAGGCCGGCGATGGTGATGTTGCGCTCGGCATAAAACAGCAGCCCCACGCCGCTGCCAAGCAGCACCAGAACCAGCGCCTGCAGCAGCAGCAAACGCAGGCGCAGGCTGTCGCGCCTGCGCAGCCAGCCCCGCCATCGGCCGGCCGGACGCTGCAGCGACGCCTCAACCCTTGGGGAGGAAGACATAACCCTCACCCCGCACCGTGGCCACCCACTCCCGCCCCGGCGCCGCGTCGGCCAGCTTGCGCCGCAGCCGCGCCACCTGCACGTCCACCGTGCGGTCCAGCGGCCGGTAGGGGCCGCCCTGCACCGCGGCGTTGAGCTGATCGCGGTCCAGCGGCTGGCCCGCGCTGCGCGCCAGGGCCAGCAACAGCTTGAACTCCACCGTGCTCAGCGCCACCAGCGCGTCGCCGGCCCTCACCTCGCGCTGCAGCGGGTCGATCACCAGCCCGTCGAAACGCAACAGCTGCGTCTGCACCCGCCCCGGCGCCTGGCGGCGCAGCAGGGCGCGCACCCGCGCCACCAGTTCGCGCGGCTCGAAGGGTTTGGGCAGGTAGTCGTCCGCACCGATCTCCAGACCCAGCACCCGGTCCATCGGGTCGCCGCGGGCAGTGAGCATCACGATGCCCAGGGCCGGAAAACGGTCGCGCCAGCGGCGGCACAGGTCCAGCCCATGGGCATCGGGCAGCATCACGTCCAGCAGCAGCAGATCGGGCTGCAGCCGGTCCAGGGCCTTTTCGCCGTCGCCTCCGGTGAGCACATGGTGCAGCGCCCAACCCTCCCGGAACAGCAGCTCGGCCACGTCATCGGCCAGCTCGGCGTCGTCATCCACCATCAGGATCAGCGGCTTGCTCATGCCGACAGTGTAGAAACTGCGCGGCCCCTGCAGCCGATGGATGACGGCGGCGTCACATTTCGTCGCGCGATGTGGCGCCGCCCGCACGGCAGTGGCACTGCAATCGGCGCATGCCCACCGAACTGCTCGACCTGCTGCCGCCCACAGCCCGCACCGCACTGGCGGCCCTGCTCGGCCTGATGCTGCTGGCCGCTGTGGCCGAAGGGCTGTGGCTGCAGCGCCGCGGTGCCCCGCCCGACTGGCGCGCCGCCGCCGCGTCGCTGGCCGATGCCCTGCTGCGCCGCGGGGTGGAAGCCCTGGGGCTGGGCCTGGCCGCACCGCTGCTGGCCTGGGTCTACGCCCACCGGCTGGGCAGCATCTCGATGGACCACGCCGGCGCCTGGGGCGCCCTCTTCCTCGGCCAGGAGCTGTGCTACTACGCTCTGCACCGCGCCGGCCACCGGGTGGGCTGGTTCTGGGCCAGCCACTGCGTGCACCACACACCGCGTCAGCTGACGCTGTTTGCCGCCTTCCGGCTGGGCTGGACCGGCAAGCTCGGCGGCAGCGGGCTGTTTTTTGCGCCGCTGCTGTGGCTGGGGTTTCCTCCCCCGGCAGCACTGGGCATGGTGGCGGCCAACCTGCTCTACCAGTTCTGGCTGCACACGGCCTGGCGGCCCCCGCTGCTGCTGCAAAGCGGCTTGACAGGCCGGCTGGCCCGGGCCTTCGGCAGCGTTTTCAACACCCCGGCGCACCACCGGGTGCACCACGCCTGCAACCCGGCCTGCCTGGACTGCAACTACGGCGGCGTGCTGATCGTGTTCGACCGCCTGTTCGGAACACTGCGCGCAGAACCGGCAGGCGAGCCGTTGCGTTTTGGCCTGACCGACGGCTTCGACAGCCACCACCCGTTGCACCTGGGCCTGCACGGCTGGTGCGTGCTGTGGCGCGAGCTGCGGCAGGCCCGCAGCGGCAAGGCGCGCTGGGCGGTGCTGGCCGGCCCGCCGGGCCGCACAGATCGGGGGCCCTGGCCACCCTGATCCACCCGAGCCGGGGCCATCGGGGTCGCCCCAGCACACAAGGCCTGCCGAGTGTGCACAATGCATGGTCTGATACATGTCTGTTACACATCAGGCCGCCATGCAACCTCACGACGACTCCGCATCGACACGTCGCCTCGATTGGGTGGACGTGGCCAAGGGCCTGTGCATGATCGCCGTGGTTGCCCTCTGGGTGGGGCGGCAGATGCAGTGGGAGGCCGGCTGGATCAACCACTTCGAGGCCTTCGCCCGGCCCTTCCGGATGCCGGACTTCTTCCTGCTGTCCGGCCTGTTCGTCGGCGCGGTGCTGCAGCGGCCCTGGCGCAGCTACCTCGACACCAAGGTGCTGCACTACTGGTATTTCCTGCTGCTGTGGACGCTGATCATCGTGCCGATCTCCTGGCTGGGCGGCACGCAACGCCCCGCGTCGGTGCCGGCAGCGCTGGCGGAACTGGCTTTCAAGCTCTACAAGCCCGAAGCCATGCTCTGGTTCATCCTGATGCTGCCGGTGTACTTCGTGGTCACCCGGCTCCTGGCACGAGTGCCGGTGCTGCTGGTGCTGCCGCTGGCCGCGGGGCTGATGGTGTCGCAGCCGCACAGCGGCATCTACCCGCTGGACTGGTTCGCCAAGTACTTCGTGTTCTTCTATGCCGGTCATGTGGTGGCCGACTCGGTGCTGGACCTGGCCGAATGGGGCCGCCGCAACCGCGTGGCGACAGCGGCGCTGCTGATCGGCTGGGCGGTGCTGAACCACTGGTTCACCACCAGCGTGCATGCGGAGGTGGGCTCGGCGCTGCTGGTTTTCGGCTTCCTCGGCATCGCTGCGGTGGTGCTGATGTCCAGCCTGCTGGCCGACCAGGGCTGGGCAGCCGGGCTGCGCTGGCTGGGCGCCCATTCGATCGTGGTGTACCTGGGCTTCTACATCCCGATGATGGTCATCATCCGGGTGTTCCGCCGCTTCGCGCCGCAGGCCGATGTGAACCTGGTGGCCACCTGCGCCTGGGCCGGTGGCATCGCCGCTGCGCTGCTGATCTGGGCCCTGCTGCGGCGCACCCCGCTGAACTTCCTGTACGAACGCCCGGCCTGGGCCCGCCTGGTGGTCGATCCGAAGGCCGGCAGCACCCGCTCGCAGCCGAGACCTGAGCTGGCGGTGGCGGGTCGGTAGCCGCCACAGTGCAACGCCCCCAACCTGTGGGTCAGTGAGCCGACAAGGCCGAGCGCGCCTGCTTCGAGGTGGACAACGCCTGTGATGCACACGCGCGTGCACATGCGCACCGATTCGACGAGGTGAAGGTATCGCAGCCCTTCGATGCTGGCCAGCGCGGCACGGCGTGCGGTGAAAATCGTCGATGACCGCGACATCGAGTCGCTGGACATCCCGCCGCTGCTGAGAGCGTGACGGGTGCGCCGACGAGGGGCATGAGCATGCAAATCGAACAGATCCGACTGAAGAACTTTCGCGCGTTCCGCGATGTGCAAATGAAGGACATCCCGCGCTTTTGCGTGCTGGTGGGCGCCAATGGCAGCGGCAAGAGCAGCCTGTTTTCTGTCTTTGCCTTCCTGCGCGACGCAATGGCCAGCAACGTCACCGTTGCCCTGGCACGGCTGGGCGGCAGCCGGGGCATCCAGGAGGTGCGCAGCCGCGGGGCCCGGGGACCCATCGAGATCGAACTGAAGATTCGCACCGACCTGGGCAACAAGGGCAGCAAGCTGATCACCTACGAGCTGCACATCGACGACGAAGGCGGCCGGCCGGTGGTGGTGCGCGAAATCCTGCGCTACCGGCGAGGCAGCAGTGGCAAGCCATGGCGCTTTCTGGATTTTTCTCGTGGGGTGGGTGAAGCCGTGACCAATGAATTGGACTCGGTCGACGATGAGAGCAAGTTGACGCGCGAGCCGCAAACCCTCAAGAGCCCCGACATCCTGGCCATCAAGGGCCTGGCGCAGTTCGAGCGCTTCCCCGCCGTGGTGGCCCTGGGCAATCTGATCGAGAACTGGCACCTGTCGGACTTCCACATCAGCCGTGCCCGGCCCGAGGTAGAGGCGGGTTTCGCGGACCACCTGAGCCGCGAGGGCGAGAACCTCTCGCTGGTCGTTGAGTACCTGCACCGGCAGCACCCGGCGTTGTTTGCGCAGATCCTGGACCGGCTGACGCACCGCGTGCCCGGCGTCACGAGCGTCGAGGCCAAAACGACCGAAGAAGGGCGCGTCCTGTTGAAGTTCTCTGACGGGTCCTTCGAGGATCCATTCCTGGCTCGCTTCGTCTCGGACGGCACGATCAAGATGCTTGCCTATCTGGTGCTGTTGTACGACCCGCAGCCCCACCCTCTGTTGTGCGTGGAGGAACCCGAGAACCAGCTCTATCCCTCCCTGCTGTGGGACTTGGCGGAGGAGTTTCGCAGCTATGCGCTGCATGGCGGGCAGGTGTTCGTATCCACGCATTCGCCGGATTTCCTCAATGCCGTGCACCTGGACGAGGTGTTCTGGCTGGCCAAGACCGAGGGCTACACCCGTATCCACCGGGCTGCCGATGACCCGCAGCTGAATGCCTACATGGAAGCCGGCGATCGCATGGGCTACCTGTGGAAGGAGGGCTTTTTTGCGGGGGCCGATCCGCAATGAGGCACCTGGTCTTCTTGCTGGAAGGGCCGTCCGAGAAGGAAGCTCTCGAGGCCTGGGTGCCCACCCTGTTGCCGCCAGGCGTACAGTCGCACTTCATCGTCTTCGAGGGCAAACAGGACATGGAGCGTCGCATGGCGCTGAAGCTGCGCCACTGGATGCAGCCTGACAGCCGTTTCATCGTGCTGCGTGACCAAGACAGCGCAGACTGCACCGACGTGAAGGCAGCCCTGCTGGCACGTTGTACCGAGTCTGGCCGCGCGGCAGACTGCATCGTGCGGATCGCGTGCCACGAGCTGGAGAGCTTTTTCCTGGGGGACTGGCAAGCCGTTGCCCAGGCCTTCAGCCTGCCCCGCCTGGCCGATCTGGACCGCAAGGCCATCTATCGCGACCCGGACCGCATCGCGCTGCCCGAAGCGGAGCTGCGCCGGCATGTGCCGGGCTACCAGAAGCGAGGAGGTGCACGGCGCATCGCACCGCTCATGGATCTGGAGCGCAACCGCTCCCGCAGCTTCGTCAAACTGCGCGAGGCGATCACCCGCCAGGCTCAACCTTGAAGCGCTCCGGCCGGCGCACCCTCAATACGCCCGACCAGCCACGGCATCTGCGAAGTGCGCAACGTCACCCCGCGTGAGCTCAACCGGCCTGCGCCCGCAGCCGATCTCCTTCGGTGCCGACTGAACCTGCGGACGCCGCCGGCAACGGCCAGTGCGCCCCCAGTTCCACGGCGAAGCTCTGCGGGATGAAGCGCTCGAACCCCGCGCCGGGGTAGTTGGTCAGCTCGCCGATGTAGAGGCGATCGCCCAGCACGTAGCAGTCCACCCGCAGGAACTCGAAGGGTTCGGCCAGGCGGTGGGTGATGTCGAGCATCTCCTCCAGCCGGGCCGGGCGGGGGTCCGGGGCGTGGTTGGGCAGGGTGAGGCGCTCTTCGAGCAGGCGCCATTGGGTGTCATAGAGGTTGCGGGTGTGCGGGCCGAAGCGGCCCCGGTCCACCTGGATGAAGCGCACCTGGCCACCGATGACGTAGAGCTTGTAGTCGGCCGGCAGCTCCCGACCGTCACCGAGCATCTCTTCGGCCATCACCCGGTTGGTGAGGCCGTGGTAGCACCACTCGCGGCTCATGTCGCCGTAGTCGGTGTGCAGCCAGCGGTCCAGCGACAGGCGCAGCATCGGCAGGTCGACAAATTCACCCGGCCGCAGGAACCAGACCTGGCCGCTGCCCACGCTGGTCTTGACCACACAGGGACGCGGCAGGGTCTCCAGCGGCACGTCCTCGGCCCGGTCCCACTGGCCGATCAGCGGCACCAGGTACTGCTCGCCCAGCGTGGCGGCCACATGCTGCCGGGTGGCCAGCTTGTCGGCGGCCAGATGCAGCAGGGGCGAACGGCAGCGCAGCATGTAGGCCTGGATGTGCTCGTTCAGGCTGCGTGGCCGGTCGTAGTCCGGCCAGTGGCCGAAGTAGAACAGGTGGCCCCAGGCCAGGTAGTGGCGATCGCTGAGGCTGCGGCCGATGCGCCGGGCCATCCACAGGTCCGGCCGGCGCAGGTTGCGCAAGCGCCGCAGGAAATGCCGCAGCCGCGAACCCTTGCGCAGGGCGCGGCAGGAAGTGGGAGCGGGTGGGGTCGGCAGGTTCACGGCAGCGGCTCCGAGAGGAGGGTCAGGCGGTTCGATGGCGCGCCGGGTCCTCCCGCAGGAGGTCGGCGGGCCCGGAGGTTTCGGCCACCGCCCCCAGCCAGGCACGCGGTGCGGTGCGGGCCTCCGGGGTCGGGAGGACGTGCACAGTGGAGCCGGGCGGGACGGCCGACCCCTGCCCTTGCCCCCAGTGGCGCAGCTTTCGCAGCCAGCGGCGCACCCGGGAGGAGGTGTTGATCATGGCCACCGGCGCGGCCCAGCCCCCCGGCGTGGCCAGCACGCTGAGCAGCCACAGCTGCGCCGCGCGGCGCTCCAGCCAGGTGTAGCCGGGGCACTCGCACAGCGCGCGGGCCTGCAGGCGCAGCAGGCCCAGCGCGGAGTCTTCGGCAAAAGGGTGGCGGTCGGGCTCCAGGCGCCAGGACATGGCACGGGTACGCAGGTTCCAGGGGGCGGGCAGGAAGGGCCCATCGATCTGGATGCCGTCCACCTGTGCCAGCAGTGCCAGCGAGACAGTGCGACGGTGCAGGTCCACCCGCAGGGTGTCGGACGGGTGGGCCGCGATGTTGCCAAAGCTGCCGCGCGCCCGGTTGGCGCTGGAGTGGATGCGGTAGCAGCCCAGCGCATGGTCGGCATTGACCACCCGGCCGTTGAAAGCCGCCAGCAGGAAAGGGGGCGTGTCCGCCGCACGGCGCCAGTCCGCCTCCACCAGGGGAAAGTAGCGTTCGATGGCGCTGCGCCGGTAACAGTTGCCCGAGGACGGCGGGCCGGCGTAGACACCGAAGCGCCGCACGATCGGCCGCACGTCGCCGGCGTGCATCAGGAAGGGCACCTGGCGGCCCAGACACCGGCTGTCGGCATCCACGCAGCGCAGGGGGTACTGCACCTTGGCCACACCCGGCGCGAACAACCCCACACAGGTGGCCACCGCATCGGGGAGGAGGAAGTCGTCCGAATCCAGAAAAAGCACCAGCTCGCCGCGGCTGACGGCGAAGCCGGCGTTCATGGCTGCGGCCTGTCCGCGGTTTTCGGCGTTGCGCAGCGCGCGGATGCGGTCGCCGTAACGGCCGATCACCGCCCAGCTGTCGTCGGTGGAAGCGTCGTCGCAGACGATCACTTCCACGCCGGGATGGGACTGCGCCAGCGCACTGTCGATCGCCTGCGCAAGGAAGCGACCGTAGTTGTGGTTGTTGATGACGATGGAAACGTGCATGGGGATTCCCGCGACAGGACACAATTCGTGAAACGTGTCACAGGAGGTTACAAGGATACCCCCCAGGTGCCCAAGGTCCAGCCCCCCCGCCGCTCCGGGGGCGCCCAACTCCCGACGGTGCAGCATCTGAAAAACCGCAACCGCCCGGTGGCACGCGCACTTGCGTGCGGCAGTGCAGCAAGCAGGCGTGATTGCGCGCTTTACCGATGTTGGTTATGGCCTACGGAACCCAGCAGTTCAGCGCAGTTGCACCCGGGCCCCGTCGCGCAGGGCCGCAGCGGGATAGATGACCACCACCTGCCCCGCCTGCAACCCGTCGGCCAGCCAGGCCTGGCGGGTGTTGCGGGCCAGCACCCGCACCGGCTGCAGCCGCAGGCGCAGCTGGTCCACCACGAACACCGCCGATGCGGCAGCCCCCGATGGACCGGACGCAGCGTTGTCCGCCGCTGCGCCGGCCAGCGCGGCCGGTTGCGCCGGAAACACCGCACTCACCGGCACCTGCAGCACCTTCGGCTCGCTGCGGGTGACGATGCGCACCCCGACGCGGTAACCGTCGCCCAGCGCCACCCAATCCTGCGGCGGGCTGGTGAGGTCGATCAGCACCTTGACGCGTTGCTCCTCCACTCCCAGGGCAGAGACCTTGGTCGCCGCCGCCGGCTCCACCCGGCGCACCCGCCCGGCCAGTTCGCCCGGGCCGCCCCAGCGGTCGATGCGCACCACCGCAGCGGACGGGATTTGCAGGGCATCGCTGGTCAGCAGGTCTGCCACCACCTCCAGCCGGCGGGTGTCGCCCAGTTCCAGCAGCGGGGTTCCCAGGGCCACCACCGCCTCGCTGGTCTGATGGAGCTTGAGCACCCGGCCACTGACCGGGGCCCGCACCCCAAAGGCACTGGCGCTGCGCCCGGCGTCCGGGCCGCGCAGTGCGGCCACCGCGGCACGCGCCTGCGCCAGTTCGCGGTGTGCCACCTCACGGTCCAACCGCGCGGTGTCCAGCTCGCTGCGTGCGGCCAGCGCGGCGCGGCGGGCATCGTCGAGCCGGCTGGGCGCCAGGTAACCCTGGCCGGCCAGGGGTTCGGTGCGCAGCAGGTCGGCGTTGGCCTGTTGCTGCGCCAGCTCGGCCCGGCCGATGCGGGAGTCGGCCCGCTGCAGCAGCGCCAACGCCGTCTCGACGCGGGCGTCGGCCTCCAGGCGGCTGCGCTCGTCGAGCATTGGCGACAGCGCCGGCGCCAGCGTGGCCAGAACCTCGCCGGCCTGCACCGCGTCGCCCTCCTTCAGTGCAATGCGCGACAGCCGGCCCCCCAGCGGTGCGGAGACCAGGTAGCGTTCGCGCAGCCGGGTGCGACCGTCCTCCTCCAGGGTGGTCTCGAAGGGCCCTTCGGTGACCTGCGCGGTTTCCACCTCCAATGGCCGCGGCGCAAAGGCCCAGCCCAGCAGGCCCGCCAGCACCAGGGCGGACAGCACTGTGAGCACCATCGTCTTCTTCTGAAGTTTCATGCCTGCAACTCCGTTCGTTCGCGGGTCTCATTCGCGGGTCTTGAGGGCCTGCACCATGTCCAGCCGGTCGATGCGCCGGCGCACCACCCAGGCGCTGGCCAGCCCGGCGGCCAGCACCGCCAGCGCGGCCCAGGCGTAGGTGCGCGGCCGGATCACCACCGGGAACAGGAACTGGTCGGACTTCATCAGCCCCGCCACCCCATGCACCAGCGCCCAGCCCAGCAGCATGCCCAGCGGCAGCGCGATCAGGATGCCCAGCGCCAGTTCGCCCAGCAGCAGCGCCGACACCTCGCCACGGGTGAAACCCAGCACCCGCAGGCTGGCCAGCTCCCAGGCGCGTTCGGCCAGCGCGATGCGGGCGTTGTTGTAGACCACACCCACCGCGATCACGCAGGCGAACAGCGTCAGCACCGTGCTCATGATGCGCACGTTGCGGGCGCTGATCTCCTCCATGTTGCGCAGCATGCTGGCCTTGCTGAAGCTGCCGGCCAGGCGGGGCAGGCCCCGGGTGGCACGCAGGAAGTCCACCTCCCGCCCCGGGTCCAGCGAGACGTTGAAGCCGCTGGCGACGTCGCCTTCACCCAGCAGGCGGTTGAGCGCGCTGCGCTCCATGTAGGCATTCAGGCCCATCATCTCCGACACGGTGGCCGCCACCGTCAGCACCACGGTGCGTGGGCGACCCTCCTGGATCAGCACCTGCACCGGGTCACCGATGCGCAGGCCCAGCTTGTCGGCCAGCCGGTCGGTGAGCACCAATCCTTCGGCGGGCAGGGTGTGGGCCCGCTGCTGCACATCCACCACCCGGTACAGCTCGGGCACGGCCGGAGCACCGCGGATCTGGCTGCGCTCGCGCCGCAGGCCGTTGACGAAGGTCACCGGCACGAAGCGGCTGGATTCCACCGCACGCACCCCCGGCAGGTGCTCCAGCTCGAAGCGCATGCGCTCGGCCACCGGCTCGGTGGGCCAGACCGACACGTCGCTGCGGATCTGCAGGGTGAAGGAGGTGTCCACGATCACCTCGATGGCGTCGCGGAAGAAGTTGCCCATGATCACGATGGCCACCGCCGCGGCCACGCCGACGATGGACAGCGTCGTGCGCCAGGGCCGGCGCTCCATGTTGCGCAGCACCATGCGCAGCCCGGCACTCAGCCGCAGCACCCGGCGCACGCCCGGCAAGGCCACGAAGCGCTCGGCCAGCGTGCGGCGGTAGTGCCCGGGAGCGGGTGGGCGCATCGCCGCGGCCGGGCTCAGGCGCACCGTGGCCAGGATGGCGCCCAGCGTTCCGCCGACGGCGGTGGCCAGCGTCAACCCCAGGCTGACCATCAGCAGCCCGGGCGCCATCTGATGCTGCAGCAGCGGGAAGCGGAAGAAATCGGCGTACAGCCCCATCACCGCCTGCCCCAGCCAGCGCCCCAGCCCAATGCCCAGCAGCAGTCCCAGCGCCACGATGGCCAGCACCAGCTGCAGGTAGTGCAGGGCGATCTGCCGGTTGGGGTAACCCAGCGCCTTCAGCGCGGCGATCTGCTCGCGCTGGGTGGCCACCAGGCGGCTGACCACCACGTTGAGCAGGAAGGCCGCCACACCGAGGAAGATGGCCGGCAGCACCGTGCCCATCACCCGCTGCTCCTTGATCTCGTTGTCCAGCATGGCGTGGGAGGTCTGGTCGGTGCGGCCGCGCGGGTCGCGCCCGCCCCAAGGCGCCAGCAGCCGCTCCAGGTCAGCCAGCACCTGGGCCTCCCGTGCTGCCGCGCTGCGCCCCCCCGGCCCTACCGGCGGCGCCAGTTTGATCACCAGGCGGTTGAAGGCGCCCTTCATGTCGTAGGCCGCGTCCAGCGCCTCCCGGTCGACCCAGAACACCCCGAAGCCGCGCTGATCCGGCATGCCCCACAGGCCCGCGAAGATGTACTCCGGCGACAACGCGGTGCCGGCCACCTCCAGCGTGCGGTGGCGGCCGTTGATCAGTGCGCCCAGACGCGCACCGGGCTGCAGACCGTGGGTGCGGGCAAAACCTTCGGACACCAGCGCCGCAATCACCTCGCCGCCGCCGTAGGCTGCTTCGGCCGACTCGCCCGGCGCAGCGGCCGAACGCTGCTGCAGGGCCGCCAGCGGCCGGCCGCTGCGCACCGTGACCCGGTTCAGGCGTGGCGGATCCTGCCGGTCCACACCGATCAGCTGGCCGATGATTGGGTCGTCCACCCCCGGCAGGTCCAGGCGCACCAGGAACTCGGTGGTGGCCTGCGCATCGGCCACGCCGGGCAGCCCACGCACCTGCTCCAGCAGCGAGCGCGGTGCACGTTTGACGGTGGCGAAGATGTCGGCGAAATGCCCGTCGGCGTAGTAACGGTCCCGCGCCGCCTCCAGCGAGTCCACCGCCGACAGGGTGGTGATGAAGCCGCCGATGCCACTGGCCACCACCAGCGCAATCGTCAGCACCTGGCTCCACATCAGGCGCAGATCGCGCAGCAGTTTGCGGTTGAGGGCCTTCATGGCGCGGTTCGACGGCTACCACGACAACTCGGAGGGGCTGGCGCGCCGGGCGTTGCGCTCCTCGCGCTGGATGCGCCCGTCGCCGAGGTGGACCACGCGGTCGGCCATGGCTGCGATGGCGGCGTTGTGGGTGATCACCAGCACGGTGGTGCCCAGCTCCCGGTGGATCTGCTCGATCACCTCCAGCACCCGCTTGCCGGTGGGGTAGTCCAGCGCGCCGGTGGGCTCGTCGCACAGCAGCACCTGCGGGCGTTTGACGATGGCCCGGGCGATGGCCACGCGCTGCTGCTCGCCACCCGAGAGCTGTGACGGAAAGTGGTGGCGCCGCGGCGCCAGGCCGACGCGGTCCAGCGCCTCGTCCGCATCCATCGGCGCCTCGACGATGTCGGTGACCAGGCTGACGTTCTCCCGTGCGGTCAGGCTGGGGATCAGGTTGTAGAACTGGAACACGAAGCCCACGTTGACGCGGCGGTAGCGCGTCAGCGCCTCCTCGTCCAGCGTGGTCAGCTCGGTACCGGCGTAACGCACCGACCCGCTGCTGGCCACCTCCAGCCCGCCCAGGATGTTCAGCAGCGTGGACTTGCCACTGCCCGAAGCGCCCAGCAGCACCACGAACTCCCCGGCACCCACCTCCAGGTTGACACCACGAAGGGCCTGCACCTGCAGCTCGTCCCCGTCCTCTCCGGTACGGTAGACCTTGGACAGATCGCGCACCACAAACAGCGGCTCGGCGCCGGTCCCCGGCTCCACCGGCGCCCGCGCCGCGACGGAAGTCTCACTTCGAACCATGCGCAGATGCTGCACCCCCTACGGCGCGTCAGGATTGACCGGGAACAAACTGACCGGCAGGTCAGCAACGCCTCACGTCGATCGGGCTGGAGCGGACCGGAACGCCCCGGGACTTCCCCAGGATGGGCAGACCCGGCCCACGCCGCCAGAATCGGCAGGACTGCCGCCTCACCACCCGTGACACCCGCCCACCGCACCGCCCTGGCCCTGCTGCCCTGGTGGCTGGCGTCCTGCGCCGCTCCCTTCAGCGCAGCCTTCAACGCCCCGACCACCACGCCACCCCGGCCGGAGTCCACTTCGCCACTCCACCAGGCCCTGCTGGGCCTGTGGTGCAACTCCGAGGACGGAGGCCGCAGCTGCTGGGCCTGGGACGAGTTCCTGCCCGACGGCCGGCTGCAGATGTGCGGCCGCACCGCCGACGACCCGCAACCCTTCGCCGCCGTGGCGCAGGTGCACTGGGAAGGGCGGCGCATGTGTTACCGGGTGCTCCAGGCCACGGCCAACTTCTGGCTGCCACCGGGGCAGAGTTACTGCACGGACATCGTGGAAGTGGCCGCCCGGCACCACAGCTACCGCGACCTGGACAGCGGCGCGCGCTTCACGCTGTGGCGCCGACCGGCGGCGGACCGGGACTGCCCTGCCCTGCTGCCCGTTGCGGGGTCAGAACCTGTGAGTGCACCGACCGCATCCCGCTGAGGCGCACCGTCTTGGACCACGAACGGCCGCTACCCTTCCCGCCGCCGCTGCAGCCTTTTGCCGCGCCTGCCGACCTGCGGCCCTGGATCGAAGGCGCGGTGATCGTGCGGGCTCCCGCAGGGCTGGGACGCAGCTGTTTTCCGGGGCGCGTCAGCAGCCAGCTGGTGCTGCGACTGTCCGGCACGGTGCGGCAGGTGCCCCCCGGCGATGGTGCGGAAGCCGCCGCCGCGCCCCTGCTGCCCGCGGCGGCGCTGATCGGCCCGTCGACCCAACCCAGCACCTTTGCTCACGAAGGCGAGGTGAGCGCGGTCGGCCTGATCCTGCGACCGGAGGCAGTCGCCGGCTGGCTGGGCCCGATCGGCGCGCAACTGGCCGACCATACGACGGCGCTGGACGCAGTGGACGGCCCGTCCTGGAACGCGGTGTTGGACGCCCTGCAGGAAGCCCGCGACGATCGGGAGCGTCTGACCCTGCTCTTCGATGCACTGCGCCGCCGGGTGCAGCGGCACCCGCGGCAGGAGGACGCCCGGTGCCGGGCGCTGCAGCTGCAGCGGGACGCCGGCCTGCTGCCGGGCGGCACAGCAGCCCCCCAGGCACCGGGCACGCGCCAGCTGCAACGCCTCTTTGCGGGCACCTTCGGAATGGGACCGAAGCAGTTCCAGCGGCTGCTGCGTCTGCGCGAGCTGCTGCACGGCGCGCTGCGTGATCCCTCTGCCGCCCGGGGCCGGGGTGCGGCGCTGGCGCAGGAGGCCGGCTTCTTCGACCAGTCCCACCTGGCGCGCGACCTGCGCGGGCTGGCCGGTGCGGCGTTGACCGAGTTGCTGCGCCAGGTCCAGCCGGGCAACGACGGCACACCCGGCGAACAGTGGCCACTGGCGATGGGGGCTGCGGTGGACAGCGCTGGCAACTCACCCACCGGGGCGGGCAGAGCCTCAGCCGGCCCGCTCACGCCGGTTGGCCAGGTACAGCGGCAGCGCCACCGCCAGCCCGATGCCGAAGCAGCCCAGCACATACCCCCAGGGCCGGCGCACCCGCCGCTCGGCCAGCACCCAGGCGCTGAAGGCCAGTGCCGCAAGATAGACATCCAGCGTGATCGCGGTGGTCAGCGCATTGGCCGCCGCATCACGGAAGAACACCTGCGGCAGCACGCTGCCCCCGCCGGCGAAGTAGGCCAGGTTGAAGAACCAGGTGGTCACCAGGGCGAGCAGGGCCAGGGCGCGCAGCGCGCGGCGCTGGACGCGTGAAAAAGTGCGAGGGAGCGTCATGCCGGCAGGCTATCGGCCCTGCAGGAGCGGGCGCTAGGAAAAATGCGACCTGCCCGGTCCGTGGCCCATGGTGCAGCGTCGATTGCCGAAATGGCCGAGATGGGTTAGCCAGACTAGACTAAGCGTGTCTCCCACCTTTCAGAGCTTCCAGGAGGCTGCATGCAACCCGTCAACATGCTTCAGGCCAAGTCATCGCTGTCGCGTCTGGTCGACGACATCGAGCAGGGCCGGGAACGCGAGATCGTCATCGCCCGCAACGGCCGACCTGCAGCGCGGTTGCTGCCGATCGCCGAGGGTTCCGCCGGCCCGCGCATTGGCGCAGCCAAAGGCCATTTCGAGGTGCCCGACGACATCGACGCCCACAACGACGAAGTCGCCCGGCTCTTCCTCGGCCAGGCTGCCGCGCCGTGAACCTGCTGCTGGACACCCACGTGGCGCTGTGGGCGATCACCGACAGCCCGCGGCTGTCCGCCCGGGCTCGCGAACTGCTCTCGGCGCCGCACGCGTCGGTGTGGGTCAGTGCGGTGTCGGTCTGGGAGATCGCGATCAAACACGCATTGGCGCGAGGGGACATGCCGGTGTCGGGTCAGGAGGCGCTGCGCTGGTTTCAGGTTTCCGGCTATCGGCTGCTGGCGATCGAAGCCCATCATGCCTCGGCGGTGGAGGACCTCCCGCCCCACCACCAGGACCCCTTCGACCGGCTGCTGGTGGCGCAGGCCCTGGTGGAACCGATGCGACTGCTGACGCATGACGCCACCGTCGCCCGCTACAGCGACAGCATCCTGCGGGTGTGACCTCCCAGAATTCACCGCACCCGCCCCCGAGCCCGGACCTCGGGTTCGCCGAACGCTGGTTCGCCGAGCGCGGCTGGACGCCCTTCGAGTTCCAGCGCGAAGTCTGGGCGGCCATGGCCGCGGGCGAAAGCGGGCTGCTGCACGCCACCACCGGCGCGGGCAAGACCTATGCCGTGGGTTTGGGGGCGCTGGCGCGGGCAGCAGCGCTGGGCATTGACCTGTCGGCCCGCCAGGCGCCGCCGCTGGGCATCCTCTGGCTGACGCCGATGCGGGCGCTGGCGGCCGACACCACCCGCGCGCTGGCGCTGCCGCTGACCCCGCTGGCGCCGGCCTGGACGGTCGGGCTGCGCAGCGGCGACACGCCTTCTGCCGAGCGCGCGCGGCAAGACCGGCGCTGGCCCAGCGTGCTGGTGACGACGCCGGAATCGCTGTCGCTGATGCTCACCCGCGAACACGCCCAGGCGGAGCTGCAGGGCGTGCACACGGTGGTGGTGGACGAGTGGCACGAGCTGATCGGCAACAAGCGCGGCGTGCAGGTGCAGCTGGCGCTGGCGCGGCTGCAGCGCTGGAATCCGCAGCTGGTGGTGTGGGGCGTCTCGGCCACGCTGGGCAACCTGGACGAGGCAATGGCCACGCTGCTGGGACCGCAACGCGCCGGGCGCCTGGTGCGCGGCCGGGTGCCCAAGGAGCTGCGCATCGACACCCTGCTGCCGGCAGACGCTGGGCGCTTCTCCTGGGGCGGGCACCTGGGCGCGCAGATGCGCGACCCGGTGGTGGCGCAGATCGAGCAGGCCGCCACCAGCCTGATCTTCACCAACACCCGCTCGCAGGCGGAGATCTGGTACCAGCTGCTGCTGGATGCGCGGCCGGACTGGGCCGGGCTGATCGCGCTGCATCACGGCTCGCTGGACCCCTCGGTGCGCGGCTGGGTGGAGGCGGGGCTGAAGGCCGGCGCGCTCAAGGCGGTGGTGGCCACCTCCTCGCTGGACCTGGGGGTGGACTTCCTGCCGGTGGAGCGGGTGCTGCAGATCGGCTCGGCCAAGGGCATCGCCCGGCTGCTGCAGCGCGCCGGCCGCTCGGGCCACGCACCCGGGCGGCCCAGCCGCATCACCCTGGTGCCGACGAACACGATGGAGCTGGTGGAGGCCGCCGCCGCCCGGGAAGCTGCGCTGGCCGGCCGGGTGGAGGCGCGCAAGAGCCCGGACGCGCCGCTGGATGTGCTGGTGCAGCACCTGGTGACGGTGGCGCTGGGCGGCGGTTTTCGCCGGGAGGAGATGGTCGAGGAGGTACGCGGCGCGCATGCCTACCGGAATCTGCCGCAGGAGCATTTCGACTGGGCGCTGGCTTTCGTCGAACACGGCGGCGGCAGCCTGGGCGCCTACCCGGAGTACCACCGCATCCAGCCCGACGAGGCCGGTCTGTACCGCGTGAGCGACCGCGGCATCGCCCGGCGCCACCGGCTGCAGGTGGGCACCATCGTCAGCGACAGCAGCCTGGCGGTGAAGTGGCTCTCCGGCGGCACGCTGGGGCACATCGAGGAGGGGTTCATTGCGCGGCTGAAACCGGGAGACGGCTTCTTCTTCGCCGGGCGGGCGCTGGAATTCGTGCGGCTGCGCGACATGGCCGCCTACGTGCGCCCGGCGCCCCGACGACGTGGGGCGATTCCCGTCTGGGGCGGCGGCAAGATGCCGCTGTCCAGTGAACTGGCCGACACGGTGCAGGACCTGCTGCACCTGGCCGCATCGGTCCCGGCCGGCGAGCCACCGCCCTCACGGCTGGAGGTGCCGGAACTGCAGGCGGCCGGGCCGATGTTGGCCACACAGCGCCGCGTGTCCCATCTGCCGAACCGAGGGTCGCTGCTGGTGGAACACTTCCGCTCCCGCGAGGGGCATCACCTGATGCTCTACCCCTTTGCCGGTCGCAACGTGCACATCGGCCTGGCGCACCTGCTGGCCTGGCGATTGGCACAAGGTGCACCCAACACCTTTTCGCTGTCGGTGAACGACTACGGACTGGAGCTGCTCAGCGCCGAACCGGTGGCGCTGGAGCGGCTGCAGACCGGCGCACTGTTCGGCAGCGCCCCACTTTTGCCGGATGTGCTGGCCAGCCTGAACGCCGGGGCGCTGGCGCAGCGGCGCTTCCGGGAGATCGCCCGCGTGGCCGGGCTGGTGTTCACCGGCTACCCCGGGGCGCCCAAGAGCACGCGGCAGCTGCAGGCCTCCTCCAGCCTCTTCTACGAGGTGTTCCGCAAGTACGACGCCGGCAACCGGCTGCTGACCCAGGCCGACGAAGAAGTGCTGGCGCAGGAACTGGACATCGGCCACCTGGCCCGAACGCTGCGCCGCCTGGCCAGCCTGCCGATCGACTGGGTCGAGCTGCGTGCGCCCAGCCCCTTCAGCCTGCCGCTGATGGTGGAGCGGCTGCGCGAGCAGTTCAGCACCGAGAAGCTGGCCGATCGCCTGGACCGGCTGCTGCGCGACGCCGAGGCGGCCGCATCGCAGGCCGAACTGCCCGCAGCACCCCGGGCCCACCGCCGCAGATCCCGCAAACCGGCATGACCGATGTCAAATCCCAAAGGCCCCGCAAGTGAAGATTCGCCATCAAATCAGGGTATCCTCTAGGGTCCCGCGCGTTCCGCGCGACGGGTGGTGGCGCCGCTCTCCACCCTTCTGGCCACCGGCCTGCCGGCCACCGCATACCCGTCCGCCGCGATGAAACCCTTCAACGAAGAAACCGTCACCGAGGTCCACCACTGGACCGATCGGCTGTTCAGCTTCACCACCACCCGCGACCCGGCCTTCCGGTTTTCCAACGGCCACTTCGTGATGATCGGCCTGCCGGTCAACGGCAAGCCGCTGCTGCGCGCCTACTCCATCGCCAGCCCGAACTGGGAGGAGAGCCTGCACTTCTTCAGCATCAAGGTGCCCGACGGCCCGCTGACCTCACGGCTGCAGCACCTGAAGGTGGGCGACAAGATCCTGGTGGGCCGCAAACCCACCGGCACCCTGCTGATCGACTACCTGAACCCCGGCAAGCGCCTCTACCTGTTCGGCACCGGCACCGGCCTGGCGCCCTGGCTGTCGATCGTCCGGGATCCGGACACCTACGAACATTTCGAGAAGGTGATCCTGGTGCACGGTTGCCGTCAGGTGTCGGAGCTGGCCTACCAGGAACTGTTCAACAGCCTGCCAGAACACGAACTGCTCGGCGAGGTCATCGGTGACAAGCTGATCTACTGCCCCACCGTGACGCGTGAGCCTTTCCCGCGCCAGGGACGCATCACCGACCTGATCAACGACGGCCGGCTGTGGAACGACTTCGGCCTGCCCGCACTCAACCCGGCCGAGGACCGGGTGATGATCTGTGGTTCGCCCGCCATGCTGCGCGACCTGAAGAAGATGCTGGAAGAGCGCCACTTCAAGGAAGGCTCCACCAGCGAGCCAGGCGACTTCGTGATCGAGCGTGCCTTTGCAGAGCAGTGATCCGGGCCGGCAACACGCCCCCCCACGGGCATCAAAAAAGGCCTCGCATGCGAGGCCTTTTTTTGTGGGCGACCGTCGCCTCAGGTCACTTGACGGCGGCGAGCATGTACTCCATCGCAGCGGCGGCATCGGCATCGCTGAGTTTGGGGTTGCCCGCCTTGGCCGGCATGGCCCCCTTGCCCTTGAGCACAGCGGTCAGCAAAGCCTCGCGACCAGCCTCCAGGCGCGGCGCCCAGGCCGCCTTGTCGCCGAACTTGGGCGCATTGGCCAGGCCGGGCACATGGCACATGGCACAGTTCTGGTTGTAGACATCCTTGCCTTCAGCGGCCTGGGCGGCGAAGGCCCCCAGCAGCGGAATCAGGGTGCTGCACAGGCGCAACAGGGTGACGGCAGAACGGGACATGGACAAACTCCTCAGCGTTGGCAGGCGCCGCCCCCGGGCCAGCGGCCGGGAAGCGCAGGGGGACAGGTTGGGATCGAACAGGCGGTGGGCGGGGTGCCGCCGCCGCCTCGACCCGCGAACAAGGACGTGTTGGCGAAGATGAGTCGAGGGGCGCGGCACCGCAACGGTGCGCAAGCACCGTGCCTGGCCAGTTGGACCCGTCTGCGGCAGCCGACCAACGGGTCAACCCTAGGTTTGCGCCGCCGAACCGCCGCGCTGCAGCGTCAGGCTGTTCCAGCCGCGCGCCAAGCGGCAACACGCCGGGTGCTCCGCGACTGAACAAGGGTCGAAGCCTCTTGATTTCTGCGGCCCTGCGGGAGGAGGATGGATGCAGACGATCCCATCGCGCGAGGACATCCGTATGACGCTGACCCCACGGCGCCGCTGGTTGCAGCGCAGCGCACTCGCCCTGACGGCTCTTCTTTCAGACTCCTGGCTGACCGGCTGTGCGTCGATGGATGCACGCAACCGCCAGCGGCAGGTGGCTTCGGTGCTGAGTTTCCTGTTTCCAGGCAAGGACCAGCCACCCCCCTCCAGCGACGCGGTGGCGGTGATCCAGGTGCCTTTTCGCATCGGAGTGGCCTTTGTGCCGGACACGGCCAAAGGCGACGCCCGCCTTTCTGAAACCGAAAGACAGCAATTGGCCGACAAGGTGAGGGAAGCTTTTGCGGGCTACCCCTTCATCCGTCAGATCGAAACCGTACCTTCGCTGTACCTGGAACCCGGCGGCGGATTTGCCAACCTCGATCGGGTGGCGGCGCTGCTGAACCTGGATGTGGTCGCGCTGATTTCCTACGACCAGGTGCAGCATGCAGACGCCAGTGGCTGGTCCTTCCTGTACTGGACGGGCGTGGGGGCCTACGTGATCGAAGGCGACCGATTCGAGGTGCTGACCGCGGTGGAATGCACCGTCTTCGACATCCGCAGCCGCCGTCTGCTGATGCGAGCCTCGGGCACCGCGACCCGCAAGGGTGAAGCCACGATGGTCGGCTTCGGCGAGAAGGCACGCGAAGGGCGCTCGATGGGCTTCTCCACAGCCATGGACCAGATGATCGGCAACCTCCGGCAGGCGGTGCAGGACTTCCGGGAACGAGCACCTCGGGATCCGAACGTCCGTCTTCAACTGCCGGCCGGGTACGACGGAAAGGATGCAGGAGGGGCCAAGAGATGAAGTTCCGCAGAGCGGGATCTCGGGCGCAACCAAAAAAAAGCCCACTACCAGGTAGTGGGGTAGTGGGCCGATGGACGATCCCGGAGGAACGCCGTTGGGACTTTGCAACATCCACCAAATCTACGCTCATCGGACAGGTCTTGTTGATCTTGCGTCCGTAGCACGTTCAGCAGTGCAGCTTTTTTCGATTCCGCGTGTGACAGCTCTCTGAGAAGAACTATACGAACGGACAGGTTGATCGGCCATCCCCATGAAGGTGGATGAAAGTTGTGCATTTTTTCACGAACACCACCCCCCAGACGATCTCACGATGGGGGATAAGCCTCCGAGTGAATCGCGGCTCCGAAGCCAGACGCGAAAAGTCCACAGTCAAACCGCACGGGCGGGATCGTTCCGTTGCAACCACGCACCGCTCCACCCATGAATCTCGTTACACTGTTTCTCAACCGCAACAGCTCGCTGAACCCTGGAGGGTTCTCGACTTGTCCAGCGGTCAGAGGGTCTCGCCAAGTTGAGAGTCCTGCAGGAGCAACCCGCCAGCCCATCTGGCAGGAGGTGATCATGAACGCGTCGTTGCACCCATGGGCCCGCTGGCTCGAACTGCTGAAGCGGCCGACGCGGCGCCGTCCTGTGAACCGTCAACCGGACTTTGCAGACTACGGCACGGCATTTGGACTCGATCTGAGCTTGTCAGGTCCGGCCACGCGACCCGGACCGGTGGACACGCCTCCTCCTGTACAGAAGAAGGCTTCGGCGAGAGGCTGAAACCGCTGGATCCAGGGCAGGTGCGTCAGCGATTCTCAGGTGCGTCAGCGAATCAACAGCACGGGCGTCTTGCAGGATGCCAGCACCCGTGTGGCCACCGAGCCCATCACCAGCGTGCCCAGCTCCGAGTGACCATGTGACCCCATCATGACGAGGTCGAAGTCTTCCTCGCGGGCCGTGCGCGCAATCACCTCCGCCACCGGGCCGGTCTTGCTCAGGTAGGTGGCGCTCAGCCCCTGCTTGTCGAGAAAGGTGCGGATCGGCTTGAACGTCTTTTCGCCCTCATCGGCGTAATAACTGTTGAGCACTTCGCGGTCCAGGACCGCGGCAGCGCGAGGCGGGATGGCCTGCACCACCGTCAGAACGGTGAACTGGTGCTGGTTGCCCAGCCACTCCTCATGCGCAGCCCAATAGGCCACCATGCGGCGAGTGAACTCGCTGCCATCGACACAGACCAGAATCTTCATGCCGCCATACTCCGTATCAAGCTGAGTCAGGAGCGTGCAAGTGTCCCATCGCCCCCGGGGGCAGGTTTGCGCCAAGTCAATTTCTCGGACCCGGCCGGTGATCGTTCACAGCTGAGGCGGAGGGGCAAGGGCTTCAGCCCTGCGCCCCCGAACCGTGGCACAGCTTGTACTTGCGACCGCTGCCGCAGGGACAGGGATCGTTGCGCCCCACCTTCGGGCCGCCGCGGCGGAACGTGGCCACCTTCACCATGTCGGCACGCGCCAGGTCGGCCAGCTCGATCACGTTGCCCACCAGATCCTCGATGGCGGCATCCAGCGTCTTCAGCGGATGCTCCTGGTCCAGCGCCTTGGTGTAGGCCTGCTCCTCCTCGGTCTGTTCCGGCAGATGCCGCCACAGGCAGGCCAGCAGATCAGGCACTTCCGGCGCAGCCAGTTGCTCCAGCCCGTTGAAGTGGTTCAGCGCATGCTCGAACCCGATGACCCAGGGCGCCAGCGCCGCCTGAATGGCCTCGCCACCCTTCAACGGTTGGCCTTCGTCGTCGGTGGGCTCCATCACCAGAGGGTCGAACCAGCCCTGTTCGGTGAAAGCCTGCGCGAGGGCGGCATGCCGCTTGTCGATCAATGCACACAGCCGCTCGTGTTTGGCCGCATGCCAGCCCGCCGTGTCCGGCGTGAGCACCACCCCCGCTGCCTCGCCGGGATCACTTCCCTCTGCGGTCAGGTTCCAGTCACAGGCAAGCGCCAGGAAGCGTGTCCGCTCGATCACCTCGGGTTGTGACAACACCCCGCAGAGGTAGCCGTCGAGCATCACCACATCCAGCGCCTCCAGCGGCGCGGGCACCGCAGCCAGCAGGTCGTCGAGCTCGCGGATCTCGGCATCGTTCAGGTCGGGCGGGACTAAGGACATGGTCGGCTGGTCAGCTGAAACGGAAAAGCGGAAGACCGGTGACCCGGCCCCACGCAGCAGACCCCGATTGTGCCGGCGCTACGATGTCGGGATGGGCAATCGACTCACACAAATCAGCACCCGCACCGGCGACGACGGCAGCACCGGGTTGGGCGACGGCAGCCGCGTGCCGAAGGACCACCTGCGCATCCAGGCCATCGGTGAGGTGGACGAACTGAACTCCCAACTTGGAGTGCTGCTGGCGGAACCCTTGCCCCCGGAGGTGCGCGAGCTGCTGGTGCAGATCCAGCACGAGCTGTTCAATCTGGGAGGCGAGCTGTCCGTGCCGGGCTTCGAGCTGCTGAAGACCGAGGCGGTACAGGCCCTCGACCAGGCCCTGGAACACCACAACGCGAGGCTGCCGCGCCTGCAGGAGTTCATCCTGCCCGCCGGCACCCGCAGTGCGGCGCTGGCCCATGTCTGCCGCACCGTGGCCAGGCGCGCCGAACGGTCGGTGGTGACCCTGGGCCGCGCGGAGATGGTGAACGACGCACCCCGACTGTTCCTGAACCGCCTGTCCGACCTGCTGTTCGTGCTGGCACGGGTGCTCAACCGCGCCAATCTGGATGGACTGGGGGGCGACGACGTCTACTGGAAGAGCCAGCGTCTGGCCGACCACGCTGCCACGCCAGTCGGCACAGGCGACCCATCCGGCGCCGAAAACTGAGGCGGCCACACCACGTTCCGGCCCAGGAAACGATCGCCCCGACGGTGCGATTTTTCTTTCTTGAACCGCTTCAAGGAAAACAAGAGGCCTCGTCCCTACGCTAGCCGAACCTAGTCCGAGGAGGCCTCCTATGAGCCAAAACCAGAGCGGGTTCACCAAACAGATGGCCCGCAACATCTTCTACGGCGGGGCGGCGTTTTTCGCCCTCCTGTTCGTAGTCCTGGTGGTCGACACCGAACGCAAGATCCCTGAGCGATCCAACGCCCAGGCCATCACCCCCGCGGTGGTGGCCGGCAAGAAGATCTGGGAGACGCGCAACTGTATCGGCTGCCACACGCTTCTTGGCGAGGGGGCGTATTTCGCTCCCGAGCTGGGCAACGTCTACAAACGCCGCGGTGGCGATTTCATCAAGGCATGGATGAAGGCGCAGCCCACCGGTGCGCCCCACCGTCGCCAGATGCCGCAGTTCAATCTCGACGACAAGCAGCTCGATGATCTGGTTGAGTTCCTGAAGTGGACCAACGAGATCAACACTGAAAAGTGGCCGCCGAACATCGAAGGCTGAGCGAGGAGCAATGCCATGACAAACACCGTGCTCAAATACAAGAGCCAGTCCGTCGCGAAGCTGTATTTCATCGCGGCGCTGGCGCTGTTCACCGGGCAGATCGTCTTCGGTCTGAGCCTGGGATTGCAGTACCTGATCGGGGACTTCCTGTTCCCCTACATTCCCTTCAACGTGGCCCGCATGGTCCACACCAACCTGCTGATCGTGTGGCTGCTGTTCGGCTTCATGGGTTCGGCCTACTACCTCATTCCTGAGGAAGCCGAAACCGAGCTGCACAGTCCCAAGCTGGCCATCGCGCTGTTCTGGATCTTCCTGATTGCAGGCGCGGCGACCATCGTCGGCTACCTGACTGTGCCTTACGCGAAGCTCGCCGAGCTGACCGGCAACGACCTCATCATGACGATGGGACGGGAGTTCCTGGAGCAGCCGCTGCCCACCAAGATCGGCATCGTGGTGGTGGCGCTGGCCTTCCTGTACAACATCTCGATGACCGTGCTCAAGGGCCGCAAGACCAGCATCTCGCTGGTGCTGCTGCTCGGTCTGTGGGGTCTGGCGGTGCTGTTCCTGTTCAGCTTCGTCAACCCGCACAACCTGGTGCGCGACAAGATGTACTGGTGGTTCGTCGTTCACCTCTGGGTGGAAGGCGTGTGGGAACTGATCCTCGGCGCCCTGCTGGCCTTCGTGCTGATCAAGACCACCGGCGTGGACCGCGAAGTGATCGACAAGTGGCTGTACGTCATCATCGCCTTCTCGCTGATGACTGGCATCCTCGGCACCGGCCACCACTTCTTCTTCATCGGCACGCCGGGTTACTGGCAGTGGATCGGCAGCGTGTTCTCCGCGCTGGAACCCATCCCCTTCTTCATGATGACGGTCTTCGCCTTCAACATGGTGCAGCGTCGCCGCCGTGAACACCCGAACCAGGCCGCCGTGCTGTGGGCCGTCGGTACCTCGGTGATGGCCTTCCTGGGCGCCGGCCTGTGGGGCTTCATCCACACCCTGTCTCCGGTCAACTACTACACCCACGGCACGCAAATCACCGCAGCCCACGGTCACCTGGCGTTCTACGGCGCCTATGTGCTGGTGGTGATCTCGATGATCAGCTACGCGATGCCCTCGCTGCGCGGCCGCATGGTGGCCCCGAAGATCGCCCAGACCTACGAGATGTGGAGCTTCTGGCTGATGACCATCAGCATGGGCGTGATGGTGCTGGCCCTGACCGGCGCCGGCGTCCTGCAGGTCTGGCTGCAGCGCCTGCCCGAGAGTGGTGCGATGGGCTTCATGGCCACCCAGGATCAGCTCGCCTTCTTCTACTGGCTGCGTCTGGCCGGTGGTGTGGGCTTCCTGATCGGCCTGATCACCTACCTGACCAGCTTCTTCGTCGGCGCCAATGAACCGGATGCCGTCGTGGAAGGCAACGGCGCCACCGCCCGCGCGGTGCCCGCCCGTCGCGCCTGAACGGTGAACTGAAGCCACGCAACCGAAACGAAGCGAGTCGAGCCTGGAGCCGATGATGGAATTCAGCAGCGCCCGCCATGTCGCCGCCACCCTGGCGGCGGCCGAACCCGGCGGTCTTCCCTTCTACGCGCAGCAAGCTGGCGAGGTCGCGCTCTTCGAGCACGCCTTCCACCAGCGCCTGCCGCTGCTGATCAAGGGCCCCACCGGCTGCGGCAAGACCCGCTTCGTCGAACACATGGCGGCACGGCTGGGCCGGCCGCTGGTGACGGTGAGCTGCCACGACGATCTGTCTGCCGCCGACCTGGTCGGCCGGCACCTGATCGGCGATGGCAACACCGTCTGGAACGACGGCCCACTCACCCGGGCCGTGCGCAGCGGCGCCATCTGCTACCTCGACGAGGTGGTGGAAGCCCGCAAGGACACCACCGTGGTGCTGCATCCACTGGCCGATGACCGGCGGGTGCTGCCCATCGAACGCACCGGCGAACTGCTCGTGGCCCCGCCCGGGTTCATGCTGGTGATCTCCTACAACCCGGGTTATCAGAACCTGCTCAAGAGTCTGAAGCCCAGCACCCGTCAGCGTTTCGTCGCGCTGACCTTCGGCTACCCCACCCCGACGGTGGAGCGCCAGATCGTCACGTCGGAAGCCGGCGTCAGCGCCGAAGTTGCAGCCCAGCTGGTGCAGCTGGCCGAGGCCCTGCGTCGCCTCACCGACCACGACCTGGAAGAAACCGTCAGCACCCGTCTGCTGGTGATGGCCGGCCGCCTGGTGGCCTCCGGCCTGCCGCTGGCCACAGCCTGCCGCGCCGCCATCGTCGACGCGCTGACCGATGACGCCGACACCGCCGCCGCGCTGGCCGAGGTGGTGAGCGCCGTCGTCCCGGACTGACCGGCACCTTCAACTGATCCTCACGGGTCGCATGCACGCGCACACATCGCCATGCCGACCCCACCGTTTTGCGCGACGGCGACACCTTTGGCTGCTCCTGTCTCCTCCTCCTTGCACTCCCTGCAGCGTCGTCGTCGCCTCTTTCAACTGGGCTTCTTCGCCCTCTTCCTGCTCGCTCCCGCGCTGGACCTGCTGCGCTTCGATCTGAATGAAGCGCAGCTGTGGTTCCTCGGCCAGCGCTGGACGCTGGGCATCGATGACTTCCGGGCCGGGCGCATCAGCGCCAACGAAGCCGCCCTCTCCATCCTGCTGCGCGCCTTCGTTCCGGCCCTGCTGCTGATCGCAGGCTTCCTGGCGGTGGCCTGGCGCTACGGGCGCCTGTACTGCGGCTGGTTGTGCCCGCACTTCTCCATCGTCGAGACACTCAACCAGACCCTGCACCGCGCCAGCGCGAAGTACAGCCTCTGGGACCGCAAATCCACCCCACGGGCCGATCGGGCGCCGCAGCGGCGCTGGTGGCCGCTGTTCCTGCTCGGCTGCCTGGCCTTCGGCTTCCTCTGGTCGATCACCCTGCTGAGCTACCTGCTGCCGCCCGCCGAACTGTGGAGCCGGCTGCTCAGCGGCAACTCCACCCCCAACCAGGCGCGTTTTCTGGCCGTCGGAACGGCGGTGTTCACGCTGGAGTTCGCATTGGCGCGGCACCTGTTCTGCCGCTTCGGCTGCGCGGTGGGCCTGTTCCAGAGCCTGGCCTGGATGGCCAACCCCAGGGGCATGGTGGTGGCCTTCGAGCGGCGCCAGGCCCGCGACTGCCGCAGCTGCAGCACCCCGGTGTTCCCGGACGGCGCGGCCTGCGACGGCGGCTGCCCGATGCGCCTGAACGCCCGCAACATCAAGCGCATGATGTTCTCCTGCGTGCAGTGCGGCCAGTGCCTGAGTGCCTGCGAGACCTCCCAGGCCGCCCGCAGCCGGGAGCCCCTGCTGACCTGGCGCGTCGGCGCCGACGCGGTGGCTGAGACCCTGCGCCAGCGCAAGGCGGAACTGGCCGCCGAGCGGGCCGGCGCGGCCTCCCCTGAACCGGAGAAAAGCTGATGGAAGAATGGGTTGGCCAGCAATGGCACCGCTTCATCACCCGCGCTGCGGACCGCCACCACAGGGCCGCCGTGGTCACCCTGCCCGAGATGGAACGCTCCATCGGCCTGCTGTTCCGGGCCGGCGGCGGTTCACCCACGGTGCGGCTGTCCAGCGCTGCGGCGCGCCGGGTGGGCGGCGAGCGCAACCTGCTGCAGCGCATCGCCGGCAGCGGCACCCACGCGGACCTGCCCCGGCTGGAGCCGGACACCCTGGCCCTGCCCGCCAGCATCGCCGTCTTCCCGGAGACCGAGCTCAACCGCTCGCTCTACCTCTGGTTGGCCGCCCTGGCCGCCAGTGGTGATGGTGAATTCGGGGACCCGACCGACGGCTGGATCCGCAGCAACCTGCGGGCCACCCGCGCCGCGCTGCAGCGCCTGCCCGGACTGCGCAGCCGCTACCAGCGGCTGGTGCAGGCCCAGCTGGCGCTGCGCCCGGATCTGCGCCAGCTCAAGGCCACGGCTCAGGCCGCCGAGCGCCAGGTCCAGCAGGCCCTGCGCGACACGCTCACACCGGAGTTCGGTACCGCAAAAGAGGCCGCCGAACTGGCTGCGAGCGCATCACGCAACCGCTGCGGCCCGATCGATGTGGAGCCGGTCTGGCTCTGGCTTGAATCCGCTGCAGCAACCCCACCCAGCCTGCACGGCTTGCGCACCCCGACCGAACCCGGGCAGAACCCGCAGGACAGCCAGCGCAGCGCCACCCCGTCGGATCGCAAACGCCGGCACGCCGAAGAAGTGAAGGACGAGCGCGACAAGGCGCCGCTGATCATGTTCTTCCGCGCCGAATCGATCCTCAGCTGGGGGGAGTACGTCAGGGTCAACCGCGCCAGCGACGAGGACGAAAACGACAACGCCCTGGCCGCCGCCGACGACATGGACGTGATCGCCGTGGCACCGGACGGCGAGCGCGCGGCCTCGCGGGTCAAGTTCGACCTTGACCTGCCCAGCGCCGCCGCCGACGATGCCCCGCTCGGCCCGGGCATCCGGCTGCCGGAATGGGATCATCGCAAGGGCCGGCTGCTGCCCGAACACTGCGCAGTGCAGTGCAGGGTCAACCGCGAAGCCGCCCCCTTCCAACCGGACGCCGCACTGCGCGCCACCGCCCGCAAGATCCGCCGCCGCCTGGAGGTGCTGCGCGCCGCGCCCCGCCCCGCCCGCGCCCAGCCGGACGGCGAAGAGATCGACCTGGACGCCTGGGTGCGCCACCAGGTGGAAGGCCGTGGCAGCGCGCGCAGCGCCACCCCGGCCGTCTTCACCCGCCGTGAGCGCAGCGAACGCAGCCTGGCCACCCTGCTGCTGGCCGATCTGTCGCTGTCCACCGACGCCTACGTCTGGAACGGCCCGAGCAAGGTGCGCAGCTCGGCGGCCAGCAAACTCTGGAGCGTCCAGTCCGGGCTGGACGAGATCCAGGCCGCGGCCGAACCCGAACAACGCGTCATCGACGTCATCCGCGACGCCCTGTACGTTTTCGGCGAAGCGCTGCATGCCGGCGGCGATCCCTTCGAGATGCTCGGCTTCAGCTCCGTGCGGCGGCAGAACGTGCGCATCCAGCACCTCAAGGGCTTCGACGAAGCCTGGAACGAGCCGGCCCGCGCCCGGGTGGGTGCCGTCAAACCTGGCTACTACACCCGCATGGGCGCCGCGCTGCGCTACGCCACGCTGCGCCTGGCCGAGCGCCCGGAGCGCCAGCGCCTGCTGCTCATCCTCACCGACGGCAAACCCAACGACCTGGACGTCTACGAAGGCCGCTACGGCCTGGAAGACACCCGCCACGCGGTGCAATCCGCCCGCGAAGCCGGCCTGACGCCGTTCTGCGTCACCATCGACGAGGCCGCGCACGACTACCTGCCCATGCTCTTCGGCCAGCAGGGCTATGCGCTGGTGCACCGCCCGCGTGACTTGGTGCACCGGCTGGCGCAGGTGTATGCGGGGTTGACGCGCTGAGACCGCACACCAAGCCAGCCCGTCATGCGATAATCATGTTTTGTCCGATCAATGAGCCTTGCGCTCTCCAGGTTGATCGCGCAGAGATCCACTGTTGATCTCTCCCTCCGCCAGATGTCCTGATTGCCCCGGCGATCTCCATGTTCTGGCCGCCCCTGGGCTGCAGCGAGTACCCCTGCACCCCAGCCGCCGGACAGTGAGTTCAACCTTCGCCGATGCGCATCCGTGCGCGTTTCACATCAGACATGCCGGCCCTTGTGGGCCGGCCTGGCACCCGAAAGAACACCATTCATCCTCCCATCCAGGTCGGGAAGTACCTTGTGACTCCCCTGACCCAACGCACGCACGACGGTCGATTCCGCGCTGCGGTGTCCATCCGCAGCGGTCGAGGCAGCGCCTCGCACGACCGCGTCATGCGATTCACGCCCTCATTCGACTCCGACCTCGACGCCTCGCAGTACGCCCGCGTCGAAGGACTCGCCTGGCTGAATGTGTCGGCCCCCACGGCGGCCTCTCCCGCCATCAACCCCTGGTGAACCTCTTGGCCAAAGAAGAACTCATCGAAATGCGCGGCCTCGTCGAAGAAGTGCTGCCCGACTCCCGTTACCGCGTGAAGCTGGAAAACGGCCACGCCCTGGTGGCCTACACCGCCGGCAAGATGCGCAAACACAACATCCGCATCCTGGCGGGTGACCGCGTGTCGCTGGAGCTGTCGCCCTACGACCTGAACAAGGGCCGCATCACCTTCCGGCACCTGGAACAACGTGGCCCCTCCTCGGGCTTCACGCCGCGTCGCCGTTGATCCCTTTTCACCAGACCCTTTCCCCTGTCAGCCCGCCGGTGATTCACCGGATGCTGGCCCGCACCAGCCACAGCTGGGGCATCTCTTCATCCACTTGCACAGAAAGCAATCCCCACATGTCCATCGAAACCGGCACCGTCAAATGGTTCAACGAGAGCAAGGGCTTCGGCTTCATCGCTCCGGACAACGGCGGCAAGGACCTGTTCGCCCACTTCAAGGAAATCCAGGGCAACGGCTTCAAGACGCTGAACGAGAACCAGCGCGTGGAGTTCGAGGTCAAGCAAGGCGAGAAGGGCCCGATGGCCGCTCGCATCAAGGCCCTCTGAAGCCTGCGCCGGCCCCGCCCGACAGGCGGTCCACCCGGACCGGCCTGTGCTGCGCCCTGAGGCGCAGCCGACCGCTTGAGACCCGCCCGATGGCGGGTTTCCTGTTTCTTCGCCACACCGCACACCGCCTGGAGCGTTCCGGCTCCGCTGTGCCGGCGTGGCTCGGACCCTCAACCACCGGAGCCGCACCAGATGGCCAAGCCGAACTACCAGTTCGAGAAGCGACAACGCGAACTCGAGAAGAAGCGCAAGAAGCAAGAAAAGGAGCAGCGCAAGGCGTCCGGCGCCTCCAACCCGGCCCCCTCCGCCGATGACGTCAGCGAAGTCACTCCCGACGCTGGCGCTAACCCTCCCGCAGCACCGCAGGCTGGTGATCCCTCAGCCGGCTGAAGCCCGCCTCACGGAAGCACCGGCGCAGGCGTCACCGATGCCTGCACGGACTCCAAGGCAGGCAGCACGACTTCGGCCCAGATCCGCTGCAGCTCCTCGGCACTGGGATCCTCATGCAGCCGGCGCTTGATGCCTGACCTGGATAGGTCCACGTGCACCTGCGGCTGCAGGGCATGGCGCTCCAGGCAATGGCGCACGCAGTGCAGCGGGCAACCGTCCAGCGCCAGGATGGGCCGGCCCGACTTGGCGGTTCGCACCAGCCCAGGCACGCCGCCGCCGACCCCGGCAATGCAGGACATCTCCGCCAGACCAGCTCGATCCAGGCGCAGCGCCAGATCGTTGCAAAGCTGAGCCGCACTCGAACATCCTGAACAGGAGTAAACCAGCGGCAGTGGCGCAGGACCGGCAATGTCGGAGGCGGCGGGAGAGAAGGAGGCAGCGGCAGAGAGGGCAGAGGCCGAATTCATCGCACAGGTTCCAATTGTTCTCGGGGCCGGCTCCCCTGTGGATGACCGACGCTCAGCCTGGTAGGTGTATCACAAGTCCATGACGGCAGCGGCGCCCCGCGGTTGCGGGGGGTGTCACTGATCCGTCACGACCGGGCCGGAGCATGTCGGCTTCAAACGCTGTCAACCTTGAACCCTGGACTCGAGCACCATGACCCCCCTGCTGCGCCTCCTGGCCCTTTCCTCCGCTCTGCTGTGTGGGGTCGGCCAAGTGCAGGCCGCCACCTCGCTGGACCTGTCGCGCTACGCGGTGACCGGCAGCTACGCCCTCGACACCCTCAGCGGCATGGGCCTGGAAGCCTCGGCCATCACCTATGCCCGTGACCGCGGCAGCCTCTTCTTCGTGGGCGATGAGGGGCTCGGGGTGGTCGAGATCAGCCGGACCGGCCAGACACTGGGGTCGATGGCCTTCAACTGGGCCGGCACCGGCAGCACTCACAGCGACGCTGAGGGCCTGACCTACCTGGGTGGGGGTCAACTCGTCGTCGTCGATGAGCGGCCTCAGATCGCCTACCGGTTCGGCTTCTCCAACGGCGGCACGGCGGCGCTGAGCAGCCAGCCCTGGGCAGCGATCACGGGCTCGACCGCCAGCGTCGGCAATGTCGGCACCGAGGGCATCTCCTACGACGCGCGCGACGGCAGTTTCTTCTCCGTGAAACAGGACAACCCGGCCGTGCTGCGGCAGAGCACGCTGACCTTCGCGGCGGGCGGCGGTACGGCGGCCACCACCGAGCTGTTCTCCGGCAGCAGCTCGCTGTTCGGGCTGAACAGCCTGTCGGACGTGCAGACCCTCGCAGGGGTGGACCCTCTGGCCGGGACGCTCGCGGCCGATCACCTGCTGGTGCTGAGTCTGGACTCGAAGAAGCTGCTCGAGATCGACCGCAGCGGCAACCTGCTCAGCAGCTTCGACCTGTCGGGCGTCACGACCCAGGCCATCGAGGGGGTGACCATCGACGAACTCGGCACCATCTACCTGGCCGCCGAGGATTCCGGTACCGGCGCGTCGCGGCTGTTCGTGCTGTCGGCGTCACCCGTGCCCGAGCCCGAAAGCTGGGCGCTGCTGACCGGCGGCCTGGCCCTCATCGGCTGGCGGGCGCGCCGTCGTCAACCGGCATCCCGCCCGGCCTGACGACGGTCGCAGCCGGCCGGCCCAACCGGCCGGGCCTTGCGGGCTGGGTCAACGCGGCTGCAGGAACTCCACCACCGCCGCCTGGGTCTGGGGCGACTGCAGGATGCCCAGGTGGGTGGTGCCCAGCACCGGGTCGTAGAGGCCCTGACCGGTCAGGTCCAGCTGTTTGGCGCCCTTGAGCGCGGCGCTGCGGGAGAAGTCCACCTCCTTGCCGTAGATGTCGATGGACGGCACCGGGGTGAAGAAGCCGTCCTGCGCTGCGAAGTAAACGAAGCTGGTGTCGGCGTTGCGGATGGCCAGCACCTGGGTGGGGCCTGCGACCTCGCTGTGGCGACTTCGGCCATGCTCCTGACCATTCAGACGGCGCAGGAAGGGCGTGTGTGGTGAACCCACTTCCTGACACAGGTCACTGGCCGGCGTGAAGCCGCCAAAGGCCGGCAGCTGGAAATAGTTCAGCGACGAAGCGCTGCAGTTGATGATGCCGTGGTGCGGACCGTCGATCGAAACCAGCCGACGCACCTGCCGGTGTGCATCGTCCTGGCGCATCCATTCGCGCGCCAGCGTGGCCCCCATGCTGTGGCCGACGATGTCCACCTGCTTCGCGCCGGTGTAGGCCAGCACCGCAGCGACGAAGCGGCGCAGGTCCGGCACGTTGGCCTGGTGGGTGTGGCCGATGCGGGCGCGCTTGGTGTTGTCGCCGCCCTGCGCGGCGACCAGATCACATTGATCCCCCTGGTAGCCCAGGCCCCAGAGTTCGGAAGGGTTCCAGCCGTTGTTGGCCAGGTGCTGAGCCAGCACCTGCACCTTGCCGTTGGTGGGACTGCAGGGGGTGGCGTAGGGCACGTCGTTGTTGCCGTGCAGGAAGATCACCGGCGTGCGCGTCACCACACCCGTCGTGACTGCGGCACCAAAACCGATCACCGGCTTCTGCAGCGTGGCGTCCTCGATCACCGGGAAGTCGGCGGGAAAGCTCGTGCCCACCGTGCCGGCGGCCTGCGCCGCGGCAGCGGCCAGCACGCTGACGGTGAAGGTGGCGGTGGCCGCAGTGGCGCGGCGGATCCAGGTCTTGAGTGGCATCGCTTGTCTCCTGTGTCGTTGGGGTCAGTCGTCGGTCGTCAGGGTGCCGCCTGCCCGGCGGCGGGGGTCATCCATTCAGGAAGCGTTCGATCAGGGCGAACTGCTCGGGTGTGTTCAGCGCGGGCGCATGGCCGCAACCGGGGATCTCCACCACCACCGCGCGCGGGCCACGCTCGCGCATGGCGTCCACCGTCTCGCGCAGCAGCAGGTCGCTGGCTTCTCCGCGCAGGCAGAGCACGGGCAGGTCCAGGCTGTCCCACTCCTCCCAGAGCTCGTAGTCGTCCGGATGGCAGATGAACTGCTGCACCATCGCCGGGTCGTAGTGCGGCGTGACGCGGCCGTCAGGCAGGCGGCGCACCGAGGTCTCGGTCAGGCGCCGCCACTGGGCGTCGCTCAACCAGCCGTAGGGCTTGTAGACGGTGCGGAAGTAGGCCTCCAGCTCGCTCACGGTGGCGAAGGCGGCCGGGCTGCCGGCGTAGCTGCGGATGCGCTCGATGGCCGCGGCCGCCAGGCTGGGGCCGTTGTCGTTGAGCACCAGCCGCTGGATGCGACCGCGCAGCGCACCGGCCGCCGCCACGGTGCCGATGGCACCGCCCATCGAGGTACCGACCCAGTGGAAGCGCTCCAGCCCCAGCTGGTTGACCAGCGCGGTGGCCAGCTGGCTGTAGAAGTCCAGGTTGTATTCGGCCACTGGGTCCGGGCTCCACTGGCTGAGGCCGCGGCCGATCGTGTCCGGGCAGATCACGCGCCAGCGCTGCGACAGGTGGGCGGCCAGGTCGTCCATGTCCCGGCCGGTGCGCGCCAGTCCGTGCCAGGCGATCACGGTGCCGGCGGTTTCTCCGTGCCCGGCGCCCCACTCCATGTAGTGGATCTCGCGGCCAAGGCAGGTAAGGTAGTTCGAGGTGGGCGACATGGGGACCCCTGTTCTCTCGTGAATCTGTCGTGAGGCGGATCAAGCCTTCAGCCGCAGCGCCATCGCCCGCAGTCGGCCGACGATGCCGGTGGGGAAGTGGTAGACCGAGAGCACGAAGAGCACGCCCAGCCAGAGCAGCCAGCGGTCCGGCGAGACGATCTGCGACAGCAGCGGCACACCTTCCAGCGCCCCCGCGCCGAGCTTGAGCAGGTCCTGCAGGTAGTTCTGCGCCAGCACGAAGGCCACGCTGCCCACTACCGCGCCGTACATCGTCCCCATCCCGCCGATGACCACGATCAGCAGGATGTCCAGCATGATCTCGAAGCTCAGCGTCGTGTCCGGCCCGACGTAACGCAGCCACAGGGCCAGCAGCGCGCCCGCCGCGGTGGCGAAGCCGGCGGACAGCACGTTGCTCCAGGTGCGGTAGACGACGGTGCGGTAGCCGATGGCCTCGGCGCGGAAGTCGTTCTCCCGGATGGCCTGCAGCACCCGGCCGAAAGGTGAGTTGACGATGCGCAGCAGCAGCAGGAAGAGCAGCGCTACCGCCACCAGGATGACGTAGTAGGTGAAGACCTTGCCGTCGATCGCCAGGCGGAGCAGCGGCTCTTCAAAGGGCTCGAAGGACGGGCTCAGCCAGGCCGGGTTCTTGAAGCTCAGGCCATCCTCACCGCCGGTGATGTCGCTCAACTGCGAGGCCAGCGTCATGAAGGCCGAGGCCACCGCCAGCGTGATCATGGCGTAGAAGATCGCCTTGACGCGCAGCGAGAAC
>JADJCH010000057.1 GCA_016703325.1 Burkholderiales bacterium | reverse complement strand
GTTGCACCGCGGTCGGCACGGACCCAGATACCAACCGCTCACCAGGACGCCATTTCTCCGCCGTGGCCAGTTCGGAAGAGAAGGCATAAACTCGCCAGGCCACATCCACCTGCTCGGGACGAGAATCCGGCACCGCACCACGGAAGTTCGCGATGGCAACGAAACGTCTTCCTCCCTGGCTTCGCCCGAAGCAGCCGCCGCAGCCCATGAGGATCGGCGTGACCTGGTACACCGAGCAGGAGTGGCGGCTCGTGCGCGATGCGGCGAGCGACGCGGAGCGGTTGGAGGCTTCGTATGCCGAGTGGGTGGCCATGGCGGAGGAGGCCACGAAGGACATGCTGGCGGCGGGGATCGTCGCGGAGCGGGTCTTCATCAACGCCTCGGAGCTGCTCGCCTGGTGCCTTGCTCAGCGCAAGCAGAACGACGCGGCAGCCCGGTCGGAGTACGTGTCACAGTTCCTGATGAAAAATCGCCAGGGTGCCTCGTAGCCCGCCGATCCACCGCACGCGCAACATCGCCCGCGCAAACCAACAAGGAGTGCTCCTGTGGCAACAACTCTGGACCGCAGCCGGGACAACCCCTGGAAGCTGAAGACGCCGCCCGGTACCTCCGAGTACACGATGCATGTGGACGAGAAGGATGGCCGGAAGATCCTCGTCTGCACGGTCGGCAGCACGGTGCTGCACTACGACGCCCGTTGCGTCGATGACCTGCACGCCATGCTGACGCAGGCTGGTGACTGGGTTGAACTTGGTGGGGCCGATGAGCAGAAGCCCGTCAAGGACGGCACGGTCGAGGCCTGGGCGCGTTCGCCGGGCAATCCCGTCGGGGGCTGGTATGGGCTCAAGAAGGGGTTGCGCGGCAGGTTTGCTGTGTACCTGCCGCCGCTGATGGAAGCGCTCGGGCTGTGTGATCTGGAACACAACGCCAGGAACAATCGCATCAAGGCCAGGTGACCTGCCGCTGGCGACCTCTGCCATCGGAACCCGCCTGTGCTGGCCCGGCTGCGCTGCAGAAGTTTCCGCTTGACGCGGAGCAGGGCGTGTGGCGATGCTTGCTGCTCATCGCCCGGCGGACCACCCGGTGGCAGGCGGCGAGTGGCACCGTCACGAAAGGATGCACCATGACAGAAGCTCCCATCCAACGTCTGGCCCCTGCGGGTCACGACTCCAGATCGCGCAGCCACGGAATCAGCCCGACACACCCCCGTGCCGCCGGGCGCCGGGTTCTGGCCGCCGCGCTGACGGGCGCATTGGGGATGCTGCTCACCTGGCCGGCCGCCGCGCAGGTGTCCGCGCAGGTGCCCGCGCCGCTGGTGGGCGACTGGAAGGGCACCTGGCAGACGGAGAACCGGCTGTACGAGGCCCGGCTGATCGTGACACCCTCCGGCGGCACCTGGCAGACCGCCACCTCCAACCGTGCCAATGTCTGCGCCGGGCGGGAGGTGCCGATGAAGGTGGAGACTGCAACGGAGTCGGAGGTGAGGTTCCAGCTGCAGTTCTCCGAGGTCATCAATGGTTGCCCGAACGTGTTCGTGACGATGAAGGTGGGCCCGGATGGCGCCGTCACCGGCACCCGCAGCAAGTACGAGCTGCAGTTGGTGCGCAAGCCGTAGGGCAGCGTTCGAGAAGCCGAAGAGAGTCGAGGTCGGCAGGGTGGCCTGTGGCCAGTGGCCCGTGCACATGTTGAAGACGCCTGAGTAAATTGACTGATTCCAACGCCCCCGCTCCTTCCACTCCCTCCGCTTCATCTGAACCCGCCGACACCATCCGCGCCGTCGTCCGTGCGCTGCGCCTGCTGCGGCTGATGAACGAGCGGCCGGTGTGGACCCTGCACGAGCTGCACCTGGCCAGCGCGCTGCCCAAGGCCACGCTGTCGCGCCTGCTCGCCACGCTGCGGCAGGAGGGCTATGTGGCGGCGGAGGCCACGCCCGGGCTGTACCGGCTGGCCGGCAAGGTGCGCGAGCTGGACGGCGGCTACACCGAGGGCAGCCGGCTGGTGGATGCGGGGCGGCCGATCCTGCTGCGGGTAACCCGGCAGATCAAGTGGCCGCTGGCGCTGGCGACGCTGGATGTGGACGCGATGGTGGTGCGGTTTTCGTCCATGCCCTACAGCCCGCTGGCGGTGCACACCACCACGCTGGGGCACCGGCTGGGGCTGGTGGACTCGGCGCTGGGAAGGGCCTTTCTGGCCTTCTGCTCGGACACCGAGCGGCAGGCGCTGCTGGACAACCTCTACACGCCTGCAGCCGGCACGCCGGATGGGGAGGATGCGGACGGGCCGGAGGGCCCGGACCTGCGCGTCTGGTCGCGCGACTGGGTGGAGCACGACCTGGCCCAGGTCCGCGCGGCCGGCTGCGCGGTGCGCCAGCCCAACGCTGCGCGGGGCAGCGCCACGCTGGCGGTGCCGGTGCGTGTCGGCCGGAGCGGGGCCGGGGAGGCGGTGGCCGCGCTGTCGATGACCACCTTCGGCCGCTCCATGACCGCCGCGGTGGTGGAGCGGCACCGGCCGATCCTGGCCGAGACGGCGCAGGCGATCGCGGCGGCGTTCAGCGCGGAGACGGGCAAGGGCACGGGTACAGGCTGATTTCCACGGCGCGCAGCGTTCCGTTAGACGGAATCTGCAGCCGCGGCACTGGTCCTTCCGGACCGGCAGTCGGACACTGGGACGTCCCCTTTCAACGCCCCAGCGATGACACCTTTCACCCCCCTGCAACTGCCTCTGGACCGGCGCACCGTCGCCACCTTCGTCAAGACCGACAGCCCACAGGTGGTCGAGGTGCTGGGCCTGTGCAGCCTGGACTACGTGGTGCTGGACGCGGAGCACGCGCCCTTCGACCGCCAGACGATGGACCGCATGGTCTTCGCCGCCCGGGCGGTGGGGCTGCCGATGCTGGTGCGTGTGCCCGACCACCGCGACGCGACGATCCTCTCGGTGCTTGACCTGGGCGCGCACGGCATCGTCGTGCCGCATGTGGATTCCGCCGCCGACGCGGCGAACGTGGTGGCTGCGGCCCGCTTCATCGGCGGGCGGCGCGGCATGTCGCTTTCGGCCCGCTTTGGCGGCTACGGCACCCGCAGCCGTGCCGAGGCGGTGGCCGAGGCCAATCGGGCCCTGATCGTCTGCCAGATCGAGAGCGCCGCCGCAGTGGAGGCGGTGGCAGAGATCGCCGCGGTGCCCGGTGTCGGCGGCCTGCTGATCGGCCGGGCCGACCTGGCGATGTCGATGGGGGTGGACGGCCCGCGCCACCCGCAGGTGCTGGCCGCCGTGGACCAGATCCTCGCGGTGGCCCAGGCGCAGCGGCTGCCTGTGGTGATGGCCGTGGGTGCCGACAGCGAGGTGGCGGAGTTCACCGCCCGCGGGGCGCAGTCCTTCATCGTCGGCTCGGACCAGTCGCTGCTGCGCCAGGCGGCGGGCCGGCTGCCGGGGCTGCTGGCCTGAAGCCCCTCTCCCCAACCACTCTCCCCAACCCCTCTCCCCAACCCCTCTCCCACAAGGGGAGAGGGGCTCTCAGGCAAGGCGGTGACTGTGCCATCGAGCCGTACAAATCCCCCCGCCCCCCTTTTGCAAAGGGGGGAGCCATGCGGCACCGTGGATTCGTTTCCCCCTTTGACAAAGGGGGGTCAGGGGGGATTTCACAGCCGGGCCAACGCCAGCCAAGCCAGCCCGACCCCTCCCCCTCCCCCACGAGGGGGAGGGGCTCTCCAGAACCTTCTGTGGATGTCATGAACGCTCCCGCCCGCAACGTCTCCGTGGCCGACCACTCGGTCGATCCGCCCACCCTTCACGAGGCCGATGGTGCGCCCACCTGGGTGACCCGGGCCAGCCACCTGGTCACCGCCATCACCCAGGCCGCGGCCGGCACCCGGCTGGGGGTCGAGGCCAACCCGGACGAATCGATGGTGTTGCTGCCCGACTGCGGCGCGCGCGTCACCACCGCCGCCGGCAGCCGCGAGGTGCCGGCCAACAGCCTGCTGATCCTGCCGCCGGGCGACAGCACGCTGGAGCTGCTGGGCCCCGGCTGGGTGCTGCGCGCCTTCACCACCCGGCAGCAGGCGCTGGCGGCGCGGGCGGTGAATGCGGCGGACTTTACCGAGCCGCATGCGGATGTGGCGCCGATGCGGGACTGGCCGGCGCCGGTCGGTGGTTGGCGGCTGCGCGTCTACGACCTGGAGGCCGCGCTGGCCGAGGGGGAGAAGACGCGGGTGTTTCGCTGCTCCAACCTGATGATCAACATCCTGCGCGAGCGGCAGCAGGCGCGCGACGTGCGGGCGCTGTCGCCGCACTCGCACACCGACTTCGAGCAGGCCTCGGTGACGCTGCGCGGGGTGCACCTGCACCACCTGCGCTGGCCCTGGACGCCGGACATGACCACCTGGCGGCCCGACACCGCGTTGCAGGTGGGCGCACCCTCGGTGACGGTGATCCCGCCGACGGTGGTGCACACCACCCGCAACATCGGCGACGGCCCGGCGCTGCTGATCGACCTGTTCGCGCCGCCGCGGCTGGACTTCTCCCTGCGAGCCGGCCTGGTGCGCAATGCCGACGAGTACCCGCTGCCCGGGAGCGCCGCATGATCCTCAGTCACGACCAACGCCACGAACGTGCCCTGATCCGCAGCGAAATTGAGGCGCTCAACGCCGAGTTCGCCTTCCTGATCGACCACGACCGCTCGGACGAGGTGCCGGATCTCTTCACCGAGGACGGCAGCTACGGGCGCGAAGGGGGCGGGCGCAGCACCGGCCGCGACGCGCTGCGTGCGGTGTATGCGATGCGCGCCGCCCGCGGGCTGCGCACCGCGCGGCACCTGTTCACCAACCTGCGGCTGGAGTTCGTGAGCGAGCAGGAGGTGCACGGCCACACCATCCTGCTGCTCTACGCGGAGGACGGCCCCCCGCCGCAACCGGCCGAGGCCAACCTGGTGTCCGACTACCAGGACGTCTACCGCCTGGGCGATGACGGCCGCTGGCGCTACGCCTCGCGCACCGTCAGCCACCAGTTCAAGCACCCGGGCAACAAGCCCATCGTGCTGCCGCTGGGAAGCGCCTGAGACCCCTCACCCCGACCCTCTCCCCGACCCTCTCCCACAAGGGGAGAGGGAGTCCATCCGACTGGAACCGCGATGACACCCGCACCGACGAACACCCCCACCGCCGCCGTACCGACGATGTTCGGCTGCGTCTCGCACTCGCCGCTGATCGCCATCCGCCCCAAGGCCCCGCCGCAGGAGGCAGAGATCCTGGCGCACTGCGAGGCCTTCCGCGCTCAGGTGGAGGCCTTCCGGCCCGACCGCATCCTCTTCTTCACCAACAACCACTTTGCCGGCTTCCACTACGCCAACATGCCGGCCTACTGCGTGGGCACCCGCGCAATTGCGGTGCCGGACCTGGGCGGTGCGGCCGGGGAGATCCCGGTGCCTTCGGCCGATTCGATCGCGCTCATCGAGCACCTGCGGGCCGAGGGCTTCGACCCCGGCATCTCCTACAGGATGAGCCTGGACCATGCGGTGTCCCAGCCGCTGCTGCGGCTGATCGGCGCCATCGACCGCTACCCGCTGATCCCCCTGTTCATCAGCGTCTTCACACCACCGTTGATGCGCTTCCAGCGCAGCCGGTTGATCGGCGAGGCGGTGGGCCGCTGGATCGCCGCCGGCGCCGCGGCCGGCACGCGCACCCTGATCATGGGCTCGGGCGGCATCTCGCACCACCCGGTGCGCTACTTCCCGCTGATGGGCACGGCCGAGCCGCGGGTGCACGGCTACCAGCTGGAAGGCGAGCGGGGCGGCACGATGACCGACGCCGAGTGGTTCACCCGCTTTGCGGACATGCACATCGAAGGCGCCGAGATGGTGCTGGACGGCCGGCGCACCGCGAAGGACATGCGCTTCAACGAGGCCTTCGACAACGACTTCCTGGACCGCCTCTGCGCCGGCAACCTGGCCAGCATGGACAACTGGGACCCGGCCGAGCTGGTGGAACAGGCCGGCGTCGGCGCCCTGGAGCTGCACCTGTGGATCGCGGCGATGGCCGCGTACCGCGTGGCGGCCGGAGCTGCCGCGGCAGAAGCGTCCCTGGTGCGCTACTACGCTGCCACGCCGGAGTACGGCACGGCCTACGGGACGGTGTACGGCGTGGCCGGCGGTTGACCTGGAGATCTCAGCGCCCGGCCCAGGGCCGCGCCAGCGGGTCGCCGACGAACAGGCCCTGCCCGGGCCAGCGCACCGACTTCCAGTAGGCCTCGATCAAAGTCTCTCCGGCCGCGTAGTGCCGCACCAGCACGCTGGCGCGGGGGAATTTGTCGGTGTAGTTGCAGGGCTCCTCCACCGTGCCGTAGCTGCCGGTCAGGCCCGCGGCCAGCCAGTCGGTGACGGGCATCTGCCCGGAGGCGTCCGGCAGGCGGCCGCCGTAGCTGGTGAGGTGGTCGGCCACCGCGCCGGGCAGGTAGCGGTTGCTGTCGAGCTGGGCCACCCGGGCCAGCCCGGTGAAATGGAACATCACGTCGCTCTGGCCGCTCACCAGGTTGGTGGCTGCACCGGCGGAATTGTCGATGTACTGCCAGGTGATGCCGTCCACTGCGGTTTGCGACAGGCTGCGCAGGTCCGGCCAGCGCACGCTGCGCGCCGCATCGCTGGTGCGCATCAGCCAGCCGCTGCCGCGGCCCCCCTGAGTCATCCGACCTTCGGCGGCGACGCCGCGGTCGATCAGCGCCTGCGCGGCCTCCAGCGTGGAGGTGCCCAGCATCATCGCCGGGCGGATGCCGTGGTCCGTCCAGGGCTGCCGGCTGCTGCTGTTGTAGTAGGGCGAGGCCCGGGTGGTCTTGCACACGCCGCACCAGCCAGCGTCGTAGCCGAAGGTCAGCGCGCTGGTCAGGCTCATCGCGCAGCTGCCTTGCACCCGCGAAGGCTGGCTCCAGGTCACCAGCAGCGCCTGCGCCCCCGCCGGCAGGCGCTCGGCCAGCCGGCTGCGCAGCGTCTCCAGATCGGCGCTGCTCAAGCTGGCCGACGCAGTGGACACCGGCAGGCGCACGATCATCGACTGCGGCACCCCCCGCGCGGCGGCGTAGGCCTGGGCCACTGCCTCGCTGGTGGCATCCCCTTCGGCCACCAACAGGGCCAGTTGGTTGGCATGGAACGTCGAAGGAGCGACGGGAGCGGGCACGACGACCGGTGGAGTCTCCTGCGCCGGTGGCGTCGCCTCAGCCGGTGGCGTCGCCTCAGCCGGTGGGGTCACCTCTGGTGTGGCGGCGGTTTCACTGCCCGTGCTGTCGGACGCACCGCCCGTACCGCTGCTGGTACCCGCGCCGGTACCGGTCGTGTCGGTGGGCGATGGAGTCTCGGGCAGCGCGGCTGTTTCGTCGGCGGTCTCATCGCTGCCTACCGGCTGGGGAGAAACCGTTGCAGGAGCCTGCGCCCCATCGGCCACCTCGGCAGCAGAATTTTCCTCCGGATCGGCCCCAGGATCGGCCGCATTGGCGCCACCGCCGCAGGCGCTCAGCAGTGCCAGCAGGCTGCCCAGGGCCAGGGCCGACAGCGGGTGTCGCCGCAGCCCGCCGTGGGAGCGAAAGAGCGGAGGGCGGGGTGGCGTGGAAGGAGACGGAGAGGGCATGCCGCAGGCGTCGCAGAGGCTCGATCAACCCCTCCGCCCAGGCCGGACGGACTTCGGATCGAAGACCTCCAGCCTCGCAGCAAACTGAAAAATCGAAAGGAAGAGAAGGGCCCGGATGCCGCGGTTGATGGCCCTGCGCAGGCTGCCGGTTCAGTGAAGGCCGCTCAGCAGGCTGGGCAGTTCTTCCCAACGAGTGGCGGCATCCCGGACGTATCGGTCCGGGCGCAGCAGCACAGCGACCAGGCCCTGTTCGGCCAGCCAGGCGTCGATGCGGTCGCCGCAGTCCGCCGGCGTGGCCAGCCCCAGGGACTGCGCCTGGGCCTGCAGTTCCGGGGTCAGCCTCAGTCCGCGGCGCTGCAGCAGGGCCCAGCGCGGGCCGATCACATCGTCCAGCCAGCGGCCATCCGGCAGCGTGTGCTGCGGGAACACCTTGCCCACCGCAGGGTGCGCGCCATCGGCGCCCCAAGCCCGACAGGCTCCCAGCGCCGGGGTGGGGAAGGGGAATTGCAGCCCCTCGGCCTTCAGGCGCTGGTCGCGTTCGGCCGCGCGCGCCGGGTCCAGCTCCTGGATCACCTCGCCGACTTGCACCGCCAGGGCGATGAACTCGCGCACATGCGGGATGCGTTCGGTTGCGTAGGTGGCCACCAACGCGGCGCCGATGGCCGGTTGCTGCACAGCCTGCACCAGCTTCCAGCCCAGGTTGGCAATGTCGCGCATCGCCGCGCACAGGCCCTGTCCCAGAAAGGGCGGCGTCTGGTGGGCCGCATCGCCCGCCAGCAGCACCCGGCCGACCTGCCAGCGGCGCGCCACCCGGGCGTGGAAGACGTAGGCGGCGGCCCGCTCCAGCCTGGCCTGGCTGGGCAGAACCCAGCGCTGCAGCAGCGGCCAGATGCGCTCGGGCTGGATCAGCGCCTGTGCATCCTCGCCCGGCAGCAGCATCAGCTCCCAGCGCCGGCGCATCGGGTGAACGTGGATGGAGGTGGCCGGGCGGGCCGGGTCGCAGTGCTGCACGGTGTGTTCGGGCAGGTCCAGCGGGTGGTTCAGCACACCGTCCACCACCAACCAGGCCTGGGGTGGGGCGAGCTCTTCGAAGTCCTCCGCGTCGATCAGCCGGCGCACGGTGGAGCGTGCGCCATCGCAGCCCACCAGCCAACGCGCGCGCAGCCGCAGCGGCGCCGCCAGGCCCAGGTCCCAGGCCTCGGCCTCGACCCCCTCGGCGTCCTGCGACAGGCCGCGCAGCTCCAGCCGCTCGCGCAGCTGCACGTTGGGGTAGCGCGCGAGACCTTGGCGCAGCACGCCCTCCAGCTCCGGCTGGTGGAAGTAGTAGTCGTTGTGCCAGCCCTGGTCCCCCAGGCCGACCTGGCCCAGGCGCACCAGCAGGGCCTCGCCCGCGGCGTTGACCCAGTGCATGCTGTGGCCCGGGCGCAGCACCGGCATATGGCCGCCTCGGCCAGCCCCATGGACTGGATCACCCGCATCGTCTCGCCATCGAGGTGCACCGCGCGGGGGATCTGCAGCACGCCCGGGTGGCGGTCGATCAGCAGCACCGACAGCCCGGCCGCACCCAGCAGGTTGGCCAGCCCGACGCCGGACGGGCCGGCGCCGACGATCAGAACGTCCCAGGTCTGAGCCGCATCGGCTGTGGATTGCACACCCGTGCGAGGGCCGGATGAAATGGCTTCGTTCATCGACTTTCCTTCATTAATATCTCAACCGGAGAGAAACAAAACAATATGCGCTTCATGTCCCCTGCCACCGCCACCCCCCGCATCGCCCTGATCCACGCCCTGGCCGCCTCGGTGGACCCCATCAACCAGGCGCTGCAGAGCCAGTGGCCCGAGGCCCGGCGCATGAACCTGCTGGACGACAGCCTGTCGGCCGACCTGGCCGCTGCCGCCGGCGGGCTGGATGCGGCGATGACCGCGCGCTTCCTGGCACTGGCCGACTACGCGGTGGGCAGCGGCGCGCAGGCCATCCTCTTCACCTGCTCGGCCTTTGGCCTCTGCATCGACGCGGTGAAGGCCCGCCATCCCCGCCTGCCGGTGTTCAAGCCGAACGAAGCCATGGTCGATGCGGTGGCGGCCTGGGACCGCTCCAGCGCTGCGCCGCCCAAAGTCGGCCTGCTGGCCACCTTCGGCCCGACGCTGGTCAGCATGCCGCCGGAGTTCCCGTCGCAGGTCACTCTCGACACCGAGCTGGCCGAGGGCGCCCTGGCGGCGCTGCAGGCCGGCAATGCGGCAGAGCACGACCGCATCGCCGTTGACGCCGCCCGGCGGCTGGCCGCACGCGGCTGCAGGCTGATCGCCCTGGCGCAGTTCAGTCTTGCGCGCAGTGCCCCGGCGATCGAGGCGGCGCTGGGCCTGCCGGTGCTGACGACACCCGGCAGCGCGGTGCAGGCGCTGCGGGCCAGGCTGGGCTGAGGGCTGAAGGGTCAGCCCTTCATCACCTGCGGCAGCCACAGGCACAGCGCGGGAAAGGTCAGCAGCAGCGCCAGGCGCAGCAGGTTGGAGCCGATGTAGGGCATCACGCCGCGGTAGATGTTGCCCAGGCCGACCTGCGGCGCGATGCCGTGCACGACGAAGACGTTCATGCCCAGCGGCGGCATCAGCATGCCCAGCTCGATGATCACCACGTTGATCACGCCCCACCAGATGGGGTCGAAGCCCCAGCTCTTGATCAGCGGCAGCACGAAGGGCATCGCGATCACCATCGCCGCCACCTCGTCGAACACCGCACCGGCCACCAGGAACATGCCGATCAGCACCGCCACCGCCGCCCAGATCGGCAGGCCGCTGGTCTGCACCGCCTCCACCAACGCCTGCGGCGCCTGGGTGACGGCCGCGAAGTAACCGAACAACGAGGCGCCGATGATCAGCACATAGATCATCGCGGCGGTGGAGGCCGTGCCGCTGAGCACGGCGCGCAGGCCGGCCCGGGTCAGGCTGTGGCGCTGCCAGGCGAAGAAGAAGGCCACCGCCGCCCCCACCGCAGCCGCCTCGGTGGCGGTGAACACGCCAAAGGCCATGCCGCCGATCACCACCGCAGCCAGCACGATGACCTGCCAGCTCTCCCGCACTGCCTGCAGCCGCTGGGCCAGCGTGGCCCGATCGCCACGGGGCGCATGGCCAGGCTTCCAGCGGGTGTAGAGCGAGATGGTGCCCGCGTGCAGCGCCACCGCCAGCACCGCGGGTACCAGCGCTGCGACGTACAGCGTGACGATCAGCTCCTGCGCCAGCACCGCATAGATCACCATGATGGACGACGGCGGGATCAGGATGCCCAGCGTCCCACCGGCGGCCACCGTGCCGGCGGCGAAGCCGGGGTCGTAGCGGCGCGACAGCATCGACGGCAGCGAGGCCTTGCCGAAGGTCGCCGCGGTGGCCACCGAGCTGCCGCAGACCGCGCCGAAGCCGGCACAGCCGCCGATGGTGGCCAGCGCCAGGCCGCCGCGGCGGTGGCCGATCACCGCGTAGGCGAGCCGGTACAGGTCCTCCGACAGCCCGGCCAGGCTGGCGAAGGAGCCCATCAGCACGAACAGCGGGATCGTCACCAGGTCCAGCGAGGACAGGGCGTTGGAGGTCTCCGAGGCGATCATCGCGAAGGCCGGATCGAAGCCGGCCATCAGCCCGAAGCCGGTCACCCCCGCCAGCCCCATGGCCACCCCCACCGGTACGTGCAGGAAGACCAGCACGAAGGTGGCGAGCAGGCCCCAGACGGTGAGCATCACCGGGTCAGTCATGCTCGCCTCCCGGGCCTTCGTCGTTCAGGGTGAACAGCGCCACCAGCGCCGTCACCGCGATGCAGACCGCCACGGCTGCCCACCAGGGCCACACCGGCCAGCGCAGCACCGGCATGACCTCCTGGCCCTCCTTCATGCTCCAGGCAAAGCGGAAGTACTGCCAGGCCATCAGCGCAAAGAAGAGCAGCGTCATCAACGCGCCGAAGCGGTCCAGCCAGCGCCTTGCGGTGGCGCCCAGCAGCCGGCCGGCAAAGTCCACCGCCACGTTGCCGCGGCTGGCGATCACCTGCGGCATGCAGGCGGCCAGCAGTGCGGCGCTGGCCAGGGCCACCACGTCCGCGTAACCGCGGATGGGGGCGGCAAAGCCGTAGCGCAGCAGCACATCCGCCGTGGTGCCGATGGCCAGCAGCAGCAGCCCGGTGGTTCCCAGGCCCGCCAGCAGCCGGGCGGCCCGGTGGGCCAGCCGGCTGAGCGGGCCGTGTGCAGCACCCGGGTTCACTTATTTGCCCGCCCGGATGCGTTGCAGCTGCTCGACGAAGGCCTTGTGGGTGCGCTCGTTGCGGGGTTTGGCGGCGCGCCAGGCGTCGTTGACCGGTGCCACCTGCTTGCGCCAGATCTCCAGCTCCGCCGCGCTGGGCGTCACCACGGTGTTCTTGCCGGACTTGGCCACGCGCTCGCGCACCACCACCTCCTGCCGGTCGAAGGCCTCGCCGATGCGGCGCGCCAGCGCCTCGCCGGAGAGTTTGTCCAGCGCCGCCCTGGCGGCCGGCGGCAGGCTGTCGAACTTGTCCTGCCGCATCACGATGCCCACCGCGATGGCGCCCAGCGGCACCTCGAAGTGCTGCGTGCTGACCTGGTCGACCTTGAACGAGCCGACGAAGTCCCAGTTGTTCAGCGTGTGGTCGATCACCCCGCGCGACAGCGATTCGGCGATCTGCCCACCGCCCACCAGCACCGGGGCGGCGCCCATCGACTCCAGCACGCGGTTCATGTGGTCGCCCGAGACGCGCACCCGCTTGCCCTTGAGGTCCGCCGGCTGGCGCACCGCCGCGTTGCCGTGGATGCCCACCGACGGGGTGGAGGCCAGCGCGAGCATCTTCAGGCCGTCGAAGCCCACCAGTGCACCGCCGGCGTAGAGGCGGTGCAGCGCCACGCTGGCCTCGGTGGCGTTCTGGATCACGAAGGGCAGGCCGACCACGTCCGCATCGTCGAAGCGGCCGGGGGTGTAGGGCAGCACGATCCAGGCGAGGTCGGCCACGCCGTCCATCACCAGCTTGAGCTGCTGCGTCGGGTTGCGGCCCAGCGTGCCGCCCGGGAACATGTCCACCTGCAGCGTACCGCCGGAGGCGGCGCTGGCGTCCTTGGCGAAGGGTGTCAGCACGTTGGCGGTGATGTTGGCCATCGGCGGCTCGAAGCTGGAGAACTTCAGCTTCACCGCCTCGGCGGCCTGCGCCATCGGCGCGGCCAGGCCGAGCAGGCCGGCGGCGGCCAGGGCCGCAGCGCGGTGCAGCGCCGTGCGGCGGGTGGGGATGGTGTTCGTTGTGGGGCTCATCGGTGTCTCCTGGGGCGGGGTGACTTTGTGGGTGGGGTGGGGGGCCTGGAGGTGCGGCCTGGAGGCGGGTTCCCGGGCATGCAGCAGCGCACCTCGCCCGCGGGGGCGCAGCGAGGAGGGCGCTGGACGGACTCCAGCGGATACCAGCGGATACCAGCGAGAGGAGAGGGAAGGCGAGGCCGCAACCGATCTCGGCCGGTCAGCCCTCCGCGGCGATCGGGTTGCGCAGCGTGCCGATGCGGTCGACCACGATCTCGCAGATGTCGCCGGGCTTCATCCACACCGGCGGGCTGCGGCGTGCACCGACGCCGCCGGGCGTGCCGGTGACGATCACGTCACCCGGCTGCAGCGGCGCAATGGTCGAGACGTAGGCGATCTGCTTGGCGATCGAGTGGATCATCATCTGGGTGGTGGCGTCCTGCAGCACCTGGCCGTTGAGCACGGTCTGCAGGCGCATCACGGTGCCGAAGGGGATCTCGTCGGCCGTCACCATCCAGGGGCCGAAGCCGCCGGTGCGCCAGAAGTTCTTGCCCGGCACCCACTGGGAGGTGTGCTTCTGCCAGTCGCGGATCGAGCCGTCGTTGTAGCAGGCGTAGCCGGCGATGTGCTGCGCGACGTCCGCCTCGGCGATGCGCCGGCCGGGCTTGCCGATCACCACCGCGATCTCGGCCTCGTAGTCCACCTGGGTGGATTCCGGCGGGCAGACGATCGGCTGGTCGTGGCCGACCTGCGAATCCGCCACGCGCAGGAAGAAGGTGGGCTGCTCGGTGACCTGGCGGTTGGTCTCGCGCACATGCTCGCCGTAGTTCAGGCCGCAGCACCAGATCTTGCCGGGGTGGGGGATGACGGGCAGCAGCGCCACGTCGCCGAGGCGGAACTCGGCGGTCCTGCCTGCAACTGCCGCCGCAGCCTCGCCCAGCGCATCGGCTGCCAGCAGGGCCTGCAGATCGGCGTACCGGCCGCCCAGAGCGGCGCCCAGATCCACCACACCGTCGTCACCGATCACGGCGCCAAAGCCGATCTGACCGTTGCGCTCGAAGCTCACCAGTTTCATGAAAGTCCTTGTCGAAGAAAGTAGTTAAATCTCAATAGATGAGATTACATGACTTCTTCTGATCAATGTCAACCCGCAGTGAACCTCACTCGCACGACAACCCTCGTCCCTTGGCTGCGGCACCCGCGGCGACGCTGCCGGGGTGACAGGGCAGGGCGCCGGACTCGGCCAGAATCCGCCCTCACAGGTCGCCCCCCTGCGGCCCGTCCCAACCCCCACCCCACGCAGGAGCCACTGCCCATGACCAGCCCGGCCCGGGTTTTTGCCATCCTGGATCTGTTCACCCGGGAGCGCCCCACCTGGCATGCCGACGAGATCAACGACGCGCTGGGCTATGCCCGCGCCACCGGCTACCGCTACGTGCGCGAGCTGGTGGAGGCGGGCTTCCTGCAGAAGGTGACCGCAGGGCGCTATGGCCTGGGGGGCCGCATCATCGAGCTGGACTACCAGCTGCGCCAGAGCGACCCGCTGTTGCTGGCGGCTGCCCCGCTGATGCCCGCGCTGGTGGCCGACACCGGGCTGGATGCGGTGCTGTCGGCCATGTTCGGCGCCAACCGCATCATCGACACCCACCGGGAGCGGGCCTCCGGCACGTTGGAACTGCAGTACGGCCGCGGCCGGCCCCGCCCCCTGCTGCGCGGGGCCTCGCCGCGGGTGCTGGTGGCACACCTGCCGCGCGCGGCGCTGCTGCGGCTGTACGAGACCCATGCCGCGGAGATCGCGGCGCTGGACCTGGGCCGGAACTGGGCGGAGTTCCGTACCCGCATGGCCGTGCTGCGGGCTGAAGGCATGGCGCTGTCCCTGGGTGAACTGGACCCCGGCGTCGGCGCCGCCTCGGTGCCGATCTTCAACGGCGAGGACGAGGTGGTCGGCGCCCTGGCCGTGGTGGGCACGGTGCCGCAGCTTCAGCAGCTCGGCTCGGCGCGGCTGCGCAGCGCGCTGGAGCGCAGCGCGGCGCAGGTGCGGCAGGCACTCGCCCAGATTCAGCCGTCCCACTGAGCGCCCCCAGGGCCGGGCTACGCCCAGCCCGCCAAGGAAACTTGGGGCGGCCCGGCGTTTCCTTGAGTGCCTGACCCCCGGGCCGTCGTTCCACCTACCGGAATGTCACCCTGCGGATGGACCGCGCTGACCGTCGGGAGCTAAGATCAGGTCTCATAAAGTGAGATTTATTTACGAATGAGCACCGCCAACGCCCCCCGCGCCCTCAACACCCCGGAAAGTCGCCCGCCCGAGCCCCCCTCGCCCCCCAGCGAACACTGGTGGCAGCGCATGCAGCGCGGGGAGCTTCCCCCGCCGCCGGTGTCCCGGTTGCTGGGCGCGCGGATTGGCCGTGTGGACCTGGCAGCCGGTGAGCTGGACGTGACCTACGAGGCCCGCCCGGAGTTTGCCAACCCGGCCGGCGGCGTACAGGGCGGCATGTTGGGCGCGATGCTGGACGACCTCACCGCCGGGCTGGTGGACGCCACGCTGTCGCCCGGCCAGGCACCCGCCACCGTGAGCCTGAACCTGAGCTACCTGCGCCCGGCCCGCCTGGCGCCGCTGGAGGGCCATGCCCGCCTGCTGCGGCGCGGCCGGGAGGTCTGCCACGTGAGCGGCGAGTTGCTGCAGGACGGCAAACTGGTGGCCACCGCGGTGGCGGTGTGTTCGATCGTTCAGTTGCGGGCGGGTTGAGCCATGGTCCACGCGATCGCTGGCGACTCTGGTTGGCGATGCCAGGACAGGTGCGATCGGCATCGGCCACAGACAGAATGTCGCTGCATGCACCGACAGGAGCCTTCGCTCGAGGCGGCACAAATTTTCCGGGGCGGAACGGACAACCGAGGCACCGACTATGCGGCGGCCCGGACCGGCGTCGGTCTCGCCTCCCTGATCGGCAGGTTGACGATCGCCGCCCCCAGCGCCAGCGCGGCGTCGGCCCACCACATCCACAGGTAGTTGCCGTTGCTGACGACGGCCACGCCGCCGAGCCAGGCCCCAAAGAAGCCGCCGATCTGGTGGCTGAGCAAGGTCAGGCCGAACAGCGTGGCGAGGTAGCGCGTGCCAAACAACTTGGCGGTGAGCCCGGCGGTCGGCGGGACGGTGGCCAGCCACGTGGCGCCGAGCACCGCTGAGAACAGATAGAATGTCCAGGGCTCCTTGGGCGCGGCCAGGTAGGCGAGGATCGCCACCGCCCGGGAGGCATACATCCAGAACAGGATGTGCTTCATCCGCATGCGGCTGCCCAGCGCACCGGCCGCCAGACTGCCGCCAATGTTCGCCAGGCCGATGATGGCCAGTGAGGTGGCCGCGACGTTGGCATTCAGCCCGCACAGGTTGACCTCGCCCGGCATGTGAGTGACCAGGAAGGCGATGTGAAACCCGCAGGTGAAGAAGCCGGCGTGCAGGCACCAGTAGCTGCGATCTCGTGCAGCGATCTTGAGTTGCTGGCGCAGCGTCAATTCCGCGGCCGGCGTTCCAGCCGCCAGCGGTGAACGAGGCCTGCCGCGCAACCACCAGGCCATGGGCGCCGTGGTGAGGGCGACGGCGGCCATCATCCACATGGCCTGCATCCAGCCAAAAGCCGACAGGATGGCCTGGTTCAGCGGTGCGAAGATGAATTGACCCAGGCTTCCCCCTGCGTTGATGACGCCGCCTGCGAACGAACGGCGTTCGGTCGGAACATGCTGTGCGGTCGCGCCGATGAGGATCGAGAAGCTGCCCGCGCCAGCACCGGCGGCGCTCAACACACCGATGGCGACGATGAGGCCCCATTCGCTGGTGACCTGCGTGGTCAACGCGCAGCCCACGGTCAGCAGCAGCGAACCGAACACGATGACGCGGCCTGGACCCCAGCGATCCGCCACCGCGCCGAAGATGGGCTGGACCGCGCCCCAGACGAACTGCCCGATGGCCATGGCGAAGCTGATGCTCGCAATGCCCAGGCCAGTGTGGGTGTTCAGCGGCGACAGGAACAGGCCCATCGACTGCCGTGTGCCCATCGTCACCATCAGGATGGCCGCAGCGGCGAGCACAAAAATCCAGGAATTGCGCGTGGCCATGCTCTCATTCCCCATCGATTCAAGCCGGAATGCGGGTGTCACCCGATCCAGCCACCCGTGGAGCGCGGCCACGTCGCCTTCGCCCAGGGTGCGGTTGACGAAGTCCTGTGCGACCCGCCAGTACGGCATGGCCTTGCCGAACACAGCATGACCCCGTGGCGTGATGCGCGCTCGACGCACCCGTGCGTCCGATTCGTCGGCACCCAGCTCGACCAGGCCTTGGTCCAGCAAGGGGCGCAGGTTGCGGGTCAGCGTCGTGCGGTCCATGTCCATCGCCGCCGCCAGGCCGGAGACGGCGAGTCCAGCGTCGCCACCTTCCCGGCGCAGGGTGGCCAGCAGCGAGTACTGGGTCAGCTTGAGACCTGACGGCGCCAGCTCCCGGTCATAGAGCGCCGTCATGCGCCGCGTGAGGCGGCGCAGCCGCGCGCAGGTGCATCCCGTCACGGGGGGTGAGGTCGATGGAGCCGTCGCTTGATTCATGGTCGACACTATAAGTGCATATGCACTCATATGCACTCATATGCACTCATATGCATTCATACGAACTCATGCGCAGACAGAGGGTGGATGCGTATGGATTACGGTCATCATTAAACACTTGACATTTACGATGATGATCGTAATCATAACGGTATGCCAACACCTCAAAACAACCTCCTGGCTCAGCCCCTGCGCCTTTCCAACGGTGTGCTGCTGCGCAACCGCCTGGCCAAGGCCTCGATGAGCGAAACGCTGGGCACCTACGACAACCACGCCACGCCCCAGCTCGTCGCGTTGTATCGCCGCTGGGCCGCGTCGGGCATCGGCTTGCTGCTCACAGGCAACGTCATGATCGACCGGCGCGCTTTGGGCGAACCCGGCAACGTGGTGATCGAGGACGAGGCCGATCTGCCCCTCCTGCAGCAATGGGCCCGCGCAGCCACCGGCCAGGGCGCGGCCCTGTGGGTGCAGCTCAACCACCCGGGCAAGCAGTCGCCCAAGGGGCTGAACGCAGGCAATCTGTCGCCGTCGGCCATTCCGTTCCGCGACGACATGGCGGCGTTCTTTGACACCCCGCGCGAGGCCACCTCCGCCGAGATCCTGGACATCGTCCAGCGCTTCGGGCGCAGCGCGGCCATCTGCAAGAAGGCCGGTTTCAGCGGCGTGCAGATCCACGGCGCACACGGCTATCTGGTCAGCCAGTTCTTGTCGCCGCACCACAACCAGCGCAGCGACGAATGGGGCGGCAGCCCGGAGAACCGACGTCGCTTCGTGATGGCCGTCTACGTCGAGATCCGCCGCCAGGTGGGGGCCGATTTCCCGGTGGGCATCAAGCTCAACTCGGCCGACTTCCAGCGTGGCGGTTTCACCGAAGAAGAGTCGCTGGCCACCATCCAGGCGCTGGACGACGCCGGCATCGACCTGATCGAAATTTCCGGCGGCACCTATGAGGCGCCGGCCATGAGCGGCGCCTTCCAGCCACCGCAGAAGGCCACGACGGCCGCGCGCGAAGCCTACTTCCTGGCGTTTGCCGAGAAGGTGCGCGCGTGCGTGCAGGTGCCCCTGATGGTCACCGGTGGCTTCCGCACTGCCAAAGGCATGAATGACGCGTTGCGCTCCGGTGCGCTCGACCTCGTCGGCCTGGCGCGTCTGCTGGCCATCGACCCCGACGCTCCCGCTGCCCTGCTCCGAGGCCGCGACAGCCCTCAACGCGTGCGGCCCATCTTCACCGGCATCAAGGCGGTGGACCGCATGGGACTCATGGAAGTCCTCTGGTACACGCGACAGCTCAAGCGCATCGCCGAAGGCGGCAACCCGCATGCCCACGAAAGCGGCCTGGCGGCCTTCCTCAAGTCCCTGGTGTCGACCCAATGGGGCACCTACAAGACCAGGCGCTTGCGGGCCTGAGTCGGCAACGGCCGCCATTCACCCTCCTTTCAACAGATCGAAAGCCCGAAGGTTCCCGTCATGCGTCCCTCACTGAAATCAACCGCCCTGAAGCTCGCCCTCGCGGCGCTGCCGCTGCTGCCGTTCACGACCGCTGCCCATGCTCAGCAACCGGGGGCCACGATGGCGACCCCGATGCCTGCCGAGCCAGCGAAGGCGGACACCTGGGCAACCGTGCCCACCCAAACCCTCACGGCCGGCGGCGTGGACTTCGCGTACCGCGAGCTCGGCCAGCAGCATGGCGGCACGCCGGTCGTGCTGCTGGTCCACCTGGCCGCCGTGCTGGACAACTGGGATCCACGGATCGTGGACGGTCTTGCTGCCAAGCATCACGTAATCGCCTTCGACTACCGCGGCGTGGGGGCGTCGAGCGGATCCCCCTGGCGTTCCATGGAGGAGATGGCTGACGATGCCATCGCCTTCATCAAGGCCAAGGGCCTCGCGCAGGTGGACCTCTTCGGCTTCTCGATGGGCGGGATGGTCGCTCAGGAGATCGTTCTGAAGGATCCGCAACTCGTGCGCAAGATGATCCTCACGGGAACGGGGCCTGCCGGTGGCGAGGGCATCAGCAGCGTGGCCGGCGTGACCTTCTACGACATCCTGCGGGGCCTCTTCACCGGGCAGGATCCGAAGCAGTTCCTGTTCTTCACCCGCACGCCCGGCGGCATCGAGGCCGGCAAGGCGTTCCTGGAACGCCTGCAGGAACGGTCACAAAACCGTGACACGGAGGTCACCGTCAGCGCCTTGTTCGCCCAACTGGAGGCCCTGCGCACCTGGGGCTTGAAGGCGCCAGCCGATCTCTCGGTCGTCAAGCACCCCGTGCTGGTGGCCAATGGCGATGCCGACCGCATGGTGCCGACCCCGAACACCCACGACCTGGCACGGCGCCTGCCCAACAGCTCGCTGATCATCTACCCCGACTCTGGCCATGGCGCGGTCTTTCAGTTCCATGCCGACTTCGTGCCCAAGGCCCTCGACTTCCTGGCGCGATGAGTCCATCGACGGATGACATCCTCATGACCGACACCCACCTCACTGCTCCCACCCGCTTCGTTGAGGTCGAAGGCGACCGCTTCGCCTATCGCCGCTGGGGCAACAGCACCACCGATCAGCCGCCGCTGTTCCTTCTTCAACACTTCCGCGGTGGCATGGACCACTGGGACCCGCTCATGACGGATGGCCTGGCCGCCGGGCGCGAGGTGATTCTGTACAACGGCCGCGGCGTCGCATCGTCCTCCGGCAAGCCGCGCACACGCATCGAGCACATGGCCGACGACGCGGCCGCGGTGATCCGCGCGCTGGGTCTTCGCCAGGTCGACGTGCTGGGCTTCTCGCTCGGTGGTTATCAGGCGCAGGACCTCACGCGTCGCCACCCGGACCTGGTGCGCAAGCTGATGCTGCTGGGCACCGGCCCGCGCGGCGGCAACCCGGATTCGGACCCCGGCGTGCTGGAGCGGGCACCCCGGCCGGTTCCCACGGTGGACGACTTCCTGTTCCTGTTCTTCGGCCGCTCCAAAGCAGCGCAGCAGGCCGGGCGCGACTTCTGGCAACGCCGACACCAGCGGGTGAACCCCGATCCGCCGAGTTCGCCTGAAGTGATGCAGACCCAGATCGAGTCGAACATGTACTACCTGCCGAAGCTGGACCCCAAGGATCCGTTCGCTCACCTTCGCGAGATCAAGCAGCCGACCTTCATCCTGAACGGCGTGAACGACGTGATGATCCCGACCATCAACTCCTGGTCCATGGCGCAGAACATCCCGAATGCGCAGCTGTTCGTCTACCCGGATGCGGGTCACGCAGCGCAGTTCCAGTACCCCGAGCGCTTCCTGAACCACGCGATCCAGTTTCTCGGCGAGTGATCACCATGCTGAAGTTCAAGTTCCTGCTCTGGATGATGCCCAAGCTGCTGCAGCGAGCCATCAACACCCACCCCGCCTGCGCAAAGTACGTGGCGGGGAAGTCCCTGGAGTTTCAGATTCAAACCGCGGACAAGGTCGGGCGGTACTTCCGGATCACGGACGGCAAAGTGAAGTCCTTTGCAGGTCTGACCGAGACGCCGAAGTTCACGCTGACCTTCAGGAATGCGGACAGGGGCTTCAAGATCCTGTCTGCCAAGGACGGCAAGGAGGCCTTCCTCTCCGCCCTGCACGACGAGGACCTGGTCATCAGCGGCGACTTTGTCGAGGTGCTGTGGTTCCAGGGCTTCACGGAGTACCTGCAGTCCGGCAAGTAGGGTGTGCCGCAGGATCGCGGTCGATTCATGTCGCTCCTCACGAGCTGATGCGTTTCGCGTGCGCCAGCCGTACTGCCTGCGGCGTCGATCCGCTCCAAGTCTGGAACGCCCGCACGAAGGAGTTGAGATCCTCGAGACCGAGCAGGAACGAAATCTCCGTGCCGGACAAGCTGCTGCAGGACGGCAAACTGGTGGCCACCGCGGTGGCGGTGTGTTCGATCGTTCAGTTGCGGGCGGGTTGAATGGCGGCACCGGCCGGGTCAGTCTGGCGCGTCCGAGACAACTGTCGTACATTTCAATGACACCTGTCTCAGGGTTCGAATCCGGAGTTTGCAATGACCGCTCCGCTCCACGTTGCCGAGGCTGCGCCCTTCAGTTGGGCTGCGGGCGGCCTGAATCCGCTGCGGCTTGCCCGCCAGCTCACTCCGCTGCAGACCCACGATCTGGTCACCGAAGGCCTGCCGGCCAGCACAGCGCGCGAGCTGCTGGCGTCGTTTCGGCAGCTCGACCGAGAGGCCCTGCTGCGCGCAGTGGGCATCAGCGAGCGCACCCTGCAGCGCGCGCTGGCCGGCAACAAGCCGCTGGACGGCAACGCCAGCGACCGCACGCTGCGCCTGGCTGCGGTCACTGAATTGGCCAGCGAAGTGCTGGGCAACCAGGACGAGGCCGAGCGTTGGCTGGCCGCACCGGCCCTGGCGCTGGACCGGCGTCGCCCCATCGACCTGCTGCAAAGCAGCGAAGGCAGCGACCTGGTCAAGGCGCTGCTGATCCGCATCGACCACGGGGTCTACGCTTGACGCCTTTGCCGGTGGCCCTGGGCGGCAGCGGCGCGGTGGCGGCCTGGCGGCTGGAGCGCGACAAGTTTCTCCCCTCCTGGCGGCGCGCAGAGGGGGCCTTCCTGGTCGGCGGGCGCTGGTCCAGCCCCGGGCGGCGGGTGATCTACAGCGCGCTGGACCCCTCTACCGCGATCCTGGAGGTCGCGGTGCACAAGGGTTTCGCAGTGCTGGACGCATTGCCGCACAGCCTGCTGCAACTGGTGATCACCGTTCCCGTGGCGATCCATGTCCTGCACCCCGCCGACGTGCCCGACCCCACCTGGTTGCTGCCGGGCAGTGTGGGCGCGGCCCAGCAGCGCTTCGGTGATGCGCTGCTGGACGCGCACCCGATGGTGGCACTGCCCAGCGTGGTGAGCCGGCATGCCTGGAACCTGCTGATCGATGCGGCGGTGGCCGCCCCCTACACCCTCCAGGCGCTGGAGCCGTTCAGCCTGGATCCTCGGCTGCACCCAAAGTGAGTGGCCAGACAGCCTCGCGGTGGTAGCCTCAGGCTGGTGCATCGTCCCCTTCCTCCGCTCCACCTGCTGCTGGCCCTGGCCGTTGTCACCATCTGGGGCAGCAACTTCGTCATCATCAAACTCGCGCTGGCCCAGCTGCCGCCGCTGCTGTTCGGTGCCCTGCGCTTCACCTTCGCGCTGCTGCCGGCGCTGTGGTTCCTGCCGCGGCCGGCGGTGCCCTGGCAGCAGCTGGCTGCGTACGGCCTGCTGATCGGTGCCGGGCAGTTCGGGTTGCTCTACATCGCGTTGACCGGGTTCATCACGCCGGGGCTGGCCTCGCTGGTGATCCAGACGCAGGTGTTCTTCACCATCGCACTGGCGATGAAGTTCTCCGGCGAGCGCCCTCGCGGCGTCCAATGGCTGGCCCTGGCGCTGGCGGCCAGCGGCATCGGTGTGATTGCGCTGCACACCGGTGGCGACACCCGGGTGACCGGGCTGCTGCTGGTGCTTTGCGCCGCGCTGAGCTGGGCGGCCGGCAACATCGTCGCCACGCGGGCCAAGGGCGTCAACGCGCTGGCCTATGTGGTCTGGGCCAGCGCCTGGGCCATCGGCCCGCTGCTGGGGCTGTCGCTGCTGGTCGAGGGCTGGCCGGCCATCCGCAGCAGCCTGGCCGCAGCCGGGCCCGAGGCCTGGGCCGCCGTGCTGTGGCAGTCCTGGGGCAACACGCTGTTCGGCTACAGCGTCTGGGCCTGGCTGCTGGCTCGCCACCCGGCGGCCACCATCTCCCCACTGGCCCTGCTGGTGCCGGTGGTGGGCATGAGCACCTCAGCCTGGTGGCTGGGAGAGCCGCTGCCGCCCTGGAAACTGGCAGCAGCCGGGCTGGTGATCGCGGGGCTGGGCTTGAACCTGTTGGCGGCGCGGCGCCGGGGTTGAAGGCCCTCGGGCAGAAGCAGGCTGCAGCGGCCGCCTTCCGTCGCTAGACTGGTGTGATGACCCCCGACACCCTCCTGCACCACCTCGATCAGGCCACCCTCTGGCCGGCGGACGCCGCGGGCCGCATCCATGCCGGGTACACCGACCTGCCGTCGGCCTACCAGGCGGCGCTGCAGGTCCGCCAGCGCCGGATGGATCGGGGTGAACGGCCGGTTGGCTTCAAGATCGGCTTCACCAACCGCTCCATCTGGGAGCGCTACCGCGTCTGGGCGCCGATCTGGGGCACGGTGTGGGAGGGCGGTCTGGCTGAGGCAGATGCACAAGGGCGCTGCCAGATCTCCACTTCCGGTTTTTGCCAGCCGCGGCTGGAGCCGGAGATCGTCTTCGGCCTGCGTGCTACGCCGCCGGCCGGGGCATCGTTGGAGCAAGTCTGGGACTGCGTCGAATGGCTGGCCCCGGGCTTCGAGGTGGTGCAGTCGCACTGCCCCGGCTGGCGGTTTGAGGCCGCCGACACCGTCGCCGACAGCGGTCTGCACGCTGCCCTGCGCATCGGTGCACGCCGCCCGGTGCGCGAGCTGGCCGACAGCGGTGCCGCGCTGGACGCCTGGCTCGGTCGTTGCGAGGTGACCTTGCGGCGCAACGGCGAGCTCATCGAAACCGGTCGCGGCAACGCCGTGCTGGATGGCCCGCTGCACGCACTGCGGCACTTCGTGCTGGAACTGCAGTCTTGCCCCGGGGCTCCAGTCTTGCGGGCCGGCGACCTGGTCACCACCGGCACCTGGACGGATGCCTGGCCGCTGGAAGCAGGACAGGGGTGGGAGGCGGAGTTTGGGGGGGGGATCGGTTGGCTGTCGTTGACGGTGGGAGAGTGAGATGACGGGCGTTCAGGATTGGAGGGTGCTGCCTCTCAGCCCGACCGAACTCGATATGGCCCAGCGCCTGGCCCACCGGCATGCGCGCGTGCTCAACGAATTCGGCTACCTCCGGCCCCGCCCCCCCGGGCGCCGGGGGGCCCCCGGGGGGGGCGGGCGGGCGGGCGCCCGGGGCCCCGCCGGGGCCCGGGCCCCCCGGGGCGGGGCGGGGCCCCGCGGGGGGGCGCCCGGGGGGGCGCCCGGGGGGGCGGGCGCCACCCGCTGAGCTCGCCCCGCTGTTCGACACCTGGCCGGCCGGCCGGGTGATCCACGTCATCCACGATACCGCCTACGCACCGGAGAGCTTCAATCCGGGCCGGGATGTCGCAGGGAACCTGCGAAGACCCACACGTTTTGCCCCCATCCTGGATGCGCAGGGTCGGCTGGTGCCATACCTTTACGGCGGTTCGACGCTGGACTGCGCAATCTTCGAGACGGTGTTCCACGACGTACCTGTCGACGCGGCCGACAAGTTCGTGGATCTCGACCCCTTTGCGCTGCGTGGTCACGGCGAACTGGTCTGCCGCCGTGACCTCCAACCGGCCGACCTCACCAGCGAGGGGCTTCACCGCCTGCGGGTGCCGAAGCAGGAGCTGATCACTTCACCGTCCCGGGACTACCTGGCCACCGCCTCCTGGGCGCAGGCGTTGCACCGACAGTTCCCCGACCTGGATGGGCTGCTGTGGATGTCCCGCCAGAGAGACCGTGATCAGTCGTTGCTGCTCTTCGGCGACCGGCTGCAGGGCGACCTGAGCGGGACCCGGATCGGCGGTCGGCTCTCCCAAGACCCCAATCTGCGAGAGGCCGTGCTGTCGGCCGCACTGCGAGCGGGGATCGAAGTGGACTGAACCGGACTGAACAGGGCAGGGGAGACCATCTCCCTGCAAGCCTGACCCGCACCACCGATGATGGGCGGCGCTGAAACAGCGGCGCGCCGCTTGCCTGTTGTCTGCTTTTCAAGGAGCCACCATGCCCACTTCCCGTCGCCACCTTCTGCTCGGCCTGGGCGCCGCGGGTGCCGTCACCGCAGTGGCGGCTGCCGGCCCGGCGGATGCCTTGCTGCGGCGCGCGCTGCGCGAGATGACCGAAGGCCCGTTCTACCCGCCGCCGCGCTGGCGGGCTGACCGCAGCGACTGGGATGCCGACCTCACCCGGGTGCAGCGCGACAGCAGTGTGCAGGTCGCCAGGGGCGAGCACCTCGGTCTGGCGCTGGCGGTGGTCGATTCGCGTGGGCGGGCCATCGACGGCTGCGAGGTGGAGATCTGGCAGTGCGACAGCCTGGCCCACTACCACCATCCCGACGTGCCTTACCGCAGCGGCCGCTGGGACCCGGGTTTCCAGGGCTTCGGCAGTGCCCGCAGCGACCGCAGCGGGCAGACGACATTCCGCACCCTGCGGCCGGTGCCGTACCCGGGACGCACGCCGCACATCCACTTCAAGCTGCGGCACGCGCAGGTCGGCGAACTGACTTCGCAGCTCTTCGTGGCAGGCGATCCCGGCAACGCCGAGGACTTCCTGTGGCGGCGCCTGCCGGCCACCGATCGCGCCGGGTTGGCCCTGCAGCTGCAGCCGGCTCCGGCCGCCACGGCTGGCAGCCCGGGCCATGGGTTGGCCTGGGTGGCGAGGCATGAGCTGGTGGTGCCGGCGTGACCTGCCTCAGGCTCCGCCGGCCGGCTTAACGGTCAGTTTGAGTCCGAGCGCGCTGCAGACACGCTGGATGGTGTCGAAGCGCGGTTGAGCTCCCGGACGAAGCGCCTTGTAGAGCGACTCCCGACCGATCCCGGCGCTTTGGGCGATGCTTGCCATCCCACGAGCCTTGGCGATGTCACCCAATGCGGCCGCGAGCAGAGCCGGATCGTTTTCTTCCAGGATCACGCTCAAATAGGCCGCCAGATCCTCCTCGTCCTTCAAGTGTTCGGAGGGATCGAAGTCAGGCAGATCGGCAATCTTGGTCATGGTCGGTCAGTCCTCCAGGGTTTTGGCCACAGTGACGGCACGGGCGATGTCGGTCGCCTGGGTAAACTTGTCACCACCGCCGAGCATGACGATCAGCACATTGCCTCGCTGGACGTAGTACATCCGCCAACCGGGCCCGAAGAATTCGCGCATCTCCCAGACGCCATCTCCCACCGGCTTCACATCACCGAGGTTGCCAAGGCCGGCCTTGCGCAAACGAGCCGTCAGGCGGACGCGAGCCGCCGGTCCTTGAGACCATCCAGCCACTTGGCGAAGGCATCTGTTCGCTTGATCGCGTACATGGCTTGATAGTATTCGATCGAATACATTCTGCCAAATGGGCTTCGTGACTTCTCATTCCTCCTGTTTCAGTTCCCCAAAGCCGCCCGCAGATCCGCCACCGTGGTCATCAGGGTCAGCGGCTCCAACGGCGAAGGCTCCAGGCCGAGCCTCAGGTAGAAGTCGCGCGCCGCCTCCGACAGCGCATGCACGATCAGGCCGCGAATGCCGATCGCCTCGCCGGCATGCAGCACCCGCCGCGCCGCGTCCTGGAACAGCGCCCGGCCAAGGCGTTGTCCCTGGCACCGGGTGTCGATCGCCAGCCGGGCGAGCACGACCACAGGAATCGGGTCGGGCATGTTGCGCCTCAACCGCCCGGTGGCTCGGTCCGGTGTGATCGCACTCGACGACAGCGCGTAGTAGGCGCCGACCTGTCGGCTCTCGAGGTCGGCGGCCACGAAGCAGCGGCTGTCGCCACTGGCCTGGTTGCGCGCAGCGCGCCGCTTCAGCCAGTCGTTGAGCGACGCTTCCCCACAATCGAACTCCCCGACAAGATGCCGCTCCCCCAGCGCCTCCGGCGCCACCAGCCTCACGACTGTGCCCAGGGCGACGGGCTCTGCATCGTCTGGCGCAACCGCTCATTGGGCTGCGCGGGCGCATCGAGCCGGGCCAGGAACTCGGCATAGGCCTCGGGCGACACCGCCATCACGGCCCGGTCCAGCAACGCATCCTCGGCCGCCCGGCGCGCCGCCCCCAGGATGAAATCCGTGCGCGTCACCCCCAACGCCGCCGCCGCCCGGTCGATCAGGTTGCGCTCAGCCGGCGCAATGCGCAGGTTCAGCGCGTCGCGGCGTGGGGCGTTGTCGGTGGTGGGCATGCGGGGCTCCGGTGGTGAAGGGAGCTTAGCAGGTTGTAATGACGGTGTCGGTACGGGGCGGAGTGGGCCAAGCGCCCGGATGGCTTGCTCCTGCGGCGGTGGATGAGTAGGCTTCGGGAAACACTTCAAGGAGCTGCGACATGACCTCGGCTGTTCTCACGCTAAAGCGCTGGGGCAACGGCCTCGGCTTTGAACTGCCTGAAGCGGTCGTCAGGGCTGCTGATCTGCACGCCGGGCAGCGGGTCAGCGTCACCGTAGAAGGCGAGCGCGTCGCCATCACCCCTCTGCGCAACAAGATGCCGACCTTCGAACAGCGCTTGGCCCGATTCGATCCAGAGCACCATGCTGGTGAAGCCATGGCGATGGACAACTCGTTGGGTGCCGAACGGAAATAGACGACACTGAACGCTTGGTGTCTTACACAAATGTAATGCAGATGCCGGCTTCGCCAAGAGTTTTTACTCATGGTTCGTTATGGAAAAAGCTGAGTTAATTAAGCAACTAGAGATATTCAAGGGCCGACTTAATGTGGAAGAACCCCCATCCCAGACGCAGCGAGGCCTGGCCTGAAGCCGGCCGGAGCTGCAAGCGCGACGAAGACGAAGGGATCAGGCGGCGGCGGGCGTGGCGATGAAGCCATGCTTGCGCAGCATCTTGATCCAGCGCGGGGCATTGCGAGCCACGCTCAGGGCCTCGTAGTCGACGGTCTTGTCCTGGTAGTGAGCACCGGTGCTGAGCATCGCGTAGACGGTGCGCAGCATTTTATGCACCAGCGCGACAATGGACTTCTTGTAACCCTTGCGAATGGCCAGCGCCTCGAACTTGGCCCGCAGCGCACAGCGAGTTCGCGCCGCCGCCTGCGCAAACTCGCACAGTAGTCGGCGCACCCAGGCATTGCCCTTGCGGATCTTGCCGGTCTTGCGCTTGCCCGCACTTTCGTTGTTGCCTGGGCAGATGCCCACCCAACTGGCCAGCCGCTCGGCGCTGCCGAAGGGGCTCATGTCCGCACCAATCTCCACCAGCAGCATCGCTGCGCCCTGCAGGTCGATGCCGGGGATGGTCTGCAACAAGTTGAGCTGCGGCCCGTAGGCCTTCAAGCCCTCCAGCAGATACGCGTCCAGTCGCGCGATGCGCTGCTCGATCTGCTCGATGTGCTGCACGATCTCATCGGCCACGAAGCGGTGCACGGCGCTGAACTGCTCTGTGTCCAAGGCCTCGAACAACTCCTCTCGACTCGCCCGCAGACGCCCCTTGCAGTCCAGCACCTCGTGCATGGGCTTGTCGGCGATCAGCGCCTTGACCATGGCGCGCGCGCTGGTGCCGTGAATGTCGGACACCACCACGTTGATGCGCATGCCTGCATCCACCAACACCTTGTGCAACCGGTTCTTCTCGGCGCTGCACATGCCCACCAGCTTCTGGCGCTGGCGCGCCACCAGTCGCAACTGCCGCATCAACAGCGGTGGAATGAACGACGCCCGCAGCAGCCCGGCCCGCGCCAGAGTGGCCAGCCACTGCGCGTCGGCGATGTCGGTCTTGCGACCGGGCACGGCTTTGACGTGCCGCGCGTTGACCACCCACGCAGTGATACCCACCGACTCCAGCGCCGCAAACGGGCTCTTCCAATACACGCCCGTGCTCTCCGTGACCACCACCTCGGGGCTGATCTCAAGAGCCCACAGGGCCAGCGCGCGCGGCGGTCGCGTTTGAAGGCGCCGAACTCACGCATGGTGACCTCCACCCGCCCATCGTCATGCTCGACGATGGCGCAGGCCGAGATCTTGGCCTGGTGAACATCCAGCGCCATGGCGCGCTTGTGCATCGGGGGCAATTGCATACCTGAACTCCTGCAGCTTGAACAACAATCACAAGCGTGCGGGGCGACGCAGGTGCCGCCGACCAACGGCCTGCCGGGCAAGCCCGGCGGCTCTCTTTAATGTGGGCTGTCAGGCGTGCCCTGCCCCTCACGGGGCTGGGCAGCGCTCGCAGGCAATCCTGGATACGAATAGTCGGCAGCGGGTCAAGTTAGATACCGCAGTCACGATGCCATCAAAAAATTGACCGACCTCTACCCACGCCGCTCGCACACCTTCAAGTCTCTTCCATCATCCAGAGTGCGCCGGCCTGCTCATGAAAGTTAG
>JADJCH010000056.1 GCA_016703325.1 Burkholderiales bacterium | reverse complement strand
GCGGCGAGGTCCTTGAGGTGGGCGTACCAGATCTGTTGTCCGGCCGCGCTCTGGCCGAGCGACTGGGCCTGTTCGCCGAGCCGGCGGCGCCACTGCGGCGCCGGGTTCCCGCCGAAGAGCTCGTCACAGAGGTCGGCGCTGGCGCCGGTCAGTGCGTCCAGGGCCGGCAGCAGGTGTTCCAGGGTGGCAGCGGCTGCGCTGCGGAAACTGGCCGCCAGCTGGGACACCGAGGTGAGGCGGCGCGCCAGCAGCGGGCGGGCCACCGGCACTTCAACCAGTGTTCGAGCACGCGCACGCGCTGAATCGAGTGCCGCGGCCCGGGCTGCCAGGGCGGCGGCATCGGCGCTGTCGATCAACAGCAGGCGCACGCGGTGCAGGGCGTCCCGACCGAGGTTGTCGCAATCGGTGCCGGTGCACAGGTCGGGGTCGTTGACGACGGTTTCGGCCAGCATCAGCAGCACCTTGCCGTTCAGTCCGGGGGCGGGCAGCGCGCTCAGCGGCTGGGCCAGCACGTCCTGGCTGCCGGCCGGCAGCAGCTCGACGGCCGACAGCATGGCGGCGTCGCCCGGCACGGACGGGCCGCTGCCCAGGCCGTCGCCAGGCTCGGTGCCCGCCAGCCCGGGGTAGAAGGGCGGATACACCGGTGCGCTGCGGTCGTAGGGGCGGAAGCTGTTGTAGACCGTGTCCTGCGCCAGCCGCAGCAGGTCGCCGTCGCTGGTGATGCCCATGCCGCGGGAGATGCGCACCCCTGCCTCCACCCGGCTCACCCGCAGGCCGCTGGCGATGCCCACCCCGATCAGGTCCACCCGGCTCAGGCGGTCCTGACGGTCCAGGAACTCGCTCAGGCTGTTGAGCTGCCCGTGGGTGAGCACCTGGTCGGGCTCGAACACGGCGTACTGGGTGGCCTGCCGGGTGAGGCGGTAGTGCACTTGGAGCGGATCGGCCATGGTGGTGGTTCCTGTGTCGCAGGGTCGGAGATCACTCTTCAGGCGCTGTTCATGCGCCCGAGCGAGGTCTTGCCGAGGATGAAGGGCGGCTGGGTTTCGTCACCGCTGCAGTCGAACAGCGCACGCTGTGGATAGACGTTCTTCACGCTCACCAGCGTGTCGATCAGCGCCTGCAGCTTGTTGCGTCGGCCGCTGCGGCTGTGGCCGGCGTGCAGCTCCAGCCAGTCGCGCCAGGCGCGTTCAAATCGGGCCATGTCCTCGGGCGCCAGCCAGCACACCGTGGGCAGCAGGTGGGCGGGCAGTTCGCGGCGGATCGTCTCCTCCACGAACCGACGGAAGGCCTGGTTCTGAAAGCGCCCGGCGTAGGCCGGCAGCAGGATGTGCAGCCGCCAGGAGTAGGGGTCGAGGTCGAGGCAGTCGTCGCAACCCGGGTCGCCGCAGATCGGCAGCAGCGGGTCATCCGGCTCGACGGGACGCAGCAGCAGGTGCTCGACCAGGTAGAGGCCTTCGCCGCTGTAGCGTTCGCGCAGGTGCTGCTGCAGCTCGGCGATGGCCGCCTCCATCGCCGCAGCGTCATCGAAGTACTGGATGCGCCGGGCCAGCACCTCGCCATCGGCCGCAACGATGTTGAAGTAGTGGCGGCCGTCGCCGCTGCGTGCGCGCTGGATGCCGGCGTCGAGCTGGGCGCGTTCGATGGCCTGCATCATTTCCGCACGGGCGGCCTCGGCTGTGAGGTAGCGGGTGCTGGCCGAGAGCAGGATCCGCCCGGTCACGGCATGGCGCACCCGGAATCGCCACTCCGGCGCCTCGTCCGGGGTGGCGTCCACCTCGGTGTAGCTGTCGTGGGAGACCGCACTCAGGCTGCGACGGCTGAAGTCGGCCAGCCCCAGCAGTCGGGCGAGCCGGCGCTCCAGCGTGCTCACGTTCGTGGTGTTCCACACCCCTTCGGGCCCGGCCGGGTACTGGTGCTGTGCTCCAGCGCGTGCGCCGCCCAGCTCGGCGGCTTCGGCCAGGAAGCGGCACTGTTGGGCGATGCGCTGCGCCGCCGGGGTGCCGAAGCAGGCGCCCAAGACCGCGGAAATCTCCGCAAAGTCCTCGCCGATGCGGGCCAGCAGGTGCTCCAGCACCCGCTGCTGGCGCGCCGTGGCCTCGTCGGCGGATTCGTTCAGGTCCGCCAGCCGGCGGGTATCGGTACCGGGGTGATACAGCGGCGCCTGGGTGAAGATGTCATTGACCAGCTGGGCGCCCAGCACATGCGGTACCGGCGCGCTGCCCTGGGCTGCGGCCTGCCAGCCATCGGCCAGCGCCAGCAGGTCGGCGGGGGCCACAGACAGGCGGCGACCGGCGCCGGCCAGCGTGGCCAGGTGGTTTGCCATCCACTGGTCGAAAAAGAGCAGCCAGGCCTGCAGCTGCCGCACCTCCAGGCGACGGGTCTCGTCGGCCCCAGGGGGCAGGCCCTCCGGCCCGATGCCGTACAGCGCCGGGAAGTCGTTCTGGAAGGAGTGGTAGCCGCTCAGGTCGCGACTGCGGCCCAGCGGCAGGGCCGGCTCCAGCTCCTGTGGGGTCTCGACCTTGCGGCGTGCTTCGGCGCGCAGCGCAGCGAGGCCCTCGCGCACCGCCTCAGGCATGTCGGCCACGAACCAGCCGGCCACCGGCAGACCCCGCTGGCTGAACACCAGCCGGCCCTGTGCCAGGCTCAGGCGGGGCAGGCGCCCGGGTCGCACCGGCACCTGCCAGGGGTTGGCCACCGGCAAGGCGTCGGCCACCACTTCGAAGGGGTCGGCATCGGGAGCGGCTTCATCGTCTTCATTGCCGCGCTGCAGGGGATTGATCCGCAGGTCGAGTACCGCACGCACCCCCGACACCCCCATCACCGCAGCGATCAGGTCCGACAGCTGCAGCGTCTGCGGCAGTTCGCTGGCGGCCAGGTCCGCAGTGTCGATCAGGCCATGCTGCAGCAGCGGGCCCTCCAGCAGGTCCGGCAGGGGGGTGCCGCGGGCCAGCCCGACCGCCAGCGGGTGGTTCGGCACCGCCGGGGCGATGGTCTGGGAGAGGGTGAACAGGCACTGCGCCGCGGCCTGCGACGGGTCGACACCGGCGTCCAGTTCGATCTCTGCACACACCGCAAAGTACTGCGCCTTGGCGCTGCGCAGTTCGATGAAGTCTTCGCCCAGGTTGCGTTCGGCCTGCAGACGTTCGCTCACCTGGCGCAGCACCGCCTCACGTTCGGCCCGGGTGCCGATGTGGTCCATGAACTCGATGCGCGCGCGGTGCAGGCCCCCCAGCACCACCTCCTGCCAGGCGGTGTGTGCGGGTGGATCGCGCCTCAACTCGCGCCGGCGCAGGTCGGCAAAAAGCCGAACATCGTTCACCGGCTCCACCCAGGCGTTCTTGACGCCCGGCAGGTCGATCAGCCGGCGGCGCCAGTCGGCCGGCGTCCAGGGCCGGTTGGGCAGGATTGCGCCGGCACGGTGGAACTGTGCCGCGCTGTGCGCGGCGAGGGTGCCCTCGTCCTCCCCTTCTGCGGCGGGCCGCAGGATCAGGTCCTCGATCGGCAGGCTGCTGCGGTAGGCCAGTTCGGCCAGGGCCCAGCAGGCCAGCTCCAGGATGGTGATGCCGGGGTCGTGGGTGTTGTGGTCGGTCCATTGCCGCCCCGCCAGGCTGCGCAGGCTGGCCAGTCCTTCCTGGAACAGAGCGCGCACATCCAGTGCCGCGTCGGCGGCCGGCCCGCGCGGGATGGCCGGCAAGGCGGTGACGGGGCGGTCAGACATCGCTGGTCAGCTCCACGATGCGGTGCGCCGGGGCGGACACCAGGATGATGTCGGGGGCTTCCGGCAGGGCTTCGGCCACGTCGGTTGCAGCGCTGCCGGGCGCACCTTCCAGCCACAGGTGGAAGTCGGTGACATGGTCCACCTCCGGCCGTGCTTCGATGAAGGCGAGCAAGGCCGAGCGCAGGATCCGGACCCCCAGCTCCGGCATCGAGCCTGCCGGAGCACCCGCGGAATCGCCCTGCCCTCCGGCGGCCCAGGGTGAGAGCTGGGTGACCAGCGCTTCCTGCAAGGCCGCAACCTGCGGGTTCCAGGCCCAGCCGGGGCGCAGCCGCAGCTTGAATTCGAGCTGCACCCGGCGCCAGCGCGGGTTGCACACATGCCACTGCAGCTGCAGGCCGCCGCGTTCGCGCAGCAGCGCGCCGATGCGGGCCAGGGTGTCCAGATCCACCCGCGGCTGGAGGCGGTCCCGGGCGGGGCTGCGGCGCAGGTCCGGCAGCACCAGCAGCATCGCATGGCCGGCGGCCTGCCAGGAACCGGGTCGGGCATGCGGCAGGCATTTGGCGCGGTACACCGAGGGGAAGGCCTGCAGCACCAGCCGCTCGGCGTCCCAGGCGGTGATGGCGCGGCCGCGGTGGCGCAGCCGCTCGGCAGCGCGGCGCGCCAGTGCGGCGTCACCTTCCTGCAAGGCGCCGCCGAAGCTGGGGTAAGGCTGCCTCACGCCCTTGACCGCCGGCAGCGCCGTGGTCAACTTGCCGATGGATCCGGCAGCCAAAGGTTGCGCCAGGCGCAGGGGGTCGTTGCCCTGGTCGATGAACTCGACCTCCACCGCGTTGGCATGAACGGCCAGGATCTTGCACACCGCCTGCGGCTCGGCCGCGACGCTGGCGCGCAGCCACACGGCGTCGGTGTCACAGCGGGTGGCCTGGGTGTCCGCCCCGGTGGGCAGCGCGATCTGCACCAGCCCGCTGCGGCGCAACCCGTCGGTGCCGTCCAACAGCTCGCCGGGCAACAGCTCCCGCCAGGCGTTGTCCACCAGCACCGCCCAGCTGACCCGCTGGGGCTGAGCCTGCGGGTCGGCGCTGCCTTCGGCCAACTGC
>JADJCH010000055.1 GCA_016703325.1 Burkholderiales bacterium | reverse complement strand
CGTGCAGCGGGCAGACGGCAACTCCTACCGAGGCGGATGTCAGCAGTTCGTGACCTTCGATCTGGAAGGGCTGCTTGAGCGCGTCGATCACTCGGTCGATCAGCGGGCGCAGATCTTCAGCGCGTTCCAGCGGGTTGATCAGCAGAAGAAACTCGTCACCACTGATGCGGGCCAGTGTGTCGCTGGGGCGAATGCTCCTGCGCGCGAGTCCCGCCACGGCGCAACCAGTTCGTCACCACCACGCGTGGCTGGCAGAAGTCGATGACCTGTTTGCAGTGATCGGGGTCGATGAAGGCCAGTGCCAGCGATTCGCTCGTTCGCGCTGGCTGAGTTCGGCGGTCACCATCTCCTGGATCAGCGCCCGATTGGGCAGCCCGGTCAGCTCATCGTGAAACGCACGCTGGGCCAGCTCACGCTCGAAGCGCTTGCGTTCCGTGATGTCCAGCAGGGTCGTCAGCAGCAGCCCGTCGTTCACGACCTCCAGCGGCTTGCTGGTGACCAGCAAGGTGCGCGGCTGTTCTGCGAGCATGATCTCGTGCTCGCTCGAGTGTTGTATTAACTGGCTGTACAGTTGCTGCTCCAAGGACGCCGAGCCGCTGGCCAGCACTTCGCTGCCCCCTCTGCCGGGTCGAACGACTCTCGTCCCAGCAGGTCATCCACCGGTTGACCCAACACCTGGGCCGCGGGTTCATTGATGATCAGCAGGCGACCGTTGGCGTCCTGCACGGTCAGGCCCAGCGGCAGCCCTGCCACCACTCCCTTGAGCAAGGCTGCGTTGCGCAAGGCGGCCTGTTCGCTCAGGTGCAGCTGTTCGGACAACTGCATCAGTCGCTGGCCCTCGGCTTCGGACTGGTGCGCAAAACGGGTGGCCAGCGCGTGCGAGACCAGCAGCGACAGTCGGCGCCCCAGGGCCACGTCTTCGCGGTCGAATCCGCCGTCGGCCACCGGCCTGAGCAGAACCAGGATGGCCCGCCGCTCGCGCACGCGCACGGGGATGTGCAGGGCCCGCCTGCGAATCGCCAGCGGCTCCACCGCCTGTGCCCAGGGTGGCCACCACGCGACCCCCCAACGCCTTGCGGGAGGTCGCCTCCAGTGGCCAGCGTGTGCCCACCAGACTGACCGGGTCGGCCACGATGCACTCGAGGGCATCGTCGTCGCCCGCTTCGGGCGAGCGATGCAGCATCAGGGCGCTGCTGAAGGTGAAGACGGACCGCAGTGCCGCAAAGACCCGCACGAACGGATCTTCCGCGTCGTCGAGCACGAGCAGCGATTCCAGTGCCGCCAGCAGGTGCTCAGCCTGGGCGCTGGCGGCCTGAAGCGCCTCGTGCTCCTGCCGCAGGGTCAGCAGGGCTTCGCGCAGCGCTTCGGCGCTTTCGATGAGGTCACTCACGATGACCTCGGTCAGTCACCAAAGACCACGGCCGAGATCATCAGGTTGCCGTGTCGGTTGCGATCCAGCAGCCGGCCTTGTTCCCCGAAGGTGAAGCAGCCGATGAACGGCGCACCCTCGATCGACGTCGCGACCGACTCCTTCACGCGTTCGATCTGTTCTCCCACGGCCAGCTTGCACCCCCCGCAGTACACCAGCAAGGCGCCTGCCACGCGGCAGCCGTCACCGCGCTGAGGCAGGGCGCGCCGCGCCTGGAGCGCCACCCGACCGGCGCGCTCGATCAGGCGTTCACGGTCGCCGCGCATGGCATACACGCGGTCACCCACCTCGAGGTCGCAGAACGTGCGAAGCCCGCCCTCCGCTGTGACGGCGTCAGGATGGGCCAGAAGGTAGTGCGAGACACCGTCGGCCTGCCCGGCCACCGTCGCCAGTGGCAGCAGCGTGGTGTCAAGCAGCACCGACCCGCCGACGCCGAGCTGGGCACTGATGCGCCCCTGCGACCAACGGTTGTAGACCTGCGCGGCGGGTTCACCGTCGATCTCGAAGATTTCGCGGCCCCGCCGGGCCGTGACGACACCATGGTGGCCATCCGCGTGGTAGCCGATCTGCGTGACCACGCCGCTCGGGCCCACCGGCTCGTAGCCGCCCTGGAAGGCGTAGCGCACGGGTCGTGAAGGGAACAGCACCGCCACCACCAGCCCATCGGCCATGCTGCCCTGAGGTCCGAGCTGGCGCCAGGCGCCGCTGACGTCGTCGTCCGCCGAGGATCCGCCGATGATCGGGCAACGGTCGCCGACGACGCGCCGCAATCCTTCGAGCACTTGTTCCTCACGGCCAGGTGCCTGGTAGATCCACACCAGTTCAGGCAGCTCGCCGGCACAGCCACAGCTGGCCAGGGCGTCGATCAGCAACTGCTGTGCGGTGGCTGCCGCGTCGCTGCCCAGCTCGGCAGCGGCGACACCGTAGTCACCGTCGGGGTCATGCAGGCACAGGACGCCGATGCTGTGGGCGTCATGCACACCGGTGTCGGTCAGCAGGCCGCCCGAGGATGTGCCTCCGATCAGTGCGGCTTCCGGGAAGCGTGTGCGCAGGTAGGCGAATACGCGTTGGTCATCATGGCAGGCGCCGTGAAAGGCAAACACCAGCTGGGGCTGCGATGCCTCATCGAGCTGGGCGTGGAGCGCATGCAACGCGGCGGCAGTATCCTGGCAACTGACGGCATGACTGTGGAGATCCATGGAGCTTCCTGAAGCGCTTGGGGGGCGCCAGCGGCCGGACCCAATACAACAGCTCCGCCGATGGACACCGGTTGAGGGTGTTTTCGTCCCCCACTCGCTCCAACTTGAATCCAGGCGGGCTCGGCCTGTTGGCGCTCCGCCGCTGGTCTCTGGACCTTGCCCTTGGCCGTCGCAATGGCGCTCAGGCGCTCAGGCACTCTTCGCGCCCGGCGATCTCCGTGGGCACGTCCAGGCCGTCGGGCAGCGCCTTGTGCTTGCTGGCGTTGGCTGCGATGTTGGTGCCGTCCAGTGCGATGTGCCCCAGCCGGGAGCCCGGGTTGGCGCCTCGGCCGGGTGCGTCATGCGTCCAGTTGACGCAGGTCCTGCAGGGTGTTGGCGTTGAAGAAGGCGGCTGCGTCATCGAAGGTCACGACAACCGCCTGCTGCTCCAGCATCCAGCGGTCGACACGGCGCCGACCTGCGGCCACATGTTCGGCCAATGGGCGCTGCAGACCCACATGCATCAGGCAAAACACCGGCTGCAACTGCGGCAGGCCATCGGCCCCGCGGGTGGCCGCCACTGCCAGTCCCGCCGCGCGGTGGCCCTGCGCCGACACCAGCGCATCCACCAGACGTTCCACCAAGTCAAGCGGAAGCCGCGGACTGTCGCAGGGCACCGTCACCAGGTAGTCGGAAGTACAGCGCTGCAGCCCGGCCAGCAGGCCCGCCAGCGGTCCCGGCTGATCCGCAAGCGTGTCCGGCCACACAGGCGCTCCCATCCCGGCATAGTCTTCCAGATGCCGATTGGCATTGACCACCGTCCGGCCCACCTGCGGCGCCAGTCGCTGCAGCGCATGCCACGCCAGCGGCTGTCCGCGATGCAGTTGCAGCCCCTTGTCCACACCGCCCATGCGGCTGCCGCGCCCGCCGGCCAGCACCAGGCCGGTGATGTTGTCCTTGTGGATCATGGATACACCTTGAGTGCGAGTTCCAACCTGCTCCTCATCCGGCGCCCCACGCGGTGCAGCGCCGCTCCAGCGTCCGCCGGGAGATGCCCAGCAGCTGCGCGGCGCGCGTCTTGTCGCCCCTCCACGGAAGCCTTTACGGCCAGGATGTGCTGCTTCTCCAGCGTGTGCAGGTCGGTGGTGGCCGACAGTCGGGGTTGCGCGAGCGGAACCTGGCGTTGCAACCCCTGGTGCAGCGCGGTGACGATCAGCGAGCGCTCGCTCAGGTTGCGCAGCTCGCGCAAATTGCCGGGCCAGTCGTACTGCTGCAGATGCCCCCGCTCCCCGGCCGTCATTTCGATGGCTGGCACACCCAGCTGTGGCGCCAGCTTGGCGACGAAGTGATCCACCAGCTCAGGGATGTCTTCGTTGTGGGAGCGCAATGACGGCAGGTGGATCTCGACCACTTGCCGCCGGTAGTGCAGGTCCTTGCGAAAGCGCCCGGCTTCCACCTCTTCGGCCAGGCGGCGGTGGGTTGCCGCGACGATGCGCACATCGACCGGAATCTCCTGCTCGCTGCCCACCGGACGGATGCGCCGCTCCTCCAGCACCCGCAGCAGCGTGGCCCGCAGCGCGGCAGGCAACTCCCCGATCTCGTCAAGGAAAAGCGTGCCGCCCTGGGCATGGACGAACAGCCCATCGCGCCCCGGGGTGCCCGGCCCCCGCAGGCCCGACGCCTGGCCAAACAGTTCGGCCTCGATCTGCTCCAGCGACAGGGTGGCGCAATTGACCGGCACAAAGGGCGCCGCCGAACGTGGGCTGTTGCGGTGCAACGCCAAAGCGGCCAGCTCCTTGCCGGTGCCGGATTCACCCGCCAGCAGGACGGTGCTGCTCACCCCGGCCACGCGGCGGATCGCCGCCCGCAGCCCCTGGATCACGATCGACTGCCCCACCAGCCCGTCTACCGCAGGGGTGCGCTGCGACAGCGCCGGCGC
>JADJCH010000054.1 GCA_016703325.1 Burkholderiales bacterium | reverse complement strand
GCGTGATCTTCCACATGCCCTGCCAGCCGCCCCCCTCCTTCCGCCCCGATCGCAGGGCCCTCGAGCAGGTCTGGGCGAAGGTGCATGCCTACCTGGACCAGCCGACGTCGAACCTGAAGCGCATTGCCGCCTGAGCCCCGCCATGACGATCCCACACGACACCCTCTGGCAGACCAAGCTGCATGCCCGTCTGCACGACCCGGCCGAGAAGGCGCTGGTGCTGCTGCGCGACCCCGAGGGGCACGAGGGCGGCAGCTCGCGCGCCTTGCACCGCCTGCTGGGCTTCCAGCGCATCGATGCGGCCAACATCGACCCCGACAACGACGAGGTGCTGCACCGCGCCCTGTTCAAGCAGGGCATTCCGGCCGCGATGTACCAGACGGTCAAGCGCGCCGACTGGTGGGCGGCGGCTGCCGATCGTCCGCAGTGGCCGATGCAGGAGATCACTGTCCCTACGAAAAAGGGTGAGCAGAAGACGCTGAAGGTCGCGCTCGGCAGCCAGGTGCGTTGGGCCAAGGAGCCGGTGCTGATCCACCCGCTCACCGGGGCCGAGTACCACCTCGGCGGCCTGCGCGACACCGAGCTGGACGACCTGAAGTCACGCTGCTTCGAGCACACCGCTGCGCTCATTCAGCGTCGCCCCGACGGCGAGGTTGACTGGACCCGCACCCTGTTCGCCCTCTGGCGCTTCGGCCCCGAGCTGAGCGAGGCGCAGGACAACGGCACGCTCGGCGCCCTGTGGCCGCTGCTGCCGGCCGACACCCGCGTGCCCGACCACAGCATCTGGGACCACCTGGACCTGACCTCGGCCTTTGCGGGTGCGTTTGCCGCCGACCCGCAGGGCGAGGTGGCCCTGCTGACGCTGGCCATCGGGCCGGTGCAGAGCTTCATCGCCGCGGCGCGCAGCACCTCGGACCTGTGGGCGGGTTCGCACCTGCTGGCCCGGCTGGCCTGGGAGGCCATGAAGCCGGTGTGCGAGGCGCTCGGCCCGGATGCCATCCTCTTCCCGCGCCTGCGCGGCGTGCCGCAGGTGGACGCCTGGCTGCGCGACGACCTGGGGCTGCCCGCCCGGCTGTTCGACGGCGCCCCCTGGACCGGCAAGGCCACCGACGCCAACCCGCTGTTCGCCGCCGCGCTGCCCAACCGCTTCGTGGCGCTGGTGCCGGCCTCCCAGGCAGGTGAGCTGGCCTTGCAGGTGGAGCGCGCGGTGCGCGGCTGGCTGCAGGCCCAGGGCCAGACGGTGGTGGAACGCCTGCTCCAGGAGGCGGGCCTGGACGCCGGGCGTGACAGCCATGCGCACCGCCAGATGCGCCAGCAGCTCGAAGGTTTCCCCGAGGTCCACTGGGCCGCGGTGCCCTTCTCGCTGATCCAGCCGCGCAACGCCGCGAAGCAGACCGACCTGGACACCCGCGCCCTCAGCGCTGCGATGGCGCCGTTCTTTGGCGTACAGCCAGGCCAGCCCTGCGGCTTCCTGACCTCCAAGGCCTGGGAAGTGCTGCAGAAGAGCGTGCGCTGGGAGGGCAACACCGTCTTCTTCGACCCCAACCCCGGTGCGCTCTACCCGGCGGTGCACGATCTCGCCGAACGCGCCCTGGCCGCCGCCAAGGCGGTGCGTCCATTCCAGCAACAGCCGCAGGCGGGCTGGCGCTGCTCGCTGACCGGCGAGACGGAGTGGCTCACCACCGACCCGGCCCATCTGCAGCTGCCGCCTGGGCAGCGCAAGGACACCCTGTGGACGATCATCGCCCGCGAGCGCCCGGCCTGGGCCAAGAAGGGTGAGCACCTGGGCGCTCTGCCGGCCCTCAAACGCCTGTGGCCGCAGCTGTTTGCCGAGGAGGTCGGCAAGCGGGTGGGGGACGCCGAAGCCGGCCGCAGCGCGCGGCGCTTCGTGGTGTCCACCCACACCATGTCGCTGGCCCACCAGCTCGACCAGTGGCTGGAACGTGGAGCGATCACGCCGCCGGACCTGGACCGCGCCCTGGACGAGCACGGCGGCGAGACCGTGGCGCTGCCGCGCAGGCTCATGCGCAAGCACGCGCGACAGGCCGGCGCGCTCGACGATGCGCGCCGCCTTCCGGCGCTGCTGGATGCGGCCGACCAACTGGACGACGAGGCTGCCGCCCACGACCTGCAGGGCCTGGTGCGTCGCACGCTGGGCCGAGATGCAGGCAAGCTGGAGACCTACTACTCGCTGCTGCTGATGGACGGCGACCGCATGGGCGCCTGGCTGGCCGGCGGCGACCAGTACGCCATTCCCTATCGCGAGAGCTTCCACCCGCAGACCCGTGCCGGCTTCGATCAGCACGCCCGGCGGGAGCCGACGCTGCGCGCCTACGCCGACCAGCCGCGCGCCGTGTCGCCCAACCGCCACCTGTCGATCTCCGCGGCGTTGAACGACTTTTCGCTCACCGTCGTGCCGCATGTGGTGGAAGAGGAGTTCCTGGGCCGGCTGATCTACGCCGGTGGCGACGACGTGCTGGCCATGCTGCCGGTGGCCGACCTGCTGCCGGCGATGCAGCGCTTGCGCCTGGCTTACGCCGGGCACGATCCGGCGCATGAGCAGGGTGAGCGTGACCGCCAGGGGCTGACCCTGCACCGCGGCTTCGCCATGCTGCGCCAGGGGCCCCGCATGCGGCTGATGCGCATGATGGGTCACAAGGCCACGGCCAGCGCCGGCGGCGTCATCGCCCACCACCAGGCGCCGCTGGGCGCGGTGCTGCGCGAGCTGCGTGCTGCCGAGAGCCGCGCCAAGAACGCCGGTGGGCGCGATGCCTTCAGCCTCACCGTGGTCAAGCGCTCGGGCGGCGCGCTCACCGTCACCGCCAAGTGGGGTGAGCCGGTGGCCCTGCTGGACGCGCTGCGGCGCTGGCTGGGGCAGGACGGCGTCTCGCGCCGTGCGGTCTACAACAGCCTGGACTGGATCAAGGACCTGCCGCAGGACGACCCGGCCATGCTGGCGTCGCTGCTGAGCTACCAGTTGCAGCGCCAGGCCCAAGGCGACGAGGCCAGGGCCCAGGCACCTGAGCTGGCCCGGCGCCTGGCGGCGCTGGCCTTCAACGACGCCCTGCGGCCTGCGCCAGGCTCCAAGGACAAGCGCCTGGACTGGCTGGCCCACTTCATGGGCGTCGCGGAGTTCCTGGCCCGCGAAACCCGCAGCGCCGACCGATGAGCACGAGCATGAACCCGAACCCCAACCCGAACGTCGTCCATCACCGCTTCATCGAGCCGCTGGACGTGCTGTTCCTGCGCGGCAACAAGCTCTTCGGCGACGCCGGCAGCTACGGCGAAAGCCTGGTGCCGCCCTGGCCTTCGGTGGCCGCGGGTGCCCTGCGCAGCGCCATGCTGGCCCGCGACGGCGTCGATCTGGCGGCCTTTGCGCAAGGGCGTGTGACGCACCCGCTGCTGGGGACGCCTGCAGCGCCGGGCGCCTTTGCCGTCGCCGGCTTCACGCTGGCGCGGCGGCTGGCCGATGGCCGCGTGGAGTCGCTGCACCCGCTGCCCGCCGACCTGGTCGCCCTGGCCGACGAGAAGGGCGCCGCGCAGCGCCTGCAGCGGCTCGTGCCCACGGCGCCGGCGGCCGGGCTGGCCAGCTCGGCGGCGCTGCCCCTGTGGCCCGTGCTGCCGCAGGGCGAGCGTGGCAAGCCCCTGGGCGGCGTCTGGCTCACGCAGGCGGGCTGGGCCGAGCATCTGGCCGGGCGGACGCCGGCCGTGAACCACCTGCTGAAGACCTCCGACCTGTGGAGCCTGGACGAACGCGTTGGCGTGGGCCTGGATGCCGAGCGGCGCCGTGCCGCCGACGGCCAGCTGTTCACAGTGCAGGCCGTGGCCCTGCGCGACGGCATCGGCTTTCTGGCCAGCGTCACGGGGTGCGAGCCGCCGTCCCACGGCGTGCTGCGCCTGGGTGGCGACGGCCGCGGCGCTGCCGTGCGAGTCGCGCGCCATCCGCCGGTGGCCGTGGACCTGGCTGCCATTTGCAAGGCCCGCCGCGCGCGTGTGCTGCTCACCACCCCGGGCCTGTTTGCCGAGGGCTGGCGCCTGCCCGGCACCGACGCCGACCTGCGCCTGCGCTGGCCGGGCCTGAGCGCGCGCCTGGTCTGCGCCGCGGTGGCGCGTGCCGACGTCGTCAGTGGCTGGGACCTGGCCCAGCGTGCCCCCAAACCTGCCGAGCGCGTGGCGCCCACCGGCAGCGTCTACTGGCTCGACGACCTGGAGGCCACGCCCGAGACGCTCGGCAAGCTTGCCGAGCAGGGCCTCTGGATGCACGACTCACACAATGCCCAGCGCCGCGCCGAGGGCTTCAACCGCTACACCTTTGCCGCCTGGTAAGCCGGGCTGAACCCAACTCCTGACGAAAGACCCGCACCATGTTCGAGAAACAAGCCGCCGTCTTCCTCTACGCCGTCAGCCCCGTGCACATGGGCGCCGGCAGCGCCGTGGGCGTGATCGACAACCCCATCCAGCGCGAGCGCCACACCCACCATCCGAGCTTCGCCGGCTCGGGCATCAAGGGGGCGCTGCGCCATGGCTTCCAGGCCCTGGGCGGGCAGGCGTCGCACATCAACCGGCTGTTCGGTCCCGAGTCGCAGAGCGGTGACTTGCATGCCGGCGCGCTGAGCTTCGGCGATGCGCAGCTCGTCGCCTTCCCGGTGCGCAGCCTGCGTGGCGGCTACGTGTACGCGACCTGTCCGCAGGCGCTGGCGCGGGCGCAGCGGCTTCTGGGGCTGGTCGGGGTGAAGGCCGACTGGACGATCCCCACGGTCAAGGAAGGTGAATGCCTGCTCGCCAACCCGGCCCTGTTGAGTGGAACCAAGCTGCACCTGGAGGCCTTCGAGTACGACGCCAAGGTGTCGCCGACGCTGCCCAAGCTGTCCTCCGACCTGGCTGCCAAGGGCCTGCCCGCAGGCGATGCCTATGCCTACTTTCGGCAGAAGCTGGCCGAGGACCTGGTCGTGCTGTCCGACACCGACTTCGGCTACTTCGCCGAGCACGCCACGCTGGTCGAGCCGCATGTGCGCATCAACAGCGAGACGGGAACGGCCGATGACGGCGGCCTGTTCTACACCGAGAACCTGCCGCCCGAATCGCTGCTGGTCGCTCCGCTGATGGCCAGTGCCACGCGCAGCGGCAAGGCCGACGAGAAGCTGCAGGCCGACGAGGTGCTGGCTCAGATCAAGGCTGTGCTCAGCCGCGGCGTGCTGCAGATGGGCGGCGACGCCACGACCGGCCGAGGGCTGGTGGTGGCCACGGTGGTGGAGGCTTGAAGACCATGGCACAGACACTTGAACAGAAACGTGCGGCCGACGCCTGGGCCCGTGCCCAGGGTTGCAGCAGCGACTACCAGAACCTGGCCAAGGGGCTGCCGGCGCTCATCATGAACAGCGGGATGATGCAGGTGCTGGCCTTCCTGCACGAGAAGGGCAGCAAGTCCTCCCAGGCGCACTGCCAGGTGCTGGGCGACCACCTGCGCGCCTGGCTGTGCCAGCGCTTTCCGAAGGAACTGCCCAAGGCCGAATTCGCCAGCTTCATGCAGGCGCTGATGAAGGCCGAGCCGCGCAGCTTCCAGGCCATCACCACCGAGGCCTTTGCCTGGCTGCGCTGGGTGCGGCAGATGGCACCCGCTGCGCGGGCTGCGGGCGGGGAGCGCTGACATGGCCATTGCCGCCGTACCGACCTACCTGGGCCAGGACCACTCGCAGGCCTCGCCCGGCCTGCGGTTTGGCATGTACCTGCCGCTGTGGGGGGTGGATTCGCGAACGGGTCAGCCGTTGTGGACGACACATGACCTCAATGAACGCACTTCGGGTCCACGCCAGGAGCTGCGCGAGTTCAAGGACGAGAACAAGTCGGCTGCGCTGAAACAGGCATTGAAACTGGGGAGCCGTGACCTGGCCCTGATGCGCGCTGTCGCCGACCGGCAATCTGCTGCCGCTGCAGCGCAGGCCGCAGCGGGCCATCTGCTGCGGCTCGATGCTCTCTGTATCGCCCCCTTCACCACCGGCCTGGGCAACGAGCACCCGCTGGAGAACGGCTTTGCCTTCCTCAACCCCTACGGCCTGCCCTACCTGCCCGGCAGTGGCGTGAAGGGTGTTCTGCGACAAGCAGCGCGCGAGCTCAAGAGCGGCGAGTGGGGTGATGCGCAGGGCTGGACCGAAGACGCCATCACCCACCTGTTCGGACTGGAAAGCGACGACGGCGACAAGAACCACCAGCGCGGCGCGCTGAACGTCTGGGACGTGCTGCCGCAGCTGGCCGGCGACTGCCTGCAGGTGGAGGTGATGACGCCGCACCAGAGCCACTACTACCAGCAGCGCCGTGACGCCCGCAGCGGTGACAGCACCACCCCGCACGACAGCGGTCAGCCCAACCCGATCCACTTCCTGACCGTGCCGCCCGGCTCGCGCTTCGCCTTCCACGTGCAATGCGACGTGCCGTTCCTGGCCCGGCATGCCAAGGATCTGGCTGAGGGCGGGCGCTGGCAGGTGCTGCTCCGGGCCGCCTTCGAACACGCCTTCGCGTGGCTGGGCTTCGGCGCCAAGACCGCTGTCGGGTATGGCGCGATGGATGAAGACCCCGCCGAGAAACGGCGCCGGGCCGAGGTCCTGGCTGCCGTGGAGGCTGCGGCGGCCGAACATGCTGAAGCTGAGCGACTGAAGGGGATGACTCCGGCCGATCGGGAATGGGAACAGGCGCAGCCGGTGCTGTCCGATTTCCGTCTTGCCTTCGACCAAGCGCCCAAGAATGTTGATTTCAACCCCAGTGGCACGTTCAACCAGAGCCGGCTCAACTTCATGAGGACGGCGCTGGCATGGACCGAACCGCGCTGTCGTGTCGCGGCAGGCATGCTGCTGGCCGAGACTGCGACCAAGAAGTGGGGGCGACCGACCAAGAAAGAACGCTGGCAGGAACTGCAGCAGGCCATCGCCCAGCTCAAAGGCGAGGCGTGACCACCCCCCAAGCCTCCCGCGGCCCCACGACCCTCATGCCCCCCCGCGGATCCCACCCCAGCACCCGCTGGTCGCCGGTGACGAACAGCTCGGCACCGGCCTGTTCGGCGGCGGCCACGAGCCGCGCGTCGGCGTCGTCGGCGGGTTCGTCCACGTCCGTCACACCCGTGGCACGGGCCCACAGCAGATCGAAGCGCAGCACCGCCTGCGCGTGGCGGGCGAACTTGCGCTGCAGCACCTCGTGGGTTTCCCGGCGCACGAGCTCGCTGGTCAGAACGTCGTGCCCACCCTCGTGCAGCGCCAGCAGCAGCTCGGCGCACAGGCCCGGGAAGACGATGGCCGACAGCCAGACGTTGGTGTCGAGGAAGACCTTCATGGCCGGCAGCGGCGGCACAGGCCTCAGGACACGTCGCGCAGGAGGTCGTCTTCCGTCAGCCAGCCGGCGGCACGGGCCTGCGGGCCCAGTTCGTCGTGCAGCTGGCGCAGCGTCTCGCGCAGCGCCTGGGCGCGCAGGGCGTCGCGCACCAGCTCGCTGCGGGTGCGGCCGGTCCACTGCACCAGGCGGTCCAGCTCGGCGGACTCCTCGTCGTTCAGGCGCACGGTCAGTACAGCGGACATGGCAACTCCAGGAGGGTGTATGACAGTGTCAGACGATTTCGATTGTGGAGTGGTATCGACCGAGCCGCAACCCACTGCGGTCGCGCCTCTTCGCGGTGATCTGCCGGTGATGGCGCCGCCCCTGCCGACCACGCTCCCCCCTCACCCGCCTGCGCCTGACCGCCATCGCCCAGGCCGACCTGCCGCTGCCCGACTATGCCGGCTCGCTGCTGCGCGGCGCCTTCGGAGCTGCCCTGCGGCGCGGCGCCTGCATGACCGGCCTGCCGCAGTGCCGCGACTGTGCGCTGTGGCGCAGCTGTCCCTACCCGGCGGTGTTCGAGACGCCGCCGGCGCCCACCCAGTTCGGCCAGCGGTTCAGCGCCGTGCCCAACCCCTACGTGATCGAGCCGCCGCCGATCGGCCTGCGCCGTGTGGCGGCCGGGCAGCCGCTGGTGTTCCACCTGGTGCTCTTCGGCGAGGCCACGCTGCGCCAGCTGCCGCTGATCGTGCACGCCTGGCAGCGCGCGCTGCGCCATGGGCTGGGGCGCGAACGCATCGGCAGCGAGCTGGTGGAGGTGGCGGCCGTCCTGCCCGCAGCGGCGGGCGGTGACGAGCTGCTTCCCGTTTGGGACGCCGACGGTGCCCGTGTTCACCCGCAGCGGTTGGAACAGACGGCGCCGCGGTGGCCGAAGGGGGCGCCGGCCGAGCTGAACCACCTGACCCTGCAGATCCATACCCCCCTGCGCCTGCAGCACGACGGCCACGCCCTGGGACCGCAGGAGCTGAGCCTGCGCACCCTGCTCGCCCAGTTGCTGCGCCGGCTGAACCTGGTGCTGGACCTGCACTGCGGCATGCGCCCGGCCCCCTTCGACGCACCTGCCCTGCTGGCCGCGGCCGAGGCCGGCCTGCGCGACGACCGCAGCGGCCTGCAGTGGAAGGACTGGACGCGTTATTCCGCCCGCCAGCGCCAGGAGATGACCCTGGGCGGCGTGCTCGGCCGCTGGACGCTCAGCGGCGACAGCGCCGTGCTGGCCCAGCTCTGGCCCTGGCTCTGGCTGGGCCAGTGGCTGCACCTGGGCAAAAACGCGACGATGGGGATGGGCGGCTATCGCTTGACCTGGGGCACCGACGGACCTGCTCCCGGGCTGCATCCCTGCATGAAAGAATCCATCACCTCAACGGCGCAAGCGCGCAAGGATCCGGCATGCTGACCCAGCAGGTGATCAACGAGGCGGTGCGGGTTTTGGCCGATGCGGCCCAACCGCGCAGCATCGTGTTGTTCGGCTCGCACGCGAGGGGTGAGGCGCGGGCCGACTCGGATCTCGACTTGCTCGTGGTCGAAGACGAGGTCCATGATCGGGCCGGCGAGATGGTCCGGCTGCGGCGCGCCCTGCGGCCGATGCGCATTCCGGTGGACATCCTGGTGGCCTCGGTGGCCGAAGTGGAAAGCCGCCGCCTGCAGCCTGGCCACGTGCTGTACTGGGCGATGCAGGAAGGGCGGGAGGTCTATGCCGGATCCTGACTTTGCCGAGCAGCTCGATGAGCTGAACCCCTTTGCCGTCGAGGCTCGCTACGGCATGGGGGGAGAGGGGTTGCTGATGCGTGAAGAGGTGGGGCGCTGGCTCGATGCGCTGTGGGCCTGGGCACTGGCTCAGGTCCATGGCGACGCCTGCTGATGCCGATGAGCCGCACCCTCTTCCTCTCCCGCCACCCCGGCGCTGTCGAGTGGGCACGCCGCCAGGGCCTGGTGGTGGACCAGTGGCTGGCGCACCTGGAGGTGGCGCAGGTGCTGCCGGGCGACACCGTCATCGGCACCCTGCCCATCCACCTGGCCGCGCAGGTCTGCGCGCGCGGCGGGCGTTACCTGCACCTGAGCCTGGATGTGCCGCCGCAGTGGCGCGGGCGGGAGTTGACGGCCGATGAGCTGGAAGCGGCGGGGGCGCGGCTGGAGGGGTTTCGGATCGAGGCCGAAGAGCACTTGCCCCGGGACGCAACGCGCACCCGAGAGGCCTTCCTCCAGAAGCTGCCCGCGCAGGATGGTCGCTCCCTGGCCGACGAATTGATACGTGAGCGACGCACAAGCGCCGAGGACTGACCCATGAACACAACATCACCCGTCACGACACCCAGCGATACCCATGTCTGCCTGATTTCCGCTCAGGCCACGCCCAACCTGCTGCCGGTGCTGGACGAGCGGTGGCGCCCACGCCGGGTGGTGCTGGCCAGCAGCCCGCAGATGCGGGGCGCAGCGCTGGCGCTGCAGGGCGTCATCAAGCGCAAGGGCATCGGGGTGGAGGTGCAGATCCTCGATCTGCCGGATGCCTACGAGTACGCAGCGCTTTCGGATGCGTTTCAGGAGTTCCTGGAGGCACACCGTGGCGAACGGATCGCCCTGAACGTCACCGGCGGCACCAAGCTGATGGCCGTGGCCGCGCAGGAGGTCTTCCGTGCCTATGACCAGCCGGTGCTGTATGTCAACGTGGAGTCCGACGAGGTCATCGTCATCGGCCAGAACGCGCGCAGCCAACCCCTGCAAGCCAAGCTGCGGGTGCGGGAACTGCTGGAGTCGCACGGCTTCGAGGTGGAACAGCAACAGCATCCGGTGGTGTCCGGGGAGCTGCGCGATCTGACCGCTCGGGTCATCGACCATATCGGCAGTGCCGGGCGGGCGCTGGGCCAGGTCAACCTGCTGGCGGCGCAGGCCAAGGATGCGCCGCAGTTGCGCAGCAAACTCAGTGACTGGCAGCTCGACTCACGCTCGCTGGGTGACATGCTGGCCCTGTTCGAGGAGGCCGGGCAGTTGAAGGTGAAGGGCGCAGCGGTGGAGTTTCCCAATGAAGCGGCCCGCAGCTTCGTCAACGGCGGATGGCTGGAGGTCCACACCTACCATGCGCTGAAGGATCTGCAGGGCCAGCACGACCGCATCACCGATGTGGTGATGAACGCCAAGGTGCAGCACCCGGACGGGCGCACGCGCAATGAGGTCGATGTGGCCTTCCTGTATCGCAACACCCTGCATCTGATCGAATGCAAGACTGCCAACCTCGCCAGCGACGGTGCCGGCGGGGACGACAAGGCGACGGAGGCCATCTACAAGATGGAGGCTCTGCTCAAGCTCGGCGGCCTGCGCACGCGGGGCATGATCGTCGATTACCGCGGTGCCCTGTCTGCTCACAAGTCCAATCTGGACCGGGCCCGCAACGCGGGTATCGAGGTGGTCAGCGGCACCCAGCTGCGCGACATGAAGGGCTGCATCAGCCGCGCCTGGCTGCGGCGCTGAAGTTGCACATCTATCTTTCTTGATAGATCATCCGCTGCATGAACGGCAAGCAGGTCATCGCCAAGTTGAAGGAGGCCGGATGGCAGTTGCTGCGCGTTGAAGGCAGCCACCATCAGCTCGGCAAGGATGGCCTGCGCACCTCGGTGCCCATGCATGGCACCAAGGACCTGAAGCCCGGCACATTGGCGGCGATCCAGCGCCAGACAGGAGTCAAGCTGAAATGAGACTGCTCTACCCCGCCAATCTGGAGTTGCAGCCCGACGGTGGCTTCACCGTGCTGTTCCCCGATTTTCCGGAGGCCATCACAGAGGGCGATACCGAGGACGAGGCGCTGCTGCACGCGCAGGAGGTGCTCAGCCTTTCACTGCGCGCGCGAATGGAAGACGCTCAACCCATTCCCGCACCCAGCGCGGCCAAGGGCAAGGGGACACGCTGGGTTGCCCCCGATGCGCAGGCGCAGTCCGCAGCCCTGCTGCGGATGGCGCGCGGGGACAAGCCGCTGTCGGATGTGGCCCGTGCCATGGAAACGTCCTGGGCATCGGCTCAGCGGTTGGAAGACCCGCGCCACTGGCCCAGCCTGAAGCAACTGGACCGCGCTGCCCGCGTGCTGGGCAAACGACTGGTGCTGTCGCTGGAATAGCCCCGTCCCTGCTGCTGGTTCGACGCGGCCCCTGGCCGCCGATGCGCCGGAGAGCGAGGCCAACTTGAAGCAGACCCTGCTGAAGTTGAAGGACCGGTTGTTCAGCCGCTGACCCCGCAGCGACAGCCCTTCACCACAGCCGCCGCACCCCGAACTGATCCAGCGCCGCATCGCAGCTCACCAGCACGGCGCCCTCGATCTCGGCTTGCGCGGCCAGCAGGCGGTCGAAGGGGTCGCGGTGCTCAGCGGGGTGGTAGCCGGCGAGCATGGCGTGTTCCAGGGTGATGGCCAGTAGTTCGAAGCCGCTGGCGGACACCTGCCGGGTGAAGGGCGCTGCCTCGGCGGGTACGCCGGACAGGTTGCCGCGACGCTGCTTGATCGCAATCTCCCAGGCACTGGCAACGCTGACGAGAACGACGCAGTCGGCGTCGACCATGGCGTGTCGTGCGGCGTTGCTCAGTCGCGGGCTGTCAGCCCACCACCAGAGCAGCGCATGGGTGTCGAGCAGCAGCCTCAACGCCCGCCCTCCCAGTCGGCGAGATCCTCTTCGGACATGGGGTCGAAGAAGCTGTCATCCAGCACGATGCCAGGGAGGGCGCCGGGTTTGCGCGCCTTCTTCGGCGTATCCAACGGTACCAGCCGCGCATAGGGTCTGCCTGCCTTGGCCAGCACGATCTCCTCGCCCGCATGTGCTCGCTCCAGCAACCGAGAGAAGTGGGTCTTGGCTTCGTGGACGTTGATCACGGTCTGGGTCATGGCTGGGCTCCGAGCGGGAATGCAGGTGCATCTTAGCGAATGCAACCGAACTGGACTAGGTCCTGGACTAATACGGGGTGAAACCGCAAGCTTGCCGTTTCTCCGCTCAAGGTTCTCGCGCCGAACAATGGCCTCGTCCCTTCACCGACGACGCCATGTCCGCCCAGCGCCACCTCCACCTTGCCGCCTACGACATCCGCGACGACCGCCTGCGGGTGGCGGCGCTGAAGCTGCTGCGCGCCTACGCCACCGGTGGGCAGAAGTCGGTGCACGAGGTCTGGCTGACCGCCGCGGAGAAGCGTGCGGTGCTGGCCGACATGGTGCACCTGCTCGATGAGGAAGACCGCTTCCTGCTGCTGCGGCTGGACACCCGCAGCCCCACCCAGGTGATCGGCCGCGGCCAGCCGGCGGCCAACCCGGACTACTTCTACATCGGTTGAGAACCTGATCGCCCCAGGAGCCGCCCCACCATGTCCACCCTCTTGCTCGACCGTGCCGGCCTGGAAGTGCGCAGCGACGGCCAGGCGCTGGCGCTGTACGAAAACGGCGAGCGCCGCGGTACCGTGCCGTTGAAGCTGCTCGAGCGCTGCATCATCCAGGGGGGGCAGACCCGGCTGGACTCCGGCGTGCTGCTCAAGCTGGCCGAGGCGGGCGTGTGCACCGTGCTGTTCAGCCCGCGCGCCGGGCGCCGTGTGGCCACCCTGCTGGGGCCGGCGCACAACGACGCGGCCGTGCGGCTGGCCCAGGCCGAGCGGGTGCGCGACGCCCAGGCCTGCCTGCAGTGGGCGCGGCGGCAGGTGCGCGCCAAGCTGCGCGGCCAGCAGCGCGCCCTGCGCCACTGGCTGGAGGCCCGGCCCGATGCACGCAAGCCGCTCACCGACGCGCTGGGCGGCGTGACCGCGGCGCTGGGCCGGCTGGCCGAGTCCGGCGCTGTTGCTGCGGCCGACGTCGGTGAAGCGGCTTCCACGCCCGCAACCGGGGCATCTGCTGTGCCCATGACGGCCTTGGCCGCAGGGGCTCCGGTGTGCTCGCCGGTGTCGGCCGATCCGTCTGCGCTCCCTCCGGCGGACCTTCCTGCGGCTGCCTGCGCCGACCGTGGGGCCGGCGGCTTTTCGACCCTGCCGGTGGTCGCCGGTCTGCAGTCGTCCGCACTGCAGGCGCTGGCCGCCCTGCGCGGGCTGGAGGGGGCGGCCGCGCGCGCCCACTTCGGCGGCCTGGCGGCGGTGCTGCCGCCGGCGCTGGGTTTTGCCGGGCGCAACCGCCGCCCGCCGCGGGACCCGGCCAACGTCTGCCTCTCGCTGGGCTACAGCCTGCTGCATGTGGAGGCGGTGCAGGCCTGCCACATCGCCGGGCTGGACCCGCTGCTGGGCTTCTACCACCGGCCCGCCTTCGGCCGCGAATCCCTGGCCTGCGACCTGGTGGAGCCCTTGCGCGCCCGGGTGGACCTGTGGGTGTGGGAGCTGCTGCGCGAGCGCCACCTGCGCGAGGCCCACTTCAGCCACGACCAGGGCGCCTGCCTGCTTGGCAAGGCGGGCCGCGCCACCTTCTACGCCACCTGGGCGCAGCAGGTGCCGCCGCTGCGCCGGGCGCTGCGCCGCAGTGCAGCCCTGCTGGCGCGCGCCCTGCGTGAACAGGGCAGCGCCTGGGTGGAACACGATCCGGACGATGGGGAGATGCTCGATGCCTGAACGCCACAACACCTGTCCGGCCCAGCCGGGCCGCCCTGCGGGTGCCGGCAGAACTGCGGGAGCCGCTGCTGCCGGGGCAGCTGCGCGCAGCTCCCGTGCGCTGGACGCCCGCACCCTGTACCTGGCCGCCGCCGAGCCGCTGCGCGTGACCTCCACCGGGGAGGCCCTGGTCATCAGCCGGCCGCACTGCGGCACGATGGGGGAGGTGCAGCGCGTGCCGGTGGCGCGGGTGCTGCGCGTGGTCTGCAACGACAGCGTCGAATGGAGCGGTGCCGCCCTGGCGCTGTGCCTGCAGCGCGGCATCACCGTCAGCTGGCTGGACGGGCGCGGCGCGGAGCTGGGCCACCTCTGGCCGCAGCGGCCGCGCCGCACCGACCTGGCCGAGGCGCTGGACATGCTGGCCGGCAGCGAACCCGGCTGGTCCGACAGCTACCGGCACTGGCTGCGCCACCAGCGCCTGGCGGTGCTGCAGGTCTGGCAGGGCGAACGCGCCCGCGCCGGCCACCCGGTGGGCGAGGCCGAATGGCAGCTCGCCAAACGCAGCTGGGTGTACCAGGACGAACTGGCCGACCACCTGCCGCCGCTGCTGCACGGCCTGGCCGCCGCGCTGGTGGCGCACCGCCTGAGCGAATGCGGCCTCAGCTCGCACTACTGGTGCTGCGCCGGCGAGCCGATGGAGCTGGTGCAGGACCTCACCCGGCTGGTCTGGGCCGAGATGAACCTCTGCGCCGGCGCCCTGGCCGATGCGGTGGACCACCCCCGCGAAGCGGCTGCCCTGTTCGAGCGCTGGAGCGGCCGCTGCGTGGGCGCCCTGCACCAGCACCTGGCCAACCTGCGCGCCCACGCGCTGCGAGAGCTCCATGGCTGACCACACCCCCGTGCGCTGGATCGTCAGCTACGACATCACCGACGCGCGCCGCGGCCTGGCGGTGCACCGCTGCATGAAGCGCCACGGCCTGCCGCTGCAGTACAGCGTCTTCCTGGTGGAAGCCAGCCCGGTGCGGCTGCGCAGCCTGCTGCTGGAGCTGGAGGAGCTGATCTCCACCGCGCTGGACGACGTGCGCGCCTACCGCTGGCCGGAGCGGGTGGACCTGGTGGAGCTCGGCAAGACCATGCTGCCCGGCGACGTGTGGATCGACATTCGCCGCCAGGCCGCCACCCAGCCCGCCCCCCAGACGGTGCGCCGTGTCGCTGCCGGCAAACCCTCCCGCGCTGCTGCCGGCGCTGCGGCCACTGCAGCCGCCGGCGTTGCGCCCACTGAAGCCGCCGGCGATGCGCCCACCGCCGCAGCCCCTGCCGCCGTCAAAACGGGCAGCACCTCACGCGCCCCCCGCTGAGCTCGCCCCACCGTGCCTGCTCCCCATTCGCCCGGGCCTGCCCCGGGCCCCTGGGCGCGTAAACTCAACCCCGCTGATGATCCCGCCCCAGATCCCCCTTCGGCCCCAGTCGCCCCCTGCCCGCGAGGCAGCTCCGGCGACCCGGTCCGCCACTGCCAGACGGCCACGCAAGTGCCTGTCAGGCAAGGGAAATCCGGAGCGTGGAGTCTGACTGGATGCCCTGGTATTGAAGGGATTAAGACCTGATCTTTCCTTCAGACAAAGCTTGCAAAATTGTCTGACTGGATGCCCTGGTATTGAAGGGATTAAGACGCCCCAGGTGGCAGAGACACGCGAGCCGCGTGGTCTGACTGGATGCCCTGGTATTGAAGGGATTAAGACTGTAAAACACAATGCGGCGCATCAGTTCGAGTCTGACTGGATGCCCTGGTATTGAAGGGATTAAGACGCGCGTGCGTAGGCTTGGGCTTCGGGCAGGGAATGTCTGACTGGATGCCCTGGTATTGAAGGGATTAAGACCAATGCATTCAATGGCATCCTTCAATTCCATGTGTCTGACTGGATGCCCTGGTATTGAAGGGATTAAGACTCTGGTTTGCGGTCTCTTTCCAGGCCTTACTGACGTCTGACTGGATGCCCTGGTATTGAAGGGATTAAGACATTTCCGCTCCAGGTGTGCACGTTGCTGCAGGTGCGTCTGACTGGATGCCCTGGTATTGAAGGGATTAAGACAAACGTCTATTATTTATAAACACTGCTGTATATGTCTGACTGGATGCCCTGGTATTGAAGGGATTAAGACGGATTTGTTCGCGCCACTTGGCGGTGGTCGTGGTCTGACTGGATGCCCTGGTATTGAAGGGATTAAGACCTTGTGGGTCTCATTGTGCAAGATGTGGCTGTGTCTGACTGGATGCCCTGGTATTGAAGGGATTAAGACCCATGCGCCAGAGCTGGCAGGCGGTGGACTCGTTGTCTGACTGGATGCCCTGGTATTGAAGGGATTAAGACCGGGCATGCCGTAGCCGTTTGGCACGACGTAGCGTCTGACTGGATGCCCTGGTATTGAAGGGATTAAGACGGCGCCGATCCGCTGGGCCATGTCCAGGGCGATGTCTGACTGGATGCCCTGGTATTGAAGGGATTAAGACGTGGCGCAGCAGCGTTGTCCATCCTTCGCGGCAGTCTGACTGGATGCCCTGGTATTGAAGGGATTAAGACCCCCATGCGGCGGCCCGTGCGGCGGCCCGTGCGGTCTGACTGGATGCCCTGGTATTGAAGGGATTAAGACGTCGGCTGCGCCACCATGGCGCGCGGTGCCGAGGGTCTGACTGGATGCCCTGGTATTGAAGGGATTAAGACCTGCGGGTGTTGGTCGGGCCGTGGTACTTGGTGAGTCTGACTGGATGCCCTGGTATTGAAGGGATTAAGACTGCAGACAGTCGGCGTACATCCGCAGGGAGTGTCTGACTGGATGCCCTGGTATTGAAGGGATTAAGACCAGGAAAGCAGCAAAGATGCAGACGGTGAATTCGTCTGACTGGATGCCCTGGTATTGAAGGGATTAAGACTTCTCTTTGAATTCAGCTCTGCTGACGATTCGTGTCTGACTGGATGCCCTGGTATTGAAGGGATTAAGACATCGTATCGGTCGGTGAGTAGCCGTAGATCCGTGGTCTGACTGGATGCCCTGGTATTGAAGGGATTAAGACGGGCAAGGGGGTGCCCACCCCGCAAAATGTTCTGTCTGACTGGATGCCCTGGTATTGAAGGGATTAAGACCCAAGCGCAAGCCTGATAGCTGCTCCCCACAGCGTCTGACTGGATGCCCTGGTATTGAAGGGATTAAGACTCCGCCAGCAGGCGTGCCCGATGGGGCATCCAGAGTCTGACTGGATGCCCTGGTATTGAAGGGATTAAGACAGTTTCAACGATTTGAACAACTCGCTGGGTTTGTCTGACTGGATGCCCTGGTATTGAAGGGATTAAGACATCGGCCCGGCGGCGCGTCGTGCAGTGGCGTGAGGTCTGACTGGATGCCCTGGTATTGAAGGGATTAAGACACCTGCAGAAATGCTGGATTTCTGGGCGCCAGCGTCTGACTGGATGCCCTGGTATTGAAGGGATTAAGACGGCTGGCTGGCGTAGTGCCGACTGACCGGCTGACGTCTGACTGGATGCCCTGGTATTGAAGGGATTAAGACCAGCGCGTTGGCGAGTGCCTCACAGGCTACCCGGGTCTGACTGGATGCCCTGGTATTGAAGGGATTAAGACGCTGCATTTCCATGCGTCGAAGCACGGCAGGGTCTGACTGGATGCCCTGGTATTGAAGGGATTAAGACCGAGCCGCGCGGGTCTTCCGGTCCGCCACCGCAGTCTGACTGGATGCCCTGGTATTGAAGGGATTAAGACTCAAGCAGCATGGCTACGTCGTCGGCGCCATCGTGTCTGACTGGATGCCCTGGTATTGAAGGGATTAAGACCGCGCTGAGCGCGCCGATGAGCTGCAGCAGTTGGTCTGACTGGATGCCCTGGTATTGAAGGGATTAAGACCGGCGGCCCATCCTGCGCCTCTGCATCTTCGGTGTCTGACTGGATGCCCTGGTATTGAAGGGATTAAGACGAGAGTATGCAGTCCAATGCGCATCATGCGGTCTGACTGGATGCCCTGGTATTGAAGGGATTAAGACCTCCACCAATGCACGGAATGGACTGTCTGCCAGGTCTGACTGGATGCCCTGGTATTGAAGGGATTAAGACGTCAGGATTCTGAGTGTTTCGCAGATTGAAGAAGGTCTGACTGGATGCCCTGGTATTGAAGGGATTAAGACGTACGGGCTCCGGGTTGGTCACATGGCAATGCCATTAAGTTAGTCGAGCTCATTGATACGCTCGACGAGGGCGTTGAGCGCCATGGGCTTTGAAATTCCTTGGGCAGGATCTACCGGGGCGTATCTTGTCGAGACTCACCGTCAAGACTGCGATCAACTCTTTGAGCTTGTTGTGCAGCAGTTTTGTATTGCCGCAGATCCATGCCACGGCCAAGGCTGACCAGTGCTTGATCGCAACTGTTTGATTGACCCGGTAATGTTCGGCTTTGCCAGCTTCGAGTTGCGCGTGAGCTTGGGTGCAAAGCGCTGCGGTGATGTTGGCCACCAAGATCTTGGCGTGGATCTCCTGCTCGATGGCGCAGGGCAACTCCCAGTGAAGCCTTCGAGGTGCAGGCGACATTTGAGGGTCTTGAATGCCTCCTCGATGCGCCAGCGGGCATGGTAGAGCGCTGCAAACTCGGCAGCTGGGTAGGCGACGGTATCGAGCAAAGATGTGACCAGGACCTCGATGTTGCCGGTGGACAAGACCACCCGCACCAGACGCAAACGCAGCACGGTCGGCGCCTGTGCCTGGCCTGCGGCCTTGCGAAGTTTGGCTAGATCAGGGCTTTTGAGGTGCACTTCGATGACTTGTTCGGCCGCGCCGCTGCGAACGAACTGCCTGACCTTCGCGCTGCCGCAGCTGCAACTGTCCAGCCTGGCGCAGAACGGCACGCCGCGCTGCCCGAACAGGGCGAACAACCACCAAGCTGGATACCCGCGATCACGGACCAACAGATCGCCAACCGAAAGGGCACCCAGCGCGCGCACCAACAGGCTGCGTTCCCCATCGGCGTAGCTGCCGACCTCGGCATGCAGCATCTGGCTGGAGTCCACCGCCAGCAACCCCACCACGCGCGCCATCACCACGGAGCCGTCGCCATTGGGACCCAGCCCGTAGGCATCCTGGGTCTCACGCCACCTGGGAACACGCACACAGGTGCCATCGGCTGCCACCACGCGCAAGCCGTTCCAGCGGTGCTCGCCTACAGCCGCCAGCCATTGCCGCACCCACTGCGCGCCAATGGCGGCCAAGGCCGAAGGCTGAAGTTTCTTGCGAGCCTGCGAAAGTGCACTCTTGGTGACCTTGCGGGTCAAGGTCGCCCCGCCGCTGAGGGCGCAGAAAAACTGATCCAGCCCGACCTGCAACGATCTGCCGCCCGCATGAGCGCCCGCATGAGGGTCAGGTCTTGTTTTTTGCCACATCTGAGCAAATCAATTGATAGGCAATAAGCAAGACCTGATAAACATCTAACCCGAGGAGCCGGCCTCCGCTCAACGGCCTATCGTCTGGATTGCGATTCACACGACGCAGCTGAAGAAGGAGACCGACATGGAACTGTATGCTGGGATCGACCTGCATTCGAACAACGCCGTCTTGATGGTGCTCGACGGGGCCGATCGGGTGGTGTTTGCCAAGCGACTGGCCAACGATCTGGAGGCGATCCTGATGGCGTTGCGATCGTGCGCTGGTTCGATCCTGGGCGTGGCGGTGGAGTCGACCTACAGCTGGTACTGGCTGGTCGACGGGCTGCAGGATGCGGGCTACCGGGTGCACCTGGTCAACACCGCGGCGGTGAAGGTCTACGACGGGCTCAAGCACAGCGGCGACTTCAGCGATGCGCGCCACCTGGCCCACCTGCTGCGCCTGGGCATCCTGCCCGAGGGCTACATCTACCCGCGCGAGCAGCGCGCCGTGCGCGACCTGATGCGCAAACGCAGCCAACTGGTGCGCCAGCGCAGCAGCCAGATCCTGAGCATGCAGAACCTGGTGGCGCGCAACCTGGGCGCGCAGTGCAGCGGCAACGACATCAAGCGCTGGGACGACGAAGACATCGACGCGATGAACCTGCTCGACGATCAGAAGCTGGCCCCTGAAGGCCAACCTGGCGGTGATGGACTGCCTGGACCGGCAGGTGCACACCCTGGAGCGGCGCATCCTGGCCTGCGCCAAGCTGAGCGAACCATTCCAGGCGCTCAAGAGCGTCAGCGGCGTGGGCGACGTGCTGGCGCTGACCATCGCGCTGGAGACCGGCGACATCGGCCGGTTTGCCAGCCCGGGCCAGTTCGCGTCCCTATGCGCGCACGGTGGATTCACGCCGGGAGTCCAACGGCAAGAAGAAGGGCGAAGGCAACGCCAAGTGCGGCAACAAGCACCTGGCCTGGGCCTTCATCGAGGCGGCGCACTTTGCGGTGCGCTACGACGCGGCGATCAAGCGCTGGTACCAGAAGAAGTGCGCGAGCAGCCTGTCGGTGGTGGCCATCAAGGCGGTGGCGCACAAGCTGGCCAGGGCCTGCTGGCATGTGATGAAGGACGGCCGGCCCTTCGAGGCCAGCCGGGCGTTCGGGTAGGACGAGATGAAGGGACGGCTGCGGCAGTGCCACCATGGGGTTGGCACAACCATCAGACCTGATTGCACGCCGCAGCCGATCCCGCCCCTGCTTGATCAGCGAGATTCGACCGTGTTCGACAGCGCCCGTACCGCCAGCCACAAGGGGTTGGATCGCCGCAATGCGAAGCCACAGACCTGTGCGGCTGAGCCAGCGCTCGGCTGCCGCGATTGGAGGCGGTGGGGAACAGAGGGTTTTCTGGGGCTGCAGACGCAGCCAGGGGCCAGCCGTTGCGAGGCGGTGAAGCCTTGATCCTGATGGGTGACTGGTGCGCTGTCCCGGCGCAACCAGACCGTGAGAACCAAGCGTGCTGGCGATGGGCCGATCCGTTCAGGCAGGTCTTGACGGATGTGCGACGCGGTCGCAGGGTTTTGTTCGTGCCTGTTGACGGCGGCCGGTAATGGGTGACCCCTGCAGCAGTGACCCGCAGTACTGCTGAACAGGGTTGCCCAAACCCTGGAACGGGCTACCCGAGCCCGCGCCGCCAAGTCGGCCCACGTTGCAATCTGGACCGCACCGCCCGCCCAATCGGACTTGCAGGCGCCATCACCGACAGTGACGTTCACGGTCAAGGCGAAGGCGCCCAAGTGAGTCATTGCGCCGGTTCATTGGGCGGTCATCATGACCGAGATGGCCGCGCAGGGGGATCACCCCAAGGCGGGTGGCAGCGGCAGCTCGTCGCTGCGGTAGCCACAGGCGAGCAGTTCCTGCGGCC
>JADJCH010000053.1 GCA_016703325.1 Burkholderiales bacterium | reverse complement strand
CGCCCGCCACGGTGGCCAGCTCCGGCGCCTTGCCCAGCATCTGCGCAAAGTCGGCACGCAGCTCCTGCAGCAGATCGGCATCGTGACGGGCCTCGGCCAGCAGGGCCTGCAGGTCGGCCAGGGCGTCGCTGCCGGTCGGCACTGCACCAGGCGGTTGCTCGCCGGGCTGTATCGAGCCGGGTTGTATCGAGCCGGGCTGTAGGGAGTCGGCCATCACCGCGGCGGGCCGGGTGCCCAGCCGCACCTTTTCCAGCCAGAACCTGTCCGGGCCCAGCGCCGCGATCTCCGCCAGCACATGGGCGCGCAGCTCGCCACCGCGCTGGAACAGCTCGCCATGCAGGCCGGTTTCGCCCTGCAGCGTCAGGCGCAGTGCCCGCGGCACCTGCGCATCCTCTTCCAGCAGCCGGGCCAGCGCCCGGCCGGTGGCGCGGCCCAGCGCGTCCAGGCTGTCGCAGGCCGACACGTCCACCACCACATGCTCCCAGCGCAGCACGTCCAGGTACAGGCGCTCCAGCTGAGGTGGCGCGTCGTCCTCGATCGTCACCAGCACCGCACCGCGCCGCCCGGTCTCGCGGATGCTGCGGCCCTGCAGGTTGCCGGGAAAGCAGATCGTCGAGCGCCCGGTCCACACCCGGTGCTCATGCACATGGCCCAGCGCCCAGTAGTCATAACCCTTGGCGTGCAGCTGCTCCAGCGTGCAGGGGGCGTAGCTGGCGTGGTCGGCATGGCCTTCCAGCGCGGTGTGCAGCACGCCGATGTTGACGTACCCGCGCAGCGGCTCGCCATAGCTGGTCAGCAGGTTCTCGGGGGTGTCGCGTTTCTTGAAGCTGCGCCCGTGCAGCGCCACCTTGAGGTGCTCCAGCCGGTGCACCTCGCAGCCGTTGGCCGAGAAGCGCCGCACGTTGTCCGGCAGCCGCAGCGCGCGGGTCATGTGGCTCTCTGCATCGTGGTTGCCGAACAGCACGAAGGCCGGAATGCCCGAGCGCTGCAGCCGCCCCATCTCGGCGCAGAAGAACAGCCCGGTGTTGAAGTCCGGCCAGTCACCGTCGTACAGATCCCCGGCAATGACGATGAAGTCCACCCGCTCCTCGATGGCCAGCGTGACCAGCTGCCGGAAGGCCTCGCGCGTGGCGCCGCGCAACTGCTCGGCGGGGGCGTCCGGGTAGGCGCTCAACCCTCGCAGCGGGCTGTCGAGGTGGATGTCGGCGGTGTGGATGAAGCGCAAGGGGAGGGGTTCCGGTGGTTGGTTGGTCACGACTCACCCGCGGGGGCGTGCGGCTCCTGCAGCCGCTGCAGATCCAGCTCGATTTCCTCCACCGTCGGCAGCGCGCCCTTGAGGTTGTCTGGAAGTGACTCCACCAGGTTGTACTCGCTCACACCCATGGGCTTGTTCAGGTCGCGCAGGGCGAATTCCACCTCGATGTTGTTCTTGTCGCGGCACAGCAGCAGGCCGATGGTGGGGCGGTCGTCTTCTCTTCTGAGCAGGCTGTCCACGGCCGAAAGGTAGAAGTTGAGCTTGCCGGCGTACTCCGGGATGAAGCGGCGGTTCTTGAGCTCTACCACCACGTAACACTTCAGAGTGACGTGATAGAAAAGCAGATCCAGGTAGTAGTCGTTGCCGGCGATTTCCAGGTGGTACTGGCGGCCGATGAAGGCGAAGCCCTTGCCCAGTTCGAGCAGAAACTGGGTGATGTGGAGGGTGAGCTGTTGCTCCACGTCCCGTTCGTTGAAAGGGGCCGTCATGGCCATGAAGTCGAAGGTGTAAGGGTCCTTCAGGGCCTGCTGTGCCAGATCCGACTGGGGCGCGGGCAGGGTGCGCGAAAAGTTGGTGATTGCCTTGCCAGCACGCTCATGCAGCCTGGACTTGAGTTGCAGGGCCAGTACGTCGCGGCTCCAGCCCTGTTCGAGGGTCTGGCGGAGGTAGAAATCGGCCTCTGCAATGCTGCTGCACTTGGTGAAGATCAGGATGTTGTGCCCCCAGGGAATTTGGTCAACAGCTGGTGCCCAGTATCCAGTGAGCCCAGGGTCGTTGGCAACGGTCTGTTGCCAAATTGCAGGGTCGCAGTAGAAGCGGAAGAAGGCGCGGCAGTAGCGCAGGTTCTTAGGGGAGAAGCCGCCCACCTCCGGGAAGGCCTTTTGCAGGTCCTGCCGCAGGCGGGATGAGTTTGTCTCCCCACTGGCGCTGGGACTGCTTCTCGGCGATCTGTGCTCCCAGGTCCCAGTAGAACCTGATCAGTTCACTGTTGGCCGCAAGAGCCACACGCAGACGGGCGGACACCACGCGCTGCTTGAGCGCGCCGAGCCAGTCCTGGTAGTCGGTGAGCGACGCAAGGGTGGAGGTCATGGAGCGGCGGCGTACCTGAATCGCAAAGAGCGTACTCGCAAAGGGTGTCGGAGGGCTACGATGATCAGGGCTGGCGAAGGCTGTGCATCGATGGGCAGCATTCTCCCAGCTCGCCGGTGCTGCTGGACGCTGCGCAACGTGCCCCACTCGCTGGCATCCGGCCGATCCACCGCCCCAGGAGACCCCCGATGGACCTGCGACTTGCCCTGCATGAACTGGCCGCCCGGCACCGTCTGGATGCCGCAGCGGCGCGGCGGCTGCAGGCGCTGGCTGGCTTCGATGCCGAACCCGCGGCGCTGCGGCGCTGGCTGCCGATTGGGATGGCCGTGCTGGCGGCGGCGCTGCTCGGGTTGGGGTTGATCTTCTGGGTGGCGGCCAACTGGGAGGTGTTGGGGCGGTTCGGTCGATTTGCGCTGCTGCAGGGCGTCGTGCTGCTGTTCGGCCTGGGGGCGCTTTGGCGACCTGCATGGCGGGCACCGCTGGGGCTGCTGGTGTGGCTGGGGACGGGGGCGCTGTTCGCCTACTTCGGGCAGACCTACCAGACCGGGGCGGACCCCTGGTCGCTGTTTGCGCTGTGGGCGTTGCTGACGCTGCCGCTGGCCCTGGCGCTGCGCTCCGACCTGTTGTGGGCGCCCTGGGTGCTGGGGGCCTTCGTCGGCATCGCCCTGTGGATCGAGGCGCACAGTGGCCGCAGCTGGCAGCTGGGGCCGGATGACCTGGCCGTGCATGCGGCAGGCTGGGCTGTGGCACTGCTGCTGGTGGGGGCCATGGGGGCGCCGGGGCGCTCGGTCACCGGTGCCGGACCCTGGGCACTGCGCACGGCGGCGACGTTGGCGGTGGTGGTGGTGACGGGCACGGCGCTGGCGGCCCTGTTCGCAAGGACGGTCGGCGCCCACTATCTGCTGGGGCTGGGGGTGCTGGCTGGCATGGCGGCGGTGTTCGTGCCGCGGCGCCACTTCGAGGTGTTTGCCTGAGCGCGGTGGCCCTGGGGTTGAACACGTTGCTGGTGGCGGGGCTGGGTCGCCTGCTGTTCGAAGGGGGTGGCGCCGGGGATCCGATCGGCCGCCTGCTGCTGCTCGGTTGTGGGGCCGCGGCGCTGCTGGCCGGCAGCGTGAAGGTGGTATTGCAGTTGGCGCGCAGGGCTGGGGTTGAGGGGCTGCCTGCGCATGCCCAGGCGCCCGAGGACGCTTCACGGCCCTGGCCGGTGGTCCTGCTGACGGCGCTGGGCGCCTGGCTGGCGGCGCTGCCGTTGCTGGGAGTGGTGGGGATGCTGCTGGGGGACCTGATGAACCGCAGTGTCGGTCCGTACTTGGTGGCGGCCTTGCTGATCACCGGCGCAGTGGTGGTGCTGCGCTCCCGCGGGGTGGCCTTGTTCGTGGAGCAGCTGGCGCTGCCGGTGCTGCTGGTGGGGGCGGGAGCGCTGGGTTTCGGCTTGTTCCGCGATGCCGGCGTTGGCGGAGGTGCAGCCTTCCTGGGGGCGTGGCGCTGGTGGTCGCCCTGGTCGTGCCCGTGGCCTGGTTGCGGGTTCTGCTGGGGGCCGCCGTGGCAGTGCTGTGGTCTGTGGCCCTCACGCCGCAGCGCTGGGACCTGAGACCCGGTGGTTCGCTCCAGTTCTGGTGGGTGAGCTGGCACCTGTTGCTCCTTGCCTGGCTGGGGGCACACGGGTGGTTGCAGCGTGGACACGGCGGCCGTGCTGCACCGGCGCTGGAGTCGCTGGCCGCCGGCGCGGGCCTGGCGCTGCTGGTGGGGCTGGCCGGGTGGTCAGGGATGACCTTCCTGGTCGGCGGTGTGCTGGGCGGCGGGCCGGTGGCCGAGATCGGCCGGGAGCTGGGTTGGCGCAGCGCGACCTCGGCCGGCTGGATCGGCATGCAGGCCCTGTCTGCGCTGCTGGCGGCGGTGGGAGGGGGCGTTGCCCTGCGGCGCTGGCCGGGCCTGCGCCAGCCCCCGTACCTGGGCGCCGCCGGCGTGCTGGTGGCACTGGCGGCGCTGATGCCCTCGCTGGGCGCCACGCTGCTGCTGCTGGTGCAGACGGTGACCAGCGGCCGGCGCCGCCTGGCCGTTGCGGCGGCGGTGGCGGCGGCCTGGATCGTCGGCGCCTTCTACTACCAGCTGGCTTGGCCGCTGGGAAGCAAGGCGCTGGTGCTGGTTGCGGCGGGTGCGCTGCTGGCGCTGCTGGCGGGCTGGGTCATGGCGAAGCGTCGCGGTTCAGGGCAAGGTGTTGGGGCGGCCGCGGCGGTCACACCCGATCCCTCCGATGGTCCTGCCGTGAACGCTGCCCGGTGGGCCCGTGCCGGCATCGCCCTCAGCCTGATCGCCATCCTGACGGTGGCCAACCTGGGCATCCGCGACAAGGAGGCGCTGATCCACCACGGCCAGCCGGTGTTCGTCGAACTGGCGCCGGTGGATCCGCGCTCGCTGATGCAGGGCGACTTCATGCGCCTGAACTTCAACATCCCGGGTGAACCCGCGGAGCGCCGCGCCGGCCTGCTGCGCCGCGAGCGCCCTCACGTGGTCGCGGTGCGGGATGAACGCGGCGTGGCCCGCCTGCTGCGCATCGCCGACGGCCAGCCCCTGGCGGCCGGTGAGATGCACATCGAGCTCACCCCCAAGGACGGGCACTGGATCCTGGTCAGCGACGCCTGGTTCTTTGCCGAGGGGCAGGCCCAGCGCTGGGAGAAGGCGAGGTACGGCGAGTTCCGGGTGGACGCCGACGGCAGGGCGCTGTTGGTGGGACTGCGGGGGGCGGCGCTGGAGGCGTTGTGACGGCGTTCAGGTATTCTTACCATCTGACCATCGATCAATCTGGAGAACATAAGTGACCGCCTCTGCGACCGCCACCCTGTCCAGCAAGTTCCAGATCTCGATCCCGAAGGCCATTCGGGAGGAGCAACGATGGCAGGCGGGGCAGGAGTTTGTCTTCATTCCCAAAGGCAAGGGGGTGCTGGTGATGCCCGTGCCGGAACTGGAGGAGTTGGCCGGCATCGCCAAGGGTGCGAACAAGGGCGACTACCGCGATCGTGAGGACCGCTTCTGATGAGTGGCCCGCGCTGCGTGGTCGATACCTCAGCCTGGATCGAGTGGCTGACCGGAAGTACCACCGGTGAAGCTGTCGGTAAGCAGTTCCCGGGCCGATCCCATTGCGTCGTCCCGACCATCGTGCAGCTGGAACTGTCGAAGTGGTTGGTCCGGGAGGTCGGTGAAGCGCAGTCCGACGAGGTGATCGCCTACACCCAGAAGTGTGTTGTAGTGCCGCTGGATACTTCGATCGCTCTGCTGGCCGCCGAACTGCATCGGGAGTACCGGCTGGCCACGGCCGACGCGATCGTGTATGCCACGGCGCGACAAGTCGGGGCGCAACTGCTGACCTGTGACGCGCACTTCGGCGGATTGCCGGAGGTCCGCTTGTTCTCGAAGACGGCCTGATTCAACCGGGCCCCTGCACCGTGATCTTCTTCACCCCACCCCGGGAGCACTTCTTCCGCCCGCTCACCCACGACAACCGCGAGCTCTGCGCCGCCGTGCTGCGGGCGCTGCACGAGCGGGTGCATGGGGCCAATGCGGACTATGCCGAGGTGCTGACGCGCGAGCTGGTGCTGGAGGTGATCCTGCGGGCGCTGGCAGAGCCGGCACTGCGGGCGCTGGCCTTCGAAGCCGGGCAGACGGTGCGGGCCGAGGAGGAGCGCGCCTACGCCGGCGAGCTGCTGCGCAAGCTCAAGGAGCACGGCTGGCTGGAGGACTACCGCGACCCGATCGACCTCAAGCCCACGCTCAAGCTCAGCCGCGCCGGCCGGGCCTTCAGCGAGACCTTTGCCGGCCTGGACGATTCGCGCGCCAAGACCCGCCAGCGCAACATGCGTTCGGCGCGCAAGGCGCTGGCGGCCTTCCTCAGTGGACGTGATGCGGACGAGCTGCTGGATGCCCATGAATTCGCCAGCCGGGTGGTGCAGGACCTGCAGGACGACATCGAGTACTTCCGCCAGCTGATCCAGAGCCTGACGCGCGAGGCGCTGGCGCAGAAGGTGGCCTGGAGCGAGTTCAACGAGTTCATCGAGACGCGTTTTGCCCGCGAGTACGCGGTGCGGCTGGTGGCGGATTCGGCCGAGCGCCACCGCGGCCAGATCGGCGAGGCTCTGGAGGTGGTGCGTGCGCTGGAGGGTGAGCAGCGCACCGTCGTGGACGGCCACCTGCTGCAGCGTGCGCCCTGGCTGGAGCCGCAGGTGCAGGGCCGCAGCCCGATGCTGTGGCTGTGCGACCGCATCGAGAGCATGGTGGAGGCCGCCTGCGGCCTGAAGCTGCCGATGCTGCGCTCGGAGATGAACAACTACGTGCGCCGCTTCACCAGCCTGCTGCGCCAGGCGCTGTCGCTGGACTACGGCGCCGAGTCGCCGCTGGGGCGCAGCATGGCCTGGCTGAAGGAGCAGGCGCCCCCGCAGCGTGAGGCGCTGCTGGACGCCCTGGCGCAGCGCCTGGCCACCAGCGAGGTGCGCCTGGCCGGCGGCCTGCTGCGCTGGACGCTGCGCGAACGCGAGGCCGCTGCGGCCGAGTCCGCACCCCTGGTGGTGGACGAGCAGAGCCGGTTGAACGCCCTGCTGCGCCGGGCGGAGGCCGAGGCCTTTGCCTTCAGCGACCAGCAGGTGCTGCAGGGGCTGCTCCCGCAACTGGCGGCCGGGCCGATCACGCTGGCGGCCTTGCCGGTGCGCACGGCCGAAGAGGCGGTGCGGGTGCTGCATGCGGTGGGTGCGGCGCGTTCGACCGAAGGGCGCGGCCTGCTCCAGGCACGGCGCCTGGCGGGCAGGGTGGAGACGCCGTACTTCCAGGCCGACGACTATGAGCTGCGGGTCGAGCCGCTGGCGCCGGTCGAGCGGCCGCCTGCGGCCCTGGGCCGAGCGGATTGACCGGAGCGACCGGCCATGCTGAGCTCGATCGCCCAGGTGCTGGAGCAGCGCCTGTCCACCGAAGGCTCCGGCGCCGTGCGGCCGGCGCGGTTTGCCGAACTGACCGCGCGGCTGCTGGCCAGCGGGGTGCTGTGGCGGGACTTCTCCCGGCCGGAGGCGGCGCTCTACGACGACGCCCTGCAGTGCGAGCAACTGCTGCGCGAGTGGTTCGCCTGCATGGGCTTTGTGCTCGCGCACGACAGCGACGCGCGGCTCCTGCGCCTGTACCCGCCCGGCGAAGCCGGCGGCGAGGAGGAGGAGGACGGTGTGCGCCGCCTGCGTGCCCGGCTGTCGCGAGACTTTGTGGCGGCGGTGCTGGCGCTGCGGTTTCTCTACACCGAGGCGCTCACCGGCCGCCGCCCACTGGTGGACGAGCGCCTGGCCATCCCCCTGGAAGAGCTGTCGCAGACGGTGGTCTCGCTGCTGGCGCACAAGCTGCCGAACGCGGCCAGCGAGCGCCTGGCGCTGCTGCGCGAGCTGCGCAAACACCGGGTGCTGCACTTCGTCGAAGGTGACGATGCCGGCGACATGCAGATGGGTCTGGCGGTGCTGCGCCCGGTGATGAGTTTCGTCAGCGACGAGGCGCTGGACGACGCGCTGCGGCTGGTGGGGCGCTCCCGGTGAAGATCGACCGCCTGCTCACCTGGCACTGGGGTTCGCTGGAGGACCGCGAGTGGCCCTTTGCCGACACGGTGCTGCTGACCGGCGAGTCGGGCTCGGGCAAGTCCACGCTGCTCGATGCGATCCAGACCGTGCTGACCGCCGCCCACCAGCATGTGGTGCAGTTCAACATCGGCCAGGACGAATCCAGCCAGAGCCGCCGCGGCGGCAAGGAGCCGCGCACGCTGGCCGCCTATGCGCTGGGGCAGCAGGCCGACGGGGTGTTCCTGCGCAGCCGCTCGACCAGCTATGCGGCCATCGTGTTCGGGCCTTCGGCGCAGGCCGGCGAGACGCTGGAGCCCTTCACCGCGCTGGTGGGGGTGGAGGCCCTCGAGGACGGCCGGCGCGCCGTGCTGCAGGGCGCACCGCATTTCTTCATCGTCCGGCACCCGCTCACGCTGGATCACCTGGCCCGCCGCGGCGGTGAGGCGCTGGCGGCCGCGCCGCTGCCGCTCAAGGAGCTGTATGTGCAGCTGCAGCACCGCTTGCAGCACCGCCTGCAGGGCGGGCCGACCGCCCGCGGCGACAAGTCCGCCGCGGCGGTGCAGCGTTTTGCGGACAAGGGCGGCTACCTGCAGCACCTCTACGGCGCGCTGATGGGCAAGACCGCGGTGGGCGAGGGCGATGCCACCCGGGCGGCCAAGTCCATCGTCAAGGCGATGGCCTACAAGGAACTGGGCAACGTCAACGACCTGGTGCGCGACGAGATCCTGGAGCCGCACGACTTCAGCCGCGACCTGGACAAGATGCGCGAGCTGATGCGCTCCATCGCCGGGCTGAAGGCCGAGGCCGAACGCCTGGCGCTGAACCTGGAGCGGCTCGACGCCGCCGCGGCTGCGGCCGACCAGGTGCTGGACGAGGCGCGGCGCTTCGTCACCACCACCATCGCCCATGCCCTGCGCGCACGCAGCGAGGCGGGCGACGAGCTGGCCTCGGTGCAGCGGCAGATCGCCGCACAGGAGCGCAAACAGGCCCAGCTGGAGGAGAAGCTGGCCTCGCTGGAGGCGCAGGAAACCCAGCTGCGCGAACAGCTGCGCCTGGTGGACAAGCGCCTGGACGACAGCGATGTGGCGCGCGAGAAGCAGGCGCTGGAGAACCAGATCCGCCAGCAGGCCGACCAGTTCCGCCTGCATTGGGGCCGGGTGCAGGAGGCGGCCCGCGGCATCGGTGGCATGGTCATGCAGCTCAGCCGGCTGCTGGCGCTGGATCTGGTGGTGGTGCCGGTGCTGGCCGCAGCGGTGCAGGCCCTGCGGCCGGCTGCGGCGCAGGTGCTCAAGGCCTGGCCGGCCATGGACAGTGCCTATGCCCGCGCGGCGCAGCTGGATGTGGAGCTGCCCGCCTTCGAGCTGGAGCTGTTCGACGCCCAGCTCGCACTGCTGCGCCAGGGCATCCACGAGGGCGACGCATCGCTGCAGTCCGCGGCGCTGCAGGCCCTGACCGAGGTCGGCATGCAACTGGCGCGGCTGCAGGACGAGGCGGTGCAGCTCGATGCGGAACTGCGCCGCCTGCAGGCCGGCCGATCGCAGGGGCCGAAGGACGCCCACGAGGCAGTGGCGCTGATCGAACAGGAGCTGCCCGGCGCCCACCCGCACCTGCTGGCGCAGCTGGTGGAGCCGCTGCCCGGCAGCACCTGGCAGAACGCCATCGAGGGTTACCTGGGCGGTGACCGTTTTGCCATCATCGTCGAGGCCGGTGAAGAGGCGCGCTGCGCCCGGCTGGTGAAGCGACACTTTCCGCTGCGTTCGCCCAAGGTGGTGCAGGGTCGCAAGGCGATGCAGGACACGGTCGAGCGCGAGCCGGAGGCCCGCTCCATCCTGCACGAGCTGCAGTGTGACCACCCGGTGGCCAACGCCTTCCTGCTGGCGCAGTATGGCCGGGTGCGCAAGGTGGACAGCGAGGAGGAACTGGCCCGCACCGGCCAGGGCCTGATGGAGCAGGGCCTGGGCAGCCGCGGCTACGGCATGTTCGCCTGCCGCGCGCGCGACGAGGAGCTGGCCTTCGGCGCAGCCGCCCGGCAGCGCCGCCGCCAGTGGTGCGAAGCCGAGCTGCAGCGACTGGCGCAGGACAGCCGCCGCCTGGAGGGCCTGCGCCAGTCGCTGCAGGCCATCACCCGGCTGTTCAATGGCGCGGTCTTCACGCCGCTCACACCGCTGATGATCGCGGTGCTGGAGAGCCAGTCCCAGCACGCCTCGGCCGAGCTGGCGCTCAAGGCCCTGGACCTCTCGGCCATCGACGCCCTGCTGGCCGAACAGAAGGAGCTGACCGGACGCATCGCCGCACTGCGCGAGCGCCACAGTGACGAGCGCGAACAGGTCGGCGCCACCAAACAGGCCCTGGCGGCCTGCGCCGGCGGGAGACCGATCTGCAGGCCCGCCTGCCGGAGCTGGACCTGGCCTGCACCGCGGCCACCGTCTGGGCCAGCCGTTTTGCCGCCGCCGTGCCGGCGCTGGCCACCGAGCCCCAGCTGCTGGACGAGGCCGCGCTGTTGGCTGCCGAGGCCGAAACCAGCCTGGACGCCCTGCGCCACCGCGTGCAGGCCCTGCGTGAGAGCCTGCCGCGCAGCCTGCGCGAGCTGGCCCAGGCGGTGGGCAGCTACCTGGCCGGCGCCCGCGACGACAGCGAGCGCTTCGCCTGGAGCGACCCGCCGCGCAGCATCGACCGGCTGGAGGAGCTGCTGCCGCGCATCGAGCAGGTGCGCACGGCCATTGCCGCACAGGCACAGCGCCAGCGCGCCATCGGCCTGGCCGACAACGCCCGGGCGTTGCGTGAGGCGGAGGGGCAGTTCAACCACGTCTTCACCAGCAGCTTCTGCTTCAAGGTGCGCGACGACGTCAAGCAGGGCGCCACCACGCTGCAGCGGCTCAACCGCCACCTGCAGGACATCCGCTTCGGCCACGACACCTTCAAGCTCGAATGGGACTGGGTGCCGCGGCTGCAGAAGGTGCAGGAGTTCTTCGAGGCGGTGGAGGCTGCCGTCGAGGGGCTGGAGCAGGACCGCGGCTCGATCTTCACCTCGGCGCGCCTGAGCGACGCCCAGCGCGCCACCGCCGAGGAAATCCGCCGCCTGCTGC
>JADJCH010000052.1 GCA_016703325.1 Burkholderiales bacterium | reverse complement strand
CTCGGACCCCGGTGGTGCTGTCAGGCCGCAACGCTGGGGATGACCCTGAGTTCCACCGTTTCGGCATGCGTCTTGCGACACCTGCGTCATTGCATCACCCCTGGTGATACTCAACTCAGGAGTCCCGTTTGAACGCCTCGTCGAGGTTGCTCCGGTGCGGGGCTCCGGTCAACCGGAGCCTCGCCGCATGAAAATCGTCGTACTCAAGGGCGGTGAAGAAGCCATCCCCCTGGCCCACAGCACTCGCGCCGGCAGCAGGGTCACCCGTGCCTCCGGCGCGGTGGCACTCTCCGGTGATGGTCAGCGCTGGGTGCTGGTGAACGTGTCGCCGTTGGTGGCCGACCAATTGGCCACCGATGCCCGCCTGCTGCGCCACCATGGCCTGCCCGATGCCTCCCTGCGTGCAGTGGTGCTGACCGACGCGCAGGTGGATCACGTCACCGGTCTGCTCAGCCTGCGCGACGGGGTGCCCATCCACCTCTACGCCACGCCGGCGGTGTTCGAGGAGCTCACTCAGGCCCTGCCGGTGCTGCCGATGCTGCAGCACTACTGCGGCGTGCACTGGCATGTCATCCCGGTGGCCGGGGAGGCCCGCACTGCGGTGTTCCGGGTGGAGGGGCAGCCCACCCTGGAGTTCACCGCCGTGGCCACCGACGGCCCGCCCCCGCCGCATGCGGTGCGGCCGGAGGCACCGGCCATCGGGGAGACCATCGCCATTGCGGTGCGCGACCTGGCCACCGGCCAGCGGCTGTTCTGTGCCCATGGCCTGAGCCATGCGGGCGCTTCTGCCGAGGCCTGGATGCAGGAGGCAGATTGCGTGCTGTTTGCGGGAGTCAACGGCGCTGACGGTGGTGCCCCTGACTCTCCTGAGGGTGCGTCGGTCTGGCTGGACGGGGTGCGTGCCCGCCGCAAGTTGCTGATGTGCCGGCCCGACGGGCTGGGAGGCACCTGCGACAAACCCGAGCTCCTCGCTCAGCGGGGCATCGAGTACGCTGCCGACCGCATGGAGATCGAACTTTGACGACGGCGGCCCCGGTGCTGCGGCTTGCGGGCCTGGTCAAGCGCTACGGCGAGCGCCCGGCACTGGCGGGCCTGTCGCTGGAGCTGCCCCCCGGCCAGCGGGTGGCGCTGCTCGGGCCCAATGGCGCGGGCAAGTCCACGCTGTTTCAGGTGCTCACCGGCCTGTTCGTGGCCGATGAAGGGGAGGTGGCGGTGGCCGGCCAGTCCTTGCGCCATTCGGCGGTGGCGGCGCTGCGGCACATCGGCGTGGTGTTCCAGCAGATGTCGCTGGACCTGGATCTGACCGTGGAGCGCAACCTGCGCTTCCATGCCGACCTGCATGGCCTGCCGCGTGCGGTGGCGGCCGAACGCATCGCGGCAGGCAGCGCCGCCATGGGCATCGGGGCGGACCTGCAGCGCCGTGTGCGCGAACTCTCCGGCGGCAATCGCCGCAAGGTGGAGCTGGTGCGCGCTCTGCTGCACCAGCCGCGGCTGCTGCTGATGGACGAACCCACCGTCGGCCTGGACCCCAAATCCCGCCGCGACCTGCTGGCCGCCATCCGCGCCGACGTGGTCGCGCGCGGCAGCAGCGTGCTCTGGGCCACCCACCTGGTGGAAGAGGCCGAGGCGGCCGACCGGGTGGTGGTGCTGCACCGCGGCAAGCTGCTGGCCGACGGCACGCCGGCAGCGGTCACCGCTGCGCTCGGCGGGCCGACCCTGGAGGAAGCCTTCATCCGTGCGACCCAGGGTTGACCCGGGCGCCCAGAACATCGCGCGCGTGTTCGATTCGATACGGCTGTGCCAAGTCCACGGCCCTCAGGCCCACCGGATGTGGGCCGCATCCATAGGAGACAGCTCAGATGAACCGCACCCACCGGACGGCCCGCCCGCTGCAAGCCTTCCTGCTGACGACCGGCCTGACGGTCTCGGCCGTGTCGGCCCAGGCCCAGCTGGCCTATGTGTCCAGCGAAAAAGACAACGCCCTGGCCATCGTCGATGTCAAGACCCAGTCCGTCGTCGGCCACATCCCGACCTGCAAGCGCCCGCGCCACATGGCGCTGTCGGCCGATCGCAAGCAGCTGATGACCGCCTGCGGCGACTCCGGCCAGCTGGATGTGATCGACCTGGCCACCCGCAAGTCGCTGCGGCGCGTGTCGCTGGGCGAAGACCCCGAGGCCTTCGACCTCAGCCCGGACGGCAAGACCCTCTACGTCAGCAACGAGGAGGATGGCGAACTCGGCATCGTCGACCTGGCCAGCGGCAAACGCACCCAGGGCATCGAGGTGGGCAAGGAGCCCGAGGGCGTCAAGGTCAGTGCGGACGGCAAGACGGTCTACGTCACCTCCGAGGTGGCCAGCCTGGTGCACGTGATCGACGTGGCCAGCGGCAAGGTGGTCAAGAACGTGCAGGTCGGCAAACGCCCGCGGCGTTTTGCGCTCACGCCGGACGGCCGCCAGCTCTGGGTCACCAACGAGCTGGCCGCCAGCGTCACCGTCCTCTCCACCCAGGACCACAGCGTGCTGGGGACGGTGAAGTTCGAGGTCAAGGGCGCGCGTGCGGCCGACATCACCCCGGTGGGCATCACGATGACGGCGGACGGCAAACGCGCCTTCGTGGCGCTGGGCAAGGCGAACCATGTCGCTTTCGTTGATGTCGCCGGCCGCAAGGTGGACAAGCTGGTGCTGGCCGGCAAGCGCGCCTGGGGCGTGACGCTCAACCGGGCCGAGGACCGGCTCTACGTGGTCAACGGCCTGTCCGATGACCTCACCATCATCGACGTGCCTGCGGCCAAGGCCCTCAAGACGATTGCCGTCGGCCGCGTGCCCTATGGCGTGGTGATTGCGGAATGATCCGATTCACCGCATTCGCTCGGGCCCCAACTGCACTGGCGCTGGCGCTGTTCGGCGCGGCCGGCCTGGCGCAGGCCGCCGCCTTCAAGGCCGTGCTGCTGCTGCCCGCCGATGACCCGCGGCTGGAGCGCAGCCGGGTGGAACGGGCCTACCTGGGCCATCCCACCGGCGCGGTGACCGACGGCCTGGCGGCGGCCATCAAGGAATCGCGCCTGGAGCTCGAATCCGCCGGGGCCAGCCTGGCACTGGAGACCGTCACCGTGACCGACGCAGCGCAGGCCAAGGCAGCGGCACTGAAGGCCGAGAAGGGCGGGGCGGTGGCCCTGTTCACCGACCTGCCTGCCGACGCCACGCTGGCGGTGGCCGACGCGGTCAAGCTGCCGGTGCTCAACCTCAGCGCCGCCGGTGACCGCCTGCGCCAGCAGGACTGCCGGCCGCGCCTGTACCACGTCACCCCGAGCGAGCGCATGCGCGCCGACGCGCTGGCGCAGACCCTGGTGTCGCGCAAGTGGATGCAGGTGCTGCTGCTCACCGGTCCGACACCCGCCGATGCCGAACGTGCTGCCGTGGTGCAGGCGGCGTTGAAGCGTTACGGCCTCAAGGTCACCGCCAGCAAACCCTTCAAACTCTCCGGCGACCCGCGTGAACGCGACCTGGCCAACCCGCTGCTGCTCACCCAGGGCGGCCATGACGTGGTCTGGGTGGTGGACACGGACGGTGAGTTTGCCCGCACGCTGCCTTACCGCACCGCCACACCGCGGCCGGTGGTGGGTGATGCCGGCCTGGTGGCGGTGGCCTGGCATGCGCAGTTCGAGCGCTACGGCGCCCCGCAGGTGAGCCGGCGCTTTGCCCGCGAGGCCAAACGCCCCATCAGCGCCGCGGACTGGACCGCCTGGCTGGCCGGCAAGGCCCTGGCCGCCGCGGTGGTGGCCGCTCCCAAGGGCCCTGCGGCCGCCGTGCACAAGTCACTGGCTGAAGGCGAAGTGGATGGCTCCCAGGGTGTGCCGATGAGTTTCCGTCCCTGGGACGGCCAGCTGCGCCAGCCGCTGCTGCTCACGGATGGCCAGGGGGTCATCGGCAGCGCGCCGGTGGAGGGCATCCTGCATCCCCGCAACAACCTGGACACGGTCGGTGCGGATGCGCCCGAAAAGCTGTGCAAGGTGACGCGATGAGGGTCGGTCATGCTCTCCAGGCCCTGTGGGCCATCGTCGCGCGCGAGCTGATGAAGTTCAGTCGCCAGACCGGCCGGCTCGTCTCCGCGCTGGTGCGCCCGCTGCTCTGGCTGGCGGTGTTTGCGGCGGGTTTTCGCAACGTCTTCGGCATGGCCATTGCCGAGCCGTACGACACCTACATCGCCTACGACGTCTACATCGCGCCGGGCCTGATCGGCATGGTGCTGCTGTTCAACGGCATGCAGTCCAGCCTGGCGATGGTCTACGACCGCGAGATGGGCCTGATGCGCCTGCTGTTGACCGCGCCGTTGCCGCGCTGGTGGATCCTGTTCGCCAAACTTTGCGCCACGGCGGTGCTGTCGCTGGCGCAGGCGCTGGCTTTCGTGGTGGTGGCCTGGCTGATCGGCACCGAGCTGCCTCTGATCGGGCCGCAGACTCCCCATGTGCTGCTGGCCGCCGTCAGTGCCGCGCTGCTGCTGGGTGCGCTGGGCCTGCTGCTGTCGGTGTACGTCAAGCAGCTGGAGAACTTTGCCGGGACGATGAACTTCGTCATCTTCCCGATGTACTTCATGTCCACCGCGCTCTACCCGCTGTGGAAGCTGGAGGAGTCCGGTGCCGCCTGGGTCTACCAGATCGCCCGCTTCAATCCCTTCACCCATGCGGTGGAGTGGCTGCGCTACGCGATGTACGGCAAGGACCCGGGCCTGTCGCCCTGGATCGTGTTGGGTACGCTGGCGCTGTGTTTCATCGCCGCCAGCTGGGGCTATGACCCGCAGCGTGGCTTCGGGGCCTTGACCAAGCGCGGCGGCCCGCCAGGCCCGGCCGGAGGTTGATGATGCGTTTATGGATGATCCTGCGCGGCCAGTCCCGCGCGGCGGCCGGGCTGCCGGCCGAATTTGATCCCCAGGCCCCGAGCCGGCTGCCGCTGCCGCAGGTGGCTGAGCGGCTCTTCTGGGCCTGGTCGCTGATGGGCGGGTTGATGCTGTTTGCCGCCTGGTGGATGCAGGAACACGGCTGGTGGCGCAGCCTGATCGACGGCGATCCCAGCGGCATCAGCATGGCCATCGTGGCCCTGGCGGTGGTGGTGACCGGCTGGTGTGGCCATCGCGCCTGGACGCTGCGGTCCGAGGCTCAGTCGCCCGCCGGGCCCTGGCGGCGCGCCTACCTGGACGACCTGGCCCGCGCCCAGCCGGAGGCCACCCAGCTGCTGGCCGAGCGCAGCCACGGCTCGCACGAGACGGCCTGGTGGTTCTGCGCTGCCACCATCAAGCTCGGCCTGCTGGGCACCGTGGTGGGCTTCATCGTCATGTCCACCCAGCTGGGCAAGTCGCAGAGCTTTGAGCTGGCCGAGGTGCAACAGCTGCTGCAGCAGATGACCTCCGGCATGGCCATCGCGCTGTACACCACCCTGGTCGGGCTGATCGCCAACCTCTGGCTGGGCCTGCAGCTGCTGCTGCTGGACCGCCTGGCCGACCGGCTGGCGGCCGACATCCTGGACAGCACCCGCTGAAGGGCCCGCTCCACCATGGCTGTGCTGCGCAAACGTCGCTCTGACGAAATCGACCCCTTCAGCGACCTCCTGTTCAACACCCTGCTGATCTTCGTGCTGCTGTTCGCCGTGGCGCTGGTGGCCATGAACCCCAAGGCCAAGACCGGTGTCATCGACGCCAAGGCCGAGTTCATCATCACCGTCACCTGGCCGGACCTGAACCCCAACGACATCGACACCTGGGTGCAGGATCCGGGGGGCAACCTGGTGTGGTTCCGACAGCGCGAATCCGGCCTGATGCACCTGGACCGCGACGACCGCGGTGTGGCCAACGACAGCATCGTCGTGAACGGTCAGAGTGTGGTGAACCCGCTCAACCAGGAGGTGGTGACGCTGCGCGGCTTCGCGCCCGGCGAATACACCGTCAACGTCTTCTATTACGAAAGCAAGAACGGCGAGCCGGTGCCGGTGAGCATCTCCGTGGTCAAGGTCAACCCGCGCGCCGAGGTGGTGTTCTACGGCAGCGTCAACCTCGGCCGCAAGGGCGACGAGGCCACCGCGGTGCGCTTCTCGACCGACCGGGAAGGCCACGTCACCTCCGTCAACACCCTGCCCAAGACCCTGGTGGAAAGGATCTGAACGTCATGCTGATCACCGATTCGGTGCTCTGGGCCTTTGTGGCCCTGCTGTTTGTGCTCGGGCTGGCGCTGGTGGCCAGCCGCTGGGGCGTGTGGCGCAAGGCCGGCCTGGTGGCTGCCATCACGCTGTTGTACTTCTTCGCCGACAGCGCGCTGGAAGGGGTGTGGGGCTGGCCCAGTCGCCAGGCGCTGCCGGAGCGCTTCGTGCTGCTGGCCACCGTGGTGGAAGAGCCGGCCAAGGGCAAGGAGGGCGCGTTGTTCGTCTGGGTCAACGCCATCGAGAACGGCAAGCCCACCGCCCAGCCGCGCGCCTACAGGCTGCCCTACACCAAGGACCTGCACGCTCTGCTCGGCGAAGCGATGAAGAAGAACCGCCAGGGCGTCAGCCAGATGGGCACCACCGAACCCAAACGCGGCGGCAAGGGCTACCTCAGCTGGCTGCGCCCCGGTGCGGACGAGCAGAACGTCAAGGTGCGCGATCTGCCCACCCCACAACTGCCGGAGAAGTGAGCGTGCGCAGACTTCTGCTCCTCGGCTCCGTTCCGGCCCTGTTTGTCGGTGCTCTGAGCGGCTGCGGTCCCAAGCCGGGGGAGGGCTGGTTCCCGCTGGATGCTGGACACCATTGGACCTACCGCGTCAGCAGCGAGTGGGAGAACAACACCCAGGAGCGCGAACTCATCACCCTGAGCACCGTAGGCGCGGAGGACCTGGCCCTCAGCGGCAAGACCTGGCGCCGCCGCAGCGACTCCGGCGTGGACTACTGGCTCAAGAGCGACGACAGCGGCATCTACCGCGTCGCCTCCAAGAGCGACCTGGAGGACCTGCCCCGCCAGGACCCGGAGCCCCGCTTCGTGCTCAAGGCCCCCATCGCCGTCGGGACCACCTGGCGCAGCAGCACCACGGCGTACCTGCTGCGCCGCCGCCAGGAGTTCCCGCCCGAGCTCAAGCACAGCCACCCGGCCATCCCGATGAACTACGTCATCGAGGCAACCGGTGAGAAGGTCAAGACCGCCGCCGGAGAGTTCCCGGACTGCCTGCGCGTCAAGGGCACGGCCACCCTGCGCCTGTTTGCCGACCCGGTGGTGGGCTGGAAGGACATGCCCCTGACCACCCTGGAGTGGTACTGCAAGGGCGTCGGGCTGGTGCGGGTGGAGCGCAGCGAGCCGGCCAACTCCACCTTCCTGACCGGCGGCACACAGACGCTGGAACTGGTCGCCTGGGAATGACGCGATGACACAGCAGCAGCCTCCCAACCCTGCCCGCCGCCACCTGCTCGGCAGCCTGGCGGCCCTGGCCTTCGGCCCCGCCGCGGCCCATGTGATGGCACAGCCGCCGGTGAGTTTCCCGGTCCGCCCGGTCACCCTCTGGGTGCCCTGGCCCGCCGGCGGCGCCACCGACCTGACCATGCGCGTGCTGGCCGAACTGGCCAGCCAGCGCCTGGGCCAGAAGGTCCTGATCGAAAACCGCTCCGGCGCCGGCGGCACCCTGGCCATGCCGGTGCTGCAGCAGGCCGCGCCGGATGGCTACACCATCGCCCAGCTGCCCCAGCCGGTGTTCCGTGCCCCCCATGTGCAGAAGGTGCTGTGGGATCCGATCCGCGACACCACCCCCATCCTGCAGCTCACCGGCGTCACCTTCGGCATCGTCGTCCCGGCGGCCAGCCCGTTCCGCTCGCTGGACGACCTTTTTGCCTTCGCCAAGGCCCGCCCGGGAGAACTCACCATCGCCACCAACGGCGCAGGCACCACCCCGCATGTGGTGATGGACGAACTCTTCGACCAGCGCGGCCTCAGCTGGATCCATGTGCCGTACAAAGGCACGGCCGAGCAGATGATCGCCGTCAGCTCCGGTCAGGTCATGGTGGGCGTCAACTCCAACGGGTTTGCTCCCTTCGTCGACAGCGGCAAACTGCGCCTGCTGGTCACCTTTGGCGAGCACCGCACCCGCCGCTGGCCGCAGGTGCCCACGCTCAAGGAACTGGGCCACGGCATCGTCGCCATGTCCCCCTACGGCCTGGCGGCTCCGCGCGGCACCCCGCCGGCGGTCATCAAGATCCTGCACGACGCCTTCAAGGCCGCGCTGCTCGACCCGGCCCATGTGGCCGAACTGGCCAAGTACGACCAGGAGCCGGCCTACCTCGGCAGCGACGACTACGGTCGCGCCATGAAAGACAGCTTCGCCGCCGAACGGCGCGTGGTGGAGCGCATGGGGCTGGCCAAGGCGCAAAACTGAAGACCACGGCGGCGGTTTTCCTCCTGCTCCCCCTTCTTTCGGTTGCTGCCCACCCCCCCGGTTCAGGGGCGATCGTGCAGACTTAACGGCGCTTGGTCACGCCACACTGGCGGCCCTCTGGAGCGGTCCATTCATCCGGGGATACCCCCGCTAAGATGAATCTGTTTCCAGTCGTTTTTCCTCCTATTCCATGGGATCGCCGCTGTGCCGGCGCTCCGTCCAGGGATCACCTCCAGACCTGACATGACCTGCCAACGCACCGAACACACGACCGACTCTGCTTCCTTGTTCTCGCGCCGCATCACGCTGGGCCTGAGCACTTTGACGTGTGCCGTCCTTCTGGCCGCCTGCGGCGGCGGCAAGGAAGGCGGTGCCACCCAGGTGGCCGCCAAGGTCAACAAGGAAGAGCTCTCCGTCCACCAGATCAACCATGTGCTGCAGCGTCAGCCCGGCATCAAGCCGGAGATGGTGCCGGCGGCCAGCAAACGCATTCTGGAAGGCCTGATCGACCAGGAGCTGGCGATACAGCAGGCTGTGGAGTTGAAGGTGGATCGCGACCCCAAGGTGGTGACCGCCATCGAGGCGGCCCGCCGCGACATCATCGCGCGCGCTTACGCCGACCGCGTCGCCGAGTCGGCCGCCAAACCCACGCCGGAGGAAATCAAGGCCTACTACAGCGGCAAGCCGGCGCTGTTTGCCCAACGTCGCATCTTCTCGCTGGCCGAATTTGCCATCGAGGCGCCGGCCGATCAGCGCGAGGCCCTGGCGGGCAAGCTTCAAGGCGTCAAGAGTCCGAGTGACCTCGCCGCTGCGTTGAACGCCGCAGGCATCAAGTTCGCCAGTCGCAATGTGACCCAGGCGCCGGAGAACCTGCCGCTTCCGATGGTCGACAAGATCGCCGCGATGGGGGAGGGCCAGTCCTTCACCGTCGGCACGCCCGCCGGGTTGACCCTGGTCTTTGTCACTGCGGCCAAGCCCGCGCCGGTGACCGAAGACGCAGCCCGCCCTGCCATCGAACAGTTCCTGCTCAACGACCGCAAGCGCAAGCTGGTGGCCGACGAGATCAAGCGCCTGCGCGACGTGGCCAAGATCGAATACAAGGGCCAGTTTGCCACTGCCCCGACCGGTGCCGCCAGTGGTGTGGAGGCCCCTGCCGTGGCCCCCACACCGGCTGCCAGCCAGTGATTCCCGGGTCGGTGAGCAGCGGGGCCGCAAACCCGCTGTCGCCGAGTTCTTTCCACTGACCTTGTACCCGAGCGCATGAACATCTCCCTGAACGCCTCTGTCCGCCCGCTGCAGCCGCGCTTGTCCCTGCAGTCGCTGTTGTTGATGCTTGTTGCCCTGCTGATGCTGACCCTGGCACCCGGGCTCAGTCAGGCGCAGGAGGCGCGCAAGGACTACGTGCTGGGCTCCGGGGATGTCATTCGCATCAACGTGTACCAGAACCAGGATCTCACCCTCGAGACCCGCATCAATGAGTCCGGCCGCATCAGCTACCCGCTGCTGGGCCAGCTCAAGCTCGGCGGACTGTCGGTCACCGAAGCCGAGCGGACCATCTCCGACGGGCTGTTCAAGGGCAACTTCCTGCGCCAGCCGCAGGTCAGCATCCTGGTGATGCAGGTGCGCGGCAACCAGGCCAGCGTGCTGGGCGTGGTCAACCGCCCCGGGCGCTATCCGATCGAGGTGACCGGGATGCGCATGAGTGAGCTGCTGGCCGCCGCCGGGGGTGTAGCAGCAGGCGGCAGCGACACCGTCAGCCTCAGCGGCCAGCGCGAAGGCCGGCCTTACCGGGTCAGCGTGGATGTGGGGGCCCTGTTTGGTGGTCAGGGCGCTCAGCAGGATCCGGTGGTCCTCAACGGCGACACCCTCTATGTCGATCGCCAGCCGATGGTCTACATCTTCGGCGAAGTGCAACGCCCCGGTGCGATGCGCCTGGAGCGCGGCATGACCCTGATGCAGGCCCTGGCTGCGGGTGGGGGCCTGACCCAGCGCGGCACCGAGCGAGGCATCAAGGTGCACCGCCGCAGCGCTGACGGCAGCGTCAATCCGGTCGAGTCCACCATGAGCTCCGCCTTGCAGGATGGCGACGTGATCCGCGTGGCCGAGAGCCTGTTCTGACACCTCCCTGCCCCCTCGACTTCGAACCCCTTTCCGCCCGGAACCCGCCGCAGAAAGACCAGCCATGACCTTCTCCCAGTTTCTTTCCATCCTCAAGGCCCGCTGGCTGTCGGCCCTGCTGGTGCTGGTGCTGACGGTGGGCACCACCGTGGGTGTGAGCCTGTTGCTGCCCAAGAACTACACCGCCTCCGCGGCCGTGGTGCTGGACGTGCGCTCACCCGATCCCATCGCCGGGATGGTGCTGGGCGCGATGGCCATGCCCGCCTACATGGCCACCCAGGTGGACATCATCCAGAGCGACCGGGTCGCACAACGGGTCGTGCAGGGTTTGCGCATGACGGAAAACGCCCAGACCCGCCAGCAGTGGCTGGAGGCCACGGAAGGCAAGGGCAGTTTTGACGCCTGGCTGGCCGACAACATCAAGAAGAAGCTCGACGTCAAGCCCTCTCGCGAGAGCAACGTCATCAACATCAACTACACCAACCCCGATCCGCGCGCCGCCGCAGCCATCGCCAACGCCTTTGTGCGGGCCTACATGGACATCAGCATCGGCCTGCGCATCTCCCCGGCCAAGCAGTACAACGAGTTCTTCGACGCCCGCTCCAAGGAGCTGCGCGAGGGGGTGGAGAAGGCCCAGGCCAAGCTGTCGGACTACCAGAAGACCCATGGCATCCTGGCCACCGATGAACGCTTCGACATCGAGAACCAGCGCCTCAATGAGCTGAACTCCCAACTGGTGGCCCTGCAAGCCCTGTCGGCCGAATCCACCAGCCGACAAGCCCAGGCCAAGACGTCGGCAGACCAACTGCACGACGTCATCAACAACCCGGTGGTCGCCGGCCTGCGGGCCGACCAGTCCCGCCAGGAGGCTCGCCTGCAGGAGCTCAGCGCCCGCCTGGGGGATGCCCACCCGCAGGTGGTCGAGCTCAAGGCCAACATCGCCGAGCTGCGCAGCCGTCTCGAGACCGAGACCCGTCGAGTGAGCGGCAGCGTCGGCGTCACCAACACCATCAACAAGCAGCGCGAGGCCGAGATCCGCGCCTCCCTGGAAGCCCAGCGCAGCAAGGTGCTGGCGCTCAAGCAGCAGCGTGACGAGGTGGTGGTCCTGCAGCGTGAAGTGGAAACCGCGCAGCGCTCCTACGACCAGGTGGTGCAGCGCCTCAGCCAGACGAACCTGGAGAGCCAGAACACCCAGACCAACATCTCCGTCCTGACGCCTGCCAGCGAGCCGGCCGACCACTCTTCTCCCAAGATCCTGCTCAACACCTTGCTCAGCGTGTTCCTGGGTACCCTGCTGGCGGTGGGTTTTGCGCTGGTGCGCGAGCTGATGGACCGCCGCGTGCGCAGCCTGGACGACCTCTCCGAAGGGCTGGGCCTGCCCGTGCTCGGCAGTCTGCCCAGGCCCATGCGGGGCGCCCGCGGCGCCGGCCCGCTGCTGCTGCCCAGCAACGTGATGGCCCGCCTGCCCAGCCCTGGCCGCTGAGCGCAGGGGGACCTGCGCCGCCTGCCCCAACGCAAAATCAGGAAGACCCCAAATGAACGCACCCGCCCGTTCCGCTGCAGCCCCGCGCGGCCCCACACTCGTCCACCCCCAGCCGGGTGACGACGTGCACAGCCGCTTCGATGAGGACCGCAGCATCGGCGACATCATCCGCGAGACCAAGAACCTCACGGAAGATCAGGTCCAGTCCATCCTCGAACATCAGCGCCAGCATGGCCTGCGCTTCGGCGAGTCGGCCGTCGCGCTGGGTTTGGTCACGGACTCCGACGTCGTCTTCGCCCTCAGCCAGCAGTTCCACTACCCCTACACCCCGGACGAGCGCCGCGGCAGCAACCCGGAGCTGGTGCTGTCCTCCCAGCCCTTCAGCAAGCAGGCCGAAGCCTTCCGAGCCATCCGCAGCCAGTTGATGATGCGGGTGTTCAATCCGGCCGAACCCAAGCGTGCCCTGGCGGTGCTCAGTCCGGATTCCGGCGACGGCAAGACCTTCTTCGTCGGCAACCTGGGCGTCGCCCTGGCCCAGCTCGGGGGGCGCACCCTGGTGGTCGATGCCGACCTGCGCTCGCCCGGCCTGCATCGCCTCTTCGGCATCCCCAACCAGACCGGGCTGTCCAGCATCCTCAGCGGCCGCCAGGAAGAAAACGTGATCTTCCAGGCTCCGGACATTCCCAGCCTCTACGTCATGCCCGTGGGCGTCACGCCACCCAACCCGCTGGAACTGTTGGAGCGTCCGGCCTTCCGGCTGCTCATGGGTGAACTGCTGCGCAAGTTCGACCACGTCATCGTCGACACACCCGCCCACGCCCTGGGCACCGATGCGGCGGTGGTGGCGTCCAAGTGTGGTGCGGCACTCATGCTGGCACGCAAGGACAAGAGTCGCGTGAACCGCCTGCAGGACCTTGTTGCCACCGTCGGCGCCACCAACGCCAAGCTGGCCGGCGTCATCGTCAACGAATTCTGACCTTTGTGCCCGGGGCGGGGGCAACGCCCCCCGCTCGCCCCTGCGTCGGGTGCCTCATCCGGGGATATCAGGCTCCACCAACTGCGCCAACTGCAGCAGCGACTCCTGCCAGCCCAGGTAACACATTTCCGGCGGAATCACCTCCGGAATGCCGGACTGCTCGAACGTCACCGACGTGCCGCAGGACACCGGCGACAGCGTCACCGTCGTCACCATCTCCCCAGGCAGGTTCGGGTCGTCGAAGGCGCTGGTGTAGCTGAGCTTGCAGTTCGGCTCGACCACGAGGTAGATGCCGCCGAAGCTGTGGCTGCCGCCTGACGAAAAGTTGGTGAACGCCATGCGCCAGCGCCCGCCCACGCGCACATCGAGCTCGAAGACCTGAGCGGTGAAGCCGAACGGCGGCAGCCAGCGCGCAAAGGCATCGGCCTGGGTGAAGGCGCGGAAGATGCGCTCGGGCGGGGCGCGCAGCACGCGGTGCAGGTGGACGGTGTGGGTCATCGCGGGGCTCCAGGGTTGAACGGGTACCGACGTTCGTCCAATCCCGCCCTTCCGTCAACGCGAGGGCGGTGCACGCCGGGGCCCTGTCGCGCCGCCGGCCCGGGCGAGTGAGCGCAGCGCGCCAATGCGCTGCCACAGCAGTGCGCGCGGCAGGTCGATCTGCAGCGCCACCATGCAGCGCTCCAGCCGGCCCTCCCGGCCGAGCAGCTGCTCGATCGCCCGGGCCAGATCGTGCCCGACCGACTCGCCGTAGGCCGTCTGCGCCTTGGCCACCGCTTGGCGCAGCAGCGCGCGCGGTACCTCCAGCATCGCCAGGTCGATCAGGTCACGGCTGAACACCCCGGCGTCGGCCCAGCGGTCGCTGTTGGCCAGCAGCTTGCTGCAGGCCATGTCCAGCGCGGTCAACGTCGGCACGCCTTCGATCCGATCGGCGGCGGCGGGAGCATCCAGTTCGATGCGCGCCTCCAGCACGATCTCGAACTTGATCGGCGCTGCCGCCTCGCCGTCTGCCGGCACCGCCATCAGCGTGCGGATGCCGTATTGGTCGGCGCGGATCTCGCGCAGCGCCTCGATCCGGCTGCCCCGCCGAGTGATCGCCTGCAGCCCGTCGGGTCCGGTGAGCCGCTCGCGCAGGCTGCGGTAGCTGGCGCGGTCCGAGACCAGGAAATCCAGGTCCACCGATTCCCGATATTCCCTGTGGATCCCATTGCGCAGCACCATCGCCGTACCGCCACCGAACAGGCAGTTCCAGCCGGCCAGCACGTCACTGTCCAGTGACTGCAGCACCCGGGCGATGCGTCGGTGGTGCGGCCGCAGATGGTTCAAGGGGTTGGCGGAAGGTGGGGCGGTGCGTTCAGACAAGCAGCCTCCCATGGCCATGCTGGCGGGCCAGGTCGTCGATCAGCTGGCGTTCGCTGGCCTGCAGCGCGGCCGTGTCCAGATGCCGCCAGTTGCGCTCGTACACCGCCAGCGCCTCCTGCGCCGTGAGCGTCTGTGCCCCCGCCACCTGCCAGGCCAGCCGGCGCAGCTCGGGGTAGCTGTCCAGCGGGATCTCGTTCGGTGCAGCCTGCGGTTCAGTCGATTCGGGCCGTACCGACCGCTCCAAGGGACCGGCCTCCGGCCCGGTCATCACCGGCGTGGCATCGGCACCCACCAACAGCGCCAGTCCCAGCGCCTCCATCACATTGAGATAGGCCCCCATCGTCACCGACGGTTCGCCCTTCTCGATGCGGTGCAGCGTCACCCGCGACACCCCTGCCGCTGCAGCCGCCGCCGTGCTGCTCACGCCAAGCCCATGGCGCTGCGCCCGAAGCCGGGCCCCCAACGCCTGGAGCTGGGCGAGTGTGCCGGCAGTGGAGGTGGGAGCGGGGGTTGGCATGTGTTTCTCATTCTAGACAGTCATGGAAACAGTGTGTGCTGCCTTGTTGAGGTCAGATGGACATTGGTTCCACTATCGATACCATTCGACATGGCCTCGATGGACAAGATCCTGGAACAGATGCGCCGCGAGCCGACGAATGTCCGCTTTGCCGACCTGCAGAAGGTGTGCGAGGCGCACTTCGGTGCGCCGCGCCAGTCGGGCAGCAGCCATGCGATCTACCGAACCCCCTGGCAGGGCGATCCTCGCATCAACATCCAGAACGACAAGGGCAAGGCCAAGGCATATCAGGTGAGGCAGGTGCTGCAGGCCCTCGACAAGCTGAAGGGGTTAAAGGGGCTTGAGGCCGAACCGGGAAATCACGATGAACACTGACCACTACACCTACCGCGTCACCTGGTCGGCCGAGGACGGCGAGCACGTCGGCCTGTGCGCCGAGTTCCCTTCGCTGTCCTGGCTGGCCGCGACCCCCGAAGAGGCTCTGGCCGGCATGCGCCAGTTGGTGGCGGAGGTCGTGGCCGACCTGAACGCCAGCGGTGAACCCGTGCCGGTTCCCCTGGCCGACCGCACCTACAGCGGCGAGTTCCGGGTGCGGATCCCTCCCGAACTGCACCGGTCCCTGGCGATCCAGGCGGCTGAGCAGAAGGTCAGCCTGAACAGGCTCGCAAGCGCGAAGTTGGCGGCCAGTTGATCGAGTCGGGGCCTGACTGCGTTGTGGCGAGGTTTGGGCTCGTCGCAGCGAAAATGCGAGAACGAGCAACGGGGCGGGTATGTCGGGCAAGATCTTCATCAGCTATCGGCGCAGCGGCAGTCCCAAGGACGCGAACCTGGTGTTCCACCACCTGTCGTCGGTGTTCGGGGCTGAGCAGGTCTTCATGGACGTCAGCGGCATCCGCCCGGGCGACGACTTTGTCGAGGTGCTGGAGCAGCAGCTGGCCGACTGCACCGTGCTGCTGGCGCTGATCGGGCCGGACTGGCTGCAGGCCCGCAACGAACACGGCGAACGCAAGCTGGACGACGAGGACGACTTCGTCCCGCGTACGAGATC
>JADJCH010000051.1 GCA_016703325.1 Burkholderiales bacterium | reverse complement strand
GTTCTCACTGGTACTGCGCAGCACACCGCGCAGCTCGGGATGGACTGGGAATCCTCGCGCGACCACGAGTTCATGGCCTACCCGAACGGCTTCGGCAACCTGGACCTGGCGACCTACAACCTGCCCAGCGCCAGCTACGCCACCTGGTCCGAGCCGGCAGCGCCGGACGAGGCCGACCAGATGAACAACACCTACCGTTCGCGCACGCTGTATGTGCAGGACCAGATCGACATCGGCGCCTGGCACCTGCTGGCCAGCCTGCGGCATGCCGACATCCGCGTCAGCGACGTGAGTGTGGTGTTCGGGCAGAACAACGTTTCGGAGAACCGCAAGTTCACGCCGCGCTTCGGCGCCGTCTATGACTGGACCGGTCAGATCTCGACCTTTGCCGGTGTCTCGCGCGGCATGCGGGTGCCGCTGTACAGCATCTTCAGCACCCCGCCGAAGCCCGAGACCTCGCTGCAAAAGGAGATCGGCCTGCGCCTGAAGGACCTGGGTGGCGTCAGCGGTTCGCTGGTCTGGTTCGATCTGGCGCGCGAGAACGTGGCGGTGGGTGATCCGGCCAACCCGGGCAAATCACGTCAGACCGGCCTGCAGCGCTCGCGGGGCGTGGAGGCCGACCTGCGCTGGCAGGCCACCCCGGAACTTGCCGTGCTGGCGCAGGCCACACGCATGAAGGCCCGCACCGAGGAGGACACCAATGCGGTCAACGTCGGCAAGGCGCTGTTCAACGTGCCAGAGAGCAGTGCGCGGATTGCCGGCCGCTACGAGTGGCTGCAGGGCCCGGCCGCAGGCCTGAGCGCCGGCCTGGGGCTGACCCGCCACGGCCGGCTGGCCGGGGATACGGCCAACACCTTCTTCACCCAGGCGGCCACGCTGTGGGATGCGCAACTGGGCTACAAGGTCGATGGCGCCCGTTACGCGTTGGGCGTCAGCAACCTGACCGACAGGCAGTACTTCGTGCCGTCCACCTACTTTGGTGGCGGGCAGGTGATCCCGGCGCGTCCGCGCACCTTCCAGGCCAGCGCGAACTTCTCGTTCTGACCCCCCGGACCGGGCGGGCGCCGTGCCCTTGGCGAGCCCGCCTGACGGTCCCGAACCACAGCATTGACCAGGAGACTTTCTTGGACACCGACCGTCGGCAATTTCTCCAGGCGGCTGCGGCGGCCCTGGCCGCTTCCCCCTGGCTGGCCCAGGCCGCCGAGCCGGCTGCGCCGGCCGCTGAACCCCACGACATGAGCGCCTTCCCGGCGCACTGGCACGGCCAGGAGCAGATCGCCATGCTGCTCTACCCAGGCTTCACCGCGCTGGACTTCGTCGGCCCGCAGTACATGCTGGCCAGCCTGATGGGGGCCAAGGTCCAGCATGTCGCCGCCACGCTCGACCCGGTCACCAGCGACACCGGGCTCACCTTCGTGCCCACCCTGGCGATGAAGGACTGCCCCGCCGAGCTGGACCTGCTGTTCGTGCCGGGCGGCGGCCAGGGCACGCTGGACGCGATGCGCGACGATGCCCTGGTGGCCTTCCTGGCCGACCGGGGCCGGCGCGCGAAGTGGGTCACCAGCGTGTGCACCGGCTCACTGCTGCTGGGCGCGGCCGGCCTGCTGAAGGGCTACCGCGCCACCTCGCACTGGATCGCCCGCGACCTGCTGGCCGAAGCCGGCGCCACGCCGGTGGATGCGCGGGTGGTGCGCGACCGCAACCGCATCACCGGCGCGGGTGTCAGCGCGGGCATCGACCTGGGCCTGACGATCGTCGAGCTGCTGCGTGACCGCCTCTACGCCCAGAGCATGCAGCTGCTGGCCGAATACGCCCCGGAGCCGCCGTTCAACGCCGGCACCCCGCGCACGGCGCCCAAGGAGGCTGTCGAGCTGATGTCGGGCATGTTCACCGGCTTCGTGGCGGGCAGTCGGGAGACGCTGCGTCGGCGCCACGGCGGCGGGTGAGCCCTGGCGGTGGTCCCCATGTGGCCCATCGCCCTCCGCCGTGATCTTGGTCAATGCTGATACCCACCGGGGAATTAGCATGTCCCCATGCAGACACTGCGTCGGTCACTGCGGTTGTGGGTGTGGACGGCCTGGGCACTCAGCCTGGGCTGGGTCGCTCTGCCGCTGCTGAGCGCCGTCGTCTGGGCGGGGGCGCCGGTGGCTGGCGGCTTTGGCGAAGTCTGCACCGTGCCGGGAGATCATGCGCTGGCGACTGCCTCCGCCGAGTCGGACGGCGCAGCGGGAAGCTCCCCTGCCGCAGGGCTGCATTGCCCCGCCTGCCTGGCGGCGATGGGTGTCGGTATGGCGTTGCTGCCGGAGCACGGACAGCCGCCGCAGGTGGCAGCGCCCGTCCAGCTTCCGCCGGCGGAGCAACCGGGCCACATCACGGCCCCGGTCGCCGACAGCGCTCGCCCGCGTGGCCCTCCCTGGGTCGGCTGAGTTTGCTGCACCCCTGAAGCTGCTGTGCGGGCGCGCGCCCGCGAGGTGGATGGCACCGCGTATGGCGCGGGCGTCCCCGGCAGCCGCCTTCGCTCTCCCGCCTTGTTCGGCCCACGGGCCCGGGACCGCTCATGTCCTTCCCCCTCGTTTCCCATCGGCGCCGCCGCTGCCTGCAGGGGCTGGCCGGCGCCGCCGTGCTGGCGTCCACCGGCGGCTGTTCACCCGAACGTGCCGCCCCTTCCTCCGCTGCGGCCATCGACGTCACAGGCGCGGAATACGGCCGCGACTTCCGGCTGCAGGATCCCGGCGGTGCCTGGCGCACCCTGGCCGACTACCGGGGCAGGGCGGTGATGGTGTTCTTCGGATTCACGCAGTGCCCGGACGTCTGCCCGACCGCGCTGTTCAAGGCCGCAGAAACCCTTCAGATCCTCGGTGCGGAGGCCGCCAGGGTGCAGGTGCTGTTCATCAGCCTGGACCCGGAGCGCGACACCCCGCAGATCCTGCAGGCCTTTGCCGAGACCTTTCATCCCGGCGTGGTGGCCCTGCGCGGTGACGCGGAGCGGACCCGCCTGACCGCCGAACACTTCAAGGTGTTCTACCGCAAGGTGCCGCTCAACGGCAGCTACACCATCGACCACACCGCCTTGGTCTACCTCTACGACCCGGCCGGCCGGCTGCGCCGGGCGCTGCGCACCTCGCTCACCGCCGAGCAGCAGGCCACCGAGGTGCGTGCCTTGCTGCAAGGCGCCTGAGCGGCTCGGCCGCCTTCACGCCCATGCCCCCGCTTCTTGTTTTTCCTCCCGCTCGAAAGGAGCCTTTACCATGAACGGACAACCCTTCAATCGCCGCCTCTGGATGGCCGGCACCGCCTTCTCTGCGCTGGGGCTGACCACCGCCTGCGCCACGCGGCCCGACGCTGCCGCACCCGGCGTGGCACCGACGCAGTGGACCGACCAGTTCGGTTTGGTCAACCAGCTGGCCAAGGATGCCGACCCGCTCACCAACGAGCTGGCCAAGTACCCGCGCTGCCGCTACTGCGGCATGGAGCGCGCCAAGTTCAGCCACAGCCGCCACCTGCTGGTCTACGAGGACAACAGCGTCGAGGGCACCTGCTCGATCCACTGCGCCGCCATCAGCCTGTCGTTGAACATGGACCGCGGGCCCAAGGCCATCTATGCCGGGGACGCCGGCAGCAAGGACGCGACCAAGCCGCTGGTGCTGGTGGATCAGGCCTTCTACGTGCTGGACCCGAGCAAGCCGGGCACCATGACCAGGTCCAGCAAGTTCGCCTACGCCAGCCGCGCCGCTGCCGACGCCGCTGCCGCCGGTGAGGCCGCCGCCAGGGCCGGCGCGAAGGTGGTGGACTTCAATGCCGCGCTGATGTCGGCCTACGTGGGCATGGCCGAGGACACCGTCATGCTGCGCAAGCGCCGCGGCGAGATGCGCAAGAAGATGATGATGGCCAAGCCGGCCTGAGGTGGCGGTGATGGCCTGCGACGCTTCCACCGGCCGCTACACGCGGCTGCGCCCGGCCGGCATCGCCCGCCGGACCCTGCTGCGCGGGCTGCTGGCCGGTGGTGCGGCGCTGGCCGCTGGTGCCGCTGTGCTGCCGGCCCAGGGCCGGCCGGTGCAGCTGCCCGCCCCCGGCCCGCGCGACACCTGCCCGGTCTGCGGCATGTTCGTCGCGCCCTATCCGCTGTGGGTGGCCACGGTGGTGTGGCGCGACGGCCGGGCAGTGCACTTCGACGGCGCGAAGGACTTCTTCAAGTACCTCTTCGAGCTGGCGAAGTACGAGCCCAAACGCTCGCGCGCCGACATCGTCGCGATGGGTGTGACCGACTACTACAACACCCTGCGCATCGATGCGCAGGCTGCCTGGTACGTGGTCGGCTCCGACGTGCTCGGGCCGATGGGGCATGAACTGGTGCCGCACGACAGCGAGGCCGACGCGCGCGAGTTCCTGGCCGACCACAAGGGCCGGCGGGTGCTGCGTTTTGCCGAGGTCACGGCCACGCTGCCCGCGGCGTTGGACGACGGGCGCTTCCAGTGACCCCGAGTTCCCCAGGTCCTCGGCGCCGCTCCACCCTCGCCCTCGCGGTGATCGGCGCCCTGCTGCTGGGCTGGCTGGCGCTGGCCCTGCACGCAGCCTGGGCTCAGGGCACTGCCCACGAGGCCCGGGCCCAGAGCCGCGCGCTGGTGCAGGCACTGGCGCTCACCGACGCGGCCTGGTTCACCGAGGCGCGCTACACCCGCCACCCCGGCCTGGCCGACCTGCACTCGGCCTTTCAGGACGCACCCGGCGGCGCGGAGCACTTTCCCTCCGGCGCCTGGGTCGCACCACCGCGGCACTTTCCCGCCGCGGGCCTGCAGCTCATGCCACCGGAGCCCGTCGCCACGCCGCGGACCGACGAATGATTCTCTCGATCACTTTGCCATGCACACCTGGCTGAACCGGCAGCGTTACCTGATCGACTACACCCTGGCGGCGATGGCGCGGCAGCGCGCCAAGAACCTCGGCCTGCTGCTGGTGCACGCTCTGCTGGTGTTTGCGCTGGCTTCGGTGATGCTGCTGGGCAGTGCGCTGCGGCAGGACGCCGCGCAGGTGCTCGAAGGGGCGCCCGACGTGGTGGTCCAGGGACTGCAGATGGGCCGGCATGCGCTCAGCCGCAGTGCCGACCTGGAGCGGCTGCAGGGCCTGCGCGGTGTGCAGCGCATTGAGGGCCGGCTCTGGGGCTACCTCTACGACACCTCCACTGCGGGCAACTACACGCTGCAGGTGCCGCCCGGCACCGCCCAGGCGGCCGGGCTGCGTCCCGAACCCGGGCAGGTGCTGATCGGCGAGGGCGTGGCCCGGCTGCGCAAGCTGCAGGCCGGGCAGCGCCTGTTCCTGGTGGCGCCTTCGGGTGAATTCCTCAACCTGCAGGTGCGTGCGGTGCTGCCGCAGGCCACCGCCGGCTTCAGCACCGACCTGGTGCTGCTGGCCGAGGCCGACTTCCGCCGCTTCTTCCAGCTCGCGCCCGATGAGTTCACCGACCTGGCGCTGTACGTGCGCAACCCGAAGGAGGTGGCCAAGGTGGCCGAGAAGGCCGGCCTGGCGCTGCGCCGCCACCGCATCGTCACCCGCGCCGACCTGCTGCGCACCTACGAGAACCTGTTCAGCTGGCGCGAGGGCCTGCTGCTGGCGCTGCTGGGCGCGGCAGTGCTGGCCTTCGGCATCCTCGCCTTCGACAAGGCCAGCGGCCTGTCGGCGCAGGAAAGGCGCGAGATCGGTGTGCTCAAGGCCATCGGCTGGGACACCCGCGACATCATCCACATGAAGCTCTGGGAGGCCGGCCTGGTCGCCACCACCGCGTTGCTGGCGGGCGGGCTGCTGGCCTATCTGCATGTGTTCCTGTTCGGTGCGCCGCTGCTGCGCCCGGTGCTGCAGGGCTGGTCGGTGCTGTTCCCGAGCATGGCGCTGAACCCCAGCGTCGACGGCCTGCAACTGGCCACCCTGGCGCTGCTGGCGCTGCTGCCCTACCTGGTGGCCATCGTGATCCCGATCTGGCGCACCGCGGCCGCCGACCCTGACGCGGTCATGCGCTGACCCCCCAAAACCAACACCATGATCGAACTCGACCAGGTCAGCAAACGCTTCAACGAAGGCCAGCCCAACGAGGTGCTGGCCCTGCGCGACGTCAACCTGCAGCTGCCGCTGGGTGAAATCAGTGTGCTGGAGGGCCCCAGCGGCTCGGGCAAGACCACCCTGCTGACCTTGATCGGCTGCGTGGCACGGCCCAGCGAGGGCCGCATCCGCCTGGGTGGCGAGCTGGTGTCCAACCTGCCCGAGCTGCACCTGGCCGAGCTGCGGCGGCGGCGCTTCGGCATCGTGTTCCAGCGCTTCAACCTGATTGCCGGCCTGAGTGCGCTGGACAACGTCATGCTGCCGGCCTACCCGCTGGGCCTGCCGCACCGCCGGCTGGTCGAACGCGCCCGTGAGGTGATGGCGCAACTCTCGGTGGGCCACCGGGCCGAGGCCCGCGTCGAGCTGCTCTCCGGCGGCGAGATGCAGCGCGTGGCCATTGCCCGCGCGCTGATCAACGACCCGGAGGTGCTGATCGCCGACGAGCCCACCGCCAACCTCGACGGCCGGCTGGCCGGCCAGTTCCTGGAGATCGTCGCGGCGCTCAAGGCGCAGGGCCGCACCCTGGTGATCGCCAGCCACGACCCGCGCATCATCGAGGCTCCCACCGTCGACCGCGTGGTGCGCATGGCCGACGGCGCGGTGCAGGGGGTGCGCCGATGCTGATGCACGCGCCGGTGATGGCGCTGCTGCTGGTGGCCCTGCTCGGTGCGGCAGCGCTGACCGCGGCGAGCGTGTTCGCCGTCGGCCTGCTGCGCGACTGGGACGTGAACCAGGGCAGCCGGCGCCAGATCGAGCTGGAGCGCCGCAGCGAGCTGGTGGCCACCGTGCTGGCCCAGGTGCTGTGGCTGCAGGGCGCCGCGGTGCTGCTGATGGTCTACAACGCCGACCGCATCGCGCCGCTGCTGGTCGGGGCGATGTGCGCCTTCGGCAGCTTCAACGCCAGCGCCTGGGGCTTCCCGGCGCTGTACGCCAAGCTGGCGCTGTTCTTCGGCGCGGTCACCTGGCTGGCCCTGCACCGCGCCGACGTACTCGGGCGCGACCAGCCGCTCACCCGCCGCAAGTACCGCCTGCTGCTGGCGCTGCTGCCGCTGGCGCTGGCCGATGCGGCGCTGACGCTGGCCTACTTCACCGACCTGCAGCCCGACACCCTCACCTCCTGCTGCGGCAGCGCTTTCCACCCCGAGCGCGAGGGCATCGCCGCCCACGCCTCGGCCCTCGCCCCCGATGCGGCGCTGTGGCTGCTCGCTGCAGCCCTGCCGCTGCTGCTGGCCTGGGGCTGGGCGGCCGGGCGGTTCCCGAAGCTGGCCGTGGGCTACGGCGCCGCCAGCCTGGGCTTTTTGGTGGTCGGACTGGTGGCGGTGGTGGCGGCCGTCTCGCCCTACGTCTACGAGTCGCCGCACCACCACTGCCCCTTCTGCCTGCTCAAGCGCGAGTACGGCTACATCGGCTTCGCGCTCTACCTGCCGCTGTTCGGTGGCGCCGCCGCCGGCCTGGCCAGCGGCGCGCTGAGCCTGCGCCCGCCGGCCAGCCTGCAGGCCCTGCTGCCCGCGCGCACCCGGCGGCTGCGCTGGATGTCGATGGCCGGCTTTGTCACTTTTGCGCTGCTGGCCGCGGTGCTGGTGGGGCGGTCGGGCTTGAGGATGTGAGGGAGGTCGCCGTGCTCAAGGGCCTGGGGCGGATGGGGCACCGCCCTCCACCCCCACGTGAGCGCAGCACCGGAGGAGCACAGCGGCTCCAGCGGTTGTGGCTTCACCGCAGGCGAAAAACGGCGGGCCGCTCACTACCCCCCAATACCCCACAGCCGGTAGGTCCAGAATGACGGATCCGACTTCACGCGTTTGAACAGCACTGCCGGCGTGAAGCCCGAGATCCTGCGCGCCTGGCGGATCATGTGGCACTGGTCGGCGTAGCCTGCCGCAATGGCGACGTCGGACCAATCCAGATCTTCCGGGCTGCCGTCCTGGTCCAGGGCCTCGAAGAAGGCACGCTCAGCACGTCCCATCGCAAAGAGCTCGCGGTGCGGAAGACCCAGCCACCGCTTGAAGCGCCGCTCGAACTGGCGGGCGCTGCGTCCCTTGCCGCTCAATGCCGCGCGGCGGGCCAGGTCCTCACACCAGTCGTGGATGCGCTCTCGCCGCTGAATCGATCGGGTTTGGACCGCGCGCCACTGTGTACCGACGAACTGCTCGATGTGGATCATCCGGGTGAAGTCGTCCGGCGCCTCCAGCATCGCCTGCAGGAAACCCTGCCACGAAGGTGGCAGAGCCTCCCGTGCATCCCCCCACTTGTCCAGCCAGCTGCCCGCGTCCATCCCGGTCAGGTGTCGCAAGGCCTCGGGCCTGAAATTCAGCATCACGCCGTGGAACGGCGGTGTGCACCAAGTGGTCACGGGACCCCTTTGGGGGCCATTGAAAGTGATGCGGGGAAGCGTGCGCCTGCCATGGGCTGAAGCCCTTTCGCCGCCGACATCGCACCACTGGCCTTGTCCTTCTATCCACCACGACAAAGTGCAATAGGGCGATGCGGGGTAGTGGTTGTAGAAGTCGGCGTCGGACTTCAGGTGCGCCGCCTCTGCGCGCCTGGACAGGGCTGCCACCACACAGCCCGAGAGGTCGAGAGCGGGCAGCCACAGCTGGCCGTCGCTGAGAGGAAGATGGGTCTGGTTGGGGTGCATCGTGGCGGCCGGTGCGCGGATTCTGGGCCGAAGGGGCTGTGTCGGAAGCGTTCTATCCGGGTTCATGGCGGGTGAGCAACATTCACGACATGACATCCTCGACTTTGGTTTCTGTCTGTGAAGACATCTGGCAGGTGCGACAGGCGCTGGTCGTCAATGGCGTGCCGGCGCACACGCGAATGACCGTCGTCCGGCTGACCAGCGGCCAGCTCTGGGTGCACTCTCCTGTGGCTTTGAGCGCCGAACTGTTCACCCAGTTGCAGCAGCTGGGCCCTGTGGCAGCGGTGGTGGCACCCAACTGCGCCCACCATCTGTTTGCCGGCGCTTTCATACAGGCCTTTCCTCAGGCCATGCTGTACCTGGCGCCCGGGCTGGCCCGCAAGCGGCCAGAGCTGCCGGGCCATCCCTTGCCCGAGGAGCCCGGCAGCTGGCAGCCTGAGCTGGCATACCACCTGGGCGCGGCATGCCGCTGATCAACGAGACGGTCTGGTTCCACGGCAGTAGCGGCACCCTGATCCTCACGGATGTGTGCCAGTGGTGGACGGGTGATGCCTTGCCCTGGCAGGCCAGGCTGTGGGCGGGGCTGACCCGGGTGCGGGGCCGAATGGGCGTGCCATTGCATGTTCGCGCGCTGGTGCGCGACCCCATGGCCGCCGCCGCGAGTGCGCAGCAAATCCTGGACTGGCCCATCCGGCGCATCAGTTTGGCGCACGACGCACTCATTGAAGCGCAAGCCCATGAGCAACTGGCGCAGGCACTGGAGCCTCTGCTTCGGCGAGGGCGCTGAGCCTGTGCCGGCCCGAGCACGGCCTGCGCCGTGGCGCTCGCAGGCCATCAAGCCGAGAGCTCGATCAACAGCGCCACCAGTGACATCGCCAGCCAGCCTGGGTGCCGAC
>JADJCH010000050.1 GCA_016703325.1 Burkholderiales bacterium | reverse complement strand
GTACGCTGCAAGGAAGGCTGGACTGTCCTTCGGCAAGGACCGGCCGATCTGGGCGGACAGCAACATCAGGCTGAGCTGAACCGGAAAATGCAGCAGATAGCTGGAGTACGTGAGGTTGCCTGCCAGCTCCACCCAATACTGCGAGGCCCGCGGCAAACTGCAGTATTCAGCCAACCAATGAATCAGCGTGGCTGAATACCCCACCACAAACAAGTGCAGGAACGGTTTGGAGTTCTGCCATCCGTACCCGAAGAAGACCAACGGCGCGGACAGAAGAATAAATCTCAGCAACCTGTCCACCCCCTGTTTGCGCGGCCAGCCCCCCCCCGTTTGAGCGACAAATCCGCCGAGGAAGAAGCAGAACACGCACTGGAATATCTGGCTTGGAATCTTCAACAGATACCCCAGAGCGCCCAGCAACAGCATCCCCGGCGCCACCCAACGCCCTGAACCGACCAAGCGCATGACGCCGAAGAACAGACCGTAGACCACCACCTCCAGGGAAATGGACCAGATCGGCCCATTGAAACTCGGCCCGACCTCAGCCCCAGTTGCTGGCCAACCCCAACTGCAGCATCAAGTGGAAACCATCGTTGTTGGGGTACACAAAGGGTTGCCCGGACAACGCCTGGAATTTCCATTGCAGCACGACCACCGCAACGAGCGTGACCAGGTGCAGCGGATACAACCTGGAAAACCTCAACACCAGGAACTTCCAGCCGCTCACCCGGCCATCGGCGATGCCTGCCGCATATTTCCAGAAGAAGATATAGCCACTGATGATCCAGAACACCTGGACTCCATACACGCCGTAGTTGTATAGAGGCCAAAGCAGGCCATACAACGGTTGCTTCTCCCGGATGAAATCAACCGGCATGTCTGCGACATACCAAAAGTGCTGGTAATGCCAGATCAGTACCGCCAGCGCGGAGGCAAACCGGAGCAGTTCCAGACCGGTCAGTTTGGCGCCAGGAAGAGAACGATCGGCGTTCCGCTCAACCGTCGAAACGCTACGCATGAGCCTTCAACAGCTTCCAGGTCTGGTCCGCTGCCATGTCCCAAGAAAAACGGCGCGAGCGTTCCAATCCTTCAGCGGCAGATCGGCCCAACCAGGCATCGTCGGTCAGGCAGCGCTCCAATGCGGACAGGAGTTCAGCATCAGATCGCGGATCGATGAGCAGGCCGGTGTCTCCCGCCACTTCGGGCAGCGATGAAAGATTGGATGTCACCACCGGCGTGCCGCAGGACATGGCCTCCAGCACCGGCAGGCCGAAGCCCTCGTACAACGACGGGTAGATGAAGGCCGAGGCCGCGGAGTAGATGGTGGGCAGGTCTTCATCGTCCAGGTAGCCGGTGAAGAGAACCCCCGGCGGAATGGACTCGATACCGACGCCCTTGAACACCGCCGGGTCGCCCTGTTTGCCCACCAGCACCAGCACCGCATCCCCTCGAAGCGCCGGACTGAGTGCAGCCCAGGCCCGCAGCAGCGCGGCCAGGTTCTTGCGCGGCTCCAGCGACCCGAGGCTGAGCAGGATGCGTTGATCCGGCTTCAGTCCCAGCCTTGTGCGAATGGCCAGAACCTGCTCGGGCGCAGCACGGCGGAAACGTACATCGGCACCCTCCAGAATGACGGTCACCTTGGAAGGGTCGATGCGCACGTGGTGCAGCAGCCGCTCCCGGGTGAACTCCGACACCGCGATCACATGGGCCGCAGAAGTCGCCACGGAGGTCATGCATTGCCGGTACCAGGCGGCGAAGGCGCCTGAATACGACTCCGGGTGGTCGAAGGTGCCCATGTCATGGACCGTGACCACCTGGCGCTTCAAGCCCATGGGTCCCGTCTGGCAGGGGTTCCACAGCAGTGAACTCCCAGCCGCCAGCCGCAACTGTGCCTGTTCCCAAAGGTGCCCCTTGGCACCTTTGGCCCACTGCGGCGCTTCGATCAACCGGAACGGGTCACTCGGTTCACCCCGCCCGCTCGGGAAACGGGCCACGATTTCCCGGGCATACCTCTGCACACCGGTCACCCGGTGCAGCAGGTAACGTGCATTGATGGCGACGCTCACGCTCAGGCCTGATCAGAGGTTGGTGTACCACTCGTGGGCATAACGCATCGAGTCCTGCACGGAGTACTTCGGTTTCCAACCGTATCGCGTCTGGAGCCGCCGGCTGTCGGCCTGCAGGTTCTGCCGCTCCACCTTGCGGATCAGTCGCTCGACCGGTTGCAACTCGATCGGCGCTCCGTGAATCTCGGAAATGAAGGCGGCAATCTCTGCCACGTCATACACCTCGCCGGTACCGATGTTGCAGGTATCGATGGAGGACTGATTGCCTTCGAGCATGGCCATGACGCCCGAAGCCATGTCGCGCACATCGATGTAGTCGCGTTTGGGTGTGGTGTTGCCGATTTCGATGGTGTTGGATTTCTTCAGGCGCTGCAGGATGTCCGGCACCAGGTGAGGGTTGGTTTCGCGGCCACCCACGGCGTTGAAGAACCGGCCCACCGACACATGGATCGAACTGCGGCGCGCCAGGATGGCGGCCTGCTCCTCATTGGCCGACTTGGTCATGCCATAGACATCCATCGGGCCGCGCGCCACGGTTTCATCGATCGGTCCTGCGCAGTCCGGATACACCGCTGCAGTGGAGGCGGTAAACAGGCGCTGCACGGTTCCGCTGGATTGGGCGGCATCGAAGATGTTTTGCGTGCCTTCCACGTTGGTGCGGCAGGCCAGGTCCGGGTGCTGGTTGCAATACGGGATGAAATGGATCGCCGCAAGATGCACCACGGTATCAAAACCGGCCTGGAAACACTCCATCACGCCGGCACGGTCGGCCAGATCCATCTGGAGAAAACGGGCCTGAGCCGGCACATGCTCGCGCCGGCCGAAGGAAAGATTGTCCAGCACCGTCAATTCACAGCCACGCCCCAGCAGCAGGTCAGCCACATGGCTTCCGATGAATCCTGCGCCGCCGGTCAAAAGAACCTTTTTCATGATGATCAATTCCTCTCGAGAGTCAGAAAGTTCAGCAGCCGTGTGGTCACCGGCTCCCAGCCAAATTCATCCCGGGCGCGCTTGAGCGAACCGGAACCCAGCGCAGCCCATTCCTGCGGGGCTGCAGCAAACTGCTCCAAAGCGGCCACCAGCGCCTGCTCGGTGGCATCCACAGAGCGGCCCACGCCGTAGTCCTGCACCACGAACCGCGTCCCGTTGTCGGGGTAGTCCAGCGTCAGGGTCGGTGTGCCCACACAGGCGGCCTCGGCGACCACCCGCGGAAAACCTTCGCGCCGGGAGGGCAGCACCAGCAGCGACGACGCGCACAGCAGACTCCACTTCTGCTCGTCGGAGACGCGACCGAGGATGTCCAGCGCGGGGTTGGAAAAGTCGCGGCGCAGTCCCTCCAGCTCCGGTCCACCCCCGGCCACCACCAGTCGATAGCCCCGTCCGGGCAGCGTGGAACGGCAGAAGGCCTCCACCAGCATGCGCGGGTTCTTGTGTTCGGTCAGGCGACCGAAGTACATGATCTGGCGCGGATCCTTTGCAAACGGCGGCTGCGGTGCTGCCTCCAGATCGACCCCGCTGACGGCGACATGGGCATCCTTGGACGGGGCACCGTGCACCCGCAGCATGTGCCGCACGATCTCGGGGCTCACCCCCAGCAGACGAACCTTCGGGAGATCGGCCAGCCGTTGGTAGATCCAGTGCCAGAACCGGCCGGAACGGGTTTCGCACACATCCACCACTGCCTTGCCGCGCAGTGCGCGGCCCAGCACCAGCGGGGGAAGCACCGGCCAGATGTTGAAGACCACCGCATCGTGGGACTGCAGCTCGGCCAGGCGCTGGCGCAGCGCCCAGGTGAACTTCAGGATGCCCCAGGGATGGCGGCGCAGGCGCGGGTGTTTGTAGCCGGCGCAGTCGGTGATGCGGTGCACCGCCATGCCGCCGCGAACCTCGTCGCGCGGGCTGCTCAGGTCGTGGCGAATGGTGTAGAGGTTGACCTCCACCCCCCGTTTGACGAGTTCGGCGCCCAGCTCTTCGAAGCGGACCTCTTGCCCGCCCACGCTGGGGGCGAACAACTCCGTGACGAATGCGATCTTCATGGGAGAAGGTGTTCCTGATGCAGTGGATGGAATCGGTAGGAGCAGCGCGGTGCGGGTGTCAAGGTGATGTCAGTGGTCGTTGAGGATCACCCCCACCACGTCCACCCCCACCTTGTGCAGCCGGGACTTGAGCGAATTCAGTTGCAGCGCCGGGGTGTGGTGCTTGCGGCCGACCAGCACGGCCTGGCGGCAGGCGGAGGCCACCACGCGGGCGTCGGCGGTGCCGCTGGCGCAGGCGGTGTCGACGATGACGCGGTCGAAGTTGCGCTGCAGTTCACCCAGCAGGCGGCCGAACAGAGGCCGATCCAGCAGCTCCACCGGGTTGGGCGGCGGGGTGCCGGCCTGCAGCACGTACAGCTGCGGCATCTGGGCCGATCGGTCGAAGGGGCGGGCCAGCGGCATGCCCGACAGCAGGGAGCTCAAGCTGGGGCGCTCCGGGATGCCCAGCAGCTTGTGGATCCCCGGGGAACGCAGGTTGGCATCGACCAGCACGGTGCGTTCACCCAGCTGACAGAAGGCCAGCGCCAGGTTGGCCGCCACGAAGCTGCGCCCGTCCCCACGCGCCTGGCTGAGCACCGCCAGCGGACGGCGTTCGGTGAGCTGCTGCGCCGCCGAGATGCTGGAGCGCAGCTCGCGGAAGGCCTCTGCCTGGGCACCGAAGGGGTCGGAGGCCACCACCATCTCGCTGGCCGCCAGGATGCCCGGCTGGTGCGGGAAGGGGTAACGAAACTGCTGCGACAGCGCCCACATCACATCCTTCTGCGACACCAGGGCCAGCGCCACTGCCGCCTCGCCAAAGCGCACACCCATGCGCTTTTGCACCACCAGGATGTGGTCCAGGTCGGCATCGCTGAGCGGGCGCACGTCCCGGATGATCTGGCCGATGGGCTTGCCCGGTGCGGACACGCCCCGGGAGTCTTCCGAGTGAGGCATGTCGTGCTCCAGGCTGCTCAGGGGGAGGTCGCGTTTCATGGCTTCACCTATCTCAAGTCAAATTCAAGGGCTGGCGTCGATGGGCATGGCCGCCCGTCGTCATTCGGCCAGCTGCTGGCCGAGCAGCGAAAACAGCATCGCTGCCCGGTCCCAGGTCAAATCAAGGGAGCGCTCGCGGGCGGCTGCGCGCAGCTCGCGGGCCAGGTGGGTGGAGCCCAGCAGCCGGCGCAGCTGGCTGGCCAGGGCGGGCAGGTCGTCGGGCTCGGCGTACAGCGCGGCGTCGCCACAGATTTCCCACAGGGCCGCGCGGCGGGTGGCCACCACCGGGCAGCCGCAGCACAGTGCCTCGGCCACCGGCTCTGCGCTGGCCGCGTGGGCGGGTGCGTAGACCAGGCAGGCAGCACCCTCATACAGCGCACGGCGCTGGGCAGGCGTCGGTGAGACGACGTGGCGCTGCTCGCGGGGATCCGCCGCTGGCGCCCGCGGTGCCTGGTGTGCCTGCTGCGAAGGGTCCCGATCCGACATCACCACCAGCAGCGTCGCCGGCAGCCCCAGTTCAGCCATCAAACGCTCCACCCGCTCGCTGCTGCCGCCCGGCCAGCGGCCGTCGACGGCCAGCACGTAACGGCGACCGCGCAGGTCCAGCGGCTCCAGCACCGACCGGTCGGCCGGCTGGCGCAGCAGGTGATCCCCGGGCTGGAACAACACCTCGATCTCCTGACTCGCCGAGCGCAGCGGCCACAGCGCCCGCGCCGCCGCCTGCGACAGCGTGACCACACACTGGGCGCTGGCGAGCTGCCAGCGCAGCTGCTGCAGTTGCCAGCGGCGCTGCCAGGCGGACAGCAATCCGGGCGCCAGCAACGCCGCCAGGTCCTGCACCACCACCAGCTGCCGGCGCCTGCGCCAGGGCGAAGTGCCGCAGAAGTTGACCAGCCAGCCGTCACCCGCCAGGCGCGGCAGGTCCAGTTGCTCCCAGGCAGCCCCATGAAATGCGCCCGCAGGATCCACCGGCAAACTGGCCGGCAACGGCAGCATCGGCAGCGTGCCCCGGGGCACGGCCACCCGCGCGCCGCCCAGCTCGCCACGCCGCTCCAGTGCGGCAATCATGTGCTGGGCAAAGCCCTCGAAGCCTGGGGAACCTTCGGTGAGGAAACGGCCGTTGATCAGCATCGCGTCAGTCCCCCAGGCCCGAAGGCGCCGTCAGAACGGTGGGCGCCCATCCCCTCTGCGAAGACGTGACCCGGCCTGCGGCACGGGCCTTTCTGACCGTGGACACCATCACCACCAGCACCGCCACCAGAATCATCGCGAGCACCCAGGTGAAAGCGCGCGGCTGCCCCAGGTAGGTGTAGCGGTAGATCTCCGCCAAGGAAATGAAAAAGAGTGGAAAGATCAGGACACCCGCCAAACCACCTCGACGGTAGGCCCGAAAGGCCAATCCGGCGATAAGACCTTCCAACATGAAGTACCCGATCCCGCCATAGAGTCCCATGTCGTTCAATACCGCATAGATGGCAGAGGGGCTATTGAACTCAGGATCCTGATAGGAATACAGGTACCAAAAGAACCTGGACTCCTGCCACCCAACATACTCAGAAAATGGTTTCCCAAGACCGAACGGAGCTTTGTGGAGCCATTCCAGTAAAAACTCGAACTCGAACGTCGCATTCGGCAGAATCACCACCATACCAGCACCATTGTTCAGAGCGGTGTAGTAGTAACTTGCAAGCCGACCGATCACGAAATCCCAGAAGTCCATCTTCCCCCGATAAGTGTCGGAGGTCCATGACCTGAAGTATTCGCTTGCACCAAAGAACAGAATGATGAAAGGCAGGGCCGCAAAGGGGCCGAAGACCCGCACGATCGACCAAAAACGTGCACTGCGCCGGTTCGCAACCCACCAACCCATCGCCAGACCAAATGGGATGAGCAGTTCAATCAGGGCCAGCCGTTCCGACCACACGTACACCCGGAACAAGGTCAGCGACAGCAGCACCCCGAACCAGATGTGCAGCGCTCTGGGCACACGATAAGATGCGTTCTTCAGCAGCCGGTAGGCATAGATCGAGTAAAAGGCTGGGGCCATATTGGCCAGTGAGGTCAACCCTGGCGTCAGGCCGATTTCACTGCGCGAGAGTTTCACTGAACCCGTCAGCACACCGAACAAGGTGGCCGGGCTGAAGAAGATGTCCTTGAACCAGATCAGGTACGCGAACACTGCAATTCCAGCCACAAACTGGACCGCGACATCCCAGTCTGCGTAGTTCGGTTCCTGGCGTGTTCGGCTCAGCTGGATCTGCGCTCCCAGCCATGCCGGGAGCGCCAGCGAAATGATGAGCAATGCGCCGAGCAGGAGAAAATGCTCATTGAGATAACGCACACCACGGATCGTCAAACCACTGGCCCCGGATTCACCGCCGAGGTAAATCACCCCCATCACGGGAAGCAGGAAACCAAACGCCAAACCGGCTGGAGAACACCACCACGGCATGGCAGCCAAGGAAGGTTGCGTTCCAGACAGAGAGAACGCACGGCGGATCGGCCTGTCAGTCATACGCAGGCCTTGGCCTTCAACCGCATCAATGCCACGGCAGAAGCCACCAGCACCGCAGCCTCAGCCGCCAGCAGGGCCCAGCCGTACGCAAACTCCGACGCCAGTCCGAACAACATCGCGCAGAACAGCACCGATGCCGCCACCTGGATGGCCGCGTAGCGCCGCTCCTGGCCCAGCGCCACCAGGCTCTGCAGGCCGAACAGGTTGCCCACCATCTGCACCGGCAGCGTCAGCGCCAGCATCATCACGAAGCCCACCGCCAGCGGCACTTCGGACTTGAAGACGATCTGGCTGATCTGCGGCGCGGCCCACATGCAACCCAGCGCCACCAGCACCGACAAGACGAGCGTGATGATCAGCAACCGGCGACCCAACGCGAAAGCCGCCAGCGGCGACTCCTTCGCACGGCCGGACAGCCGCACGAAGCCCAGCTGCGACAACGGCAGCAGCGCCCCTTGTGCCGCAGCGCGCACCCGCAGCCCCAACGTGGCCGCACCGACGACTGCCGGCTCGGCGATCAGCCCGAGCAGCGCGATGCCACCATGCGTGAGCAGCGAGCCGTTGAGGTTGCCCAGCACGATGGCCCAGGACTCCTTCATCAGGGCGCCGATGAAGCGCAGCTCCACCACCGCCCGGCGCGCCAGGCCCTGGTGCAGCAGCAGCCACCAGGTGATGCCGCTGGTCAGCAGCGATACCAGCGCGTACACCCACATCGCGCTCCACATGGTGGCCACCTGCGTCACCACCGCCACCAGAACGACGATGCACAGCAGCCTCACACCGGCATTGATGGCCAGCAGCAGCCGTGTGCGCTCCAGCGCCCGCAGGTACCAGGAGGCATCAAAGGCAAAACCCACCATGTAGGCGGCGCTGGCCACCATCAGCGGCAGCTCCACCGCCCCACGCTCCCACAGCAGCGCCGGCCAGATGACCACGAACACGCCCGCAGACAGCAGCAGCCGGGCCGCGGTGATGTTGAACAGCACGCGGTGACAGCGCTGCGGATCGCCCTGGTTCTGCGCCACTTCACGGATGCCGTACCAGTCGAAGCCGAACTCCACGAACATGCCCAGAAAGGCCGCCAGCGAAGAGTAGAAGGCAACGATGCCGTAGTCGTGAATGCCCAGCGTGCGCCCGCACACCACCGCAAACACCAGCGGGAAGGAGAACACCGCGGCGTTGGACAGCGCCAGCTCGGCCAGCTTGAAGGCCAGCGGCGGCGGCATGAAGCGGCGGCGCCGGGTCAAGCGCGGACCTTCCGGGCTGAGCAGGGCGTCATCGACAAGCGGAGGGCTCATGTCCGACGGGTCAGCCCTTGGGAGCCCGACCGTTGCCGGTCTGAAGGCGTGGCCAGAAGCCGGCCGCCTTGGCCGAACCGGTTGCCGTACGGCCCGCAGACGGGATCTCTACCAGCAGCGGCAGCGCCAGCAGATCACCCACATCGTCCGCATGGCGCAGGCGGGGGTTGCGCAGCTCCTGGAACACGGCCGCGGCGATGCCCAGCACCAGGCCCAGCACAGCGGCAATGGTCAGGTTGGCACCAAACCGGCCGGTGGAAGGCAACGCGGGCGGCGTGGCCGACTTGAGCAGATTGATGTTGGACAGGTTGCTCTGGCTCTCCAGCGAAGCCTGGGCGGTGCGGGTGGACAGTGCGTCGTAGGCCGCCTGGGCGTGCTGCACCTCACGCTGCAGCACCAGGGCCTCATCGCGCTGCGAACGGATCTGCAACACCTTGGCGCGCTGCGCCTCCAGCGCTGCACGGGTTTGCGCGATGCGGGACTGGTTGACCGCGTCGTTGACGCCCACGCTGGCGGTGACGCGGCGGGTTTCGCTGGCGATCTGGCTGCGCAGTTGGCTGACATTGGCACGCAGCTCCACGATGCTCGGATGCTGGTCACCCAGGCGGGTGGCCATTTCACTGAGTCGGGCCTCCTGGCGCGACAGTTCGGCCGTCAGGCCGGCCACGATCGGGCTGGCCAGCACCTCCGGCGCACGGTCCCCAGCGGCACGCACCTGGGTCTGCCGGCTGCCGGACTCGCCGGCCAGCGCCTGCATTTGCACCAGCTGGGTGGACAGCTCGTTGAGCCGTGCCGACTCGATGTCCATCCGCTCGTCGGAGGCCACAGCGAGCAAACCGTTGGCGCGCTGGTACTCGGACAACCTGGCCTGGGCCGCTTCCAGCTTGTCGCGCAACTGCCTGGTCCGCTCATCAAAGAAGCTGGAATTGCGCCGCGCCGGCTCCACCCGCAGCTGCAGGGCGGTGTCGATGTAGGCCTTCACGAAGGCGTTGGCCAGCGTTGCCGCCTTTTCGCGGTCGCGCGCGGAATACGAAATCGAGATGACGCCGGACTCCTTGCCCGGCCGCACATCCAGGTGCTGCTTGCGCAGCCGGTCGGACAACCAGGTGAGGAAGTCTCCCTCGCCGCGGGTTTCGGCCTGCCAGCGCTCACGGTAACGCTCCACAGGATCGTCGGCGACACCCGTGGCCTCGATCACCCGGCGGATCAACCGCTCGCTTTGCAGGATGTCTACCTGGGCGGCCAGGTAGCCGGTGGCCAGCTGCGGCTGCACCTGGGCCGAACCCAGCGGGTCGGCAGATTGGTAGTCCACCATCACCACCGCCGTTGCCGTATAGAGGCGGGGTTGCAGCGCCGTCACCCCGGCGGTGAGGGCCAACACCGCAGCGAGCACCGCGACAGCGGTGACCCAGCGGGTCTTCAGAACGAGCAGAAGTCGGGCAGGAGTCATGGACTTGATGTGAAGGTCAGGCGCAACCCGGCTCTCGACAGGGTGCAGATCGGCTTATCGGCATCTCGCACCCAATCTTTTTCAGATCTCAGGTTACCACTGGAAACACTTGTAGCAGTCGAGCTTGACGCCACGACATTCATTTGAGCCTGAAAGCCTGACGGAGGACATCCTTCAGCCTGGGGCATGCCCCCCTCACCCCCCCCTCGAACCCCCAAGGCGCGGGCATGGGTGCACCGCAGCTTCGATTTCCGACGCATGATGCGCAGCCAGGGGAGTCGAAGACCTCAATGTCGTAGACGAACTACAGGTTCAGTTCAGCGTCAAGCGTGTTAACACGCAACGCAAGTTGCAACCAACTGCAACCATGACCTGAATCGGTAATACTCCACAACAGAGCCGGTCTCGACCCATCAAGTAACCGAGTGAGATTGATTGTATGCAGGTGTTACGAACTGAAGCCCTGAGCCCCAAGCCCGTGCAATCGTTCCTCGCGGTGGCCCGCCGTTTCGACCGGCAGGTGGCGCCGCGCCGCACCCCGTGGCAGGCCATGCTGGGTCTGCGCGTGGAACAGCTGATCGCCCTGCTGCTGATCCTGCTGCTCAGCCCCGTCATGCTGGTGGTCACGCTGCTGATCTGGCGCAGCGACGGTGCCCCCATCCTTTTCGGCCACTACCGCGTCGGACAACACGGCCGGCTGTTCCGCTGCCTGAAGTTCCGCTCGATGTACCGCAACAGCGAACAGATGCTGCGTGACCTTCTGGCCAAAGATCCTGCCGCGCGCGCCGAATGGGAAAGGGATCACAAGCTGCTGAACGACCCGCGTGTCACCCCCATCGGCAATTTCCTTCGCCGCACCAGCCTGGACGAGCTGCCGCAGCTGTTCAACGTGCTGCGCGGTGAGATGAGCCTGGTCGGCCCCCGCCCGATCACCGTGGCCGAGCTGCCCCGTTACGGTCAGGTGCGCTGGCACTACCTGAGCGTGCGCCCCGGCATGACCGGCCTGTGGCAGGTCAGTGGTCGCAACGACGTGAGCTACGACGAGCGCGTCGAGCTGGACCGGCGCTACGTGGAATCCGACAGCCTGCGCATGCGCCTGACGATCCTCTGGCGCACGGTGCATGTGGTGCTGTACGGCAGCGGCGCACGCTGAAGCTGCACGCCGGCGAGAACAAACAACAACAACGTTTCCAACCAGAACGCCCGCATGAGCCTGCCCCCCCTGCCCAAGCCCCAGGTGCTGCCTCCGGAACACACCCTGCCGGGCCCGGTGACCGCTCCCTCGCAAGGCCGCATCGTGCATTTTGTCGGCCGGCTGGATTCGGACGATGCCCACAGCCTGCTGTGGCCCAGCGTGCTGGCCCTGGCCGATGCCCATGTGCGCCAGTGTGTGCTGCTGTTGCACCCGGCCGATGCGGAACATGCCCGCCTGCTGCTGCCGCGCAGCGTGGACCTGGTGGTGGCCACCCGCCCCGGCCAATGGCTGCGCCGCCCGGCACAGGCCGCACGCCGGCTGCGCCAGGAGCTGCTGGCCGAGCCGCTGGTGGCCCTGCACCTGCACGGCACGGCGGTGAGCCTGCTGGGCATGCAGGTGATGCGGGAGTGCCGCATCGAGGCCCCGGTGTTCTTCCACACCCCGGAGCATCAGGCCCTCCACGCCCCCTGGCGCGACGGCGCGCGCTGGCTGGCCGTGTTCGGTCGCCGGCCCTGGATGGCCGAGCAGCAGGCCGCCTATGTGGTGCAACCCGGTCGCGTGGACCCGCTCAACAGCGTGCGCCACCTGCAGCCGGAACTGCTGGATCGGCCGGTGCGGGAGGACTTCTTCTGTGTGGGTCGGCAGGAAGCCGCCACCCCGCTGATCGTCACCCGGGCCCGCGCGCACGATGTCGAATTCGCAGCCGCCTATGCCCAGATCGCCGTGCTGCTGGCCGGCAGCCAGCCGGAGATGACCTTCGCCTGGGTGGGCGAGGCCGACGAGGCGGTGCAGGCGGTGCTCAAGGCCGCCCAGGTGAAGGTGCTGCCCTGCGAGGACGCGGGTGCAGAGGCACGCCACTTCGCCCAGGCCTGGCTCTACCTGGCCCCCAACGGTGATGCCGACGACGCTGCCGGCCTGATCGAAGCGATGGCCTGCGGCCTGCCCTGCGTGGCATTGGACAGCCCCGCCTGCCGCGACCTGGTGATCGACTCGCTCTCCGGGTTCGCTGCGCAGGACCGCCTGGAGCTGCTGGCGGGCATCGCCCGCCTGGTGGACGCACAGGTGTTGCGCCAGGAGATGGGGCAAGCGGCGCGCTCACGCTCCTTTCAGCGCTGGGGCCGGCACCGCTTCCAGGCCTCGATGCTGCTGGCGCACGGTCTGCCGCCGCTGTTCGGTGCCTTCCGTCAGCGCCTGCAGCCGGCAGCGGCCTGAGCAGCCATCACCCCCGCGGGGGGATGCGGCCGAAGCGCTCCAGCAGGTTCACCGTGGAGCCGCGGCCGAGTTGCTGCCCCTCACCCGCCAGCCAGGCCTGGGCCCGCTCGCGGCCCAGGTCACGCAGCCGCTCCAGGAAGGGCAGGTGCGGCAGCAGCCGCGTCTGCGGGGACAGGTGGCCCAGGGCCTCCTGCGCATCGATCAGGTGCACCCGGCTGCGCCGCAGCTGCTGCTCCAAACCACTGCGCCCCCACCAGCGCAATGGCGAACGTTGCGAGCTTTGCGCCCGCTGCTGCAGTTCCCCCAGCAGCGCCGCCTCGCGCAGGAACGGGCCGCTGAAGGCGATCTCCACCGCGCGGCTGCGGATCTGTTCGACGTTGTGCGGTGTCTCGCCATGCGACAGCGGGTCGAGCACCACGATCAGCAGGTCATCCACCTGCGCCTCGGTCACCAGCGGCAGCAGGGGCGGGTTGGCGCTGTAGCCACCGTCCCAGTAGGGTTCACCGTCGATCTCGACCGCCGCATGCAGGGTGGGCAGGCAGGTGGAGGCCATCAGCACGTCCAGGCTCAGCTCCTCGGCACCGAACAAGCGCAGGCGCCCGCTGTTGGCGTGGGTGGCGCTGAGGTAGAGCTTCAGGCGGCATTCGCGGCGCAGGCGCTCGAAGTCGATCTGCTGCGCCAGCAGATTGCGCAACGGGTTGATCTGCAAGGGATTCCATTGCCCGGGCGACAGCAGCCGGGTCCATTGCAGCGCCCATTGGGCGGGCGGCGCCAGCGTCGGCGCCTCAGGGGAGCCGGCCAGCCAGCCGTCCAGCGGGGCCCCGGCGGCCACCTGGGTCCACAGCAGCGCCAGCGATTCCCGTGCGCCGTCCGGCCCACCGCGGGTGAAACCATCGGCCAGCGCCACCGCGTTGAGTGCACCGGCACTGGCTCCACTCAGACCCGTGATGCGCAGGTCACCGGCCTCCAGCAGAGCATCGAGCACACCCCAGGTGAACGCGCCATGCGCGCCGCCACCCTGCAGGGCCAATCCCAGGGCAGGCAGCGGCGGGCGACGGTGCAGCTTGAACATGCGGGGCAACTCCGATCCATTGTGATCATCCTCTCCCCGGCACGCCCGATCTACCGGCCCAGCCGGCAACCGAGGTTTTTGTTGCGGCGCAGCATAACCTCAAAAATAGAATGACCGGATGACGCACCCCGCCAGCCCGACCGCCGACCCGACCCATCACCGCCTGCTCGCCCACCTGAACCCCGAGCAGCTCGCCGCGGTGACCCTGCCGCCCGAGCCGGCGCTGATCCTGGCGGGTGCCGGTTCGGGCAAGACCCGCGTGCTGACCACCCGCATCGCCTGGCTGCTCTCCACCGGCCAGCTCAGCCCGGGCGCTCTGATGGCGGTGACCTTCACCAACAAGGCCGCCAAGGAGATGATCACCCGCCTGGGCACGATGCTGCCCTTCAATGTGCGGGGCATGTGGATCGGCACCTTCCACGGCCTGTGCAACCGCTTCCTGCGCGCACACTGGAAACTCGCCAACCTGCCGCAGAGCTTCCAGATCCTCGACAGCGGCGACCAGCTCAGCGCCGTCAAGCGCATCATCAAGGCGATGAACCTGGATGAAGAACGCTTCGTGCCCAAGCAGGTGACCTGGTTCATCGCCGGCAGCAAGGAAGACGGCCTGCGCCCGAAGGACATCGAGCTGCGCGACGGCCAGACCCAGAAGCTGGTGGAGATCTACCAGGCCTACGAGGACCAGTGCCAGCGCGAAGGTGTGGTGGACTTCGGCGAGCTGATGCTGCGCACCTACGAGCTGATGCGCGACCAGCCGGCGCTGCGTCAGCATTACCAGCAGCGCTTCCAGCACATCCTGGTCGATGAGTTCCAGGACACCAACAAGCTGCAGTACCTGTGGCTGAAGATGTTTGCCGGCCACGACACAGGCCATCCGAGCGCGGTGCTGGCGGTGGGCGACGACGACCAGAGCATCTACGCCTTCCGCGGTGCGCAGGTGGGCAACATGGCGGACTTCGAACGCGAGTTCCGCGTGCGCCACCTGATCAAGCTGGAGCGCAACTACCGCAGCTTCGGCAACATCCTGGACGCGGCCAACGCGCTGATTGCGAACAACAGCCGCCGCCTGGGCAAGGAGCTGCGCACCGAGGCGGGCCCCGGCGAACCCATCCGCGTCTACGAGGCCACCAGCGATTTCGCCGACGCACAGTGGCTGGTGGAAGAGGCCCAGCAGCTGCACCGCGCCGGCACCGCGCGCAGCGAGATCGCGGTGCTTTACCGCAGCAATGCGCAGTCGCGGGTGATCGAGTCGGCGCTGTTCAACGCCGGTGTCCCGTATCGCGTCTACGGCGGCCTGCGCTTCTTCGAGCGCGCCGAAATCAAGCACGCGCTGGCCTACCTGCGCCTGATCGAGAACCCCAACGACGACACCAGCTTCCTTCGGGTGGTGAACTTCCCGGCCCGCGGCATCGGCACGCGCACGGTGGAGCAGTTGCAGGACGCCGCGCGCAGCAGCGCCCGCAGCCTCTACCAGAGCGTCGGGGCCGTGAGCGGCGCGGCCGGGACCAAGCTGGCCGGCTTTGCCAAGCTGGTGGACGGCCTGCGCGACGGCACCCGCGGGTTGACACTGCGCGAGATCATCGAGCAGATGCTGGAGACCAGCGGGCTGGTCACCTTCTACCGCACCGAAAAGGAAGGCCAGGACCGCATCGAGAACCTGGAGGAACTGGTCAACGCGGCCGAGGCCTTCGTGACCCAGGAGGGCTTCGGCAAGGACGCGGTGGCGCTGCCGGTGGACGAGACCGCACCGGGCACCCTCGCCGCAGCCAAGCCGGGAGAACCGGAGGCTCCGGCACCGGTGGACCTGCTGCCGGATGCGGAAACCGGCGAGATCCTCTCCCCGCTGGCGGCCTTCCTGACCCACGCAGCGCTGGAGGCCGGCGACAACCAGGCCCAGGCCGGGCAGGACGCCCTCCAGCTGATGACGGTGCACGCGGCCAAGGGCCTGGAGTTCGACTGCGTGTTCATCACCGGGCTGGAGGAAGGCCTGTTCCCGCACGAGAACGCGGTCACCTCCTTCAACAGCAGCGGTGCCGACGGGCTGGAGGAGGAGCGCCGGCTGATGTACGTGGCCATCACGCGGGCGCGCCAGCGGCTCTACCTGAGCTTCTGCCAGACCCGCATGCTGCACGGCCAGACGCGCTACAACGTCAAGAGCCGCTTCCTGGACGAGCTGCCCGAGGGCGGACTGAAGTGGATCACACCCCGCCAGCAGGGTTTCGGCTCCGGCTACGCGCAGCAGTACCAGCAGGCCTGGCAGCGCGGCAGCGGCCTGTCGGGTGTGGTGGGCGCGGGCCGCAACCCGGGTTGGCAACCACCGGCGGCCCCGCCGCCGGCCTGGGCGGCACCTGTGCCGGCGGCGATGGCGCAGTCGGCTGCCAAAAACGCCGGCCACGGCCTGCGCAGCGGCCAGAGCGTGTTCCACAACAAGTTTGGCGAGGGCGTGATCCTCACGCTGGAGGGCAAGGGCGAAGACGCCCGGGCGCAGATCAACTTCGGCCGCCACGGCACCAAGTGGCTGGCCCTGGCGGTGGCCAAGTTGACGCCGATCGACTGACCGCAAGGCCGGCCGCGGCGGGCGAGCACGCGCCGGGTGAGGCACGGCACAGCCCCGACCCACACCGACCTTTCGCGAACGACCAACAGGGGCCGGTTTCCGCGACATTTGTCACTTAAGATACCTTAAGATACAAATGCCATGCCCCAACTGCCCCACCTCACCCCGCATTCGAACGGGTCACCGACCCTGCGTCAGGCACGTTCGCTGTATTCGGTGCCCCACCCGGCGCGTGCGCCCCAGGACAGCCCCCAGCAGGACGACGGCACGCTGGACTGGACTCAGGCCCGGGGCAGCCTGGCGGCCTGCCGCCTCATCGACCTGCCCAAGATCCAGGATCCACGCGGCAATCTGTCGGTGATCGAGTCGAACGTGCATGTGCCCTTCGACATCGAACGGGTGTATTACCTCTACGACGTGCCCGGCGGCTCCGAGCGTGGCGGCCATGCCCACAAGGAGCTCCGGCAGCTGATCATCGCCATGTCCGGCAGCTTCGACGTGCTGCTCGATGACGGCCGCCACCGCCGCCGGGTGCACCTGGCACGTTCGCACTACGGGCTGTACGTCTGCCCGATGATCTGGCGCGAGCTGGACAACTTCTCCTCCGGTTCGGTGTGCATGGTGCTGGCCTCCACCAAGTACGAGGAGGCGGACTACTACCGCGACTACCCGGAATTCATGCGCGCGCGCTGGAAGGCCTGAGCCATGGCTGAACAGGACGCAGTGCCCTTCCTGGACCTGAGGGCGGTGCAACTGCGCCAGCGGGAGACCCTGCATGCGGCGCTGGACCGGGTTCTGGACAGCGGCTGGTACATCCTCGGGCCGGAGACATCGGACTTCGAGGCCGAGTTCGCCGATTTCTGCGGAGCCCGCCACGCGGTGGGCGTGGCCAGCGGGCTGGATGCCCTGGTGCTGGCGCTGCGCGCCTGCGGCGTCGGCCCGGGTGACGAGGTGCTGGTGCCCTCCCACACCTTCATCGCCACCTGGCTGGCGGTGACGCAGGTGGGCGCCCGCCCGGTGCCGGTGGAACCCCGACCGGCCTGCGCCACGCTGGACCCGGATCGCCTCGCCGAGGCACTGACGCCCCGCACCCGCGCGGTGCTGCCGGTGCACCTGTACGGCCAGCCGGCCGACCTGGACCCCATCCTGGCCTTTGCCCGCCGGCATGGCCTGCGGGTGATCGAAGATGCCGCCCAGGCACATGGCGCGCGTTACCAGGGTCGCCGCATCGGCGCCCATGGCGATGCGGTGGCCTGGAGCTTCTACCCCGGCAAGAACCTGGGTGCCCTGGGCGACGGCGGCGCGGTGACCACCGACAACCCCGACGTGGCCGAACGCCTGCGCCTGCTGCGCAACTACGGTTCGCGCGTCAAGTACCACCACGAGGAGGCCGGGCTGAACTCCCGGCTCGACGAGGTGCAGGCCGCCTTCCTGCGCACCAAGCTGCCGCTGCTGGAGGCCGACAACCGGCGCCGCCGCGCCATCGCCGCAACCTACCTGGCCGGCCTGGCCGATTGCCCCCGCCTGACCCTGCCGACCGTGCGCGCAGGGGTGGAGCCGGTCTGGCACCTGTTTGTGCTGCGCCATCCACAGCGCGACGCGCTGGCGGCAAGGCTGGCCAAGCGGGGCATCCACACCGTCATCCACTACCCGGTCGCCCCGCACCGCCAGCCGGCCTATGCGAGCCTGGGCCTGGCCACCGGCAGCCTGCCGATCGCAGAAGCGCTGCAGGATCAGGTGCTGAGCCTGCCGATCGGCCCCACGATGGACGACACCCAGGTGCAGCGGGTGATCGCCGCCCTGCAAGACTGCGCCTGAACCCCGCGTCGCTGCAGCGGCGCCAACGCCCTGCAGGCCCGCAGGATCAGGCGCATCAATGGGTGGGCCGGCCGGTCATCGCACGGTGCAGGCGAGCCACCGGCAGCGCTGCACGGGCCGGCAGTCCCAGCACCGCCAGCACCCAGACCGTCAGCGCCAGCTTCTGCGCCAGCCCGGTCAACGGCCAGGCCCAGATCGAGCGCAGCATCCAGCGCCGCATGCCCAGGCCGCCA
>JADJCH010000049.1 GCA_016703325.1 Burkholderiales bacterium | reverse complement strand
TCTTCGCCCAGTGGATGGGACAAGACTGCATCGCCTGGAGTCGACCCGAGGAATGCGGCAACGGCTGCAAGGCCCGTATCCTCCGACGCAACCGTCAACAGGTTGGTCACTCTCCTGGAGAAGGCTTGCTGCATGTCCGCGAGCCGGGCCCTGTAGTCGGATGCCGATCCCTTGGCTTCCGCTGCAGCCAGCTTCTTGACATCCGGTAGTGCCAGGACGTACTCGGCACTGTCCCAGAGCAGGTTGGCAGCAATGCCTGATGCCCGCTTGACGCCCTGCGGCACCTGGAAGCGCCGGGCAACCTTCTTCTTGCCCTCCTGCGTCCGGGTGTCGCTGATGCCGATCAGCCGCCCGTCGGCCGCCAGTTCCAGGATGAAGGGAATCTCCTTCTCCTCCAGCCCGGCGGCCGGCAGCCGCCGCGCCGGGTCGGGGTCGTGCATCTTGCGCAGGTAGTACGCGTGCAGCGCTTGCAGGATCATGACCGCACCTCCGCCTTTGTCAGGTCCAGCACCCCGCGCGCAAGCTGGGCGCGGAAGAACATCGGCCGCGGGTCTGCTGGGCGGCTGAAGTCCATGTCGTAGAGCATCCAGCCGAAGTCGCCGTCCACCGCTGCCAGCGCTTCCGGCTCTCCATCTGGCGAGGTCACCAGCCGCACCCGGGCGTCGAACTCGCGGCAGCCCAGGTAAGGCTGGTTGACGCACTGCCCCTTGGCCGCGCGCCGGCTGAACATCTCGGCGTACTTGGCCGGGTTGTGCAGCGCCTCGCCCTTGACCGCCTCCATGCGCGCATGCAGCCGGTAGGCCACGTCGCGCAGGAAGAGGCCGGCCCGCTGCTGCCGCTCGTCCTCGATGTACAGGCCCAGCTGCCCGCTGCCGGACTGCATCGCGCTGGTGACGTTGCGGGTGGAGACCACCGCACCCACCTCGTTGCGCCGCACGCTGATCCTGCGCACGGGGGCCAGCACCTCGATGCGCTCGACCCGCCAGCGGATCTCGGGCTTCCAGAGAATGGCCTCGAACACCGCGCGGGCGGCCGAGGGGGTGATGAAGTCGTAGGACACGCGCTCGACCTTCATCTCGGGTCGGGTGAAGCAGGCGTAGTCGCCGCGCACGTCCAGGCAGAAGCTTGTTGTGGTCGCCATCGTCGGGTTCCTCCTTTTCGGTTCAGGTGAAGTACGCAGCGGGGTCACCGGGCGCGCCGCCCAGCAGGGCGCCGAGGACCGGGTCGTAGAACACGTCGCTGTCGGTCTGCACGTACAGGCCGGGCAGCAGTTCCTGCACATCGCCGCTGGCGAGCAGGCGCTTCAGGTCCTGCTGGTAGATCGTCACGCCGTAGCGCTGCAGTCGGCGCATCAGCCAGCGCGAGGGGCCGTCGCGCTCCAGTAGGCCGAGCAGGGCATCGACGTCCTCCCGGCAGCGTGGGCTGTGCCAGCGCACGAAGACGGTGGCGGCGTCCTGGTTGTCGATCAGGCGGAACTTGTCGGCGGCGCTGCGGAAGTTCACGGCCAGCGTGCCGGCGCAGCGGTCGATTTCCAGCCTAAGCAGTTCCGCGATGCCGTGGCGGTCCAGTTCGGCGCCGCCGTAGAGGCGGGCGAAGTAGCACGACACCCGCTCCAATGCGAGTGGGTCGTCGTCGCCGGTCGGATCCAGCCCGTCCCAGACCAGCGCGCAGGCTTGAGCGGCCTGTCGCAGCAATCCGGGCGGAGGGGCCTTGGGCGGCACGAAGACATGAACCTCGCCTCGGTCCAGTCGGCCCTCGCGGTTGCAGCGTCCGGCGGCCTGCGCGATCGAATCCAGCCCGGCCAGCGCTCGGTAGACCACCGGGAAATCCAGGTCGACGCCGGCCTCCACGAGCTGGGTCGAGATCACCCGCACGGGTGCCGTCGGCTCGCCGCGGGCCAGGGTCTCTCGGCGGGCGGCCAGGGCGGCCTTGATGTCGGCGATGACTTCGCTGCGGTGCTGCGGGCACATCAGTGCCGAGAGGTGCCACAGGCCTTCGCGGCCGGTGGGCAGGTCGCGGGCGAGGCGCTCGTAGAGTTCGCGGGCATCGGCACGGCGGCCGACGATGGCCAGCACCGCGTCGTGGCGGGCGAGGGCCTCGGCGGTGACTTCCCAGGGCTGCGGCTGCGTCAGGTTGGCCGGCAGGCGCACCCGCACGCGTTGCAGGGCGTCGTACAGGGCGGGTTCGTCGTCGATGATGGCGGTGACCTCACCGGGTGCGTAGCCGCGCAGCCCGCGCCCGCCGAAGTGGCGCTGCTCGGTGAGCGTCGGCTGGGTGGCGGTGCAGAGCACGACGGTGGCGCCGTGGTCGCGCACCAGCAGGCGCAGCACGTCCACCACCGGCTGCAGGAAGTCCACCGGCAGCAACTGCGCCTCGTCGATCACGATGACGCTGCCGCGCAGGGCGTGCAGCTTGCGGCAGCGCGAAGTCTTGCGGGCGAACAGGCTTTCGAAGAGCTGCACGCTGGTGGTCACCACCACGGGCGCGTCCCAGTTCTCGCAGGCCAGGCGGGAACGGGTGGTTTCGGCTGCCTCACCCAGCTCGGCGGCGTTGCTGTGGTGCTCCAGCACGATGCGCTCGGCCACGTCCGGGCCCAGCGGCGCGAAGACCTCGCGGTAGACCTCGGCGGTCTGCTCGATGATGCTGGTGTAGGGAATCACCATCACCACCCGGCGCAGGCCGTGCTGCTGCGCATGGGTGAGCGCAAAGGCGAGGCTGGCCAGCGTCTTGCCGCCGCCGGTGGGCACGGTCAGGGTGTAGGTGCCGGGGGCACCGGCGGCCTTGGCGCGGCAGGCGGCGAGCACCTCGGCGCGGCGGCGGTTGACGGGGCTCGCGGCCAGCCCGGCGGACTCGACTGCTGCGGCCTTGTGCGCCATGTAGGCGTCGAACGCGGCGAGCAGGTCGGCCATCGACGGCGCCGCAGCCTCGCGCAGCGCTGCGGCGCGCGGGTTCATGAAGGCTTCGGTGTCGAGGAAGTCCGCGTCCACCAGGGCCGAGAAGAGCATGCGCACCCACAGGGCGAGGCGGCCGGGGATATCTTCGTGGCCGGTGCCGGGGGTGAGTGGCAGCGTCTTCGGGTCGGGCAGCACGAGTGCAGGCGCGAGGATCTGCGGGTTCGGTGCCGCGGCCAGGGACTCCCGGTATTCGCGCAACGTGTCGTCGTGGCCCAGCCGGCCGGCCAGGTTGCCCGACTCGCTGTACCAGTCATCGAGCCCGGCATGGTGACCGGCAATGACGTACTGCAGCAGGCGGGCGCTGATCAGACCGATCGGGCCCTGTCTCTCCTTCAACCAGGATTGGGCATGCAGCGCGCCGGCGCCCGAATGGCTCTTGTCGCTGCCCTGCGGCAGCCTGCCTTCGATGTGCGCCTCGGCCACCTGCCGGATGTAGCGCTGAAAGCCGGGGCGGTACTTGCCCAGGTCGTGCCACAGGCCGGCCAGGTGGGCCAGGGCGGTCAGCGCGGGGTCATCGCTGCCGGCCCGGACGGCCTGTGCCGCCAGCCGGGCAACCGCCTGCAGGTGTTCGCTCAGCCCGTGCGGCGCACCGCCGTCCGGGGCGCTGTGTGCGATCGGTTGGTTTTGCATCTCTGGTGCCTCCCTGAAGTGGATTTTTCACCCGTGGAGACACGATAGCGGCCCACTGGCTCATGGGATGAGCCAGCCGCAGGGGCCTGGATGTGAAAAAGTAACGGTTTGCGTCGCTGCGCGGGCGCACCGCCCCATGAGGCGGGCCGGCACCCGGGCCGGTCAGGCGGCGATCGAGAGCAGCAGCGCCACCAGCGCTTCGGGCTGGCTCACCATCGGGCAGTGGCCGGTGGCCATTTCGTGCACGGTGAAGCCCGGCAGGCTGCGGGCGCGGCTGCGCATCGCGGCGATGGTCGGGTAGGCCGGTTCGGTGCAGTCGATGAAGTGGCGCGGCAGCCGCGCCCAGCGCTCAGCGTCGAAGTCCAGCGGCTCGCGGTAGGGCCCGTGGGGGTGCGGGCCGAAGGGGTGGGGCACCTGGCGGCGCAGCAGCCAGTCGCGGTCGGCACCGCTCAGGCCGAAGCCGTCCGGGTCGGGGGGCGGCAGGGCGTAGCCGTTCGCGTGGGCTGCGGCGGTGCGTGCGGCAACCACCTCCGGGCTGTGCTGCTGGCCCCAGCCTTCGCCGGGCAGGGGGATCATCGCGTCGAGGTAGACAAGGCTGCGCAGCGCCTGCGGGTCCTGCGCGGTCAACCGATCTGCGGCGCCGGTGACCACCATGCCGCCATAACTGTGGCCGACCAGGACGATGTGGCTGAGTTCCTCGGCCTGCACCAGAGCGACCACGTCGGCCACGTGGGTCTGCAGGGAGATGCCGCCGGCGGGCAGGGCATGGCGCAGGTGCGCGCGTTCACCGTCGCCGGTGAGGGTGACTGCGTGGACTTCGTGGCCGGCCGCACGCAGCGGGCCGAGCACGCGGCGCCAGATCCAGGCACCACCCCAGGCGCCATGGACCAGGACGATGGGAGCAGGACGGGAGTCCGCCATCTTCGACCCAGCGGCTCAGGTGCTCAGCAGTTGGCGCCGTTGACCACGCGCTGCAGCGCGGACTGGTCGATGATGCGGATGTCGCGCTGCTTGACTTCCAGGATGCCTTCGTCCTGGAACTTGGAGAAGGTGCGGCTGACCGTCTCGAGTTTGAGGCCGAGGTAGCTGCCGATCTCTTCGCGGGTCATGCGCAGCACCAGGGCGGAAGCCGAGAAGCCGCGCGCCTGCAGGCGCTGGGTGAGGTTGAGCAGGAAGGCGGCCAGGCGCTCTTCCGCCCGCATGCTGCCCAGCAGCAGCATGACGCCATGGTCGCGCACGATCTCGCGGCTCATGATCTTGTGGAACTGGTGCTGCAGCAGGGTGAACTCGCGCGACAGCGACTCCAGCTGGCCGTAGGGGATCATGCAGACCTGCGAGTCTTCCAGCGCCACGGCGTCGCAGGAGTGGCGGTCGTTGCTGATGCCGTCCAGGCCGATCAGCTCGCCGGCCATCTGGAAGCCGGTGACCTGTTCGCGGCCATCGGAGGCGGACACCACCGTCTTGAAGAAGCCGGTGCGCACCGCGTAAAGCGCCGCAAAGGGCTCGCCGGCATGGAACAGGCTCTCGCCGCGTTTGACGCTGCGGCGGGTGCTGACCATGTCGTCCAGCGACACCATTTCGTCGTCCGACAGGCCCACCGGCAAACAGAGTTCGCGCAGGTTGCAGGCAGAACAGGCGACCTTCAGTGCATCGATGCGGGACGATGGGGCGGTTTCATGCGTCATGTCGGTCATTATTGCATCCGGAACAACAGCAAGAACTGAGCGCAAGCGAGTGACGGTTGCGGGCTCAAACTGGCAATCATCAAGTTTGAGCCGATTCTGAGCCGCGTTGTCGCGCTTGTCTTGAGCCATGTCAATATCGGGGTCTACCTGACAGAGGCACAGTCCGAGCAATGGAACAGAAGACCACGGTCGAAACGATGGCCCGAGCGGAAGCCGCGGCCCAAGGGGCGGACAACCCCCCGGCGCTGAACGAAGAGCTGCTGCGGCGCATGGATGTGCCCGGGCCGCGCTACACCTCCTATCCCACGGCGGACCGGTTCGTGGAGGCCTTCGGGCCGGAGCAGTACCTGCAGGCGCTGGCGGAGTTGTCGGCCGGTGTGGTGGCCGGGGCGGGCGGGCCGCTGTCGGTGTATGTGCATGTGCCGTTCTGCGAGTCGGTGTGCTACTACTGCGCCTGCAACAAGATCGTCACCCGCGACCACGGGCGGGCGGATCCGTACATCGATGCGGTGGCGCATGAGCTGTCGCTGGTCACCGCGGCGCTGGGCAACGGCCAGCCGGTGTCGCAGCTGCACTTCGGCGGCGGCACGCCCACCTTCCTGAGCGATGCAGAGCTGACGCGCATGATGCAGTCGCTGCGCGAGCGCTTCGATTTTTTGCCCAAGGGCGAGTATTCGATCGAGATCGACCCGCGCACCGTCACCCACCAGCGCCTGGAGCACCTGCGCAGCCTGGGTTTCAACCGTGTGTCCTTCGGCGTGCAGGACATTGAGCCCGAGGTGCAGAAGGCGGTGCACCGCATCCAGCCGCTGGAGCAGGTGCGCGAGCTGATGGTGTCGGCACGGGCGCTGGGTTACGAGTCGATCAACGTGGACCTGATCTACGGCCTGCCCAAGCAGACGCCGGAGAGCTTCGAGCACACCGTGCGAGAGGTGGCGGCCCTGCGCCCGGACCGGGTGGCGATGTACGGCTACGCCCACCTGCCGCAGCGCTTCAAGCCGCAGCGGCGCATTCCCATCGAGGTGCTGCCGACCGGTGGAGACCGCATCGGCATGCTGTCGCGGGCGATTGCAGGCTTCATCAGCCACGGCTACCAGTACATCGGCATGGACCACTTTGCGCTGCCGGACGACCCGCTGGCGCAGGCCAAGCGCCAGGGGCGGCTGCACCGCAACTTCCAGGGCTACAGCACGCAGCCGGACTGCGATCTGGTGGCGCTGGGCGTGTCGGCCATCGGCCGCATCGGCCCGACCTACAGCCAGAACGCCAAGACGCTGGACGACTACTACGATGCGTTGCGCCGCAACACCCTGCCGGTGGTGCGTGGCCTGGCGCTCACCCGCGACGACCTGGTGCGCCGTGCGGTGATCATGTCCATCATGTGCCACGGGCGGCTGTCGTACGAATCGGTGGCGCTGGCGCACCTGATCGACGTGAAGAGCTATTTCGCCGCCGAGCTGGAGTCCCTGCAGGACCATGCCGATGCCGGTCTGCTGACGATGGATGCCGATGGATTCGAGCTCACCGCGCTGGGCTGGTACTTCGTGCGCTACATCGCCATGGCCTTCGATCGCTACGTGCGGGCCGACCGCACCCGGGAGCGCTTCTCCCGCGTGATCTGATGGTCTCGCTCCCTCTGCGGTCGCTGCGTCGACGCTTGCCGTTGTCATGACCGGCGCCCTGATCCTCACCGCGGCCCTGATCGGCCTGGCCGGCACGCCACACTGCGCGGCCATGTGCGGCGCCGGCTGTGCGGCGGTGGGGCGCAGTTGCCGGCCGGATCAACCGGCCCGTGCCGTGGCCGGTTTGATGATCGGACGGCTGCTGGGCTACGCCGCGGCGGGGGCCCTGGTGGCTTCCGTGGCGGTGGCGCTGCGGGTGATGTCCGAAGGCGCCGGCTGGCTGCGGCCGCTCTGGGTCGGGCTGCAGATCTTCCTGCTGTTTCTCGGCCTGGGCCTGCTGGTCAGAGGGCGGCTGCCCCGCTCGATCGAGGCCTGGATGGAGCAGGTGGGTGGCCGTCCGCAGGAAGCCGCTGCCTTGAAGAAGGTGCACCTGCCCGGTGAACTCAAGGCCACCGGCATCGGCCTGCTGTGGCCGATCCTGCCCTGCGGGCTGCTGCAGTCCGCCCTGCTGGTGGCGGCGGTGGCCTCCAGCCCGCTGGAAGGCGCGGTGGTGATGACCGCCTTCGGCCTGACGAGCATGCTCGGTCTGGTGCTGGGCCCCTGGCTGTGGCTGCGCTTCGTGCCGAGCCGGCTGAACCAGCGCGATGCCCAGGGCGGCACGCTGGCGCTGCGCCTGGCGGGCGCCATGGTGGCGGGGGTGTCCGGCTGGACGCTGCTGCACTCCGTGCTGGAGCCGCTGCAGGCCTGGTGCGCCTGAACCACAGCTGCCGCCGGCCGGCGGTGCCCCTGACCTAGAATTTCCGCCCGAGGGCAGCGCCGCTTCGGTGCCTGCGTTGGAGATTGCATGTACGAACACATCCAGGTCCCGACCGAGGGACAGAAGATCACCCTGCGTCCGGACGGCACATTGAACGTCCCGGACCAGCCGATCATTCCCTTCATCGAGGGCGACGGCGTGGGCATCGACACCACGCCGGTGATGATCAAGGTGGTGGACGCCGCCGTGCAGCATGCGTACTCCGGCCGCCGCCGGATCCACTGGATGGAGATCTACGCCGGCGAGAAGGCCACCCGCCTGTACGGCCCGGATGTGTGGCTGCCCGACGAAACCGCTCAGGCCATCCAGGACTACGTGGTGTCGATCAAGGGGCCGCTGACCACCCCGGTGGGCGGGGGCATCCGCTCGCTCAACGTCACCCTGCGCCAGGAGCTGGACCTGTACGTCTGCCTGCGCCCGGTGCGTTATTTCAAGGGCGTGCCCAGCCCGCTGAAGGAGCCCGAACGCACCGACATGGTGATCTTCCGCGAGAACTCGGAGGACATCTACGCCGGCATCGAATGGCCGGCCGGCAGCGAGGAGGCGCGCAAGCTGATCCGCTTCCTCAGCGAGGAGCTGGGCAGCCGACGCATCCGCTTCCCGGAGACCTCCGGCCTGGGTGTCAAACCCGTGTCGCGTGAAGGCACCGAACGCCTGGTGCGCAAGGCCATCCAGTACGCCATCGACAACGACCGCCCGAACGTCACGCTGGTGCACAAAGGCAACATCATGAAGTTCACCGAAGGCGCCTTCCGCGACTGGGGTTACGACCTGGCGCAGCGCGAGTTCGGTGCCGAGCCGATCGACGGTGGCCCCTGGTGCCGGCTGGTCAGCCCGAAGACGGGCCGCGAAATCGTCATCAAGGACTCCATCACCGATGCCTTCCTGCAGCAGGTGCTGATGCGCCCGGCCGAGTACTCGGTGATCGCCACGATGAACCTCAACGGCGACTACCTGTCGGACGCGCTGGCCGCACAGGTGGGCGGCATCGGCATCGCCCCGGGCGCCAACATGAGCGACTCGGTGGCCTGCTTCGAGGCCACCCACGGCACCGCCCCGCGGTACGCCGGCAAGGACTACGTCAACCCGGGCTCGCAGATCCTTTCGGCCGAGATGATGCTGCGCCACATGGGCTGGGTGGAGGCCGCCGACCTGATCATCGCCAGCATGGAAGCGGCCATCGAGAGCAAGAAGGTCACCTACGACTTCGCCCGCCTGATGGACGACGCCACCCAGGTGTCCTGCTCCGGCTTCGGCCAGGCCATGATCGCCTGCATGCAGGACTTCTGACCGAGCCGCGGGCGGGCTGCACCCAGCCCGTCCGGCGCTGCCTGCCATATGCGCAGCAGCCATAAGCTTCTGCGAGAAGACTATTTGGCCGCGCAGCGGGCTGCGGGCACAGTGGCGACTTGTTTCCAAGTCACCTTCCAGTCCCCTGGAGCCACCGATGTTCCCGATCCCTTCTGCTGCGCTGCGCAGCCTGACCCTGGCCGCCGGCCTGCTCGGCTGTTCGGCCTTGGCGGCACAGACCCCTTCGGTCCTACAGGCCACCCCTGCCGCCGCGGCCCCTGCGACGGTTTCCCCTGCCGAGCGCCAGGTGCGCACCTGGGCCGCCACCTGCGCGGCCTGCCACGGCACCGAGGGCCGTGACCAGGGCGCCATCCCGGCCATCGCCGGCCGTGGTGCCGAGACGCTCTACCGCGCGCTGATCGAATTCAAGACCGGCCAGCGCCCCGCCGCCACCGTGATGCACCAGCACGCCAGGGGCTACAGCGACGACGAGCTGCGCCGCCTGGCCCAGTACTTTGCCGCCCTGCCGGTGCGCTGAAAGGAGAGTCACCATGACCCTGCAACGACGCACCCTTCTGGGGGCCGGCCTGGCCGGTGCCGCCACCTTCGGCCTGAGCGGCTGCGCCAGCCTGGCCGGCGAAAAGCCCATCGCCCGGGTGGTTGTCATCGGTGCCGGTTTTGGCGGTGCCACCGCGGCCAAGTACATCCGCAAATGGGAGCCGCGCATCCAGGTGACGTTGGTCGAGCGCAACGAACACTTCGTCTCCTGCCCGATCAGCAACCTGGTGCTGGCCGGCAGCAAGCGCATCCAGGACATCACACTGCCCTACGACGGGCTGGACAAGTACGGCGTCCAGCGCGTGCGCGACGAAGCCGTGGCCATCGACTTCGACCGCCGCCAGGTGCGCCTGGCCCGCGGCGATGCGCTGCCCTACGACCGGCTGATCCTGGCGCCGGGCATCGACTTCGACTTCGACGCCGTGCCCGGCCTGGCGGCGGCCCACGCCAGCGGCCAGGCCCTGCACGCCTGGAAGGCCGGCCCGGAGACGGTGGCGCTGCGCCGCCAGCTGGAGACTCTGCCCGATGGCGGTGTTTTTGCCATCGCCATCCCCAAGGCGCCTTACCGCTGCCCGCCCGGCCCCTACGAGCGCGCCAGCGTGGTCGCCCAGTACCTGCAGCGCGCCAAGCCCCGCTCCAAGCTGCTGATCCTGGACGGCAACCCGGACATCGTTTCCAAGAAGGGCCTGTTCCTGAAGGCCTGGAGCGAGCTCTACCCCGGCCTCATTGAATACCGCCCCAACAGCGCGCTGCTGGAGTTCGATGCCAGGGCCCGCGTGGCCAAGCTGGAGACCGAGGACGTCCAGGCCGACCTGTTCAACATCATCCCGCCGCAGCGCGCCGGCCGCATTGCCCAGCCGCTGGTTACGGTCAACAACCGCTGGGTGGGGGTGGAGTTCCTGGGCTTCGAGTCCACGAAAGTGCCCGGCGTGCACGTGATCGGCGACGCCACGGCTTCTGCACCCGCCATGCCCAAGTCCGGTTTCATGGCCAACAACCACGCCAAGGCGGTGGCCGATGCCGTCATCGCCCACCTCACCGGCCAGCCGTTGAACGACTCGCCCATCATCACCAACACCTGCTACAGCTTCGTCTCCGAGACCGAGGCGGTGCATGTGGCCTCGGTGCACAAGTGGGACGCGGCGCAGAAGACGGTGGTGCCCGTGCCGGGCGCCGGTGGCCTGTCGGCCGCCCGCAATGCGCTGGAGGCCAGCTATGCCCACACCTGGGCGCGCAACATCTGGGCGGACGTGCTGGGGTGAGCTTGAATGCAGGGGTGGGCGGGCCCGGCCGTTCAGCGCAGCCCGAACAGTTCCGCCAACGCCAGCCGGTACTGCGGCTGGCCCACCGCGTTGGTGTTGTGGTGCGAGCCGCCTTCCACCAGCTCGAATCGTTTGGGGCCGGTGGCCGCCTCGAACAGGCTGCGGCCCAGCTCCGGCTGGATGGTGCGGTCCTCGCTGCCGTGCACCACCAGCAGCGGTGAGCCGATCTGCGGCACCCGCCGCACCGCGTCGAAGCGCTGGGTGATCAACGGGCCCACCGGCAGCCAGCCCCACTTGTAGGAGGCCACCACATCCGGGATGGAGGTGAAGGTGCCCTCCACCAGCGTGCCGGCCTCGTCCGGCACCTGGGCCGCGAGCTCGATGGCGATGGCCCCGCCCAGCGAGTGGCCGAAGATGAAGCGAGGGCGCTCCGGGTGCTGCCGCCCCAGCCAGTCCCAGGCGGCACGGGCGTCCTCGTAGGCCAGCGACTCGGAGGGCAACGTGTGGCTGCTTTTACCGAAGCCGCGGTAGTCGATCACCAGCACCGAGAACCCCAGCTCCTGCATGCGCCGCGCCCGCAGCGCCGACCCCAGCACATTGAAGCGCGCCCCGTGCAGGTACAGCAGCACGGGGGCCCGGGCATCGGCCGCGAAGCGCTCGTGCGGGCTCCACAGCCCGTGCAGCCGCACCGGCTGGCCGGTTTCGGCGGAGCGGAAGTTGATCCAGACGTCCTCCATCCCCCGCGCCGCCTCCTCGCCACGCCCCCAGCTGCGGTCGGAGGGCTGAAAGATCCACTGCCGCTGGCGCTCGTCCAGCGTGGCACAGCCTGCCAGCAGGGCTGCGCTTGCCAGCAGCATCCAGGCGAGGAGCGTCTTCATGGCAGCGATCATCCACGCACCCGACGGAAAACTTCGGTCCGCGGCGCAAAGACCTCGGGCCGAGCGCAGGTTCCGCAGGGCAGAAGGGGACAAGAATTCGAGTTTCTCGAATTCATGTTGAATAAATATCTGCTTTTTTTTGATGGTGGCCGGCCCCACCATGAATACTCCTCGCCACCTTCTGAAAGGATTCACCATGCGCAGCTACCCCCGCAACAGCCCCGAAGCCGCCGCCCGCATCGTGGCCCTGGTGCTCATCGCCGACGGGCATGTCTGCCGTTCCGAGCTGGACACCTTGAGGCAGCTGGAGCTGGAGCGCGAGCTGGCACTGCCTCCCGGAGGCTTCGCCCGGGTGGTGCAGACCCTGTGCGAGGATCAACTGCTCTGCGTCTGTGCCCGCGGCCTGCTGGCAGCGCAGATCGGCGAAGACCAGCTCGCGGGCTTCATGGCCGAGGTGGACGACCCGGCCCTGCAGCGGCGCGTGCTGCACCTGGCCAGCGCCGCCGCACTGGCAGACCACCACCTGGCCGACGCCGAAGGCGTGGTGCTGGAGGCCGCCCTGCGGCACTGGGGCCGCTTCAGCGCTGCGGCCGAGTCGGCGGCCGCCAACCCGCGCGACGTCCCCTTCCGCAGCGCCGCCTGGTCATCCTTGCGCCCGGCAGGTGAGCGGGCCTGGCAGCGCGCCGCCTGAGCTGCCAACCTGAGCCCGCCACCCGCAACCCTGGCTGCGGGTGGCCCCCAGCCCAACTTCACCGCCGTGCCGCTCACCGACACCAGCATCATCCCGTTGGTCTCACCCAGCACCGCGTAGTCGAAGCTCACGCCGATCACACCGTCGGCGCCCATCTCCTTGGCCGCCTGCCCGTCGGGCATCACGGTGGAGAGGAAAAAGCTGTCGTCGGATTTGGAGAACCAGCCCATCGTTTGCTCCTTGTGTCGTAGAACTGTGACCGAAGGGCTTCGAGTGCGCGCCACGGCTCGGGTTCCGCTGGGGCAGGCCCGTCTGAACCGGCCCGCCCCTTCGCGTGCCACAATCGATGTGTACTTCGGAGGTGTATCCCATGCGCACCAACATCGAACTCAATGACGTCCTGGTCGATGAAGCCCGCCGCCTGTCCGGACTGGCGACCAAACGGGAGACGGTCGACGCTGCCCTGAGGGAGTTCGTTGACCGACGGCGGCAGCAACTCATCCTGGAGCTGGCCGGCCAGCCGCTGATCGACCCTGCTTATGACGTGCGTGCCGTGCGTGCAGTCATGGGCGAGGCCGGCCATGCTGGTTGACACCACCGTCTGGATCGATTTGCTGCGCGGCCAAGTCACCCCGGCGGTGGTTTGCCTGCGCCAACTGCTTGATCGCGGCGAGGCGCTGATCGCGCCCGTCATCGTGCAGGAAATCCTGCAGGGCGCGCGAGACGCCGACAGCCTGACGATGCTGCGCAAGCGTTTCACCGCGCTGCCGATGGTGGAACCCCGGCCACACGGCTCGACTCATGCCGACGCTGGTGCGCTGTATGCGCGCTGCCGCTGGGCCGGCGTGACACCTCGCAGCCCACACGACTGCCTGATTGCACAGCTTGCCATGGAGAACCGGCTGACGCTGCTGCACGACGACCGGGACTTCGAGCAGATGGTGCTGGTCGAAGTGGGTTTGATGCAGCGCAGAGGGTAGCTGCCAGGCGTCCTTTCCAGGGGTCTCTGTGCGTTGGCTTCAGGAGGGGCCGTTGCCGCGCATCTGTTGCGAACTCCGCTTCAGGAGCCGAAGGAATCCATCCATCAGAATGTGCAGGAGATGATCAGCAGTCGCTGTGACGCAGGGGCCGCTGGCGACCTTCTGAGCCGGGCCGTCTGCCCGATCGGCCCCTCCGGGTTGGTAGGTTTGTTCGACGGGCGTGGCAGCGCAGGAGGTGCCCGTCGCGCTGCAGGGCCTTCCGACCGAAGTCCCTTTCGTCCCTTTCATGCCTGTCGGACCACCGACCCCATGCAGGATCTGTTCTTCGAGCTGTTCGAGAGCCTGCCCCGCCAGGGGCCGGGCCTGGCGGCCTGCACGGCCCGGGCGCTGGCCCTCTGCCGCGGCCTGCTCGCTGCGCCCAGCGTGCTCGACCTGGGCTGCGGCGCCGGCGCGCAGACCCTGCACCTAGCGGCGCTGCTGCCGGCGGCGCACATCGTGGCCGTCGACCTGCACCCGCCCCACATCCAGCGGCTGCGTGCCGAGCGGCACCGGCAGGGCCTGGGCGGGCGCCTCGAGCCGCAGGTGGCCGACATGCGCCGGCTGCGCGACGAGCGCTCGGCCCTGGGGCTGCCCGACGGCGGCGTCGACCTGATCTGGTCTGAGGGCGCGCTCTACAACCTCGGGCTGGCCCCGGCCCTGCAGCTCTGCCGCGACCTGCTGCGCCCCGGCGGCTGCCTGGCCTTCACCGATGCCGTCTGGCGCCGCGACGACCCGCCGCCCGAGCTGCGTGCCGCCTTCGAGTCCGACTACCCCGGCATGGGCCGTGTCGAGGACGACCTGGCGCTGCTGCGCGCGGGCGGCTTCGAGCTGCTCGGCCACTTCAGCCTGCCCGACGCGGCCTGGTGGGAGGACTTCTACACCCCCATGCAGGCCCGCATCGCCGAACTGCGCCACCGCCATGCCGGCGACGCCCTGGCCCAGGCGCTGCTCGATTCGCTCGCCCTCGAGTCCGAGATGCACCGTCGCCACGGTGATGGCTACGCCTACGAGTTCTTCGTCGCCCGCCTGCCCGAGCCCCATGCGCCCCTGGCGTGAGTCCGACGACGCGCTCGAAGCAGCGCCCGACTGGCAGCCCGCCTCCCGGCCGGCGGCTCGGCTGCTGACCCTGTTCTTCGCCGGGGTGCTCGCCATGCAGCTCCTGGGCGACGAGGCCTGGGTGCCGCTGCTCGACAGCGCCAACCTGGCCCTGCACGAGGCCGGCCACCCGCTGGTCGGCCTGTTCTCCGCCCGGTTGATGGTCTACGGCGGCACCTGGTTCCAGCTGGCCTTTCCGGCCGCCTTCGCCTGGCACTTCCGCCGCAGCGGGCACAGCGCCGGCTGGGTCTTTGCGCTGGGCTGGCTGGGCGAGAGCCTGATGAACGTCGGCCGCTACATGCGCGACGCCCGCGCCCAGCAACTGCCGCTGGTGGGCGGCGGCGACCACGACTGGACCGAGATCCTCGGCCGCTGGGGCCTGCTGCGCTGGGACCTGGCCCTGGGTGGCGCCACCCGCCTGCTCGGCGCCGCGCTGATCGTCTGGGCGCTGATCCAGCTCTGGCAGCACCGCCGCGCCGCCGCGCTGGACGGCCGCGACTGAGCCACAGGCCCCAGGCTGCCGCCGGGACCAGCACGCTCAGCCCATCTTCACCGCCGTGCCGCTCACCGACACCAGCATCATCCCGTTGGTCTCACCCAGCACCGCGTAGTCGAAGCTCACGCCGATGACACCGTCGGCGCCCATCTCCTTGGCCGCCTCGATCATGTCCGCCTGCGCCGCCTTGCGCGCTCCGGCCAGTGCCCGCTCATAGCCACCGGCCCGCCCGCCCACCACGTCGCGCACGGAGGAAAACAGGTCGCGGAAGATGTTGGCGCCAATGATCGCCTCCCCATTCACCACCCCGAGGTAACGCTCCACCTTGGCCGCCTGCCCGTCGGGCGTCACGGTGGAGAGGAAAAAGCTGTCGTCGGATTTGGAGAACCAGCCCATTGTTTGCTCCTTGAGGGGAAAAGCTGCAGGACAGGGTTGACGTTACACCGCCCGCACCGGGGAGCGGGTGACGGGGCGCAGAGACGGGCGGGAGCGCCATGGTGTGCAGCTCCCGCCACCCGACAAGATGGGCGCTGCTGCGCAAGCCCGGCAGCGTCAGAATCGCTGCACACGACGCAGGTGCATCCCATGCTCTATTCCATCGGCACGGACGGCTCCCTGATCCGCGACGCCCAGCGCTTTCCGGCCTGGTCTCCCCCGCCGAGGTTGTGGATGCAGCGCTGCGTGAGTTCGTCGACCGGCGGCGGCAGCCGATCAAGGGCTTGGCCGGCGAGCTGATGCCAGATCGGCCGCAAGATCCCCACAGCGCTCGCGGCCTGTGCCGGGGCATGAACCCCATGTTCGGCCGTGACGAAGCGGACCGTTGATCCGGCAGCGCCCCGTTCGGGTCGGAGGGGACGAATGCAAGGTGGGTGGCGCGCTACGATCTGGAAGAATCGAGCGGGCAGCGGGCATCGGAGGGGAGAAATCGGATGGCGGCGGAAGATGATCTGAAGGACGTCGACAAGGCAGCTGTGCCCAGGACGGCCTTTCAGAAGGCTCTGAATGACTCGCTCACGCGCAGCTGGAACGAGCCGGTCGTTCGTGCGGACCCCTTCTTTGTGCGATGGGCGGCCGTTCTGAAGATGGCACAGCCCGTCAGCGCGGCCGCCATCGTCCGGCAGTGCTGCGAAGGCCTGTCGCCGACCATCGGCCTGCAGCGGATCACCAAGATCGTGCGGAAGCTGCGCTGGCCCGAGCCCCAAGGGTTGAATTGAGTGAACCCCGGTGTGGTCGAAGCGGTCGAGCTGATGACCCTGGTGCTCTGCGAGCGCCGTGTGCGCGAGGCGGCGCTGGACACCCAGGCGTTTGCCATGCATGGCCTGCCCGCTTTCCCCACCTCGTCCCCGCTGGCTGCGGCGCTGGTCGCGGCGGCCTGGCTGAATCGCCGGGTGAAGCTCACCCTGGATGACCAGGGGCAACCGGCGGCACTGAACGTCCTGTCGGATCTGCCGCCCATCGAATTCGGCTTCCGCGGCGCGAAGGAGGCCTGGTCCGCCGAGCTGGTCGCCTACTTGCAGCACACCGCCGGCGGCCAACCGGACGCCTACCGCAAAAGGCGCTCGGCCGACCTGGCCGAATTGAAAACCTGGGGCGTGCCCGCGGAGTCGGACATTGCCGATCTGCTGGAGATCCACCGCGAGGACGGCGGAGTCGGAACCCAGGTGGGTGCCGAGGCGGGCGGAGCCCGCTGAGGGGCTGTTTGGCCCCAGTCGGAGCCTGGGGCCGGGGCCGGCCCGGGGGGGCTGGCGGTTTTTTCTGGAGCGGCGCCGGAGGCGGCGCGGGTGTGAGGCGGCCGCCCTGCGTCATTCCCGCGCGGGCGGGAATCCAGGAACGTGTGGGTGTGGGCAGTCGGTCGGGAAGCAGCGGGCCAGCGTGAAGGGGTGGACTGGATTCCCGCCTGCGCGGGAATGACGGGGGTGGGGGTGCTGGACTGTGGAGAGATCGGGAGTGTTGAGGATGCGGACCGGCTGCCTCCAGGCGACTGGGCCATGGGCCGTTGGTAAATGACCCGCTGCTGCTGCCCTGCGTCATTCCCGCGCAGGCGGGAATCCAGGATCGTGTGGATGTGCGCAGTCGATCGGGAAGCAGTGGGCCTGTGTGATGCGACGCACTGGATTCCCGCCTGCGCGGGAATGACGGGGGTGGGGTGGTGTCGGAGCTGGGGACTGCCGGAGGAACGCGCCTTGGGCGCTGCGCTGGCGGCCGGGCGGGTTACCAGACCCGCAGGTCGTCGTTCCAGATGCCCTGGATGTCGAACACCGCGTTCTGCTCGGCCGGAGCAGCTCCGGCGGCGCATCCGGCACGGCACCGAGGATGGATTGGCTGCCGACCACCATCAGCTCGTACGGGTCGGTGATCGCGGCGGCAGCGCGGATCAGGTGTTCAAGTTCGCGGCGTTGCATGGTGGTCGCTGCTCCTCCAGGTCTTGAGGAACTGGAAACGTTCTGCGTTGCTGAGCACCCGCCCAAAAGGCGACGACTTGTTGCCGCAGCGCCGTGGCGTGTTCCGACTCTTCCACCGCCACGGCCAGGCAGCGTTCCAGGCCCTGCTCGATCAGCAGCTCCCATTCGCGCAGGTAGGGCTGGGTGGCGGGGCAGACGGTCTGGCGCCAGCGGGCCAGGGTGGCCTTCACGTCCTCCAGGCGAGCGGGCTCCTGCCGCAGCTTGTCGGCCACCAGACGGTGCAGGGCCAGGCTGCGGGCGTCGATTTCCTGGTGGGTTCTCATGGTCGCAATGGCGGCATTCTTGCTGTCTGTGAGGGCGTCCAAGTGCGGTTCGTGTGGATCAGGCCGCCTGCAGCATGAACTCCACCTTGACCGCCTCGTACGGAAACTCGATGCCACCGGACTCGCTGCGGTCCAGCACACCGGCATTGAGCAGGGCGGTGACGTCGCCGTGCACCGATTTCACGTCCCGGCCGACGCGGCGGGCGGCTTCGCGGATCGACACCGGTCCGGCGCCGCACAGGGCTTTCAACAGCTCCCAGCGTTTGGCGGTGAGAACCTTCCAGAGCAGCTCGGGGGTTTCGAAGCTGATGCGTGCGTCACCCTGGGGTGGGCCATCAGGGCTGCCGGTCTCCCAGGCGCGAATGAAGTCTTCGCCGGCACTGCGGCGGTCTGCGACGTCAAGGACGACGGTTTTCATGCTGCCACCTCGCGATGTCTGCTTCGAAGTCTGCAACCAGCCGGCGTGGGCTGGAGAAGGTGTAGGGCTGTTCCACCCCGTCGAAGTGGCGGTGGTCGCCCTTGCCACGCTCGTTGTCATAACGGAGCACACACCGCTGATCGACCACATAGGCCAGCCGGTACTTGTAGGGGTGCTGCGAAGGCGGCAGCGGCTGCGGCAGCAGCCAGACGACGTATTCGGCAAAGCCACCGAACTCGTCAGCCACTCTGCGCCGCAACAGTTCCCTGGCCTTCATGTTGGTGATTGTGCCAACACCCGAGGGGTTCGCCTAGCGTGGATTCATGGGGAATGCGGGTGGGACGCTTCAGCCCACCCCCTCCACCACCATCTGCACCCGCTGCCTTCCCTGGTACTCGTCCAGGCTGAGCCGGTGGGCCAGCCGCACCTTGGCGGGTAACGACTGGGTCTGGCAGCACCAGATGGCGTCGCGCAGCTGGCCGGCGTGGCGCAGGCTGAGCCAGATCTCCGTCGGCGCAGGATGACGCCAGCTGTCGCGCGAAGATGGCGCGCAAGGGCCCTGGATTCCCGCCTTCGCGGGAATGACGGGGTGGGGTCGACTGGCTGAGGTCGGGGTTGGTCCGACCGGCTTGGCAGTGGGTGTTCTGGTGTGTACGATACACAATCATGACGTCCACCGACTTGATCCGTGAGCTTCGGCGAGCCGGCTGGACGTTGGACCGGGTGGCTGGATCGCACCATGTCTTCAAGCACCCTGTGCGGCCCGGCATCGTGGTGGTACCTCACCCGAAGAAGGATCTGGGCACGGGGCTGGTCAAGGCCATTCGGCGTCAGGCCGGCCTGTGATGGTTGGGCAGGTGCCCTTCACGAAGGTTGAATCCCATGCGTTACCCCATCGCCATCGAACCCGGCCAGGACACCACCGCCTGGGGTGTCGTGGTGCCGGACCTGCCCGGCTGTTTCTCGGCCGGTGACACGCTGGAAGAGGCCATGCTGCAGGCCGAGCAGGCGGTGACGGCGTGGATCGAGGCCACACTGGACGCCGGAGGCGCGATTCCCCGGCCCTCCGGCATCGACACGTTGCGCGCTGCCCACCCGGAGTTCGACGGCTGGCTCTGGGCGCTGGTGACGGTGGACCCGGCGATGCTGGACGACACGCTGGAGCGGGTGAACATCAGCCTGCCGCGGCGTGTGCTGCACCGCCTGGATGCACGGGCCCGGGCCGCCGGGGAGACGCGGTCGGGTTTCATCGCCCGGCTGGCGATCGAGGGCGGTGGGGCGGTTGTGCCGGGGTGAGGTGTGGTGAGCGCGGTCCCGGACTCCTCTGACGGTGATGGCGGTGATGCCGGTGTTGGCCCACAGGCCGACAGCGATGATCCGCCCTTGGCCCAGCGCATCCGGGCGCGCTTCGCGCCCCTGGGAGGGGCGGAGCTGGCGGTGGAGCCTCGGGAGCCGGTGAGGCCGGTGCCTGACCTGGGGCCTGGCAGCTGATGCTCAGAAACCCCGCCACCCCTCCAGCGGCAGACCTTCCTCTTCGACGCTCCGGTTGTAGGCCGCGATGAAGTCGGAATGTCGTTCACCGAAGGACGCTGGCGCGCTCGGCGTCGCCGACGCCTGCGCCTGTTCTGCGAAGACCGACTCGGTGATCTCGCGGGCGCTGCGTTCATCGATGTCACCGGCATCGGCCGCCGCCAGACGTTGCTCCAACAGCGATTGAAGCTCCGCGAGCGCCTGGGCTTCGTCAATGTCCGGTTGTCGGCTCATGTTCCCACCCCTTCCACCACCATCTGCACCCGCTGCCGCCCCTGGTACTCATCCAGGCTGATCCGGTAGGCCAGCCGCACCTTGGCGGGCAGGGGCTGGCTTTGGCCGAACCAGATGGCGTCGCGCAGCTGGCCGGCGTGGCGCACGCTGAGTTTCAAGTGCTTTTCGCCGACCAGGCGCTGGTGGACGATTTCGACCTCGTCGGTAAAGACCGGTGCCTCGAAGGCCTGGCCCCAGACCTGGGCGTCGAGCAGCTGGATGGTGGCGGGCTGGAAGTATTCGGCCGCCAGCGGGCCGTCGGTGGCGATGCGGCGCTGCAGGGCGGCCGGGTCCAGCCACTCCTGGGCGACCTGCTGGAAGGCGGCGTCGAAGGTGTCGAAGTCCTCCTCCGCGAGGGTGCAGCCGGCGGCCATGGCGTGGCCGCCGAATTTCTTGAGAACCTCGGGGTGGCGCTTGGCGACCAGATCCAGCGCGTCGCGCAGATGGAAGCCGGGAATGGAGCGGCCGGAGCCCTTGAGCAGGCCGTCCGCACCGATGGCGAAGACGAAGGTGGGGCGGTGCAGGCGGTCCTTGACGCGGCCGGCGACGATGCCGACCACCCCTTCGTGGAAGTCGGGGTCGAACAGGGCCACCGCGGCGGGTGGGGCGGCGGCCTGGCCATCCATCTCGGGCATCAGCAGGTTGAGCAGGGCTTCGGCCTGTTCGCGCATGCCGGCTTCCACCTCGCGGCGCTCGCGGTTGATGGCGTCGAGCTGTCGGGCCAGTTCGGCGGCGTGGCCGGCGTCGTCGGTGAGCAGGCACTCGATGCCCAGCGTCATGTCGGCCAGGCGGCCGGCGGCGTTCAGGCGCGGGCCCAATGCAAAGCCGAAGTCGAAGGCGCTGGCGCGTTGGGCGCTGCGGCCGGCGGCGGCAAAGAGCGCTGCCACGCCGGCCTGCATGCGCCCGGCGCGGATGCGCTTGAGGCCCTGGGCGACCAGGCGGCGGTTGTTGGCGTCGAGTTTGACCACGTCGGCCACGGTGCCCAGGGCCACCAGGTCGAGCAGGGCGTCGAGCTTGGGCTGGTGGCTGGCGTCGAAGGCACCCCGGGCGCGCAGTTCGGCGCGCAGGGCCAGCAGCACGTAGAACATCACGCCCACGCCGGCGAGCGCCTTGCTCTCGAAGCCGCAGCCGGGCTGGTTGGGGTTGACGATGACGTCCGCGGCCGGGAGGGTGACGACACCGGCGGCGTCCACCGCGCTGAGATGGTGGTCGGTCACCAGCACCTGCAGGCCCAGCGCCTTGGCGTGGGCCACGCCGGCCAGGCTGGCGATGCCGTTGTCCACCGTCACCAGCAGGGCGGGGCGGTGCGCCATCGCCAGGTCGACGATGGCGGGCGTCAGGCCGTAGCCGTGGATGGCACGGTCGGGCACGACGTAGTGCAGCGTGCCCGGCCGGGCACCGAGCATCTTCAGGCCGCGGATGGCGACCGCGCAGGCGGTGGCGCCGTCGCAGTCGTAGTCGGCCACGACGACGATGGGGCGGCCGCTGTCCAGGGTGTCGGCCAGCAGCCGGGCGGCGTCGGCGGCGCCCTGGAGTTCCGTGGGTGGGATCAGCCTGGCCAGGCCGTCGTCCAGGTCCTGCGGGTTGCGAATGCCGCGGGCGGCAAAGAGGCGGGCCAGCAGCGGGTGCACGCCGGCCTGCTCCAGCGCCCAGGCGGCGCGGGGCGGGACATCGCGCACGGCAATCGTGGGGTTCATGCGGGGTGGGGTCCGGAGGGGGCGGGGATCGATCAAAGTTCGGTCAGCACGGGCAGCGCGTCGTGGCGCTTGGGGCCGAACCAGCGCTGCAGCAGGCCGCGCGGGGCGGTCTGCCAGCTGCGGGCGTGGCGTTCGCCGCAGAGGGTGAGCTGCAGGGCCTCGCCCCGGTCGGCGGCGGCCCGCAGCTCGGCGATCGGGCCGGCATCCAGCTCGGCCCAGGCGGCCACCCAGGCCTCCCACTCACCGGCCAGCAGCGGGGCACGCAGCCGATCGTCCACCCGCAGGCCGGTGGGCGGTCGGGCGGGTTGGGCGGCGCCGCAGCCGCTGAGCCAGAAGGAGTTGACCGG
>JADJCH010000048.1 GCA_016703325.1 Burkholderiales bacterium | reverse complement strand
TCTTCTGCCTCCCCTTTTCCTGTCACTCCACCCGTATGACGCCAGAGGAAACATCCTTCTGGCGTGGGTCCAAGGCCTCCCTCAGGCCATTGGTGAGCTTGCGCTCCTCGTACTTCTGCTCCAGTTGCCGCAGTTTTGTGCGCTCCATGCCCAGCAGACCTCTGTGGCGCGGGTTCGATGAGGCCTGGTACCGGGCAATCCGCTCGGCGGCTTCTTCACGTTTGCGCTTCAGGTCGGCGTCGAGCGATGCATTCATTTCCCGGACACGGTCCCGGTTCTCCCGAAGCTGCGCCGCCTTGCTCGCGTCGAAGTGTTCCTCGATGGCTGCCCGGCAGTCATCCTGAAGTGCCGCAATTCGCGTGTGGTCCAGGATGTTTTTGGCGGCTGCCTGCCAGTCTGTCCCACGGTTGGCTGCAGCGTTGACCAGTGACTCGGCAGCGTCTGGGTCCAGCGCAACGCCGGTCTCGACGCAACGCGCTTCGTAGACCAGGCGCTCGACATCCCGCGGGCCGGAGAAGGTCCAGCGGATGACCGCATAGACGTACGTGCCAGCCGCTACGCCTGTCACGCGGGACGCCGGCAGTTGCACCGCCGAGGTGGGGAAGTAGCCGTCCTTGGTGCTGCGCGTCTTCTGTTGTTCCAAGACGAAGCGCACCAGGGGGTGGTCCTGGGTGACCTTCTCCACATCACGCGCCGCATGGCCAGCTTGGTTGTCGAACCAGAGCTGACGCGGCCGGTTGTCGAGCACGGTGGTGCGGCCCAGCAGCTTGGCGTCCGCCAGGAAGGCATGAAAGGCCACCCGAGCGTCCATGGAGAGCTCGATGAGCCCTTTGCGAACTGGCTCGTCATTGACCATCACCCGCGAGCCCGGGAACGAGACTTCGAGGTAGTCCTTGACGAAGTGGTACAGGTCATCGCCGCGGATGTAGCGGCCCAGGTCCATGGCGGCCTTGGCCTTGTTCTGGATGTAGTCGCCGTGCCCGAGCAGCTTGGACGCCTGCGCGTTCAACTGTTCCTCATCCCGGCGATTGCGTTCCAGTGCCATGGCGGCATCGCCGATGCGCTCTTCCTCCTGCTTTGGCGTGCGTCGGTGCGAAAGCAAATCCACGGTGAGCTTTCGGACTTCAGCGCCCAAGAGTTCTTCCATGCTCCCGAGCGCCTGCCGAAATACGTTCAGCCGCTCGAGCAACCTGTCGTGGACGCGTTCGTCCAGCGTGTCCTCGTAGACCAGATTCCAGATGAGTATCTTGGCCTCGGCCTGCCCGATGCGGTCGATACGACCTATCCGCTGTTCGATACGGGCCGGATTCCAGGGCAGGTCGTAGTTCACCAAGAGGCTGGAGAACTGCAGGTCGACACCTTCTGACGCCACCTCTGACGACAGCAGAATCTGGACAGCGTCATCGCTCTCGAATGAGCGCAGGACCTCGGTCTTGTCCATGCCGCCGTGCAACACAGTGCAGCGAACACCAGCCTCGGCCAGGCGCTGGGCAAGGTAGTAAAGCGTGTTGCGATAGAAGGCGAACAGCACCACCTTCTTCCCGACGTTCTCTCGCCAGTAGCCCTTGAGGTTCTTCACCAAGGCGGTGAACTTGCTGTCGTCGGCAGCCAGCCGCTCGTAGTCGCCGCAGCGGCGGGCGATGCCACTCAGAATCGACAACAGCTCACCGGTGCCTCGCTGGGTAGTCGGGCTGGCGGGGGCGTCCTGCTCCACCGAATCCCCCTCCAGTTCGGTCACAGTCTCCTGCGCCAACTCGACTTGTTCTTCCTGCCGGCGCCGCCATCCCATGCAGGCAGCTGCCATGCAGCTCGACATTTGCCGCTGCGGAATGGTCAGCAAGAAGCCTTCGGAGACATCGACCGACTCGCAATACTCCTGCACCGCCTCGGTCACGCCTTCATAGAACTCGCGCTCGGCCGGGCTCATCTCGATGCGCAGGGTCCGCGGCTCCCGGGTGACCCGCAGCTCGTCCACCTCGCGCTTGAGCGTGCGCGTAATGACCTTGGCCCTGGGGTTCAGGCGGTCAAGCAGTTCGGCATAGTCCGCGCGCGACCGCACGTTGCGCAGGTCATCGTCCGTTGGCAGGTTCTTGAGCAAGTGCTCAATCTGCTCGCTGTCTTCGAACCACCGCAGCCTGATGGAATCCTGCAGCGCGGCCTTGAATTCGTCTTGCGTCACCGGCGGGTCGCGCTTCAGCCGGTCCCGCAGGGCGACGATGGGTGCGTTGGCGCGGACCGAGTGGTCATAGGTCCACTCCATCGGGAACGCGTCCTCGTCCAGCAGGTGCAGCAGGTTGAACAGGTCCGTGCTGCGCATCTGGATGGGCGTGGCCGACAACAAGGCCAGACCAACGGTCACTGGCCGCAGCAGCGCAGCGAAGCGGTGCGTCTGCGTTCCCCGGTTGCGCAGGTAGTGCGCCTCGTCGACGACGACCAAGTCAAGCAAGGGCTCGTCGTCGCCCGCTGCTTCCAGGAACCGCGCAAGCTTGGCGGCCGAACTCTGGGAGGGTGAGCTCTCAGAGTTCCAGTGCTTCGGCGGCCGTAAGCCTTGCATGCTGGCCACCAGCGCGAACTCCTCTGTCCGGTCGGCCTTGGCGGAGGACAGGTGGTCGAGCAGTTCCCCCGCATCAACCATCTGGGCTTTCACGCCAAAGCGGTTGGCCAGCTCAGCGCACCACTTCTCGCGCAGCATGGCCGGACAGACAACCAGCAGGCGCCGGGCGTCCTGACGTGCCCGCAACTCGGTCCAAATCAAGCCGGCTTCGATGGTCTTGCCCAGGCCCACCTCGTCCGCAATCACGATGCCCCGGCTCGGCGAGTCCAGAAACTGCAGCACCGGCTTGAACTGGTAGGGCAGGAACTTCGTGTTGGTGGTGTTGAGGCTGTAAATCAGGTTCGCCAGTTTGCCGCTGAGCCTGGCCAGGGTGATGGCACCACGAAGATGCGAGGCACCACCGTATTGGCCGCGCTGCATCAGCAGATAGGGGTCGCTCGTCTCGGCCTCGACGCGCTCCAGCGAACTGGCCAGGATGGGTTCGGTGCCGTCCGGAAAATCAACCACCAACCGCCGACGTCGCCCTTCGCCTCTCGGCGGGTCGCTGGTCAGCACCCCGATGCGGCTCGGGTTGTCTATCAGGCGGACGCGGTCACCGGGATTCATGGCCGGTCCTCATTGCGTCGTCAAAGAGCGCGAAGTAGAAAGTGCTGGGCTTCTTCAGTCCGGCCAGGACGTCGCGGGCAAGTAGCGTGAGCTGCATTCGAAGGTTCTTTCAGCATCAAAGCGTCGTTTCAGCTGTTGTTGCTCATCGGCGAGCCAACGTACCGTCTTTGCCATAGATAGCCTTCTCTTCGACTATCGCCCGCCAGGGAGCTCGAAGCGGATAGGTCATAGCTTCGTCCCTCAAGCGCTCCACGGCGAGCTTCCTCAGGTCTTCAAGGGCGACGTAGTTCTCCAGGTGTTCCCGTTCCTTCGGCAGCCCATACGTTTGTCCGTTATTGCTATCGAAGGAGTGCTGCAGCATGGCTTCCACGAACGTATCCAGGGACGGCTCCCACTGCTGGACAGCCTGGAAGACAGCCTTACATTGCTCTGGCTTCAGGCGCGTCAAGACCCAAAGCGCAAATCCAGGCGAGACCTTGGTGAACAGCTCGCCGGTCCTGGCTGACTCTTCGACGTTGCGGGCAAAGGTGGAAAGAGCTCGGTCCCGAGCTTCGACCGGGACCTTCAGGCCGTAGTCGGATTCGCCGTCCTCTGCCAGGAAGCTCGTCGCCGCAAGCGCTGCTGCCATCGAAAGCGCAAGCGCATCGCCAAGAATGTTTTCCGCAAGGACGCCCGCCTCAGCCTCACCCAGCCGTTTGGCAACTTGACCGATGGCACGCTCCGCTACTCGGTCTGCTCGCATGACGAACACGTCATGGCGCTCGCCGGCCCGGCGAACAAAGGGCTGTGTGTCGACAAGCCGCGCGATGTCTCTCATCAAAGGCGCGGCATCGACCTCCACATCGGTCGTCAGCCCCTCCACCATGTTGCCGAGCTGCTCAATGAAGTCTATGCAGTTGTCTTGCTGCAGCGTTGCTGCAATCTCACCTCGCTTAGCCGGCTCGAAAAGGTACTGCCGGACCCGCACCAAGCTCAGGTCTCCAGGCCTGGCACTCAGGTGCAAAGCCACTTGAAGACGCTCCGGATGCGCGAGGTGCCCCTCCAGGAACACCACCCGGTCCAGGGTGAAAACGTCATCGGCCTTGGCGGTCTGCGGAAACAGCCAGTGCACAACGTCCCTCACCCCTTTGGCACACGGATAGCTGTCGATGGCCTTGTTTCGCTCGTCTGCGAAGCTCTGGATGACTTCGAGGGGTTTGTCGAACGAGGCGGTTGCCCCTGGCCGGCGCCCCACGAACGCCTGCGGCGTTCGGCAAAGCAGGTCGTACACAGCCGGCGCTTTGGTCATCAAGGTGGCCAGCCCCAACATATCCGCCAGGTGCACTTCGCCGCGGAGGCCTGGCTCGATGGCAGCAACCACGTCGAACAGTCGAACGACGTCACGAGGTTGCTCGACCAGTTCCCGCTGCCCCGCATGGAAAAGCGAGGCGAGGCGGTCGTCGCCGTTTGGAAAATGGGCAACCAGGGCTTCAGGCGGAAGTCGCTGCAGGCCTTGGTTCATCAGCGCCATGCGCTGCGAGAACGACAGCGGCGGAATAGGCAACCGCACCTGGACGACCTTGTCGAGATAATTGCCAGCGAACGGCACGTTGAGCCTCTCCAGAGCAGCGCTGACGTACTTCTCATCCCAGGCCAAGACGTAACCGACATTCGGAAGGTCGCCCACCGCCTTGACGATGCGCACCATCTCGAAGGCTTCGGAGGGATACAAGCGGTCGAGGTCGTCCAGCAGGACGACGATGCGCTGCGGGAACTTTCGAAGTGCCTTCTCCAGCGCGTCCTTTCGCGCCTCGACATCCGGCGTCTTGTGTTCAGCAGCAGCACCGGTGGCATCGCCGACCGACTCGACCACGGACTTGACGATGCTGGCCCAGGGCTCCGCACCGGGTATGAGCTTCAGGACATCGAAGGCCTTCGAATAGGTCTTGAGCTCCTTCGCGACCCTCTTGCCTTCCTTGGCATGGTCGGTCAGGCGGACAGCCTTGGCGATGCTGGCGAGGAACTGCCTCAGCAAGGCCTCGCGGTCGCCAATCAGCCAAGGATTGAAGTGAACGACCAGCGGGCGCTCGCCATCCGGCTCCGCATTGAGCAGTTCTTCGACCATTGCCAGAACCGAGGTCTTGGCGCTGCCCCAAGGTCCCTCGACCGACACCACGAGACCTTCGTCCGGCGTGATGCGTCGAAGGACTTCGGTGACCCGGCTGGCAAAGGCACGACGGTCCAGCGCATCGGCATCAAGCGCCTTCCCGGGCCGCAGTGGTCGGTCCAGTCTCAGTTCCTTCTTGCTCTCCGCTTTGTCCAATTCTTCCCCCTGTCTCTTGTCTTCTTGTCGTAGCGCCTCGCTGCCCTCTACGTCCCGGCGGCCCGTGTCAGCGCTCCTGCCCCCACCTGGAAGACCACCGGCTCAAACGCCTCTGGCGGCAGCGCACGCATGGGGTCTTGCAGCCGGATGGTGACCTCCCCCACGCCATCGGCCTTGAGAACGACGCGATACAGCCAAGCCCGCTCGCCAAGCTCGGTCAAGACGCGCCGCTCATTGCTGGTGATGAACATTCCGCCGCTTGCAGAGGTGGTGCTCTTGACCTCGATGAACCGCTCATGTCCACGCCAGGTCGAGGCGATGTCGTAGCCCCTGCCAACGTCGACCAGTGCCACACGCTCCACCCAGCGATGCGGCTCCGTGCAGCCGAGCCCAGCCAAACGGCTGAGTTCGTCCTGCACCGCGAGCATTTCGCCAGCCTGACCTACCTCCGAACGTCGCTCCAGCAGAGCCTCGAATGTCTCGGCGTCGACCGAGGCCGATTTGCCGCCGGCTGGGCCCTTCGGGTTCTGTACCGGCAGCCCTGTCGTGGCGGGCGCAGCGGTTGGCTCCACGGCATCGTCGGCGAGCGCCTTCACCGAGGTCGTGGCAGGGGCCGCGTTCAGGTAGAGGCGAAGCAAGTCCGAAATCTCGCCGGTGGCTGGAACGACACGCCACAGCGGATTGACCGCCGACGGGTTCAAGTAAGGCGCGCGCGCGCCCAGCACGCTGCTCGCCACGCCCTTGTCGGGATTGGTATAGCGCTTCTCAAACTTCGCCACGCCAGAAGCCACCTCGTCAAACGGACGACCGTCCAAGGTTTTTCCACGCATGAGCATGCTCAGCTTCCTGACGTTCATGGCGACAGCCACCTGCGCGTCAGCATGACGCGGGAAGGTGAATATCCACGTGGTGGCCTCCTCGCCGTTTTCGCCGTCGTGGCCGGAGTCATGGGTCAGCTGCGCGCCGAACTCCTGCTCCATCACATCGACAGCCCGCCAAATGGCGGGACCGACGTTCTTCAGTTCACGCTTAGAAACGGTCGTCTGACGCATCGTCTTTTACTTCCTGCAGGTCCCCAGTCACAGGGGCAATCTACGAGAGGCCATGAGGATTCTCTCGAACAGATGGCTCATGAAGTGAGCCTGTCAATTCAACTTCGGAGTCGGGCCTTCAGGTTTAGACGGGCCACCTGCCGGCAACCACCGCAGCGATGTCCGTAGACCGTTCGACCAGCATGCTCCGGTCGAACCGAGTGTTGGGGTTCGCGCACTTCGCCGCCACGCCTCGCACGGAACAGAGCATGGAGCCGCGATACAAGTTGGGCTCCGTGACTTTGGCTTCGACCGTCCGGTTGTTGCAGGCGCTGTTGATGCGTCCCTCGAGCAACAGCAGATTTCCCAAGCGATGCTTCAACAGGTCGTAGTCGGTGGCATCCGGGAAGCCGTAGCCGACGACGCTGAAGCTGTTGTCCGGGTCCTGGGGCAACACATGCTCGACCGTCAGGCCGTCGCTGACAAGCGCAACCAGGGCAGCCAGGTCCAGCGGCCCTTCGCCAACGGCGGCCCTGTCGTCTTGCTCAATCTGCAGCAAGAGCCTTTGCACGGCAGGATTGCGGTACATGTCCTCGTCGACCAGGCGAGACCGCATCAGCTGGTCCGGCATGAAGCGTTCACAGAAGGCAAGCAGGTCGCGTGCAACCGACTCGACGGTGCTGCTGCCCAGTTCCCGGGTGATGCGGAAGATGTCTGCCTGAGGGTTGGTGCCTCGCAACTTGAACACCCGCAGGTCGACCAGAGCCAGCAGCTCCACCAGTGAGCGCGCATCGCGTTCACTCGCCAAACCCGTCCACCCCTTCAGATGCAGTCGAATGATGAGCGGGTAAAGCGTGGCCGACAGGTCTTGCACAACCCAAAGGAGGTAGGCGTTGACGTCCTGCCGGCTCTGCTCGACCAACTGCTCCAGAGCCCCGAAGAAATCGGTCAGGTCGTCGGTATAGGCGCGGATGAAGGCTTCGAGGCGTGCCTTGTCGGCGCGCAGCGTCGTCAAGGCCGGCTTCAGGAAGGTTTCCAGCACCGTGTCGGACGTGGCTGAATAGTCCCCGCCGCTGGGTACTCCCAGCCCTGAGGCGTCAAACGCGAGATAGTGGTAGCGCAGGACATCGTCCTCGCGGAAGGCATCGCGGTCTATCTGGCGAATCTTGTAGCCCAGTTCTCCGCCCAGCCGCTTGATGCGACTGAAGCTGCGAAAAGCACGTCCGAACTGCTGCGCGATGTGCTCGTCGAGCTGGGCATCCAGGTAGCGATTGGAGTAGTAGACGAGCAGGCTCTTGACGATGTCCATGCGTGCCAAGGGCACACCCCGGTCGTTGACCGACTGGAACATCCGGATGGCCTTGCCTTCGTTGGGCTCGATGAACTCCAGGACTTCCATCTGGCTGATGCACTGCAGCCAGCGGGTGATGGCTTCCTGTCCGCCCGACTGCGCCAGCGCATGTACGCGCTGGCGTATCCATCGGTGTGCCGCCTGCAACCGCTCCTGACCATCCGAATGCGCTTGGCCGGCTTGTCCATCCAGCAGTTGTCGAAAGAACACCTCGTTTTCGCCCAGCACCCGGAACTTGAAGCCAGACACTGGGTGCCGGATGAAGACATTGCGGTAGTGCTGCTGGATGTCTGGGTCTTGCACCACCGCGATGAGCGCATCCAGCAGCATCGTCAGCGTGGTCAGGCGCTGTTGGCCGTCGACGACGTGAACGGGCGCAGAACGGTCCGTCTGCGAGAGGATGAATGTGCCCAGATAGTGTCCGCCGCCAGCTTCCAGCGCCTCCTCGATGTCGGCGAACAGGTCGTCCACGTTGCGCTCGCGCCATGCGTAGTCGCGTTGATAGCTGGGAATCACCAGCGTCTTGCCGGTGAAGAAATTCTCGATGGTCTTGGTGCTCATGTTCTCTCCCTGTTGTCAGCCAATCAGTCTGGCGCGCTCAGCCAGACCGTTCAGATTTGGTCTCGAAGAACGCCCACGCAATCCGGTAGTCCTCCTCCCGGTTCGCCCTTGCAAACGGTGCGACGTACCTCCGCTCCACGGTGCGGGGGCCGCCGGGCAATGTGTCGTCGGTCACCCACTGGGTGATGACGGTGCCGTCGGGCACCTTGGGGCTGCCGCCCGCAGGGTCACGCTCAGCCGTGGTGGCGTTCTTGTCGGGGTAGGCCCACAGGTCTTCCCAGCCGAAATTGCCTTCGCGGGTCTTGCCGTCGGGCGTCTGGATGCGGGTCTTCGGGGTCTTGGCGGCGCCCTTGCGGGGCAGGCCGACGCCGACCAGGCCCTTGCTGTTGGTGAAGACGATGCGGCCGTTGATGTCGTACCAGGTGTCGCGCTCGTAGCCTTGCATCACCGGGAACTGCACGCGGTAGACGAGCAGCAGTTCGTCCAGCGTCAGGCCCAGGGCCTGGGCCACCAGCACGTCGATTTCCACCAGCGCCATGCGGCGGGCGTAGTCGCTGCGCAGCGCGCAATGGCGGGTCCAGGTGCCGGTAAGGTTGCTCCAGAAGTCCTGCGGCAGCCGCGGGTTGGCGGGCTGGCTCCACTGCTGCTCGGCGAATTCGAGGTCGTAGACTTGTTCCCACAACGGGGCGTAGTGGGTGGTGAGGCAGTTGAGGGCGATTGTTCGACCCGATAGCGCCGGTGAACTAATGTTTGGCAACCTACCGAGCGTGGAGTCATAGAGGTCAGCCAAACCCGTAGTCTTAATGAAGAAGTCGGCAGGCACCGATGAATTCAGGCCTGTAACCTCAATCAATGCTTCGGGACTCTTGAACGCGAGCGACAGAACGGTGTGAACGTGGGCGGTTCCCGGCGGAACAATTGTGCAACTCAACGTGCGTTCCGATGAGGCGCCTATGCGTCGGCGATGAACGTATCTGTAGTAGTCGGTTACCGGTCTTCCCGCGCTTTCCCCCGCCTCCAGCCACTCGACCTTTGGCGTACGTCGCAGGTACTCATCCCGATTGGGCATTGGCTTGTAGTTGCTTCTTGGCAAGTACTCGTCCGGCAAGGCGTCAAGGTCAATGCTGTCGTAGTGCCCGTTGGCGGTGCAGGCTACGCGTGGAGTTTTGTTGAACGGACACGCCAAAAAGAAGTGGGGACCTGACAGAACCCAGTCCTGAGGGGCTGCAGCGAATCCAGCGTCGGACGTCAGTCTTCGAGAGATGGTGCCGTCTCGTTGCTGCCGCGTTTCGTTCCACATCTCGTTTACAACGCAGAGGTCTGGAATAGCTGAAATTCGATGGGGATACGCAGCGAGTTTCCCCAGCACGCTGCTCAACGTCTGTGCGTGGAGAGCAGGCAAGCGGGCGCACCTGACCGGTGTGCCAGGCTCATCGTAGAGCTGGGCGAAAACGGCCAGCGCGACCTCGTCAACGCGAACGATGCGCTGTGCGTGGCCGGCCGTGTTCCACTGCCCCGCGTCGTTCTTGTAGCCGCCCACTGCGCCGCTGCCGTCGTGCTGGTAGCAGGCGTCCACCGTGGCTGGCGCGAACAGGTTGGCCAACTGTGACCGCTGGTCAGGAACCGCCTCTATTCGCTGGTGAGGTGGCGGATTTGATCCTGAGCTGATGCGGCGTTGAGTGGGAGGGGGTTGAGCCAGCCCGGCCGCCCTGCAGGGCGGCCGGGCTGGCGGGGCCGATGGCGTGGGCGCGATGCACACGCGGGCGATGCAGGCTGGGCTGAGGAGGTGAGGTCGGCGCCATGCCGGTTGACCGCCGTGGCGGCGCTGGGGATACAACAGCGCCCATGCCGAAGAAGGTGGGCGCGGCAACGGCCTCTCTTGCCGGGATGCTTGACTGCCGTACCGCGCCCTACACCGTGCCGATGAAGGTGGTGCCGCGCCAGTGTGGCACCTCTGGGACGCGTCCGTCCAGCACTGCAGCTTCGGTGGCCGACCGAGGTGGGCATGGATGTTCCGGGGCGCTTGTTTCTGTGCGCGCGTTGCCGCGTTCAGGTCGTGCTGTGCAGCCACTGCGACCGTGGCAACCGCTACTGCGGCCGGCAGTGCAGTGGCCTGTCGCGCAAGGCGGCTCGCCGCGAGAGTGCACGCCGATACCAAACCTCCTGGCGAGGCCGTCTGGCCCACGCCGCGCGGTCGCGGCGCTGGCGCCAACGCCGCCGTGCGCGCGGTGAAGGCTGCAATGGCGCAGGCGATGGCGATGGTGGCGAGCAGCACAACGTGACGCACCAGGGTTGCCCGAGCGGGGTGTCAGCCGCTCCACTGGCGGTATGGACAACTCCCAGCACCTCGGCGCCCGAGCCGGCGGACCCGGCGCCCACCCTCACCACCGCTGCGGCCACTGCCTGGTTGTGCCGGCGCTGTACAAGGCCGCAGCCCGGCTTGGTGCGCCAGGGCTTCCTGCGCCATGGCCTGCGCCCGATGCGCCCAGGGTGGCGCCATGACCATAGCCCCTGACCTGGTCGCGCAGATCCTGCGCCTGCATGATGCGCAGAAGTGGCGGGTTGGCACCATCGCCCGGCAACTGCATGTGCACCGCGACACCGTGCGCCGGGTGCTGGCCCACGACGGCCAGGCCGTTGCGCCCTCACCCTTGCGGCCCAGCCGCATCGACGCGTACCGGCCCTTCATCCTCGCGACGCTGGCCAAGTTCCCCAGACTCACCGCCGCACGGCTGTACGCCATGGTCTGCGAACGCGGCTACGTGGGCTGCGACTCGCACTTTCGCCACCTCATCGCCGAGCTGCGCCCGAGGCCATCAGCCCAGGCCTACCTGCGCCTGCGCACGCTGCCGGGCGAGCAGGCGCAGGTGGATTGGGCGCACTTCGGCCATCTGCAGATCGGCCGTGCCCGGCGCCCCCTGATGGCCTTCGTCATGGTGCTCAGCCACTCGCGCATGATCTTCCTGCGTTTCTTCCTGGACGCGCGCATCGACAGCTTCCTGCGCGGCCATGTCGAGGCCTTCATCGCCTTCGGCGGCTGCCCCCGGGTGGCCCTGTACGACAACCTCAAGAGCGCCGTGCTCGAACGGGTGGGCGACGCGATCCGCTTCAACCCCGAGCTGCTGGCCCTGGCCGCACACTACCGCTTCGAGCCGCGCCCGGTGGCCGTGGCGCGGGGCAATGAGAAGGGCCGGGTCGAGCGCTCGATCCGCTACATCCGCGACAGCTTCTTCGCAGGGCGAACGTTCACCGACTTGGCTGACCTGAACGCGCAGGCCCGGCTGTGGTGCCTGGGCCTGGGCGCCGATCGGCGCTGGCCCGAGGACAGCGCCTTGAGCGTGCGCCAGGCCTTCGAGGCCGAGGCCCGCAGCTTGATGGCGTTGCCCGAGGGGGTCTTCGAGCTCGGCGAGCGCGTGGCCGTGAAGGTGGGCAAGACACCCTACCTGCGCTTTGACACCAACGACTACTCGGTGCCGCACACCCATGTGCGGCGCACGCTGACGGTCTGGGCCGATGAGCAGTGGGTGCGTGTGCTCGACGGCGCCACCGAACTGGCGCGCCACCGGCGCTGCTGGGACAGCCATGCGCAGATCGAGATGCAGGCCCATGTGCAGCATCTGGTCGATGCCAAGCGCGCCGCAAGGGCCCACCGCGCCTGCGACCGTCTGGCGCAGGCCGCCCCGGCCAGTTCGCAGCTGCTGCAGCACGCCGGCGCACGCGGCGAGAACCTGGGCTCGATCACCGTGTCGTTGATGCGTCTGCTCGATCGCTGGGGAGCTGGCGCACTGCAGGCGGCCATCACCGAGGCGCTCGCGCGCGGCGTGCCCCACCCCAACGCCGTGCGCCTGGCGCTCGAGCGCCAGCGCGCGGCCAGCGGCGAGCCCCCGCCGGTGGCGCTGGTGCTGCCCGAGCACGTGGCCAGGCGCGACGCACCGGTGCGCACCCACGAGCTGCGCTCCTATGACCGTCATCCCGACCAGCAAGCCAAGCACCCCCACAACCCACCGGAGAGCCCCGATGCATGACCCCGGCACACCGACCGCGCTGCGCGAGCAGGCCGCCGCCCTTCGCCTGCATGGCCTGATCGAGCACTGGGCCGAGGTGATGGCTCAGCCCGAGCAGGCGAGTTGGGTGGCGCAGATGCTCACCTGGGAGGCCACCGAGCGCGGCCGCCGCAGCCTGGAGCGGCGCCTGCGCGAGGCCCACATCGGGCGCTTCAAGCCGCTGGCCGACTTCGACTGGGCCTGGCCCAAGCAGATCGACCGCGCTGCCATCGAAGAGCTGATGACGCTGGAGTTCCTCAAGGACGCCAGCAACGTCGTCCTGGTGGGCCCCAATGGGGTGGGCAAGTCCATGTGTGCCTGCAACATCGGCTACCAGGCGGTGCTGGCCGGGCACACCGCGCTGTTGACCACCGCCGGGCGGTTGCTGGGCGAACTCGCCGCGCTGGACAGCGACTCGGGCCTGCGCCGCAAGCTGCGTCAGTACGCCGCCCCGGATGTGTTGATCATCGACGAGGTCGGCTACCTGTCGTACTCCAACCGCCACGCCGATCTGCTGTTCGAGTTGGTCAGCCGGCGCTACCAGCACAAGAGCACGGTGGTGACGACCAACCGGGCCTTCGCCGACTGGGGCGAGGTCTTCCCCAACGCGGCCTGTGTGGTGTCGTTGATCGACCGGCTCATGCACCGCGCCGAGGTGGTGCGCATCGACGGGGACTCCTACCGGGCCAAGGAGGCCCAGGAGCGCCAGGCCCAACGCCTGGCCGCGCGATCGGCCAAGGCGCTGCCGGCTCGCTCGCGCAGGGCACAAGCATGAGTGGCTCGCCCACATCACCCGCGGCGTTGGTCATCCCCAGGCACTGGACGCCCGAGCAGGCGCTCGCCGTCGCCGAGTGCCTCCAGGCCCTGCGCCAGGCGCTGTGGGCCGCCTACGGGCCGCAGATGCAGCAGGCCTGGCGCGAACAGCTCCTGCCCGACCAGGGCCCCCCTGAGTTCGATCCCGACGCGCCGTTCTGACCCATCTGAACCGGCCATGCCTGTGGGCACCGGTCAGGACCTCAACCAACCTCATCCCACCAGGGCCTGCATGCAGGCCCTGTTCCCATTGGGCCCCGGCCTCTTCGCCCTATGCCCACGCTGCTCGTCTGAAAAACGCCGCCTCGCCACCGAATAGACGCGGGTTTGCGTCAGCGGCAACACCAACTGGTCAAAGGCCGGCGCGGTACGCAGGGCGCCATAAATGTTGACGCTGTACTTCGTGTGGTGGTCCACCTCGGCAAACAGCTGCAATTCATTTACGAACCCGAAGTGCCGTCGCAGGCGCCCGTACACCGCCTCGCGCAGCGCACCGCCCTTGGGGTCGTCATACGGCCCTTCCGGATGCAGCAGACCAGTCACACCCTGCAGCCCGTTCAGCCCCCACGCCAAAGGCATGAAGCACTTGTAAAGATTCGCCTTCATGCCCGCCAGCAGCGGATAGTTCTGCGGCGCGTTCAGCACGTTCTGCGTGCCCTCGGCCTCTTCCAGTTCGGCGGTCCAAGCAGTCTGTAGGCCGGGGTGATGGACGAAGGCCTGCTCGCGCTCCTTGGTCAGGTCGGTTGCGCTGAAGTTGCGAATGGCGAATTGCGGATTGAACTCACCGAGCACGCCGGCTTCATTCCACTCCACCCTGAGCCAGGGCGGATTGCCTAGGATGAGGTCGAAGCCGCCGCGCTGAATCAGCACATCAGCAAAGCACAGCTCCCAGTGCATGAAGCGCCGCCGCGCGGCAATCCCCTCCACCACCGGCACTCGCGGAAAGTGCTCGCGCAACCGCTTGATGCGCAGTTGGCCGAACTTGTCGTGCAGGTTGGGCTGGTCGGTAGCCTGCTGCAACGGCAACTGAGTCTCAAAGCCCTCGAAGCTGGACTGCGCCTTGGGCACCAACGCCTGAGGCGCCTCGAGGGCAGGCATCAGGTCCAGCGTCGTCTGTGGCGCGATGTCGACGACGTTGCCTTCAAGGATGGCGCCCACCTCCATCCACCATTCCTCGCGGCTGGGCAGGCGGCTGCTTTCGGTGATGGGCCAGAACCACAGCGCGCACCAGTAGTCCATCACCAGCTTCAGGCGGCGGAAGGGCGTGGCCAGGTCGCCGTCTTCGTTCAGCAGGTTCTGGCGGCGGATGGCTTCCTTCTGGGCGCGAGACAGCGATGAATGCGCGTCGTCCTGCTGGCCCTTCTTGTGGGGCCAAACGTCCAGCACGTCCTCAGTGCGGGCGCGGTCGCGCGCCAGGGCCAACGTGTGCTCGGCCCACAGCTCTTCCACCTTAGCGCTGAGCTGCTGCAGCCGTGCCACCTCATGGTGGGCCAGCGGCGCGTTGAAGGCCTTGCGCCACTTCTTCAGCCGCTCGAAGTCGTCGGGGTAGAGCTTTTTGGCGTCCTTGTCGGCGTAATCCGCCATGCCGGGGTCGGGCAGCAGGAAGTGCCAAATCTCATCGGCCTTGCGCGCCTCAGCGTTCGTCACCTTGCGCGGGGCCTCCTCGTGCCAGGCCGGCTTGGCGCCCTTCACCACGCTGGTGGCACGGTAGGCCTGCCGGCGCGCGCCGATGAGGCTGTTGCCGGCAAAGAGCTGGTAGCCGAACCAGGGCACGCGGGCGGGCTTGAGCGGCAGCGGGTTGCCGTCCTTGTCTTCCGTCGGCTCGCCGTAGATGGCGTTGAGCCACAGCGACACCTCGGCCAGCTCCACCGCCACGGGGTTCAAGTCCACGCCGAACACGTTGCGGTCGGCCAGCACCATCCGCACTTTCTGGAGTTCCTGCGGGTACTCGTCGTGCGGGATACGCTTGCTGAGCTCGGCCTGCTTGCGCTCCAAGTAGGCGTCGGCCAGCTGGTTGACGGCCTCGTTCAAGAACGCCGCACTGCCCATGGCGGGCTCGCAGACGGTGAGCGTGAGGATGTCGTCGGCCTTCTTCACGCGGCCGTTCTCTTGGGCCAGGAGTTCCTTCAGCGCGTACTTCACCAGGCACTGGGTCAGCACCTGCGGGGTGTAGTAGCTGGCGCTCTTCTGCCGGTCGCGGCCCGCCAGGCGGTAGATGAAGCTGCCCTTGGGGTACATGCGCAGCTTTTGGCGGTCGTTCTCGTCACGGTCGTAGACGCGCTCGTCCTCGTGGTAGTCGCTCAGGCGGCCGGCCGGCACGAACCAGGCGTTCTCCAGCTTGTCGGCTTCGGAGTCGCCCCCTCCGCCGGCCCGGCCGCGACGGGAGCTGCCAGCGTCGTCGGCGCTGTCATCGTCACCCTCGCCGTCATCGTCGCCCTCGGTCTCTGCGGCAGCGGCGCGGCCCTTCTTCGGGGCGGGCTTGACCTCGTAGAGGTCGTCAGCAGCAAAGAAGCCGCGGTAGCTCAGCAGCGCCTCGTACACCGCGCCCAGCTGGTTGATGGAGAGCAGTTGGTAGCTGACACGGCCCGCGCGCCTGCCCTTGCTGCCGCGGGTGAGCGACATCAGCTTGATGATGCGTTGCCACAGGTGGTTGGGGAAACGCACCTTGCTCAGCAGAGGCAGGGAGTTGTCGTCGAACAGGCGGCTGTCCAGGGGCGCAAGCGCGAAGACGTCTTTGGCGCCGGTCACCAGGCCTGCCGTTCCCGGTGTCACGCTGCCGAGCTGACCCTGCGATTGGCCAGCGAGGCCGACGCCTTGAGCCACCAGCTTGAACAGGCGGCGCAGCGAGGCGTCGAAGTAGACGCCCTCGCGCGCATGGGGCGTGCTGAGCGGCTGCAGCTCCAGGTCGCGCAGGCTCTCCAGGCTGTAGCCCTTGAGGTAGACCTCGCTCTTGGCGATGGGCACGTAGCCCAGCTCGGGCCGCGCCTCGATGTAGAACATGAACAGCAGGCGGTAGACCAGCCGCAGGCATTCCAGACTGAGCTCGGACGGGTCCAGCTTGTACTGGCCCGAGTAAACGCTCTTCTTGCTGCCGCTGGCTTGCTCGTCCAGCTGGCGCGCGGCTTCGTTGCCCAGCAGCTCGATGGCTTCGCGCAGGGCGTACTTCAGGTCCTCGCTGACGCCGAAGGCGTGCTTGTGGGCGTTCTCGTCCAGGCTCTCCAGCAGGCTGTTGCCCTCGCCAGGTGCCAGGCAGTCCTTGTGCAGCAAGGCGGCGCAGGCCTTGAGGGTGTCGGCGTCCTTGCGGTCCAGGATGTCGGCCCAGTCGAAGCGCAGGGCGCGGTTGTTGGGCCACTTGTAGCGGTCCAGCAGCAGCCATTCGTCCAAACCGGCCAGGATGATGTAGCGCGGCGGGGTCTCGGCGCCGAACACGGCGTCGGTCAGCAGGTCGGCCCAGGGCTCGCCTTGCATCTCGCGGGGCACGCCCTCGGCGCCGTAGAGCAGGCTGACGAGCTTGTGGTCGAGCAAGTCTTCCTGCTCGGCGCCGGGTTGGTAAGCGGGAATGACCACCAGGCGCGGTGCCTGCAGGTGCGGGCCATGAAACCACAGGGGCACGGGCATGCCCGGCACCAGCTCATGAGGCTGGGGCAGCTTGCCCGGTGCGGGGTAGCCCAGCGCCTGCAGCAGGCCCGCTTGCAGCTGGGTGAAGAGCTGCCAGCGCTCGGCGTCACTGGCGCCGCGCGGCACCTGGCCTCGCAGGCTGAACCAGCGCTGGGCCCAGGCTTGCAGGCGCTTGTGCGGTGCGCGCCAGGACTCTTCGCCCGGGTGCTCTGCTTCAGCGGCCTCCCAGGCCTCCAGGCGCGTCTTGATGTCGCCCTTGAAGACTTCGGCGAGGTAGTGGTGGCTGTAGAACTCGTTTTCGTTGGCGATGCCAGCGAAGGTGTGGACGGCTTCGAGGACGGGCATGGTCAGGCTCCAGCGCTGGTCACGGCGGCCAGCACCTGAATCCAGGGCTGCGGTTCGGTGGTCAGGGTGTCGTGCACCCACTGGCGGTAGTCATCGAAGACCCGATTGATTTGCTGCTTGCGGTGTTCGAAGCGGCCACGCTTGACGGTCTCGAGCTGGCGTTCAAGGTCCAGCGTGAGCTGTTCCACCTGGCGGCCTTGCAGGCGCTCCAGCTCCGCCAGCGTGGTGCGCAGGCGCTCGTCCAAACCTGCAGAGAAGGCTGTCTGCTTGGCCACCATGTGACCGCGCATGGCGGCTACCGCCTTGGGCAGTGCCCCTTGCATTGCCTGCACTGCAGGCGAGCCTTCAGCGAGCTGGCCACGGTTGGGCAGCTTGCCGGCCTTGAGGCCGGTGCGAGCGGCGAAGGCATCGAAGGGTTGCAGGGTGAACTCACCCTGGCCCGTGGCGTCTACCTTGCGGTGGGCCACCTGCCACTCGACCAGCAGCGGCTGACCCTTGCGGTTGGGCACCAGGCCCATCAGCACGAAGGCCTGTTCACCGGGTTGAAGGTGCACGCTCTGCAGCAGCGGCGCGCAGTGACGCCCGAAGTGCGTGAGCACGCGGTCGCCCAGCCATTCCACGATGGGGTGCTGCGGCCACAGGTAGTGCAGCTTGGGCCAGGTCTCCTCCTCGGCGCGGGCCTGGCGGGCGGCCTCGATGGCGTCGGCCATGCGCTGCGAGTCGGCTGTCAGGGCGTAGTAGTCGTTCTCGGCCTGTACTTCGCGCGGCAGCTGGCGCAGGCGCTCCTGAAGGTCGCGAGGTGCCGTCAACGAGACCAGGCGCTCGGCGTCCACCGAGGTCCACTGACACAGGGTCTGGCCCTGGTTCAGTTGGGTGAGCGCCGACTTGGCGTAGTGGTACTCGCTGTCGAAGAGCGTGGCGGGCTCGTCGATGTGGTTCAAACTGTTGCCGGCCGGCTGGGTCGCGGCATAGGCCGCTGCATCGCCCCCGCCGAACAATTCCAGCAGGTAATCCGCTTCATTCGCGCCTTCGTTGGCATCGCCGCCTGGCCCTTGGCTGCGGCCGCATGGTCCAGCGCGGCCTCTACCTGCTCCGGCGTCATGCCGCCGGCCATGTAGTCGCTGACCTTCTCGACTTCCTTGTCGGGGTCATAGACGTTCAGGAAGGCGGACGGGTCGCCCAGGTTGAAGTTGGCCTGTTCGTCCTTCTGCTCCAGGATTTCGAGGATGCGCAGGTCGCCGCGAATCTTCTCGGTCACCGCCTCGGTGAACAGGTAGACGATGTGAGGCCGATGCTTCTGGCCGTAACGGTCCACACGTCCATTCCGCTGTTGAAACGTCATGAGCGACCAGGGCAGGTCGAAGTGCACCAGGCGGTGGCAGAAGTAGTGCAGGTTCAGGCCTTCGCTGGCGACGTCGGAGCACACCAGCACGCGCAGCGGGTCATCCAGGCGGCCGAAGCGCTCGACCAGGGCCTGCTGCTCGGTGTCGGCCATGCCGCCGTGCAGCACCTCCAACTGCTTGGGCTTGAGCTGCAGGTCGGCGGCGAGGCGCTCCCTCAACCAGTTCAGCGTTTCGATGCGCTCGGAGAAAATGACGAGACGGTCGTTGGCGTCGTCCTTGGCCCAGCCGAAGCTGGTCGAGCGCAGCAGCTCCAGCAACTTCTGGTAGCGGCTGAAGCTTTTGGCCGATGGGTCATCGACCAGGGCCTGCAGGGCCAGGCGCAACTCGTCCAGGCCCAGCGCCTCGGTTCGCTCGTCGTCGCTCACGCTGTGCTTGCCCTGCAGCAGCGCGATGCGACGCTGGGTCGACTCCAGCGCAGCCTTCGGGCTGGAGAACAGGGCCTTCTGCATGCCGATGCGCTGCAGCTCCTGCTGCCGGCCGGCCTTGTGCTGGCCGCCTTGGGTGAAGCGCACCTCCAGCAGCGCGCGGTAGGCGGCTTCTTCCAGCGCCGAGGCCTTCTCGCGCAGGCAAGTCGTTTCGCGCTCCTGGAAGTCGGCCGACACCTGGTCGCGGATGTCCTTCTTGAAGCGGCGGATGACCAGGCCCTTGCTGCGGAAGTCTTCGGGCGTGTAGTGGTCGGGGTCGGAGATGGCCGTTGGGTCCAGCAGGCTCATCAGCGACGCGAAGCTGCGCGCCGAGCCGTCGTGGGGCGTGGCCGACAGCAGCATGAGGGTGTCCGACCGGGTGGCCAGCAGCTTCGCCAGGCGCGCCCGGCGCGACAGACCCGACTCGCCCGCACGGGCGGCGACGTTGTGGCATTCGTCGATGACGATGATGTCCCACCAAGCGTTCTCCAGATAGTTGCGGTACTCGAGATTGCTCTTGAGCGTGTCGATGGAGATGATGCTGCGGTCGAAGTAGTTGAACGGGTTGTGGTTGGCGGGGATGCGGTTGCGCACCCGCGCCAGGCCGACCGAGTCCAGCCGCACCAGCGGGATGGAAAAGCGGCTCCACCACTCCTTCTGGAACTGGGTGAGCATGGCCTTCTGGGTGACGACCAGGATGCGCTTGCCGCGGCCGCGCTGGATGAGCTCGGTGGCCAGCACGCCGGCCTCCAGCGTCTTGCCCAGGCCCACCGCATCGGCGATCAGGATGCGCGAGCGCGGCTGGCGCAGCGCCTGCAGCGCGGGGTCGAGCTGGTAGGGCACGAGGTTCATCACCCCGCGGTGGCCGAGGTGGATGCGCTCATCGTTGGCCACGCTGCGCCGGCGCATGCTCTCCAGGTACAGCAGCGAAGCGGTGTAGGTGGGGCTGTCATCGGCGACCAGGCGGGTCTCGGCCGGGTCGAGCACCTCAATCTGGTCCTCGAGCTCCGTGAGGAAGAGCGCGTCGCGGCCACGGACGAGTTCGGAGACGCCGTCGCAGGTCAGAAGCCAACCGCCGTCGGTGGAGGGGTCGACGCGTCGAATCAGCCACTCTTCGTCGCGGATGACGACGCGTGCGCCAGGGGCGAAAGCAAGCATGCTCAGGACTTCCGGGATGAGTTTTGTTTCTTCCGGGAAGGAGCAGCCGGTGCCGTCTCAACCATGTCGGCCGCAGGCAGCGGTATCGACCTGGTCCGGCAGTAGTCCAGCACCATCACCTCAACCATGGTCGCTAGGCTCCGCCGCTCGGCCTGGGCTGCCGCTGACAGCGCCGCCTTGATGTCCGGCGGCACCCGCACGCTGATGACCGTAGTTTTGGTGACTGCCATGCACCCTCCCTTGCCAGCAAAACGCTAGTGCAGTGTTCCATTCTGTTTCCCACTTAACCGGGAGTTGGCGCGAATGACCTTCTGCAAGATGTCGCGAGCGCTCTTGGTCCAGATGAACGGCTTGGGACTGGTGTTGTGATGCGCGTACGCCTTGATCACCGCCTCAGCTCGCCCACGCTGGTAAACACGCCGCGCCTAGGCGTTCGGTGGTGATGTCGCGGAAGAAGCGCTCCACCATGTTCAGGCCAAGACGCCGAGGTCGGCGTGAAGTGCATGTGGAACCTGGGGTGCTTAGCCAGCCACGCCTGCACCGCCGCGTGCTTGTGGTGGCATAGTTGTCGGCAATCAGGTGCAGGGTCTTGCCCTTGGGCGTCGCACCGGTCGATCTGGCGCAGGAACTTCAACCACTCGGCGTGCGTGTGCCGCTGCTGGCACTGGCCGATGACCGTGCCGTCGAGCACGTTGAGCAGCAACAGCGTGGTCGTGCCGTGGCGCGTAGTCGTGCGTCATCGTCTGCGCACGACCTTCTTCATCGGCAGGCCCGGCTGCGTGCGGTCCAGTGCCTGCACTGCTCTTCTCGTCGCGCACAGCACCAGGGCGTGCTCGGCTGGGGACATGTACAAAGCCCCACGATGTCTTCGAGCTTCTCGACGAACTTCGGGTCGCGGAGACCTGAAGCCACGCACCGAGGCTTTCCGAGCCCATTGGCCTGCCAATGACGCATCACCGTGCTGGGGCTGACCTGCAGCACCGCAGCCATCTGCGCGTGCTCCAGTGCGTGGCGGCCTGGGCTGGCTTTGCGTGGCCAGCTCCACCAGCTTGCCCGTCACCTTGACCGGCGGTGCCCGCGCGGCAGGTCCCGCTCGATGCCGCCAAGTCCGGACTCTGATGTAGCGCTGGCGCCAGCGACCCGCCGTGATCCGGTCGATGCCCAGCTCTGGGCGATCTGCCAGGTTCTGCAGGCCATGCGCCAGCAAAACAATGCGCACGCTCGGCCAGTCGAACGCTGCTGCGCTGGTCGAATGCGCCAGCCGGATCAACTCAGCCTCCTCCTCTTGACTCAACTCGATCGCAGGGGCAACTCGCACTCTGGCTCCAACTCTGTCCGTAACCGTTGAGTCGCAATTACCAAGTTGCTTCCAACAATCAAACACTACACTAG
>JADJCH010000047.1 GCA_016703325.1 Burkholderiales bacterium | reverse complement strand
TCGTGCCGACTTGTCCGGTGAAGACAGCTGTGGTGGCGATGGCTGCCACGGTGCTGGTGCCGGAGTAACGGTAATAGTCGCCCACCCCATCCAGGCAACCGGCCTCTGCAGCCGATGTGCACACTCCCGTCACCGCTGCAGTTGCTGCACCCGCAACAGGAGCCACCGCCACCAACTGGCTGCCAGAGGCATAGACAGCCGGCGTGGTCACGAACTCAACACGCTCGCGAATTCCGACACCGGTCGGCGAGAAATTGCCGTCCGAATCGTAGATGCTGATGGAAACCGGGCCCGCCACCGGCGTCACCACCGACCCACCCACGTTCACAAAGCTGATGTCGAACAGGATGTACGAGGTCTGACTGCCTGCTGCGTTGGCGGTCACGCCGCCATCGAACATGGCGCCCGCACCCGCCGGCGCGGGAACTGCAGTCACCGTGGCCCCATTGACTGAAGAAACGATGGTGACCAGCGCATCGCGGGCATTGGCGCCGGTGAGCACGTTGCTGAAGCGGATCACCGACCCGACCGCCGTGCACCCTCCTCCAGCGTTGACCGCGCAGCTGGAGGTGGACCAGTTCAAGGTGGCCGCCTGCACCGATGAGCCCAGCAGCAGCCCCCCAAGCAGCAGCAGCAGATCCAACGCAATCGCGGCACAGAGCCGACGGGCCGCAGCGATCCGGTCACCGCAGGCATGCCAACCGAGTGAGAGAAAGGCCTTCGCGATGAGCCGCCGAGCCCCACTGAACACCACCTGCTGATGCACCACCATCCGTCGCCTTGCCGTTTGCGATGCCCGACAGGGCGTCGGCGAATGAATGAGGTCCGTTCGAAACCCGCTCCGGTTTCGGCCTCTTGATCTTCAGGAGTTCAAGGGCAAAACCTCGCAGCACGGCCCCCAGTTCATCCCCATCGCAATTTGTTTCAATGGGTAACCAAACCCGCTTTTCAAGGACTGCAACCTGCCTGAACCTTCTACTCCAGAAGAAAGCACCGCCGCTGCATCCCGATACAGAAAGCCATCCCGGGTTCGAGCCACCCGTTCAGTTCACAAAGATCTTACATTGGGTCAGTGAATGAAACGGATCTTCACCCGCTTGTTGTCACTGACCAACTCCCCTGATTTGAGGTATCGACATTGGCTTCGAAACTCGACTCAAACAAGATTCGCCGGGCGTTGAATCGGCTGAATCAAGTCCACAGGTCAATCGGTGGATCGGTGGCCAGCGCTCTCACGATCTGGGGCGCGCCCAACTCACCCAGCAGGGAACCGAGGTCATCGACCACCGGCAGAACCGGCAACTGGCTGCTCAGCAGCAAGGCGGCGGCCTGGCGCGGTGGCGAGGCCAGCAACAGCGCCGGCAGTGGGGTGCGCATGAAAGAACGCACGGGAAGCGTCCACCAGCGCCGCCACTGACCCGCTACATCGCGCGCGAGTCGGCTCAGGGCTTCCAGGTCCTGGGTGGCCGGCAGCCGTCCGAAGGGGTCGAGGGCGTGGAGATCCTGCCTGAGCAACACACCCGACACCTGGCCGGTCGCCCCCAAGACCCATGCATGCGACAAACCCCGGGTGAACACCCGATTCCAGGCTTGCGGCAGCAGGGTGTCTTCGGCGAGCATGGCGGCCGGTTGGACCAGCAGATCGCCGCAAGTCCGTGCAGGACGGGCATGTGCGGCCGCACGGTGGTCACCGTAGACCGACCGCAGTGAGGTTCGGGCGGTGTCCCGATCGCCCTGCTCCGCCGCAGCGACCTCCGGCGATCGCTCATCCCCCTGACCGATCGGGTCCGCGGAACGGGCAGGCAGCACGGCCGCCGCGGGCGGCACCCTGCCGGGCAACTCAGGTGAGCGGGTGGTGACCCGACCTGCAATTCCGTAGATCTGGAACATGGCCAACTCCACGCTGGATGCGTCAGGATACCGCTGTGCCGGCCCACAATACCGGCAGCCTCACGATGCAGCCGCTTCACCCGATGCCAAGCCCTCCGCCAGACCGTACCGGTGCCGCTGAAAGCCTGATGCGGCCCCATCTGCAGGACGTGCACACGCTGGCGCGGGACCTGCGGGTTGAGCTGACCCAGGGCCTGTCCGCCCAGGAGGTGGACCAGCGTCGACAGGAACACGGCTGGAACGACTGGCCTCAGCCTGAACCGCTGCCCCTGTGGCAGCGCCTTGTCGAACCCTTCTCGGACCTGCTCACGCTGGTGCTGCTGGCGGCTGCCGGACTGTCGATCGCGCTGGGGGAATGGCTGGACGCCGTGGTGATCGGGGTGATCGTGCTGCTCAATGCGGCGATCACGCTGTTTCAGCAGCACCGGGCCCGCCAGGCCTTGGAGGCCTTGAATCGCCTTGCCACCGTGCATTGCAGCGTGCTGCGGGACGGGCGCTGGCAGGGCGTGGACGCCCAGGAGCTGGTTCCCGGCGACGTGGTGGTGCTGGAGGCGGGCAACCAGGTGCCGGCCGACCTGCGTCTGCACGACACCGCGCGCCTGCGGGTGGACGAATCGGCACTGACGGGCGAGTCCGTGCCGGTGGACAAGCAGCACCACCCACTGCCCCCCGCCCCCGTCACCGACCATCCGCTGGGGGACCGCAGCAACCTGGCCTACCGCGGCACCTTCGTCACTCAGGGACGGGCACAGGGCCTGGTGGTGGCCACCGGAGCAGCCACCCAGATCGGCCAGATCGCCCACCTGCTGGCCGACCCCAGCCTGCGACAGACCCCGCTGCAGCGGCGTCTGGCCCACCTCGGTGCCCGGCTGTCCTGGGCGGTGGCGGGAATCTGCCTGCTGATCCTCGCCGTGGGGTTGATGCGGGGCGAACCCGCCCTGCAGATGCTGATGACAGCGGTTTCACTGGCCGTGGCCGCCATCCCGGAGGCGCTGCCGGCCGTGGTGGCCGTGCTGCTGGCACTGGGCGCACGGCGGATGGCCGAAGCCAACGCCCTGGTCAAGCGCCTGCCCGCGGTTGAGACGCTGGGCTCGGTGAGTGTGCTGTGCGCGGACAAGACGGGCACCTTGACGCTCAACCGCATGCAGGTGGAGGCGGTGCAGATCCGCCTCGACCCCGAACAGGGCGAGAGCCGCACCGCCGGCGCGGCCTTGTGGCGCGCCGTGGCGCTGTGCAACGACGCGCGCGCCAGGGCGGTGGAGACCGGCCAGGCGCCCACCTCGCCTGAACAGCCCGAGGGCTGGAACGGAGACCCCACCGAAACCGCCTTGATGGCCGCGGCGGCAGCGGCCCGGCGCTTCGATCTGGCGGCGTTGCTGCAGCGTTTGCCGAGGGTGCACGAATGGCCCTTCGACGCCGACCGCCGCCGCATGAGCACCCTGCATCAGCGCCGCAAGGAGGACGGGCACCTGCTTGTCACCAAGGGAGCCCCTGAGACGCTGCTGCCGCGCTGCAGCCGGTTCAGCAGCGGCGACGAAGGCCCGACGGCAGAGTCCGGCATCGCCCAGCAGCGCAGCGCCTGGCTGGCCCAGGCCCAGCAGATGGCCAGCCAGGGTCTGCGCGTGATGGCCTATGCCCAGCGCCGCTGGCCGGCAGGCAGCGTCACCCCGGGGCTTTGGCATGGCCAGGAAGCCGATCAGGTGGAGCAGGAGCTGGAGTTCATCGGCCTGGTCGGCCTGGTCGATCCGCCCCGGCTCCAGGCGGGCCAGGCGGTGCAGGAGTGCCTGGCCGCCGGGATCACGGTGGTGATGATCACCGGCGACCACCCCTCCACCGCACTGGCCATTGCGCGACGACTCGGCATCGTGAAGGGCGAGGCCCATGCGGGAACGGCGGGAACGGCGCCGCGGCAGCTGGTGCTCACCGGAGGCGAGCTGTCTCGCCTCGACGACGATCAGCTGCGCCAGCTGGTGCCGCAGTGCCGCGTCTATGCCCGGGTGGATCCGGCTCAGAAGCTGCGCATCGTGACCGCGCTGCAGGCGCAGGGGGCCTTCGTCGCGATGACCGGCGACGGCATCAACGATGCCCCCGCGCTGCAGCGCGCCGACATCGGCGTGGCCATGGGCGACCGGGGCACCGACGTGGCCCGGGATGCCGCCGCGCTGGTGCTGCTGGACGACCGCATCGAAACCGTGGTGGTGGCGGTGCGCGAGGGGCGGCGCATCTACGACAACATCCGCAAGTTCGTGCGCTATGCGCTCAGCGGCAACTCCGGCGAGATCTGGACGTTGTTCCTGGCACCGCTGTTCGGCCTGCCGCTGCCGCTGCTGCCCTTGCAGATCCTTTGGATCAACCTGGTCACCGACGGTCTGCCGGGACTGGCCCTGGCCGCCGAACCGGCGGAGGCCGGCGTGATGCGCCGACCGCCACGCCCTCCCAGGGAGACGCTGTTTGCCCACGGGCTGTGGCAGCACTGCCTGTGGGTTGGGCTGACGATGGGCCTGCTCTGTCTGGGCACCCAGGCCTGGGGCCTCGCCAACGCCCCCGACCAGTGGCAGACGATGGTATTCACCATGCTCACCTTCATGCAGATGGGGCATGTGCTGGTGATCCGCTCCGAATCCCAGCCCCTGTGGCGCCTCGGGCTGCTCAGCAACCGCCCGTTGCTGGGCGCCGTCGCGCTGACCGTTCTGCTGCAGCTGGCGGTGGTCTACCTGGCCCCGCTGCAGGCGGTCTTTCACACCCAACCCCTGTCGGCCCTGCAGCTGGGCCTGTGCGCGGCGGCCGCAGGGGTGGTGATGGTGGCGGTGGAAATGGAAAAGGCCCTGCGTCGCCGCAGGGCCCTTTCCCTCTGATCACTTGCTGTACTGCTTGATCAGTGCGCGGGCTTCATCCAGCAGCTTCTTGCCGTCCAGGCCCTTGGCGGTGACGCTCTTGACCCACTCGTCGTCGATCTGCTCGGTCACCTTGACCCAGCGCTGGTACTCGGCCGCATCGATGAAGCTGATCTTCTGGCCGGCATCCCGGGCAATCTTCTGGTGCGGCTGCACGATGGCGTCGAACGCGCTCTCACCGGCCCAGGCGGAGGCGGCCAGACCGGAGTTGTCGTCGATCACCTTCTTCAGATCGGCCGGCAGGCTGTCGTACTTGGCCTGGGTCATCGCAAAGGCGAAGATCGTGTTGGCCATGCGCGGCATGCCGGCCGAGGTGTCCAGCGCGAACTTGGCGATTTCCTGCAGCTTGATGGACGGTGCACCTTCCCAGGGCACGCTGGCGCCATCGATCACACCCTTGGCCAGCGATTCCGGCACCGCCGGCAGCGGCATCTGCACCGGGGTGGCGCCCATGGCGGCGATCATCTGCGAGTTGATGCGGGTGGCGGCGCGGATCTTCAGGCCCTTGAGGTCCTCCAGCTTGGTGACTTCCTTGTTGCGGAAGTGCAGCAGGGTGCCGTCGTGCACGTGGTTGAAGAGGATCTTCACGCCCTTGAACTCATCCAGCGCGTTCTTCTGGATGTAGGTGTACAGCGCCTGGCTGCTGCCCTTGGCCGAGGTGGTCATGAAGGGCAGCTCGAACACCTCCGACTTGGTGTAGCGGCCGGCTGCATAGGTGGGCACCGCCCAGACGATGTCGGCCACGCCGTCACGCACCTGGTCCATCAGCTGAGCGGGCGTGCCGCCGAGCTGCAGCGACGGGTAGATCTGGCACTTCAGGCGGTCCTTCGACTCCTTCTGGATCTTGTCGCACCAGGGCTGGATCAGCTTGACCTGCGAGCTGGAGGTGCTGGGCAGGAAGTGATGCACCTTCAGGGTGATCTGCTGAGCCTGCGCGGCGCCGCCGACGGCCACCAGGGCGGCAGCGGCAACCAGCTTGAGCGTGGCGGAAGTCTTCATCGATGTCTCCTTGCGGATGGGGGTTGAGGTATTCAGGCACCGGGGCGGGAGGATGCCACCTGCCCCGGCGGGTCGGTCATCAGGGACTGAACGTCTTGACAAGCACCAGGCAGATGCTCGGGAACAGCACCAGCATCACGATGCGCACCAGATCCGACAGCAGGAAGGGCACCACGCCCTTGAAGGTTTCGGTGAGCGGCACGTCCTTGGCGAGCCGGTTGATGATGTAAACGTTCATCCCCACCGGCGGGTGGACCAGACCGATCTCCACCACCATCAATGCCAGGATGCCGAACCAGATTGACTTGTCCGTCGGCCCCATGCCGTAGAAGTCCAGCCCCATGATCACCGGGTAGAAGATCGGGATGGTCAGCAGGATCATGGCCAGCGAGTCCATCACGCAGCCCAGGAAGACGTAGATCACCAGGATGGCGGTCAACACCAGCAGCGGCGGCAGACCGCTGCCCTGCACCCAGGTGGCCAATTCCGCCGGCATCTGGGACAGCGCGAGTGCGGTGTTGAGCATGTCCGCGCCCATCAGCACCAGGAAGATCATCGCGGTGGCCTGCGCGGTGCCCAGGGCGCTGTCGAGCAGACCCTTGAGCCGCATGCCACCGGTGGTCACCGCCAGGATGCCGCAGGCCGCGGCACCGATGGCGGCCGCCTCGGTCGGGTTGGCCCAGCCGCCGTAGATGCCCACGATCACCACCACGAACACCAGCAGCACCGGCAGCACCTCCAGCAGGGAGCGGATGCGCTCCGGCCAGGGGGTGCGCTCACCGGCGGGGCCGATGTGCGGCTTCCAGGCCACCAGGATCTGGATCACGATCATGTAGCCCACCATCGCGATCAGGCCCGGCAGCACCGCAGCCATGAACAGCTTGCCGATGGACTCCTGCGTCAGGATGGCATAGATCACCAGCGGCACCGACGGCGGGATCATGATGCCCAGCGTGCCGCCGGCGGCCAGTGCGCCGGTGGCCAGGCTGCCGGCGTAGCCATGGCGCTTGAGCTCCGGCAGGGCCACCTGACCCATCGTGGCCGCGGTGGCCAGCGAGGAGCCACAGATCGCACCGAAACCCGCGCACGCACCCACTGAAGCCATCGCAATGCCGCCGCGCCGGTGCCCGAGGAAGGCACTGACGAAGCGGAACAGACTGCGGCTCAGCCCGCCGTGGGTGGCGAACTGCCCCATCAGCATGAACAACGGCAGCACCGCCAGGTCGTAGTTCGACAGGCGGGCATAGGCCGAGTTCTTCAACGTGTTCAGCAGGCCCATCGCTTCGCCGCCGTTCAGGAACACGTAGCCGCCCGCACCGGCCATGAACATCGCGATGCCGATCGGCACCCGCACCACCAGCAGGACCATCAGGCCCAGGAAGATGAAACCCCCGACTGCAATGCCGCTCATGCGACCCCCTTCGTGGCGCCCTTGCCCTCACGGGTGAGGAAGTGGAAGCACATGTAGAAACCGGCCGCAGCCATCAGAAAGAAGCCCGGCACCATCAGCACCTGAGCCACCCACACCGGCCAGCCCAGGATGGCAGAGGTCTCGCCGTACTCCTTGAGGGTCATCGCACCCACCCAGGTGCGCCAGGTGAACAGCACCCCGAACAGGGCCACCAGCAGGGAACCCAGGGCATCCAGCAACGCCACCACCCGGGGGTTCCAGTTCTGGGTGAAGAAGTCCACCTTCACATCGTTGCGCGTCATGTGGCAGTAGGCAAAAAAGGCCGCGGCCCCCACCGCCGACCCCATCTGCATCAGTTCCAGGTCACCCGGCACCGGCGCCGAGGCCAGCTTGCGTCCAACGATCGAGACGATCGACATGACCACCAGCGCCACAAAGATCAGCCCACCCAGGACCGATCCCACCTTGCACAGCAGCAGCAGACCCCGCCCCACCGGGCCGAATCCGGCACTGGCGGAGCCGGGGGTATCCGGCAGTGGTTCTTGCATTTCTTGGTTCTCCTCTTCACAACGTCGTCAGGGTTCCGAGCTGCGGCAGCATCGAGATTTGCTCACCTGCCGACAAGCTGCGCGATTCTGGTGAGCCCCAGCCATGCCGTCCAGGCAAGGCGTGGACTAGCAGATATCGAGAATCGGCATTCTCACAAGGGTTTACCCTCAATCTCCAGTCTCCGCCGCAGCCGGGCGTCGTCGGACGAAGCGGATCGGCAACTCCGCCACGGCCCGCTGCGGCAAACCCTGGGCCGCCAAGCCCCTCTGCAGCGCCATCCCACCTTCGTCGGCCAGGGCGGCCTCGCGCAGTTGACGCAGCGCCACCCGGGCCTCGTCTGCCGGCCGCCCACCCAGCCGGCCCTCCAGTGCCTCCAGCAACCGATCCAGGCCCTGGCGACCGCGCCGATGGGTGCTGCCGTAGCCCTTGATCAATCGCCCGCAGCACGCCACCTCAAGCCCCAGATCAAACCCTGACCCCAGCGAGCGCCGCGCCCCCGCCTCCACCGCCTGAAGCCAGCGCTCGATGGCCGCCTGCTCGTTCGCCCAACGGCTGCCCCGACGGCGAAGCCCCTTCAGCGAGGCCAGCAGTCGCAGCCCCAGCAAACCGTGCAGACGGTGCGTGGGCAGGCGCAGCGACCATTCCCGCGGCGCCTGCCCGGCCGCCAGCCTGCGCGCCTCCTGCCGGCGCAGCGCCTCGGCCCAGCGCGGCGGCAGCAGGTCGGCCAGCTCCTCGACACCGGGCTTGAAGTGTTCGTAGAGCCGGACCACTTCGCCAGCCTGTACCTGGGTTTCCCGCTGGACCCGCTCCCAGCGGCTCGCCCGGCTCTTCAGATCGGCCACCCGCACGATGTCGTCAAAGGCCATCCACAGCGCCAGCCAGCGGGCCACCTCGCCGACCAGCGTGCCCAGGGCGTCGCCCGAATCCATGGCCCTGGGCATCCCGGGCCCCCCGGGCACCGCGGTGGGCTCCCCCCCCACCGCAGCGATGCGCTGCAGGCGTTGCAGGTACAGCCTGCCATAGGCCGCATCCTGGTACTCCACCACCCGGGCATGGCCCAGGCGGACCCATTGCCGGGCGGAGTCAGGGAACGCAGCCAGATCGGCCGCGACCAGGCCCCCATTGGCCGGCCCGTCTGCCTGGCGCCCGGCCAGCGCCGATGGAACGGGCTGCGGGGTGGGCAGCAGGTCGTCCAGCAGCGCCCGGGCCGCGGCCTGGCCGCGGGCGCTGGCCGACACTCGGTCAAAGGCCAGGCCAAACCCCTTCAGACTGGCCTGCACGCCCACGCCGGTGCGGCGGATGCTGTCTTCGTAAGCCTGCCGCGCAAAGGGCAGGCGCCCCTGCGCCACACACCAGCCGGCAATGGCGCCGAACATCACCGCGCTGATCACCGTGCCCGCTTCGGCGGCCAGCGCGCCCAGGTCGTGCAGCTCCAGCGCCTGGGCACTGCGGCGCAGCACCTCCACCAGCCGCTCACTGGGCACGCGGCCATCGCCCAGGCCCATCTTCTCCACCGTGGTCAGCGTGCGGCTGCTGGAGGCGATCACCGCGGTGCGGTCGCTCGACACCATGCCGTTGACCGCCTGGCGCGCCAGCTCCAGCAGCTCGGAGCCCACCAGCAGGTCCAGCGCGCCGGGCACCGCGTACAGGCCGAACACCGGCCGGCGCCCGCCCAGCTCAGCCAGCGAACGCGGCGAGATCTCCACATAGTAGGTGGTCGCGCCGGTGCGCTGTGCCACGCCGGGGATGGAGGTGGCCTGCACCGGGTGGCCGCAGTGCAGCGCGGTGTCCACCAGCCAGTCGGCCAGCACGCCGCCGCCTTCGCCCCCCAGGGCGCAGAGCAGCATCGTCAGCGGCGCGTCGCCGCGGGGCGTCGGCATCGTCAAAGTCGTGTTCATGCCGACACCTCCTGCGCAGTCGACTGTGTAGCCCCACTGCGCGACAGCAACCGCTGCCGCCACCAGCTGCGCCAACCGTCGGCCAGGCGCTCCTTCCAGCCGGGGTTGCGCACCAGCTCGGCCCGGTAGAAGCTCGGGCAGAGGGTGGCGGCCTGGGCGTTGGCGCCACACAGCCCGCAGCCCACGCAGCCGGACTGCACCGTGGCCACCGGGTCCACCCGCAGCGGATCGGGGTTGTCCTTGAGCGTCAGCGTCGGGCAGCCGGACAGGCGAATGCAGGCATGGTCGCCGGTGCACACATCCTCATCCACGCCGTAGCGAACGCGCTCCACCCGCTCGCCGCGCTTCAGGCGGCCAGCCAGCCAGGGCTTGATGCGGCGCTGCCGCTCCAGCTGGCACTCGCCCTCGGCAATGATCACCTTCAGCCCGCTGAATTCGGTGGTCAGCGCCTCCTCCAGCGTGCCGCGCATGGTGGCGACGTCGTAGTTGTCCACGCTGCGCAGCCACTGCACACCCAGGCCGCGCAGCGTGGCCTCGATGGTCTGGTTCTGGTGCGCCAGGCTCTGGTGCTTGTCCACCGCGGCCTCCTTGGCCGCATCGTCGGGGGTGGAGATGATGTCCTGCGTGCCGGTGGCGGAGGTGTAGCCGTTCTTCATGATCAGCAGCACCGCGTCGTCCCCGTTGAACAGCGCGCTCTGCACCCCGGTGAGCAGGCCGTTGTGCCAGAAGCCCCCGTCGCCCATCACCGACACCACCCGCCGCTCCATGAAGGGCGACACCCCGGCGCGGCTGGCCAGGCTCATGCCGTAGCCCAGGATGGAATGGCCGGAGGAAAACGGCTCGAAGGTCGCGAAGGCGTGGCAGCCGATGTCCGCTGCCACATGCACCCGACCCACCGACTGCTGTGCCAGCTTGAGCGCGGAGAACACCGGCCGCTCCGGACAGCCGACGCAGAAGTTGGGCGGGCGCGGCGGCAGCGGCGCCTCCAGCAGCGCGGCCAGGTCCGCCCGGCGGCGCTGGTTGCCCTCCAGCCAGGTCTGCCAGGTCTGCAACCCCGCGCCGACACGCTGCGGCCGGTGCTTCTGCAGGAAAGCGAGCAGGCCGCGGGCGATCACCTCCACGTTGTACTCGCCGGCGGCACTCAGCAGGTCCTTGCCGTGCAGCGGGGTGGACACCCCCTGGCGGTGCAGGGCGGTCAGCAGGTCCTTCTCGATGTACTCCGGCGAACCCTCCTCCAGCACCAGCACCGCCGCCTTGCCACGGCAGAAGTCGGCCACCTCCTGCGGCACGATCGGGTAGGTGACGTTGAGCAGCAGCAGCGACAGAGGCGTGACGCCGAAGGCATCGGCCAGCCCGGCCAGTTGCAGCGCGCGGATCAGGGAGTTGTACAGCCCGCCCTGCAGAATCAGCCCCAGCTCGGCCAGGTCATCGCCCGGCACGGCACCCGGCAGGTGCTCGTTGAGCCGGTGCTCAACGATGTAGCGCTGCGCGGCAGGGATTCGCTCCTCCACCTTGCGCTTCTCATGCGCATAGATCACCGGCGGATGCGCCAGGCGGCCGTAGTCGAAGCTGGCCGGCTCCGCCAGCGGCTGCCGGGAGGAAATGCGCGGCGCGGCGTTGTCGCTGCACGCGAAGCTGCCGCGCACATGGCAGGTGCGGATGCGCAGCTGCAGGATGGCCGGCATGTTGGACGCCTCCGACAGCGCGAAGCCGTGTTCCACCATGCGCACCATCACCGCCAGGTCCGGGCGCGGATCCAACAGCAGCAGCGTGCTCTTCATCGCAAAGGCGTGGGTGCGCTCCTGGATGACGCTGGCGCCCTCGCCGTAGTCCTCGCCGGAGATGATCAATGCCCCGCCGGTGACGCCGGGGGAAGCCAGGTTGGACAGCGCATCAGCCGCCACATTGGTACCGACGATGCTCTTCCAGGTCACCGCACCGCGCAGCGGGTAGTGCAGGCTGGCGCCCAGCATCGCGGCGGCGGAGGCCTCGTTGGAGCAGGCCTCCACGTGCACGCCCAGTTCGTCCAGGTAAGGACGGGCCTGCACCATCACGTCCAGCAGGTGCGACACCGGTGCGCCCTGGTAGCCGCCCACGTAGCTGACCCCGGACTGCAGCAGCGCCTTGGTGATGGCGAGGATGCCCTCGCCGTGGAACACCTCGCCGGCGCCCAGCCGCAGCTGCTCGACTTCCTTCGTGAACTGGACTTCCATCGTGTGTCGCCCGCAGGCTTGCTGCGCCGGCACCTTCGGGTGCGGCGCATCTGCCTGCGGTCTGTCTCCTTTGTTGGGGCCTCGGCGCCGGGTCGGGCGCAAAACACCGCACTGTAGGCAGGCCTTTGAGATGCATCAATGAGTTCAATCCACTGACTATCATTCATCCCATGCATCTCAAGGACTTCGACCTGAATCTGCTGCACGTCTTCGACGCGGTTTTCACCAGCGGCCATGTGGGCCGCGCGGCCGAGCGCCTGCGCATGTCGCAGCCCGCAGTCAGCCACGCGCTGACCCGGCTGAGGCTGAGCCTGAAGGACCCGCTGTTCGTGCGCGCCCCCGGCGGCGTGCGGCCCACCGCGCGGGCGGAGCACTTTGCCCGCCATGTGCAGGCGGTGCTGCGCAGCCTGGACGCTGCGCTGCAGGAGGCCGAGGCCTTCGATCCCGCCAGCAGCCAGCGCCACTTCATGATGCACATGAGCGACCTGGCCACCAGCGAGTTGCTGCCGCGCCTGCTGGCGCAGATCCGCAGCGAGGCACCCGGCCTGCGGCTGGAGGCCCAGCAGCTCGACCCCGACCACGTCGGCGAGGCGTTGGACGACGGGCGGCTGGACCTGGCGGTGGGTTACCTTCCCCAGGTGCAGGTGGCGCATTGCCAGCCGCTGTTCGAGGAAAGCTACGTGGTGCTGCTGCGCGCCGACCACCCGATGCTGGGCCGCATCCAGGACCGCGACAGCCTGCAGAAGCTGGATTTCATCCTGGTGCGCAGCCACCACGAACCCGGCAAGGCGCTGCACCGGCTGGGGCTGGAATCGCGCATCCGCCTGGCCATCCCGCACTTCGCCGCACTGCCGGCGCTGCTGGTGCAGACCGACCTGGCCGCCATCGTGCCGGAGCGCCCGGCGCGGCACTACCAGTCCGCCTCCCGCGAGCTGGCGGTGGTCGCGGCCGACCTGGGGCTGCCCAAGCTGGAGGTGGCGCTGCACTGGTCCTGGCGAGTCCACGGGGACCCCGGCCACCGCTGGCTGCGCGACACCGCCGCGCAGGCGCTGGCGCCCTACCCTGTTCCCTGATCGAAAGGCAAGGTCGCAGCCCCGATCGGGATCAGACCACCTTCACCCGCAACTCACCCAGGCCGTCGATGCCGCAGCGCATTGTCTGGCCCCGCTCCACCTTGCCGACGCCTTCGGGTGTGCCGGTGAAGATCAGGTCACCCGGCTCCAGGCGGAACAGTGTCGACAGATTGGCCACGATCTCCGGCACCGACCAGATCAGGTGCGTCAGGTCGCTGCGCTGTCGGTCCGCGCCGTCCACCTGCAGCCAGATGGCGCCGGAAGACGGGTGACCGATGCGTGTGGCCGGCACGATCGCACCGATCGGCGCGGACTGGTCAAAGGCCTTGCCCACCTCCCAGGGGCGGCCCTTGTCGCGCATCGCAAACTGCTGGTCGCGCCGCGTCATGTCCAGCCCGACGGCGTAGCCCCACACATGCTCCAGCGCCCGCGCCACCGGGATGTCCGCACCGCCGACACCGATGGCCAGCACCAGCTCGATCTCATGCTGGTAGTTGCTCGACAGTGGCGGGTAGGCGATTGCGCCGGTCACGCCGGCCGGCACCGGCGCCACCGCGTTGTCCGGCTTGCAGAAGAAGAAGGGCGGCTCCCGATCGGGGTCGAAACCCATCTCGCGGGCGTGCGCCGCGTAATTGCGGCCGACGCAGTACACCCGGCGCACCGGGAAAAAGGCGGTGCTGCCGACGACGGGCACGGCGACGGGAGCTTCGGGCGGCAGGACGTAGTCAAGGCTCATGGATCGGCACAGGTCGGCTGTGAAAGGGAGCGCCAGTATCGGCCGTCTCGCCCTTTTCCGCAGGTTCCAGTCTTCCCGCAGGTTGCTCAGCGAAGCACCCAGTGCGGCAGCCCCTGGGCGGCCAGCAGCGCCTCCGCCCCTTCACCCTGCAGCATGGCCAGAGTCGCCAGCAGGCCCGCCTCGGTGCAGGTGGGGGCGGCCACGGTGACCGACCGCGGCGCGCCCGTCACCGGCCAGCCGCTGCGGGCGTCAAGGATGTGGCTGTAGCGCAGGCCGTCGCGCAGCAGGAAGCGGCGGGAGTCGCCACTGGTGGCCAGCCCGCCCGCCATCAACGCGATCAGCCCGGCCGCTGCGGGCGCGGGAGCGGGCACACCGTCCGGCTGGGTGTCGCCGGTCGGCCGCTCCACCCCCACATACCAGGGCTGGCCTTCGGCGCGCGACCCGCTGGCCACCAGGTCACCACCCAGGTTCACCAGCAGCGGCCGGTCGGTGAGCGGGCGCAGCAGCGCCAGCACCCGGTCGGCGGCGTACTCCTTGCCCAGCCCGCCCAGGTCCAGCTCCATGCCCTCGGGCAGGGTCAGCCAGGGCCGCTGCCAGCGCAGCCTGGACCAGCCCACCCGTGCGGCCACATCGGCCACCTGCCCGGCACTCGGCAGCCGGTCGCTGCCGTCGAAACGCCAGACCTGGCGAAGCACGCCGGAGCTGATGTCGAAGCGCCCCTCGCTGAGCCGGTGACAGAGCTCGGCCAGGTCGATCAGGCCGGCGCTCTCCTCGTCCAGCTGCACCGGCTGGCCACCCACCGCATGCCAGCGCATCAGCTCGCTGTCTGGGCGGTAGCGGCTGAACTTGCGCTCGATGCGGCGCACCTCGGCGGCCGCAGCCTCCAGGCAGCGGCGCGCCAGCGCCTCCTCGCCGCCGTCGATCAACAGCTCGCAGGGGCTGGCCATGGCATCGAAGCCGCCCACCCACAGCCCCCCGTGGCGCTGCAGCGTCGGCGCTGCGCCGTGGACAGAATCGGCGGGAGGATGTCCCTGCAATGGCCGCCTTCCCCGGGTCAGAACGGCAGGCTGTAGCCGACCATGATCGACACGGCCGACAGGTCCGGCGTCAGGTCCAGGCCGGCGAGTGCCCCCGGCGCGTTGGCCGGGCGGTCCAGCTTCTGCCGGTAGCTCTCCACCCGCAGGCTCCACTCCTTGCCACCGGCCAGCGGCTTGCCGATCTTCAGCCCCACCGTGGTGGCGCTGAAGGCGGCCAGGCGCTGGTCGGCCGAGGCATAGGCCGGCGCACGGCCGCCACTGACGTAGTCGCTGCCCTCCACCAGCCAGGCGCGGTAGAAGTCCGCCTCACTCTGCCGGTACAGACGCAGGTGCGGCTCCAGGTAGAAACCGCCCGCCATCTCGTAGCGGTACCTGGCGTCCAGCGTGTGCGCGGCGATGCCCCAGTCGTCGCGGTAGTAGCGGTAGGAGGTGTCCACCACGTCCTGCGTCAGGTGCCACTTGCTCTGCACGAACAGGCTGTTGCGGCTGCGGCTGTTGGGCCGGTTCTCATTGACATAGCGGTCGCCGGTGACCAGGCCGCTGCTGCCATCCACCACCGAAACGATCTTGTACGGATCGCTGTGGTAGCCGCTGCCCCGGCCGTGGTTCCAGCTGAACTGCATCAACCAGCGTCGCGACATCACCTGGGTCCAGCCGGCCAGCAGGTCCACCACCTGGCGCGTGTCGTTGCCCTTGTCGGAGGCGCCGAAGGCCGGCTTGAGCGCCAGCGGAATGCCCCCTTCCGGGTTGATGCGGTCGAACTCGGCCGACAGGCCCAGGCTCAGCGTGCTGTTCTTGTTGTTCAGATCCAGCGACCAGGAGGCACTGGCCCCCACCGAGGCAAAGTCGTGCTCGGCCGACAGGTTGGCGCTGAGTGATCCGCGCTGGTTCGGGCCCAGCGGCCGTTCATAACTGCCCAGCAGCGCGACGCGGGTGTCGCGGAACTCCGGGTTCAGCGGTGTCTTGCCGGCCGGCGTGGAATACGTGGCCTTGCCGGAGGGGCTGGTGAAGGTCTGCACCCCAGGCTGGGCCACCGCGCCGTTGGGGGAGGAACCGGTCAGTGCGTCCAGCGTCAGCCGCAGGCCGATGCTGCGGTCGTTGCCGTCGGTGCGGCGCGCCGAGACGATCGGCTCCAGCGCGGTGACGCGGCCGTCACCCTCCTTGTAGACCAGCACCGCGCTGTCCACCTGCCAAGTGTTCGGCGCGGGCTGCAGCCCCTCGGCCTGGGCAGTGCCGGCCAGCAGGCTGGCGGTGGCGGCGGCCAGTGCCAGGTGCAGCGCACCGATCGGCACGCCGCGCGAGGAGGAGTCGGCCGGCGCGTCTTGTGGCTGCACGCAGTCTGCGGGCATCGGGTTGGCGTTCAGTTGCATCCGCAGCCTCCACCCCCGAAGCTGCGGCCGCCGGTGGCCGCTTCCTTGCTGAAGTAGGTGTGGTCGTCGGCCGCAGACTCCACCGCCGAAGTCGTCAACTGCATCGACGGCTTGGCCAGCAGGTCACGCTCCCAGGGTTGCACCCCCAGGTTGGAACAGGCCGACAGCGGCAGCACCAGCAGCGGCAGGCACCCGCGGGCCAGGCCGCGCAGGTGTTGAATCGGGAACAGGTGGACGGGCATCGTGGGAAGGATCCAGGTTCGGTAAGCCGCGAAAGTCGCAGCACCTTACAGCAGGCCGATGAACGGTGGCTTAAGTTCCGCCATGGCCGGTCTGGCCGACCTCCCGGTGGCCGCAGCCTGCGGTACGGGTCGAGTTGGACTGGCAGGAGCTGTTCGTCGATGCTGGGCCTGCTCTGCCGGAAAGACCACCTCGCGCTGGAGCCAGTTTCTGAAGCGAATGGCGTCGCCGGATTGGCTGCGTCGAATCAGGCCGGCCAAACCTTGTACCTGGATGACGAGGCCAACGCGCCGGTCGGCCCTTCGCACGGACCTGACCGCAACGAAGTGGAGTGTGACGTTCCTGGGAAAGTCGGGGATGACCGCCCGCAGCTTCTTCACCTGAAGCCACCGGCTCCCGTCTTCGCCTTCACTGATCAGCAGCGGCTGGCCTTTGAACTCATAGTGCTGACCCTCGATGTCACGGTACACCACCGACTTCAGCATGCCAAACATGTTGCCCAGGAGCGGCAGAACCAGAGGCGCCAGAGCGATGCCAGCCAATGGCGACTTTCTGCACCATCTCATCGGATATCCCGGGAGCAGAAGTCCCTGGACATTGTGATGCGGGGCATCGATCTCACCAAGAACGTGTTTGCCCTGCGCGGGGCTGATGGAACAGGAACAGGCCGGGACACTCGCTCAACACACCAGTCGCTTCAGACTGAGGCAGAGAGCCGCTCCTTTCGGCCGCGCAAGCAGTCAACGGCGAACAAGTGGAATCCTGTTCAGCGGTTGACATCTGGGTCCGCACCGCCCGCGGTGCAACAAGGCCGTTTGCAGATGTGCAGTCTGGTCCTCGTGTCCATGCGCGGGCGACGCATGCCGTGGAGAGAAGTCAGGAATTCAAATACCGTCTTGAGGGGGGTTGAATTGCAGGGAAGTCTTTGTAGAAGGGTTGGACATCAGTTCGCCTGGATGAGCGTCAGCGCCTTCTTGCCACCGGGTACGACCTCGGTGGCCAGCTTCTGATCCATCGTTGCCAGGCGCCCACCCTTGGCGTGGGCAAGGGCCAGCAAATAGCTGTCCGTGACGCGCGAGTGGCTGGACAGGAGTTCGGGGGCGAAGAACTCGGCATCTGCAATGCTGAGATCGTCGGGCCAGAACTTGTGCCCAGGCAACCCGCGGATTGCGGCCAAGGACTGAAGCGCCACGCTCGGAGGACCGGGCGAGTTTGGGTACTTTGGATGCCCAATGATTCGGATGAGACCGTTCTCGGTGAGCGGGCAGGTGGAAAAGGCCTTATGACCAACTCGCGCGAACCAGTCGTGCGCTTGGTCGTGTTGGATGTGCGCCGGATCGACAAGGGCGATGAGGACGTTGACGTCCAGCAGGTAGACCGTCACGGCAGGTCGTCGCGCAACTGGTTGACCAGTTCCGGGGTTACCGGAGTTGCGCCACGGCGGCTTGGCAGCAGCGGCACACCGTTCCGTTCGCTGCGCGCCCCTCGAACTGCCCGAGCGAGGCCTTGCCTGGCCAGCGTGGAGATGACTTCTCCTACGCTCTTCTGATCCCGTTCAGCCAAGTGCTTTGCGGCAGCCAGGACGTCGTCGTCGATGGCGAGGGTGGTTCGCATGATGCAGCTCCTGATGCAGAACATCATACATCAAGCATCACGTTGGCGTCCGCGGGGCGGGCTTCTGATGCCCAACCGAAGAGGCTTTCACGGTAACGTAGAGGTACCCGGCGCGCGGAGGCGAGGCGCCTTGGCCGCGAGGCGGATGACAGGCAGGCAGCGCCTCGCGCCGAGGGTGCCTTGCCGTAGCGGGTCCGGTTGACCGACATGTTTGGCATCAGCTTGTTCTGGCACCAAAGGAATACCATAATGGTGCCATACGAGAGGATCCAATGCCAACCACCATCACGCTGAAGTCCATCCCGGATGACGTCTACGAGCGCCTGAAGGTGTCTGCGACGGCCAACCATCGAAGCTTGAACAGTGAAGTCATCGCATGCCTTGAGGCGACGCTGATGACCAGGCGCGCGGCGCCCCCAGATCAACTTGCAGCCATCCGCGCTCTGAGGGCCCGGCTGCCGAAGACCGTGTTCAATCACGACGAGATTGACCGCATCAAGAGGCAAGGCCGGTCTTGATTGTCGTTGACACGAACGTTCTGGCCTACTTGCTCATTCCGGGCAAGTTCACCGAGAGTGCTGAGAAACTCCTGACCATTGACTCCGAGTGGGCGGCACCAGTTCTCTGGCGCAGCGAGCTTCGAAACGTGCTGGCAACGTACGTTCGAGCAGGAAAGTTGGAACTGATCGATGCGGTCGCCATGTACTCAAGGGCGGCGTCAATAGTAGGTCCGGACCAGTATGACGTGGACACATTGGAAGTTCTACGACTCTCAAGTGAGTCGGGCTGTTCAGCGTACGACTGCGAGTACGTCGCACTTGCCGAATTCCTGGGTGTGCGTCTCGTGACCGCTGATGCGAAGGTGCTCAAGGCGTTTCCAAAGCGGGCGACGGCGCTTTCTGATGCCTGACGTTTGAGCTAACCGGCCCGCGGAGGCCGGACGCATTGGCCCGAGCTGAGAAAATGTACCGCGTACCTCAGCTCGGGCCAAGGTGGCCTGCCGCAGCGGCTCCAGTTGTGGGGTTGGCGTCGCTGCGCGTGAGATTGAGAGCCTCACGGGTTTGTAGCCGCTGCTGCGCGGAAGAGCTCTGTACGAATAAGCGCCAGCGCTTGCCCTCGCCGGTTCGCTTCGGCTGAGACTGCAGAGGTCGTGGCAATGACAAGGTCGAGTGGGGGATGAGCCCAGATGAATTGGCCTCCCCAGCCACTTGCAAGGAAGGTTCGGCGTTCAGATGCCGAAGGCACAACCCACCACATGAACCCGTACGACAGACCAACCGGCCGCCCGCCCGAGTTCTGTGACGTCACCGCAGACCGCGCGTAGGCTTCGGGAACAACTTGACTGTTTGACCAGACCCCGGTGTTGAGGGCAAGACCGTCCCCGGCGCTTCGGCTCGTTCGCGCCGTAGTAGAAACGCGAGGTCATCGGCGGTGCCTGGTGCGAAGCGGTCCTGCGTTCGGAATCCCGCTGTCATAGTGAGCAGGTGACGGATCGTGACCGGCGGCGACGGGGCGGGCGGCTCGCCCTTCTCACAGCCTGCTGCAGACCATTCCCGGCATCGACCAGATCGCCGCTGCGCTGATCCTCATCGAGATCGGCGACGACATGGCTCGCTTCGGCTCGCCCGAACGCCTGGCTTGCTGGGCCGCGCTCAGCCCGGGCAACAACGAAAGCGCGGGCAAGCGCAAGTCCAGGCGCACCCGCCACGGCAACAACGCCATCCGTTTCATCCTGTGCGAATGTGCCAACGCCGCGCGCATGACCCGCAGTACGCTGGCCGCCATGAGCGCCAGGAAGAACGCTCCACGCTGGATCAAGCAACTCAAGGCCATCGGCAAGTGGCCGGCTGCCAGCACCACACCGGCTCACGCCGCCCGTTGACTCACCGCTGATTCTCCGGGGTCGGGCCCAGCGGGTTTCAAATGAATGCTGCTTGTCGGCAGGCTTCATCACGTCGCTACCTGGGAGGGCTATCACGGTAACGTTTGAGCTGAGGCGCCGGCTACGGCGAGGGGTTAGCCCGCATTTCAGCGCAGCGCTTCGCGAACGACCTTGGGGTGCTTGCGAGCGATTCGAATGAGCGCCTGTGCGGCCCCAGACGGAGTACGACGGCCTTGCTCCCACTCCTGAAGGGTACGCTTGGAGATGCTGAGAGCGCTTGCGAACTCGGCTTGAGACAGCCCAGTGCTTTGCCGGGCTTGAACGACCTCGTTCAGCTCAACATGCGTGACCCTGGCGATGCGGCCTGCTTTCATCTGACGGACCGACTCCAGCAGGCGAAGCCCCAGATCCTCGCTCGTGGGCTCCGCGGACTTTGGTTTACGGCTACTCATCTTCAAGTTCCTTTCGCAGTTGCTTCAAAATGTGCCCGGGTATGTTGTCTTTGGCCGATTTGGCGTACACGAGCAACATCCAAAGCTCAAGCCTGGTGGTTGCAACGAAGTAAATGACACGAACACCTCCCTGCTTGCCCGTGCCAGGCCGTGACCAGCGAACCTTGCGGCAACCACCGCTTCCTGGAATGACAGTTCCGGCCTCTGGGTTCGCAGCGATCCAGGAGAAGAACTCAAGTCGATCCTCTGAAGACCACAGGGCCGATGCGTCCTCAACGAAGTTCGGCGTTTCGTAGACGGTGAGCATGCAAAAGTGTACGGCATTGACGTATTGCCGGCAAGTCGACTAGGCGCGATGCTCCCTTGTGCGGGCTAACGTAGAAGTCACCGGCGCTGCGTGGCTTTTTCGCGCAGCGTCCGTGTGGACTGCCGGGTTGGCCTCACTTGCCCTCGGGAGACCTACTCGATGGACATGGATCGAATCCACCGGGATCCCTGCGGATAGTCGTCTCGCAGTCCAGGCTTGAAGGGAGGCACGGCAAGATCCGAAGGAGGGGCGCTGATTTGATTGAGGTCGACTGCCTGCGGCTTGCCCAGGAGGCCGGTTGACGTGCGCGAGAGCTGGAAGTAGACGCCGTTCCAGAGCTTTGCTCCAAAGTCCGATGGACGCTTGAACATGAAGAGCAGCGAGTGCTCAAGCCAGGCAAAGTCCTTCTCTGTGATCGTCGTTCCGGAGCGGTACGGATACGGTACCCAGCACATCAGCTCGGGCGCGCCGCCGAGGCACTTGAACTCCTTCATCGACAAGAAGTGGTCGGTGAACACCTTTGAATCGATCTGGACAGTGAACGTGTATCCACCATCGACGGCGGGCACAAAGGTGACGGCGCCGATTCGAATCAAAGTGCCGTCAGTCGTCTGGAGTGAGATGGACTTGGTGCCGCGCAGATCCTGGGCAAGTACCGCAGAGGACGCAATCGTCAGTCCTGCGATCCCGGCGAGAAGTGTTCGGCGCACCTGGGAGGTCAGTGAGATGGTGGACAGCATTCGTCGAACCGCCATGGTGAGGTTGCCCCTCGAAAACGGAGTGCATAGCCGATCGTCAGGCGGCAGATTGATGCTGCGCCGCCAGCCAGCGTTGCTCGAACTGCATTGGGCTCAGATAGCCCAGCGAGGAATGTAGCCGGGAGTGGTTGTAGAAGCCAATCCAGTCCATGATGGCCGCGCGGGCCTGCTCCCGAGTGGCGAAGCGGCGCCCGTGCACGCAGGCTGTCTTCAGGTGGCCCCACAGGCTCTCGGTGGGCGCGTTGTCCCAGCAATCGCCCTTGCGGCTCATCGAACTGCGAATGCCCCAGGCCGTGAGCGTGGACTGGAATTCGGCACTGCAGTATTGGCTGCCGCGGTCGCTGTGGAAGATCAGTCCCGGCGGGGGTCTTCGTCGGAAACAGGCCATCAACAATGCATCCTTGACCAGCGAGGTCTGCATGTGCGGCTGCAGGCTCCAGCCCACGATCTGGCGGCTGTACAGCTCCAGCGCGACGGCCAGGTACAGCCAGCCCTCGTCGGTGACGATGTAGGTGATGTCGCCACTCCACACGGTGTTGGGCGCCTCGGGCGTGAAGCGGCGCTGCACCAGGTCGGAGGCCACCGGCATAGGGTGCTTGCTGTCGGTGGTCACCACGAACCTCCTCTTGCCCTTGGCCTTGATGCCGTGGCGCTGCATCAGCAGCCGCACCCGCTCCTTGCCCACCCGCACCCCGCGCGCGAGCAGCTCCTTGTGCATGCGCGGCCAGCCGTACTCGCCGCCGATCTGCACATGGATGGCGCGCAGGTGCGCCAACACCGCTTCGTCGCTTACGGTACGTCTGGGGCCATCGCTGTCACGCCCTTGCGATGTCTTCCAGTGGAAGTACCCGCTGGGGCTGACCTCCAGCACTGCGCACATCAGCGTGATCGGCCAACGCCCCTTCATCGAACGGATCCAGGCGTACTTTCCAAAACGTCCTGCGCAAAGTACGCCGCGGCCTTTTTTGCGATGTCGCGCTCCATCTTCAGCCGCGCGTTCTCGGCCCGCAGCCGGGCAATCTCCGCCTGCTCCGGCGTCACCACCGGCGCCGACACCGCCTTGCCTTCCACCGCCTTGCCCAGCTCTCCCTTGGCCTGCGCACGCACCCGGTTCGTCAGGCTCGCCTTGGGCATGCCCAGCGTCTGCGCCACCTCCGACGCCGTGCGCCCGGCCCTCACACCGTACCGCTTCCTGCTTGAATTCCAGCGTGTACCGCGCTCTCGCCTGCTTCTCATTCACGTCTTCTCTCCTGTCCCGGCATTCTCCGGGCTACAGGCTATGAACTCCGAATCTCAGGGGCAACCTCAGTGCGCCTGGCAGACGCTGGCCAGCTTCAGCCGCAACGACGCCAGGTTGGCGGCCACCCCCGGCGCGGTGGGGGTGTTGCACACCCACAGCCGGCGGCTGGATTTGCACCCCCATGTGCACATGGTGATGCCCGCTGCTGCGCTGGACACTCAACGCGGGCTGTGGCGCACGAAGTGTCGGCGCCCCCCCGGCGGCGCGGCCAGGCCGCTGCCGCGCAGGCCGGCAGCGGCGGCTTCCTGTTCAGCCACAAGGCGCTGGCCAAGGTGTTTCGCGCCAAGCTGCTCGCTGCCTTGCAGGCTGCCGGGCTGAGGTTGCCCGATTCGTTGCCCGCCACCTGGGTGGTCGACTGCAGGTGCGTGGGCGATGGCCAGAAGGCGCTGCTGTACCTGGGCCGCTATCTGTACCGGGGTGTGGTGCAGGAGGCCGACATCCTCAGCTGCTGCGGTGGCAAGGTCACTTTCCGCTACCGCGATGCCAGGTCCGGCAAGGCGGCCTTGCGCACCCTGCCCGGGGCTGATTTTCTGTGGCTGGTGCTGCAGCATGTGCTGCCCAAGGGGCTGCGCCGCGTGCGCAGTTTTGGCTTCCTGCATCCCAACAGCAGGCGTGCCCTGCAGCTGTTGCATTTGCGACCCGCACGGCCACCGGCGCAGGCCGCCCCTGTGCCTCGGCCGGTGTGGCGCTGCGGCTGCGGTGGGGCAATGTCCGTGCTGCGCCGGCGCATGCCGCCTGAGGCGGCCAAGAGCCAGAGCAGCTCAGCCAACTCTGCCGCACCTCACGACAAGCCCGACAAGGCCCACCCGATGGAAGGCTTCACAACGCACTGAACCGGCCTTTCCGCTCGCCAGCAACAGCCCGAGCTTCGGTCTGCGGACTGCGCTCGTCCAAACCAGGACTGCGCAGCCTTCGTCGGCCCGGCCACCCCTTCAGATCGGCCTGCGCAACGCGGCATCCTCGCCCGCCACCATCCCACCCGCACCGTTGCGGCCACCGGGGCATCCGTATGTATTTTCAGTGCTTCGCGCATGTTCCAGCGCGTTGGGCCGGGCTCGTCCAACAAACGGATCAGATCGCGGCTTCGCGCGATCTATCCTTAATCGTTAGGCGTCGCCGTCAGCCGCCCTGAGCTGCCGAAATTCCTGCCTTGATTCCCTCCCTAAAGTCTGTTGAACCAATAGGGGTAATCGGTGCGATTGGGCAGATTGGTACAATAACCAAATCGCCTTTGATGCTCTTGTAACCTTCTCTAAATCCAGCACAAAATTCGTTCTGGCCTGCCTGCGCAAAGGAGCCGCTAAGTATTGCAAATGTAGACAGCGCAATGAGTAGATTCTTTTTCATGCATATTCTCCAACATTAGTAAACCGCCTGTAACAGAGTGAAGCTTAAGTCGGCTTCACATCGGGGAACAACATCTTGCCTGTGTGTCTTGTTTTGACTGATTCTACGCCTCTTCAGAAAATGCACCTGTAGGCGTTAAGTGCAATCCTTCTTTGCGTTAATGAAGCGCATACAGTTACCCTGCAGACCATTCTTGCATGGCGATTAAAAACTCGTCTCGACGCCACGGTTGAGACGGCCGCGACTTGCGACGCCTAACGTTTGAGCTCACCTGCGGGCGACAGACGGCGCAGCCGGCTGGCGAACGTCAGGTGGAGCGAAGGGTTAGGTCGCGCGGCGCGGGTTGCGAACATGACGGGACGTAGGCGTGCACGCTACCAGTGGAAGTAGTCAATGACTTGAATAGCTGCGACAACTGCCAGGACGGCGCCATAGCCTTTGAGCAGATGTGGCAGGTGAAGCGGCACCTTCACAACTTTGTAATTCGTCGTGGTTTGATTCATGAACCAATGGGACTCGCTGCCTTGGAACCAAACGCGCCGTGACCCCAAGGGAATGAGCGGCACCCACAGAAAGGTTACCCACTCGGTAACGACGTGGGAACCGTCTTCGTGCGGCTGGGCACTTCCGTAGTACATGGTTCCTATGCCGTTGAAGGACTGTGGCATGTGATCTACCTGGCTATATGTGGCACCAATTGCGTCAACCACGCGGCGAAGCGTGATGGTCAGTCTGGTTCATCGAGGACGATAAGATCGATGAAGTGCACCGGGATAAGCAGGTGCGTGTCCGCGTTCTCGTCGTCTGGCAGCGCACGCGCTCGCGCGACGACTTCGACAAAGGCCCCTTGCGTTGTGATTCGCCTGCAATGCAGCGATTTGCCCTCCAACCATTCGGGGTCCAGGTGCTGGAGCGCAAGAACGCCTTGCGCATTGAGAAAGACG
>JADJCH010000046.1 GCA_016703325.1 Burkholderiales bacterium | reverse complement strand
CGTTGCGCATCGCCGACGGCCGGGCCATCGCGCTGGAGCTGGATGCCGGCGAAGGCGGCCAGGAGCACCTTTTCTCCAGCAAGTTCGCCTGCCCGGTGTGCAGCTACGGCCTGAGTGAGCTGGAACCCCGGCTGTTCTCGTTCAACTCACCGATCGGCGCCTGCCCCAGCTGCGACGGCCTCGGTCAGGTGACGGTGTTCGACCCGGAACGGGTGGTGGCCTTCCCGGGACTGAGCCTGTCCAGCGGCGCGGTGAAGGGCTGGGACCGCCGCAACCCCTACACCCACTCGCTGTTGGAGAGCGTCGCGGCGCATTACCAGTTCGAGCTGGACACCCCCTTCGAGCAACTGGCGCCGGCACAGCGGCAGGTGCTTCTGTACGGATCGGGCAGCGAGGACATCGCCTTCGTCTATCACGCCGACGGCAGCGCGGGGCGCAAGCGCAGCGTCAAACGCTGGCACCCCTTCGAGGGCATCCTGCCCAATCTGGAGCGGCGCTTCCGCGAGACCGACTCCGCCACCGTGCGGGAGGATCTCGCGCGCTACCAGAGCCACAAGCCCTGTCCCGACTGTGGCGGCGCCCGACTGCGGCGCGAGGCCCGCCACGTGCATCTGGTGGACATCGCCGGCCAGCCATCCCGGGCCATCTACGAGGTGGAGCACATCACCCTGGCCGGTTGCCTGGACTATTTCGAGCGCCTGCGGCTGCGTGGCGCCAAGGCGGAGATCGCCGACAAGGTGGTGCGCGAGATCCGTTCGCGGCTGAAGTTTCTCAACGACGTCGGCCTGAACTACCTGAGCCTGGACCGCAGCGCCGATACGCTCTCCGGCGGCGAAGCCCAGCGCATCCGTCTGGCCAGCCAGATCGGCTCCGGCCTGTCGGGGGTGATGTACGTGCTGGACGAGCCCAGCATCGGCCTGCACCAGCGCGACAACGAGCGGCTGATCGGCACGCTGCAACACCTGCGCGACCTGGGCAACTCGGTGCTGGTGGTCGAGCATGACGAGGACATGATCCGCGCCGCCGACCATGTCGTGGACATGGGCCCGGGCGCCGGCACGCATGGCGGGCGGGTGCTGGCCCAGGGCACGCCGGCGGAGGTGGCCGCACACCCCGACTCCGTCACCGGGCGCTACTTGGCCCATGTGCTCAAGATTGCGGTGCCCCAGCGGCGCAGCCGGCTGGACGACCAGACCGACCCGCGGCTGCTGCGCATCGTCAACGCCCGTGGCAACAACCTCCAGGGCGTGACGGCGGAGATCCCGGTGGGCCTGTTCACCTGCGTCACCGGCGTGTCCGGCTCCGGCAAGAGCACGCTGGTCAACGACACGCTCTACGCCGCGGTGGCCAAGAAGCTGTACCAGAGCCACCTGGAGCCGGCGCCGCACGACGACGTCGAGGGCCTGGACGCCTTCGACAAGGTCATCAACGTCGACCAGAGCCCCATCGGCCGGACCCCGCGCAGCAACCCGGCCACCTACACCGGGCTGTTCACGCCGATCCGCGAGCTGTTTGCCGAGGTGCCGGCTGCGCGCGAACGCGGCTACGGGCCGGGCCGCTTCTCATTCAACGTCGCCGGCGGGCGCTGCGAATCCTGCCAGGGCGACGGCGTGCTCAAAGTGGAGATGCACTTCCTGCCCGACGTCTACGTGCCCTGCGACGTCTGCCACGGGAAGCGCTACAACCGCGAGACGCTGGAGATTCTCTACAAGGGCCGCAACATTTCGGAGGTGCTGGGCCTCACCGTGGAAGACGCCCACAGCTTCTTCAGCGCGGTGCCGGCCCTCCACCGCAAGCTGCAGACGCTGATGGATGTGGGCCTGGGCTATATCACCCTGGGCCAGAGCGCCACGACGCTGTCCGGCGGCGAAGCCCAGCGGGTCAAGCTCGCGCTCGAACTCTCCAAGCGCGACACTGGCCGCACTCTCTACATCCTGGACGAACCCACCACCGGCCTGCACTTCCACGACATCGGCCTGCTGCTGAAGGTGCTGCACCAGCTGCGCGACGCAGGCAACACCATCGTCGTGATCGAGCACAACCTGGACGTCATCAAGACCGCCGACTGGCTCATCGACATGGGCCCGGAGGGCGGCGCCGGCGGCGGCCGACTGCTGGTGGCCGGCACGCCGGAGGACGTGGCGGCCTGCGCGGACAGCCACACCGGGCGATTCCTCGCGCCCCTCCTGTCACCTTGATCCCAGGGCGAGTTCCCAAAGTCATCCCATCGGCCGACCGAATCAGGCCGCCAGCACCGTGACCCGGTCCCGGCCCGCCTCCTTGGATGCGTACAGGGCCTGGTCGGCGCGATCGAGGAACTCGCGGGCGCTTTCGCCGCGGCGATGGGGCGCGACGCCCAGCGAGACGGTGACGCGCGCCAGCGCGTCGGCATCACCCTGGCGTCGGATGCGGCTGGCGGCAATGGTGGCGCGCACCTTCTCGGCCAGGCCACCGGCCTCGTCCAGCGTCACCGGCGGCAGCAGCAGAGCAAACTCCTCGCCGCCGATGCGTGCCGCCATCCCGGCGGCGGGTACGTGGCGCTGCAGCACCTGCGCCACCGCGCGGATCACCTGATCCCCGAAAGCATGGCCGTAGCTGTCGTTGATGCGCTTGAAGTGGTCGATGTCGGTCAGCAGCAGGCAGGGTGCCGCAGGCTGGGACGGCCCTCCCGCCTGCTGCTCGGCCAGCAGCACGGCCAGCCGCTGATCGAAGGCGCGACGGTTGGCCAGCCCGGTCAGCCCATCCACCAGGGACTCGTGGCGCGCGCGGCGCACCTCGTCGCGCAACATCGCAATCTCACGGCGGCTGTCGTCCAGGCGCTGCTGCAGGCGGGCCGCGGCGCGCTGCATCTCGCGGGTGGTGGACTGCATCTCCTGCAGGTCCGGTGGCTGCCTGCTGTCTTCGAGCTGCTCGCTCAGCCGCGACAGGGAGTGACCGAAGCGCTCGGTCTGGTCCCCCGCCAGCGCAGCCGACTCGGCCATGCCGCTGAGCACCTTCTGGAAGCCGTCGGCCACCCGCTGGGCGGTCTGCGGGTCCACCTCGGCCACATGGCGGCAGAACAGAGCCTGGGTGGCCGATTCGTCCAGCTGACCATGTCGCGCGAGATGCTGGTCCACCGCCTGGCGCAGCTCGGGTGATTCACCCGAGACATAGCAGTACCAGACGGCATAGCTCACCGGATGCAAGGCACTCAGCTGGCGCGACATCAGCGGCAGCGCCATGCGCAGGTGCTCGGCACTGCGCTCGATGCTGTGCTCAAACTTCACAGGAAGGATCCCAACAACGTCCACGACGCGGCGTTCTGCGGCCGCGGGTGAGCAACACACCCCTGTTTCAACACCACCCCATCTTGAAGCACCCAAACTGCAACAGAGCTTTGATAGTTGATGCTTATCGGGATGCTAGGTCCAACCCTCAGTCCGTTCAGCGGTCAGTCTTGGCAGCTGCCGAGATCTTCGCGCCCACCCCACCCATTTCAGGGGTGTCCAAGCGCGCAAATCGCACCCTCAGCGCTTGGCTTCGCGAGCCAGTTGCCAGCGCTCGATCGCCGCACGGAGGGCCGGCAGCGCGTCCTGGGCGGCCTTCTCACCCTCCAGCAGGGCCACGTGCTTCTGGTCCAGGTCGGCCGCGCCGATCTGCCCGACCCGCGGGCGGATGATCACATCGGCGCGGGTCATCTCCTGCTCGCCCAGCTTCTGACCCATGATGGTGATGGTCTGGTTCAGGTTGCTGAGGATGCCTGCCGCCTTGCCGTCCTTCGCCTTGGAGGAGATGTCCACCGCAATGACGATGTCCGCACCCAGCTGCCGGGCCGCATCCACCGGCACCGGACTGACCAGGCCGCCGTCGACGTAGCGCTTGCCCGCGATCACCGCCGGCTGAAACACGCCCGGGATGCTGCAGGAGGCGCGCACCGCCTGGCCGGTGTTGCCGCGGTTGAAGATGATGCGCTCGCCGCTGTCCAGGTCGGCCGCCACCGCGGCAAAGGGCTTGGCCATCTGCTCCAGCGGACGGTTCTTGACCAGTTCGTTGACGTAGGCCTGCAGCTTGTCGCCCTTGATGACGCCGCCCACGCCGAACAGCGTCAGGTCCTTGATGCGGTCCTCGTCCAGCGCGAAGGACTGCTCCTGCAGCGCAAAACCGTTCAGGCCGGAGGCGTAGAGTGCCCCCACCACGCTGCCGGCGCTGGTGCCGGAGACCACCGCCGGCGTGAAACCGGAGGCCTCCAGCACCTTGATCACGCCCACATGGGCAAAACCCTTGGCTGCTCCACCGCCCAGCGCCAGCCCGATCTTCGGCTGCGGCTTGGGGCCCTGGGGCGCAGTGGCACAGGCCCCCAGCAGGGCGGACAACGGCAGCGACAGGCCGGCGGCGAGGAACAGCGAACGACGTTGCATCACGAACCCATCCAGAAAAGCAGTGGAAGCGCTGAGCGCACTGAACGCAGACTCAGGGAAAACACGCGATTGTCCCCGACGGCTCAGCCCCTGCCTTGTTCCGGCGAGCGGTACTCGTGCACAACCGCGGCCAGCCGCTGGCGCACCTCGGCATCATTGGCGTGGCTGCGCCCGGCCACCCAGTCCAACAGGGCCTGCAGGTCCGCGCCACGCTCGTCCAGCCGCGCGATGCGCAGCCGCTCGAAGCGGGTGGGCAGCGTGGCATCGGCGTCGGCCAGCAGCTCCTCGTAGAGCTTCTCGCCCGGGCGCAGGCCGCTGAAGGTGATCGGGATCTCCTCGGGCGTGTGGCCGGTCATGCGGATCAGGTCGCGCGCCAGGTCGACGATCTTCACCGGCTCGCCCATGTCCAGCACAAACACCTGACCGCCCTCGCCGATGGCGCCGGCCTGCACCACCAGCCGCGCCGCCTCCGGAATCGTCATGAAGTAGCGCGTGATCTCCGGGTGCGTCACCGTGACCGGGCCGCCGCGGGCGATCTGCTCCTTGAACTTCGGGATCACGCTGCCGGACGAACCGAGCACGTTGCCGAAGCGCACCGCCATGAACCGGGTGCGCCAACCCGCTGACGCCGCCTGCGCCGCCAGGCGCGAAATCACCATCTCCGCGGCCCGCTTGGTGGCGCCCATCACATTGGTGGGGTTGACCGCCTTGTCGGTCGAGATCAGCACGAAGCGCTCGGCCCCCGCCTCGGCCGCGGCCCGCGCCGCGTTGGCGGTGCCCAGGGTGTTGTTGCGCAGCGCGGAGAAGGCGTTGTCCTCCTCCATCAGCGGCACATGCTTGTACGCCGCGGCGTGGAACACGACCTGCGGTCGCACCTGGCGGAACGTGGCCTGCAGATGGGCCATTTCGCGCACGTCGCCCACCAGCCGCACCAGCGGGATGTGGGGGAAGTGCTCGCTGAGCTCCTGCTCGATGCGGTAGAGCGCGAACTCGCTGAGCTCGTAGAGCACCAGCTTGAGCGGCCCGTAGCGTGCCACCTGGCGGCACAGCTCGGAGCCGATCGAGCCGCCCGCCCCGGTGATCAGCACCACCTTGCCGGACAGGCATTCGCTGATGCCGCCTTCGTCGAGCTGCACCGGCTCGCGGCCCAGCAGGTCCTCCGGCTCGATGTCGCGCACGTTCGCCAGCGCCTGACCCTCGCGCAGCTCGGCCGCGGTGGGCACCGTCACCACCGGCAGGTGGGTGGCCGCGGCCAGGTCCAGCGCACGGCGACGTTCCGCCGGTGTGGCCGAAGGCAGCGCCACAATGATGTGGGTGATGCCGTGCAACGCAGACCAGCGCGGCGCGCTGTCCAGCGGACCCAGCACCGGCACGTCACCGACACGTTGACCGTGCTTGCGTCGGTTGTCGTCCAGCAGGCCCACCACCACCCAGCCGTGGTGCTGGATACCGGCGATCAGCAGCTTGGCCGCGTCGCCCGCGCCCATCACCAGCGCGCGACGCGTCTCCACCGAACTGCCGGAGATGCGCCCGCGCATGTGCTCGTAGAGCATGCGGTAGCCGATGCGCACCATCGCCAGCCCCATCAGGCTGACCACCGGGTGCAGCGCCAGCACCGCGCGCGGCACCTGGCTGAGCTGCGCCATCAGTACCGCCACCGCACCGAGCAGCCCGGCGATGGCGCAGGCCGCGGTCAGGCGCTGCACCTCGCCAAAGCCGGAGAAGCGCCACATGCCCTTGGGCACACGCAGCAGGACGAACACCACCAGGTACAGCAGCACCAGGCCCAGCAGCACCCAGCCGTCGTAGTCCGGCCGCGCGCTGTGCCAGCGCTCGAAGCCCAGGCGAAACAGGTAGGTGATGTGCCAGCAGGCGGCGATCACCCCCGCGTCGATCAGCAGCGCCAGCAGCTCCCGGTGCGGGCGCACGCGGGTCAGCAGGCTGTCGAGGGATTGCCAGTTCATGTCGTATCGGCAGCCATCAGAGCTGCAGCAGCGCAGCGCGCAGCAGCGGATGAGGCTGTGCGGCGAAGGGATTGACCACCGTCACCCCGCGCCAGGTGAAACCGTCCTGCAGGTCCTCGCTCAGCAGCATGTGGCAGCGCTGCTGCACCGCCGTGCTGACGATCAGCGCATCCCAGACCTGCAGCCCGTGTGCTGAACTCAGCTCCAGGGCCGCCTGGAAGACGGGCCAAGGGGCCTCGGCGACTTCCAGGGCATCCGTCCAACTGAGCACGGCCCGCGCGGCCTGCTCACCGGGCCAGCCCATCCGCCGCCTGAGCACGTTGTACAACTCACCGCAGACCTGCGTGGGCAACCTCAACCGCTCGACGCCGCCCACCGCGGTCAACTCACGCAGCAATTGCCGCGCCCGGGCGACACGAACCGCATCTCCAGCACCTTCCGCATAGGCCAGCACATTGGTATCGACCGCGATGCGCAACGGCGCAGCGACCCGAGCCACGACTGAAAGGGGTTTCCCCTCAGTCATACAGATCGTCGCGCGTCCAGTTGCGCTCACCGAGCGCCGGCTGGGTCGCCAGGCGCGCCAACAGCCGTTCGGCGGCTTCGGCGCGACGCACGTCGTCCGGCTGGACCGCTTCGCGCAGGATGCGCCGCGCGGCCTCTTCCATCGAGCAGCCGGCCTGCGCCGCGCGCAGCCGCAGCCCCGCCTTCAGCTCGTCATCGACGTTGCGAATGGTCAGCATGCCCATGGGAGCTCCCATAAGTTGAATGCAATGCATGCATTTTAGGCAATCGCCCGCAGGGTGCGCAGGATCAGTCGCAGGTCGGTGAGCAGCCCGGCCTCGTCCACATAACGGGCCTGCAGCGCCAGCTTCACCGGCAGCACCTCCTCGCGGTAGCTGCGCTCCGGGTCGTCGCTGCGCGCCAGCAGGGCGTTCTCGTGGCGGAACTCGATGGAGGCGAAGTCGGTGATGCCCGGCCGCACCGACAACACCTTGTCGCGCAGCGCCTGAGGGTACATCGCCACGTAGCGCGGCACCTCCGGCCGCGGGCCGACCAGGCTCATGTCGCCCCGCAGCACGTCGATCAGCTGCGCCAGCTCATCCACCTTGCTGCGCCGCAGCCAGGCCCCCACCCGAGTGATGCGGGCATCGTCGCCCACCGTCAGCTGCGGCCCGCGGTCCACCGGGTTGTGCGTCATGCTGCGGAACTTGTGGATGCGAAACACCCGCCCGCCGCGGCCGACGCGCTCCTGGCGGTAGAACACCGGCCCGGGCGAATCCAGCTGGATCGCCACCGCCACCGCCAGCAGCAGCGGCGCCAGCAGCAGCAGCCCCAGCCCGGCGGCCAGCAGGTCGAAGGCGCGTTTGGCCATCACAGTTTCAAGCGCGAGAGCAGCTCGACACGATCCAGCCCCATCCGAACGGCCACCGCCCCCAGGATGGCGGCCAGCGTGCCCACCTTCAATGGCTGATGCGCAGGAATGGTGATGTGGTGCTGAGGCTCGGTCGCCAGCGTGAGCCGGACATGGCTGCCCGTCTGGCGGGTAACGACATAGCCGACGCGACCCAGCGCACGAGCCAGATCCATTCCGGACAGGTCACGCGGCAGCTTCACGCCGCCAGCACTTCGTCGCGCACATAGTGCAGCCGGATGAGGCGCGGCTTGTCTGCCTCGTCGAAGTGGCAGTGCACGGCATCGCGAACCTGCAGGTGCAGGTCCTCCACAGACTCCGCCTGGACGAAGATCCCCTGGCCCAGGGCCCGGGCAAGGAAACCCCCTTCGGGAGCCTCTTCGACAGTGAAAAGAATTTCGGTGGACATGCCGGTCTCCGCAGACGGGGTTCGATCAGGCCACAGTGTCGCAGGCCCGCCGCCGCATCGCATCAGCCGCGCAACGCCGCGCGCAGGCTGTCGGCCACCCGAAACACGTCGGCGTCGGTCATTCGGGTGTACAGCGGCAGGCTGAGCATGCGCTCGTAGGCGCGCTGGCTGTGCGGGAAGTCCTCGCTGCGCAGGCCATAGCGCTCGCGCCAGTACGGGTGCAGGTGCAGCGGGATGTAGTGCACGCTGCAGCCGATGCCGGCGGCGTAGAGCGCCTCGATCAAGGCATCCCGGCCGATCGCCGCATCGTCGGTCAGCCGGATCACGTACAGGTGCCAGGCGTGCAGATCGCCCCCGGCCGGCCGCGGCGGGCAGATCACCGGCAGGTCGGCCAGCAGGCGGTCGTACAGGTCCGCCAGCTGCTGGCGGCGCACCTGGAAATCGCGCACGCGCCGCAACTGATGGATGCCCAGCGCGGCGGCGATGTCGGTGAGGTTGTACTTGAAGCCCGGCGCCACGATCTCGTAGTACCAGCTCGGCACCTTGGCGGTGAAGCGATCGAAGGCATCGCGGTTGATGCCGTGCAGCCGCATCACCTGCGCACGGGCAGCAATCGCCGCATCGCGCGTCACCAGCATGCCGCCCTCACCGGTGGTCATGGTCTTGTTGGCGTAGAAGCTGAACACCGTGACGTCGCTGTCCAGCGTGCCGACCAGTCGGCCGCCGCAGGTGGTGGGCAGGGCGTGCGCGGCGTCCTCCACCACGCGGATGCCGTGGCGGCGGGCGATGGCGCCGATGCGCGGCATGTCCGCCGCCAGGCCGGCGTAGTGCACCGGCACCACCGCCTTGGTGCGCGGGGTGATGGCCGCCTCGAAGGCGGCAGGGTCGATGCACAGGGTGGCGGGGTCAATGTCCACCAGCTTCACATCCGCCCCCAAGTAACGCGCCACCTCCGCACTGGCGGTGAAGGTGTGGGTGGTGGTGATCACCTCATCACCGGGGCCGATGCCCAGCGCCTCCAGCGCCAGGTGCAGACCGGCGGTGGCGGAGTTGATGGCGATGCTGTGGAACTCCTGCGCATGGCCGCTTTCACCCGCCAGGAAAGCGCTGAAGTCGGCCTCGAAGCGCCTGGTCTTCGGCCCGGTGGTGACCCAGCCGGAGCGCAGCGCGTCCACCACCTCGGCGATTTCCTCCTCGCCGATCTCCGGCAGCGCAAAGGGCAGGAAGGGCAGCGAAGAGGTGTCGGACATGGCGCAATCGTCGGGTCGAAAGGAACACGGCCGCAGACGGCGCGGCCGGGCGTGGATGCTAAACCAGCCCGATCATCCCGCCCGATCGCAGCGCCCCGTCAATCCCAGGGGTTGTCGTTGGCCTGGCAGCGCGGGTCCGGCCCGCGGCCGACGTCGACCACGGCGTCGCTGCGCAGGTCAAGGCTGACCTGCAGCCAGCTGCAGTCCCAGCTGTCGTAGCGATAGCTCCACACCCGCTGGCCGAGCCGGCCGAACACCTGCTCCTGGGCCGGCCGGCCGAACTCGCGCTGCAGTTGCTCGCGGCTCCAGCCGGGCTGGATGCGGGCGAACGCCGCGTCGTTGAGCACCTGGGTCCAGCCGGTCATGCGCCCCTGGGCGTCCAGGTCCACCATGAAGGTTTGCAGGCCGGCCGGGCCACGCGCGTACTCCAGCCGGATGCCGCCCCCCGGCAATCCATGTTCGCCGGTGGGCGGCCCCATCAGGGCACGCACCTGCTCGGCCGTCTGCCCCGGCTGCAATGCGGCCGGCGAGTAACCGGCGCAGCCGGTCAGGGTGACCAGGGCAATCAACCCGAGCCAGCCGTGGCACGGCGCACAGCAGAGAACCCAAGTTGCAGCGGCTTCAACGACATCTCACACCTCCAATCCTGCGCCCCGGACGGGGTGGCGCTCCCGGGCCCTGCCGGCCCGCCTCACACAGGCCGCTCAGGCTGCCTTGCCCAGCCACAGCAGCCGGTGCGTACGCAGCAGCGGCAGGGCGTTCAGCAGCGGGTACAGGCCCGCATGCCAGCGGCAGGCCAAGCGGGCCAGCGGGGGCGCCAGTGTGACCCGCCGGCTGTGCAGAAGTTGCGCCTGCGGGAAGAGCTGGCGCGCGCGCGCCACCGTCACCCCGCGCACGTCCGGATTGCGCGGGTTGTCGAAGGTGAAGTCATACCAGAGCACCGCCCCGCCGGGTTTGACCCAGCGCCACATCGCCGTAGCCAGCTCGGCCTGAAAGGCATCGTCCAGCAGTGAGGAGAACACCGTGGCCTGCAGCACCAGGTCGCAGCTGCCCGGCTCGATCGGCGCACGGGTGGCGTCACCCAGGTGCAGCTGCAGGGTGGCCGGCAGCAGCGCGCGGGCCTGTTCCAGCCGCTGCGGCAGCAGCTCCAGGCCCACCAGGTGCTCCGGCCGGAAACCCAGGCGCAGCAGCTCCAGCAGGTTGCCGCCCATGCCGCAACCCACCTCGACCCCGCGGCGGCGCTCCAGGTCCCACCAGCCCTCGGCGCGCAGCATCGTCAGCAGGGCGCGCTGGCGCTCCTGCACAGTCTGCCAGACGTCCGGCTGCAGCAGGCTGTAGCGGTCGGCAGCACTGCGGCCCGCCGCGACGCCCGGCACCTCCCGCCGGGCGTAGCGCTGGGCCACTTCCCGCAGTTCATCGGGCGCGTCCTGAGGCGGCCGGTCGCTCACGCCGGCCCCCCGTACGCCGCCAGGAAGCGCCTTGCCAGCACCGGGTAGGTGTGGTGGGCGAGCACGAAGGCCCGGCCACGTTCGCCCATCGCACGCCGCTCGTCAGCCGGCAGCGCGGCCAGGCGGCGCAGGCCGTCGGCCACCGCGGCGGCGTCCACCGGCGGCACGGTCAACCCACAGCCGGCCTCGGCCACCGGGTCGTTGCCGGCCTCCACGCTGTGCAGCACCACACAGCGGGCCATCAGGTAGTCCATCAGCTTGTTGGGTGCGATGCCGAAGCGGTAGATCGGCACGCGCTGCCAGCCGATGTAGGCGATGTCGATGGCGGCCAGGAAGCTGGGAATCTGCGCCTTGGGAATCGGCGGCAGCATCGCCACGTTCGCCAGGCCCTCTGCGGCGACGCGAGCGGCCAGCTCTGCTCGCTCATGACCATCACCCACCATCACCACCCGGATCGGCTCGTTGCGCAGCCGCTGCGCCGCATCCAGCAGGGTGTGCAGCGCATTGGGCCGGCCCATCGAGCCGGCATAGCCCACCACTGTGGCGCCCGCGGCCCGGGCGGCGGCGAGGGCCTGCGCCACGTCCTCGCGCAGCGGCGGCGGCTCGCCGCTCCACTCGTCCAGCGTGATGCCGTTGGGCACGATGTGCAGCTTGCGCAGGTCCAGCCCGCGGCTGGCCATGTAGTCGTGCACCTTAGGCAACATCGAGACCACCACGTCGGCATCGCGGTAGGCGTCGTCCTCGGCCTTCTGCACCAGGCGGATGAAGGGATGCTTCGGCGACATGCCGGACAGCTCGATGGGCGACAGCGGCCAGAGGTCGTGCACCTCGAACACCAGCTTCGCCCCGGCGCGGCGGGCGATGCGCCGCGCCACCCAGATGTCCATCGGGTAGGTGGAGGAGGCGATCACCAGGTCCGGCTTCACGGCCGCAATCAACTCCGGCGTCGCCGCCCAGACCTGGCGCAGGAAGGCCCAGATGTTCTTGATCCGCCCCAGCCCGTTGCCCTGGTAGGCCGGGGTCGGGAACCAGCGGTAGGTGATGCCGTCGACCGACTCGCTCATCGGCGCGGCCAGCGGCGCACCATGGAGCTGCGGCTGGCGGGCGCGCACATGCGAGAAGCTGGCGGCCACCATCGTCACCGCGTGGCCGGCGCGCACCCACTCGCGCGCCAGGTAGTAGGGCCGGTACTCCATCCCCAGGGCGGGCGAACCGGCGTAGTGGTTGAGGTAGAGGATGTTCACAGCTGCGCCATGCGGTTCAGCAGCCCCTGCACCGCCGGGGCAAACAGGCCGTGCTGCTCCACCCAGCGGCGGTTGGCACGGCCGATGTCGGCGGCGCGGGCAGCCAGATCGTCCAGGGCCACCAGGTCGGCCACCGGCAGCACCGGCTCCCCCTCGGGCAGGACCCGCCCGTTCTCACCGCTGCCCAGCAATTCGTGATTGGCCGGCAGGTCCGACAGCAGCGGGATGCAGCCGTGGCCCATCGCCTCCAGCACCGACACCGACACCGAATCGCTGGCCGGAAGACTCAGGTACCAGGTGGCGCGGGCGTACTGGCGGTCCTGCGCGGCGGCATCCAGCCGGCCAACGAACTCCACCTTGCCGGCCAGGTCCGGCCGCTGCGCCCGCGACACCAGCGCGCCGCGCAGCGAACCGTCGTTGGCCACCACCAGTCGCGCCTCGGGATGCCGGGCGGCCAGGGCGGAGAAGGCCTCCAGCACCCGATCCGGCCGGTAGATCGGCTCCAGCCCGCGGTTGGCAAAGCAGCGCCAGGGTTCCTTGGACGCCGACGGCGGCGGCATGCGCTCCAGGCCGAAGGGGAAGACCCGCACCTCCCGCGCACCCAGGGCGCGCATCTCGGCGGCCATGTGCTCGGAGTCGCTGGTGGTCAGCGCACAGGCACGCAGGATGCGCCCGGTCAGCCAGCGCAGTGCGGCGCTGCGCTGGGGCGTCACCAGGATGTCGCTGCCCCAGGCGGAACCAACGATGCGCGCGCGCAGACGCCAGCCGGTCTTGGCGGCCCAGGCCAGCGCACCGTGCGAGGTGAGGTAGTGCGGATGCAGCCAGTCGGCATCCACCTGCTGCAGCCAGCGCGCCAGCTCCGGCAGGCGGCGCAGCACCGCAAAGTTGCCGCCGCCGTGCGCCACCGTTTCCTCCAGCGCCAGGCGGCGCCAGCTCGGCAGCAGGCCATCGAAGCCCGGTGCAAAGCCGCGGCTGGATGCCACCCAGAGCTCCACCTCCGGCGCCAGCGCGCGGGCCCACTTCAGCAGGTGCGGGCTTTCGGCATCACCGATCAGCACATGGCGCCAGCGCCGCCCGCCGGACAGACCGCCTTGCAGCCCGGTGTCGGCCGTTCGTGGGGCGTCCATGTTCAACGCCGCCGGCTGCCGCGGCGCGGCGCCGGTTCAGCCTTTCCCGCCCAGGCCTCGTAGAAGGGCAGCAGCTCCGGGTGGCGCACCAGCCAGTCCTCGTCGCCGCGGCGGCTGTCGCCCACCACCCGGGCGGGCGAGCCCTCCAGCACCGAGAACTCGGTGAACTCCCCACGCACCTGGCTGCCGGCACAGACGATGCAGCCGCGGCCCAGCCGGGTGTTGGCCTCGATCAGGCTGTGCGGCCCGATGAAGCAGTAGGCGCCGATGTGCACCGGCCCGGCGATCCAGCCCGGCCGAGGTGCCGCTGGTCGCGCCGGTTGCGGCTTGGGTTTGGCCGCCTTGCCGGAGATCCAGTCCGGCTGCACCGGCTCGTCGGCCGCGGCCGGCTGCGGGCTCATCCAGTCCGGCAGGGCCTTCGGCCAATCGGCATACGCCCGGCCCAGCAGCCGCTGCGCGCGGTGCGAGCTGTGGGTGACGATGGAGACGTGGCTGGTGATCTGCACCCCCTCCTCGATCGTCATCCCCCCGCTGGCCTCCAGGAAGTTGAAAGGACCGATGTAGACGTGATCGCCCAGCTTCAACCGGTCCTCATGCTCGATGCAGGTCGAGGGCGAAATGCGCGTGTTCGGCAGCAGCCGCCCTTGCGATCGCTCACCGAACAGCGGTCGAAAGCTCAGTGCATGCAGCCAGCGGCGACGCCAGCGGTTGAGGGTGGCGCGCAGGGCCAGGGCGGCAGAGGGGGTCGATGCCACGTTGCTCGGTCAGGAAGGTGGTGCGGGGGTCGGCCGCGCATCATGCACCAGCGTCAGCCGGCGGCTGTTTTGGCGGCTCCTTGGGTGGCTGTTTCAGCGGCTCCACCAGCGGCGTGTGTGGGTCCACGTCCTCCACCACCGGCCAGGTGGCCAGGCGCCAGAAGTACCAGGCGAAGTAGGCCGTCATCGCCGCCGATACCCCCCAGCCGGCGCCGGCCAGGCCGCCCAGGTGCAGCCCCAGCCCCAACGCGACCACAAACAGCAACTGCCCCCACAACGCCAGCCGCAGCGCCCAGGCCTGTGCGCCCCAGGCCATCGTCACCACAGCCAGAGGAGAAGCCACGAAGTGCGCGCCCACATAGACCGCCAGCGCGCGGGCCAGCACCCCGGCATCGCGCCAGGCCGCGCCGAACGCCCACTCGAAGACCCAGGGCCCGAGCGCCACCAGGGCCACCACCAGCGGCAGCGCCAGCAGCGCCAGCACCCCCATCACCTGCCGCACCGCCGCCCGGCCCGCCAGCGTCGGCCCGCGCCCAGCCCCGCGACCTGGCCCTGCCACCCCGGCGGCCAGCTGCGGGTAGAGCGCCTGCGACACCGCCGAGCCCACCAGCGAGGCTGGCGCCTTCAGGTAGCGCAGCGCCAGCCCCCAGAACCCAGCCGCCGCCGGCCCCAGCGTGGCCGCCAGCAAGGCCACCGACAGGGTGTCCTGCAGCGCACCGAGGAAGGCGTGGGGCGTGTTCAGCAGTGGGAAGTCGCGGTGGCGTCGCGCCACCTCGCGCAGACCGGGCAGCAAATCGCCGGTCGGGGGCTTGGGCACCGCGCCGCGGCCGAGCAGCCAGGTGGCCGCCGCCTGCGCCAGAACGGGCGCCAGGATCAGCCCCTGTGCACCGGCCTGCGCCCAGCCGGCCAGCACCTGAGCAATGCTGGCGCCGCTGTACTGGATCACCCGCGCCCAGGCCAGCGGCTGGAAGCGCTGCGCCCGGGTGGCCGCCATGCCCACCAGCGACAGCGCCCCACCCACCGCCACCGCCGGCCCCAGCCACAGCGGCCAGGCCTGGCCACTCACCAGCGCCCAGCCCAGCCCCCCCAGCGCCGCCAGCAGACTCACGCCCGCCAGGATGCGCCGGCACAGCCGCCACAGCGCACGCGCCTCGGCCTCGTCCTGCGCCAGCGGCAGGGCAAATTCATAACGCGCGCAGGCCACCACCGCCAGGTTGATCGCCACGCTGGCAAAGAGCTGGTAGGCACCGTAGTCCGCCGGGCTGTACAGCCTCGTCAGCAGCGGCCCGAGCAGCAGCGGCAGCAGCTGCGCAAAGGCGCCGCCGGCCAGCAGCGTCAATGTCGCCTTGAGCAGCCCGCGGGTGCGGGAGGAGGCCGGGCCGCTGGATGCCAAACCGGGCTCCGCCGGCCGGTCAGAGTGCGGCCAGCACGTCGGCCAGCGCAGCGACGACGCGGTCCTGGTCCGCCTCGCTCAGGTCGGCGCTCATCGGCAGGCTCATCACCCGCTGCGCCGCTGCGATGCTGTGCGGGCAGGCGTCCAGCGGCGCGAAGCCCGCGTAGGCCGGCTGGTGGTGCGCCGGCTTAGGGTAGTGCACCGCCGTCGGTACGCCGGCCGCCTGCAGCGCCTGCTGCACCCGCTCACGCTGCGGCACGAACACGGTGTACTGCGCCCAGACGCAGTCGCGGTCCGGCCGCACGGCCAGCAGCCCCAGGCCACGCGCCTGCAGCGGCGCCAGCAGCCGGCCGTAGCGCGCGCCGATCTCGCGGCGACGCTGCAGCTCCCAGTCGAAGCGTTCCAGCTTGGCCAGCACCACCGCGCACTGCAGCGTGTCCATGCGACCGCCCACGCCCACGCGGGTGTGGGTGTAACGCGCGCTCTGGCCGTGCACGCGGATCTCGCGCGCGGCCTGCGCCAGCGCCGCGTCGTCGGTGAACAGCGCACCACCATCGCCGTAGCAGCCCAGCGGCTTGCTGGGGAAGAAGCTGGTGCAGCCGAAGGTGGACAGGGCGCAGCTTTCCCGGCCTTGATAGCGCGCGCCGAAGCTCTGCGCCGCGTCCTCGATCACCGGCAGGCCGTGCTTCGCGGCCACGGCATTGATCTCGGCCATGTCCGCCACCTGGCCGTACAGGCTCACCGGCATGATCGCCTTGGTGCGCGGCGTGATGGCCGGCTCCAGCAACTTGGCGTCGAGGTTGCAGCTGTCCGGCTCGATGTCCACGAACACCGGCCGTGCGCCCAGCAGCACGATCACCTCCACCGTGGCGGCAAAGGTGAAGGGCGTGGTGATCACCTCGTCGCCCGCACCGACGCCCAGCGCCATCAGCGAGATCAGCAGCGCCTCGGTACCGCTGGCCACCGTCACGCAGTGCGCCACGCCGGTGCGCGCGGCCAGACGCTGCTCCAGCTGCTTCACCTCCGGCCCCATGATGTACTGGCCGTGATCCAGCACGCGGTGCATTCCAGCTTCCAGGGCCGGCCGCAGGGCAAGTTGCTGGGAGCGCAGATCGATGAAGTCCAGATCTGCGCAGACGCCTGGGCCCGGCGCGGCCCCGTCCTGCGGCGCCAGGGTCAGATCGGGATGCCGGCTCAACAGCCGTTGGTCCCGGGTCAACAGACGCATGCTGCCGGCAGGGCGACGGCGCACGGCGCGCAGCAACTGCTCGTCTTCCGGATCGTCCGTGGCGAAGACATCGCCGTCTCCGGCCAACGCCGCCAGCCAATGCACATCCCGGCAGAAAGCATGCAGCAGCTCGTGCGAGCGTCTCAGCGCCTGCCCGCGAGTCAGCGAAGGCTCCTGCACGCCAGCGGAACCTGCGCCGGACTGCTGCAGCAGTCCGGCTGCAAGCGTGTATTCCAGCGTCTGCACCGAACCGGCATACAACCAGAGATGCCCGCCCGCCTGACGGCAACGCTCCAACGCTGCCAACGCCGGTTCCGCCAGACCCGGCCGGGGCAGGCAAATGTCCAGGACGATGTTGACATCCAGCAGGAGATCGGTCGGGCGCGCCATCAACCCTCCCCTCGAAGCAGGAAGGCATCCAGTCGATCCGCCCTGGCGGACTCAGCGGAGTCGTCCGCAGCTTGCTCCGACAACGGTGAGCATCGGACCGCGTCCAACCTGGCCTGCAACCCTTGCGCAAACGGCCCCAGCACCCAGACCGGTGGCTCGCCGTTGTTCACCGACGGCGGTTCGGCGGGAAGCAACTGCTGGTCAGGCACCGTCACCAGGACCCGGAAGGTGTCCTGCGCCAGGCGCACCGGCGATACAAAAGTGACACGACCATGGTCGTAGATGGCTTCGAGCTGCATAACGGACTCCCAGCCCTTCAGGGCAGAAATTCAAACGGGGGCTTCATCGCCGCACCCACAGCGTCCAGTGTGCTCCGACGTGCAAAGACGGGCCGCGCCATGGTCGTCACGCCTCGCGCCGCACGGTCTGCCCCTGCAGCCGGTACTTCTGCCCGGTGGCCGGGCAGGTGGCCTCGCCTTCGCCGCGGGCGGGCAGTTCCAGGCGCTCGCCGTGTTCGCTCATCCAGCCGATGCGCCGGGCCGGCACACCGACCACCAGGGCGTAGTCGGGCACGTCGCGGTTGACCACCGAGCCGGCGCCGACGAAGGCGAAGCGGCCCACCGTGCTGCCGCAGACGATGGTGCAGTTGGCCCCCAGCGTGGCGCCCTGGCGCACCAGCGTCGGCTTGTACTCGGCCTTGCGCGGCACGGCGGCGCGCGGGTTGTAGACGTTGGTGAACACCATGCTGGGGCCGCAGAACACGTCGTCCTCCAGCCGCACCGCGTCGTAGACCGACACGTTGTTCTGGATCTTCACCCGGTCGCCGATCACCACGTCGTTGCCGACGAAGACGTTCTGCCCCAGCGAACAGCCTGCGCCGATGCGTGCACCGCCGCAGACGTGGCTGAAGTGCCAGACCTTGGTGTCGGCGCCGAGCTGGGCGCCGGTGTCGATGAGGGCGGTGTCGTGATGCCAGGCAGGGCCTGTGGAAAGAGCGTCGCTCATCAGTGGATTTCCTTGAAGGGGTTGCGCAGTTGCAGAACGGACTCGAACACCTTGCCGTCCTGCATGTCCTCGGACCAGAGCACCGTGCACCCGGCTTCCTGCGCTGCCGCAACGATCATGGCGTCGAAGACGGACAGGCTGTGTGATTCGAGCAGGTCCAGCCCACGGTCGTGCAGCTCCGGCGTGAGCGCAACGACGCCGCAATGTGCCCGCACAGCGGCCAGCACCTCGCGGATCTCTTCCCACCCCAGTCTGTACTTGCGCGACGCCACCGAAGCAAACTCGTTGAGCACCTGGACGCTGACCCAGCCGCCCCGGCCCACCAGGGCTTCAGCGCGTTCGGCCTTGCGCGGATCCGCCGACAGCAGGTAGAGCAGGACGTTGGTGTCCAGAAAGCCGACCTCAGCCACGGCCTTCGTGGGCCTCCAGCCGATCGAACCGAATGTCCGCAGGCAAACGGCCCCGCAGCCGACGCAAACGCTCCAGCAACTCGACCGGCGACGGTGTCTTCTCGACCTCCAGACGGCGTTCTCCAGCAATCTGGATCTCGATGTGGTCGCCCGGCTTCAAGTCCAACGCTTCCACCAGACCCGCCGGCAAGCGGACCGCCAGGCTGTTGCCCCATTTTGCAACTTGCACAACACACCTCCAACCGGCAAGGATCTACATCCGGCATTGTAGATCCGAGGCACCTGCAGCCCAGTCACAACAACTGAACACCGGGCAGATGGCGCATGCGGCGGTCGAAGGTCACAACGCGGTCAGCGCCACCTGCTGCGGCCTGCACCGCCAACAGGCAGTCCGGAAAATCCGCCGGCCCCTGCTCGTACAGGGTGAGGGCTTGACGCACCTCTGACGCGGATTCCAGCGCCAGGGTGGCATTGACCGTCATGGCCCGCAGGGCCGTGGCGACGGACGCCCGGTCGAATCCATAGGTCCGGCTCAACACCCAGGTCACCTCGGACAGCACCACATCGCTCACCCAAAGCGATGCCGGCTCATCCACATGGTCGTTAAAAAGTTGCAGGACCTGGGCGAACTGTTTCTCGTCATCGCGCACGAGCAAGCGCACCAGGACATTCGTGTCGATCGCGATCATTCGCCGGTCAGGGGGCTGTCCTTGCGGCGGGCACGGGCGTCTCGCGCGGCCACTGCAGCGGCAATGCCCTCGTCCATGGCTTCCAGGGAAACCGCCGGCCGGCCGGGCCGGTGCAGCAGACCCGCCAGTCCCTCGGCCCCACGGGTCAAAGCCCGCACGCGCAGGCTGCCATCGCTCATGGAGTCGATTTCCAGCCGGCTGCCCGGTTCGATGCCCATTTGCCGCCTGAGCGCCTGCGGCAGCGTGATCTGACCTTTGTCACTGACGACGACCTGCATGGATGCCCTCCGACCGATTGATGTTGATCCTACTCCAGAGGAATCTTCCAACCAATGGGCGCCAATCGGAACTAGAACACCAGCGGCAGCCCCACCCGCACGCCGTCGCGCGCGCTGCGGTAGCCGGCAATCAGCACCTCCAGCGAGCGCAGGCCGGAGTAGCCGTCCACCTCAGCATGCGCCTCGCCGCGCAGGGTGTTGATGACGTTGTCGTAGTACAGCGGGTGGCCGAAGCCGTAGACCGAGGGGGTGGCGTAGCTGGCCGCGGCGATTTCGGCATCCTCCGGCCGCTTTTCGTCGAACTCCCAGTGCTGGATCTCGTTGACCGCCACGCCGCCGATGCGCACCGTGCCGCGTTCGCCCAACACGGTGATGGAGCCTTCCAGGTTCTTCGGCCAGGTCAGCATCGTGACGTTGATGCTGGCCAGGCCCCCGGCGCGCAGGCGCAGGGTCATGATGCCGCTGTCCTCGGCCTCGATGTCGCGGGCCTGGGTGGCGGTGTAGGCGTGCACGTTGTCCACCGGACCCACCAGCCAGTCGACCATGTCCACGTAGTGGCTGGCCTGGTTCATGAAGGCGCCGCCGTCCATGTCCCAGCGGCCGCGCCAGGGCGCCTCGTCGTAGTAGCTCTGCGGGCGGGTCCAGAAGACGTTGACCGTCACCATGTGGATGCGGCCGAAGCGCTTCTGGTCGATCGCCTTCTTCAACAGCTGCATCGTCGCGTTCAGGCGGTTCTGCTTGACGACGAAGAGCTTGACGCCCGCATCGCGGCAGGCCTGCACCATGGCCACGCCCTCCTCCCACTTGGTGGCCATGGGCTTTTCGCTCAGCACATGGCGACCGGCGCGGGCCACCCGGATGGCCTGTTGCGGGTGCAGGCCGCTGGGGGTGGTGAGCACGACGATGTCGGCGTCGGAACCGGCCAGCAGCGCGTCCAGCGAGTGGAAGGCCTTGGCACCGGTCTGCGCCGCGGCGGCCTGAGCGCGCTCGACCAGGCTGTCGCACACGGCTACCAGTTCGGCGCGCTCGGCATGCTGCTGCAGGGAGCCGAAGTGGTTCTTCGAGATGCGCCCGCAGCCCACCAGGGCGAACCTGATCTTGCGGTCGGTGATGGGGTAGGCGGTCATGGCGCAGCGCGCAGCGTGAAGAGCAAACCGTGAATTTTAGGGGTCCACCCGGAGGGCCGCCTAAAATCGCAGCAAATTCAACATGTTGCAGCCCACCATGAGCCAAGCTCCGCAAGCGCCCGCCGCCGCAGTCACCGCTGTTGCCTCCGACGACAACCAGCTGATCGCCGAACGGCGCGAAAAACTTGCCGCGATCCGTGAACAGGCGCGGGCCTCGGGCTCGGCCGCCTTCCCCAACGACTTCAAGCCGCGCGACCACGCCGCCGACCTGCATCGCCTGCACGAGGGCAAGACCGCTGAGGAGCTGGAGGCCCACCCGGTCACCGCCTGCGTGGGCGGTCGCATGATGCTCAAGCGGGTGATGGGCAAGGCCTGCTTCGCCACGCTGCAGGACGGCTCGGACAGCGGCAACCCACGCATCCAGCTCTACGTGACGCAGGACGCGGTGGGCGCCGAGACGCTGGCCGCCTTCAAGCGCTGGGACCTGGGCGACATCCTGGGGGCCGAGGGCACGCTGTTTCGCACCAAGACGGGTGAGCTGTCGATCAAGGTCAACTCGATCCGCCTGCTGACCAAGAGCCTGCGGCCGCTGCCGGACAAGTTCCACGGCATGACCGACCAGGAGCAGAAGTACCGCCAGCGCTACGTCGACCTGATCACCGACGACGCCGCGCGCGAGCGTTTCCGCGCCCGCAGCAAGGCCGTGGCCAGCATCCGCCAGTTCATGCTGGAGCACCACTTCCTGGAGGTGGAGACGCCCATGCTCCACCCGATTCCCGGCGGCGCCAACGCCAAGCCCTTCATCACCCACCACAACGCGCTGGACCAGGAGATGTTCCTGCGCATCGCGCCGGAGCTGTACCTCAAGCGGCTGGTGGTGGGCGGCTTCGAGCGGGTGTTCGAGATCAACCGCAACTTCCGCAACGAAGGCATCTCGGTTCGGCACAACCCCGAATTCACGATGATGGAGTTCTACGCGGCCTGGTGGAACCACCACGACCTGATGGACTTCACCGAGCAGGTGTTCCGCCATGCGGCGCGCTCGGCCACCGGTTCGGCCCGTGTCACCTACGCCGGCCGCGAGGTTCACCTGGACGAACCCTTCGCCCGCCTGTCCGTGCGCCAGTCGCTGGTGGTGCACGCCGGTCTGACCGACGAACAGGCCGGCGACGCCGCCTTCCTGCACGACAAGCTCAAGAGCCTGGGCGAGGAGCCGCCGGCGCACTGGACGCTGCCGGAGCTGCAGTTCGGCCTGTTCGAGGCGGTGGTGGAGGAGAAGCTCTGGCAGCCCACCTTCATCATCGACTACCCGGTGGAGGTCAGCCCGCTGGCGCGCGCCAGCGACAGCAACCCGGCCATCACCGAACGCTTCGAGCTCTTCATCACCGGCCGGGAGTACGCCAACGGTTTCTCCGAGCTGAACGATGCCGAGGACCAGGCCGAACGTTTCCAGTCCCAGGTGAAGAACAAGGAAGCCGGCGACGACGAGGCGATGTTCTACGACGCCGACTTCATCCGCGCGCTGGAATACGGCATGCCCCCAACCGGCGGCTGCGGCATCGGCATCGACCGCCTGATCATGCTGATCACCGACAGCCCCAGCATCCGCGACGTGCTGCTGTTCCCGGCGCTGCGGCGCGAGGGGTAGACATTGGCTGAGCAGGGCGAATTGTTTCTCTCGGCAATAACGTGTGAAGTGTTTTGATCTTCTTGGCAGGGGAGATAGAGCAGCATGAGGACAGTCATTTCTTATAGCCGACCAGACAAGAACGCGGCTGCGGCATTGGCACAAATTCTCGTGCAGATGGGTGTTGAGGTCTGGTGGGACCAGCAACTTTCGGCTGGCCAAACTTTTAATCGAGTCATTGATTCTCAAATTCGCGCAGCAGACACAGTGATCGTACTTTGGTCACCAAAATCCATAGACAGCACCTGGGTCATCAATGAAGCAACGCTAGCGCTTGATTTGGGGAAAATTATCCCCATCAAGATACAACCATGCAGTCCTCGCCTGCCTTTCTACGGAATTCATACCCCTGAAGTATTTTGGGAAGAAGCCTTCGGTCGATTCTCTGATATCCAGACACTATTCGACACTTTGCGACTAAGTACAACTCGATGCTCTGTTAGGCAGCGACTTTGTCTTTTCACAGCAAGACATTTCTGCCTCCTGGAAAGAGTCTCTTGATATGGCCTTTACGACGATTTACGCTGGAACAACTACTCCAGATAGCGCCAAAAATTGTCAGGGCGACTTGGCGGCTGTATGGTGCAAGCAGTGTTTGAAGGATTGGGCGCAAGAATGAGCGCATTGCCATTTCTTGCATACGAGGCGCGCAGCGAGCGGGATTTCTCCAACGATAACTCCCTCGGCGTTATCTTTCTCAATCGCAAGTCAAACAGCGACATCAGAGTCGGACTAAGTCACCTGGAACACGCCGCGTCTGGCGGAATTGCCATCGCCCAGCTCGGCCTTGGCAAGATGGCGACAAATGGTCAGATAGTCCCTAAGGACTTGCTGCGAGCATTCCAACTCTTTCACCGCGCAGCACTCGGAGGATCAATTGAGGCCATGGACTCTCTTGCCTGGTGCTACTATAAGGGAGAAGGCACGCCGAAAGATATATCTGAGTCTAGTCACTGGTTCAAGCTAGCCTCGGACGCGGGTCACGCCGGTTCACTTTGCATGATGGGCGCTCTAGCTGCGGACGGTATCTTGCCGGGCGCGGGAATGCGCGAGGCTGCGAATTACTTTCAGGCCGGCTATGCGGCTGGCGACACTGGCGCAGCCAATCATCTTGGAGCTCTCTTCTCAGACCAGCGCTTTGACACCTTCAATCCCGGCCTCGCGATCCACTGGTATACCACCTATGGCCGAACGGGCAAGGCCGATGGATTTCATTTAGCTGCCCAGATAATATTGAATGCTGACGGCAAATTGGATCATTTGGGTGATGTACGATGGCTACTTGCATCAGCTGCAGACTTGGGCGACATGCAAGCATTGTTACAACTGGCGAACCTTATGGAGAATGCGCACGGCGGCCCGAAGGGGATTTTGGGCGGCGCCTATGGCAAGCTACCAGGTGACGAACGCCTCAGGCATTGACCAAGGCAGCAAGAATATTGCGATGACAGGCATTTCAAGGCTAAGCGGGTCAAAAAAAAAGGGCCTATTTTGGTGATGTTGCAGTCCACCCAGCACTCTTTAGGTCGCCATCACTCCGCATAGAAGACCACGAACCTCTGTAAACCAGCGACAAATAGGATCCCGGTGCGTCGAAGAGGATCTTATTGAAACATCATCGGCGCTGCTTAGCGCTCCGAAGTGAAAGGCGCATCCAGCCATCCGGCATCAAGGTGAAGTTTTTGCACATCCCCAGCCAGATTTTCTGCAAAGTCGAGCCTTTCGATGGCAACTTGTCGCATACCCTCCGCCATCACGAGACTTTCTCTTGCATTCTTGATTTCTGCATCAATTGCAGAGATAGAGGTCGGAATTTCCTTTTTCTCCACTTGAGCAGAAACTTCAAGAGACGCAAGCGTGCTCACGTGACCTCGCTCTGAAATATAAAATCCAAATGCAACCAGCGCCGCGATCGCAGCAAATGTTCTCCAGCTAGCGGCGTCCTCGCGGTGCTGCTGAGCAGTGGCACAGCCGACCAGCGTGTATATCAACAGGACCCCAACGATACTCCGATATCTCCTAAAATATTGCCGTATTTCCAGTTCAATCATATCCCCTCCCAGATTGCAGATTCGTCAATCGCCGTTCCAATCGACTGATAGCATCCGACTGTTTCTGGATCTGTGCTTCATTCGAAATCAGGGATTCTTTTTCGACCCCAACAATCTCAGAGCGAATCTGCTCCAGTTCTCGTCGACGATCAGCGAGCAAGTTCCGCAAAGGCTGAAGCTCGGCTTCAATTTCGATCCTCCGTGACTGAAGTCGGCGTTTAGAGGTAGCTGATTTAACCCAGAATACTAACACCGCTACAGCAGCAGCAAGCCCCATCATAATGGCCCAGTTGTGCTCTGACTGCGCACGCGCCAGCTCTTCTCGCTCTGCGGAAGTTCCGCATCCGACCATACCCCAGGCAATGAATAACGTCATCCAGAAGCAACCACCAAAGTAGCGGTCATTGAAAAGGCTAAAAAAGTTGCTCGAAAGCCTCGTCAATACGAAGGATCTGAAATAATTTCTATGTCGTTCAGTCATCTTCATCCAACGATAAAACGAAAGTACCATTCCTGAGCTTTGCTTCAGTATCTGCTATTGTTTCTGCTGCAGTTCTTTGTACCACCTGATGAATTTCAGCCAGACATGCCGCCGTTGCAATTGCATCC
>JADJCH010000045.1 GCA_016703325.1 Burkholderiales bacterium | reverse complement strand
CTTGTATTCGTAGAACAGCGAAGAGAGTCTCGATCTTCGGTTGCGGCAGTCCCAGGCCGAGGATGGGGAACGGCACCGTCGTCCACCATCGCGACATCGAACTCCAGGTAGTAGCCCACCAGGGGCCGACTGCCGATGAAGCGCAGCAACTGCTTGATCGCCTCATCCGGATCCAGCCCCTGCGCCACGTCCTGCTCGCGCAGACGGTGCACCTTGATGCTGTCGGCCGACACCCCCTTGCTGGGTTTGACCAGCAGCTCCAACCGCTGGCTGGTGAGGATGCGGTCGCCGACGATGCGCACCGCGCCGATGGAGATGATCTCATCGCGCCCGACATTCAAGCCGGTGGTCTCGCAGTCCAGCGAGACCCATTCGTTGTCCGGCGGCGCATCGAACATGAAGCGAAAGCGCTGATCCCCCATGTGATACAGCATCCACTCGCGCTTCAGCGCGGCCCAGGCGTGGGAGGGAGCCAGATTCATGGGCGCGGCTCCCTCACAGCACGTCCAGGCGGAAGTGCTGACGCAGCAGCGCCTTGAAGCGCTTCACCACCCCCAGCGCGTCCTTGAGCAGGTCGCGGTCCAGGCTGCTGAGCTTGTCCACCTGGATGCCACCCGGCTGTTGACCCTGTGCCAGTGCCTGCAGGCCGGTCTTGAGCTTGAGGTTCATGAAGAAGTGCAGGCACTCGATCAGGTCGGTGCCCATCTGCGCCGAGAGCTTGTCAGCGGCCACCAGGGCCTCGATGCGTTCGACCGTACCGGTCTGGGTCAGGCGCTGCTGCAACGCCAGTGCGCGAATGCCGTGCACCAGCGGGAAGGTGCCGGCCTTCTTCAGGTCCAGCTGCTCCTTGCCGCTGTCGCCCAGCGTGAGGATGCGGTTCCACCAGCCCTGCCCTTCGTTGAAGGCCTCCACCGACGCGGCAAACCGCGCCAGCAGGCCGTCGTTGTCGGTGGCGAGCTTGTCCAGTTCGCCGCGCACCTGCTCCAGCAGCGCCGCGTCGCCGCACACCGCATGGGCGTCGATGAAGATGGCCAGCGCCATCAGGCTTTCCGCGCTGGGCTGCAGCAGCCAGCCCTTGGCGCGGCGGCCAAACTCCGAGGCGGGGTGGCGCCAATCGGGGTTGCTGACCATGATCCTGCCCGGGCACTCCGGGTAACCGAACTGGGTCAGCGCCTCCGAGAAGCGCTGACAGATGGCCGCCAGGTCGTGCGGGCAGTCGTAGCCGTCGCGCAGGATCAGGCCATTGTCCTGGTCGGTCTTGAGGATCTGTTCGCCGCGGCCTTCGCTGCCCATCACGAACAGACAGGAGTTCTCCACCAGGTCCGCCGGCGCCACCAGTTGCCAGGCACGCTCGAAGAGCTTGGCGTTGAGCTCCTGCACCAGCCGGGCAATCTGGCCCACCTTGGTGCCACTGCGGTGCAGCATGCCGATCGAGTGCGTGATCTGCCCGGCGGCGGTCTCCAGCGCAGACAGGTCGGGCGCCTCCAGGATCTGCAGCGTGATCAGGTAGGAGTGGTTGGACAGAAAACTCAGCAGGTCCAGCTGCTGGAGGAAACCGACGATGCGGTCCCCGTCGGCCACCACCAGACGGTGCACCTTGTGGCGGATCATCAGCGCCAGCGCATCGAAGAGATGGTCCTTGGGCTTGACGGTGATGAGGCGGAAGTTGGCCAGCTCGCGCACCGGCAACCGGTCCAGCGGCGTGCCGTGCAGCACCGCACGCTCCAGGCCTGTGATGGTGAACACCCCGAACGCCGGCGGATCGCAGCGGCTGTCGCGCACCATGACGTTGGTGGTGCGCCGGGCACGGAAGACCTTGACGACGCTGACGATGTCATCGTCCGCCTCCACCCAGTGAGCCGGCCGGATGAACACCTCTTCCACCCGCGCCATCGTGAGCGACTGAAACTCGTGTTCGCTCTCGCGTTCGGCCAGCGCATTGAGCTTCTTCGACAGGTCGGAGAACAGCAATGCGCCAAAGGTGGCGTTGCTGGAGATCAGTTCCGTGACGGCGTCCTTGGCCAGCTGGTAGGCCACCACTTCTTCCGCAGCCACAAAGCGATCGGAGGCCTTGCCGGCCACCAGCGCACGGCCATCGAAGCTGTCATCCGGCCCGTAGGTGGCGACGAGTTCCTCGCCATCCCACTGCTGTACATAGCCCTTGATCAGCACATACAGATGTTCCGGGTGCTGACCCGGCGCCAGCAGCACCGCGGCCTCCGGGAAATAGGCAATGTCCAGGCTGTTGCGCACCAGACTGCGCTCTTCCGAACCAAGACAGTCGAATGGAGAAACTGAGAAGTTGAAGGCGCTGGGCACAGGCACTCGCAGGTTCGTGGGATCGGGCAGGACCGCAGTGATTGTCCCAGCCAACCACTTCACGAAACCTGCGTTGGCGCAAAACGCAGGGTCAACCCGCAGATCCTCAAAGTGCCGCGTCGCCTTCGCGTTTGACCTGAAGCACCGCGCCCTTGTCGTTGGTCTTCAGGCAGGTGGCGCTGGAATGGGTGGCTCCGGTCAGCTGCTCCTTGACCTGGAAATCCAGGCACAACCAAGCCGTGCCCGCCGCGTCGCCAGCGGCCAGGTAGTAGTCGACGGTGGTTGTTTGCTTCGGCGGTTCGTTCATCTTCTCCCGCGACACGTAGTCGGTCGAGACGAACCAGTTCCCCCGGGTACCGATGGTGGCCTTCTCCGGCAAACGATTGACCGGGCTGTGGACACTGTAGGTGCCTTCATCATCGATCTGCCCATGCCAGAGGAAGGGTGCAGTGGTGAAAAGCAGGGATGCGGAGCCAGGCTGCTCCCAGACCTTCACACCGTTGCGCGTGACCACGGTCGTCAGCCGGCTGACGTTCATCTCGATGCCGGGTTTGCCCTCAAACAACACCTTCCCGCCGGACGCGTCCGGGATGATCGAAGTGGCAAAGACGAAGTCCTCGCGATTGGCCGGATCCACGTAGGTGGAAGACAACAACGTATTGGACGTCGTGAACAGGGCCTGCAGCACGGCCTCGACCGGATAGGTGGTTGCGGGCACCGCCTCGGGCTCGTCGGAGTCGTTGTCGCTGCCACCGCAGCCTGCAAGCCCGAGCGCTACGAGGCTGCCCAGCAGGGCCGAGCGCCCGAGGTTCTTCCGAAAGTTCATGTCCATGTCCTGGTGACGTCGCAACGTGAAAATTATCCGTTGCATAAGTCACATTCAGTAACACAAGAAACGCAGGAGATCCGGAAGTGAAAGAGCTCGCGTTGGTGCGTCGTGTACGCACCACAGGCGAGCTTCTGAATGCGGCCAGGCAACCCGTCACGCCGGGCCGGACCGGGCCAAAGGGATGATTCAGCCGCGCTTGGCCACCAGCGTCAGGATGTCGTAGCTCGCGACCAGTTCACCGTGCTGGTTGGTCACTTCCACATCCCAGGCCACCACGCCCTGGCCGCGACCCTGGGCATCGACCTTCCGGCGGTCAATCTTGCGTTTGGCGGTCAGGCGCGCCTGGATGGTGTCGCCGATGCCCACCGGCTTGACGAAGCGCAGCGTGTCCAGCCCGTAGTTGGCCAGCACCGGCCCCGGCGCCGGGCTGACGAACAGGCCCGCGGCGGCCGACAGCACAAAGTAGCCGTGCGCGATGCGCTTGCCGAAGGGCGAGTCCTTGGCGGCCACCTCGTCGAAGTGCATGTAGAAGTAGTCGCCCGAGATGCCTCCGAAGGCGACGATGTCCGCCTCGCTCACCGTGCGGCGGTGCGTCAGCAGGCTTTCGCCGATCTGCAGGTCCTCGAAGTGGCGGCGGAAGGGGTGGATCTCGGTCTCGACTCGCTTCGCGCCGCGCACGTACTCGCCGGTGACGGCCGCCAGCATCGTCGGCGAGCCCTGCACCGCGCAGCGCTGCAGGTAGTGGTGGACGGCACGGATGCCGCCCAACTCCTCGCCCCCACCCGCGCGGCCCGGGCCGCCGTGTTTGAGCAGCGGCAGCGGCGAGCCGTGGCCGGTGGATTCCGGCGCGGCTTCCGCATCGAGGATGTGCAGCCGGCCGTGCAGAGCGGCAGCCACCGGAATGACCTTCGCTGCCAACGCCGGGCTCTTTGTCACCAACGTGCCGACCAGGCTGCCCTGCCCCTTCGCAGCCAGCGCCAGCGCCTCGTCCAGGTCCTCGTAGGCCATCAGCGTGCTGACCGGGCCGAAGGCCTCGACTGCATGCACCGTGTCGTCGCCCAGCGGGTTGCGCGCACTCAGCAGCATCGGTGCGAGGAAGGCGCCCTCGCCCACCCCCTCGCCCCGCGGCGCAAAGCTGGCGCCACCGTCGTGCACCAGGTCCGCCGCCTCGCGCAGGCGGTTGATCTGCGCGGCCACATCGGCCACCTGGTCGTGCGAGGCCAGCGCGCCCATGCGCACGCCTTCCACCGCCGGGTCGCCGATCACCGTCTTGGCCAGCCGGGCACGCAGCGCCTCGGCCACCGCGTCCAGGTGGCGGCGCGGCACGATGGCGCGGCGGATCGCGGTGCACTTCTGGCCGGCCTTGACCGTCATCTCGCGCGCCACCTCCTTGATGAAAAGGTCGAACTCGGCATCGTCGGGCGTGACCTCCGGCGCCAGGATGGCGCAGTTGAGCGAGTCCGCCTCGGCGTTGAAGGGAATGCTGTGGCGCACCACGTTCGGGTGCACACGCAGCTTCGCGGCGGTGTCGGCCGAGCCGGTGAAGGTGACCACGTCGCGGCCGTCAAGGCGATTCAGCAAGTCACCGGTGCCGCCGATCACCAACTGCAGCGCCCCGGCCGGCAGGAGGCCGCTGGCGTCGATCAGCCGCACCAGCGCTTCAGTCAGGTAGCTGGTCGCGGTGGCGGGCTTGCCGATGCAGGGCATGCCGGCCAGGAAGCTGGGGGCCAACTTCTCCAGCAGCCCCCAGATCGGGAAATTGAACGCGTTGATGTGCACCGCCAGCCCGCCGCGCGGCACCAGGATGTGCGTGCCGCTGAAGCGCCCGGTCTTGCCCAGGTTCAGCACCGGGCCCTCGTGCACCAGGTTGCCGCTGGGCAGCTCGTTGCTGCCGGCGCTGGCGTAGGCGAAGAGCGTGCCGGTGCCGCCCTCGATGTCGATCCAGCTGTCCGCGCGCGTCGCGCCGGTGTGGGCCGACACGGCGTAGAGCGCTTCCTTGCGCTCGACCAGGAATTTGGCCAGCGCCTTCAGCCGGGCCGCGCGCTGCTGGAAGTCCAGCGCCAGCAGGCCGGGCAGGCCGACGGTGCGGGCGAAGTGCACCGCCTCGCCAAAGTCGATGGCCTCGGCGTGCGTGGCCGCCACTGGCCGGCCGTTGATGGCGCTGCGCAGCGTCTGCGCCGGGGTCGCACCGAGCCAGCGGCCGGCGATGTGGCTTTGGAGGAGGGGTGTCATGGTCGATGGGGGAGGTGCGGCGGGGGAAATCCCCCACCCCCCCTTTTTCAAGAGGGGGGGAAGGCAGGAGCTAGGGACTGTTTGCCCCCCCCCCCTTGGGAGAGGGGCTCAGGGAATGGCCCCCCTCCCTCAGGAGAGGGGCCGGCAGCCCCTAGGGCTGGTACTTCCAGGCCCCACCCTCGATCTTCACCATCACCCGTGCACGCTGGTCCAGCCCGAGGTGGTCCGCCGCGGACATGTTGAAGATGCCGTGCGCACCGGGCAGCTCCTTGACCTGCTCCAGCGCATCGCGCAGCGCAGCACGGAAGGCCGGCGTGCCCGGCTGCGCCATCTTCAGTGCCACCGGCACTGCAGCGGTCATCAACAGGCCGGCATCCCAGGCGTGTGCGCCGAAGGTGCTGACGCTGCCTTTGCCGTAGGCGGCTTCGTACTTCTGCACGTAGTTCAGCGCGCTCTTCTTCAGCGGGTGGTTGGCGGGCAGCTGGTCGGCCACCAGCACTGGGCCGGCAGGCAGGAAGGTGCCTTCCACCGCCTTGCCGCCCACGCGCAGGAAGTCGTTGTTGGCCACGCCGTGGGTCTGGTACATCTTCCCGGTGTAACCCCGCTCGGCCAGCGCATTGGCGGGCAACGCGGCGGGCGTGCCCGAGCCGGCGATCAGCACCGCATCAGGCTGTGCACCGACCAGCTTGAGCACCTGGGCGGTCACCGAGGTGTCGTTGCGGGCGTAGCGTTCGTTGGCGACGATCTGGATGCCCTTGAGCGCCGCGGCCTTGCTGAACTCTCCATACCAGCCCTCACCGTAGGCGTCCGCAAAGCCGATGAAGCCGACCTTCTTGACGCCGTTGTCGGCCATGTGGCCGACGATGGCCAGTGACATCATGATGTCGTTCTGCGGCGTCTTGAAAACCCAGCGCTTCTTGGCATCCTGCGGCTCGACGATGCGCGCCGACGCAGCCATCGAGATCATCGGCACCTGTGCCTCGGATACCGCGTCGATCATCGCCAGCGAGTTCGGCGTGGTGGTGGAGCCCAGGATCACGTCGACCTTGTCCTCGGTGATCAGCCGGCGCGTGTTGCCCACCGCCTTGGTGGTGTCCGACGCATCGTCCAGCACGATGTAGTTCACCTTCTGGCCGGCGATGGTGGTGGGCATCAGCGCAACGGTGTTCTTCTCCGGGATGCCCAGGGAAGCGGCCGGGCCGGTGGCCGAAACGGTCACGCCGACGTTGATGTCGGCCAGCGCAGCGCCGCTGGCGGCGATCAGCGCGGCGGTGGCGAGCAGGCTGCGGGTCAAGGTGGCAAGGGTCTTCATCGTGTTGTCTCCTTCGTTGGGATCGTCTAGGGGGTCGTGGGAAAAACGCTTTCGGCCGTTGCGGTCGGTACACGCACCGCCTGCAGGCCTCCGAAGAACAGGTCGGCCACCACCGGCGCCATGTCGGCGTGGCTGATCGGCCCGTCGGGCTTCAGCCAGGTGAACATCCAGTTGATCATCCCGAACAGCAGCATCGTCAGCGGCTTGTGCAAGGCGGCAAAGTCCTCGTCGGGCCGCACCGCCGCGAGTGCCCGCGCAAAGGCTGAAACCACCCGACGCTCGCCCTCGCGCACCCGTTCGCGCTCGGCATCGGAGAGAAACTTCTCGTCTTCCGTCAGGACGCGATGTTCATTCTGGGCAGCGGCATAAGCTTTGACGAAGCGCACGATCAGCTCACGCAGATGCGCCTCGGGCGGCAACGCCTGGGCTTCGACCGCCGCGACCAGCTGCTGCAGCCGATCGACATGCGCCTCACAGATCTGCACCAGCAGCGCCTGCTTGTCGCGCACGTAGTGGTACAGCGCCGGCTTGCTGACGCCGCAGGCCGCCGCCACTGCGTTCATCGAGGTGCCGGTGTAGCCCTGCTGGGCGAACAACGCCGCCGCCTGCGCGAGGATGGCCTCGCGCTGGTCGTCGTAGCCGGCTGAGCGTCCGCGTGCCATGTCGTTGGAAACCGGGTCAGCGGTCGTCGTAGCTCAGCACGACCCGCTCGGTGAGCGGGTGCGCCTGGCAGGTCAGCACGAAGCCGGCCGCCAGGTCCGCCGCCTCCAGCGAGAAGTTGCGGTCCATGCGCACCTTCCCCTCCAGCACGCGGCAGCGGCAGGTGGCGCACACGCCGCTCTTGCAGGAGTACGGCGCCTCCAGCCCGGCAGCGGCAATCGCGTCCAGGATGCTCGCGTCGCCATTGCGATAGGGCACCTCCCGCTGCAGGCCGTCGCGAGTGACCACGATGGTGGCCTGCGGCGCGTCGCCCGGCTGGGCCAGGTGCTTGAGTGCGTCGCCGGCGTTGGGCAGCGGCGCGCCGAAGCGCTCGATGTGGATGCGTTCGGCCGGCAGGCCCGCGGCGCGCAGCGCGGCCTCGGCCTCGTCGTTCATCTGGTAGGGGCCGCAGACGAAGGCGTGGTCGATCGACGCCGGATCGATGAGTCCGTTCAGGAACTCGCCGATCTTCTCGCGGTTCATCACGCCGGACTGCAGCGGCACGTCGGTGAACTCGTCGGAGAAGACGTGGTGCAGCACCAGCCGCGTCAGGTAGCGGTTCTTCAGGTCCTCCAGCTCCTCCTTGAACATCGTGGAGGCCTGGCGGCGGTTGCCGTAGATCAGCGTGAAGCGGCTGCCCGGCTCGCGCGCCAGCACCGTCTTCATGATCGAGAGGATGGGCGTGATGCCGCTGCCGCCCGCCAGCCCGAGGTAGTGGCGGCGGCTGCCGGGCTCGACGGGCACGAAGAAGCGGCCCTGCGGCGGCATCACCTCGATCGTGTCGCCGGCCTTCAGCTCGCGCTGCACCCAGTTGGAGAAGCGCCCGCCGGCCACGCGGCGCACACCCACACGCAGCGTGGCGTCGTCCACACCGGCACAGATCGAGTAGCTGCGGCGCAGATCCTCGCCATCGAGTGTCTGGCGCAGCGTCAGGTACTGGCCCTGGATGTAGGCAAAGGTCTCGCGCAGCTCGGCGGGGCAGTCGAAGGTGACGATCACCGCCTCGTCGGTGTCGGGCTGCACCGAGGCCACACGCAGGGGATGGAAGCTCAGGCGGGTCATGTCGGTTCCGTCGGCATCGATCGATCAGATCGGCTTGAAGTGTTCAAAGGGCTCGCGGCAGGCACGGCAGCGGTACAGGGCCTTGCAGGCGGTCGAGCCGAAGGCAGACAGGCGCTCGGTGTCCGGGCTGTCGCAGTGCGGGCAGGTCACGGTGACCGCGCGGGGCATGAAGCGGATCACGGCTTGGCCCATCCCAGCGGTCGGCAGTTCCACCGGCCCGGGAGGGGCGATGCCGTACTCGCGCAGCTTGCGCCGGCCCTCGGCGCTGATCCAGTCGGTGGTCCAGGCCGGCGCGCGCTGCGTCAGCACGCGCACCGGGCCGCTCACCGCAGCCTCGACCGCGGCGCGCGCCTGCTGCTCGATCAGCTCGGTGGCCGGGCAGCCGGAGTAGGTGGGCGTGAGCAGCACCTCCACCGCACCGTCCTCGGCCAGCCGCGCCTCGCGGGCAATGCCCAGCTCGACCAGCGAGACCACCGGCACCTCCGGGTCCATCACCGTGGCCAGCGCGGCCCAGGCCAGAGCGGCGCGGTCGACAGGCACGGCGACGGCGCTCACCACACGCCCCCGGGGTAGGCGCGCTGCAGCGACTGCATCTCGGCCAGCAGGAAGCCCATGTGCTCGCTGTGCACGCCCTGGCGACCGGTGCTGCGGAAGGGGGTCGACTTGGGCCGCGTCAGCCCGGCGGCGGTGAAGACCTCGCCGATCTCCGCCTCCCAGGCCGCACGCAGGTCCGCCATGCGCGGGCCCAGGCCGGCGGCGGCGGCCGCGGCGTCGGTGGCGTCGGACTCGAACAGCTCAGCCACGTAGGGCCACTGACGCTGCAGCGCGTCGCGCAGGCGGCGGGCCGATTCCTCGGTGCCGTCGCCCAGGCGCACGACCCAGTCGGCCGAGTGCTGCTGGTGGTAACGCGCCTCCTTGAGCGATTTGGCGGCGATGGCGGCCAGCTCGGCGTCGGCCGTGCCGCCGGGAGCGCTCAGCGCCTCCCAGACCTGCTTGAGCAGCGTGGCCACCAGCAGGTTGCGCAGCACGGTGCCGGCAAAGTCCTCCGCCGGGCCGCTGATGCCGCGGCGCAGCGGCAGCTCGACCAGGGTCGGGTTGCGGTAGTCGCGCTCCTCGCGCAGGAAGGCGTAGGCGTCCTCGTCGCGGACGACGCCAGTGAGCCGCTGCTCGACCGTGGCCGCGTGGCTGTAGAGCGCGCGGGACTGGCCGATCAGGTCCAGCGAGAGGTTGGTCAGCGCGATGTCCTCTTCCAGGACCGGCGCGTGCCCGCACCACTCGGCCAGGCGCTGGGCGTGGATCAGGCAGGTGTCGGCCAGGCGCAGCAGGTACTGCAGCTGCGGATCGGGGCTGACGGTGATGGAGGGTGTGGTCATGGAGCTGATTTGGCGCCCCCGCGAACGCAGCTGCATGTGGTCCACGGAATCCGGCAGCTTGTAGAAGCTGGGGTGGCGGTAGACCTTGTCTTCCATCGGGTCGAAGTACATGTCCTTGTCGCCCGGGTCGCTGGCGACGATGTGCTCGGAGCGCACCACCCAGACGCTGGTGCCCTCCTGGCGGCGGGTGTAGACGTCGCGCGCCAGCTGGATCGCCATGGCCGAGTCGGGGGCGTGCAGGCTGCCGCAGTGCTTGTGGTCCAGGCCGGCCTTGCTGCGCACGAAAACCTCCCACAACGGCCATTCGTTGCGGGGCAGTGTGGCGTTGCTGGTGTTGCTGTCGTTGCTCATGGAGATTCGTCTCGTCTTGCGTTTCAGGCAGCGGCTTGTCGGGCGCGCTGCGCCTGCTTCTCGGCATGGGCCAGCGCGGCCTCGCGCACCCAGGCGCCGTCGTCCCAGGCCTTCACGCGCATGCCCAGGCGCTCGCGGTTGCAGGGGCCTTCGCCACCCACCACGCGCCAGAACTCGTCCCAGTCGATGGCGCCGAAGTCGCAATGCTGGCGTTCCTCGTTCCACTTCAGGTCCGGATCGGGCATCGTCACGCCCAGCACCTTGGCCTGCTCGACGGTGGCGTCGACGAACTTCTGGCGCAGGTCGTCGTTGCTGATGCGCTTGATGCCCCAGCGCATGCTCTGTGCGCTGTGGGTGGACTCGCCGTCCGGCGGGCCGAACATCATCAGGCTGGGCCACCACCAGCGGTTCACCGCGTCCTGCACCATGGCGCGCTGGGCTTCGGTGCCGTTCTGCATCATCACCAGCAGGCTGTCGTAGCCCTGGCGCTGGTGGAAACTCTCCTCGCGGCAGATGCGGATCATCGCGCGCGCATAGGGCGCGTAGCTGCAGCGGCACAGCGGCACCTGGTTCATGATGGCCGCGCCGTCCACCAGCCAGCCGATCACGCCCACGTCGGCCCAGGTCAGCGTCGGGTAGTTGAAGATCGAGCTGTATTTCGCCTTGCCGCTGTGCAGCGCGCCGAGCAGCTCGTCTCGGCTGGTGCCCAGCGTCTCGGCCGCGGCGTAGAGGTACAGGCCATGGCCACCCTCGTCCTGGATCTTGGCCAGCAGGATGGCCTTGCGCTTGAGCGTGGGCGCGCGCGTCACCCAGTTGCCCTCGGGCAGCATGCCCACGATCTCTGAATGCGCGTGCTGGCTGATCTGCCGCACCAGCGTCTTCCGGTAGTGATCGGGCATCCAGTCCTTGGCCTCGATGAAGCCGCCGTCGTCGATGCGCGCGTCGAAACGCTCTTCCAGCTTCAGCTCCTCGGCGGAGCGCAGCGGCCTGGCCGACGGCGCCCCCTCCTTGGCCATCAGGTCCATCGCTTGGGTGTACATGGCTCGTTGCTCCTTCAGCGGGGGCGTTTGTCGATCACGCGGCGGGCCTTGCCGACCAGCGTGCGCTCGATGCTGTCGGCGTCGCCCACCACCACACGGGCGCTCACGCCGATCAGCGTCTTGATGCGCTGCTGCAGCCAGCGGGTGATCTCGCTGCGGTCTGCGCTGGCCAGGTGCTGCGGTGCCACCTCGCAGCGGATCTCCAGCTCGTCCATCAGCCCCTCACGGCTGACGATCAGCTGGTACTGCCCGGCCAGCTGCTCGTGCTGAAGCACGATCTCCTCGATCTGCGTCGGGAAGAGGTTCACGCCGCGGATGATCAGCATGTCGTCGCTGCGGCCCACGATCTTGCCCATGCGGCGCATGCTGCGCGCGGTGGGCGGCAGCAGGCGGGTGAGATCGCGGGTGCGGTAGCGGATCACCGGCAGCGCCTCCTTGGTCAGCGTGGTGAAGACCAGCTCGCCCTCGGAACCATCGGGCAGCACCTCGCCGGTGAGCGGGTCGATGATCTCGGGGTAGAAATGGTCCTCCCAGATCACCGGGCCGTCCTTGGTCTCGATGCACTCGTTGGCCACGCCCGGGCCCATCACCTCGGACAGGCCGTAGATGTCCACCGCGTCGATGCCGGCATCGCGCTCGATCTCGCGGCGCATCGCCTCGGTCCAGGGCTCGGCGCCGAAGATGCCCACCTTCAGCGAGCAGGCGGCGGGGTCCTGCCCCTGGCGGCGCATCTCCTCGATGATCACCTGCATGTAGCTGGGGGTGACCATGATGATGTCCGGCTTGAAGTCGGTGATCAGCTGCACCTGCTTCTCGGTCTGCCCGCCCGACACCGGGATCACCGTGCAGCCCAGCCGCTCGGCGCCGTAGTGCGCGCCCAGCCCGCCGGTGAACAGGCCGTAGCCGTAGGCCACGTGCACGATGTCGCCCGGGCGCCCCCCCGCAGCGCGGATGGAACGCGCCACCAGGTCGGCCCAGTGGTCGATGTCGTTGCGGGTGTAGCCCACCACCGTCGGTTTGCCGGTGGTGCCCGACGAGGCATGCACCCGCGCCACCCGCTCGCGCGGCACCGCGAACAGGCCGAAGGGGTAGTTGTCGCGCAGCGTCGCCTTGCTGGTGAAGGGGAACTTGGCCAAGTCGGCCAGCGACTTCAGGTCGCTGGGGTGCACGCCCTTCTCGTCGAAGGACTTGCGGTAGTGCGGCACGTTGTCGTAGGCGTGCTGCAGGGACCACTTCAGCCGCTGCAGCTGAAGGGCCTGCAACTCGTCGCGGCCGGCGGTCTCGATGGGCTCCAGGTCTCCGGGCGCGGGGCGCTTGACGGGCATGGGCTGGTCTCCTCGATGCGTTGGAAGGTCGGCGCGGACGCTGCCGGCTTCGGCCGGTCGATGCGAGCGCGACAAAGGGCGCAAGAAACCGATGCGGCGTCAGCCGACGGCCTGGGGCGCCACGGTGGGCCTGCCCTTCAGGCGGTACGAACGCCCGCGGAACACCGCGATGCGCTCACCGCGCTGATTGGTGACAACGATGTCGTACAAGCCGGTGCGCCCGGCCCGGTGCACCTCCTCGGCCACCGAAGTGAGCACGTCGCCTTCTTGCGACGCGGCCAGCAGGTCCACGTCGAAGCCGGAGGCCACCGTCATCTCGTTGTATGAGTTGCAGCCGTAGGCAAAGGCCGTGTCCGCCAACGTGGCGATCAGGCCGCCGTGGCAGATGCCGAAGCCGTTGAGCATGTCGCGGCGCACCGTCATGACCGCAGCAGCGCGCCCCGGGGCAACCGAGCCGATCTCGATGCCGAGTGCCTGGGCAGCCAGATCCCGGGTGAACATGCCGTCGCGGACGAACTCCGCGGTCTGTTGGGGGGTCATCGTCATCTTGAACTCAACGGTCGGTGAAGGTGGGCGCGCGCTTGGCAAAAAACGCCGTCACGCCCTCGGCGTAGTCGCCCGCATGGCCCAGTTCGGACTGCAGTCGGCCTTCGTTGACCAGCGCATCGTCGTAACCCAGGCCTGATGCGGCATCGAAGGCACGGCGCGTCTCGACCAGCGCGCGCGAGGGCAGGGCCGCCAGTCTTGCGGCCAGCGCCGCCACCGCGGCGCCCAGCTCAGCGTCGTCCACGCACTGCCAGATCAGGCCCCAGGCCGCGGCCTGCTCGGCACCCAGCTTGTCGCCCAGCATCGCCAGGCCCATCGCCCGCTGGCGGCCCACCAAGCGGGGCAGCCACCAGGTGCCGCCGCAGTCCGGCACCAGCGCAATCTTCGAGAAGGCCTGGATGAAGCTGGCCGAGCGCGCCGCCACGGTCAGGTCGCAGCCCAGCGCAAAATTGGCGCCCGCCCCGGCCGCCACGCCGTTGACCGCCGCGATCACCGGCACCGGCATCGTCTGCACCCGCAGCGCCAGCGGGCGGTAGCAGGCCTCAATCAGCGCGCCGATGTCCGGCTGCTCAGCGGCGGGCAGCATCTTGCCATCAACCATCCTGGGCGCAATGGCCGCGTCGCTCAAATCCTGTCCGGCGCAGAAGCCCCGGCCCGCGCCGGTGATGACCACGCAGCGCACGCTGGCGTCCTCGGCGGCCGCATTCAGCGCGGCCATCAGTTCGGCATGCATCGAGGTGGTGAAGCTGTTCAGCGCCTTGGGGCGGTTCAGCGTCAGCGTGCGCACTGCAGCGTCTTGCTGGATCAGGACCTGGGGTTCTGGATGGCTCGTCGTCACACTGTCTCCTGGCTCAAAACATTCTTGACCGACCGGTAAGTAAATCGTAGCCTCCGATTTGATCCAACGCAATCGCACAGACCTCGGGGTTGACCCTGAGAACAGCCCGCAGCAGATGGTTGATCCACCACAAGGACAACACGTCCGTATGGTGTCGTTTTTCTTGATTGGAGACCTCACATGCCTTGCTATGCCATCGACGGCGTGATCCCCGTCGTCGACCCCACGGCCTATGTGCACCCCAGCGCGGTGCTGATCGGCGACGTGATCGTCGGCCCCGGCGCCTACATCGGCCCGCTGGCCAGCCTGCGCGGCGACTTCGGCCGCATCGTCATCCAGGAAGGCGCCAACCTGCAGGACACCTGCGTGATGCACGGCTTCCCGGGCACGGACACCGTCGTCGAGGTCAACGGCCACATCGGCCACGGCGCGGTGCTGCACGGCTGCGTCGTGCAGCGCGACGCGATGGTGGGCATGAACGCAGTGGTGATGGACGAGGCCGAGATCGGCGAAAAGACCATCGTCGCCGCCTGCGCCTTCGTGCGCGCGGGGCTGAAGATCCCCGCCGGCAAGCTGGTGGCCGGCGTGCCCGCCAAGGTACTGCGCGACCTCAGCGAGGACGAGATCGCCTGGAAGCGCGCCGGCACCGGCACCTACCAGGAGCTGGCACGTCGCAGCCTGGCCTCACTGGTCGAGGTGGCGCCACTGGCCGCGATGGAAGCCGACCGCCCGCGCATTCCGGCCTCCGACGTCAAGCCGCTGATCGCCACCCGGCGGGGGGAATGACGTGTGGCACAGGCTCCTGCGCCTGAGGCCAGGTTCTTGTCGGCTGACATCGGCCTCCTTCTCCTCGCTCCCTTCTCCTCCTTGTGAACGAATCCGCCGATGCGCCCGGTCGCCGGCGATTGAGCGGCGGTGGTCCCGCGACCACACTGCGTGCCGACCGTTTGCCACCGGTCCCGGCCCTTCCGAGGAACCCCAATGACCCGCAGGCAGCGTCCCGTCGACGTCGTCGTGGACTGCATGCCGCAGTACGACACCGGCGCCGGCATCGGCCCGAAGAACTTGGACGTGTTGGAACTGCGCGGCTGCATCACCGCCAACGAGCTGACGACCCACGGCCGCAAGGTGATCGCCAACCCCTCGGCGGCCCGCCGTGAGCTCAGGCCGAACCGCTCGGCGGATCAGATGCATGGCCTGAGGGCCGCTGCCCCGGCAGGCAGTCCCGGTACTGCCGGCGCAGCCGCGCCAACCCCTGCCGGAAGGCCTCGGCATCTCCATGCTCGAAGAACATCGGATAGCGCGAATGGTTGGAGGCCACGCGCCGGGCATGTTTGATCGGGCACCAGTACTGCTCCGTTCGCGCCGCCACCTCCCGCAGGTAGGAGGCCACGCCGTTGCCGTAGGAGCAGTAGAAGCAGTTGAACTTCTCGATCGCGTTCAGGTAGGGCAGCTCACCCCGGTCGAAGACGATGTGATCGCTGCGCCGCACCTTGGGGATCTTGTAGACAGGAAAGCACACCGCCTGGTAGAGCGTGACGAACAGGTCCATCAGCGCAAAGGGGATCCAGCCCAGGTAGATGACCGGCGCGGTCAGAACCACCAGGAGGGAGCTGCGGCGCAGGAAGCGCCACAGACCGACCTTGTAGCGACGCTGCTGCCGCAGGAATTCGCCGGCCAGCGCCTGCCTGCGCTGCTGAAGTTCCTCGCGTTTGCGGCGGTACTCCTCTTCGATTTCGTCCTGCAGGGTTTGAAGGCGGTCCAGCAGATCGTCGATCGGTGGGGGCATGGTCGATGCGTGGAGTCGGGTCGGGACAGTGTGCGGCGCGCCGTCACGGCCTGCTTGCGTCAACACAATGACCCGCCCGAATCAGCAGGAAAGAACGCCGACCCGGCCGCCCCGCCCCACGGTGTGCTGTGCCCTCCTTCAGATGCAGGCCCGCAGGGAACAGCCGCCGCCGGGCGTGCCATCATCCGCTCCGGCACCCGGCACCCGGCAGCTCTGCCGGGCCGCGCGCGAGGAGGACGACGCCATGCTCATGCTCGACGAAATGCTCCACCGCCATCTGCTGTCGCCGCAGCAGCATGCCGAGATCCGCGCCTGGGTGAGGTCGGCGCGCACGCCCGAGGGCATCCTGCAGATGCCGCCGGCCCTGTGGCGCTCGCTGGAACTGGCCAGCGTGCTGATCGGCTTCGATCAGGAACCGGGCGACGCGTGAGTCGTCCCACCGGCCGGCAGACTGCGCCGGATGAAGCCGCCATTGGGAATGCGCTCGGCGGCGAAGAAATCCTGCGGCGGCAGTCGGTCGATCAGGTAACGCAGGCAGCGCACCACAAAGCCATGCGACACCAGCAGCACGCAGCGCCCGGCATGGCGGCTTTTCAGCGCCTGCAGCCCTACGGCCACCCGGTCGACCACCTCCTGGGTCGATTCGGCGCCGAGGGGCTGCAGATCCCAGCGGTAGGCCGCGTTGGCGGCCCACAGTGCCGGGTGCTGCACCCGCGCCTCCTCCGAGGTCAGCCCCTCGAAGGCGCCGAAATCCCGCTCGCGGAACAGCGCGTCGAACTCGATCTCCAGCCCGCGCGCCGCGGCCACCACCTCAGCGGTCTGGCGCGCACGCAGCTGCGGTGAAGCAACGATCACCTCGATACCCGGCGGCAGCGCCGCCGCCAGCGCGTCGGCCTGCGCCCGCCCGGTGGCGTTGAGCGGCAGGTCCAGCCGGCCCTGCCAGCGCTCGTCGACGTTCAGGTCGGTCTGACCGTGCCGGGCCAGCAGCAGCTCCATCGGCTGGCCGGCCCGCGCCCCATCGGCCGCCCCATCGGCCGGCACAGTCCGCACATCAGCCCGCACAGACGCGGGCCCGGGCAGCGTCGTACTCCGCCTTGAACTGGGCCACCAGGGCGGCGGTGGACTGGATCTTGTCGATCGCACCGATGCCCTGGCCGCAACCCCAGATGTCCTTCCAGGCCTTCTTGGCATCGCCACCGAAGTTCATCTTGCTGGGGTCGCTCTCCGGCAGGTGGTCCGGGTCGAGGCCGGCCGCCTGGATGCTCGGCTTCAGGTAGTTGCCGTGCACTCCGGTGAACAGGTTGCTGTAGACGATGTCGTCGCTGTTGCAGTCGACGATGCACTGCTTGTATTCCTGCGCAGCGCGGGCCTCGTCGGTGGCGATGAAGGCCGAACCGATGTAGGCCAGGTCCGCGCCCATGGCCTGCGCGGCCAGGATGGCGCCGCCGCTGGCAATCGAACCCGACAGCGCAAGCGGGCCATTGAACCACTGGCGGATCTCCTGGATCAGCGCAAACGGGCTCTTCACGCCGGCATGGCCACCGGCACCCGCTGCCACCGCGATCAGGCCGTCGGCGCCCTTCTCCACCGCCTTGTGCGCAAAGGCGTTGTTGATGATGTCGTGCAGCACGATGCCGCCCCAGGCGTGCACCGCGTCGTTGACGTCGGTGCGCGCGCCCAGGCTGGTGATGACGATGGGCACCTTGTATTTGGCGCACATCTGCATGTCGTGATCGAGCCGGTCGTTGCTCTTGTGCACGATCTGGTTGATCGCAAAAGGCGCTGCCGGCCGGTCCGGATTCGCACGGTCCCAGGCCGCCAGCGTCTCGGTGATCTCGGCCAGCCACTCGTCCAGTTGGGATGCCGGCCTGGCATTGAGCGAAGGCATGGAACCGACCACGCCGGCCTTGCACTGCTCGATCACGAGCTTGGGGTTGCTGATGATGAACAGCGGCGAGCCGACCACCGGCAGGCGCAGGGTCGAGAACACGGAAGGCAGGGCCAAGGGGAGTCTCCTCAGGAGGGAAAGCGAATCAGCACAGTCTGCCGCCCTTGCGAGCGACCGCCTGTCACGCAGGCGGCAATCGATTCGGGAGCTGCCCCTAGCCGGGCAGGCCTGACTTCACGCCAGGCCCCGGCCCGGGACCAACGCTGCGTCAGAACGCTTCCAACGGCAATGCACAGGCGGACTCGCCACCTTCCAGGATGCTGTCGCGCAGCGCCGGGATGCGCGTCAGGATGTGCTCGGCGTAGAAACGCGCCGTGACCACCTTGGCCTGCATGAACTCGACCTCTTCACCCTCGTTGATGGCGTCCTCGGCGGCCAGCAGAGCGCGGCCCATCTGCCAGCCGGCCATCAGGTTGCCGGCCAGCATCAGGTAGGGCACCGAGCCGGCGAAGACGGCGTTCGGGCTGGCCTTGGTCTGGCCGGCGACGAAGTCCACCACCTCGATGAAGGCCTCGCGTGCGGCCTTCAGGCGCTTGGCGAAGCTCTGCGCAGCCGGGTCGTTGCGGGCGGCCAGGTCGGCCTCGGTCAGCTCGATCTGCCCGGCAATCGCCTTGGCGGACTGGCCGCCGTCGCGCGAGGTCTTGCGGCCGATCAGGTCGTTGGCCTGGATGGCGGTGGTGCCCTCGTAGATGGTCAGGATCTTGGCGTCGCGGTAGAGCTGGGCGATGCCGGTTTCCTCGATGAAGCCCATGCCGCCGTGCACCTGCACCGCCAGGCTCGTCACTTCCAGGCTGGTCTCGGTGCTGTAGCCCTTGATCAGCGGCACCATGAACTCGTAGAAGGCCTGGTTCTGCGCCCGGGTCTCGGCATCCGGATGGTGGTGCGCGGCGTCGTAGGCGGCTGCGGCGGTGATGGCCAGCGCGCGGCAGGCCTCCGCGGTGGCGCGCATCGTCATCAGCATGCGGCGCACATCCGGGTGGTGGATGATGGGCGCGGCGCCCTTGACCGAGCCATCCACCGGGCGGGACTGCACGCGGTCGCGGGCGTACTGCACCGC
>JADJCH010000044.1 GCA_016703325.1 Burkholderiales bacterium | reverse complement strand
GGGTGAAGACGCCACCGGTCTGTTTTTCATGCGGGTGCATTTCGACGCCCCGGAACACCTGGCCGATGCCGGTACGCTGGACAAACTGTTCGGCCACGTGCGCGGCCAGTTCGGCATGTGCGCGTCCTTCCGCAGCCTGGCGCGCAAGCCCCGGGTGCTGTTGATGGTGAGCAACACGGCCATTGTCTGAACGATCTGTTGTTTCGCTGGAAGAGTGGCCAGCTGCCGGTGGACATTCCGGCGGTGGTTTCCAACCACCCCGACTTTGCCGATCTGGTCGGCAGCTACGGCATCCCCTTCCACCACCTGCCGCTGCACCGCGACAGCAGCACCGGCAGCGGACCCGAGGCCAAACGCGCCCAGGAGCGGCAGGTGGAGGCCCTGTGCGAGCGCGAGGAGATCGACCTGGTGGTGCTCGCCCGCTACATGCAGATCCTCAGCCCGGAGTTCTGCGAGTTTCTGGCGGGCCGGGCCATCAACATCCACCACAGCTTCCTGCCCAGCTTCAAGGGTGCCAAGCCCTACTACCAGGCGCACGAACGCGGCGTGAAGCTGATCGGCGCCACGGCCCACTACGTCACCGCCGATCTGGACGAGGGCCCCATCATCGAACAGGACGTCGAGCGGGTGGACCACACCCTCAGCCCCGAGGACTTCACCGCCGTGGGCCGCGATGTCGAATGTGTGGTGCTGGCCCGGGCGGTGCGCTGGCATGTCGAGCACCGCGTGCTCCTCAACGGCCGCAAGACCGTGGTCTTCCGCTGAATCGAACCCGTCATGGCCGCCCCGCCCAAACCCCTGCAGGCCGCCTTGCTGGCCACCCCGGACGATACGGAAGCCCAGTTCTACGAAGCGGTGCAGCAGGCCGATGTGGAGCGCTTGATGGCCCTGTGGGCCGACGAGGACGACATCGCCTGCATCCACCCTCAGGGCCCGCGGCTGGTGGGGGCGCATGCGATCCGCGCCAGCTTCGACGAACTGCTGAACCCCGGCGGAGTGGACACCCGGCCGGTGCAGGTGCGCCGGGTGGTGGCCGGCGCTTGCGCCATCCACCATGTGCTGGAGGAGGTGCGTGTAGTGACCCCGGAGGGCCCGCGCACCGGCTACCTCATCACCACCAACGTCTACATGAAGACGCCGCAGGGCTGGCGCCTGCTGCTGCATCATTCCAGCCCGGGGGGGCAGCGCGAGCTGCATGAGCTCAACGAATCCGCCTCCGTCCTGCACTGAGGCCGATGCGGCGCCGACGGCGACTCCTGCAGCGCGCTGGCCTCACACACCCGCCTGGTTGCCGGGCGGGCATGCCCAGACGATCTGGCCGGCCCTCTGGTCACGGCGACACGGTGGCCAGCAGCCCGCCTGGCGGCGTGAACGCTGGTTCACCCCGGATGGCGACTTCATCGATGCCGACTGGATCGATCCACCCGCCACGCCCTGTGACCGCTACCGGCCGTTGGTGCTGCTGTTTCACGGCCTGGAGGGCTCGTCGGCCAGCCACTACGCCCAGGCCTTTGCCGTGCAGGCACGCCAGCGCGGCTGGTCGCTGGTGCTGCCACACTTCCGCGGCTGCTCGGGCGAACTGAACTGGCAGGCGCGGGCCTACCACTCCGGCGACCATGCCGAGATCGGCTGGATGATCCGCCAGGCAGGACTGCGACACGGCGGCCCGCTGCTGGCGGTCGGGATCTCGTTGGGCGGCAATGCACTGCTGCGCTGGGCCCAGGAGGCCGGCCGGCTGGCCCGCAACCAGGTCCGGGCACTGGCAGCGGTGTGTGCCCCGATGGACCTGGCCGCCAGCGGACACCACCTGGGCCGGGGCGTCAATCGCCACGTCTACACACCGATGTTCCTGCGCACCATGAAGCGCAAGGCGCGGGCCAAGTGGCAGCAGCACCCCGGCTTGTTCGACCTGGAGCGGGCCCTGCGTGCGCGCGACCTGTACGAGTTCGACGACGCCTTCACCGCTCCACTGCACGGATTTGCCGGGACGGACGACTACTGGCACCGGGCTTCCGCCCGCCGACATCTGCAGCGGCTGCGTCTGCCCACCCTGCTGCTCAACCCCCTCAACGACCCCTTTGTTCCAGCCGGCAGCCTGCCCGGCCTGACGGACTGCAGTGCCTGGGTCACCCCGTGGCAGCCTCAGACCGGCGGGCATGTCGGCTTTGCCACCGGCCGGTTCCCGGGCCATGTGCTCGGACTGCCACAGGCCGTGCTCGACTGGCTGGCCCCGCACTGCGAACCCGCACACGACGACGGCCGCTGAGGCAAGATCCACCCATGGACGACATCGTGAAGGCGGCCCTGCTGAAGTGGCCGAACGTTCCGCACTGCACCGGCTGGCTGGCCCTGGACGGACGCGGTGACTGGTACATGCGAGACGACCGCACCCAGGCTGCCGGGCCCTTTCCGCAGTCCAAGGGCAGTTGCATCCGGCACGACAGGCTGCGCAGCTTCATCGAACGCAACTACGAGGCCGATGCCGATGGCTGCTGGTTCTTCCAGAACGGGCCTCAGCGCGTCTACGTGGAACTGGAGGCGGCCCCCTGGATCCTCGGCGTCCAGCGCCTGGACTCCGGCTGGGTCCTGCAGACCCATTGCGGCGATCCCTTCGGCCCGGTGGAGGCGGCCTGGCTGGACGACAGGGGCCGGCTCTTCCTCGCAGGCCGGCAGGGGCTGGGCCTGGTGCGCTCCGCCGACATGGACTGTGCGGCCGATGCCGTCCTGGCGGGCCTCTGGCAGCCGCAGGACTGCGGCTTCGAAGAATTGCCGCAGCGCTATGGCTACCGGCTCAGCCCCCAATCCAGGCAGCGCGATGGCGTCTCATCACAGCGCTTGGCGACCGGCACGCCGTGACACGGCAGGCGAGCCGCCCAGAAACAGACAAGCCGGCGTCATGCCGGCTTGAAGGTGTGAATCTGGCACCAGGCGACGCATCGGTCACCGGCGCAGGTCGAAGGGGCTCACTTGGCGGCTTCGGGAGCCTTGGGTTCCTCGAACTTGCCGCCGCCGGCGTTGGCCATGTACACCACCGCCCGGGACACCTCGTAGTCGCTCAGGTCGCCACCACCCTGCGGACCCATGGCGCCTTTGCCCTTCAGCGCGGAATTCACGAGAGCAGCAAAGCCGGCACCCAGGCGCGGACCCCAGGCCGCCGCGTCACCAAACTTCGGCGCACCCGCCAGACCGGCAGCGTGGCAGGCACCGCACTGCGCCTTGAAGACCTCTTCGCCCGTCTTGGCCGGTCCGCCCTCGGCCTTGATCGTCACCGAACCCACCGGCTGGATGCGCGCAGCGATCTCCGCCGGGTCGTTGGCGGCCAGGATCTTGCCGGCGCTCGGGCCCTTGCCCAGGGCCACTGCGGCCACCACGGCGACGCCCACCAGGGCAGCAGAGATCAGATACACCTGACCGGAGGTGAAACTGGCGGAAGCGGCTTGGGAAGGGTTGCGAGCGTCGCTCATGGATTCCTCTGACAAGGGGGCAAGATGCGCCATTCGTGCGCAAAACCGCGGGATTATACGGGTCACCTCCGAGCTGGAAGTGTTGCGTCAACGCAGCGTCACTGTTGATGCTATAGTCGCTGTCTTCGCGCTCGTAGCTCAGTGGATAGAGTACTGGCCTCCGAAGCCAGGGGTCGCTGGTTCGATCCCAGCCGGGCGCGCCAAGGGACATGAACATTCGGACACCCGCCCGCACCGGTCAACGGTTTGCGGGCGGAGTTGTTTTCGGGGTGCCCCACCGCCATGGGTGGCCGATGCGGCAGCAGCGTGTGATGTAAGTCACAGTCTTGCGGGCTTCATCCCGGGTGGCTAACCTCTTCTGTGGAACAGCCGCGCCCTTGCGGCCCCTTCAACCACAGGAGCAACACCCATGGGACTCTTCAGCTTCATCAAGGAAGCCGGTGAAAAGCTGTTCGGCAGCAACGCCCCGGAACAGGTCACCCAGCAGGCCCAGGCCGCGCCGGACAACGCCGATCTGCAGGCCCGTGCCGCGCAGGCCAATCAGCTGGCCGGCGAAGCCATTGAGCGCTACATCGCGGCGCAGGGTCTGGCGGTCGACGGGCTGAAAGTGGCCTTCGATGGCGGTCCCTGCACCGCCACCGTCAGTGGCTGCGTAGCCGACCAGGCCACCAAGGAGAAGGTGCTGCTGTGCTGCGGCAACGTGCAGGGCGTGGCTGGCGTCAACGACGACCTGACGGTGACGCAACCGGCCGAAGAGTCACGCTGGCACACCGTCGTGCGCGGCGACACGCTGTCGGCCATTGCCAAGACCTTCTACGGCAACGCCAACCAGTACCCGAAGATCTTCGAGGCGAACCGGCCGATGCTGTCGCACCCGGACAAGATCTACCCGGGGCAGAAGTTGCGCATTCCGGCATAACGGCCCCCCCGTTGCGCCTGACGGCGCTCCCCCTCCAGGGGGCGCCGCCAGCGCACCGGCACAGCCGGATGCGCGGCGGCTGCTGGCGGAAGCAGGAGGAGCCCTTCGTGCGGGTCAAGTACGCGGCTGCTGCTCCGCACCAATGAAACGCTGGTAGATCGGCCCGGTGAGCAGCAGCACGATCACGTAGCGCACGATGTGGAAAGCCGTCACCAGCGGCACGCCCAGCTCCAGCACCTTGGCGGTCAGGCACATCTCGGCGATGCCGCCCGGTGAATTGCCCAGCAGCACCGAGGCCGCCTGCAGTCCGGAACCCCACGCAACCAGGCCGGAAAAGACCGCCGAGGCCAGGATCGTGCCCAGCGCGGTGCGGTGTGCAGGAAGGCCGGCGTGAAGCGGGTGCCCAACGACACCCCGATGGCCAACTGCGCCGCCTGGCTCAGCCCCGGCGGCAGGCTGCTCAACGCATGACCACTGGCGGTCAGCGCCAGCGACACCGCCAGCGAGCCCAGCACCCAGGGATTGGGCTGGCGCAGCCAGAGCATCAACAGGCTGCCCGCTGCGGTGGCCAGCGCCAGCCATACAAAACCCGCAGGCTCGAACCCTACCCCAGCGCAGGTGCAGGCTCACTGCCATGCAGGCCGGCGAACTGGTAGGCGAAGGGCAGCGTCACCACCACCACCATCACCCGCAGCGAATGGGCCGCAGCGACCAGGTCCACCCGCGCGCCCATGCGCTCGGCAAACACCGCCATTTCGGAAGCACCACCGATCACCGACGAGAAGTAGGCCGTGCCCGCGTCCACGCCTTTGCCGCCCCCTGCTGCCATGCAGCGCAATAGCCGGCGGCCGAAGAGGTGACCCATCAGCAGCGCCCAAGCGGCCCCCAGCATCCAGGGCAGTGGCGAACCCAGCCGCTGGAACAGCGCACCGGCCAGCGCGGCCACCAGCAACGTACCTGCCAGCCGCGGCAGGCGTTCAAACACCGGCGTCAAGATCAGGAGGCGCCCGGCAACCGGGTGAACAGCTCGCGCCAGCGCACAGCCTCCACCGACCGTGCAGCACCAAAGCCCTGCACCTGCCGCACCGACTGCACCTGCAGCCGCACGAAGCAGAAATCCGGCAGCTGCGTCATCCGCTCCGCCTGCGGGTGGCGGGCCAGGTAGATCCGTTGGCAGTGTGCGGTCTCCTCTCCGCCCGGCTCGACAAAGCTCGCCTGGGCCCCCAGCGAAACGCGCGGCAAAGCCTGGGGCGACTCCGCCTCACCGTCGGCGCCCAACACCATCAGCCCGACTCGACCGTCCGCCGCCATCTGGCGGGTGTGCGCCGCCAATGCGCTGACATGGATCAGCAGGTCGGCCGTGGCCGGATCGATCGCGTACGACACCATCGACACCGCCGGCGCCCCCTGCTCGTCCAGGCAGGCCAGGGCCGCGATGGGCCGACGCTCGACCAGTTCCCGCAGCAGCCGGTCCAGCCGCGGTTCGTGCTGCGCCCCGGCGGTGGGCGGCTCGGAGGTCATCTCGGGGCTCAATGCGCTTCCTCCCAGTTGGCCCCCACGCCAACTTCGGCCACCAGCGGCACCTTCAGGTCCGCCACGCCGGCCATCAGCCGCGGCAGTGCCTCGCGGGCCCAGTCGAGTTCGGCCTCGGGCACCTCCAGCACCAGTTCGTCGTGCACCTGCAGGATCATGCGGCTGGCACGGCCTTCGTCGTCCAGGGCCTTCTGCACTGCCAGCATCGCGAGTTTGATCAGGTCGGCCGCGGTGCCCTGCATCGGCGCGTTGATGGCCTGGCGCTCGGCCGCGGCGCGGCGCGGGCCGTTGCCGCCCTTGATCTCCGGCAGCACGATGCGCCGGCCGAACAGGGTTTCGACGTAGCCGAGCTGCGCAGCCGTTACCTTGGTCTCGTCCATGTAGCGCTTCACGTCCGGGTAGCGGGCGAAGTAGCGGTCGATGTAGTCGCGCGCCGCCTTCTGCTCGATACCCAGGCTGGCCGCCAGACCGAAGGCGCCCATGCCGTAGATCAGGCCGAAGTTGATGGTCTTGGCGTAGCGGCGCTGCTCGCCGCTGACCTCGACCAGCGGCACGCCGAAGACCTCCGACGCGGTGGCGCGGTGCACGTCCTGCCCCTCGGCAAAGGCCTGCAGCAGGTTGGCGTCGCCGGAGATGTGCGCCATCAGCCGCAGCTCGATCTGGGAGTAGTCCGCACTGACCAGCCGGTGTCCCGGCGGCGCCACGAAGGCCTCGCGCACCCGCCGGCCCTCGGCCGTGCGGATGGGGATGTTCTGCAGGTTGGGCTCGTTGCTGGACAGCCGGCCGGTGATGGCCACCGCCTGGGCGTAGTTGGTGTGCACCCGGCCGGTGGCGGGGTTGACCATCTGCGGCAGCTTGTCGGTGTAGGTGCCCTTGAGTTTGGCCAGGCTGCGGTGTTCCAGGATGCGCGCGGGCAGCGGGTAGTCGGCCGCCAGCTCGGCCAGCACCTCCTCGTCGGTGCTGGGCGCGCCGGTGGCGGTCTTCTTCTTTACCGGCAGGCCGAGCTTGGTGAACAGGATCTCGCCGATCTGTTTGGGGCTGCCCATGTTGAAGGGCTGGCCGGCGATGTCGTAGGCCTCGCGCTCCAGCTCCATCATGCGTTGGGCGAGCTGCTGGCTCTGCCGCGCCAGGACGCCGGCATCCACCAGCACGCCATGGCGCTCGATGCGCGCCAGCACCGCGGCGGTGGGCAGCTCGATGCGCTGGTAGACCTCATTGAGCCGAGGCTCGGCCGCCAGCAGTGGGCCGAACACCTGCTGGTGCAGCTGCAGCGCCATCTCGCTGTCCTCGCCGGAATAGCGGGTGGCGCGTTCGATGTCCACATGGCTGAACGGGATCTGGCCGGCGCCCTTGCCGCACAGCTCCTCGTAGTCCAGCCCGCGGCGGCCCAGGTGACGCTCTGCCAGGCTGGCCAGCCCGTGGGGCTTGTGCGCCTCCAGGATGTAGCTCTCCAGCATCGTGTCCTGGGCATAGCCGCGCACCGCGATGCCGTGGTTGGCAAAGACGTGTGTGTCGTACTTGATGTTCTGGCCGAGCTTGGCGGCACTGGCGTCCTCCAGCCAGGGCCGCAGCCGCTGCAGCACCGTCTCCAGCGGCAACTGGTCCGGCGCGCCGGGGTAGTCGTGGCCCACCGGGATGTAGGCCCCCTCGCCCGGCTGCACCGCGACGCTGATGCCGACGATGCGCGCGCGCATCGCGTCCAGCGAATCGGTCTCGGTGTCCAGCGCGGTCAGCTCCGCGCTGCGGATGCGCTCCAGCCAGGTGTCCAGCTGGGCCTCGGTGAGCACCGTCTCGTAGCGCAGAGACAGGTCGGCCGCGGGCGCAACAGTCGATTCGGTCGATTCGGCAGACTGGGGTGCAGCCCCGCCGGCCGCTTCAACCGACCGGCCCACCGAAGTCGGCTCGGCTGGCGCTGCCGTCCCGCCCAACCGACCCTCCAGATCCCGCTTCCAGGTCTTGAAGCCGTGCTCGGCATAGAAGGCCAGCAGCGCCGCAGGGTCGCCCCCATGGAGCGCCAGCGCCTCCAGGGCCGGCCAGCCGGGCACGTGGCCGGTGAGGTCGCAGTCCGTCTTCACCGTCACCAGGCGCCGGCCGGTGGGCAGCCAGTCCAGTGCCTTGCGCAGGTTCTCGCCCGCCACGCCTTTGATGGAAGCCGAAGCGGCGATCACCCCGTCCAGCGAACCGTGTTCGCCGATCCACTTGGCCGCCGTCTTGGGACCCACCTTCTCGACGCCGGGCACGTTGTCCACCGCATCACCCATCAGCGTCAGGTAGTCGACGATGCGATCGGGCGGCACGCCGAACTTGGCGGTGACGCCGGCCACGTCCAGCGACTCCCGGCTCATGGTGTTGATCAGCGTGGTGTGCTCGGTGACCAGCTGGGCCAGGTCCTTGTCGCCGGTGGAGATCACCACCCGGTGACCGCTGGCCTCGGCGCTGCGTGCCAGCGTGCCGATGGCGTCGTCCGCCTCGATACCCGGCACCTCGATCACCGGCCAGCCGAGCAGTCGCACCACCCGGTGGATCGGCGCGATCTGCGCGCGCAGGTCCTCAGGCATCGGCGCGCGCTGGGCCTTGTATTCCGGGTACCACTCGTCGCGGAAGGTGGGGCCGGAGGCGTCGAAGATGCAGGCGGCGTGCTCCGCGGCAAACTGCTGGCGCAGCTGCTGCAACATGGCCACGATGCCGTGGATGGCCCCCGTGGGCTCACCCGCCGGGCCGCGCAGGTCCGGCATGCCGTGGTAGGCACGGTAGAGGTAGCTGGAGCCGTCCACCAGCAACAGGATCGGGCGGTCGGCCGGCGCACGACTGGAAGGGGCGTTGGCGTTGGCGTCCACGTCGGCACTCGGTTCGGGCAGGCTGCTGTTCATGGCGTCGATTGTGGTGCAAGCCTGCGGTGGATCCTGCCGCAGCGCCGGGCGTCAGGGGGCTGGCACGGTGCGCCACCTACAATCCCGGCATGCCCTCTTTCCCCCTCCTGCCCCTGCTGCGTGCCGGGCTGATTGCGTTGTGCGCATCGGCGGCTGCGGGCGGGTCTGTCCAGGCTGCGGGCCCTGCCGCTCCCCCGCCTCCCGACCTGGGTGGGCTGCAGGCCCTACCGGCGCCGCAGCAGGCGAACGCGCCCACCGCAGGTGCAGGTGCAGGTGCAGGTGCCTCCAGCAGCGACCCGGCTCGCAGAGTGACGACCATCCGTCCGACCGCAGCCACGACCGCCGCTGCAGGACCCAGCGCCGGCGCGGCCAGCTCACCCCAGGCGGTGGTGATCGAGGACCGCTTCACCCGCATCGAGGAACTGCACGAGCGTGGGGAGGTTCGCCGCATCCAGGTCCAGCCCCGGGGCGGCGCAGCCTACGAGATCCTGCCCGCCACCGGTGGACGTGACATCAGCTCCGGCGCCCAGGGCGGCCGTGGCGCCGCGGGCCAGCGCGTCTGGCCCCTGCTCAGTTTCTGATTTCCTTTCTGGCTCCCGACCCATGGCCGTATTCACTGAAGTGTCCCTGCCCGAGGCTCAGGCGTTGGCCACGCGCCTGGGCCTGGGCCAGGTGCTTGCCCTGCGCGGCATCACCTCCGGCATCGAAAACACCAACTACTTCCTGGACGCCGACGATGGCCGTGGCACCCGTCAGTGGGTGCTCACCTTGTTCGAGCGCCTGACCGCCGAGCAGCTGCCCTTCTACCTGCACCTGATGAAGCACCTGGCGGGGCGCGGCATCCCGGTGCCGGACCCGCAGGCCGACGCCGGCGGCGAGATCCTGCACACGGTCTGCGGCAAGCCCGCTGCGGTGGTGGACAAACTCGCCGGCGGGCACCAGCTGGCCCCGTCGGACCACCACTGTCGTCAGGTCGGCGCCATGCTGGCACGCATGCACCTGGCCGGCGCCGACTACCCGCGCCAACAGCCCAACCTGCGCGGGCTGGCGTGGTGGGAAGAAACCATCCCGGTGGTGCGCCCCTTCCTGACCGGCGCGCAGCGCGAGCTGATCGACGCCGAGCTGGCCTACCAGCTGCATCTGGCCGCCAGTGCCGGCTTCCAGGCGCTGCCGCGCGGGCCGGTGCATGCGGACCTGTTCCGCGACAACGTGATGTTCGACGGCCTGCCCGGCCACGAGAAGCTCACCGGCTTCTTCGACTTCTACTTTGCCGGTGTGGACACCTGGCTGTTCGACATCGCGGTGTGCCTGAACGACTGGTGCATCGCCCTGGACAGCGGCCGGCTGGACGAGCAGCGCGCCGAAGCCTTCCTCAGCGCCTACGACGGTGAGCGTGCGCTCACCCACGATGAGATGCGCCTGCTGCCGGCGCTGCTGCGTGCCGGGGCGCTGCGTTTCTGGGTGTCGCGGCTGTGGGACTTTCACCTGCCGCGCGAGGCCAGCATGCTCCAGGCCCACGACCCCAGCCATTTCGAGCGGGTGCTGCGCGGGCGGGTGAACAACCCCTGGCACTGGCTGCGCCGCGAGGCGGCCGCCTGACGGCGGCCGTTGATTCGATCCACGGAACGCCGATTCGATGCGACTGAAGCAGGCAAACGCCCTGGCGGGCTGGGGCTGGACCCGCGATGGGCTGCTGCTGGTCAAGCAGCAGCCCCTGACCCTGTCCGGCCTGATGGGATTCATGTTCTTCGGGCTGGGGCTGCTGCTCTCGCTGCCCTGGATCGGGCCGGTGCTGGTGGCGCTGCTGCTGCCGGCCCTGAGCGCCGGCTGGGTGGAGGCGGTGGAGCAAATGCGCCAGGGCAAGCGCCCACCGCCCTGGACCCTCGGTGTGGCCCTGGCTCCTGCCCGGCGCATGCCGATGCTTCAGTTGGGAGCCCTGCATGCAGTGGCCGGCGCCGCGGTGCTGGGCCTGGCAGAGCTGCTGGACCCCGGTCTGATCGAGGCCTGGCGGCTGGTGGTCACCGACGGTGCAGCCGACGACGCCTCCCGCCTGGCGGCCTTCGAGGCCCTGCAGTACGGCATGCTGCTGCGGCTGGCCCTGCTGACACCGGTGATGCTGCTGTTCTGGCACGCACCGGTGATCCTGCTGCGCGAAGGCGGCAGCGTCGCCAAGGCGCTGTTCGGCAGTGCGTTGGCGAGTTTCCGCAACCTCGGCGCCTTCACCGTCTACGGCCTGGCCTGGGTGGGGGTGGACCTTGCGCTGTCGGCCGTGCTCGGCACGACCCTGGCGCTGCTGGGGCTGGCGCAGTTCGCCTTCTTCTTCGCCATGCCGGCCGCGCTGCTGTTCAGTGCGGCCTTCTACGCCTCGCTGCACGCCAGCGTGCACGGCTGCCTGGACTTCTCCGGCGAACCAGCGGGCACCCGCGAAGACGCCCCGCCCACCGACACGGGCTCGGCCTGAACCTTCTCGATCAGAAGTTGAGTTCCTTCACCCCGTCCGCGGTGCCCAGCAGGCACACGCTGGCACGGTGGCGGGCAAAGATGCCCACTGTCACCACACCGGGCCACTGGTTGACCTCGGTCTCCATGGCCAGCGGGTCGGTGATGCGCAGGCCGCGCACGTCCAGGATGGCATTGCCGTTGTCGGTCACCACACCGGCGCGCAGCGTGGCAGTGCCGCCGTAGGCCGCAGCGAAGCGGCGCGCCACCTGGGCGGCTGCCATCGGGATCACCTCCACAGGCAACGGGTAGGCCCCCAGCACCGGCACCTGTTTGCTTGCATCGGCGATGCAGACAAAACGCTCGGCCAGGTCCGCAACGATCTTCTCGCGCGTCAGCGCCGCACCGCCGCCCTTGATCATGTGACCCTGGGGATCGATCTCGTCGGCGCCGTCCACATAGACGGGCAGCGATTCCACCTCCGCGGCCTCCAGCACGCGGATGCCATGGGCACGCAGCCGCTCGCTGCTGGCCACAGAGCTGGACACGGCGCCCAGCAGATCGGCCTTCATCGTCGCCAGCGCGTCGATGAAGTGGTTGACGGTGGAGCCTGTGCCCACGCCCACCACGGTGCCGGGTTTCACCTGGGCCAGCGCCGCTCGACCGACCAGGGCCTTGAGTTCGTCTTGTGTCATGAGGATGGGGAAAGAGGAAGGGAGAGTGTGGAGCGGTGCCGCCGCCCGGGGCGAGCGTTCAGGAGCGTCGCCAACATGCGTCCCCGGGCCGCAACAGGCCATCGGGGACAATCCGTGAATTATGGCCTTCGTCCCCTACGCCCTCACCCGCCCTTTCCTCTTCGGGATGGACCCCGAAGCCGCCCACGAGCTCACCCTGGAGAGCATCGCCCGCTTCCAGAACGGGCCGCTGCAGTGCCTGTGGTCGCAGACCCGGGTGGACGATGCGGTCACCGTGGCCGGACTGCGTTTTCCCAACCGCATCGGGCTGGCCGCCGGGCTGGACAAGAACGGCCGCTGCATCGACGGGCTGGGCGCGATGGGCTTCGGCTTCATCGAGGTCGGCACGGTCACCCCGCTGGGCCAGCCCGGCAACCCCAAGCCGCGCATGTTCCGCCTGCCCGACGCCCGCGCGCTGATCAACCGCCTGGGCTTCAACAACGAGGGGTTGGAGTCCTTCCTGGCCAACGTGCAGCGCGCACGCAGCTTCCGTCGCGCCGGCGGCATCCTGGGGCTGAACATCGGCAAGAACGCCGCCACGCCGATCGAACGGGCGGTGGACGACTACCTGATCGGCCTGGCCGGCGTCTACCCGCACGCCGACTATGTCACCGTCAACATCTCCAGCCCCAACACGAAGAACCTGCGCGCGCTGCAGAGCGATGAAGCGCTGGACGGCCTGCTCGGCGCCCTGCGCCAGCGCCGCGTCGAGCTGGCCGAGGAACATGGCCGGGACGTGCCGATGTTCCTGAAGATCGCGCCGGACCTGGACGAGCGGCAGATTCAGGTCATCGCCGCCACGCTGAAGGCCCAGCGCATGGACGGCGTGATTGCCACCAACACCACCATCGAACGGGCTGCCGTGAAGGGCCTGCCGCATGCCGAGGAGGCCGGTGGTCTCTCCGGTGCGCCAGTGCTGGAGGCCAGCAACCGGGTGATCCGGGCACTGCGCAGCGAGCTGGGAGCGGGGTTCCCGATCATCGGTGTGGGCGGTGTATTGAGCGGGGCAGAGGCCCAGGCCAAACTCGCCGCCGGTGCCGACCTGGTGCAGGTCTACACCGGGCTGATTTACCGCGGCCCGGCACTGGTGCCCGAGTGCGCGCGGGCCTTGCGCCAGGCTGCCACCCCATCGCGGCGCTGATCCACACGGAACACTTCGATGGCGGCGCGACGCACCGCGTGAAGATGCGTTAACGACATCACGCCCCTCTGGACACCCTGGGCGGGCCGGCTCAAGGCCGATCTCCACCGGCCCGATGGCCCCGGGATGCCCGCCACACTGCCTGCCGCACCCTTCGACGCCGACTCCCTTGACCCGTCGGCCCTGCCGCCGACGGGCCCATCCAGCAGCGCCGAAGCCCCGATCGATCCGTCGGACGACACGCCGGCCCCACCCAGTCCGGAGGAGGAGGCTGCGGCGCGGCGGGCCGCACGCATCGAGCAGATCGTGCAGCGCCTGGAACGGCATGCCGACTTCCCTGCCCTGCGCGAATCGATCCGCGGCATCCAGAAGGTGGCCCGCTCGGACGTCGCGCACCTGCGTGCCCTCAGCGACGAGGTGCTCACCGACACCGCACTCACCCACAAGCTGCTGCGGCTGATCAACACCGCCTACTACAGCTCGGTGGGCGGCGGGCAGATCACCACCATCACCCGCGCGATTGCGCTGATGGGCTTCCAGGCCATCGGCATGATGGCGGCTTCACTGGTCATGTTCGAGCGTCTGCCCAAGGGGGCCGACGGTGCCCGGGTGCGCGAGGAGTTCGCCTGCAACCTGCTGGCCGCGCTGATCGCCAACGAGTTCTGCCCCGCCCGCAAGCTGCAGGAGAGCGCCTACATCGCCGCGATGTTCCAGAACCTCGGTTCGATGCTGGCCTGGCTGCACCTGGCCGACGAGGCCCGGGAAGTGGATGCGCAGCTGCAGGCGCTGGATGCCGATGGGCAGGCGCTGCCCTTCGCCGCAAGCAGCGCCCTGCGTGCCGACCCGCAGACGGTGGAGCGCGTCTCCCGCGACGTGTTGGGCGTGGGGTACCAGGACCTGGGCAGCGAGATCGCCCAGCTCTGGGGCTGGCCGGAAAGCCTGGCGCGGGCCCTGCGGCCTCTGCCCACCCCGGGCGAGGAAGAGCACATCCCTGCTCACGAACACCTGCGGGGCGTGGCCACCGCCGCCAACCGCCTCGCGCGCGACCTGTTCGGCTGCCCGCCGCAGGAACGCGAGGCGCGTTTGCAGCGTTTCCTGGCCGATTGGGGCTTCGGTCTGGGCCTGGGTCAGGAGCCTGAGAAACTGCAGGGCATGGTCGAGCGCAGCCTGGCCGAGTGGACCGAGCTGGCGCCGGTCATGAACCTGCCGCGCCCGGAACTGCTGTCGCAGACCTTGGGCACACCCGCCAAACCCGCATCAGGCGGTCGGACACAGGCCTCGGCCAAACCGGTGGTTCAGCAGCCCAAACCGGCCACCCGGCCACAGCCCGCGGCGGCCCTCAAAGCGACGGCCGCAGCGCCTGCACGGCCGGCGGCTGCACCACGCGCGCCCAAGGCCGACGATCCAAAACGCCTGGCCCTGCTGTCCAGTGGCATCGAAAGCCTCAGCCTGGCACTGCTGTCGGACCGGTCGCTGGCCGACCTGACGCAGGATTTCATGCAGGTGCTGGCCCAGGCGCTGCAGCTGCACCGGGTGGTGCTGTGCCTGAAGTCCCCGGCGCCGGGCGGCGCGCTGGTCGGTCGCTTCGGGCTCGACGCCACGTCGCGCCGCATGGCTTCGGCCTTCAACGTGCCGCTGCAGCCGCCGTCGGACCTGTTCGGCCTGCTCTGCCTGAAAGGGGTGGACACCCTGATCTCCGACACCCACGATCCGCTCATCGCACAGCGCCTGCCGGGCTGGTTTCAGCAGCAGGTTCGATCTCGCAGCTTCCTGCTCCTGCCCATGCAGCGCGCCGGCCAGGTGATCGGCATGGTCTACGCGGACCATCCGGACGCTGCCCTGGCCCTGCAGGTGACCGAACGCGAACTCGGCCTGGTCAAGGGCCTGCGCAACCAGATGCTGCTGGCCCTGCAGCTGCGGGAAGGTTCGGCCCGGGTGCCCGGCTGACGGTGCCCGGCTGACGGCCGGGCAGGGAACGATCGGGGAACGATCGGGCAGCGCCGGGATCGTAGACTGTCACTGCTCTTCGTTCAGCCCCAATCCACCGATGTCTGCCCTCTTCTCCGTCCTGGCTCGCCTGCTCTTCCTGATCGCCGCGGCGATCTTTCTGACCAGCCTGCTGGTGGCCGGCGTGCTGCTGGCCGCGGTCTGGCTGGTCTGGAACCTGTTGCGCGGGCGGCGTCCGGTGTGGCCGACACTGCATCGCTTCCAGGGCCCCTGGTCAGGCCATCCGGTCTGGGGCAAGGCCCGATCCTGGGCCCCCCCGGCTGCTCGAAGCCCAGCCGAGGAAAGTGTGGTGGATGTGGAAGCGCGTGAAGTGCCACCTCGGCCCGGCAGCGGTCCGGCGCTGGATCATCCGCGGCACTGAGCGGCAGGCGTCGGTCCGAGTGCGGCGACGGCTGCGCTGCCGACCTCAAGCCGAAGCCGAGGGGACCACGCTGCTGCTCAAAAGGGCCGCCTCCCGCTGCAGCGCCTGGGCGGTAAGCTCTTCCGGCCGGTGGTAGAGGTAGCCCTGGGCCCATTCGACCCCCAGCTGCCGCAGCTGCCCGGCCACCGCCTCGCGTTCAACGAACTCGGCCACCACCGGCTTGCCCAGCAGGCCGGCCATCTCGACCATGGAACGCACCATGGCAAAGTGGGTTTCGTCCGCGTCCATGTCGCGCACAAAAACACCGTCGATCTTCAGGGTGTCAAAGGGCAGCTCCCTCAGGTAGGCGAAGGAGGCAAAACCGCTGCCGAAGTCGTCCAGCGAGAAGCTGCAGCCCACCGCGCGCAGCCGGTGCATGAAGTCCCGCGCACTCTTCAGGTTGACGATGGCCTCGGTTTCGGTGATCTCGAAACTGAGCAGCGTCGGCGCCACGGCATGCTGTCCAAGCAGATCGATCACCTCATCGGCCAGCCCCGGCTCGCGGATCGACACCGCCGAGAGGTTGAGCGACACCTGCCCGAGCAGCTCCTGCAGCTGGGGCTGCCGGCCGAGCAGGGCCACGACGTGCCGCAGCATCCAGCGGTCGAGCTCGCCGATCAGGTGGAAGCGTTCGGCCGGCGGGATGAAGCTGGCCGGCATCACCAGCTGGTGGCGCGCCGGATCGACCAATCGGGCCAGCACCTCAATGTGCATCTTCTCCTGGCCTGGGGCTTCCGGGCGCAGCGGCTGCAACCGCTGGAAGTAGACGCGGAAATGGTCCAGCCGCATGGCGTCCAGCAACAGCAGCGCCCAATTGACCGTCTCGCGGTGCACCTGCCCGGGGGTGCTCTGCGCCTCGTAGAGCTTGACCGTGCCCTTGCCCTCCCTCTTGGCCAGGTAGGCCGCTTCGTCGGCCATCAGCATCAGTTGCTCGAAGGACACGATCTGATCGTGCAGCTCCACCACCGCGGCGGCGGCGCCCAGCCGGAAGCTGCGCTGATCCCAGGTGAACTCGTGGGCCTGCAACAGGTCCAGCAACCGCCGGGCCAGCTGCAGACCGGCCGTCGCATCACGCCCCTCGCAGACCACACCGAACTTGTCGCCCCCCAGCCGGGCCAGGAAGTCGCTGCGCTCCAGCGTCGCAGCCATCAGGTCGCCGAATTCGCGCAGCAACTCGTCACCGGCAATGCAGCCGCAGCTTTCGTTGACGAGGCGGAACTGGTCGATGTCCAGCAGCAGGAAAACACCCCGGGCCTCGCGCCGCTGCACCCGGGCCAGCAGTTCGCTGACATGCCCGTCCAGGGCTCCACGGTTGTACAGCCGCGTCACGAAGTCATGCGTGGCCAGGTAGTTCAGCCGGTCCTGCATGTAACGGCGTTCGTTGATCTCCGCACGCAGGCGCCGGTTGGTCAGGGTGAGCTCGGCGGTGCGCTCGCGCACCGTCTCCTCCAGCTTCTGGTTCAGGCTGCGCAACTGCCGCAGCAGCGTCAGCCGCTCCAGCTGGTGGCGCACCCGGGCGCGTACCTCATCGGGCTGGATCGGCTTGGCGATGTAGTCGGCACCGCCCACGGCAAAACCCTGGGCCACGTCATCCCCCCGGGCGGTGACGAAGATCACCGGGATGCCGGCGGTGGCCTCGTCGGCCTTGAGTCGGCGGCAGACCTCGAAGCCGTCCATGCCCGGCATCATCACGTCCAGCAGCAGCAGGTCGGGCGGCTGACGCGCCACCAGGTCCAGCGCACGCTGACCGCTGGTGGCCACCGACAGGTCGCAACCCAGTTCCGCCAGCACCGCTCGCAGCAGGTCGATGTTGGGCGGCGTGTCGTCCACAATGAGCAGGCGCGCCCGCGCCGGCTCCAGGGCCCCGGAAAGTGCAGGCGGGTTCGCTGCGCCGTCTGGGCGGGGAATCAACGACGGGCTCATCTCGAGTTTCCTCCTGCTGCGGGTGTGTCCTCTGCGGTCGAAGGCACTGTACCCCCGCGCAATGCCGCCACCTGGGCCTCGATGCGCTCGAGATCGTAGGTGTTGGCCGCCTGCATCAGCAGTCCGTAGGTTCCCGGAGTCAACCGGGGCGGCGCCAGTTCCCCCAGCAGGGCGTGTACGGCGTCGAGGTCACCCAACGCAGCCGCTTCGCCCAGCCGGGTCAGCACCGACAGCAACTCGGCACCGGCAGCCTGGTTCGACGATGGGCCCGTCGGGGTGGGTGACTCCCCTGCGCCCTGGAGCCCAACTGGGTCGGCCGCCATCGAGTGCAAGTGTTCCGACGGGCCTGGCGAAGAGCGCAGCAGCCGGGCCCCGGTGAACTGCTCCAGCGCCGCGTGGATCTGCTCGAGCAGGTAGGGTTTGCCGATAAAGTCACAGAAGCCCTGTGCCAGGTAGTCCCGGCGCTCATGCGCCAGGCTGGATGCGGTGACCGCCAGCACCGGCACCCGGGCGGTCGCCGGGTTGCTGCGCAGCCGGCGCAACATCTCGCTGCCGTCCATGCGCGGCATGCGGATGTCGGAGAACACCAGATCGAAGGCCTGCCGGGCACAGGCCTGCAGGGCAGCCTGCCCGTCCTCGGCGGTGACCACCTCACAGCCGATGCGCCGCAGGGTGGCGGCGAGCAGCTCGCGGCTGTCGGCATCGTCCTCCACCACCAGCACCCGTCGCGGCGTGGCGGGGTCCAGCCCCTCGACGGGACAGGAAGCAGCACCTGCAGCGGAGTCGGTCCCCCCGCCTCCAGTCAACGCGGGCAGTTTCAGGGACACATCGAAGCAGCTGCCCTGGTCCGGCACGCTGCGCAGCTTCACTTCCCCCCCCATGGCCTGCACGAAGCGGCGGGTCAGCACCAGCCCCAGACCGGTACCGCCCTGGCTGCGACCCGCACTGCCCTGACGGAAGGCGGTGAAGATGTCCGCCTGCTCCGCCTCGGAAATTCCCGGCCCCTGATCGCATACCGTCAGGAAGAGCTCGGACCCGTCTCGCCAGGCCTTGAGTTCGACTTCGCCGTGTGCGGTGAACTTGATGGCATTGCCCAGCAGGTTGCTGACGATCTGGCCGAACTTGACGCGGTCGGCGTGGCAGCGTTCACCCGCCTCCAGGTGCAGCTGCGCCTGCAGCGTCAGCCCCTTGAGCTGGGCCTTCGGCGTGAACAAGGCCAGCAACTGCTCCAGCTCCCGGCGGGGCTCGAACACCTCGTCGTGCATCTGCAGGCTGCCGGCTTCGATCTTGGACAGGTCGAGCACATCGTTGATCAGCCGCAGCAGGCGCTGGCCAGCCTCCAGGATGGTCGTCATGCGTTGTCGCAGCAAGGGGGCCAGGTCCCGCTCCTCCAGCATCAGCTGGGTGTATCCCAGCACTGCGTTCAGCGGCGTGCGGATCTCGTGGCTCATGTTGGCCAGGAACACACTCTTGGCCTGGTTGGCGGAGTCGGCCTGTTCCCGTGCTTCGCGCAGGCGCAGCTCCAGCCTGCGGCGCTGGGTCAGGTCGGTGACGGTGTTGGCAAAGTACTGGGGAGCACCCCCGGCGTCCTTGAGCACGAAGAACGAGGCCAGGATCCAATGGCTGCCACGGCCCCGGCGGTCCGGCATCTCGAACTCGCCGCTCCAGTCCTCACCGCGCAGCATCGCCGGGAGCACCTCGGCTTCGATGCGCGCCCGGGCCGTGTCCGGGTAGTAGTCCAGGAAGTCGCGCTGCCGGTCCTTCTGCCAGTCGGGTTCCCCCACCTCCAGCCGCATGCGCGGGTTCATGTAGATCACCCGGCGGTCCAGGCTGGCCATGCCCATGCCCTGACCGGCGCTGTCCACCAGCCGGCGAAACAGTCGCAGCGACTCCTCCGCACTGCGGCGCTCTTCCACCTCGCCGCGCAGGTGCACATTGGCCTCGGCCAGCTCGGCGGTGCGCTCGGCCACCTGCGCCTCCAGGCCGGCGCGGGCCTGGCGGGCCTCGAGCTCCCTCTGACGGCGAGTCAGCAGGTAGGCCGCCAGCAGCGCCGTGAAACCCAGGCCCACCGCCCCGGTCGCCAGATCCAGCCCGAATCCTGCCGCGCCAAAACCACGCGCAGGGCGCAGCCACAGGTTCCAATGCCGATCGGCCAACCGGATCGAGATGCCTTCATGCCATCCACTCTGCCAGGACCGCAGCTCCCGGCCCTCCATCCCGGGGTCGGCGTCACTGAGTTGGCTGCCGTCCCACGACAGCCCTCTCGACCCGGTCATGGCCGGATCCCGCAGCAGCCACTGCAGCCCTTCGGAGCGGGCCTGCGCAGCAGCCGTCTGGGCGAGCAGCGCCAAATCGATGGTGGTGGACACCAGGCCCCGAACCGGGAAGTCCGCGCGGATCTGCGCCGACTCCGACTGCCCGGCCCGCAGCCGCAGGTCGTCCACCGGCGAGAACAGCTCCACCGCCAGGCGACGCCCCGTCCCGTGAACCTCCTGCACAAACGGCAACGAAGCACTCACCTCCCGATCCTGCGCCGCATGGGCCACCGCGCCGGCACGCCAGGGGTCCACCGACAGGTCCAGCCCGATCAGGTCCTCCTGGGGCCGCTGCGGCTCCAGCCAGCGCCGCGGAAAGTACTCGCTGCGGGCCACGGCCACCGAGGGGGCCCGGCCGGCACCCTGCTCGCGGATGCTGCGTTGGCCGGCGCCGGATCCGCTGAGCATCCACTCGAAGGCCTCGCGCTGCTCCAGCGGCACCCGCGGCAGCCAGGAAAAACTCAGCAGCCAGGGAGCACGGCGCAGCATCGGCCGGGTGACGGCGGCAAACTCCTCCGCGTCGATCTCCACCTTGTAGAACTGGGCATGCAAGACCTCCAGGTCCCGTGCAGCCAGGTCCAGGTGCTTCTGCAGCGTGGCACCGAGCGCCTGGGCCTCGCCGCGAAATTGCGCTTCTCCAGCCATCTGTCCCAGGTGATCGACCGCATGGCTGCCCACCAGCGTCAGGCCCAGCCCGATGCTCAGGATCGGAAAGGCCAACCCGGCCACCGGGTCATGCCGCATGCCCGGATGCAGCCACAGCAACAGCGGTGGGGTGACCAGCAGCATGCCGGCGATCTGGCTCACCAGGGTGTTGATGCCGGGCTCCAGCCAAAGGGTCCACGGGGACTGGCCAACCACCCCCTGCTCTGGCCACCCTGCGGCCCACTGCACGACAACCGCGGAGAACAGCGCCGCCGCCAGCACCCACACCAGGGCGCGCAGCGTCTGGCGCACTGGCGCCGTGGAAATCAGACCGGGCAAACGCTCCAGCCTGCGCGAGGCCAGCCAGGTGCCCAACAAGGGAGCGACGTCGCCAAGCCAGGCAGCGGTCAGCCCGCCGGCGGCCGAGCTCCCTTCCTGCAGCGGCAGCCAGTGCGAAAGCCCCGCAGTCAACAGGGTACCCAGCAGCAGCGCCGGTGCCGCCCGCCCGCCAAGCACCATCCAGGCGGCCAGGGCCACACCGGCCGTGGGCGACCACAGGATGACACCGTCGGCAGGCCCGGCCATTGACCGCCCCACCAACCAGGCCAGCACATACCCGGACACGATGGCCGGACCGCGATACCCACCCATGCCTCGCCGAAGATGGTCGTTGTGAAATCGGCAGCGTACTCCTTTTCCAGGGCGTTCCCAGTCGGTTTCCAGGCAACGCGGCAGAGGTGAACGCTGTCAGAATTCACTTGCAACACCGCAAGCCATGACTGCAGGCCGCCCCCTCCCAGCCCCCCTCCCAGCCCCCCTCCCCGCACCGATCGCCAGCGTTCCCGACAACCCCTGTCTGAGCTGCGGCGCCTGCTGTGCGAGCTTCAGGGTCGACTTCTCCTGCGAGGAACTTCAAAGCCGCGGCGGCTCGGTCCCGGACGGTTTGGCGGTGGAACTCAGCGATCACACGGCCCGCATGCGCGGCAGCGACCACCAGCCGCCCCGCTGTGCAGCCCTGGTCGGCCAGGTCGGCCTCAGGGCGAGTTGCGGCATCCACGAATGGCGGCCCGGACCCTGCCGCGAGTTCGCCCTGCTCGCGCCGCTGGGCCGGGGCGACGAGGCCTGCACTCGGGCGCGCGCCCGGCACGGGCTGGCCGCACTGGGTTGACCGAGCCTGGCCTGCGCAGCTCCGAGATCGCGGACCGATTCGGTGCCGGCTGCGCCGATATACTGATCCGCATCCCTTCACCCCCACCTGCAGCCGCGCATGAAGTTCACCGGATCCGAACAGTACGTTGCCACCCAGGACCTGATGCTCGCGGTCAACGCCGCCATCACGCTCCAACGCCCGCTGCTGGTCAAGGGTGAACCCGGCACCGGCAAGACCATGCTGGCCGAGGAAGTTGCCACTGCGCTGGGCCTGCCGCTGCTGCAGTGGCACATCAAGAGCACCACCAAGGCGCAGCAGGGCCTGTACGAGTACGACGCGGTCAGCCGCCTGCGCGACAGCCAGCTCTCGGACGCCGACAGCGCCGAGAAGGTGCGCGACATCCGCAACTACATCGTGCGCGGCACGCTCTGGCAGGCCTTTACCGCCGAGCAGCCGGTGGCGCTGCTGATCGACGAGATCGACAAGGCCGACATCGAGTTCCCCAACGACCTGCTGCGCGAACTCGACCGCATGGAGTTCTACGTCTACGAGACGCGCGAGCTGGTCAAGGCGAAACACCGGCCGGTGGTGTTCATCACTTCGAACAACGAGAAGGAGCTGCCGGACGCCTTCCTGCGCCGCTGCTTCTTCCACTACATCAAGTTCCCGGATGCGGACACGATGAAGCAGATCGTGGATGTGCACTTCCCGCAGCTCAAGAAGGAACTGCTGGCCGCGGCGCTGAAGAACTTCTACGACGTGCGCAACCTGCCGGGCCTGAAGAAGAAGCCCAGCACCAGCGAGCTGCTGGACTGGCTCAAGCTGCTGGTGGCCGAGGACATCCCGGCCGAGGCGCTGCACAGTCGCGACGAGAAGGTCAGCATCCCGCCGCTGGTGGGCGCCCTGCTGAAGAATGAGCAGGACCTGACGCTGTTCGAGAAGCTGGTGTTCATGCAGTCGCGCAACCGCTGAGCAGCCGATGCTGGACGTCCGCCCCGTCACCTTGGAGCGCGACCCGGTGCGGCTGCTGCCGCTGACGCTGGACCATGAGGACGGTCTGCGCAAGGCGGCCGCCGACGGAGAGCTCTGGCGGATCCGGGTCACCTCGGTGCCCGAACCGGAACAGACCCGCGCCTACATCGAGCAGGCGCTGAGGATGCAGGCCGAAGGGTCGCGGCTGCCGTTTGCCGTGCTGGACAGCCGCAGCGGTGAGGTGATCGGCTGCACCAGCTGCCACGACATCGTGCCGGCACTCGACCGGCTGGAGATCGGCTGGACCTGGTACGCAGCCAGCCGCCAGCGCAGTGCCGTCAACACCACCTGCAAGCTGCTGCTGATGCAGCACGCCTTCGAAACGCTGGGAGCGAAGCTGGTGGGCTGGCGCACCGACAACTTCAACTTCGCCAGCCGGCGCGCCATCGAGCGCCTGGGTGCGAAGAAGGATGGCGTGATCCGCCACCACGCCCTGCGCCGCGACGGCACGGTGCGCGACACCGTGATGTACAGCCTGACCGCCGGCGAGTGGCCGGAGGTGCGGGCCCACCTGGAGTGGCAGCTGGCGCGTCCGCGCTGAACGCTGCCGCTCAGGCGCACCGCAGCAGGATCACCAGCACTGAGCGCTGGTGAGCGTCGCTCCCGACAGGGAGCGCGAACCGTCCTCTTCAAGGGTGTAGCTGCCGCAGGCGTCCCCCGTCTGGGCCCCGGCCGGTGCCGCCGAGATGCTGAAGCCATTGGCATCCTGCGCCGTGATGCTCAGGGTGTAAAAGCCCTGCGGCGAGCTGCTGGGCATCAGGCCCCCCGAGTCGACGGTGGCACCCGCATAGGTGCCGCGCTCGCTGTACCAGCGCTCCATGGCCTGCGCCAGGGTCAGCAGCGTGGTGGTGGCGTCGGCCCGGCGCGACTTCTGCACATACTGGCGGTAGCTGGGCAGGGCCACCGCGGTCAGGATGGCCACCATCACCAGGGCCACCATCAGTTCGATCAGGGTGAGGCCGCGCTGGCCGGGTCGGCGGCGCAAACAGGCAACGGTCATGGCCGGGACTCCAGGTAGATCAGCACGATGCGGCGGCGTTCACTGTCGTCGGCACGCTCGCCGTCCTTGCCTTCCAGGGCAAAACGGATGCGCTGCCCGGGGCGCAGGTCCGACACCGACGCCGCCGATCGGGCCGGCCAGGTGAAGAGCTGAATCCGGCCGGCCTCCCAATGCAGGCGGCGACCGGCCAACACGATGTGATGCGCAGAAGGGTCCACCGCCTCGATGCGGCCCTCGCGCAGCACCAGGCGGTCCACCACCGCACCGGTCTCGCTGCTGCGCAGGTTCGCTGCAGCGGATGTGCCGGGGCTTGCGGCGCCGGACGGAGCCTGCCTCACCGGCTGCGCCGGTTGAGCTGCCCAGGCCGTTGTACAGAACATCGATGCGGCCAGCAGGGGTACCAGGCCCCTGCGGGACCGACTGCAGTGGGTTTTGGAGGTCATTGCAGCTGCTCCCAGCTGGTGCGTCGCGAAGTGGCTGCGTTGCCGGCCTCACGCACCCGCACGACCGTGCCGTTGGAGGTGTTGACCAGCTTGTCGTCCAGGCTGCGGTTTTGTGTGCGCACGAATCCGGGGGCCGCGGGAATGGCGTTGATGCGCACCCCGGAGGCGTAGGCGTTGCCGCCGTCGTAACTCAGCAGATCGGAGGTAGTCACCAGGTTGTCGGCGTTGCTGTCCAGCGCAGGCGCATCGGGTCGGTTGCCGGTGATGGCGTCCACCTCCAGCACCCAGCCATCGCCACCGAAGCTGCACAGCGCCGTGTTGGGAATGAGGGTGGAGACGATGGCCTTGCCGTAGCGGATCGAAGCCTGCGCCACGATGCGTTCCCCGCTGCTGGGCAGGGTCAGCTTCCAGCCTCGTTTGGTGGCCAGGTAGCTGGCCCGGGTCAGCGCCGAGTCCCCGGTGTAGCTGGTCTGCGACGGCGCGCCCACCACATGGCTTGTGAAGCGCCAGGTTCGCCCGTCCGCCGTCGCCTGGCCCAGCACGCTCTGGTCGACCAGGCTGCCCGTGGGCACCACACTGCCGTTGTCCCAGATGCCGTAGAGCGCCTGTGACGATCCGGCTGCGGTATCGGCCACGTCCAGGTAGCGCCCGCTGCCGAAGACCAGCATCCATCCGCCCTGCGGGTGGGCCGTCACATCCAGCCGGGCGGTGATCGCCTGTCCCGCAGCGGCGGTGAACAGGGGCTGCGGACTGGCCGCGCTGCCGTAGGCCACGCCCCAACCTGCCGCCGTTGCGGAAGAGAGATCGAACTTCCACACCTGACCGGCCAGGTCACCGGCGTAGACGGTGTCGGCCACGCCGTTGTTGGACGAGCTCACCGCCACCACGGCCGACAGGCCGTTGGGTGCACCTGCACTGCCCGACAGGGTGTCGATGCGGGTGATGGCGCCCGTCTCCAGATCCACCAGCAACAGCACCGCACGGGCATTGCTGCTGTTGTAGCCGTTGCCCACGATGGCCACCCAGCGACCGTTCTTCAATTTCGCCACCACCGGCTGAGCCAGGATGTGGCCGACATCGGCATCGCCGCCACCGATTTCCCAGCGCACCACGGAAGCGGCATCGGCCTCGGTGAGGTGATCGGGGTCGCTGACGTCCAGCGCAAACAGACCCTTGGCACCAGCGCCCATGCCGCTGACCAGCAGGGTGTGCCAGGCGCCGCCGTAGAAGGCATCGGCGGCCGCCGGTGAGCCGTCCACCGTGTAGCGGTGGCTGTAGGTCGGGTCGGTCAGGGCACTCAGGCGGGTTGCTGCGGCAGACGGAACGTAGGCGAAGACCTCATCGCCCGTGCTGGCGTTGAAGGCATGCAGCATGCCGTCGTTGGCGCCCGCGAACACCAGCGGTGTCTTGGCCATCCGGGAGGCCTTCCAGCTGCTGTAGGACACGCTCTCGATGCCTTCGCGCAGGTAGCGCCCACCGCCGCTGACATAGATCGGCGCGGAGTTGATGATGTCGCCCAGCACCGAGATGGGACGGTTGCGGAACACCGGCGCGGCACAGGCGGCACAGTTGCGCTGCTCGCGGGTGGTCTGGCCGCGCAACCACCTCAGCCGCGCTGCACCCTGCCCGTCCAGAGTGCCGGAGAGGCTGGTGTTGAGCGCAGTGATCATCGACGCATCCAGCTCTGCGGCAGTCGGTGCTGCGGCATCGGCGGGCCAGCGGAATGCGATGCCTCGGCTGCCCAGACTGGCCGAAGGCTTGGAGGTGAGGATCTGCCGACCCGTGTCCCAGTCCTGCAGGTTCAGCCGCTGCGAGGCATCCCAGGTCGGCAGTGCGGAGAGCGATCCGTCTGCGGCCATGGCATAGGCCAGCAACTGCCCGGACCAGTCGCCGGAATTGAACCGTGCCTGGTAGACCTGGGTCCCGCTGCTCCAGGAGCCGGCATTGAGCGTCACCGTGGCCGCTGCACTGGAGCGGGCGATGATGTCGCGGCTGATGGTGTCGAAGGCCGTGGCCAGGCTGGCCGCGTCACCGGCCAGCATGGCCTGCGTGGTGCCTCCCAGTGAGGCCATGCGGTTCAAGGTGGCGATCGAGCTGGCGTTGGCAACGGTGTCGCCCAGGCCGATGACGTAGGTCTGCACGTCATAGCTGCCGTTGATGCTGGCGTTGTTGCTCACCGTGGTGTTGCGCAGCCCGGTGATCTCGTCAAAGACATGGTTGGCCGCGGTCGAGAAGGTCCAGGTGGACGTGCCGGCATCGAAGCTGTTGGCCTGCTCGGCCAGGGTGTACATGCTGCCGTCGGTTTTGCCGGTGGGGTTGCCGTCGGTGGCCAGCAAGACGAAGTTGCGCTGACAACTCGCTGCGATCGGCGAGGCGAGGCTCGCATGGTTGTTGGCAAAGTAGGTCTGCGCCGTCGCCAGGCTGCCGGCCAGTGGGGTAAAGACCGCCGCGTTCTTCAGTTCAGCGGACACGGCGTCGCCGGTCTCGGCAGCCAACAGGTTCGTCAGGTCGGTGAAATGACCGTTGCCGTCGGCCTCCACCGGCTCATTGATGACCCCGGCGCCGGTGATGTTGTTCAGGTAACCCCAAGCCCGCCGCAGCCAGAACATGCGCTCGTGGGGAGGTGTTTCAGGCAGGAATCCGGCGTCGGTGGGAGTGAACCCCCAAGGCGCACCAAAGCCGTTGAAGAAGTCCGCCGCCCCCCAGCCGTTGCCGGCGGCGGCCTGGTGGTTGAGGAACACATGGTAGTTGGTGCCGCCATGGACACCCCGCCCGTACATCTGGGGACCAAAGTCACCACCGATGTAGAGCACGTCGTTGATCGACGGATCGTCTCCGGTGAGCCCATAGGTCAGGAAGCCGAAACCGTTGCCCGGCTCAGGATTGACCAGACAGCGCAGCCCGCCGTTGCTGGCGGACACGCCGGCCACACAATCGTTGGTGTAGACCACCTCTGCGGCAGAGCCGAAAAAATAGCCGTAGGTGAAGAAGCGCTGGGGAGCTCCCACCAGCTCGAAACTCTCCAGCCCCCAGTTGAAGGCACTGCGGTAGCGGGTCACGGTATCGCGCAGCACCGTGCGGGCGATGTTGCCGCGGGTCAACGCATCGTCACCGGCGATGACCTGGCCGGCCATGGTGCCGTCCATCGACTGGCTGTTGTCGTAGATCACCAGCACATTGGGCTTGACCGTGCCGCTGAGGAACAGCGGCGCCTCGGCAAAGGTCAGGGCCACGCTGGGCAGACTCAGCACCGCCAGCAGCGCGGCAAGGCCCGCGCCCGGCAACAGCCCAGTTGCGCGCGCCATCGTCGATGGTGTGAAGAGTTTCATTGCTTGACGTAGGTGGACTGCAGGACCACCACCGTGGTGGCCCTCAACCCCACCGCCCGAGCGGTGATGCGAAAGGCCTGGGCCGCCTGCGACGCACTGCCCAGGTGAGCCGATTGACCGGATTCGGGCGGCAGTTCCGGCAGCAGCTCGACGATGTACCGCGGCTGGGCTGCCACGCCGTGGAATCCAGCGGCACCGGTGCGGCTGCCGTAGCCCCGACTCTGATCGGCAGCGGCGGCCCAGTTGACATCGGGCCAGCGCTGCGCGGAAGTCGCGCCCACCAGGGCCATCGACCTGGGCAGGCACAGCCCGGCGGTACAGGCGCCCACAAAGGCGGAATCCGCCGTGAGGTTGTCCTCGATGTCCTTCTCGGCATCCCGCAGGGCCGCCTCCGCGGCCTGCATGGCCAATTGACGGTCCCGGGCATTGCCGGCCATGCGCTCCTGCAACAGGCTGCTGTTGAGGCCGGCAAAGGCCAGGCTGGCCAACACGACCATCATCAACAGCACCGCCATCAGCGAAAAGCCGGTCACACGGCTGCGGCTGCAGTTGCGGCGGTGGACGCGGGAATGGCCGGGATGTGGGGCCGCGGCCACGGGACACAGGTTCAAATGACGGGCCATCATCGCAGCGCGTTGCGCACCGAGGTGGTCACGGACATCACCGTGCGCAGCCGTCGATCGGTGGGTGTGACGGTGTTGCCGCCAAAGAGGTAAGGCTGAGCGGTGGTGGTGATGCGATCGTCCGCGCTGACCAGCACCAGCTCCACCTGGGCACTCACCACCTGGGTCCAGTCCAGCGTGGTGGTGGGGGCCGAGTAGGCGTCCGCCGCCCCGTCGCTGTTGGTGTCCAGGCCGAGGCGCACCGCAAAGCCGTCCACGCCGGTCACCAGTTCCTGCGGCTGGACACTGCCGTCATAGGACGGAGTGGTGTAGGACCACAGGGCGTTCAGGTGCGTCTTGCCGCTGCGCTGACTGGCGGCCACGTAGTAGGTCACCGCGGCCAGCCGGTGGACCAGGGCATCGCGCAGGTAGGGCCGCCCCAGGCTGCTGGTGGACATGCCGGGGGTGAGTGCTGCGCTGTGATCGTGCTCGATCGAGCCGGTGCTGCCGGCGTCGTTGTTGGTCGCCTGAAACACCGCCGCCCCACTGCAATCCGACACCAGCAGCCAGTCGCCGAGCGCGACGGCGGAACCCGCACTCACCGACAACGCAGCCGTGGCCGACGCCATTTCGGCGATCAGGCCGAGGCCCGGCCCCACCACCCGCCGCACGGTCAGCACGTCGCCGCCGACGGCGGGGGCTGGAGTCAGTGCCGGGCTCTGGATCTGGCTGGACAGAGCGGGGACCCAGGCAGTGCCGTTGTGGTGAGAGGCCCAGACGCCCTGCGCATGGTTGTACAGCAGCGTATTGGGGTCGTTCAAGGTGTTGGTGAAGGTCGCTGCCGTGCTGCCGCGACACCCCCGGAACCCCGCCATGCGCAGGTCCGTGGACAGAGCCTCCACCGCAAAACGGCCGTTCTCCTGCAACCGGGCCAGGTGGTTCTGATGGTTGAAGGTGGTCTTGCTGCCCAGGAACATCGAACCCATCACCGCCACCAGGAACAGGCCGATGGCCGCACCGACCATGATCTCCACCACGGTCAGGCCCGCCTGGCGGCCTGCCGCGGTTGCGGCGGCATGAACGTGATCCCTCATGGCCTCACCACATTGACCAGGAGCGAGGCTTGACCGCGTTCGCTCCAGAACACCTTGATCGCCAGTTGACCGCCCGGTCCGTCGCAGGCCGGCGCGGCTGCAGTGCCGTCGCCGGGGCTGCTGTCCAGGCAGATCACACCGGAGCCGCCCGGCAGGGCATTGGCAAGCGCCGTGCGCCAGCGGGCGAAATCGGCCGTGGCCATTTGCGCCGGTGTGCAGACCGAGGCGGTGGTGCAGCCCGGATCGGCAGCAGCCGTCGTCAGGCTGTTGTAGTGGCCCGCGGCCAACCCTGCCGGATTGGCGCGCAGCCGGTCGGCAGCCTCCCCGGCCAGCACGTTGGCCTTGCTGCGCCACAGCGCGCTGGAGTTGGTGGCGGCCCCGCGCAGTTGCGCCTGCGCAAACGCCAGTGCTGCCAGGCCCAGCACCAGCACGGTGACCAGGGCCTCGATCAGGGTGGTGCCTCGCAATCTGACGCGGTGCAGTTTGGTCATGCTGTGGCCTTCAACTGCAACTGGTGATGACGACCACATCGGCCAGGCCGCTGGGGGTCACCGTGATCTGCAGCCCTCGGTTGCTGCCCGACGCAGGGCAGAGGGTGTAGTTGTGCGAAGAGGCCGGTGCCAGGAAGCCGCTGGCCGCGTAGACCAGCGTGGCGTCACCGTCGAGCTTGAGATCGGACGGCAGCGCAACCGCCGTGCGCAGCTCGCTCTCACCGGCATCGACGCTGCCGTTGCCGTTCAAGTCCGGCACCAGACGCCATCCGTTGGCGTACCTGTTGCCGGTAACCCCGCCGCTGGCGGCCAGGAACAGCACCGGCACGCCGCGCCGCACCGCTTCGGACCGCGCCAGGTTCAGCGCGGACATGAAGTCGGTCTGGACGGACACGAGGCGGTTGCGAGCGGTGAAATCCTTCATGGAGGGCAGCACGGTCAGCGTTCCCAGGGTCAACACCACCAGCACCACCAGCAGCTCGATCAGCGTGAAGCCGCGCGAACCGCTGCAGCCGACTCGGCGCGGCTGTTGCTCCGGCATGCGGGGAACAGCCGCAATCTTCCCGGCTGCCGAATCCGGCAAAGCCCGGATCAGGCCCGCCGGGTGCGCGCAGATCGAGGCATGACCCTGACAACCCGACCCGCGCTCACGCAGCGGGAGGGAGGGTGCGGCAATGCAGGTGGGTGGGAACACGGTGGCGAGGTCGGCAGAAAGGCCAACCTGTGTTTCGGCAGGTCGCCTTGCCGCCTTGAGCCCACCCGAGCGCCTTGCCTTGCCCCGGCCCGCCACTGCGTGGCAGGTTCACGACCGGGCGGACCAGCTCACGCCAACGCGTCCTGCCTCGCGGCCACCTCAGCTGCTGCAGGTGGATGGTCGAATTCCACCCGGTCACGACCGCCGTGTTTGGCGCGGTACAGCGCCAGGTCCGCCCGGGCCAGCAGCTTGTCCACCGTGGCGTCCCCCACACCCACCACCGCCACACCCAGGCTGGCGGTGACCTGCAGCTGCGCCTGGCTGTCCACTTCGACCGGGGTGTTGCGCAGGGCCTGGTGCAGCCTCTGTGCCACCGCCGGTGCATCTCCCGCGCTGCAGCCGGGCATGAGGACCAGGAATTCTTCTCCCCCTACCCGGCCCACCGCATCGATCTCCCGCACCTGGCCCTGCAGCCGGCCGGCGGTCTGGCGCAGCACCTCGTCACCGGCCGGGTGTCCCCAGCGGTCGTTGATCTGCTTGAAGTGGTCCAGATCCAGCGCAATCACCGTGAAGGGCTTTCCCATGCGGCGCCAGCGCGCCCACTCGCGCTCCAGCATCGCCTGGATGGCCCGCCGGTTGAACAGTCCGGTGAGGGCATCGTGATCGACCATATAGGTCAGCCGCCCCATCAGCCGCAGCACGATCAGGAACATGTAGACCAGGTTGAACACCGCTGCGGAGAGCATGCTGGCGTAAACCAGCAGCTCATTGGCGGCCGAATGCGTCTGCAACTGCACCGCCGTGGCATCGAGCGTGATGATCTGATGGGCGCGCAAGACCTGGACCAGGCCGTAGAGCACCTGTGGCGACAGTGCCACCCAGGCGGTGCGGGCACCGAACTGCGCAGTCAGGGCGGCCCGGCCGCGCCAGCTTCCTGCCAGGAGGGTCCAACCGATCAACGCGGCGGTACCGGCTCCCGGGTGGATCCAGCCCGGGCCGTGGGGGATGGGTCCCGACCACAAGGCGAAGGCGATGCAGCCCAGCATCGCTGCAGCCAGCTCACCATCCCGCACCGGCAGGCGCAGGAACAATGCGCCCCCCCGGTAAAGCAGCAGAAACCCCCCGGCCAGCACCAGGTTGGCCAGCACCACCGTGAACCAGGGGTCGCCAGCGGGCCGCAGCGAGACCAGCCCGAGCCCGAGCGCCAGCAGCAGGTTGAAGCCCAGCCAATGCAGCACGGCCTTGCGTTCCTCACCCAAGATCACCCAGCCGGCTGCCCACATGCCGGCATAGATCAGCATCTGGAAGCAGGCCAGTTGCAGCAGGGCGCTCATCGGTCAGCGGCGGCCATCTGTAACCCAGGTGGTGGCAAAAAGTTCAAGAATCGAGATGGTAAGTCGGCGGACAGGTGCACCGGCAACTACCCCCGGGGGAATCGGCCGGCCGCCGCTGCATTTCGACGTCGTACCGTCCAACTTGAGCCCGGCGACGGCAACCGATGGTTGGCTTCGCGCATACTTTGGGCTCCCCCGCGCCGATCGCCGTCCATCCTCCGGAACGCCGCCCATGCTCATCGACTTCTTCTTCACCCTGCGCTCTGCCAAACTGCCGGTGTCGGTCAAGGAATTCCTGACCCTGCTCGAAGCGCTGCGCGCCGGCGTGATCGACGACGAAGGCGGCCCGACGGTGGACAAGTTCTACTACCTGTCGCGCACCGCGCTGGTCAAGGACGAGGCCCACTTCGACAAGTTCGACCGCGCCTTTGCCGCCTACTTCAAGGGCGTGGAGATGCTCACCGACTTCACCCGCGACATCCCGCTGGACTGGCTGCGCCAGGTGCTGGAGAAGGAGCTCAGCCCGGAGGAGAAGGCCAAGATCCAGAAGATGGGCTGGGACGAGCTGATGGAGACCCTCAAGAAGCGCCTGGAGGAGCAGAAGGAGCGCCACGAGGGCGGCAGCAAGTGGATCGGCACCGGCGGCACCAGCCCCTTTGGCCACGGCGGCTACAACCCGCAGGGCATCCGCATCGGCGGCGCAGGCAAGAACCGCAGCGCGGTGAAGGTCTGGGACCAGCGCGCCTTCCAGGACTACGACGACACCAAGGAGCTCGGCACGCGCAACATCAAGGTGGCGCTGCGCCGGCTGCGCCGCTTCGCCCGCGAGGGCAACGAGCTGGAGCTGGCGCTGGACGACACCATCCACGCCACCGCGGCCAACGCCGGTCTGCTCGACATCAAGATGATCCCCGAGCGGCACAACAAGGTGAAGGTGCTGCTGCTGATGGACGTGGGCGGCACGATGGACGAGCACATCCACCGCGTCGAGGAACTCTTCAGCGCCGCCAAGAACGAGTTCAAGCACCTGGAGTTCTACTACTTCCACAACTGCGTCTACGACTTCATGTGGAAGAACAACCGGCGCCGCTACACCGAGAAGACGCCCACCTGGGACATCATCCGCAAGTACAACAAGGACTACAAACTCATCTTCATCGGCGACGCGACGATGAGCCCCTACGAGATCGTGCAGCCCGGCGGCAGTGTCGAGTACAACAACGAGGAGCCGGGGGCGGAGTGGCTGCAGCGGCTCACCCACGCCTTCCCGAAATACGCCTGGATCAACCCCGAGCCGCAGGGCGTCTGGCCCTACCGCCAGAGCATCGCAATGGTCCAGCAGATCATGAACCAGCGCATGTTCCCGCTGACGCTGGCCGGGCTGGAACAGGCGATGCGGCTGCTGTCGAAGTAGGCCCCCGAACCGATGCCGCTGCCTGACCTGCGCCCTGCGCCGCGGGGACCGACAAGCGCCGCCCGGCCGGCCTGGATGCTGGCCGGCCTGCTGCTGCTCGCCGGCTGTGCCTCTGCCCCACCGGCCCCCAATACGGACCCCAATACGGACCCCAATACGGACCCTGCGACGGCCCCTGTCGCCGCGCAGGCCCCATCAGCGGAGACTGCACCCGATGCAGCTTCCGCCCCAGCACGGGCCCCAACGTCGGCCCCTGCTTCGACGGAACCTGACGACGAAGCCAGTGTCGGCTGGACCTTGGAAATCAGCGCGCCGGAGGCGGTGCGCCCCCTGCTGGACCGCTACCTGGACCTGTCGCGCTTCCAGCGCAGCGAAGGCAACCGGTCGATCCTGCGCAGCGAGTTGCTGCGCCTGCTCAGCGCCGCACCGGCGCAGGCGCGCAAGCTGCTGGAGACGCAGGGCTACTTCGAGGCCCAGGTCAGCGCCGAGCTTCCGCCCGGTGCGCTGGACGAGGGCCCGCGCAACCTGCCGGTGCCGGTGCTGCTGAAGGTGCTGCCCGGACCGCTCACCCGGGTCAACGAGCTGCAGCTGGAGATCCACGGGCCGCTGGGCGACGCGGTGGAAGCCGGCGACCCGGCTGCCGTGGCGCTGGCCACCCAGCTGCGCCAGCAGTGGTCGCTGGACCGCGGCGAGGCCTTCACCCAGAGCCGCTGGGACGATGCCAAGAGCAGCGCGCTGAACCTGCTGCACACCGAAGGCTACCCCGCCGCCAGCTGGATGCGCACCCAGGCGCGGGTGCAGCCGGCTGAGCGCCAGGCCAACCTGCTGCTCACCCTGGAGTCCGGGCCGATGTTTCGCATCGGGGAGCTGCGGGTGGAGGGGCTGGACCATGTGCGCCGGGACGCCGTGACCGCGCTGCGCAACTTCAGCCGCGGCACGCCGCTGCGCGAGCGGGTGCTGCTGGACTTCCAGGACCGGCTGGTCAAGAGCAACCTCTTCGACGGCGTCTCGGTCACCTACGACCCCGATCCGGCCCAGGCCGCCGACACCCCCATCACAGTGCGGCTGCGCGAGCGCATGCTGCAGCAGGCCACCGTGGGCGTGGGCATCTCCGACGCCAGCGGCCCGCGCATCACACTGGAGCACCTGCACCAGAACCCGCTGCGCCTGGGCTGGCAGAGCAAAACCAAATGGCAGCTTGGCCAGACCGCCAAATCCCTGTCGGTGGACCTGACCTCCCACCCCCACCCCGGCCCCTACCGCAACCTGCTGTCGGGCTCCATCACCGAAACCGAAGCCAGCGGCCTGCGCGTCACCTCCGAAAAGGCGCGCCTGGGCCGCACCCAGGACACCGAGCGCATCGAGCGCACCTACTACATCGAGCTGCAGCGCGCATTCACCCGCCAGCTCAGCGACAGCAGCATCACCGACGACGCTTCCGCCGCCAGCTTGAACTACCAGTGGGTCTGGCGGGACCTGGACCACCCCATCCTGCCCACGCGGGGCTGGGGCGTGTCGGCCGACGCGGCCGTGGGCCACTCCTACGCCACCGACAACAGCAGCGGCTGGTTCGGCCGCAGCACCGTGCGGGTCACCGGCTACTGGACCCCCGGGCAGAACTGGTACGGCCAGGCGCGGCTGGAGGCGGGGCAGGTCTTCGCCAAGACCGCCGTCTCCGTGCCCTATACCCTGCTGTTTCGCGCCGGCGGCGACGACTCGGTGCGCGGCTACAGCTACCAGAGCCTGGGCCCCAGCGACGGCAACGGCACGGCGGTGGGGGGACGTTTCCTGGCCACCGGCAGCCTGGAGATGGCGCGGCCCTTCTCGCTGGCCCACCCCGCCTGGTGGGGGGCAGTGTTCGTGGATGCCGGCAACGCCGCCGAGGACCTGGGGCGTTGGGAGGCAGCGCGCGGCTACGGCGTGGGCGTGCGCTGGCGCGGCCCGGTGGGTCCGCTGCGCATCGACCTGGCCTACGGCGAGCGAACGAACCGCATGCGCCTGCACTTCACGGTGGGGCTGACCTTCTGATGCAGCCGCCATCGAGCGCTCCCGGCACTGCAGCGTCGGCTGAGCCCGCACCGCCCCGGCGGGCCCGACGGACGATCCTGCGCGGGCTGTTGGCCCTGCTGGCCATCGCCTTGCTGCCGGTGGCGCTGCTGGCCTGGTCGCTGGGCAGCGAGTCCGGCGCGCGCTGGTGGCTGACCGGGGTGCTGCCGCGCCTGGCCGCGGTGGAGGTGCAGGGCCTGCGCGGCGCACTGGCCGGTGACTTTGCGCTGCAGCGGCTGAGCTGGCAGGTCGGCCGGCAGCGCTGGCTGCGCATCGAGGCGCTGAGCTGGCAGGCCCCCGTGCTGGAACATGACGGCGGAGGCAACGGCGGGCTGCGACTGCGCTGGCCGCTGCTGCGGGCCGAGTCCGTGGTCCTGCAAGGCCCGGCCGACGACGACCTGCCGCCGCGGCTGCCCACCCGGCTGATCCTGCCGCTCGCGATCGAAGTCGACCGGCTGAGCGTGCAGCGCATCGGCTTCGACGCCCTGGGCAGCCAGCCCCTCACCGACCTGCTGGCCCGACTGCATCTGCAGGCCGGCCCGGGCGGCCGTCATCGGCTGGAACTGCAGCAGCTGCACTGGGCCCGCCTGCAGGCCAGCGGCAGCGCCCGCCTGGGCGCCGACGCCCCGCTGCCGATGGAGGCAGAGGTCAAGCTGACGCACCGCGCCGGCAGCGCCGCTCCGGCCTCCACGGCCTCCATGGCCGATACCCTGGTGGACGACCTGCAAGCCACCCTGCAGGCCAGCGGCCCGCTGGCCCGGTTCGAGCTGCTTGCTCAACTGCAGACGCACGACCAGTTCCTGCAGGCCCAGGCCCGCATCGAGGCCGGCTCTGCGCCGCCCCTGCCGCAACTGCAGGCCCGCCTGCAGCGGCTTGACCTGCAGCGCCTGAACGACCATTGGCCCCGCACCGCCCTCACCGGCCACATCGACGCCCAGCTGGAAGCCCAACCCGCTGGCCGGGCCGCACAGCCGCTGGGTTTGACGGTGCGGATCGACAACCCCCAGGCCGGCCGCTGGGAGACCGGTCACCTGCCCCTGCGCCAGCTGGACCTGTCTGCCCGGGGCCGACCCACCAGCGTGGACGAAGGCCAGGTCGACCGCCTGTTGCTGCAGCTGGGCTCCGAGCGTGAGCCGGCCGGCCGGATCCAGGCCACCGGCCGCTGGCTGTTGGCGGGCAGCGGGCCTCAGCGCAGGCTGTCGCTGCAACTCGGTGCCAACCTCGAAGGCCTGCAGCCGGCACGCCTGCACCCCTCTGCGCCTGCGCTGCGGGTCGGGCGGCCCGCTGGCCCTGAACCTGGACTGGCCGCTCGGGCGCAGCAGCACTGCCCTGAAATCCGGGGCCACCGCCCAGACCGCCGAGGCCTCCCTGGGCCTGCAGACCGAGCTGCAGGGAGAGCTGCTGGGCAGCGGCCTGCCCCAGGTGCGTCTGCACATCAATGCCGACGCCACCCCCAGGCGCATCGACCTCTACAGCCTGCTGGCCGAAGCCGGCGCCGCACGCCTGGACAGCAGCGGCCACCTGCAGCGCGACGCCGACCAGTGGCGGCTGAAACTCGACAGCCGGCTGCAGTCCTTCGACCCCCTGCCCTGGTGGCCCCAGGCACCCGCCGCGCTGCGCGGCAGCGCCACCCGGCTGGACGGCAGGGCCCGGGCCGACCTGCAGCTGCGCTGGCCCCCCACCTCCCGGGCACCCCAACCCACCGGCCCATCTGCTTCGCCAGGCAGGGCAACACCGGGTTCGGCCCCGGACCTGCTGGCCCTGCTCACCCAGCTGCGCGGCGAGGCCCAGCTGCAGCTGGAGCCCAGCCTGCTGGCCGGTGTGGCCCTGAGCGCCGACCTGCGGCTGGGCAGCTCGCTGGCCGCCGTCGCCCTGGGCCCGTTGCCCCGCATGGCCGTGGACCTGAAAGTGCTGGCCGCCGCCCGGCCGGAGGCGCTCACCCCCCAGCGCGCCACCTCGCTGACTGCCCGCGGTGAACTGGACACCCAGGGCAGCCGCGACCACTGGGAGGTGCAATGGAGCAGCCCGGGCCTGCAGCAGCTGGCCCCCTGGTGGCGCCTGCTGGACCCCGCCGCAGCGCCGCTGGCCGAAGGTGACCTGCAGGGCCGCCTGGAGCTGGACGGGCGCTGGCCCCGCCTGCGCAGCCGCGGAGAGCTGCAGGCCGGCCAGTCGCTTCCGCTGGCCTGGCGCAACAACTCCGCCCGCGCAGGGGGCACCGCCGGCGATTCAGACCTGTCCCTGCGCAGCCTGACGGCGCAATGGCAGATCGGCAGCCACACGGACGATGCGCTGGACCTGAGACTCCAGGTCGAGCAGCTCAGCCGAGGCCCTGAGGCCATCGGCCCGGCCCGGCTGGAGGTACAGGGCCGCAGCGGTGACCACCAGATCCAGGGCATGTTCGAGGTGGAGCAGGCAGGTGTGGCCTCGGCGACGGCAGCCACCCCCCCGGCCCCTGCAACCACCGCAGCCCAGGCCAGTGCCCCTGCGGCCGCAGCCTCCGGGTTGGCCGCAGCCCCTGCCCGCACCTCCACCGGCTCCATCCCGGGCAGCGCCGCGCCCCCACAAACGGTTTCCACGGCCCCCACGGCGCCCAGCCGCCGCCAGTGGCGACTGGCCCTGGAGGGCCGGGGCGGCTGGATCTTCGACCCCGACCAGGACAGCTACGGCTGGTCCGGCCGGCTGGCCGGCGCCACACTGCAGGAACAGGAGCGCCCACCATGGGCCAGCGCCGCGGCACTGCAGGCCCCGGCCCTGGCCACCCGCCGCAGCACCTGGGTAGAGGTGGGCGAACTGCCCCTGAGCTGGCGCCACAGCGCCGGGCAGCAGCAGTTGGAGGTGGGCCCCGGCCAGGTGCAGCTGCTCGATGCCCGGCTGCGCCTGGACCAGTTGCGCTGGGCCCGTGGGCCGGCCGCGGTGGCATCGACACCACCCGCGCCCAGCCCCGCGCCCAGCCCCGCGCCCAGCCCCGCGTTGTCCACCGACCTGCTGCAGGTCAAGGCCCACCTGGAGCCGCTGTCGGTGGCCCCCCTGCTGGCCCGGCTGCAGCCGGGCTTCGGCTGGAGCGGGGATCTGCAGATCGGCGGCCACCTGGACCTCAGTGCCACACCGCAGACCGTGCAGCTGGACGCCCGGCTGGAACGGCGCAGCGGCGACCTGCAGGTGATCGACCCGGACAACCCCGCCGGCCCGCAGCGCCTGGGGCTGGACGACCTGCGGCTGAGCCTGAGCGCCCAACAGGGCCAGTGGCGGGTGCAGCAGCGCATCAGCGGTGGCAACCTCGGGCAGCTGGAGGGCGAACAGCAACTGCTGGCGCCGCCCCAGTCCCTGCTGCCGCCGGCCAGCGCCCCGCTGAGCGGCCGCCTGTCCCTGCACGTCGCCCAGCTGGCGCACTGGGGCCGCTGGCTGCCCGCGGGCTGGCGGCTGCGCGGGCAGCTCGACTCCCAGCTGGCGCTGAGTGGCCGCGCCGGCGCGCCGGAACTCAGCGGCAACCTCAGCGGCCGCCAGCTGGGTGTGTCCAACCTGCTGCAGGGCGTGGACTGGCGCGATGCCGAACTCAGCGTGCGCCTCGGTGGCGACACCGCACGCATCGAGCAACTGCGCATCCGCGCCGGTGGCGGCGAACTGCGCGGCAGCGGACACATCGAGCTGGGCGCCCGGCCGCGGCTGATCGCACGACTGGAAGCCGAGCGCTTCGCCGCCCTGCAGCGGGTGGACCGCCGCCTGGTCACCAGCGGCAGCGCCGACCTCCAGTTGGACGCCCTGGGCAGCAGCCTGATCGGCCGCATCGGGGTGGACGAAGGCCTGTTCGACTTCACGCAGGGCGACGCCCCCTCGCTGGCCGAAGACGTCGAGGTGGAACGCCAGCAGGGCGGCGCCAACGGCGCGGTCGAACGCGAAGCCGCCCCACGCAGCTCCCGTCAGAACCGCATGGACCTGCGCATCGACCTGGGCCGCAAACTGCGCCTGACCGGCCGCGGCCTGACCACCCGCCTCACCGGCGAAGTGCGCCTGAGCAGCCCGGCCAACCGCCTGGCACTGCACGGCGACGTGCGCGCCGAGGACGGCAACTACACCGCCTACGGGCAGAAGCTCGACATCGAGCGGGGCCTGATCGCCTTCAGCGGTGCGGCCGACAACCCGCGGCTGGACATCCTCGCCATCAAGTCCGACCTGGACGACCTGCGCGTGGGCGTGGCCATCACCGGCACCGCGCAGAACTACCGGGTGCGCCTGTTCAGCGACCCGGAGGTCACCGACACCGACAAACTGTCCTACCTCCTGCTCGGCCGCAGCTCCGACGGCCTGGGCCGCACCGACCTGGCCATGCTGCAGCGCGCCGCCTTCGCCCTGGTGACCGGGGAGAGCGACAGCCCCTCGCTGATCGAAAAGATCGGCCTGGACCAGCTCTCGGTGCGCAAGGAGGACAACGACACCCGCGCCACCGTCGTCTCCCTGGGCAAGCAGCTCACCCGGCGCTGGTACCTGGGCTACGAACGCGGCCTCAACGCCACCACCGGCACCTGGCAGCTGATCTACCGCGCCGCCCAGCGCTTCACCCTGCGCGCCCAGACCGGCGCGGAAAACGCCCTCGACCTGATCTGGACCTGGAAGTGGGGCACCCCCACGCTGCTGCCCCCGCTGCCCGCCCAGCTGCCAGCCGCCATCCCCGCCGCGTCCAGCCCGTCGGCTTCGGCCCCGGGACCGTGAATCCCGGCGGCCCGGTCGACGGGACCTCGGTGGCTCGACCGATGGCGTCAGCCGGCCGACTACAATCTCGGCCGTTGCTTCCAGCCGGCGCCCGCCGGCTCCAGGTTCAACCGGCCCGCCGTAGTTCAATGGATAGAACGGGCGCCTCCTAAGCGCCAGATACAGGTTCGATTCCTGTCGGGGGGGCCATTGAGGCATCCACCTTGGTGCGGTACAGCGCGCATCGCGGGGAGTTCCTTTTTAGAGGATCCGACTCGACTCGCAGTCCTGGACCGAAACGCGGGTTTGTTCGAGTTCATTCGTTGAACTCCTGAGAACGAACGATTACAGTCCAATCATGTACACGGTCCGGCAGACCCACCAGTTCATGCAATGGCTGTCCGGCTTGAAAGACGGCATGACGCGCCGCCGCCTGGCCCGCAGGCTGGAGAAGGCACAGCGCGGCAACTTGGGCGACGTGAAAGCGGTAGGTGAGGGCGTTTTTGAGATGCGCGAGTCCTTCGGTCCTGGGTGGCGCATGTACTACGTGCAACGGGGTCCAGTCTTGATCGTGATGCTGGGAGGCGGAGAAAAGAGCTCCCAGCAAGCCGACATTGCAGCCGCGCAGGCCCTGGCACAGCGCATTGGGGATTGACCATGAGTGACATCCAGATGATCCAGCCCTCCGACTTGCCTGAATTCGACATGGCAGAGCACCTGGACAGTGATCAGGCCATCGCTGAATACCTCACCATCGTTTTGGGGGAAGACGACCCTGCAGCCTTGGCTGATGCGCTGGGGACGATTGCCCGTGCACGGGGCATGGCCGCGGTGGCCGCCCAAGCAGGGCTGACGCGCGAGGCCTTGTACAAGGCATTGCGACCTACCGCTCAACCGCGCTTCGACACGATTCAACGGGTGTGCAAGGCATTGGGTGTCAAGCTGGTGGCTCAGGTGGCCACCTGAGTCGCAGGGCAGCCACCGGTCGAAACGCCTCGATACCACTGTGTGCTGGACAAGCCCGCAGGGCTTGGATCTACTGCGCTGCACCCTGGGCGCCTCCCTGGCGCGCAGACCCTTGCAGCCCGCCACACCGATCGGAGGAGACCACCCCATGGCCACACGGAAGACCGCCACCGCAGCGTCCGAGACTTCGGCAGCACCCGACGCACCGGCCCGCAAGGCCAGCCGCGCCGCTGCGGCCACACAACCCCGCGGCCTGTCGTTGCACATCGGCCTGAACTCGGTCAGCCCGGCCCACTACGGCGGCTGGAGCGGCGACCTCAGTGCCTGCGAGTACGACGCGCTGGACCTGTGTGCCCTGGCGCAGTCCAAGGGCATCAAGCCCACCCTGCTGCTCACCCGCAACGGCACCCGCGCCAAGGTGCTGGCCGGGCTGCGCAGCGCGGCCAAGACGCTGAAGTCCGGAGACTTCTTCCTGCTCACCTTCTCCGGCCACGGCGGTCAGGTCACCGACATCAACGACGACGAAGCCGATGGCATGGACGAGACCTGGTGTCTCTACGACAGCCAGCTCATCGACGACGAGCTCTACTACGAGCTCAGCCGCTTCGCCGCCGGGGTGCGCATCCTCGTGCTGTCCGACAGCTGCCACAGCGGCACCGTGACCCGTGCGGCCCTGCCCTCCGGCATCGGCGCATCGGTGGGCCCGCGGCCACGGCTGATGCCCCCCGCAGTGGCCCGGCGCGTCTACCGCGACCACCAGGCCTTCTACGACAAGCTGCAGAACGACGTCGCCAAGGCTGCCGGCAATACGAAGGTGGATCCGGATGCCATGCTCGCCACCCTCAGCCCGGGCAGCAACCGCATCACCGCCGTGGTGCAGCAGTTCAAGCCCGCGGTGGTCCTGATCTCCGGCTGCATGGACAACCAGACCTCCATGGACGGCGAGCAGAACGGTGCCTTCACCGAAAGGCTCCTGGCGGTGTGGAAGAACGGTGCCTTCAAGGGCAACTACCAGCGCTTCCACAAGACCATCGTGGCCGGGATGGAACCCACGCAGACGCCCAACCTCTTCGTGCTCGGCCCGGCCACCGCTTTCCTGAAGCAGCAGCCCTTCACTGTCTGACAGCACCCCCAAGGGCCGGGCGATGCCCGTCCCGGCCCCCCGCGGGGGCGCAAGAAAACTGGGGGCGGCCCGGCGTTTTCTTCATAGGCCTGCAACCATGCTCCGCATCGACAACCAGCACCGCCTCGTCGGCGACGAGGTCAGCTTCCAGCCCTCACCCAATGCCGGCGGCCCTCTGACCCCGCGCTGGCTGGTGATGCACTACACCGCCGGGCGCTCGCTGGAGAGCTCGGTGGCCGGCCTCACCACCCGCAAACCCAGCGGCAACGCCTCGGCCCACCTGGTGCTGGGGCGCGACGGGCGCATCGTGCAGTTACTGCCCTTCAATGTGGTGGCCTGGCATGCCGGCATCAGCCACTGGGCGGGGGTGAGCGGCCTGAACGCCCACTCCATCGGCATCGAGATGGACAACGCCGGCGCACTCACCGAGTCCGGCGGGCGCTACTTCTCCTGGTTCGAGGCCGAGTACCCGGCCGAGCAGGTGGTGCTGGCCGCCCACCGCCACGGCGGCCCGGTGCGGCCCTGGCACCGCTACACCGGTGCACAGATCGAACGGGCGCTGGAACTGGCCGAGCTGCTGGTGGCCCACTACCGGCTGGAAGAGGTGCTGGGCCACGAAGACATCGCCCCCGGCCGCAAGACCGACCCCGGCCCCGCCTTCCCGCTGGAGGCCCTGCGCGCCCAGGTGGCCGGCCGCGAAGGCGGCGAACTCAGCCACTGGGTGGTCACCGCCAGCGCGTTGAACATCCGCCGCGGCCCGGGCGCCCAGTTCGACCCCGTCGCCCCCCCGCTGAAAAAGGGCACCCAGGTGCTGCTGCTGGAGGCGGGCAGCCGCTGGAACCGGGTGGAGGTGGCCGGTGCCACCGACCTGGAGGGCTGGGTGGCCAACGGCTTCCTGGCGCCGGCGCCGTCGGCTCCGCCCCCGGCTTCGCGGGGACGGTCCGGCCCGGCACGCAAGGTGACTCGGAAGGCGGCAGCAAAGAAGGCCGCAGCGCGTCAGCGCTAGCTCACCGGTCAACCACGGACCGCCGGGCCGGGATCAGACCCGCGCCCGCCGGCTCCTCACCGCCTGCGCCAGCTGCTGCAGCACCGGCTGGGTCTGGGCCCAGCTGATGCACGCGTCGGTGATGGACACGCCGTGCGCCAGCGGCTGGCCGACCACCAGGTCCTGGCGGCCTTCCTGCAGGTGGCTCTCGATCATCACGCCGGTGATGCGGCGCTCGCCCGCGCTGATCTGCGCGGCGATGTCGGCGGCCACCTCGATCTGGCGGCGGTGCTGCTTGCTGCTGTTGGCGTGCGAGCAGTCGATCATCACCTGCTCGCGCAGGCCGGCGGCGCGCAGGGTGGCGCAGGCGGCCTCGACATGCTCGGCGCCGTAGTTGGGCGCCTTGCCGCCACGCAGGATGACGTGGCAGTCGGCGTTGCCGCGGGTCTCGAAGATGGCGGCCTGGCCCATCTTGGTCATGCCCATGAAGGCGTGCGGCGCGCTGGCCGAGAGGATGGCGTCGCTGGCCACCTTCAGGTTGCCGTCGGTGCCGTTCTTGAAGCCCACCGGGCAGCTCAGGCCGGAGGCGAGCTGGCGGTGCGTCTGGCTCTCGGTGGTGCGCGCGCCGATGGCGCCCCAGGCGATCAGGTCGGCGATGTACTGCGGGCTGAGCAGGTCGAGGAACTCGGTGCCGGTGGGCAGGCCGATCTCGCTCACGTCCAGCAGCAGCTGGCGGGCGCGCTTCAGGCCCTCGTTGATCGCGAAGCTGTCGTCCAGGTGCGGGTCGTTGATGTAGCCCTTCCAGCCCACCGTGGTGCGCGGCTTCTCGAAGTACACGCGCATGACGATCAGCAGGTCCTGGCTGAGCTGCTCGGCCTCGTGCTTGAGCAGCCGGGCGTAGGCCAGCGCCTGGTCGTGGTCATGGATCGAGCAGGGGCCCACCACCACGATCAGGCGGTCGTCGCGGCCGTGCAGCACGTCGGCCATCGCCGCGCGGCTGGCCTCCACCAGCGCCAGCGTGGCGTCGGGCACCGGCAGCCACTCCTGCAGCAGGGCCGGGTTGATGAGCGGGCGCACCGCGCCGATGCGCACATCGTCGATGCGGGTGGAGTCGTGGGTGGCGTCGCGCGAGCCGGCTTCGCGGTCACGGCGGGGGTCGTCGATGGTGGGCATGGGCAGGTTTCTCCGGTCTGTGCCGATCTACTTCGGGCTCGCCCGCCTCATCCCCGGGTCGGATCCGCAACGGGTGGCGGGCAAAGCCTGAGATTATCGGGGGGCGCCGGCCGCCAGCGCCGGCCGCGCCGCTGCGGCCAGCACCAGCGCAAAGGCCACCACGGTGGACAGGCCCAGTGCCAGCGAACTGCGCTCGGCGATGAAGCCGATCAGCGGCGGCCCCACCATCAGGCCGGCATAGCCCATCGCGGACACCGCGG
>JADJCH010000043.1 GCA_016703325.1 Burkholderiales bacterium | reverse complement strand
GTCACGAACCGCTCGGTGAAGATGTCCCGCTCGAACAGCCGTCCCTTCATCAGCGTGCGGATGCAGGCTTCGATCATCGGTGGGGGGCCGCAGAGGTAGGCGCGGTGGCCGCGGAAGTCGCCCTGGTAGAGGGCTTCGGCGGCGGCGTGGACGTAGCCGGTGGCGCCGTCCCAGACTTCCTCCGCGGACGGCTCGCTCAGCACGGGCACGTAGCGGAAGTTGGGGAAGCGCTGGGCCAGCGCGATGAACTCGGCGTGGTAGTACAGCTCGGCGCCGTGGCGTGCGCCGTAGACCAGGGTGATGGGGCGGGTGTCGCCATCCGTCTCCAGCAGGTCCAGGATCATCGAGCGCGGGCTGGACAGGCCCGAGCCGCCGGCCAGGAAGAGCAGGGGGCGCGGGTCGGACTTGCGAACCAGGAAGCGGCCGAAGGGGCCGGTGAAGTTCAGGCGGTCGCCGATCTGGAGCCGGTCGTGCAGCCAGGGCGTGGCCCGGCCGCCGGGCACGCGGCGCACGTTCAGCTCGACCACGCCCGGTGAGCTGGGCGGGCTGGCCAGGGAGAAGGCGCGGGGCGTGCCGTCCACCGCGTCCACCTCCAGGTTGATGTACTGGCCGGCCTGGAAGTCGATCCCCGCGGGTTCCCCATTCGCGTCGATGGACAGACGGATGCCCTTGATCGTCGGCGTGAGGTCAACCAGCTCGACCACGCGGGCCTGGAAGTCGCGCAGCGGGATGCTGCGGGCGTCCGGGTCCTCCTCGACATCGGCCTCGATGGTGAGGTCGGAGGTGGGCGTGGCGCAGCAGGCCAGGCACTTGCCTTCTTCGCGCTCCACGTCCATCAGTGCGAAGGGTGAGGCCGGGCCGGGCTCCACCTCGCCGTCCAGCACCTGCACCTTGCAGGTGGCGCACAGGCCGTGACCGCAGGCGTGCGGCAGGTACAAGCCCTGGCGCAGGGCGGCGTCGAGCAGGGTCTGGCCCTCGGCGCAGTCGAAGGACTGGCCGAGCGGTTCGACGGTGATGCGAAAACTCATGCCAGTCCCCACCTCAGCCGCCCACGCCGCCGATGCCGTCCAGCCCCGGCGTGCGCAGGCGCAGCAGCGCCTTGTGGCCCAGGCCGAGTTCGGCCAGCGTCTGGTGGTGCTCGGGCTGCAGCGGCTGGCTGCCGGCGCTCCAGCGGGCCTGGGCCCAGTCGATGAGCGCCCAGTCCGGGTGTTGGGCGAAGACGGTGCCGGGCAGCACGCGGTCGAGCAGGTCGCCGAAGGTGGTGGTGGGCGGCAGTGCCAGGGCGATGGGGGCGCAGATCACCAGATGGCGCTCCCAGAGGATGTAGAGCAGGCGGTTGCCGTGGAAGTTGGCCTCCCGATCGCGGGGCGGCAGGGTGGTCGGGGTGGTGGGCGTGGTGGGCGTGGTGGCAGCGGCGTTCGATGCGGCGTTCATGTCGAAGGCTTCCTGTGCGGGTTCAGGCGGCGGCGGGCTGGGAGGCCGGTGCCGCTGGGGTGGCTGGTGCGGCGGAAGCGGTGGGCGCGGCGGCGCCGGCTTCCGTCCCCTTCCATTGCTGCCAATGCGCCTGGTCGGGCGAGCCGTCGTAGTCCAGGTTGTCTGCGCCGGGCTGCAGGTGGTAGTACTGGAAGACCGCGGCCATGGGGTCGAAGTCCGGCGCGCTCGGGTCGGTGCCGGGCGCAAAGCAGTTGCCCTGCAGGATCTGGTGCGCCGGCAGCCAGGCCTGCGCGTACTTGGCGGGGTCGGTGTCGAAGGTGTCCCGGCAGCCGTCGGAGCAGAAGTGGTAGGTCTCGCCCAGGTACTTGCCTTCGCGGTGGCTGGTGGCGCCGGCGCCGGCGTCGTCGGTTTCGGTGAAGATCAGCGGCACCTGGCAGGTCTGGCAGAGCATCGGCAGGTTGTGGTTGTAGAAGCGCTCTCCCTTGGCGGCCTGCTCGCGGTAGAACTCGATGCGCGGGCGGTAGAGGCGGTCGAAGGTGTCCGGGTACTTTTCCGACAGCCAGGCCATGTCCTCCTCGTTGGGCAGCCAGACGTGGAAGGCCGCGGCGCCGGAGAAGTTGTAGAAGCTGTTCCAGGTCTGGTGCGAGAGGTGCTCCGCCTCCGCAAGGGTCTGCTCCCAGTACTTGGGCATGCGCAGGCCGTAGCGGCTGAGGTCGTTGAACAGCGAGCCGCCGTTCTGGACGAAGTAGATGTTCCAGGCCTCCTTCCAGCTCATCACCTTCTTGGGCAGCATGTAGTCCAGCATCATGCTGACCAGGCCGAGCACCTTGTAGCCGCGCCAGAACCACTTGTCGAGCCAGGCCTGGACGATGGGCAGGTTGCCCGGGTCCTGCTCCAGCACGAACTTGATGCACTCCAGGCCCAGCGTCATGTGCCGTGCCTCGTCGCTTTGCGAGGAGAAGCCGAAGGTCACGGTGGCCATGTCGCCGTTGTAGGCGGCGCCGGACATGAAGGGCATGAACACCAGGTTGGTGAGCAGGTATTCCAGCGCGAAGGAGATGGCGATGATCTGCTCGAAGGGGCCGGAGCTGATGGCGTCCTCGAAGAAGGACTTGGGCACGCTCAGGTACCAGACCCGGTCGTTCATGTGCCGGTGGTCGTGCAGTCCGTTGAAGTACTTGTTGTAGTGGCTGATGCTGTGCACCTGCGTCTGCACATGGCGCAGCTCGTCGATGGCCTGCATCTGGCACGCGATGGCCGCGCCGGTGCCCGGGAACTGCCGGCCCAGCATGGCGAACAGGCGGTGCGCGTTGTACTCGGCCGGGGTGATGCCGGTGAAGAACAGCTTGAGCGTGTTGACGTAGCGCGCGTCGCTGATGTTGAGGTGGCCGTTGTTCTGCTGGAAGGCGTCCAGCACGGCGTAGAGCTTCTTCTCCTTCTCGGCCTGGTACTTCCAGTAGGCGTCCATGGTCAGGCGGAAGGGGTCCTGCCAGGCGTCCCAGTCGTGGATCTTGATGCCCTCCAGGCCGGTCTGGTCGTAGGCCTTCTCCATGGGCTGGTAGCTGCTCTCCCAGCCCAGGCCGCGGGTCATCAGGGCGTAGCGGTCCTTGAGGCTGAGTTTGCGGGGGGCTGCGGTCGTGTGGGTGGCGGTCATGTCGTTTTCCGAAGGATGGCGTGCAGGAGGGGGCGCGGCGTGTCGCTCAACGGTTCCATTGCAGGACCAGCTCGTCGTCGGTCTCGTCGACGTTGCCGGACAGCGAGATCAGGTTCAGGTTGAAGGACTGCAGGTCCCAGTCGCTGCCGATCAGCTCTTCCACCGTGGCGCGCTTGAGCACCAGGCGCAGCGGCGCATCCACCTTGACCATGCCGGGGTAGCGGTTCACCACCGCCTCGGGGTTGTCGCGGGTGAGGGCCTCGATGATCGGGCGGGTGTCCTCGTTGACCTGCAGGGCCATGAAGACGGTGCTTTGAATCTTGGGGGCGTTCATCGGATATCTCTGAAACGGTTTGGTGACGCTCAGGCCGGCGCCAGACCCAGCTTGGCGATGCGGGCCTGCCAGGCAGCCTGTGCCTGGTCCCACAGCGCCGCACCGGCCTCACCCTGCAGCAGGGGCACCAGCGGGGCGATGGCCGCCACCGCCCGGGCAGACCAGTCCTTCACCCAGCCGGCGATCAGCGCGCGGTTGGCGGCCGACTCGCCGGCGGCGGCCGCCACGCAGGCGTCCACCCATTTGCGGTTCTCCGGGAACCAGTCCTCGATGAACTCGGTGAGCATCGCCAGCGTCGCGGCGCCCGGCTCGGCCAGCGTACCGGCCGGGCGGCCGAAGGCCAGCGGGTGCAGCAGGCCGTCGATCACCAGGTCCTGCGCCACCAGCAGCTCGAACCAGTCCTTGCGCACCAGCAGGTCCTCGCAGAGCCGGCGCAGCGGCTGCCAGGCGGTGTCTTCCAGCCACTGGCGCTTGGCGGCGTCCAGCGCCCGGCCGCTGCTGCCGTCCAGCAGCAGGCCGATGCGCGAGAGGTACTGCGCGATCGCCAGGCGGTCGGTGGCGGCGTACATCGCGCCCTGCGTGATCGAGCTGCCGAAGCCGTAGGCCGTCACGAAGCAGTTGTGCTGGTTGGCCGCCCACTCGGCATGGCGCAGCGGCAGCAGCGCCTCGGCGCGCTGGCGCACCGGCTCGGCCATCAGGCCGATGAGCTGGTTCTTCTCGACGAAGTCGAAGCTCTTCTCGGCCGCCTCCTGCATGCGCGCGCGCTGGATGCAGTAGCTGGCGTAGTAGAACTGCCGCGGGTCCTTGAACACCTCCCAGTCGGCCATCTGGACGGCGGTGCGGCGGCGGTCGTAGATCTCGCGCGCCGGGTCCCACACCGGCCGGTAGTGGAAGTTGTCCTGCGCCTGCAGGTCGAAGCTGGCCTCCTGGTAGCGGCTCACGGCCTTGTCGGCGCCAAAGCGGCGCGCAACCGCGCCGAAGTTCTGCCGGATCGGCTCGACGGCGGTGGTCTTGATCTCGACGGTCATGGGGTGTTGTCTCCGGTGTGGTGTCGGTGAATGGGGTGGGACTCGACGGGCAGGAAAGAGGGGAAGGCAGGCGCGTGTGTCGGCGTGGACTCGGGATCGGCGCCATAGAGGTAGGCCTGCTCGGCCGCCTCCACCGCGGTAGCGGTGGAGGCGTCGATCAGGTCGGTGCCGGGCAGTTGGCGAAACACCTCGAAGCCGGCGCGCGGCAGGATCAGCTCGACATGCAGGTCGGGTGAACCGATCGCGAAATCGAACTCCACGAAGCCGTCGTCACGCCAGCGGCGCACGCGCAGGAAGCGACGCTTCGGGTCGAAGCCCGCCGGGCGGCAGGCGTCAGCGATCGAGGGATTGGGGGGGCTTGTCTCCATCGGGGCCTCTCGTGCCGCGCGGTCGAAATGCCGCGGGGTCGGAGGCCCTTACTGCAGCCGGCGTGCCATCTCGGGATTACCCGGGGAACGGAGCGGCTGGAGGCTGGTTCTCCGGCTCAAGGGGCCGGAATTCGGGGTGAACGCTGGGTTCAGCCGCGTGGAGGCTTGCTGAAATTTGCAAGCGGTCTCCGCGCTCGGCTGGCGCAGTTTTCGAACTTGCGCAAGGCGGGATGCCGGGGCAGCGACAGGGACCTCGCTGCGGGCTGAAGCTGCACCACGAATGCCCGAGGAACCGCGCGGCCGACTCGGCCCAGAAGGTTCAACCGCCCTGGTCCGACCAGACGGCAAACTCGTTGCCAGCAGGTTCGGTGAAATGAAAACGACGGCCGCCCGGGAAGGCGAAGATCGGTTTCACCACCTGGCCGCCGGCGCGCAGCACCTGGGCTTCGGTGGCTTCCAGGTCGCGGCTGTAGAACACCAGCAAGGCGGCGCCGTGGCGCGTGCTGGAGCACAGTTCCGCCCGATAGAACCCGCCGTCCAGCCCCTGGTCGCTGAAGGCGGTGTAGTCCGGCCCATAGTCGACAAAACTCCAACCGAACGCGGCCTGAAAGAATGCCTGCGTGGCCTTCAGGTCGGCCGAAGGGAATTCGACGTAGTTCAGCTTCTCGTGTGCGTGTGCGCGCTCTTGCATGGGAGGCCTGCGTTGCCGTTCATCGGGCGAGGAATCACCCGCTTCGCCGGGCGGATCGTAACGATGAATCGAAGGGGGAGGCCGGGCAGGCTGACGGGTAGCCACAGTCCAAACCCTGCGGCCTCACGGTCACGCCGGCCCCTCCAGCAATTCCGGCTCAAACCGGTACCCCACCCCATAGATCGAGCGGATCGCATCCGGGCTGGCGCCGCTGCGCTCGAGTTTACGGCGCAGGTTCTTGACGTGGCTGTCCACGGTGCGGTCGCTGAGGGCGCGCTGGTCGTCGTGCAGGCGGTCGAGCAGCTGGTCGCGGGAGAAGACGCGGCCGGGGGCGGCGGCCAGGGCGGCGAGCAGGCGCAGTTCGACGGGGGTGAGGTCCAGCGGCTGGCCGTGCAGGCGCGCTTCGTGGGTGGATTCGTCCAGCTGCAGGCCCGCCGGCTCGGATGCTGCGGCGGCAGCTTCGGCGGGTGGGCGCGCTCGGCTGCGGCGCAGCACGGCGCGCACGCGGGCCACCAGCTCGCGGGGGCTGAAGGGTTTGCAGAGGTAGTCGTCGGCGCCGGCGTCCAGGCCGATCAGGCGGTCCACCTCCTCGACGCGGGCGGTGAGCATGACGATGGGCACCTCGCTGAAGCGGCGGATGGCATGGCACAGGCTCAGGCCGTCCTGGCCGGGCAGCATCAAGTCCAGCACGATGAGGTCGGGCATGCACGCCTGCACTGCGCTCAGGACCCGGTCGCCGTGGTCAACAAGGCGCACCTGGTGGCCGGCGGCGAGCAGGTAGTCGCCGACCAGGCGGGCGATGCGGGGTTCGTCCTCGACGACGAGGATGTCAGCGGCGGTGTCGGGCAGGGTCATGTCGGTTGTCGCCTGGGAGATGCCGCGGCAGCGGCAGGCGGATGTGGATGCCCACGCCGCCGAGCGGCGAATGGCGGGCTTCGATCGTGCCGCCATGGGCCTGGACGATGCTGCGGCAGATGGCCAGCCCCAGGCCGCTGCCACCGCCGGCTCGCCCACGCGAGCGTTCGACGCGGAAGAAGCGTTCGAACAGGCGGGGCAGCAATTCGTCGGGGACACCGGGGGGCGAATCCTCGACGGAGATCTCGGCCATCCCGCCGTCGGTGCGCAGGCTCAGGCGCAGCAGGCCCCCGTCGTTGGTGTAGCGCAGCGCGTTGCCCAGCAGGTTGTTGAGCAACTGGCGCAGGCGGGACTCGTCGGCACTCAGCCAGACGGGTTGCCCGGGGTGGCTGACCTCCAGCCGCAGGCCGGCCTGCAGGCAGCGGCCACGCCAGAGCGCGGCCTTGCGGGCGATGAAGTCGTCCAGGTCCAGCTCCACCTTGTGGTAGGTCAGCGCGCCGATGTCGGCCAGCGCCAGTTCGTGCAGGTCGGTCACCAGCTGGGAGAGCATGCCCACCTCGGCCTGCAGCTGGCGCAGGCCCTCGGGCGTGACGGGGTGGATGCCGTCCTCCATCGCCTCCAGCTCGCCGCGCAGCACCGCCAGCGGGGTGCGCAGCTCGTGGGAGATGTCGGCCATGTACTCGCGCCGCACCTGCTCGTTGCGCGCCAGGGTGAGGGCGAGCTGGTTGAAGTCCTGCGCGAGCTGGCCGACCTCATCGCTTCCGCGCGGCTCCACCCGGGTATCGAAGTGGCCGGCGGCCAGCCGGTGGGTGGCCTGGGCCACTTCCCGGACCGGCGCGAGCAGGCTGCGCGCGATCCACCAGGCGATCAGCGCGGCCAGGGCCAGGGCCAGCACGCCGGCCACCAGGGTGGCGCGCAGCTGGTCGTTGCCGAAACGGAGCGCGGCGGCATCGGTGACGGATTCGATGGGCGCCAGCGCGATCCAGCCGACACTGCGGCCGTCCACGGCGATCTCCCTGAGCTGGGAGTCGCCGAACAGCTGCGGGAAGCCGATGATGTACTGGCGCTGCTCGTCCAGCAGGCTGAGCCGGCGACCGGCACCGAGCAGGTCGGAGGCGATGCGCTCCGGGTTGCCGCTCCAGGGGTCGTCGCCGGTGGGGCTGGCGTCCGGGCGGGTCATGCGGAACCAGGCGCCGGGCCGGCCGCGCACGAACTCCCAGCTGCCATGTTCGCGGTACTCGCGCTGCAGCCGCGGCACGGCCGCCTCCATCTGCAGCACCGCCTGGGCGTTGAGGTAGCCCAGGAAGCCGCGCGAGAAGCTCCAGTGCGCCGCCGCGCCCATGCCCAGCGCCACCACACCGGCGGTGGCCAGCACGGCCAGGAAGAGCTTGAAGGTGATGCCAGGGCGTTTCATCGGTTGCAGCAACACGGCAGACCTGCGATTGGCGCACGCCCGGCGCCGCCCGGCAAGCGCGGCGGGCAACCCGGCGCGTGGGCCGGGGGCTTCCAAATTTCCTCCACATTCGGGAGCGACCATCGCGTCATGGCGGAACAGGTTTCGGCGCGTTCCGGAGCCCTTCCTCCCCCGAATGTGTCACTTCCCAAGGAGAAAAAGATGATCAAGGTTTCCCGCGAATGGGCCACCCCCCTGACGATCGGCGTGTTCGCCCTGATGTCCGTCACCGGCCTGCTGATGTTCTTCCACCTCGACAGCTCGCTGCAGAAGACGGTGCACGAGTGGGCCGGCTGGGTGGTGGTGGCCGCCGCCGTGCTGCATGTCACCGCCAACTGGCTGGGCTTCAAGCGCTACTTCAAGCCGGGCTCAGGTGCCGCCGTGATGGCCCTGTGTGCGCTGGTGATCGGCGCGTCCTTCGTGCCACTGGGCGCCGGCTCCGGCGAGCCGCAATCCCCACCGGCCATTGCGATGCGTGCCATCTCGCAGGCGCCGCTGAAGTCCGTGGCGCCGCTGTTCGGCAAGACCAGCGAGCAGGCGCTGCAGGCCCTGGCCAGTGCCGGCGTGAACCTGCCGGGTGAAGAGGCCTCGATCGGCAGCGTCACCGGGCCGGACCGGGAACGAACCGCGCATGCCCTGCAGGCGCTGGCGCGGCGAGAGGCTCGCTGAGCCCGCGTCGGTCCAAGCGCATCAGACATTCAGATGAAGGGCGTCGGGCCACAAAGGCTCGACGCCCTTTTTTGTCCTTTCGGCTCGATCTGCCGGAGCCGGCGTGACGTTGTTGGCAGCTTGCGGGGGTGGTCCTGGGCTCAAGTTCGCTTTGGCGATGCCGAAACGCTCTGTGTCCCCCGCAAACAGGGGGTATGGGCGGGACGGCAGAGGTCTTCGCGGCAAAGGCCGCTGAGCGGGATTCTGCGGTGGTGTCGCCTGGTTGCAGCTTTCACCTCCAAGGATCGACACGATGAGCGCAGTCTCCCCCGGACCCCTGGCCCGCCTGTTTGCAGGCAGCGACCTGGATGCCCTTCAACAGCAGGCCAACGAGCAGGCGCGCGCACGTGCCCAGGCCGAGGGCGAGCTGGAGCGTCTGCGGGCCCGACTGAATCAGGTCGAGGCGGAACTGGCCGTCCGCACGCAGGTGATGAACATCACCAGCATCATTTCGGAGTCGGACAAGAAGGGCAACATTCTCAGCATCAACGACAAGTTCTGCGAGGTTTCGCAGTACTCGCGTGACGAGCTGATCGGTGCGCCGCACAGCACCACCCGGCATCCGGACATGCCCAGGGAGACCTTCAAGAAGCTGTGGCAGACCATCGGTCGCGGCGAAGTGTTCCGTGGCGTCATCAAGAACCGCGCCAAGGACGGCACTCCCTACTACGTGGATGCGGTGATCGCTCCGATCCTGGGTGCGAACGGCAAACCGGAGCGCTACCTGGGTGTTCGCTACGACATCACCGAAGCGGAACTGGAGCGGCAGAACTCCCGCTCGATTGCCTCGGGCATCCTGGCCGCGGTCGACAGCAGCTACGCCTACGCGGAGTTCGATCTCGAGACCCGGGTGATCCAGGCCAACGGCAACTTCTGCCGGCTGATGGGTTACGCCGCGGATGAGTTGCAGGGCAAGCTGCACCGCACGCTGGTGGATGGCCAGGCCGCCAGTTCACCCGACGACCGCGACCACTGGGATGCGCTGCTGGCCGGGCAGACCCGCACCGGGGTGTTCAAGCGCATCACCCGCGCCGGGCAGGAGGTCTGGCTGCAAGGCACCTATGCGCCGGTCAAGGACGACATGGGCCGCGTGGTGAAGGTGCTGCTGCTGGCCAGCGATGTGACCGCAGCGAAGCTGGAGGCGGCCGACTGGAGTGGTCAGGTACAGGCCATCGGTCGGTCGCAGGCGGTGATCGAGTTCGCCATGGATGGCAAGGTGCTGCGGGCGAACGACAACTTCCTGAACACCCTGGGTTACTCCCTGAACGAGATCCAGGGGCAGACGCACAGCCTCTTCGTCGAGCCGGCGGAACGCAACTCGGCCGAGTACCGCGCCTTCTGGGCCAAGCTGGGTCGCGGCGAATTCGATGCGGGGCGCTACAAGCGCATTGCCAAAGGTGGCAAGGCGCTCTGGATCCAGGCGTCTTACAACCCGATCTTCGACCTGAACGGCAAACCTGTGAAGGTGGTGAAGTACGCCACCGATGTGACCGAGCAAGTGCTGGCCGCGCAGATGCTGGAGCTTGCGGTCGAGCAGGCGCAGTCGGTCATCGCTGCGGCGAAGGAAGGGGACCTGGCCCGGCGCATCCCGATGGAGGGCAAGTCCGGTGCGCCGCGCGAGCTGTGCGAGGGCATCAACTCCCTGCTGGGCAACACCGAAGAGGTGTTCGGGGATGTGGGGCGGCTGTTTGGTGCGTTGTCCACCGGCGACCTTTCCGAGCGCATTTCGCGTGACTGTGCGGGCATCTTCAAGACGGTGAAGGACGACGCCAACCGAACCTGCGAGGAGCTTGGGCGCGTCATTGAAGAGGTTCGCAGCGCTGCGGATGCACTCGGCAGTGCGGCAGATCAGGTCAACTCCACCGCGCAGAGCCTGTCGCAGGCTGCGGCCGAGCAGGCCAGCGCGGTGGAGCAGACCACCGGCTCGATGGGGCAGATGTCCCAGTCGATCTCGCAGAACAGCGACAACGCCAAGATCACCGACGGCATGGCCACCAAGGCCAGCCAGGAGGCGAGAGAGGGCGGTCAGGCGGTCACCCAGACGGTGGCGGCCATGAAGCAGATTGCCGCCAAGATCGGAATCGTCGATGACATCGCCTATCAAACCAACCTGTTGGCGCTGAACGCCGCCATCGAGGCCGCGCGAGCTGGCGAACACGGCCGGGGTTTTGCCGTGGTGGCCGACGAGGTGCGCAAGCTGGCCGAGCGCAGCCAGGAGGCCGCCAAGGAGATCGGCGATCTGGCGGCCAGCAGCGTGTCCACCGCGGAGCGTGCGGGGCAATTGCTCGGCGAGATCGTGCCGTCGATCCAGAAGACCTCTGATCTGGTGCAGGAGATCTCGGCCTCTTCGGACGAGCAGAACCAATCGGTGGCGCAGATCGTCGGTGCGATGGGCCAGCTCACCACCTCCACCCAGCAGAATGCATCGGCCTCCGAGGAGCTGGCGGCCACGGCCGAGGAGCTCACCGGGCAGGCTCAGCAGCTGCAAGGCTCGATCGCGTTCTTCCGCGACGCAGGGGACAGCGCCCGCCCGCAAAGCCGCGAGGATGAGCTTCGCTTGGATCGGCGCTCGCCCCAATCGCGAATGCGCAAACCCGCCCGCGCCGCCGAAGTGGCTCTCCCTCCTCTGCGCGCCGTGGTCCAGGCAGGCAAAGGCAACTTCAGGCCGTACTGAGAGCAACGCCCTCGAAATGCGCCACCGAAGGGCCGCATTTCCCCCTCAGCTTCGGTGGCCGGATTCCGATACTGGATTGACCCTGAACCTTGCCTGGATTCCGCCGGGCTGGCGGAGAACCATGTCTGACCCTCAATCGTTCCAGCACGCTGGATTGTCCGTGCCGAATTTCGCCCCGAGGGCCTGGGTCGGTGTCGCATGTGGGGTAGTGGCCTGTGTTCTGGCGCTGGGGCCGGTGGTCCAGCGCGCCGACCTGGTTTCGGTGGGGACCTGGCTGGGGGTGGTGGTCTGTGTTGCACTGGCCCTGCGTTTCAGCCCCCGTTCGGGTCCTGCCGCGGCGACGCAAGCCGGAGCAGGTGTGCTGCAAGGTGGCACCGAAAATTGGGAGCAGACGCTCAGGTTGCTGCAGGCCGTGCTGCCTGTCTGGCGCACCCAGGTGACTCTCGCGCGGGAACACACGGAGGAGGCGGCCGGCACGCTGGTGCACGATCTGTCTGCCCTCACGTCGCAGTTCGATGCGGCCGGGTTCGGCGGTGATGCGGGCAGTGGCTCCGCAGTGGGTGGGCGGACTCAGGAGCTGCTGGGCGAGTGTGAAAACAAGCTCCGACCGGTGCTGCAGTCGATGGGCGAGATCGCCGACAGCCACAAGGAGGTGGCCGGCAGCTTCCGCGGCATGATGACGGTGACCGACGAGCTGCGCGGCATGGCCGATGAGGTGGCACGCATCGCCCAGCAAACCAACCTGCTGGCGATCAATGCGGCCATCGAGGCGGCACGCGCCGGCGAGGCAGGACGCGGCTTCAGCGTGGTGGCTGCCGAGGTGCGCCGCCTGTCACAGGACTCCGCCGACACGGCTCGGCGCATCGCGCAGCGCATCGAGCAGGTCACCTCCATGATGTCCAGCACGTCGGCTGCTGCGGTGCAGTCGGCCGAACGCGATGCCCTCTCCATGGCCACGACCGGGGTGCGGGTCGAAGAGGTGCTCGGCCATGTCCACGAGCTGGGTGAAGGCTCCCAGCAGCTGATCGCCCAGGGGCAGGCCATCCGCAGCTCGATCGAGAGCCTGGTGGTGGGCCTGCAGTTCCAGGACCGGGTGAGCCAGATGATCGGCGCCATCGAGCAGGACATGGCCCGCCTGGGTGCGGCGGTGGACGCTGGAGAGGTGCCTGCGCCGCAATCCGAATGGCTGCAGCGGCTGGAGCAGGCCTACACGATGCGCGATCAGCGCCAACACCATGGCCGGGGCACCCATGCCGCTGGCCGGACCGCTGCGGCTGCACCGCAGGCGGTGTTCTTCTGAATCGAAGGGAGGCCCATTTGGCCAAAACCATCCTCGTTGTGGATGACTCCAGTTCCCTGCGGGCGCTGGTGAAGATGTCGCTCAGCCGTGCGGGCTACGACGTGCTGGAGGCCGCCGATGGCCGCCAGGCGCTGGCTCAGCTGGACCAGGCGGCCAAGGTGCACCTGGTGGTGAGCGACGTGAACATGCCGGCCATGGACGGCATCACCTTCCTGCAGGAGGTGAAGAAGCACCCGCGCCACCGCTTCACACCTGTGATCATGTTGACCACCGAGGACTCCGGCACCCGCATGGCTCAGGCCAAGGCGGCCGGTGCCAAGGCCTGGCTGCTCAAGCCCTTCAAGCCGCCGATGCTGCTGGATGCGGTGTCGCGTGTGCTGCCCAACTGAGGAGCGTTGCGATGTCACAGACACCCGTCCTCCCCACCGAACTGAACATCTACGGCGTCAGTGCTTGTGCCGATCAGGCGCGGCGCTGGCTGGCCGAAGTGGACAGCCGTCCGCTCGATCAAGCGCTCGTCCTGCAGGCCGATCAGGTCGAGGAAATCGATGCTTCCGGCGTCCAGCTTCTGCTGGCGCTGTCGATCAGCCTGGAGGAGCGCGGCAGGGCGCTGCTGCTGCAGCAGCCCTCCGCGCCGCTGCAGCAGGCCCTGCGGCTGCTGGGGGCTCACAGCCTGCTGGCGCCTGCTGCGGCGCTGCCACCGTCCACCGCCCAGGACAGCAACCCGGCGCTCAAGCCGGCTCAGGAGATGGCCCAGTGAGCCACGATTGCGCAGACGATGACCTGATCGCCGAGATGCTGCCGGCCTTCATCGAAGAGGCCAACGAGCAGGTGGCTGCCTTTGAGCAACTGCTGCTGGAACTCGAGGACGAACCGGACCATCCGGAACGCCTGGATGCGCTGTTCCGCTGTGCCCACACCGTCAAGGGCTCGGCGGGCCTGTTCGGGCTGGACCGGGTGGTGGCCTTCACCCACCATGTGGAGACGCTGCTGGACCGGCTGCGCGACGGGCTGCTGCAACTCACTCCGGCGCTGAGCACCCTGCTGTTGCGCAGCAACGACACCATTCGCGAGCTGGTGGCCACGGCCCAGTTGCCCGACGATGAGGCCTGTGCCGCCGAACGGCAGGCGCTGGTGCTGCAGTTGCAGCAGGCCTGCGGCGCAGGCATGGCCAGCGCAGCGGCGGTGACTGTTGCCGGGCATGCCGCTGGCACTGCGGCCGCCTCTGCGGTGCCCATGGCTGCCACGACAGGGTCCGGCTGGCGCATCCAGGCCAACTTCGGGCCGGAGGTGTTCCGCAACGGCATGGATCCGCTGGCGATCATCCATTACCTGGCCGATCACGGGGAGCTGGACGCTGCGTCCTGCGATCGCTCGAAGGTGCCCCCGCTGGAGGGGCTGGATCCGGAAACCTGCCATCTGCACCTGGGCTGCGAGCTGCGGCCCCGGCCCGGCGGCAGGTTGGAGCGCGAAGAGATCGAGCACGCCTTCGAGTTCGTGCAGGAGGACTGCGATCTGCACATCGAGCCCCTGTCTGCTGAAGCCGGCTCGGTCGATGGTGTGGGTGGCGGTATTCCTGTCGTCGATGTCGCCGATGCCGCCGCACCGGCCATCGCTGTGCAGGCCCGGTTGCAGGCCGCCGTGGCCGAGTTGAGCCAGGGACTTCGTGCTGCGCCGGTGACCGGCAAAAGCCCGGGCAACGGTGTGGGCAACACCAAAGCAGGTGGCCCGGCGGCTTCTCGCCCGAAGGAGGGCGCCGTGGACGATGGCGGCTACATCCGCGTGCACGCCAACCGCCTGGACGAGGTGATCAACCTGCTGGGCGAGTTGGTGATCGCGGGTGCCGGCGCCTCCCAGCTGGCGCGGCAGACCCGTCAGCGTGGCCTGATCGAAGCCAACCAGCGCATCTCGCGGCTCATCGAAGGCATCCGCAACAGCACCCTCAAGCTGCGCATGGTGCCGATCGGCGACACCTTTGCTCGCTTCCGTCGGGTGGTGCGCGACACCGCTGCCGAGCTGGGCAAGGAGGTGGCGCTGGAGATCGTCGGCGGCGACACCGAGTTGGACAAGGCGGTGGTTGAACGCATCGCCGACCCGCTGATGCACCTGGTGCGCAACGGGCTGGACCACGGGCTGGAGACAGCCGAGCAGCGCATCGCCGCAGGCAAGCCGCCCCAGGGCCGGCTGACGCTGTCGGCCTGTCACGAGAGCGGCAGCGTGCTGATCCGCATCGTTGACGACGGCCGCGGCATCCAGCGCGACAAGGTGCTGCAGCGCGCCTGGCAGCGGGGTCTGGTGCCTGAAGGCGTGGTGCCGCCGGAGGAGGACATCCTGCGGCTGATCTTCGAGCCGGGCTTCTCCACCGCCGAGCAGGTCACCAACCTCAGCGGCCGCGGCGTCGGCATGGACGTGGTGCGCAGCAACATCGAGGCGCTGCGCGGCTCGATCCAGATCTCCAGCACACCCGGTCAGGGCAGCTGCATGGAGATTCGCCTGCCGCTCACGTTGGCGATCATCGACGGCTTCCTGGTCGGGGTGGGGGCATCGCGCTTCATCTTCCCGCTGGAATCGGTGGTGGAGGTCATCTCCACCCGGCCGGAGTCGATGCAGACCGACCCCCTGGGCCGTGGCTGCGTGGAGCTGCGCGGCAGGCTGCTGCCGGTGGTGGATCTGCGCCAGCTCTACGACCTGGATCCCGCTGAGGTGGAGCGCCACAGCGTGGTGGTGGTGCGCTGCGGCAGCCGCCAGGTCGGTGTGCGGGTGGACACGCTGCTGGGCCAGCACCAGACCGTCATCAAGCCGCTGGGCCGGCTGCTGCGCAGCCTGCGCGGCATCGCCGGCTCCTCCATCCTCGGCTCGGGCGAGGTGGCACTGATCATTGACGCGGAGGCGCTGGGCCAGATCGTGGCCAGTGGCCGGCACGCGCCCTCGGCTCGATCGGCCTCCTCGGCCACCGCGGCCGATCCCTCATTCCCGCAGCGGTCCGACTCCGGCCGCCGCGATCTCACTGAACCCTCCAGCGTCGCCACTGCCGACGCTTTCTCTGTCGAAGGAAACCGCCGATGAACACCCCCGCTCCCAGCGCCCTGGCCCGACTGTTCGCCGGGTCCCAGATCGAGATGCACCGCCAGGAGGCGGAGAAGCTTCGCCAGGAGGTCGAACGACAGCGGCAGGACTCTGAGCGCCTGCTCCAGCAAGCCCGTCAACAGGCGGAACAACAAGCCAGGGAGCAGAGCGATCAGCGCACCCGTCTGCGTGCCGAGGCCGATGCGCAGTTGGCCGATCTGCGCGCGACGCTGGCCCAGGTGGAGGCCGACCGGGACAACTTCCGCGGCCTGGCGACGGGCATTCTTTCCGTGGTCGACACCAGCTACGCCCACATCGAGTTCGATCCTCAGGGCACGGTGCTGAAGGCCAACGGCAACTTCTGCCGCCTGATGGGCTATGGGGCGGACGAGATCGTCGGCCTGCCGCACCGCACCTTCGTGGATGCGCAGTACGCCGGCACCCAGGCCTATCGCGACTTCTGGGCCAGCCTGAACTCCGGGCAGACCCAGACGGCGGTGTTCAAGCGCATCGCCAAAGGAGGTCGGGAAGTGTGGATCCAGGCCACCTATGCACCCATCCGGGACGATGCGGGCCGCATCGCCAAGGTGTTGAAGATCGCCACGGACGTCACGGCCAGCAAGCTGGAGTCGGCGGACTACAGCGGGCAGCTGGCCGCCATCGGCAAGTCGCAGGCGGTCATCGAGTTCGGGCTGGACGGCAAGGTGCTCACGGCCAACGAGAACTTCCTGAAGACGCTGGGCTACAGCCTTCCGGAGATCCAGGGCCAGCACCACAGCCTGTTCGTCGATCCGGCGCACCGAGCCAGCGCGGAGTACCGCATGTTCTGGGACCGACTGGGCCGCGGTGAATTCGATGCCGGGCAGTACAAGCGCATCGGCAAGGGCGGCCGGGAGGTCTGGATCCAGGCCTCCTACAACCCGATCTTCGACCTCAGCGGCAAGCCCTTCAAGGTGGTGAAGTACGCCACCGACATCACTGAGGCGCGTCTGCAGGCGGCGGACTTCAGCGGCCAGCTGGACGCGATCGGCAAGGCACAGGCGGTGATCGAGTTCAGCCTGGACGGCAAGGTGCTGCGGGCCAACGACAACTTCCTGAACACATTGGGCTACTCGCTGCAGGACATCGTTGGCCAGCATCACAGCCAGTTTGTGGATCCGGCGCACCGGGCCAGTGCCGAGTACCGCATGTTCTGGGAGCGCCTCGGCCGCGGTGAATACGATGCCGGGCGTTACCTGCGCATCGGCAAGGGCGGCAGGGAGATCTGGATCCAGGCGTCCTACAACCCCATCCTTGACCTCAATGGCAAACCCTTCAAGGTGGTGAAGTACGCCACCGACATCACCGAGCAGGTGCGTGCGGCCGAGATGCTGGCGCTCACGGTGGAGCAGGCGCAGGCGGTCACCGGCGCGGCCCGCGACGGCGACCTGGATCAGCGCATCCCGCTGGAGGGCAAGAGCGGCGCACCCAAGGCGTTGAGCGAAGGCGTCAACGCACTGCTGGAAACCACCAGAGAGATCTTCGGCGACGTTGGCCGGGTGCTGTCTGCCCTGTCCGAAGGGGACCTGTCTCAGCGCATCGACCGCGACTGCGCCGGGGTGTTCGAGCGCGTCAGGGACGATGCCAACGCGAGCTGCGACAAGCTCACCGAAGTGATCTCGGAGGTGCGCAGCGCCTGCGAGGCCCTCAACAGCGCGGCCAATCAGGTCAGCGCCACGGCTCAGAGCCTGTCGCAGGCGGCCACCGAGCAGGCCAGCTCGGTGGAGGAAACCACCGCGTCGATCGAGCAGATGTCGGCCTCGATCACCCAGAACAGCGACAGCGCCAAGATGACCGACGGCATGGCCACCAAGGCCAGCCAGGAGGCGGCCGAGGGTGGCAATGCGGTGACGCAGACGGTGGCCGCGATGAAGCAGATCGCCGCCAAGATCAGCATCGTCGATGACATCGCCTACCAGACCAACCTGCTGGCACTGAACGCCGCCATCGAAGCGGCGCGAGCCGGCGAACACGGCCGCGGCTTTGCGGTGGTGGCCGACGAAGTGCGCAAGCTGGCCGAACGCAGCCAGGAGGCGGCCAAGGAGATCGGCGACCTGGCCACCACCAGCGTGTCCACCGCGGAGCGGGCCGGCCGCCTGCTCGACGAGATCGTGCCGTCGATCAAGAAGACCTCCGAGCTGGTGCAGGAGATCGCCGCCGCCTCCGAGGAGCAGAGCCAGGCGGTGGGCCAGATCGGCGGGGCCATGGGGCAGCTCAGCACCGCCACGCAGCAGAACGCCTCGGCCTCCGAGGAGCTGGCAGCCACCGCCGAGGAGCTGACCGGGCAGTCGGAGCAGTTGCAGCGCTCGGTGTCGTTCTTCTCTCAGGACGGAAGTGGGAGTGGTGCTGCGGGTCGTTCCTGCTCCAGCGCAGACGGGTACGTCGAGCGACGCGCGCCGAATTCTCCGATGCGACACGCCCTGCGTCCCACGGCATCGGCCACCTCCGCGGCGGCCGCCTCGCCGTCGTTGACGCCGCGCAAGGTGGCCAATGCCGGCCGCGGCAATTTCCGTCCGTACTGATGGTGATGGGGAAGAAGCGATGAGCATGAAAGCCTTGAACGCCGCACGCAGCGCCAGCGAAAGCCAGGCGGCTGCCGGCGGTGAGCGCCCTCTGCAGTACCTCACCTTCTGGCTGGGCCAGGAGGTGTTTGGCATGGACATCCGCACCGTGCGGGAAATCATCCAGGCCGGGCCGATGACCGCGCTGCCGCTGATGCCGCAGTTCGTGCGGGGGGTGATCAACCTGCGGGGATCGGTGGTGCCGGTGGTGGACCTCAACGCCCGCTTCGGACGGTCGTCATCCGTCCTGGGCAAGAAGAGTTGCGTGGTGGTGTTCGACACCCAGCGCCATGGTGAGCGCGTGGAATTGGGTCTGCTGGTGGATGCGGTCAGTGAGGTGATCAAGATCACCCCGTCGCAGATCGAGCCGCCGCCGGACTTCGGCAGTGTGGTGCGGCGCGACTTCATCCAGGGCATCGGCAAGGTGGGGCAGCGCTTCGTGGTGCTGCTGGAGCCCGACCGGGCGCTGGACGTGCGCGAGATGGCCGACCTGTGTGAGCGAGCCCAGGAGCGGGCGTTGGCTTGAAGAGGTGCAGACCGTGCTGAGCGATTCGACCTTTCGCGACATTGCCGGGCTGATGCACGGCACGATCGGCCTGAACCTGCCGCCGACCAAGAAGGCGCTGGTGGCCTCCCGGCTGGCTCCGCGCATCCACCGCCTGGGTCTGGAGGGCTACGACGCCTATCTGTCGCTGCTGCATGAGGAACGTGGGGACGGTGAACTGCAGGTGGCCATCGACCTGCTCACCACCAACGAGACCTACTTCTTTCGTGAGCCGGTGCACTTCGAGATCCTGCGCCAGCACCTCGGCCGACCGCGCGAACGCACACCCGCCGCACCGGTGCAGGTCTGGAGTGCTGCGTCGTCCTGCGGTGACGAGGCCTACACCATCGCCATGGTGCTGTCGGAGCTGCAGACGCTGCACCGCATCGGCCCCGGCTGGTCGGTGTTGGGTACCGACATCAGCGACCGGGTGCTGCGCGCCGCACAGGCCGCCATCTACCCGGCCGAGCGGATGCGCCATGTGCCGCAGGCCCTGCTGCGCCGGCACTGCCTGCGCGGCGAGGGCGACTGCGAAGGGTTGGTGCAGCTGCGCCCGGAACTGTGCGAACGGGTGAGCTTTGGCCAGCTCAACCTCTGTGAGGACTTCGAGCCGCTGGGGCCCTTTGACGCGATCTTCCTGCGCAACGTGCTGATCTACTTTGATGCCGAAACCCGCCGCCAGGTGATCGAACGGGTGGTCGAGCGCCTGCGACCCGGCGGGTTGTTCTTCATCGGCATGGCCGAGGGCCGGGCCGATCTGAGCCAGCAACTGGAGGCGATCGGTCCAGGTGCCTTCAGAAAACGCAAAGAGTGAGCAGTGCTCCCTCCAGGAGAGTTTGACGTGAGAGGCTTCGGTTCCGGTCTGAACAGCATCCGCTGGCGCTTCACACTGGCTGCGGGACTGCTGGCGCTGTGCGGAGGGCTGGCGCGGGACCACTGGCTGGGCACGCAGCCGGCCTGGACGGCCGAGTCGCTGTTCAGCCTGGCGCTGCTGGTGCTGGGCACCGCGGCGGCCACGTACTGGATGGCCGACCGGCTGACCGGCCTGATCCGGCAGCTTCAGCGCAGCACCGAGGCCATTGCCCAGGGGCATCTCGAAGCGCCGGTGGAGGTGGACTGTGCCTGCGAAATCGGCGGGCTGGCAGAGAGCTTTCGCAAGATGCGCTCGCGGCTCAACGCCAATGTGACGCGCATCAACACCCTGGCCTACACCGACGGCATCACCGCACTGCCCAACCGGGCAGCCATCGACCACCTGCTGCAGTACGCATTGAATGGGCCGAAGGCCGGGCAGTTCCGCGCTGCGCTGCTGTTCATCGACCTGGATGGCTTCAAGCGCGTCAACGACACCCTGGGTCACGATGGCGGCGACATCCTGCTGCGCCTGGCGTCGCGGCGCATCCTGGAGCAGGGGCTGGGCCGGGACATGGAAAGCATCGACGCCTGCCTGGACGGCCTGGGCATGCCCTGCAACCGCCTGCCGAGGGATCTGGTGTTCGCGCGCTTTGCCGGTGACGAGTTCATCGCCATCCTGCCGGGGGTGACCGATCGGCGCGAGCTGACCAGGGTGGGAGAGGCCATCGTTGCTTCGCTGCAGTTGCCATTCGCGGTCAAGGACAACGAAGTCAACATCGGCGCGAGCATCGGCATCGCCGTCACACCGGACGACTGCAGCACGGCCGAACAACTGGTCACCTTTGCCGACCTGGCGATGTACAACGCCAAACAGGCCGGCAAGGGGCGCTGCCGCTTCTTCGACCAGCAGGTGCACCAGCAGCTGCTGGAGCGCAACCGGCTGGAAGCCGATCTGCGCCAGGCGCTGCTGCGCGGTGAACTGCTCCTGCACTACCAGCTTCAGCTGCAGGCTCGACCGGCCCGGCGAGGTCAGCGGCCGGCGGTCGTCGGGCTGGAGGCGCTGGTGCGATGGAACCACCCGACCCGCGGCCTGCTGATGCCCGGTGCCTTCATCGACGTGGCGGAGCAGGCTGGACTGATGGGCGTGCTCGGTCAGCAGGTGCTGAAGCTGGCGGTGCAGCAGGCGCAGCAGTGGCTGCGATGTGGCCGGCCGCAGGTGGTGTCTGTGAACGTGTCGCCATCGCAGTTCACCGATCCGGGTTTTGCTGCCGGTGTGCTGGCCACGCTGGAGGCCTGCAATCTGCCGTCGCGTTGGCTGTCCATTGAAATCACCGAGTCGATTGCGATGTCGGATTTCGAGAGCACGGCGCGCCGCCTCAAGCTGTTGCGCGAAGCCGGCGTGAAGGTGTCGATCGACGACTTCGGCATCGGCTTCTCCAACCTTTCGCAGCTGTCGCGCCTGCCGATCGACCAGCTCAAGATCGACCGCTCGCTGACGCAGGACATCGGCCGCAACAGCAAGAGCGAGGCCATCATCCGCGCCATCGTCGGCATGGCCCAGGCGCTGGAGTTCCGCACGCTGGCCGAGGGCATCGAGACACAGGATCAGCTCGACTTCCTCGGCGACATCGGCTGCGATGCGGTGCAGGGCTACCTGCTGGGCCGCCCGGTGGCGGTGGAGCAGGTGGATCCTTGGTTGAAGGGGCTGACGGTGCCAATGGCGGACATGCCGGTGACGGTCTACGCGGGCTGAAGTCGGCGCGGCTCGTCCGACTGTGCCGGCACGGCACAATGCCGCCCGCTTTCACCGACCGCCATGACCCTTGACGAGATCCGCGCCGCGCTGGATGCCGAGCTGGAGGCCACCCCGGAGTTCTACGACTTCAAGGTCCAGCGCCGCGAGGCCGAAGGCCCGCTCTGGCGCGTCACCCTGCAGCCCGGATATGTCTTTGCCGAAGGCCGCCGCGGTGGCCTGGCGTCGGCGCAGGCGCTGCTGGACGACAGCCTGGACGGTGCCACGGCCTGGTGGGGGGCACCTCAGCGCGGCACTGCGGGGGTGCTGGCGCTGTCGGTGGAGGACGATCAGCTGCTGCTGCACAACGCCAGCAGCCCGCCGCCCGCTCACGACCAGCTGATTCGCCTGTACCCGACGCGCTTCCTGCGTGCGGTGACCGAGGCCTGGTGGGATGCCGGCTGGGCGGCCCAGGCGCTGCAGGCGCTGGACCGGCTGGAACGTCAAGCCGCCGGGCGTGACACGGGATGGGCGGGTGGTGAGGCAGACGCCGCCGACGGACCGGTGCTCACCGGCTCCCCCTTCCGGTGGCTGCGCCCGGGCCAACGCCAGGCGCTGGGCCTGCTGCAGCAGCGCTGCGCCTTCCTCTGGGGGCCGCCGGGCACCGGCAAGACGACCACGCTGGGCGTGATGCTGGCGGAGTACCTGGAGCTGCGCCCGCAGGCCCGGGTGCTGCTGCTGTCGACCACCAACGCCGCGGTGGACCTGGCCACGCTGGCGGTGGACAAGGCGCTGCACAAGGGCCGCCGCGAGGTCTGGCGTGCTGGCGTCCAGCGTCTCGGCACGCGCTTCCAGGCGGCGGCCTACGTGGGGAGAGAACACCTCATCCCGGCCGATGCGCTGGGGGAGGGCGGGCTGATCCAGCGCCTGGCGCGGGCAGAGGCGGCGCGGCCGGCCACGCGGGATCCGCAGGCGCTCAAAGCCTGGTCTGACCGGGTGGCTGCCCTCCGCCTGGAGCTGCGCCACAGTGCCCAGCAGGTGCTGCGCCGCTGCCGGCTGGCGGCCATGACCACCACCCGTGCAGTGGGCACCCTCAGGAGCCTGCGCGAGCTGGGGGGCGAAGGTGACGCCACCGGAGGTGAACCTCCCTTCGACCTGCTGGTGTTCGACGAGGCCAGCCAGGTGAGCCTGGCGCACACCCTGGCGCTGCTGCCGCTGGGCCGTGCCTGGCTGTTTGCGGGGGACCCGAGCCAGCTCTCCCCGGTGCTGCGCAGCCCGGAACCGGCGGCACGGCGCTGGCTAGGCCGATCGGCGTTTTCCCTCATGCCGCGCAGCGGGTCGGCTGTCGTGCGGCTGGAGGAGCAGTCACGCATGGCCGAGCCGATCTCTGCCCTGGTGAGCGACCTCTTCTACGACGGCAGCCTGCGGGTGGCCGACGATGCCGCCCGACGCGCCGACTGGCGGGCCGCCCGCCAGCGCCCCCTGGCGCAGAGCGCCGTGCAGGAGCACCTTCTGCTGCACGAACTGGACAGCGATGGAGCCTGGTCTGCCACAGAGCGCGGGCCGGTGCGGCGCGAGTCGGCCGAGTTCATTGCCGTAACTGTGGCCGCCGAGCTGGCCACGGGCCGCTGGCAGCCCCAGGAGCTGATCGTGCTCACGCCCTTCCGGGCCCAGCGCTCGCTGATCCGCCAGTGCCTGCAGCAGCGTGGGGTGAACGAGTCGGTGAAGGTCAGTACGGTGCACCGGGCCCAGGGCAGCGAGGCTCCGGGGGTGATCTTCGACCCGGTGGACGGCCGCTCGCCCTTCCTGAACACCGAGGAGGCCCTGCGCCTGTTCAACGTGGCCTTCAGCCGCGCCCAGGCGAGGCTGCTGGTGTGCCTGTCACCCGCCGACCGCGCGCATCCGGTGCTGGCGGCGCTGCTGCAGCGCCGGCGCCTGGCCGCCGACCGGCGCGAGCCGCTGGAGCTGGCCCTGCTGGCCGCGCAACCGGGCTTCCCGGCCAGTGCCCTGGGCCAGCGCGTGAGGGCCGGGCGCCATTGCGGCGAGGTCAGCCGCATCAGCCCGGATGGCCGGCAGTTCTGGCTGGTGAACGAGCGCTCCGGGGCCGAGCAGCTGTTCGACACCGCTTTCTGGCAGGCCAAGGCGCGCGCCCTGCCAAGGCCCTGACGGCGGGTGCGGAGGTTGGCCCGGCGATCAGGTGCCGGGTGGGTCCTGGAAGGCTCCGGCGCGGTAGGTCAGCACCAGGGTGTCGCGCCAGCCGGTCTCTTCGGCCAGTGCGGGCTGGATGGGGGTGGTTTCGTGGATCACCCGGTCGTCGTCCAGCAACAGCACCGACCAGGGCTCCTCCAGCGTGAAGCGCACCCCCTCCGGCCCGTCGGCGGCGAAGACGCGGCTTTCGCCACCGCGCACCGCATGGCGGTCCACCAGCAGCACGGCGACGAAGTTGACGCCGTCGCGGTGGGCGCCTTCCGGCGTGGGCCGACCCACACCGCCGGTGGTGTCGATGCGGAAGGGGTGGGCCTCAATGAACCAGCGGCCATCGAAGGCGGGTTCGGCTTCCGTGCGGTGCACCGCACGGGCCACCAGTTCACCCAGGCTGCCGATCAGCGCCAGGAAGGCCGGCGCGGTGGCCAGGGCCGCCCCCAGCGGCTCGAACCAGCGCAGCATGCCGCCATGCAGCGCGTTGTAGGTGGGGCTGCCAATGGGGGCGGTGCGGCATCTCCCGCAGCGCCTGGGTGGCCAGGGTCTGCAGGTAGCTGCCATGGCGCCTGCGGCGGTAGCGCCCGCCGTCCTTGAGGTGGTCGTCCGCGGGCAGGTGGTGCCAGGCCGGAGCCAGGTCGGCCAGCGCCTGGGGTTGGACACCGGCAAAGCGGGCCACGATGGCAGCGCGTCCAGGCGCAGGTAGCCCGGCGCGCCAGCAGTGCGCCGGCCTCACGGGTCGAAGCGCGGGTGAGAGGACCGGGGTGGGGAAACGGCTCATCGCGGCGCAGCCCCGGGGGGGAGGACTCAGGCGCGCGGGGCGGACCGCGCAGCGGCCGCCTTGTCGGTGACCCGGGCCGCCCGACGCCGGCATCGCGTGCCAGCGCCACGCCCATGCGGCTTCAGACAGCTCCCGGCTTGCCGAACAGGCGCACTTCGGTGCCCGGCAGGCGCAGCGGCCTCGTCCACGCCGTTGAAGGCGATGCCCTGGGCATCCACGCTTCCCCGGTAGATCACCGCATTGGCGCCGGGTGTCTGAGGAAGTGTCCACCGGCAGGCCCATGTGGCACGGGCGTGCAGCTCGAACCCGCTTCGCCACTGGTGGTCATCGTGACCATGCCGGTGTCGTGCGGGCGCGGGCCGACCTCGCTGAACCAGACCTGGTCGCCCTGGACGAAGAGTCTGACGGGTGCGGCTGCCAGCTCTCGACGTAGTCGCCTCCAACCTGCACGTGGCCGATCGGGTCGCAGAAGTGCGTCTCAACCTCACCTGAGGCACCGAGGGCACGCACGGTGAGCTGGGTGATCTCGTAGTCGAAGGCGATGAAGCCTTCGACGATGATGCGGCCCGGCGGTACGTGCGGTGGGGATGACACGCACGACGCCCTCGGCCTCCAGGGCCCGCAAAGCACGGCGTGGCGATATTCTCGATCTCCGGCACCACCAGCGGGGCGCTCACACGGATCAGGGCCTCCAGCGCGGCAGGATCGCTCATCGCGATGGTGCGGGCGTGGTGCGCCACCTGTTGACCCGGGGCCTGGCCAGCGGTCCACCGCATCGTCTCGATACCCAGGCGCGCTGCAGCGCGATCAGCACCTCCTTGTTGAGTTCACCGGCGCCCAGCAGCATCACTGCGTCGCGTGGCAGGGGACAGGGGGTTCCGAGGGGTGGGCAACTGGCTCATGGCGACCGGGTGGCAGGACCCGGTGGGTGCAGCTCCGGGCAGCAGGGTCACCGGGGTCAGGGAAGGCTGGCGTCGAACGCGGGCGCTGCCGATCAGGGAACAGCGGCTGAGGGCTTGCGTCCTTGAAGCGCAGGATCTCGAACTCACCGTCGGCGCATTCAGCACC
>JADJCH010000042.1 GCA_016703325.1 Burkholderiales bacterium | reverse complement strand
CACCACCAGGGCGTCACGCTGGGCGCGGCCAGCCTCCTGGTCGTCACCGGCATCGTGGCTGCGGATGGGCAGGTAGTCCACCACCGCCCCATCGAGTTCGGCCCCCAGCCGCGCACGCAGCTCGCTCGCCAGGGCGCCGCCCTCGTCCTGCCCGGGTGCCACGCCGAACGTCACCGGAAAGAAGCGCAACTCGGCCGGGTCCAGGCTGGAGACGATGCACCGGCCCTTGAAGCCATGCTGCCGCAGAGCCCGGCGGACGAAGTCGGCCAGCACCCGCGGCTGAGCCAACAGTTCCTCGCGCGGCTGCGGGTAGGGCAGGGAGGCTGCCGCCTGCAGCGCCGGCCCGTCGGGCCGGAACGTGAACTGCACCAGGTTGAGCCGTTCGGCCGCCAGGTCCAGCCCGATCGGGCCCTGAGGGGCCGGCCGCAGGCGTGCCAGCCAGGCCTGCAGGCCGACCCTGAACAGGACGCTCCACCTGCGGAGTCTCATCGTTCGACCCCAGGCAGCGTCGCATGCATGCCTCGCCCGACCGGACGCAGCCGCTCGCCGCCGCAGCTCGGCGCGCGTGAGCTGGTGGAACGGGCAAATGGATGCGAACGGGCAGTCATGGTGTTGGTAGGGCCGCCGCTCGCATTGCAGGGTCCGGGAAGCGGCATTGCCGGATTTATCGGCTCCGCCTCTCGGCAGCTTGAGCGCGGACCCGGTCGGCGCCCCCCCGTCCACTCACCTCGGGATCACTTATAGGTGACCACCAGTTCGGGCGGGTTGCTCGCTGCCTCGCGGCTGTTGAGGATCAACTGCTCGCCGGAGCTGGTGGTCAGCCGCAGCAGCAGGCCGTTGTTGACCGCGGAACCGTCGACCCACTTCTGCACCTGGGACGTGACGTCGAACTCGATCCATTGCCCGGGGGTCATGTTCTGTGCCAGCGTCTTGGTGGTGATCGCCGTGGAGTTGTAATGCCCCCCCGCAGACGACCAGAGCGTCAGGAACATGCGGTTGAGCCAGTTGGCCTCCATCTCCTTCCAGGGGCTGGAGATCGCGTAGGTGCTGACCGACAGGTTCTTGCTCAACTTGCTGCCGCTGTAGAGGCTGGCAAAGTACAGGCGCAGCGTGGCGCTTTCCACCTTGTTGTCTGAGGCGATGCCCGAGACGTCGAATTGGAACAACGGGCGGGCCTCATGGCTCTTGGACAGGTAGATGTCGGGTTGGCTGCCGAAGTTGATGAGCTGCAGCGGCAGGTCTGCGTCGATGTCGGTGTCGGCGGTGGGGTTCAAGGTCACCGTGACGCTGGGGGGTGTCCAGCCGCAGGGAGGCATGAAGGTGACCGCCAGCTTGGGTCGCTGCGAGGCATTGCCACTGTCGCTGCTGGTCAGCGTCAGGCTGCTCAATCCCGCCTGGGGGCGCACCTGCACGCCCTGGTTGGAGAGGCTGCCTTTGACCCAGCCGTCCGCCAGCCCGGTGACGTCCCAACTCATCCAGCTGCCCGCTGCGGTGAAGCCGGCGCTGCTCACCGCGCTGCTGCTCACGTCACCACCGGCGGTGCTCCAGGCGCTGCTGCCGTCGCCGCTGCTCCAGGTGGCCGCCTCGGTCCAGTCGCGCAATACACGGTGCAGCGCCACCGCCCCGCTGCCGCTGCCGCCCTCGGCATAGGCCGACAGGGTGGCCGAGGTGACGTGGCTGCCCGCCGGAATGGCGGAGAGATCGAAGCGCAGCAACGGCAGGGAGCTGCCCGGCTGGGCCACCAGGCTGGTCTGGTTCGCATTGGATGAGGCGTTGCCTGATTCCACGAAGGTGTCGATGCCATCAGCCCCCGGCTGCATCGTCATCGACACTGCGCTGCTCTGGTGCATCGGAACGCTGGAACGGGTCAGAGTGACCTGGGCGTCGCCGTAGGTACCCGTGGAGTAGACCGTCACCGGCGAGCCGCTGAAGGTCCCGGCGTAGGCGTAGTACTTGGCGCCGTCAAAGGAGTTGTCTTGCAGGGCCGACAGCAGGAAGATGGGATAGCTGCCGCTGCAGCCCTTTTCATGCATTTTCAAGGTGACGCGCTGCAGACCAGCCTCGGCAGCGTAGCGGGCCTTGTCCATGTCGCGGCTGCCGTCCGCTGTGGCACTGGCCAGAGCGGTCTCGCGGTGGCCCAGGTAGGCCACTGCGGCCACCAATGACAGCAGCAGCACCACCGGCAGCAGCACGAAGCCCTGCACGACGGCTCGCAGACTCGGGGCCCGGTGACTGCGCTGCGAGGGCTTCATTGCGTGCCTCCACCCAGACGCAGACGCTCGGTGAGCGTCACCGTCGCGCCGGCCGCTGCCTGGGTGGTGATCGACACCGCGGCGCTCTCCGCCGTCAACGCTCCGCCCTCGGCGGCAGGGGTCAGACCGAAGGAGCTCACGCGCTCGGCCACCACCCGGCCAGCACTGCAGGCGGTGTCAGCCGACGTGGTTTCGACCAGTGCCTGGCTGCCGTTGAGACAGAAGTAGACCGGGCTGAACCAGTCGCCGCTGGTGTTCGCCGCCGGTGCCAGCAGGCTGTGCGGCGCGGTGTCGCGGGCTGCAGCCGTCACACGCTGCAACGCGAAGCGGGCCTGCTGGATGGCCTCGTTGCCATCGCGGGTCTGGGCACGCGCCTGTACGCCCAGCCGGGCCACTGATCCCAAGGCGGCCAGCAGCCCTGCGCCGATCGCGGTGGCCACCAGCAGTTCTGCCAGGCTCATGCCGCGCAGGCGCCGGCGGACGCTGGAGCGCTGCGCTGTCACCACCATTTCGACTTCATCGTCTCGAGGGCTGTGCCGCCCGCCTCGTACACCACGCGGATGCGCAGCAGGCCGGTATCGGCGGCGGACAGGGCACTGCCGTCGGTGCGGTACAGGATCACCAGGCGCCGGTTGGCCGTCCCCACGGCATCGGACAGCGCCGCGCTGACCGAGCTGCTGGTGTTGCCGCCGCCCAGAAAGGTTTCGGCGTTCAGCGCGTCGAAGGGCCGGGCCAGCACCTCTTCCATCTTCGCGCGCAGCAGGGCATCCCGGTCCACCACCTTGACCAGCACGCCGCTGCCGATCACCCCGGACTGCAGCGCCTCCAACGCCGGAACCAGCACCACCGCCACCAGCACCAGGGCCACCAACACCTCCACATAGGCGAAGCCGACGGGACCTTGTCGCAATGCGTTGCAACGGCGCTTCATGGCACGGTGACGCGGCCGGTGACGACGTCGAGCGAGACGGTGAGCTGCCGGTCGCCCAGGGTCAGCACGACGTTGCTGCCCGCTTCCGGGTTGCCCTTGCCGTTCTTGGACGCCACAGCGCAGACATCGCTGGGCGTGCCGGCCGCGTCGAAGACCAGGCCGCCATAGGCCGTGGCACTGGCGAGGAAGCGGGGGGTGACGCTGACGCCACGCGAAAAGGCGCCACCGCTGACATCGACAACGTAAGCCGACTTGCTGCGCGGGTCGGTGGCGGCACTGAAGGAGCTCATGCTGCTGCAGCCACTGCTCAGCCACAGCACCTTGAGCTTGCCGGGCGCGGTCTCCGCGTCCAGCATGGCCGGTTTGCCGCGCCGCATGGCCTCGGCACGGGCAAAACGCAGGGCATCGCGAACCTCGCCGGCCGCCACCTCCAGCCGCTGCGCATCGTGTGCCGACAGGCTGGGGACAACCGTCCCGGCAATCACCGCCAGGACGGCGACCACCACCAGCATTTCAGCCAGCGTGAAGCCCCGCAGCGAGGGAGCCTTGCAGCACTCGCGACGGGGCTTCATGGAACTTCAGGGCAGACAGGAAATCGAGCCGAAGCCGCTGACCGGGGCGGCCGTACAGCCAGCCTGCGCCTCAGTGGGTGGAGTAGGCCGCGCCCTTGCTGTCGGTGGCGTTGCTGTTCATCACCAGCTGGCCGGACTTGGTGTCGTAGGCCCAGCCACCGGTGGCAGCCGCCGGAGCCAGCGGGGTTCCCGCGGTGGTGACAACGATGTCGCCCACCACCGAGCCCTTGCCGGTGACTGCGTCGTTGGGCAGGCCCTTGCGCAGGTAGGGGCCATACTTGTAGGTGGTGGCGTCGCCGACGGTGCAGGTGGCACCCGCCGCGCTGGAGTAGGCGAGCAGCTGGTCCATGAAGGCCTGCGCCGAATCGGCCGCGCCGTTGCCGGCGGTGCCGGTGGTGTTGCAGGTGCCGCCGGACCCACTGGTCACGTCGCCGGGATAGACGCTGTGCTGCGCCTTGTACAGCTCCACGGCATTGCGCAGACCGGCCAGGTTCGAGTCCAGCGCGGCCTCCTTGGTGTCACTGGTGGCGCTGCTGAACTGCGGGATCACGATCGCGGCCAGGATGGCCATGATGATGACGACGATCAGCAACTCGACCAGCGTGAAGCCGCGTTGGGCGGCAAGGCGCAGGGTGGACGACATGGAAGGGCTCCAGGGACAGGTCTGAACGATGGGTGGCAGACGGCAAGGGGGATGGTCCACCGTCTTTTCGACCTTCGGTGGCTGGAATAGAGGTCAGAAAGTGCCGGGGATTCACGTCTTGGCGCTGAGATGTGACGCGTTGCCCGGTCAATGCACCGCGCGGCTGAGCTTGAAGATGGGCAGGATCAGCGAGGCGACAATCAGCCCGACCAGCGCGCCCATCACCAGCAGCATCACCGGTTCGGCCAGGCGAGAGATCAGCGCGATGCGCCGGTTCAGCTCCCGGTCGTAGAACTCGGCGATGCGGGTCATGACCTTGGCCAGGTTGCCGCTGTCCTCGCCGGTGGTGATCATCTGGCGCACCATCGTGGGCACCAACGGCGACTGCTGGAAGCCCGACGCCAGTCCGCGCCCCTCGGTGACCTGTTCGCGCAGCCCGGTCATGAAGCGGCGGAACGAGCGATTGGCCACCAGGTCCTGACAGGCCTGCAGCGCATCCACAAGCGGGACGCCATGTGCCAACGACAGGCCCAGCACCCGCAGCGTCTGGCTCAGGTAAATCTGCTGGTAGATCGTGCGCAGGCCGGGCAGGCCGAGCTTGAGGGCGTCCAGCCGCTCCAGCACCTCGGGGCGGCGCAGCAGCGCCGCCGTGCCACCGGCCAGCCCCCCCAGCGCCAGCAGCACCCAGGGCCAGTGCAGCCGCAAGCCGTCGGACAGCGCCATCAGCGCCCGTGTGCTCCAGGGCAGGTCGTTGCGGATCTGCTCGAACATGTCGGCAAACTTGGGGAACACGCCCACCAGCACGAAGACGATCACCGCCAGCGAGAAGACGATCAGGAAGGCCGGATAGGACAACGCCGAGGCGATGGTGGCGCGCAGCCGCTCGGCCTTTTCGTCCATCTCCAACAGCTGCTGCAGCACCTGCGGCAGGAATCCGCCGCGCTCTCCGGCGCTGACCAGGTTGACGTAGGTGGGCGGGAAGAGCTCAGGGTGGCGCTGCAGTGCCGCCGACAGCGGCTGGCCCTCCAGCACGGAATCGGAGACGGCGTCGAGCACGGCGGCCACGCCGGGGTGGCTCTCCTGCACCCGCAGCTCACGCAACGCCTGGTGCAGGCTCACGCCGGTTTCGAGCAGCAGCAGCAGGCGCTCGGTGAGCAGCATGCGCTCGCGGGCACCCATGCGGTGACCGCCGGTGACGGAAAGCTGCCACCAGGGCAGGGCCTGCGACTGTGCGCCAGCGGTTGCGGCTGCGCCCGGTGAAGGGCCGCGGCCGGACGAGGAGAGATCGAGGGCCATGTGCCTGCCTTGCCTGGTCTGGTTGCCTGTTCTTGCGGGTTGCCGGCTGTTGCTGCGTGCCCTGCTCTCAGCCGGCGTGCACAGCGCGGCCAACCTCTTCCAGCGTGGTGCGGCCTTCCAGGGCGCGCTGCAGGCCGTCATCGTGAAGCGTGCGGTGGCCGGCGCGGCGCGCCTGGGCGAGCAGCTCGTCGCGGCTGGCGCCTCGGGAGATCAGGCCCTGCAGGCGCTCGTCGGCCACCAGCAGCTCGTGGATGCCCAGGCGGCCCTTGTAGCCGGAGTCGTAGCAGCTGGCGCAGCCGCGGCCTTTGACCAGACGCACCGGCGTCTCCTGGGACCAGCCGTGGCGGGCCACCAGCTCCGGCGGCGCCAGGTAGCTGGTCTTGCAGCTGGGGCAGACATGCCGCACCAGCCGCTGCGCCACCACGCCCACCAGCGCCGATGCCAGCAGGTAGGACTCCACCCCCATGTCGGTCAGGCGCGAGAGCGCCCCCACCGCGTCGTTGGTGTGCAGGGTGGAGAGCACCAGATGGCCGGTGAGCGCGGCCTGCACCGCGATCTCGGCGGTCTGGCAGTCGCGGATCTCGCCGACCATCACCACATCCGGGTCCTGCCGCAGCACGTGCTTGAGCATGCGCGCAAAGCCCAGGCCGATGGCCTCGTTGACCTGGTTCTGGTTGATGATGTCGAGCTGGTACTCGACCGGATCCTCGATGGTGACGATGTTCGTCTCCATGCTCTTGAGGTAGTTGACTGCGGCGTACAGCGTGGTGGTCTTGCCGCTGCCGGTGGGGCCGGTGACCAGGATCAGCCCGTTGCTGCGCCCCAGCAGGCCCTTGAAGGTGGCCAGGTTGGCCTCGGCCATGCCGAGCTTGGCCACATCGAGGATGGACTGGTTCTTGTCCAACACGCGCAGCACCACCTTCTCGCCGTGGATGCCCGGCAGCGAGGAGAAGCGCAGGTCCACCGTGCGACCCTGGGTGGCGACCTGGATGCGCCCGTCCTGCGGCAGGCGGCGCTCGGCAATGTCCAGGCTGGCCATCACCTTCAGCCGCGAGACGATCGCAGGGTGCAGTTCGGCACGCGGCGTCATCACCTCGTAGAGCACGCCGTCGATGCGGAAGCGCACCCGCGAGCGGCCGCGCTGGATCTCGATGTGGATGTCGCTGGCCTTGTCGCGGATGGCGCGCTGGATCAGGCTGTTGACCAGGTTGATGACCGGGCTGGCACCGGCCAGCTCGTCGATGGTGGTGTAGTCGTCGGGAATGCCGCTGTCGATCAACTCCAGATCGGCATCGCGGTCGTCGAGCAGGTCAGCGCCGTAGTCGCCGCCGGTGTAGGCCTCGGAGAGGTACTTGTCGATGTCGCCGGCCCGCGTCAGCAGCACGCGCACCTTGCAGCGCGTCAGCCGGCGCACCTCGTCAAAGGCCGGCACAGCCTGTGCGTCTGCAGTGGCCAGCGTCAGGGTGCCACTGACGTGGAACAGCGGCAGCACCTTCAATCGACGGGCCGTCTCACGCGGCAGAAGTGCCAGCGCGGCGGCATCGAACAGCCCCGGACGCAGCGGCAGGTAGGGCACACCAAGCTGCTCGGCCAGTGCCTGCTGCAGCAGCGCTTCGCTGATGCACCCTCGGCCGACCAGGATCTGGCCCACACGCTGGCCAGTCTCCAACTGCGCTCGCTCGGCGTCCGCCAGTTCCTCGGCCGTCACGCCCGCCAGGCGCATCAAGATGTCACCCAGCCGACGATGTCGGCGCACGCCGCCGCCTTGGACCGGCTCACTGCCACCGAAATCCAGCCGCGCCACCGCGAGCTGCTGGTCCAGCCCGGTGGCCAGCAGGATGTCGCGCACCAGCTCGGTCGGGTTGATGAGCTGCAGTCGCCCGCCGTGTGTGCCCAGCCGCAGCGACTGGTCGAGCAGCAGCTCCAGCGCCCGGCCGTTGACCACGGTGACACGGCCCAGGTCCAGCACCAGCTGCAGCTGCCCGGCCGCCATGCTGGCGGCCACCGCAGCCTGCAAGGCGGCCAACGCGGCCTCCTCGACCAGCGCGCCGCCGGGCGACAGGTAGGTCAGTGCGCCCACCCGGCTGCGGGTCACGACTTCATCCATCTCGGTCATCCACCTCGGTCATCCATCGTGGTCAGCCGCGGCGGTCAACCCTGAAGGCTGCCGGACACCTGCCCCAGGCTGTCGGCCACCCCTTCGCGGCGGATGCGGAAGCGCTGCAGCCACTGCGGCTCGGCAGCGCAAAGCGTGCGGAAGACGGCGACGATGGCCGGGTCAAGCTGGCTGCCCGAGACACGCTCGATCTCGCGCATCGCCTCCTCGTGGCTGCGCCCGGCGCGGTAGGCACGCGAACTGGTGATGGAGTCGTAGGTGTCGGCCACCGCGATGATGCGGGCGTGCAGCGGAATGCGCTCGCCCTTCAGGCCGTGCGGGTAGCCCGTGCCATCCCACTTCTCCTGGTGGTGACGCGCGCCCGGTACAGCGTCCTTGAGGTACTCGATGTGGCGCAGGATCTCGTAACTGCGCTCGGGGTGCACCATGATGAAGGCGTACTCGTCGCGCGTGAGCCGCCCGGGCTTGCACAGCACGGCGTCGGGGATGCCGATCTTGCCCACGTCGTGCAGCAGCGAGCCCCAGAACAGGTGCTCCAGCTCGCGCTCGTCCAGGCCGACCGCACGGCCGATTTCCATTGACAGGTGGTGCACCCGCTCGCTGTGGCCGCGGGTGTAGGGATCCTTGGCTTCCACGGCCTCAACCAGCGCCGCGGCCATCTGCTCGGTGAAGCTCGACAGCCGCGCCACCAGCGTGCTGGTGTGCAGCAGGTTGGACAGCTGGCTGGCCAGGATCTCGGCCAGGCGACGGTCACCGTTTGTGAAGTCGGGCTTGTGCGCGTGGTTGAGCAGCACCAGCATGCTGTCTACACGCTGGCCGTTGTTGACCGGGCAGGCCAGCACGCGGTAGGGCATGTCGGTGAAGACGTAGGCGCGCCGGGCATCGTCCGGTGCATTGAGCACCAGCGACTCGCGCGTGGCCTGCACGAAGCGGAACAGGTCGCCACGCATTTCCACCAGCACCAGATCGAGGTTGTGGATCGGCCGGCTGAGCTGGGTGGCCCAGAGGCACTCGCCGCTGTCGGGCTTGACGTAGGCCACCACGTCGATTTCCAGCTGACGCGCGCAGTCGCGCAGCAGCAGCTCGAAGGCGCGCTTGTCATGGCCGTGGTGGCGCACATGGTCGTCCACGCCGTAGACCATGTGCAGCTCTTCGTAGCGCTCGGCCAGCTCCTCGGTCATGCCGTCGAGCTCGCTGCGCAGGCGGGCCTGTTCGCCCAGCGACACGGCCAGGTCCTCCATCGCCTCGGCCAGCGCGTCCACCGCGGTGGTGCCGGGATCACCGGAATCGACGGCGGTGGCCAACCAGCCGATGCGTTGGGTTGCACTCTCCACCGGGCGGTACAGCAGCGTGCCGGCCTCGCCGAGCGCGCGTGCAGCCAGGCCGCCGCCCTCGAAGGGCCAGGCAAAACCGGCCTCGACCTGCGCGGCCAGCTGCTCGGCCAAGCGGGCGTCCGCTGCCGAGCTGCCCTGCTGCAGCAGGCCACCCTGAGCGTCACAGAGCAGCAGCGGCGTGCCGGCACCGCAGGCACGCTGCAGCCAGCGGTGGATGCGGTCGAAATCGACCTCGTTCAGATCAGGCGCGCCCATGGCCGGCTCCTTCGCTCGCGTCGTCCAGCGTCCTGGCCAGGCTCGCAACCAGTTGGCGCGGGCTGACCGGCTTTTCCAGGAAGGCCACGCGAGGGACCTGGCGCACCCACTCGCGCTCCTCGCGCTCGGTCATCGAGGTCATCACGTAGATGTCGAAGCCGCGCTGCGGCATCTCGGCATGCACGCTGCGCACCAACTCGCGCCCGTCCATGCGCGGCATCTGGATGTCTGTGATCAGCACGTCCGGCAGCTCGGCTCGCAGCAGCTCCAGGCCCTGCAGGCCGTCGGCAGCGGTGCGCACCTTGTGGCCGGCACGCTCCAGCATGAGCTTGAGCACCCGCACCACGTTGGGCTCGTCATCGACGATCAGGACCTTCTTGCCAGATCTCATGCCGCCATGGCCTCCTCATAGACCGCAGAGAGCTTGCGCACGCGGATGCAGAACTCGCTGCCCTGGCCAGGCTTGCTGTCAACGCTGATGCTGCCCTGGTGCAGATCGACAATCTGGCGCACCAGGTGCAGGCCCAGGCCATGGCCCCTGCGCGCCGCAGCGCCGGGCCGGCTGTCGGCAACACGGTAGTACTTGTCAAAGATGCGCTCGACCTGGTCAGGGGGAATTCCGATGCCGCCGTCGCGGATGCGGATGACCAGCATCTGGTCACCTTCTTCCTCGGCGCTGAGCGCGATGAAGCCGCCTGGCCGGTTGTACTTGATCGCATTGCTGAGCAGGTTGTTCAGCGCGATGCGGAAAAGGTCCTTGTCCAGCGCAGCGGCGCCCAGGTTGGGCGGCACGTCGATGCGGAAGTCCAGCCCCTGGCCCACCGCGCCCTGGCGCTGTGACTCGAAGGCGTCCACCAGCAGGTCGTGCAGGTGGACGCGCTGGCGCTTGAGGGCGGTGGTGCCGGAATCGATCTTGGCGATGTTCAGCAGGTTGTTGATCAACCCGGCCATGCGCTGCGCCTCGTCGTGGATGACGTTGACCGCCTCGACGCGCAGGCCGGCGTCCTGGCCGTCGTCGCCCATCAGCAGTTCGGCGTAGGCCACGATGCTGGCCAGAGGCGTCTTCAACTCATGCGAAACCTGCATCACGAAGTCGGCACCCGCGGTGCGCGCGAGCTGCTCCTGGGTGCTGTCGCGGATCACGACCAGGGTGCCGAAGACGCTGCGGCGGTCCTGCGGCGTGGGCAGCGGCTGGGCACTCAGGCTGAGGAACCGCGGCGGTGCACCGGCCAGCACGATGTCGGCCTGCATCGCCCTCAGCGCCACCTCACCGGACTGCATGCGCTGGCGCAGCAGGAAAGCCAGCAGCGCCGGCACCTTGCACCACTGCTTGGGCGGCTGGCCGACGATCTGCTCGGGCGGCAGGCCTACCAGTCCCTCCATGCTGGCGTTGGCGAATACCGGCAGGCCGGCGTCGTCCAGCACCAGGATGCCATCGGGCAGCGACTGCAACGCCACCTCGACCTTGCCCTTGTCGTAGGCGATCAGGCGGCTCGATGCCAGCGCATCCAGCCGCTGCGTCTCCAGATCGCGCATGCGCGCCTCGGTGACGCTCAGGAAGCGGCCAAACCGTTCGACGAACTCGCCCAGCGGGTCGGTTCCCGGCATCGCGGTGCCGGTCGCCCTGGCAGCCTGGGCCGGCAACGCGGACGCATCGGCCTGCGCGAGCTGGTCGGCCAGTCGCGCCAGCGGACGGATCTCGCGGCGCATCAGCAGGTAGAAGAAGGGCGCGAGCAGAAAGATCGGCAGCGCCAGCAGGCCGGCAAAGGAAAGCTGTTCAACTCCACCCCAGGGCGGATCGGCAAAGTAGCCCAGCCGCACGAAGCCGGCCAGATTGCCCTGCCGCATCACCGGGCCGAGGAACTCCATGACCCGCTGTCCCGAGTCCGACAAGCGCAGCGTCCGCTCGCCAAACCAGCCGGAAGGCTCAATCGGCAGCGCAGCCACCGGCAGCGTCGTGCCGGGCAATGTGAACTCGACCAGCGGTTGCCCCGACGGAGACACCAGCAGCGCATAGGCAAAACCCTCGCTGCGCTGCGCGCCCACGGCGGTGTGGAGCACGCTCCGCTGGCCCTCGCCTGGGGCCAGCTGCTCGAAGGGCAGCAGTGCCAGCGAGTGGGACAGGCTCACTCCCTGGGCACGGATCTGCCGCTCGTGCCGGTCCGCCAGGTAGCCCTGCACGGCCGCAACGATGAGCCCTATCACCGCCAGCGTGGCGGCGATGATCAACAAGCCCAGCCGGTTGCTCTTCATGTCGTGGTTCGGTGGTGGTACTGAGTCTGTGAAGCAGCTTCGGGCGACGCGGCCCGGAGTTTCATCGGCACAACGCAGCAGCGCCTTGAGCGGCGAAGACGGTCGGGACGTCGCGTTTGGCACGATAGGCGGGACGGCATCGGGATCGAACCCGAAAAAGAGCCGACCTTCCGGGTGTGATCGGCGCATGCGGCGCCACCGCAGCCACCCGAAGCCCATGCCGCGCAGTGGCCGCACGGGCGGGCACAATCGGCTCCACCGCGCAGCTTCCCGGACCTCCTCGCTCCTCCTCGCGCCTGCGCGTTCCACCTGCCATGCACACCGACCGACCCGACAACGACCCCGCGAGCGCCGATCTGCCTCTGGTGCTGGTGGTGGACGACGAGGTGCGCTCGCAGGACGCCATCCGCCGCACGCTGGACGAGGAATTCCGCATCCTCACCGCCGGCTCGGCCGACGAGGCACGTGTGCTGATGGAGCGCGAGGAGGTGGCCGTCATCCTCTGCGACCAGCGCATGCCGGGGCTGTCGGGGGTGGAGTTCCTGCGCGAGGTGCGCGAGCGCTGGCCGGAGGCAGTGCGCATCATCATCTCCGGCTACACCGACAGCGAGGACATCATTGCCGGGGTCAACGAGGCCGGCATCTACCAGTACGTTCTCAAGCCCTGGGTGCCGGACCACCTGCTGCAGACGGTGCGCAACGCAGCGGAGGCACGCACGCTGCAGCAGGGCCTGAGCCGGCTGGAGCTGGACCTGCGCGCGGGCACCTCGGTGCTGCGCCACCGCCGCGCCGACCGGCTGGCGCAGGCGCGCGCCACCTTCGACTTCGACCGCATCGAACGTGCCCCCGGCAGCCCGCTGGACGCACTGTGCGAGATGGCCGCGCGGGTGGCGCGCTACGACCTGTCGGTGCTGATCCTGGGCGAGTCCGGCACCGGCAAGGAGCTGCTGGCGCGCGCCATCCACTACGCCAGTCCGCGTGCGGCCGGTCCCTTCGTGCTGGAGAACTGCGCAGCGATTCCCGACACGCTGCTGGAAAGCGAACTCTTCGGCCACAAGCGCGGCGCCTTCACCGGCGCCTACGAGGACCATGTGGGCCTGTTCCAGCGCGCGCACGGAGGCACCGTCTTCCTCGACGAGATCGGCGAGACCTCGCCGGCCTTCCAGGTCAAGCTGCTGCGCGTGTTGCAGGAGGGCGAGCTGCGCCCGGTGGGTTCGACCCGCGCCGTGCCGGTGGACGTGCGGGTGGTGGCCGCCACCCACCGCAGGCTGGCCGAGGACGTGGCGGCCGGGCGCTTCCGCGAGGACCTGTACTACCGCCTGGCCGGCATCACCCTGCAGATGCCGCCGCTGCGCGAGCGCGCCGGGGACATTGCCCCGATCGCGCGCCGCCTGCTCGACGAGGTGGGCCAGGAACTCGGCCGGCCCGGCATGCGTTATGCCGACGGCACGCTGGCGGTGCTGATGGGCTACCCCTGGCCGGGCAACATCCGCGAGCTGCGCAACGAGATCGCCCGGGCCGTGGCGCTGAGCGAAGGCAACAGCCTGCCGGCCGAGGCCTTCTCCACCTCAGTGCTGCAGGGCCAGACCGGCCGCCACCACGCCGCCGCCGCAGGAGACGCCGGCGCTGCCGCGCTGCCGCAGAGCGGCACGCTGCAGGAGCGCCTGGACGCCATCGAAGCCATGGTGCTGCGCGAGACCCTGCTGCGCCTGCGCTGGAACAAGACCCATGCGGCCAAGGAGCTGGGGCTGTCGCGTGTCGGCCTGCGCGCCAAGCTCCAGCGTTTCGGCCTGGAGAAATGACCCACCCCCGAAGCGCCTTCGGCGCCTCCCCCTCCAGGGGGCGCCCCCAGCGGACCGGCCAAGCCGGTTCCGCGGCGGCTGCACGGCAGGTCGCCCTCGTCAAGCCGTCTGTTCCAGGAGGAGTGCTCAGATGCTGAACGTGCTTTGGCTTCAATCGGGCGGCTGCGGCGGCTGCAGCATGTCGCTGCTGTGTGCGGACACGCCGGACTTCGCCGGGCTGCTGCGCCGCGCGGGGGTCAACCTGCTCTGGCACCCCAGCCTGAGCCTGGAAAGCGGCGAGGAGCTCACCCAGGTGCTGCACGACTGCCTCACCGGACACGTCGGCCTGGACCTGCTGTGCATCGAAGGCGCGCTGCTGCGCGGCCCGCAGGGCACGGGGCGCTTTCACCGCCTGGCCGGCACCGGCGAGCCGATGATCGACTGGGTGCGCCGTCTGGCCGACGTGGCCCGGCACGTCGCAGCGGTGGGCAGCTGCGCCGCCTGGGGTGGCATCACCGCCACCGGCCCCAACCCCACCGAGGCCTGCGGCCTGCAGTTCGAGGACGACCGTCCCGGCGGCCTGCTGGGCGCCGGCTGGCGCGGCGCGGGCGGGCTGCCGGTGATCAACATCGCCGGCTGCCCCACCCACCCGGGCTGGGTGATCGACACCCTGATGGCGCTGGACGCCGGCCTGCTCGGCGAGGCGGAGCTGGACAGCTTCCACCGCCCGCGCTTCTACGCCGACCAGCTGGTGCACCACGGCTGCACCCGCAACGAGTACTACGAGTTCAAGGCCAGCGCGGAGAAGCCCAGCGACCTGGGCTGCATGATGGAGCACCTGGGCTGCAAGGGCACCCAGGCGCATGCCGACTGCAACACCCGGCTGTGGAATGGCGAAGGCAGCTGCACCCGCGGCGGCTACGCCTGCATCAGCTGCACCGAGCCGGGCTTCCAGGACCCCGGCCACCCCTTCCACGCCACACCCAAGCTGGCGGGCATCCCGATCGGCCTGCCCACCGACATGCCCAAGGCCTGGTTCGTGGCGCTGGCCTCGCTGAGCAAAAGCGCCACGCCGCGGCGCGTCAAGCTCAACGCCACCGCCGACCACCGCGTGGTGCCGCCGCAGGTCAAGAAGACCCGGCTGCGCTGACCCGGACCGCCACCCCTCCTCGCACGACGGCCTGCTGATGACCCACCCCGCCACCCCCGACTGGCTGCGCCGCATGGGCGTCGAACTGCCCATCCTGCAGGCCCCCATGGCCGGCAGCCAGGGCAGTGTGCTGGCCATCGCGGTGAGCGAGGCCGGCGGGCTGGGTGCGCTGCCCGCGGCGATGCTGTCACCACAGGCCCTGCGCGACGAGCTGGCCGCCATCACCACAGCCACCCACCGGCCCTACAACGTCAACTTCTTCGCCCACACCCCGCCGCAGCCGGACCCGCAGCGCGAGGCGGCCTGGCGGGAAGCGTTGGTACCCTACTTCGCCGAGTTCCGCCTGGATCCGGCAGCGATTCCGCCCGGCGCGGGCCGCCGACCCTTCGACGCCGAGGCGGCCGAGGTGCTGGAAGCCTTCCGCCCGCCGGTGGTGAGCTTTCACTTCGGCCTGCCCGAGCCGGCGCTGCTGGCGCGGGTGAAGGGCTGGGGCGCGCGGGTGCTGTCCTCCGCCACCACCGTGGCCGAAGCGCGCTGGCTGGAGGCGCACGGCGCCGATGTCGTGATCGCCCAGGGCCTGGAGGCCGGTGGCCACCGGGGCATGTTCCTCACCGACGACCTGCACAGCCAGCTCGGCAGCCTGGCGCTGCTGGCGCAGGTGCGCGACGCGGTAAAGATCCCGGTGGTGGCCGCAGGCGGCATCGCCGACGCCCGCGGGGTGGCTGCGGTGCTGGCCCTGGGCGCCAGCGCGGCGCAGGTGGGCACCGCCTACCTCTGCTGCCCGGAAGCCACCACCAGCGCCGTGCACCGCCGTGCGCTGCTGACCTCGCCGGAAGCTCCGACGGCACTCACCCGCCTGTTCTCCGGCCGGCCGGCACGGGGGCTGGTCAACCGGCTGATGCGCGAGCTCGGCCCGCTTTCTCCGCTGGCCCCGGCCTTCCCGCTGGCCGGTACGGCGCTGGCGCCGCTGCGCGCCCGGGCGGAGGCCGCCGGCAGCTGCGACTTCTCGCCGCTGTGGTCGGGTCAGAACCGCAGCGGTTGCAGCGAGCGACCCGCCGCTGAGCTCACGCGCTTCCTGGCGGGGCGGATGGCGGACTGAATCGGCCCCTTCACGGGTTGATCAGTCTCCAGGTGCGTTCGTTTTCGATCGAGGCCACGTAACTGCAGTACGGATCCCCCTCCGTCACGCAGCGACGAATCAACTCGTCCTTGTTGGCCCGGAACTTGACGCAAGCCGTCGAATAGGAGTCTCCCGGGATGCAGTGCAGCGAAAAGTAGCTGGCCATTCGCATGGTTTCCGTGCCGAGCCGGATGCTTTCCACACGCTCCTGGACGGCCTGCCGGATCTCCCGATCGACATTGGGGGCGAGGTTGCCCACACGATGTGCCTTGCCGTTGAAGATCTCGTTTTTTACCTGCACGTACCAGGTCAGGTTGCCCCCTTCGATGTCCAGGTCCCACGAGAAGCTGCCGCTCTCCTCGACCGAGATGACACAGTCTCTCGACACCTTGTACTCCCTGACCCGATGCATCGGCCCTGCGCGCTTTCCGGAAAGTACCTCTCCTCGGATCAGGAGGGCACCCGCGCCATCGAACGCCAAGGTGCCTCGCGCCTTGAGCCGCCGGCCCTCCTCATCCGAATGTTCCAGGAACTGATAGAGGCCCTTGGGCGTCGAGAGATCGCAGGCAGCCAGGCAAGGCCAGGCGAGCGTGCTCGTCAATACCGCAGCGATGAGGCGCGGCCAACGACGCAGCCCCCGCAAGGCAGCGGGCCGTCCTGAGGTCGATGGAGGGAGGTGCATGCGAATCTCTGTTGTTCCAGTTCAAGACCGCCCACGAGGCGATCCGCAGGACCGTCCTCAAGGCAGTTCGCAAGGCCGTTCGCCGGCAGGTCGCCCTGACTTTACGTCGCGCACTCTCCAAGGTCGTCTGGATCGGCACGGCCCTGGAGGGCCCTCCACTTGCGCACGGTCCGGATCGAGGGGGCCTGCATCCGTACCAGGGCCGACTGCAGCACCGCCCGCACCTGGTCGGCAGAACATCCGGCCACCTTCGCGGCCTCGTCGATGCCCCGCGCGGACCTCAGCACCAGGTCGAGCATCTCCTGTTCGCGCGGAGTCGGCAACGACAGGCGCAGGGCCAGCTCGCGCCTCACGAAGTCCTGCACCGACGATGCCTGGTGGCGCTCGAGCACGGGCATCACGAGAGCGCCCAGCGCCGCCGGCTGACGCTTCACCCCGAGCTTGTCCATCAGGCTGGCACGCAACTCCTCGACCATGCTTTCCGCGATGCCCAGGTCCAGGGCGATGGCGAGTGTCTTCTGGCCATCGAGAACCCCCTGCAGGACGTCGCGCTCACGGGAGGTGAGCTTGTCGAGCAGCCACTGTGCGGTGAACCGGTCACGCTCCAATGCCAGCAGGTCGCTGCGTTCGCTGTCGAGGAAGTCCAGAACCTTGGGCAGGATGCGCGTCTCGAAGTCGGTGGACTTGGCGAAGAAGTAGGTCTTGCCCACACGGCGGGACATCAGTTCGACCGCAACATGCACATCCTCCCCGTGGGGCCCGGTGAGGAAGATCACGGGCATCGGCGAGCGCTGGCGCAGCATCTCCTGGTAGATCTGGATGCCGTTGAGTGAGCCGGGAGGGTCGAAGTCGATGTCGAGGACAACGACGCCGCGCCGCGTCAGCACGGGCGTCTCCAGGAAGGCCTCACCACTCGGATGGCCCTGCACCTTCAGGCCCCGGCTGGTGAGGTTCAGCATGAAGGCCTGGCGGAAATCGGCATAGTCGTCGACCACATGGACCTGCGGCCTGTCCAGCGCTGTGCCGTCGGGCAGGTGGTCGCGCAGTGGCCGGTCGCCGTCGATCCCAGGTCGGCTGGACGCAACGCAGGAGCGCCCCGCAGGTGAGGAGGTCTGACTGTGCAAGGGAACTCCTAGGGAGGCAGTGGAAGCACAAGGGTGAACACCGCGCCCTGAGGCGGGTTGTCGCCGACGGTCAGGGAACCGCCGAGCATTTCGATCCAGCGCCGGCAGTTGTGCAACCCGATGCCGTGGCCGCCGTGCGCCTTCCTGGTGGAATGCCCGTGGCGGAAAATGGCCTCGCGCAGCTCGGGAGCGACCCCAGGCCCCCGATCCCGCACGAGGATCTGGATCTGGCCCTGCTGCGGCGACACCCAGCTCTCCACGGTGATCTGCCGGTTGGCGATCGGCGAATCCTCCAGCGCAGCGATGGCGTTGTCGATCAGGTTGATGAGCGTGTGATGCACCATCACGCGGTTGAGCCTGGCCGGCGGCAACTCCGGCGACACCGCGTTGAGCAGCAGCACGTTGGCGGCCATCGCGCGCGGTCTGACGTTCGCGAGCGCATCCGTGACCAGCTCATGCAGGCTGACCGGCTTCAGTTCGAGCTCGTTGCGCAGCAGGGGGCGGAATTCCTCGACCAGTGTGTTGAGCTGGCTGCCGGCACGCTGCGCGATGTCCAGCCCCTGTTGGACGAGGTCGAGACGCTGGTTCTGCAGGCCGTGGCGCGCAGCGACCAGGGCCTGGGTGTAGGCGCCGTTGCGGTTGGCCAGCTTGTGGAGCAGTTCCCCGGCGGAAACCCCCATCGCCAGCAGCGCATCCTGCTCGGAGTTGGCCTCCACTCGCCGCAGGTTCTCCGCCTCGCGCGACACATCGGAACAGGTCAGCAGCCAACCCTCCACGGAGGCCAATCGTCTGGCCGTCACCTTCAGCCGCAGGGTCACACCGTCCGAACGCAGGGTACCGACCCACAAGCCGTCCTCCTCCCGAGCCAGGGCATCGGCCGCCAACCGCATCAAGTCATCGGCCGAACTCAGCTCCTCCTGCGGCCAGAACGGATAGGGGGGCCGCAACCCCTTCAAGCGCTCCTGCGACCAGCCCGTGAGCAGGGCGAACGCGCGGTTCACATGTGCGATGCCCGCATCCGGACCCAGGCCGAGAAGACCGAAGCGGACGCCGTCTTCGACGTCCAGGCGCGCGGTGATCTGCCGGCGCAGCTCGTCCGCTGTGGCCTGGTGGCGCAGCACCTCCGCCTCGAGTTCCGCCTCCTTGGTGCGGCGGCGGTCCGCCTCGACCTGCAGCTCGCGTCGGTAGGCCGCCTCCACCCGGCGAACACGGCGAACCAGCCACAGCAGCGTCAGGACCAGAAGCAACGCCGCCAGGCTCAGCACGGCCTGGGCAACGGCCCAACCCGGCGCCAGGCCCGGATCCGCCGCAACCCGGGGCTCGGTCGGGCCGGGCGAGGGCCTGCGGTCCAGCACGCGGGCCACGACGACCCGCTCCGGGACGCCACTCAGGCGACGCACCCGCTCCTGCCATGCACCACCCGACGCAGCCCGCCAGGGCCCATCGTCACGCGCCAGCCAGCGCGCATCGTCCGCCTGGCTCATGCCGAGGTCGGCCTCGGTGGCCGGCCCGTGCAGCACGTAGTGAATGCGGCTCCCGGCCTGCACCACAAAGATCTGCAGCCCCGGCACCGTCGGGCTGGACTGCAGGCAACGATCCAGCTGCCGCCCGAGGGACTCGCGCAGGTCGTCGGACATCGGCATCGGGCCGACACCGGCACGGCGAGCGAATCCGGCCCAGGATGCCGCCATTTCATCCAGACAAAGCGCGATGGCGGGATGCTGGACCGCTGCGGCGGACTCCGGCGCGCGCACACCCTGCGCAGCCGCCGGGGGCGCCGAGCCCGACATGGCGGCGCGCAAGATCGGCACGAGTGCTGCAAGGGCGGCCACGCACAGCGTCACAACGAGGACCAGGACCAGCCGCCGCACGGACCTCCAGGACGGCGCAGCCGTCACCGCCAGGGTCCTGTCGTCGGACGCTGAAGGGCCGCCGCCCGTCGTCGCCGTCACTGCAGTCCCACGCATCGATCGCTGGGCCAACCAGGCACCGTCCCGGAAAGCTCGAAACCCTCCTGCTTCCCGGCGATCGATGCGCGTTGGAGGCTGTCCAGGTCGGCCCGCAAGGCGCGGCCCAAGCGACGCAGATGGGCGCAGCGCTGGCGTTGATAGCCGTTGGCCTCGGCCGAAAAATCAAAGGCCATCAGCAGCGCACGCACCGACAGGGTCGGCACCTCCGCCTGGAGCCAGGGGTAGTCCTGAGGCGTCAGGCGGACGGCACCGTAGGGGCCGGGATCGACTCCCGGCGACAGGGGCATGAGGTGCACACCCTGCAGGGCCCGGGCGCCGCTGTGCGTGCGCTGCAAGACCGCCATCCGGCTCAGCGTCGCCGCCGGTGCACCGGCAACAATCACCACGGCGTCGGCGGTGCCGGCGAGCACCCGGCACACCGAGGTCGCCTCCGACTCCGCATCGGACCACGTCGCCGGGACACCGTCGGTTCGAAGCAGATTCCGGGCAGTGTAGGCACTGCCCTGCGAGTCGAACGCCGTGAGCACGGTCTTGCCGGCCAGATCGCCCAGCTGCTTCAGATCGGACCGGGCCAGCACATGCACCACCTCGAGGTGCAGGGGCAGCACGGCCCGCAGACGCCGGGCGATGTCGCGCTCCTGCGGTATTGCGGAGCTGCTCAGCCACATCAACAGATCGGACTGGGCCATGCCCAGGGTCGCGTTCTCCCGACTGGCCAGCAACTGCAGGTTCTCCAGACTGCCTCGCGTCGATCGGTTGCGAATGCGCACACCGTGATCGCGCCCGATGCGGACCAGTTCTTCACCAACGCGGAAGTAGGTGCCGCGACGCTGGCCGGAGACGACGACCAGGTCTTCCCGGTTGAAGGGGCCGTCCCTGGGTTCATCGACGGCTGCGGGGTTCGCCGCATCGAGCATCTGCAGGCAGCTCTCGACGTTCAGGGCGGCCGACGCAGGGGCGGCCTTCTGGAGCCACATCATCCAGCCGGCCGCGGCCATCACCACCAGACCCAGGACGCCGGGAAGGATCCGCCAGCGCCTGACCCGTGCATGTCCTTCGGTCAGCCACGGCCACAGCAGGGCGGTGGACACCAGGCCCACTCCGATCACTGCCAGCGGCGCCGTCAGGCTGTGCCCATCCATCTTCGGTTCCCTTCCTCGCTCCGATCCACCTTGCCGCAGCGCTGGTCCAACCCATTCTACGAATGCCGCCCGGGATCGCCCCGCCGCGTCGGCACCGGGAATTCCAGGGGCGGAAACATCGGGGTTGGCGCTGCGATCCGATCGGGCCGACGATCGATGCATTGACACCCAACCCTGACATCGACATCCAAGGAGCACACGCCATGAACCTGCCTGCCTCACGAGTTGCCGCATCGCAGGGGTTGCGAGAGCGCATGGGACACCCTGCGAGAACCCGCATCGTCCAGTGGGTCCTCGGCCTGACGGCGGCCCTGATCGTCGCCCCCGTGATCTTCATGGCCATCCAGGGCATGGTCGGGATCATGCTCGCCGGTGTGCTGGGACTGCTCGGCGTGAACCTGGCACCCGTGGTGGCGTTCAAGCTGACCCACCTCAAGCTGGGCCTCATGCGGTCCGAGGCGCAACACAACCCCATGGTCACGCTCGAAGGCCAGCTCATCGAGGCCCGACAGTCCCTCGACAGAGCCACGAGCGGACTGCAGACCGTGCTGGCGCACATCGACGACTATGTGGACAAGGCCCGCGGCTACGGACGCAAGTATCCGCAGGACGCGCAGCGATGGGAGCAACACATCGCCCAGGCCCTGCAGCTGCGGGAACACAAGAAGAGCGTCCTGCGGTCGGCGGTGTTGGCCGTGGGCCGCTTCGAGGAGGAAGTGGAACGCGCCCGCATCGAGTGGACGCTGGTGCAGGCCGAGCGCGCCATGGCCCGGGAGCTCGGCGCCGCACTCGCGGACCCCACCCACGAACTGCTCCAGCGCACGGCACTCGACAGCGTGCAGCTCGAAGTCAAACGGGCCTTCGCGAGCCTGGATGTCGAGTTGATCCGGCAGGTGGAGCCCGCTCTGGTCACCGAGGTCGGCCGGGTCACCGCGGCGCGCGCCGGGCAGATGGACGCCCCCGGGTCCGACCACTGAACCAGGAATCGCCATGCGCTTTCGCCTCGTTGCTTCTCTCCTGGTGGTGTTGGTCCTGTCCCTGCTCGGCAGCCTCGGCGATCAGGAACAGACCGCAGCCATCGACGCCTCGCCCCCGCCGAACCCCCTGAAGGATGTCCGGATCCCGCACTGAACGCAGAGAACGCCATGTCACACCATCGCTCGCACACCCGCCCGCCCGACCCACAAGGTCCACAAGATCCACGACAGGGTCTGCGCCATGGTGCGCGGCATGTCGGGACGCTTCCGGTCGCCCTGGCCGGCGTCCTGGCGCTGGCCGCCAGCCTGGCTGGGCCGGCCCACGCACAGTCCACACCCACCGACGGTTTCGCAGCGTTTGAAGCCCCTTCGCCCGCCCAGGATCGCCGCCGCGCCTCCACGCTGTTGGTGGCCACCGGTCTGGCGGGCGGCACGTATTCCGCGATGCTGAGGGAACTGTCCGAGGTGTGCTCCGGATCCTCGCAGGTGCCTCTGACCGAGCAGCGGTCCTCGGGCACAGAGGAGTCGCTCGACAGCCTGCTCGCCAACGAGGTGTCCGCGGCCTTCCTGCAGGCCGATGTGCTGCTGGCCCGTGCGCAGAACGAGAAGCTCGATGCGATCCGTACCCTTGCGCCGCTTCACCCGGAGCCCCTGCACCTGCTGGTCCTGGATCGGCCGGTGTCCGATGGATCCTGGCTGGGCCATCTCGGCGCCGGGCTGAGCCGGTTCGGCCTGTGGGGCAGGCAGCGTCTCGTGGACCTGCGTCGGCTGGACGACCTGAGAGGGCGGCGCGTCGCTGTGTGGGGTGGCGCCCGATCGACGGCGGAACTGCTCAATGCCAAGACCGGCTTGAAGCTCCAACCCGTGCTGCTCGACGACGCCGACAGCGCGCTGGCAGCCCTGCAGGCCCGGCAGGTCGACGCCGTCCTGGCCGTCGGTGGCGCACCGCTGCCATGGGTGCGCAAGCTGGATCGACGGGTCGTGCGCCTGCTGCCCATCACCGAACCTTGGGTGGGGCTGCTGGGCAGCGTCTACACCCCCACCCGCGTGTCCTACGCCAACCTCGACGTGCGCGGCCTGCCGACCGTTGCGACCCAGGCCGTCCTGGCGGTCCGGAACGTTCCCGGCAGCTGGACGACGGGCCATCTGGTGGGCCTGCGCGACTGCCTGAGGTCACCCAGGTCGATGGCCACGCTGCGCGGCACCACGGGATACCACGTCGCATGGTCTGACGTCGACCCGGTCGGCAAGCCGCAATGGCCCTGGTTCGCCCCGCGATGAGCCGGACCCGATCATGACCCCACCCTCCCCTCTCGGTGCCAGGCGAATCGAAGGTCCGATCGCCGCAGGCGCCCCCTGGATCCCGCTGTCACTGTGCCTGGGCTCACTGGCCGGCAACACCCTCCTCGGCCCCAGCGGGGGAGCACGGTGGATGGCCCTGCTGCAGGGCGCCGGGCTGACCCTCGCAATCGCCTGGGCCGCATGGACGGCCGATGCTCAGGAGCACACACCCACGGCCAGCGCAGCCCCGGGACGCCGGGTCCGGCTGATCTGGCTCATGGCCTGGTCAGGCACCGCCTGCCTGACCCGCCAGCCCGCCGTCGTGATCGCCGGGTTGTCGATTCAAGCGGTGCTGCTGCACGCCACACCCTGGCGCCGCACCTCGATGGCGGCGGTTGCGGCGGCCGGCGCGGCCATCGCTGTGTCGATCGTGCGGGCCAGTTGGCGCCTCTCGATGCACGCCCGCATCGGCGGCGGCCTTCTTCGCAGCGACGGCTTCCAGGCCCTGCAGGCGGCCCGCCTGCGCGAGACGCTGGCCTGGGTCGGCCCCTCGACAGACACCTCCCTCGCCCTGCCTCAGGCCTACGGCGAATACCTGCCCCTGAAACTGGCGGCGCAGCTCGGCATGCTGCCCGCGGCCCTCACCCTGGCAGCAGTCTTGTTGCTGGGCCTGCTGCTGTCGGTGCGGCTCGCGAGGAGCCTCAGGCACACGGCCACCGCCGGGCCGGCTTCACCCTGGCTGGCCCGGTTCGCTGTCGCGGGGCTGGCACTCCTGGGCGTGGAAGCGGCGCTGTCGATGGCCGTCACCCTGGGCTGGAGCCGCGCGCCCATCGGCGTCGGCTTCCCGCTGCTGTCCTGGCACCCGATGTCCTGCCTGCCGCTCGCGGCCTTGGCCGCGGCCTGCCGGCAACTGCACCGCGAACGCATCTCCCCCCGCTCCCCGGCAACGAAAGGACGAACATGACCATCCAGATCAGCGAAACGCTCATCATCAACGGGCAGATCCTGGGCATGAACAGCTGCCCGCCGATTCCAGATGGCCATCCTGCGATTCGATACCTGACGGTCGAAGAGATCCAGAAAAGACCTGGACACCACATCACCGAATCCACCGCCTGTTGGCGCGGATACCTCGGTACATGGGAAATCCAGGGTGACCGCCTCAACCTTGTGAAGCTCGTCGGCCGCTTCCACTTCGACGGGTCGCCACCGCTGCATGCGCACTGGGTCACCGGCACTCTGAACATCCCGGAAGGCCCGCAGATCAGCACTGCGTACGTCGGTTTCCCGTTGTGCGAGCGGGCCCGGCTTCTCGACGTCGAGAACGGGTTGATCGTGTCGCAACGGACCATCAACGTGTTGCAGGAGCAGGCCAGAATGGCAGATTCACCCCAGATGGGAAACATTCCCTGACGCCTGTTCCTGCCACCATACAAGGTGGAAGGAAGCGGTCGGGGCCGCCTCCCGTCCAATCGGGGGAGATGATTTCTGGAGCTCCGAATGAACACCCGCAATCCTTCCGCCTCGCTGTCCTCGTTGGAAGTCGTTGAGGCCCCACGCTCGCGCGAGCTGGCCGGCACCCCGTCAACCCTGCGTGCCGGGGCCTCTGCCTCGACCACCGCAGCCGGTCTGCCCAAGGCCTGGTTGGCGGTGGGTGCGCTGGCGGTGGCGGGCATCGCCAGTGCCGCCTTCCTGGCCGGCCGCAGCAGCCAGCCGGGCACCGAAACCCCAACCGCAGCGCCGACGAAGCAGCTCGCGCAGGCCGCACCCGAGCCGACTGCGGCGCCGTCCCCGGCCGCCGAGTCCTGCGCCCAATGCGGCGTGGTGGAGTCGGTGCAGGCGGTGGAACGCAAGGGCGAAGGCAGCGGCGTCGGCGCCGTGGCCGGCGGTGTGGTCGGCGGCGTGCTGGGCAACCAGGTGGGCGGCGGCAATGGCCGCGCCGCGATGACCGTGATCGGTGCCGTCGGTGGTGGCCTGGCCGGCCACGAGATCGAGAAGCGCGCCCGCTCCGTGACCGTCTACCGCGTCAAGGTGCGCATGGACGACGGCAGCCTGCGCACCATCGAGCAGTCCCAGTCCATCGCCGCCGGACAGAAGGTCCGCGTGGACGGCAAGAAGCTGCACCTGCAGACGGGAACGGCCACCGCCTCCAAGTAAAGCCGCGGCCCGGCTCACCGCACGGGCCGGCTGAACGCCGGCCGCCCTGCGTTCAGCTGCGTTTGGCGGCGGTCTTGCGTCCCGCCTTCTTGGCGGGTTCGGGTGCGTGGGCGCCGGGGGGCGGCGCGGTGAACAGCTTGGCAGCGCGCCCCTTGAGCTCCAGCAGCTCATCGGTGGTGATGGAGTACTTCTGGCCCATGCGGTCCACCTCGATGCGGAACTCGACTTCCTTGCTGCCGTTGCTCAGCGTGCCGCAGGTGAACTCGTAGTCCTCGCGGCGCGCCGGGAAGCCTTCTTCCTCCAGGTCGTAGTCCTGGTACTGGACGTTGCGGATCTCGCCGCTGGCCAGGTCCAGCAGACCGGTGGCCTCGACCACGTCGTCGGTCAGTTCGTCTTGGATTTTGATCGGCAGTTGCAGGTCCATGGACGGCAGGCCCGGTCGGCATCGTAGGGAAGGGGCGCGGATCATGCCACAGCGACCGGACCGGAAGGGTCGGCCGGAGGGGTCGGCGCCTGGCTGGCATGATGCGGGCGTCTTCCCTTGATTCCCCCTTGCCCATGCCCCGTCTGATCGTCGGCCCCTTCAACCGCGTCGAAGGCGACCTGGAGGTCCAGCTTGAGGTGCAGGACGGCAGCGTCACCTCTGCCCAGGTGCATGCGCCGATGTACCGCGGCTTCGAAGCCATGCTCACCGGCCGGGACCCGCACGACGCGCTGGTGATCGTGCCGCGCATCTGCGGCATCTGCTCGGTGTCGCAGTCGGTGGCGGCCGCCCGGGCGCTGGCCGACCTGGCCGGTGTGCCGCCGCCGCCCAACGGCCTGAGGGTCACCGAGCTGATGCTGGCCACCGAGAACCTGGCCGACCACCTGACGCATTTCTACCTGTTCTTCATGCCGGACTTCACCCGGACGGTCTACGCCGACCGGCCCTGGTACGGCGAGGCCTGCCGCCGCTTTGCTGCCGTGGGCGCCGGCAGCATGGGCGAACACAGCCGGCAGGCCACGGCGGCGCGGCAGCGCTGGTTCACCATCATGGGCACGCTGGGCGGCAAGTGGCCGCACACCCAGAGCATCGAACCCGGCGGCAGCGCCCGGGCAGTGGAGCCGGCCGAGCGGCTGCGGCTGCTGGCGCGGCTGCGGGAGTTCCGCGACTTCCTGGAGCAGACTTTGTTCGCGGCGCCGCTGGAGCGCGTGGCCGCCATCGCGACCGAGGACGAACTGCAGGCCTGGCTGGAACGCGCCCCTGGCCAGGGCGACCTGCGCCTGTTCCTGCAGATCAGCGCCGACCTGGGGTTGGACCGTCTGGGCCGTGGGCCGCAGCTGGCGCTGAGCCACGGCGCCGGGCGCCGGCCCGATGGGCCGATGGCGCAGCCCGCCGGCGTGTGGGACGGCCAAACCGGCCGCCTCTGGCCCTACGACCCGGCCGAAGTGCGCGAAGACCTGCACCGCGCCTGGATGGCCGACCCGGACCATGCCGAAGCCGGCAGCGCCGCCCCGCCGCGCCACCCCTGGGAGGGGGTGACCCTGCCCGATGCGGATCGCAGCGGTGCCTACTCCTGGGGCAAAGCGCCCCGGCTGGGCGGCGAGGTGGTGGAGTGTGGGGCGCTGGCCCGCGCGCTGGTGGCCGGCCAGCCCCTGCTGCGCGCCACCGCCGCGCGCAGCGGCAGCACGGTGCACGCCCGGGTGCTGGCGCGGCTGCTGGAGCTGGCGCGTGTGCTGCCCTGGATGGAGGAGCAGTTGCTCGCGCTGCGCGACGGTGAACCCTGGTGCGCGAGCGCCCCGCTGCCCCGTGAGGGCCAGGGCGTCGGCCTGGTGGAAGCCGCCCGCGGGGCGCTGGGCCACTGGGTGGTGCTGCGCCAGGGCCGCATCGCCAACTACCAGATCATCGCGCCCACCAGCTGGAACTTCTCACCACGCGACGCAGCCGGCCAGCCCGGCGCGCTGGAGGCCGCCCTGGTGGGCGCGCCGGTGCGCCCGGGCGAGGCGACGCCGGTGGCGGTGCAGCACATCGTGCGCTCCTTCGACCCCTGCATGGTCTGCACCGTGCATTGACGAGCGCCTGTACGACGACGGAGAGCCCGCGATGGAGCGACCCCGCATCCCGATTCCCCGCCGCGACGCCCCGGGCGCACCCGGCAACCCCAACCTGTCCGCCCCGTCTGGCGAGGACCTCGCGGGCATGGACGAATCCACCTGGATGGACGTGATCCAGAAGATGGACGAGGTGTACTCCCAGCTGGTCGCCGACGAGGTGGCGCTGGAGGAGAAGAACGCCCAGCTGGAGCAGTCCCAGCAGTTCATCTTCAGCCTGCTGTCGGCGATGAGCGACGTGCTGGTGGCCTGCAACCAGGCGGGCGTGATCGAAGAGACCAACGCCGCGCTGTCGGAGCTGGTGGGCCGGCCGGAGCCGCAGCTGCGCGGCGAACGCTTCGACCAGCTCACCGCGGACGAGGCCAGCGCGATCCGCGTGCGCCATGTGCTGACCACTGCGGCGCTGCAGCGCGGCGGCACGGTGGTGGAGCTGGAGCTCAGCGACGCCCAGGGCCAGCGCGTGCCGGTGGACTTCAACTGCACACCGCGCTTCGACGCCGCCGGCCGGCGCGTCGGCATGGTCTTCGTCGGCCGGCCGATGGGCGAACTCAAACGCGCCTACCACCAGCTGCGCGAGGCCCATGAGGCGCTCAAACGCACCCAGCAGCAGCTGCTGCATTCGGAGAAGATGGCCTCGCTGGGCCGCCTGGTGGCCGGCGTGGCGCATGAGCTGAACAACCCGATCAGCTTCGTGCTGGGCAACGTGCACGCCCTGCAGCGCTACAGCGAGCGGCTGCAGGCCTACCTCGGCGCCATCCACGCTGGCAGCGCGCCGCAGGCGCTGGCGCAGATGCGTCGGCAACTGCGCATTGACCACCTGCTGGCCGACCTGCCCTCGCTGATGCAGGGCACGCTGGAAGGCGCGCAGCGCACCGCAGACATCGTCAACGGGCTGAAGCGTTTCTCTGCCAAGGACCGCGGCGAAGTCAACCACGTGGAGCTCAACGGCGTGATCGAACGCGCCATCCATTGGGTGCAGAAGGGCACTGCGCCCGCCTTTGCGGTGCACTGGCAGCCCGGGCCGCCCTGCGAGGTGATCGGCAATGCCGGCCAGCTGCTGCAGGTGATGATGAACCTGATCCAGAACGCCTGGGACGCCGCCGCAGGCCGCCCCGCTGCCGACGGCGCGCCTCCGACGTTGTGGATCGAAGGCCACTGCGACGGCGCGGTGGCGCGACTGACCTTCCGCGACAACGGCCCGGGCATTGCCGACGAACACCTCGGCCGCCTGTTCGACCCCTTCTTCACCACCAAGCCGGTGGGCAAGGGCACCGGGCTGGGGCTGTCGATCAGCTACGGCATCGTCGAGCAGCACGGCGGCCGGCTGCTGGCGGGCAACCACGAAGGTGGCGGGGCGGAGTTCCTGCTGGAGCTGCCGGTGGCCCCCCCCCGCCCGGCAGGGCGCCGGAGCCCTGACCGGCGTCGCGTCCGCCCAGCCCCCGTCGCCAGGCCAGCCGGACGGCGCGGCCGACCCACAGCGCCAGCCCCGAATCAGCAGCAGTTCGATCCATGGCGCGAGCCGCGTAGTCCTCTGGTGCAGCCCTGCTTCCCCCCGCCTCCCGACTCCTGCTCCCGATTCCCCGGCCCATGACCTCTGCTCCACCCGCGCAACCTCGACTCGCACGCCCACCTCTGGAGGTGGTGCAGCTTCCACCCCGCTGGTCTCTGTCGACCTGATCTGCCACGACCCCGCCGGCCGGGGTGCTGCTGGGCTGGCGGCACAACCGCCCGGCGCAGCACAGCTGGTTCGTGCCGGGCGGGCGCATCCGCAAGGACGAGCGGGTGGCCGACGCACTGCGCCGCATCGCATCGGCGGAGCTGGCACTGGACGCGGCGCAACTGCCGGCGGTGGAGTTCCTGCGCGCCTGGGAACACCTCTACGGACAACTTCGCCGGGGCGGACGGCATCGGCACCCATTACGTGGTGCTGGCCTACCGGCTGCACCTGAATGCGGCACAGGCGGCCGCCCTGCAGCCCGACAGCCAGCACGGCGAACTGCGCTGGTTCGACGTCGAAACCCTGCGCCGCGACCCCCAGGTGCACGAAAACAGCCGCGCCTATTTCGACGACGCGGTGTTGTCCACACGCATCCCCTGAGCACCCACAAACCCTCCAGGAACACCCCCAGGCACGCTCCTGCAGTTAAACTGCGCGCCGTCAGGAGAGAGCCGCGCCGTTACGGACCCCCGCAACGCAGCGCAGCCGCCGAAGGCGCCGGCCGCGGGTGATCCCAGCGATTCCCCCAGGCCGATCGAACGCTCAGGCAGAAGGACTGGCAAACACGGGCCGAAAGGCCGGTGTCACCTCACTGGAGAGAGGCCGCGGCGGCAGCATCGCCGGGGCCCACCGAAGGGGCAAGTGCTGTGGCGCCCAATGGGCCGCAGCGCCAATCTCTCAGGTAAAGCG
>JADJCH010000041.1 GCA_016703325.1 Burkholderiales bacterium | reverse complement strand
ATGACCGACATCGTCGTCGTCGCCGCCGCTCTGCCGCGGTGGGCAAGTTCGGCGGCCTCGTCTTGCCGGCATCGCCGCCCCTGACCTGGGCGCCCGTCATCCAGGGCCTGTGCGCCCGCACCGGCCTGGCCGGGGATCAAGATCGGCGAAGTCATCCTGGGTCAGGTGCTGACCGCCGGCTCCAGGCCAGAACCCGGCGCGCCAGACCGTCATCAAGTCCGGCCTGCCAAACGCGGTGCCTGCGATGACCATCAACAAGGTCTGCGGCTCCGGCCTCCAGGCCGTGATGCTGGCCGCCCAGGCCATCCGTGACGGCGACAGCGAGATCGTCATCGCTGGCGGCCAGGAGAACATGAGCGCCTCCCCGCACGTGCTGATGAACAGCCGCAACGGCGCGCGCATGGGTGACACCAAGCTGGTTGACACCATGATCAACGACGGCCTGTGGGACGTGGCAACAAGTACCACATGGGCATCACGGCCGAGAACGTCGCCAGGCAGTACGGCATCAGCCGCGAGGCCCAGGACGAGCTGGCCATCGGCTCGCAGCTGAAGGCCGCTGCCGCCCAGGATGCCGGCAAGTTCAAGGACGAGATCGTCGGCATCGGCATCCCGCAGCGCAAGGGCGACCCGGTGGTCTTCGACACCGACGAGTTCCTGAACCGCAAGACCAACCTCGAAGCACTGTCTGGCCTCAAGCCCGCCTTCGACAAGGCCGGCTCGGTCACCGCTGGCAATGCCTCGGGCATCAACGACGGTGCCGCCGCCGTGATGGTGATGAGCGCGGCCAAGGCCGCCGCCCTGGGCCTGAAGCCGCTGGCCCGCATCGCCAGCTACGCCAGCGCCGGCCTCGACCCCGCCATCATGGGCATGGGCCCGGTGCCTGCTGCCCGCCGTGCGCTGCAGCGCGCGGGTTGGTCCGCCGCCGACCTCGACCTGCTCGAGATCAACGAGGCCTTTGCCGCCCAGGCCTGCGCGGTGCACAAGGAAATGGGCTGGGACACCAGCAAGGTCAACGTCAACGGCGGTGCGATCGCCATCGGCCACCCGATCGGTGCCTCCGGCTGCCGCATCCTGGTCACGCTGCTGCACGAGATGCAGCGCCGCGATGCCAAGAAGGGCATCGCCTCGCTGTGCATCGGCGGCGGCATGGGCGTGGCCCTGACCGTCGAGCGCTGAGTAGAACATCCTGACGAGACCGGCTCCCGCCCGGGGGCTGGTACCGATGGACCACCGACCCCCTGTCTGCGTATCGTGCGCAGGCTGATACACGAAGGAGAGACAGCATGACCCAGAAAGTAGCCTACGTCACCGGAGGCATGGGTGGCATCGGTACCGCCATCTGCCGCCGCCTGCACAAGGAAGGCTTCAGTGATCGCCGGTTGCGGGCCGAGCCGTGACTTCCAGAAGTGGCTGGACGAGCAGAGGCCGATGGCTACACCTTCTACGCCTCGGTCGGCAACGTCGCAGACTGGGAGTCCACCGTCGAGCCTTCTCGAAGGCCGTGGCCGAGCACGGCGCGATCGATGTGCTGGTCAACAATGCCGGCATCACCAAGGACCGCATGTTCCTGAAGATGACGCGTGAAGACTGGGATGCAGTAATCGAGACCAACCTGAACTCGATGTTCAACGTGACCAAGCAGGTCGTGCCGGGCATGGTCGAGAAGGGCTGGGGGCGGATCATCCAGATCTCGTCGGTCAATGGCGAAAAGGGCCAGGCCGGCCAGACCAACTACTCGGCCGCCAAGGCCGGCATGCACGGCTTCACGATGGCCCTGGCACAGGAAATGGCCAACAAGGGCGTGACCGTCAACACCGTCAGCCCCGGCTACATCGGCACCGAGATGGTCCGTGCGATCAAGCCCGAGGTGCTGGAGAAGATCGTCGCCACCATCCCGGTCAAGCGCCTGGGCACGCCCGAAGGATCGGCTCCATCGTCGCCTGGCTAGGTCGGACTCCGGCTTCACCACCGGTGCGGACTTCAGCTGCAACGGCGGCCTGCACATGGGCTGATGCCCCGCGCGTCGCTGGACGCGCAGACTGGAGCGGTGCGGCAGGTTCCCTGTCGCCCTTTGGTCCCTCGGGTCGGCGGCGCGGTTCGGCCGCTTTTTTCTTGCAAGGGCGGGCGGCGCCCCCAGCTGCCCACCTACCCCGGTGAGGGGGGGGTGGCGGCCACGGGCTGGCCCGCGCTGGTGCCGTCCGCAGGTCCGGCCGTTCAGACCAGCCCGGCGTACGCCCCCCCGTCCAGCTGCAGGTTCTGGCCGCTGATGTAGCCCGCCAGTTCGCTGCAGAGGAAAGCGCAGGCGGCGCCGAACTCCTCCGGCCGGCCCATGCGGCCGGCGGGGATGGTGGCGGCGATCTGCGCGCGGGCTTCGTCGCGGCTGATGCCCGACGCTTTCATCATGCGCTGCGCCATGAACTCCTGGCGTGGCGTGTCGATGCGCTCGGGCAGCAGGTTGTTGAGGGTCACGTTGTCCGGCGCCGCCTCACGCGCCAGGGCGCGGCTGAGCGCGGTCAGGCCGGCGCGGGCGGCGGTGGACAGGCCCATCGCGGCGTGCGGCGTCTTCACCATCGCGGAGGTGATGTTGACGATGCGGCCCCAGCGGCGCGAGCGCATGCCCGGCAGCACGGCGCGCAGCAGCAGCGCGCCGGTGAGCAGGTTGGCTTCCAGGGCGCCCATCCAGGCGTCGTGGTCCCAATCGGCCAGTTGGCCCGGCGGCGGGCCGGCGTTGTTGTTGACCAGGATGTCCGGCTCCGGGCAGGCCGCCAGGAGCGCACTTCGTCCGGCGTCGGTGACCAGATCGGCCACCGCACCGTGCACCGTCGCGCCGGTTTCGGCCCGCAGGCGCTCGACCGCCGCGGTCAGCTTGGCCGCATCGCGTCCGTTCAGCCAGACCTCACAACCCTCCTGAGCCAGCGCCAGCGCACAGGCGTAGCCCAGGCCCTGAGACGAGGCGCAGACCAGGGCTTTGCGCCCGCGAATGCCGAGATCCATCGGGTGTCCTCAGAGGAGATAACCGCCGCCGTCGCAGAGCATGAACTGCCCCGTGATCAGCTCTGCCTCGTCGCTGGCCAGGAAGGCGATCAGCCCGGCCAGGTGGCGCGGCTGGCCGCGCTTGCGGATGGCCTGGTTCTGCATCACGCGGTCGAAGGCCTCCACGGGAGAATTCGCCAGCGTGCCCTCCGTGGCGATCATGCCCGGCGCCACCGCGTTGACGGTGATGTTCTCCGGCCCCAGCTCCTTGGACAGCACGCGGGTGAAACCCATCACCGCGCCCTTGCTGGCCACGTAGGCCATCTGGCCCGGGTTGGCCAGGTAGTAGGTGCGCGAGGCCACGTTGATGATGCGCCCGGCGCTGCTCTTCTTCAGCAGCGGGTAGAAGGCCTGGCTGACCAGGAAGTAGCCCATGAAGTTGACCTGCAGGAAGCGGTCCACCTCGGCGCGCGTCAACTCGTGCCAGGGCTTGCGGCCCGACAGGATGCCGGCGTTGTTGACCAGGATGTCGATGCGCCCGCGCCGCGCCTCCACCGCCTGGGCGGCGGCGCGGATCTGGTCCTCATCCGTCACGTCGCAGAGCGAGGCTGCCGCCGCGCCACCCGCCTCACGAATCAGCGCGAGGGTCTGCGCAGCGTCATTGCGGTCGAGGATCTCAATGACGGCGCCTTCCTGCGCCAGCTTCAGCGCTGCGCCCTGGCCCATGCCGGAGGCCGCGCCGCTCACCACCGCGATGCGGCCGTCGAGTCGTCCCATGAGAATTCCTTTGCTACGCAGTTGTGAGAGGTTTGGTAATCCAATGGATTACATTTTCCTCCCTGAACCGCCGGCGCCCGGCGGGGGGGGCCCGGGGCGGGGCGGGGGGGGGGGCGCGGGCCCCCCGCCCCCCCCCCGGCCCCGCCCCGCCCCCGCGCGGGGCCGGGGGGGGGGGCCGGCGGGGGGCGCGGGGCCCCCGGGGGCGCTGGGGCGGGGCGGGGCGGGCGGGGGGGGGGCGGCGGCTCCCCCCCCCGCCGCGCGGGGGCGCCCGCGGTTTTGCCGGGCTCTTTGCGGAAAGCACGCGCGCGACCCCGCCCCGCGCCGAATGCAATGAGCTGGGGAACTGGTGGACCTGTTGGTGCAGATCTGGTTGGAGAAATGAATCATGGGCAAGGCGTTTGAGAGCATCCGTCAGGGGCTGATCGAAGCCACCGTGCATGCTCGTGGCGAGCCGATCGAGGTTCGGACCTACACGCCGGTCGCTGTAGACGTGGCCGCGGTGCGAGCCCGTCTGGGCCTGAGCCAGGTGCAGTTTGCGGCGCGGTTCGGGTTTTCGGTGGCCACCTTGAGGCATTGGGAGCGGGGGGACCGCCGCCCTCAGGGGCCTGCACTGGTACTGCTCAACCTGATCGACCGCGAACCCCATGTGGTGATGCGTGCCTTGAGTTGAGGCGGCATCAGCCGCCGGCGCGCTGCAGATCCGCAAAGCTGCGCCCCTCGGCCACCAGCTGCTCCAGCAGCGGCGCGGGCTGCCACCAGAAGCCGTGCTCGGCGTGCAGGCGGCGGATGGCGGCCAGCACCTTCGGCAGGCCGATGCGGTCGGCCATGGCCATCGGCCCGCCTTGCGCGGCGGGAAAGCCGTAGCCGGTCAGGTAGACGATGTCGATGTCGCTGGGCCGCAATGCAATGCCGTGCTCCAGCAGCCGCGCGCCTTCGTTGACCATGCCGTAGAGGCAGCGCTCCAGGATCTCCTCCTCGCCGATCGGCCGGCGGGTGATGCCCATGCGCGCCGACTCCGCGACGATCCAGGCCTCCAGCTCGGGGTCACGCTGCGGTCGGCGGTCGCCGGCCTCGTAGCGGTACCAGCCCTGGCCGCTCTTCTGTCCCAGCCGGCCCATCTCGACCAGCTTCAGGATGAGGTCGTTCCAGCGCCGGTCGGTGGGGCGCGTGGCCATCTGCGCCTTGCGGGTGGGGTAGCCCACGTCGTTGCCGGCCATGTCATGCACCGCGAAGATGCCCATCGCGTAGCCGAATTTCGTCAGCGTGGCATCCACCTCGTGCGGCAGTGCGCCGTCTTCCACCAGAAAGTGCGCATCGCGGTTGTATTGGCGGAACAGCGCGTTGCCGATGAAGCCCGGCCAGATGCGCGCCAGCACCGCCACCTTGCCGATGCGCCGGCCCAGCGCCATCAGCGTGACCACCACATCTGCCGCGGTGGCATCGGGGCTTCGCACCACCTCCAGCAGGCGCATCACGTTGGCCGGGCTGAAGAAGTGCGCGCCGACCACGTCCTGCGGGCGGCGCGTGGCCGCGGCGATCTCGTTGATGTCCAGCCCGGAGGTGTTGGTGGCCAGGATGGCGCCCGCCTTGGCGATGGCGTCCAGCTCGCGGAACAACCGCTGCTTGAGCGCCATGTCCTCGAACACCGCTTCGATGAAGAGGTCGGCGCCGTCAGGTCCGCCGGCGTCGGCCAGGTTGTTTGTGCCGCGGATGCGCGCCATGCGCTCGGCCACCGCCTCGGGCGTGAGCTTGCCGCGTTGAACGCTGGTGTCGTAGTTGGCCCGCACGCGCTGCAGGCCGCGCTCCAGAGCGGCGGCGTCGGCATCGACCAGCACCACCGGCAGGCCGGCGTTGGCCAACGCCATCGCGATGCCGCCGCCCATCGTGCCGGCGCCGATCACGGCCACCTGGTCCACCGGGCGCAGCGGCGTGTCGGCCGGCAGGCCGGTTTTGGCGGCCTCCCGTTCGGCAAAACGGACATGCTCGGCCGCGGCGGCCCGGTCGGCGTCGGTGAGTTCGAAGACGCTCACGTCAGTCCCCCTTCGGCTCGCCGCCGTCCTTGCTGACCAGGGGTTTCGCCTTGCCCTCGACGAACTCGCGCAGGCGTTGCTCCACCTCGGGCGGGCGGGCCATCGCGGAGTTGAGCTGCTCGAAGAACAGGCCGTCGTCGTGCGACAGGTCCTGGATGCGCGGCAGCACGTTGACGATCTTCCAGTTGGTCTCGAGGGTGTTCTGCGCGATGCGATGCGCCAGCTCCCGGGCCTTGGCCAGCGCCTGGCCGGCGGGGGTGACGTAGCGCACGATGTGCTCCTGCAGCCCTTCGGCGGGGTTGAGCAGGCGGCCGGTGAGCATCATGTCCATCATCACCGTGGTGCCCACCACGCGCTGGATGCGCACCGTGCCGCCGCCGCCGACGAAGATGCCGCGCTGCCCCTCGGGCAGGCCGAAGAAGGCGGTCTCGTCACAGACGCGCACATGCGCCGCGGTGGCCAGCTCCAGCCCGCCGCCCACCACCGCGCCGTGCAGTGCGGCCACCACCGGGATCGGCCCGCGGGCGATCTGGTCGAACACCGTGTGCCAGTTGTGGCGACGTCGCTTGCGCGGCGGCGTGATCTTGCCGGTGGCGCGCGCCAGCGCCTCGGCCAGATCCAGCCCGGCGCAGAAGTTGGGGCCGTGGCCGTGCAGCACGATGACATGGGCGTCCTCATGGGCGCGTTGCACCGCGGCGTTCAACTCAACGATCAGCGCGTCGTTGATCGCATTGCGTTTGTCCGGGCGGTTCAGGCCGATCAGGGCCACCGGGCCGTCGAGTTCGTAGGTGATGAAGGCGTCGGACATGGGGTGATCTTGTTCAGAGGTCGAGGACCAGCTTCGGGGTCTTGGCGCCGGAGCAGCAGACCATCATCCGGGTATTGGCGGCGCGCTCGGCGGCGCTGAGCACCAGGTCGCGGTGGTCGGGCTCGCCGGCCAGCACCTTGACCTCGCAGGTGCCGCAGACCCCTTCGCGGCAGGAAAAGAGCACATCCACGCCCTCGGCCAGCAGGCGGTCGAGCAGGGTCTCGCCGGGACGCACCTGCAGGCTGCGGGCACTGCGCTGCAGCTCGACGTGGTAGCCGCCCCCGGTGGCGGCGGCCTCCTTGGCAGCGAAGTACTCCAGGTGCACCTGCTCACGTGGCAGGGTGGCGGTGGCCGCCTCGAAGGCGCCCAGCATGCCCAGCGGGCCGCAGCAGTAGACGTGGCTGTCGGCGGGCAGCGTGGCGATGAGGCCGGCGATGTCCAGCACCCGGCCGCGTTCGGCGTCGAAGTGCAGGTTCAGCGCACCGTCGCGCCCGGCCGCCTGAGCGGCTTCGGACAGGGCCTGAAGCTCGCGAACGTAGGGGGCATGCGCCGCGCTGCGGGTGGCGTGGTGCAGCCGCCAGGGCCGGCCGATGGCCTCCAGCCGCCGGATCATGCCCAGGATCGGCGTGACGCCGATGCCCCCGGCGAAGAAGATGGACAGCGGCGCGGCCTCGTCGAGCGGGAAGTTGTTGCGCGGTGCGCCCACCGCCAGCGTCTGGCCACAGCGCAGCTGCTCGTGGATCCAGCGCGAGCCGCCGCGGCTGGCTGCGTCCAGGTTCACCGCGACGCAGTAACGCTGCCGTTCACCGGGCGCGTTCAGCAGCGAGTAGCTGCGGATGTGCGCGCCGCTGCCCGCATCGGGCAGGTGCAGGTCGATGTGCGCGCCGGCCTCGAAGGCCGGCAGCAGCGTGTTGGGCTGCAGCGGCACCAGCTCGATGCCGAGGATGCCTTCAGCCTCCCAGGTGAGGCTGCGCACGCGCAGGGTGAGGAGGGGTGTCGTCATTCGGGTTTGAAGCCGGAGGACCTGATGATGGGTTCCCAGTGCGCCAGCTCGGCGCGCTGCACGGCCTCCAGCTCGGCCCCGTTGCGGTAGTGGGGGTTGACCCAGAGCTTCTGCGTCAAGGTGTCCTTGACCTCCGGCATCTGCAGGGCGTGGTAGATCGCCACGCGCACCCGGTCCACCATCGCGGCTGGCGCGCCGGCGCGGGTCCACACGCCGGTCCAGGCTTCGCCGCTGGTCACCGGGATGCCCTGTTCGGCGAAGGTCGGGATGTCGGGCATCAGCGGTGAGCGCTGCTCGGAAAACACACCGATCACGCGGATCTTGCCGGCGCGGTGGTGGGTCATCATCGCATCCAGCAGGCTGATCGCCGCGCTGACGTGGCCGCCGAGCAGGTCGGTCACCATCGGAGGTGAGCCCTTGTAGGGTGTGACGCGCAGCTCCACCCCAGCGGCCTTGGACAGTTGCACGCCCAGGAAGTGGTTCTGCCCGCCGAGGCCCGGCGTGCCGAAGGCCGCCTTGTCCGGGTTGGCGCGGGCCCAGGCGAAAAATTCCTTGGCGTTGCTCGCTCCGCTGGCCAGCGACACGCCCATGCCCAGCGGGTAGCTGGCGATGCCGGCCACCGCGGTGAAGTCGCGCAGGATGTTCCACTTCACCTGGTGGCCGAACACCAGCATCTGGAAGGTGGGCGTGGCGTTGGGCGCGATCATGTAAGTCAACCCGTCGGCCGGCGCGGCCAGCACCGCATCGGCGGCCAGGCGGCCTCCGGCGCCGGGCTTGTTCTCCACCATCACCGGCTGGCCCAGCAGGGCCGGCAGGCGGTCGGCCACCGTCCGTGCAATGGCGTCGGTGGCCCCGCCGGGCGGGAAACCGATCAGGATGCGGATGGGCGACTTGTCCGGCTGGGCCGCGCCCGCCGGCAGGGCAGGATCGGGACCGCCGCCCGGTGGAGGTAGGAAGGTGGCGTCGACTCAGCATGGCTGCGGTCCTCCGGGGTCAGGCCTGCTCGGCCAGCACGCGCCAGTCGCTGCCGCCGGGCAGCACGCCGCCCACGGAGCGTGCCTGGCGGTAGTCCAGCGCCGGGCTCGTCGCCAGCGTGGGCGGCTTGCCGGCCATGAACTCGCGCACCGACTTCAGGATCGCCGCACGCACGCGCAGCACCGCGCCGTCGGCGGAGCAGAGCTGCTCGTCGGTGCGGTCGGCGATCGGGCCCTGGCCGAGGAACATCGCGAAGTCCTCGGTGGCCAGGTGCTGCGGGAATCCGCTGGCGTGACCACGCTTCATCAGGTCGCGGTTCTGGCCCCAGTTGTTGGCCGCACCGCCCTCGGGCACCGGCGGGGAGTTCCACACGTCCGCCGCGGTGGAGATGATGGTCGGGCCCAGCGGCGCGTGCTCGTTGAAATTGACGAACCAGGCGCGGTGCGTCACGTCGTCCACCGGGGTGGAGAAGAACACCATCGCCGGGCCCTTCTCGTAGGGTGCGCAGATCAGGCCGTACCAGGGCATCACGAAGTTGTTGATGCGGGCGTAGAACCGGTCCTCCCCCACCTCGCGGATGGCGGCGTAGCGGAAGCCGTAGGGCCGCTCCTCGAACTCCAGGCGCGGCGCCAGGGCTTGGGTCATCAGCAGGCGCTCGTTGCCGCTGCCGGCCGTGAGTTTGGTGGTCGACTCGTGCAGCACACCCACGTGAGAGGAGTCCATCGAGGCTTCGACGCCCTGCAGCCAGTTGGTCGGCACTTCGACGCTGGTGACGGCGCGCTGTTCTTCGGGCAGGTCGACGAAGGGCAGCTCGGGAAACTGGGGTGGGGTGTCCCCTTTGCCCAGCCACACCCAGACGATGCCGCCGCGCTCCACCACCGTGTACTGGTTGGTGCGGATGTGCTTGCAGAACTGCTGCTGGTCGCCGCTGTGGTTGGGCGCCTCGGCGAGGCTGCCCGTCACGTTGATCTTCCAGCCGTGGTAGATGCAGCGCAGGCCGTCCTCCTCGCTGCGCGCCAGCAGCATGGAGGTCTTGCGGTGCGGGCAGGCCTCGTCGATCACCCCCGCCGTGCCGTTGCCGGCGCGGAAGGCGGCGTAGTTCCTGCCGAGCAGGCGCACGCGGTAGGGGCGCCCGCCGGCTTCGAGCTTGGACGACGGGATGGCCGGCAGCCAGTAGTGCTGGCGCAGCATCTCGCCCAGCGGGGCGCCGTTGTCGACGCGGGTCACCAGGTCGTTGTCTTCCTTGGTCATGGGCATGGCGGTCTCCTCGGATCGGGGTCAGGCTGCAGGCAACGCAGCTCAGGTCGGATCGGTGTAGTTGCGGAAGGCGCGCGGGTACACGCGCCGGCAGTTGCAGTCGAAGATGTCGGCGCGGTTGTCGGCCGACAGCCAGGAGATGGCCTCGATCACCGGCTTCATGTCGTCGTAGTCGCGCCCGCTGACGGGATCGCGCGCGCTGCCGGTGCCGGGCTTCTCGGTGCCGAAGAGCACGTTCTTCACCCCGGCCACCTTCAGCAGCAGCTCGATCGAGTCCTGGCTGTAGTTGCAGGTGTCGAAGTACAACTTGCGCAGCTGCTCGTCGAAGGTCTCCTTCTGGCCCTTGCGCACGCTCCAGGCGCGAAAGCGCCCCATCTGGTAGGGGATCGCGCCACCGGCGTGGGCCACGACGATCTTCAGGTTCGGAAACTTCTGGAAGGTGTCACTCTCCAGCAGCGAGATCACCGCGATGCTTTCCTCGTTGATGAACTTGAGCGTGTAGCTCTCGCGCGGGGTGCAGCTGCCGGCCGAGTGGATCAGGCCCGGCACGTCCAGCCGGGTCATCGCCTCGTACAGCGGGTGCCAGAAGGGGTCGCCCAGGCCGGGCGGCGGCAGCTCGCTGCCCTCGGTCGGGTCCGGGTTGATCAGGCAGCCGACGAAGCCCAGCTGCTCCACGCAGCGCTCCAGCTCGGCCACGCAGCGCTCGGCCGGGCTCTCGTGCATGAACTGCGGCAGGCCGGCCACGCCGCGGAAGCGGTCCGGGTAGCAGGCCACCACGCGGGCGATCACGTCGTTGCAGTGGCGCGCCCAGATCTCGCTGACCTTGGCCGGCTTGACCGAGTGCATCTGCAGGTAGGGGCGCGGCGAGATGAACTGGATGTCGGTGCCGACGCCGTCCATGATCTTCACGACTTCGGTGGCCACCTTGTGGATGGCCTCGTCGGGGATCTTCGGGTCCACCGAAGGGTTGCCGCGGCCACCGACCAGCTCGGACATGAACTTAAGGCTCTGCGGCGGCATCACCACATGGGCGTGGGAATCGATGATCAAGGGGGTTCCTTTCGAAGCGAATGCGAGCGGTTCAGCTTTGGACCATGGCCAGGACTTCGAGCTGCAGCCACATGCCGTGCTGCAGGTCGTGCACGCTGATGTGGCGCGCGGGGCGGTCGTCGGGGTCGGGGAAGGCGGCCAGCCACTGGGTGTTGACGGCGTCGCGCACCGAGTCGTCCTTGACGCTCACGCTCAGGCGCACCACGTCGTCCATCGACGCACCGCCAGCGGCCAGCAGGGCGCGCAGGTTGGTGAAGGCGTGGGCTGCCTGCGCGGCCGCATCGGCAGGCAGGGCACCGTTGGCCGGGTCCTTGCCGATGATTCCTGAGGAGCAGATCAGGTTGCCGACCCGGGCGCCCAGCGGGATCGGTGCCTTGTGGCCCACGTTCGGGACGTGCAGGGAACGCTTGGGGCGATTGGAGCGGGTGGGCGCGGTCATGCCGACTCTCCCGACTCGGCCTCGAAGAAGCTCATCGGCACCGTGGCCAGGAACTCCGAGAAGCCGCTGGAGCCCACCGGCACATGCTGCTGCATGATCTGCGCGGCCAGGGTCTCGTCACCGGCCTGGATGGCGCGGGCGATCTTGAGGTGATCCTGCAGCGACCTGGCGATGTGCTGGCGGTTCTGGAAGTCGCGCACCCGGTAGCGCTGGATCATGCGGCGCGCCAGGCGGATCTGCTCGGCCAGGTACTCGTTGCGGCTGCCGGCGTAGATGGCCTCGTGGAACAGGGCGTTGGCCAGGGTGTACTCGGCGGTGCCGCCGTTCACCGCGGCCTCCTGGCAGCGCGCCAGGGTGTCGTCCAGCCGGCGCGACAGCTCGTCGTCCACCCGCCGCGCGGCCAGCTTGGCCGCCAGCGACTCCAGCTCGGAGATGAACTCCAGCATCGAGCGCACCTTGGCAATCGACAGCCGGGACACGCTGATGCCCTGGCGCGGCGCGATGCGCACCAGCTCGCGGGCGGCCAGCTGCTGCAGGGCCTCGCGCACCGGTGTGCGGCTGACCTCGAAGCGGGCGGCCAGCGCGCGTTCGTCCAGCGGTGTGCCGGGCGGGAGCTTGCCGGACTCGATTTCGTCCTGCAGCGTGGCCCGGATGTCCGCCGCGCGACCCCCGCGGGGGCGGATGTCTTCGGGGCTGAGTTCGCCGCCTGGGGGCTCGTTGGTGTCGTTGGGCATGGTGAGTTCCGTCGTGTCCATCGCAAGAATACCCAAAGTATCAATTGGCATACCTAGGGAAAATCACAAGCATGCTGATGATTGCCGTCGAATCCCGCTGTCACTGCCGGTTTTGATCCAAAAATTGGATGAATCTCAGACTGTGGGACGAATTTAGACCACGTTAACCCTGAGTCGCGACCCGATTGGAGTCTTTTGGATCCGGGTAACCCCTGCGCATGCGCTGCGCCCGGTCATTTTGTGGTGTGTTGAATTGGCATCTTGTGTATGCCAGACTCGCCGCCATGCCGAACCCTGAGACGCCCCTGCACCCTCCGTCTTCCGCCCTGGAGTCGCCCAGGCCCTTGGGCCGGGTGCTGCGGCCCCGGTCGATCGCCCTGGTGGGGGCCTCTGCGGACCCGCGCTCCTTTGGTGGCTTCGTGCAGGCCAATTTGCAGCGCTTTGGTTGCGCGAGTGCACTGCACCTGGTCAGCCGCAGCAGCGCCGAGATCAATGGCCTGGCCAGCGTGAAATCGGTGGACGAGTTGCCTGAGGGCATCGATCTGGCCGTGCTGGCCATTCCCGAGGCCGGCGTGCTCGACGCGGTGCGCAGCCTGGCGGCGCGGCGCTGCCACGCGGCGGTGCTGTTCGCCTCCGGCTACGCGGAGACCGGTGACGAAGGGCGGGCCAGACAGGAGGCCCTGGCCGCCGCAGCTGCGGAACAGGGCATGCTGATCGTGGGCCCCAACTGCATGGGGTTCACCCACTTCAGCGCCGGCGTGCCGGTGACCTTCGAGCTGCTGGAGCGCGAGGCCTACCGAGCGGCCGACCCGCAGTGCGGCGGCGTGGGCATCATCGCGCAGAGCGGCTTCATGGCGGCCACGCTGCGCGATGCCTTCACCGGCCGGGGCCTGCCGCTGACCTGCCAGTTTTCCACCGGCAACGAGGCCTCGGTGGGCGTCGAGGATGTGCTGGCGGCCTACCTGGACGACGCCGCCACCCGGGTGATCGCGGTCTATGCCGAGCAGATCCGCCGCCCGCGGCTGTTCCTGCGGCTGGCCCGCCGTGCGCGCGAGATCGGCAAACCCATCGTGCTGCTGATGCCGGGCCGCTGCGAGCGCGCCCGCCACGCCGCCGCCTCGCACACCGGCGCGCTGGCTGGCGACCACGCCAGCGCCAGCGTGCTGCTGCAGCGTGAAGCGGTGGTGGTGGTGGACACGCTGGACGAGCTCTTCGACACCACCGCGGTGCTGTTGCAGCACCCACGCCCAACGGCCGGCGGTGCGGCCTTCATCACCGGCTCGGGCGCGATGAAGAACATCGCGCTGGACCTGGCCGACGGCATCGGGCTGGACCTGCCCACGCTGAGCGAGGCGACCACGCAGCTGCTGCGCGACAAGCTGCCGAGTTATGCGGTGGCCGAAAACCCGCTGGACTACACCACGATCGGTGTGCGCCAGCCCGGCCTGATCGGCGAACTGGTGCACACGATGGCGGCCGACCCCGCCATCGGCAGCGTGGTGTTGGCCATTCCGGTGGGCCCGGTGATGGCGCAGCGCGACAAGGCCGATCACATCGTGCCGGCACTGGGCCGCTGCCCCAAGCCGGCGGTGCTGGTGCTGACGGGCGATGCCGGCCCGGTGGAGCCGTTCTTTCTGGAAGCCATCCGCGCTCACGGGGTGACGTTGTTCCGCTCCACCGACCGTGCGCTGCGCGCGCTGAGGCGGGTGGCGGAGTTCGGCGAGGCACTCGCAAAGGCCGAGCGGGCGGATGCCCATGCGCTGCAGGCGCTGCCTGCGGCCGCCCTGCCGCAGACAGGGGACGGCAGACTGCCGGTCAACGGCATCTTTGCCGAGTACCAGGGCAAGGCCTGGCTGGCGCAGGCGGGCATCGCGGTGCCGCGGGGCGCGCTGGCAGGTTCGCCGGACGAGGCGGTGGCGGTGGCCGAGGGCCTGGGCTGGCCGGTGGTGATCAAGGCGCAGGCCAGCAGCCTGCCGCACAAGAGCGACGTGGGCGGCGTGATCGTGGGGCTGGCGGACGCCGCGGCCCTGCGCGCCGGCTGGGCGAAGCTGATGGACAACCTGGCGACGCACCGGCCGGACCTGACGCTCGGTGGGGTGCTGAGCAGTGGCTTGGACGGCGTGCTCGTCGAGGCCATGGGACCGCGGGGGCTGGAGCTCGTGGTGGGGGCCAGGAACGATCCGGCGTGGGGCCCGGTCGTCCTGGTCGGCTTGGGTGGGGTGTGGATCGAGGCGCTGCGTGATGTGCGCCTGATCCCCCCCGACCTGGCCTGGCCCGACATCGAAGTCGAGCTGCGCCGGCTGAAGGCCGCACCGCTGCTGGACGGCATCCGCGGCGCGGCCGGGGTGGATGTGCCGGCGGTGGCGCGCAGCGTGGCCAGCCTCGGTGCACTGATGCGGGCCAATCCGGCGATCGCAGAAATCGACGTCAACCCCCTGCTGGCCTACCCGGCGGGCAGCGCGAACCCGGTGCTGGCGCTGGATGCGCTGGTGGTGGTGCACCCGGATGCAGGAGCATCGCGGCATGAAGCTGCAGTTCAGCGCGGCCGACGAGGCCTTCCGCCAGGACGTGCGCAGCTTCGTGCGTGAGCAGCTGCCGGCCGACATCCGCCGCAAGGTCGAACTCGGCCTGCGCCTGGAGCAGGCCGACTACGTCACCTGGTTCAACCGGCTGGAGGCGCGCGGTTGGCTCACGCCGGGCTGGCCGCCCGAGCACGGCGGGCCGGGCTGGACGCACCTGCAGCGCTTCATCTTCGACGAGGAGTGCCTGCTGGGCGGTGCGCCACGCATCATCGCCAGCGGCATCCAGATGCTGGGGCCGGTGCTGATGGCCTTCGGCACGCCCGAGCAGAAGGCCAAGTACCTGCCGGACATCCGCGCCAGCCGCACCTGGTGGGCCCAGGGTTTCTCGGAGCCGGGCTCGGGCTCGGACCTGGCCTCGTTGCGCAGCACCGCGGTGCTGGAGCCGGACGGCCGCCACTTCGTCGTCAACGGCCACAAGGTCTGGACCTCGTACGCGCAATGGTGCTCGATGATGTTCGCGCTCGTCCGGACGGATCCGAACGCCGCCAAGCCGCAGGAGGGCATCAGCTTCCTGCTGATCGACATGCAGTCGCCCGGCCTGACGCTGCGGCCGATCCGCATGCTCGAGGGCGGCAGCGACCTGAACGAGTGCTTCCTGGACAACGTGCGCGTGCCGGTGGAGAACCTGGTCGGCGAGCTGAACCAGGGCTGGACTTATGGCAAGTACCTGCTGGGCCATGAGCGCACCGGCATCGCCGGCATCGGCTCGTGCAAGCAGCAGCTCGCGCGGGCACGCCAGCTGGCCGAGCGCCAGGGCCTGGGCGAAGACGCGCTGCTGCGCGCCCGGCTGGCGCAGTTCGAGGTCGAGCTGATCGCGCTGGAGGCCACCGCGCTGCGCCTGCTCGCGCCCGGCCAGCGCAGCCGCGCGCCGCAGGTGGAGGCGTCGATGCTCAAGGTGCGCGGCACCGAGCTGCGCCAGGCGATCTATGAAACGCTGCTGGACATCGCCGGGCCGGACGCGCTGCCGTTCTCGGCCGAGGCGCAGTTCCTGGAGTTCCACGATGCGGCCGACGATGCGCCGGTGGCGCCCGAGCTGGCCAGCGTGGCCGCCAACTGCCTGGATGCCCGCAAGCTGTCGATCTACGGCGGCAGCAACGAGGTGCAGCGCAACCTGATCGCCCAGGCCGTGCTGGTCGCTCACTGAACGAGCTGAACGAACGCTGCCGCATGGACTTCACCCTGACCGACGACGACCTGGCACTGCGCGACGCAGTGCAGCGCTTCTGCGAGGGCGAGTACCCCGCCCCCGAGCGCGGCAACACACCCACACCTGAGCGGAGCCGACAGCGCCATGCCGCACAGGCCCAACTGGGCTTGCCGGGCTTGTGGGTGCCGACCGAACACGACGGCAGCGCGCTGGGCCCGGTGGCCGCGATGCTGGCGGCCGAGCAGCTCGGCCGTGTGCTGGACACCGGCGACTGGCTGGCCACTGCGGTGCTGTCGGCGCCCCTGCTGGCCGAGGCGGGCAGCCCGGCGCAGTGCAGCGAATGGCTGCCGCCGCTGGCCGCAGGCCGGCTGCTGGTGGCCCTGGCCTGCCAGGAGCCCGAGGCGCGCCACGACCTGGCCGATGTGACCACCCTCGCGCGGCCCGGTGCGGGTGCCGGTTCGGGCGGCGGCTGGGTGCTGGACGGCCGCAAGTCACTGGTGCTGGGCGGTGATCGGGCCGACGGGCTGCTGGTGGTGGCGCGCACCGCAGGTGAGCGGCGGGACCGGGCCGGGTTGAGCCTGTTCGCCCTCCAGGCCGATGCACCGGGCCTGACGCGCCGGCCGGTCACGCTGCTTGACGGTCGCAGCGCCGCGCAGATCGACCTGCGCGGCGTGCCGGTCGCGGCCGGGCAGCTCATCGGCCCCCTGCATGGCGCCCTGCCGTTTGTCGAGCGGGCGGTGGAGCGTGCCAACGCAGCCCTCTGCGCCGAATCCGCCGGGGCGCTGGAGGCGCTGCTGGCGCTGACCTGCGAGCACCTGAAGACGCGCCGGCAGTTCGGTGCGCCGCTGGCCCGGTTCCAGGCCCTGCAGCACCGGGTGGCCGACATGGCCATGGCGCTGGAGCAGCTCAAGTCGATGGCCTGCGTGGCCGCCATGGCGCTGGAGGCCGGCGATGCGAGCGAGCGCGCCCGGCTGGTCTCGGCCGCCAAGGCGCTCACCGCCCAGCTGGGCCGGCAGTGCGGCCTGGCGGCCATCCAGCTGCATGGCGCCATGGGCATGACCGACGAATGCCGGGTCGGCCACTACGCCAAGCGGTTGATCGCCAACGGCCTGCTGTTCGGCGACGCCGCCAGCCACCTGGCGCGCTTCGATGCCGCTCGGCAGGCCACCGGCCCCTGACCAGCCCAGTCCCCGGAACTCCCGAGACCCCGATCCCCGATCCCCCGAGACGAACAAAGGAAACATGCCATGACCTCTCATCCGATCCTGCGCCGCAGCCTGCTCGGCCTGGCCCTGGCCGCCGCCGCCCTCGGGGTGCAGGCCCAGGGCGACAAACCCATCCGCCTGCTGGTGGGCTTCCCGCCGGGGGGCGCCTCCGACAGCGTGGCGCGAGTGCTGGCCGAGAAGCTGCAGGTGCTGCTGAAGCAACAGGTCATCGTCGAGAACCGCCCGGGCGTCGGTGGGCGCATCGCCGCCCAGGCGGTCAAGAACGCCGCGCCCGACGGGTTGACCTACATGGTGGCGCCCAACGCCACCTTCGTGTTCCAGCACCTGACCTACCCGGTGAGCGTGCTGGGCTACGACATGACCACCGACTTCACCTCGGTGGCGCAGATCAACTCCTACCCGATGGCCATGGTCGTCAGCGCCGGCGTCGGCGTGAAGACAGCCAAGGAATACGTCGCCTGGCTCAAGGCCAACCCGGACAAGGGCACCTTCGGCACGGCCGGGCAAGGTGGTGACACCCATTTCAACGGCCTGCAGTTCGCCAAGGTGGCCGGGGTCAAGATGACGGTGGTGCCCTACCGCGGCAACGGTCCGCTGGTGACCGATCTGGTCGGCGGGCAGATCCTGACCGGCAACATGGTGGCGGGGGATGCGCTGCAGCATGTGAAGAGCGGCAAGTTGACCTACATCGGCGTGTTCGCGCCCAAGCGCTCGCCGCTGCTGCCCGATGTGCCGACCCTGGCCGAGCAGGGCTTCGACACCGGCGGCGACAACGGCTGGATGGGCCTCTGGGGCCCGGCCAGGCTGCCGAAGGCGGAACTGGAGCGCATGCAGGGCGCCCTCAAGCATGTGCTGGCGCAACCCGAGGTGAAGGAGCTGATGATGAATCGGCTGGCCCAGGTGGCCGACTACCGCAGCGGCGAAGAGGCCGACCGGCAGCTCAAGGCCGAACTGGCCCACTGGGGCCCGGTGATCAAGGCCAGCGGCTTCACCCCGGCGCAATGACCGGAGCGCGGACATGACCTTGAACGGCAAGGCCGCCATCGTCGGCGCCTACGAGCACCCGACGCGCAACGCCGAGAAGCTCTCGGTGCTGCGCCTGCATGCCGACGTGGCCCGTGGTGCGCTGGCCGATGCGGGGCTGACGAAGGACGACATCGACGGCTGCTTCTGCGCCGGTGACGCCCCCGGCCTGGGCACCGCCACCGTGGCCGAGTACCTGGGGCTGAAGCTGCGCCACCTCGACAGCACCGAATGCGGCGGGTCGGCGCCCATCCTGCATGTGGCACATGCCGCCGCCGCGATCGCCGCCGGGCGCTGCAACGTGGCGCTGATCACCCTGGCCGGCCGGCCGCGGGCGGCGATGGCCGAGGCGCAGGCAAAGGCCGCAGCCGCCGGCCCCGGCAATGACGGCAAACCAGTGCGACCCCCGCTCGCCCTGCGCCCGCCCGACCCGGACTGCCCGGAGCTGGCCTTCGAGCTGCCCTACGGGCCGGCGACGCAGAATCTCTACGCCATGGTGGCCAAGCGCCACATGCACGAGTTCGGCACCACGAGCGAGCAGCTCGCCTGGATCAAGGTGGCCGCCTCGCAGCACGCGCAGCACAACCCGAATGCCATGTTGCGCAAGGTGGTGACGGTGGAAGAGGTGGTGAACTCGCCGATGGTGAGTGACCCGCTGCACCGGCTGGATTGCTGCGTGATGAGCGACGGCGGCGGCGCGCTGATCGTCGCCCGCCCGGAAATTGCTCGCCAGTTGAAGCGGCCGGTGGTGATGGTGCGCGGCAGCGGCGAGGCACCCAAACACGGCATGGGCGGACGCATCGACCTGACCTGGTCGGCCGCGGCGCTGTCCGGCCCGCGCGCCTTTGAGGAGGCGGGCATCACGCCCGCGCAGATCCAGTACGCCTCGCTCTACGACAGCTTCACCATCACGGTGCTGATGCAGCTGGAGGACCTGGGCTTCTGCGCCAAGGGCCAGGGCGGGCGTTTCGTGATGGACGGCGGCCTGATCTCCGGCGTCGGCCGCTTGCCCTTCAACACCGACGGGGGTGGCCTGTGCAACAACCACCCGGCCAACCGCGGCGGCGTCACCAAGGTGATCGAGGCGGTGCGGCAACTGCGCGGCGAGGCCCACCCCGCGGTGCAGGTCCCCGGCTGCACCTGGGCGCTGGCCAACGGCATCGGCGGTGCGCTGGCCTCGCGCCACACCGCCGGAACCCTCATCCTGGAGCGTGTCTGATGGCCCGAAGAGTTCCGAGACCAATGGTGCAGGCCGAAACCGCCGCCTACTGGCAGGCCGCCGACGAGGGCCGCCTGCTGGTCAAGCGCTGCAGCGCCTGCGGCGAGTTCCACCACTACCCGCGCGACCTCTGCCCGTTCTGCCTGAGCGATGCCACCGAGTGGGTCGAGGCGGCCGGCACCGGCACGGTCTACTCCTTCAGCACGATGGGGCAGGGCGAGGCCGCCTACACGCTGGCCTACGTGACGCTGGACGAGGGCCCGACGATGCTGACCAACCTGGTCGGCGCCGATCCATCTGCGTTTGCGATCGGCCAGCCGGTGCGCGTGGTCTTCACGCCCAGCGAGGGTGGACCGGCGGTGCCGATGTTCACGCCCGCCTGACGCCACCAGGAACCCACGATGCGAACCGGCGCCCTGTCCCGCTTCACGATCCTCGACGCCACCCGCGTGCGTGCCGGCCCGACGGCCGTGCGCGTCTTCGCCGACCAGGGTGCGCGTGTCATCAAACTGGAGATCCCGCCGGGTGCGCCCGGCGGCGACGACATGATCGGCGGGCGCGAACACAACCGCGCCGACTACGAGAACCTGCACCGCAACAAGGAGAGCCTGACGCTGAACATGAAGGAGCCCGAGGGGCTGGCGATCCTGCATGCGCTGGTGAAGCAGGCTGACGTGTTCATCGAGAACTACCGCCCGGACGTCAAGTACCGCCTCGGCATTGGCCCGGAGGATCTGCGCGCCATCAACCCGCGGCTGGTCTACGCCAGCATCTCCGGCTTCGGCCAGGACGGCCCGTATGCCAACTGGCCAGGCTTCGACTCCATCGCCCAGGGCATGGGCGGGCTGATGAGCGTGACCGGCCAGCCCGGCGAAGGGCCGATGCGCGTGGGAATCCCCCTGGCGGACTTGTGCGCCGGCCACTTCTGTGCCCAGGGCATCCTCAGTGCGCTGCTGGAGCGCGAGGTGTCCGGCGAGGGCCAGTGGGTGCAGACCTCGCTGCTGGAGTCGCAGATCGCGATGCTGGACTTCCAGGCCGCGCAGTGGCTGATCGACCGCAAGGTGCCGCAGCAGCACGGCAACGAGCACCCGCTGACCGTGCCCACGGGGGTGTTCAAGACGGCGGACGGCTACCTGAACCTGGCCGCCATCGGCAACTCGATGTGGCGACGCCTCTGCGAGGCGCTGGAGGTGCCTGAACTGGCCGCCGACCCCGAGCTGGGCAGCGACCCGCAGCGCTGCGCCCAGCGCGAGCGGGTCAACGGCGCGATCGGCGCGGCCTTCCTGAAGCGTACGACGGCCGAGTGGACCGAGCGGCTGCTGAAGGCCGGTGTGCCCTGCGGGCCGATCCACCGCATCGACGAGGTTTTTGCCGACCCGCAGGTGCAGCACCTGGGCATCACCTGGCCGATGCAGCACCCGCAGATGGGTGAGGTGTCGCTGGTGGGCCAGCCCTTCCGCCTCTCGCGCAGCCCGCGCGCGGCCGAGCCGACGCCGGCGCCGCATCAGGGCGACCAGACCGACGCCATCCTGCGCGAGCTGGGTTATGACGACGCCCGCATTGCCGAGCTGCGCGGCAAGTTGGTGGTCTGACAAGAAAGGACATCCCATGGCCCGACTCGTTGCCGCCTTCGGCGCCTCGCACAGCATCATGCTGGTGTCGCAGCGCGAGGACTGGATGCACGGCTTCCGTGCCATCGACCCGAAGAACCCCTTCCTGTTCGACAAGAGCGGGGAGAAGACGGACTATGCGGCGCTGCTCGCCGCCACGCCGCCCGGCGCCGCCGAGGCGCTGGCCTCGCCCGAGGTGATGAGCCAGCGCTACGACCAGGCCGAGGCGGCGATGGACGCGCTGCGCGAGCGCATCCACGCCGCGCGGCTGGACGTGCTGCTGATCGTCGGTGATGACCAGACGGAGCTGTTTCGCACCACGCACAACCCGTCGATCGCCATCTACTGGGGCGAGATGATCCGCAACACGAAACGCGAGCCGGCCGCGCCTTCGGACGCCTGGGTCAAGAGTGCGCGCATGTGGCGCCACGAGCCCGAGGCGGACCGCGACTACCCGGTCAGGAGCGACCTGGCCGAGTGGCTGATCCGCCAGCTCTGCGACCGCGACTTCGACATCGCCGCACTCGACGGCCTGGAGCCCGGCCAGTTCGAGGGCCATGCCTTCCAGTTCATCCACCGTCGGCTGCTTCAAGGCGGGTCGATCCCGGTCGATCACATGACGCCGGTGATCCCGGTCATCCTGAACACCTTCGATCCGCCCAACCAGCCCACGCCGCGGCGCTGCGTGCAGCTCGGCGCGGCCCTGCGCGAGCTGATCGCCGCCTGGCCGCAGGACCTGCGTGTGGGCGTGATCGCCTCCGGCGGCCTGAGCCACTTCGTGGTGGACGAGGCGCTGGACAACGAGGTGCTCGACGCCATCCGCCGCCGTGACAGCGCCGCGCTGGCCGCGCTGGACCCCAAACGCCTGCAGGCCGGCAGCAGCGAGATCCGCAACTGGATCGTCGTCGGCGAGCTGGCCAGCGACCTGGAGCTCGACCAGGTCGAGTACATCCCCGCCTACCGCAGCCCGGCCCTGACCGGCACCGGGCTGGCGTTTGCCAGTTGGAAAACCCTGGAGTAGCACGGCATGTCGATCCAGAACGATGAACGGTTGGGCCGCCTGGCCGCCTGCGGACCGCTCCCCTCGGGTCGCACGCCTGGACAAAGCTTCGGCTCGATGCCTGCGCCGCGTCCGATGCGCTCGACAAACTCGGCCTGCGAGGCGCTGTCACCGGCCTGCCGCTGCGCAGCGCCGGCAGCCGCATCGCCGGCCGGGCGGTGACGATGAAGGTCGGCCCCGGCACACCACCGCCCGGCCCGCCCAAACACCTGGGCTGCACCGCGATCGAGCAGGCCGGCGCCGACGACCTCATCGTCGTCGAGCAGAAGAGTGGCGTCGAGGCCGGCTGCTGGGGTGGCCTGCTGACGCTGGGCGCCAAGGTGCGGGGCGTGGCCGGCGTGGTGGCCGACGGGCCGCTGCGCGATGTCGACGAGGCCATCGCCTACGAGTTCCCGATCTATGCCCGATGCCTGACCTCGCGCACCGCGCGCGGCCGAGTGGTCGAGCTGGGCACGCAGTTGCCGGTGACGATCGGCGATGCGGCCGCGGGCGGCCAGGCCACCGTACACCCTGGCGACTACCTGCTGGCCGACCGCAGCGCCGTCATCGTCATCGCGGCAGCCGACATCGAGCGGGTGCTGGAGGCGGCTGAGCAGATCGTCGCCAAGGAAGCGGCGATGGCCAAGGCGATTCTTTCCGGCATTCCCATCGGCAATGTGATGGGCGGTGCCTACGAACACATGTTGAAGGGCTGACTCATGAGCGACAACCAGGACCCCAACGTGGCGCGCGCCGCGAAACTCGACACCGCCACGCTCTCCGACGCACTGGACAAACACGGCATCGCCGGCCAGTGCTACCGCATCCAGGGCCGCGACCCGGCCTTCCGCATGGCCGGGCGCGCCTGGACGCTGCTCTACGGCCCGGGCGGCAAGCCCTGCGGCACCGTGGGCGACTACATCGACGACGTGCCGCCCGGCAGCATCGTGGTGCTGGACAACGGCGGTCGCGACAACGCCACCGTCTGGGGCGACATCCTCACCGAGATCGCGCACCGCCGCGGCATCGCCGGCACGCTGATCGACGGCGTCTGCCGCGACACCGCGCTGTGCCGCCAGCTGGGTTACCCCATCTTCAGCAAGGCGCACTGGATGCGCACCGGCAAGGACCGCGTGCAGGTGGAGGCCACCGGGGTGCCGGTGAACATCGGCGACGCCCGCGTGGCGCCGGGCGACATCGTGCGCGGTGATGCCGACGGCGTGGTGGTGATCCCGAAGGAACACGAGGCCGCGGTGCTCGACACCGCCGAGGCCATCGAGGTGGCGGAAGAAGCCATCCGCCAGGCGGTGCGCGGCGGCATGCGGCTGGACGAGGCGCGCAAGCAGTTCAAGTACCACCAGCTGCAGACCCGCCAGGAGTGACGATGAGCCATCGATTCGACTGGGCGACGACCACCCGGGCCGACGCGCCGCGGGTGAGCGATGACCTCGTGGCCGCCGCACGTGGCCTGCCCACCGCCACCCTGCACGAGGCCGGCGGCAAGATCGGCGCGCTGCCCTCCGCCCTCAGGCCCATCGCGCCCGGCATGCGGGTCTGCGGCCCAGCGTTGACGGTGCATTCCCCCGGCGGCGACAACCTCTGGCTGCACCGCGCGCTGGACGTGGCCCGGCCCGGGGACGTGATGGTGGTCTACGCCAGCGGCGCGTATGAGCATGGCTACTGGGGCGAGATCATGGCGACGATGGCCCAGGCCCGCGGCGTGGCCGGCCTGGTGATCGACGGCGGCGTGCGCGACGCGGCGCTGCTGGCGGAGATGGGCTTCCCGGTCTTCGCACGTGGCCTGTGCATCCGCGGCACGGGCAAGGACTTCGGCGCCACCGGCTGGATCAACCACCCGATCCGCCTGGGTGAGGTCACGGTGGACGGCGGCGACCTGATCGTCGGCGACGCGGATGGCGTCGTCGCCATCCCTCGGGCACGGGCGGCCGAGGTGATCGAGAAGTCGGTGCGGCGCGAGGCCGACGAAGCGGCGATCCTGGCCCGCCTGCGCGCCGGTGAATCCACCCTGGACGTCTATGGTTGGCGTTGACAACACGGCAGACACGGCGGGCCGACCGACGCTTGCCATCGATGGCCGCATCGCCACGATCACGCTGCGCCGGCCCCAGGTGGCGAACCGGCTGGAGCTGGAGGACCTGGCGGCACTGGACGGGCACCTCGCCACGGTCAACGCCCGCCAGGAGGTGCTGGTGCTCAAGCTGCAGGCCGAGGGTCGGCACTTCTGCAGCGGCTTCAACATCGGCCGGGTGCGGGGCGCGGATGCGGCGGCCGCCGGTGCGCGTTTCGAGGCGCTGGCCGACGCCATCGAAAATGCCCGGCCGGTGACGGTGGCGGCG
>JADJCH010000040.1 GCA_016703325.1 Burkholderiales bacterium | reverse complement strand
GGCCCGCCACGACGACCTGCAGGCCGCGCTGGACGCCTTCCACGCCCGCCGCTGGGAGCGCTGCCGCCTGGTGATCCACAACTCCGAGCGCCTGTGCCGCATCGAGATCGAAGGCGGCGACAAGGCCGAGCACGCCCGCATCATGGCCGAGTCGATGGCCGCGCTGGCCCAGCCGATCTGAGGCCGCCACCATGACGATCCGTACCGACAGTGCCCTGGGCCGCACGGCCCTGGCGGTGGCGCACTGCGCCGGCATGGTGGACCTGGTGGCCCTGCCCATCTGGGTGGGGGTGCTGGTGGCGCACCACCGCTTCGATCCGCAGCAGGCCGGGGCGCTGGTCACGCTGTTCCTGGCCGGCGCGGTGGTGGCCAGCCTGTACTTCTCGTCGCGTTTTCACCGCCTGCGGGGGCGGGTGGCGGCGCCGGCGGGGTTCGGGGTGGCCGGGCTGGCCTTCCTGGCCGCCTCCACCCAGACCAGCTTCGCCGCGCTGGGTGGGCTGCATGTGCTGGGCGGGCTGGCCGCGGGCACGGCGCTGAGCTTCACCCACGGCACCATCGGCCGCAGCGCCAACCCACACCGGCTGTTTGCGCTGGTGGGCGCGGCCCTGGGGGTGTTTGCCGTGGTCTTCCTCGGCGCGGCGCCGCAGGCGGTGGCGGCGGCCGGCGGGCCGGTGCTGTTCCAGCTCTTCGGCGCCCTCATGCTGTTTGCGGCGTTGGTCACGGCGCTGGCCTTCCCGGAGCCGGAGGCGGAGTCGGTGCTGTCCCAGGCCTTCCGCCAGTCGGGGCGGCGCCTGCCGCCCGCGGTCTGGTACGGCGTGATGGCCATCGGCAGCATGGCGCTGGTGCAGGCCATGACCTTCAGCTTCGTCGAGCGCATGGGCATCGACCGCGGCTTCGGCGTGGACCGCGTCACCGGCGTGCTGATCGCCATGGGCCTGGTCAACCTGCTGCCCGCCGTGCTGGCGGCCCTGTTGCAGCAGCGCCTGCCCGCCCGGGCCGTGGTGGTCGGCGGTGCGGTGACGCAGGCGCTGCTGGCGCTGGTGATCAGCCGCAGCGAGGGCTTTGCCCCCTTCGCGGCGGCCAGCGCGGTGTTCGTGGCGGTGATGATCTTCACCCACACCTTCGCCTTCGGCCTGCTGGCGCGGCTGGACGTGACCGGCCGCGCCACCGCCGCCACGCCGGCCATGATCATGGTGGGCGCCGCACTGGGTCCGGTGCTGGGCGGCACGCTGGTCAAGGCCGTCGGGTACGGCGGCCTGGGGCTGGCCGCGCTGCTGGTGGATGCCCTGGCCGTCTGGCTGTTCCTGCGCATGACGCAGCCCCTGTCAACATCCGCAAACGAGGAGGCCCTCGCATGACTTCCCCACTGGTCCGTCGGCCGAAGCGGCGCTTCGTCGATCTGTCCATCTACCTGGAAAACGACGTGCTCTCCGACCCGCCCCCGCTGGCGCCGAAGATCACCTACCAGTCGCATGCCGACACCCTGCCGGAGTTCATGGCGATGATCCCCGGCACCCGGCCCGAGGACTATCCGGAGGGTGAAGCCGCTGCCGCCGAGCGGGTCAGCTGCACCACCCACAGCGGCACCCACCTGGACGCCCCCTGGCACTTCCACTCCACCCAGGACGCCAAGGCCGGGGGCAGCCGGCCGTCGATCACCATCGACCAGGTGCCGCTGGAATGGTGTTTCCAGCCCGGGGTGAAGCTGGACTTCCGCCACTTTCCGGACGGTTACGTCGCCACCGCGGGCGATGTGGAGGCGGAACTGGCCCGCATCGGCCACAGCCTGCAGCCGCTGGAGATCGTGGTGGTCAACACCCGGGCCGGCAGCCGCTACGGCCACAACGACTTCGTCAGCGCCGGCTGCGGCATGGGTTACGAGGCCACCATGTACCTGCTGGAGCGCGGCGTGCGCCTGACCGGCACCGACGCCTGGAGCTGGGACGCCCCGTTCAGCTACACCGCCCAAAAGGTGGCTGAGACGGGCAACAAGGCGCTGATCTGGGAGGGCCACAAGGCCGGCCGCGACATCGGCTACTGCCACCTCGAGAAGCTGCACAACCTGGAGTCCCTGCCGCCCACCGGCTTCACCATCAGCTGCTTCCCGCACAAGATCCGCGCCGCCTCGGCCGGCTGGACGCGGGCGGTGGCGATCTTCGAGGAAGGGACTGAATGAGACCCCCTGCTGCAACGCGTGTGAGCGGGCCGAGCGCCGGGCCGCTCCCAAGCCGGCCCGCCATCCCCTCGGGGGATCGGCCCATGGTTTCATGGGACGAGGGGCTGACATGACCCTGCCGCCTATGCACCGCGTCGTCACCGGCCACGCGCCGGACGGGCGCGCCATCGTTGCCAGCGACGGTCCTCTGCCCACCGTGGTGGAACTGCAGGCGCTGCCCGGCACCGTCTTCCACGAGGTCTGGAGCACCCGCGGATCGCCCGCGCCGGTGGACAACGGCGCCGACCCCACCACCGGGCCGCTGACGCTGCCGCCGCCGCAGGGCGGCACACGCATCCGCTTCGTCGACATCCCGCCCGACACCGAGGACTTCCTGCGCCACGGCGCGGCCAGGATGCACGACGCCTTCGCGCAGATCGGTGACGTGGCCGCTTCGACGGTGAAGGTGGACTCCCCACACCCGCTGATGCACCGCACACAAAGCGTGGACTACGGCATCGTCATCGACGGCGAAATGACCCTGGTGCTCGACGACGGCGAGGTGCTGCTGCGCCCCGGCAGCGTAGTAGTGCAGCGCGGAACCAACCACGCCTGGGCCAACCGCTCCGGGCGGGTCTGCCGCATGCTCTTCGTGCTGGTGGACGGCGCCTACGCACCGGACATTGCCGCCGCCCTGGCGCAGCGCGGCTGAATCCATCTTCCACCCACCTGGATCCCCGATGAAATTCGCCACCCTGAAAGACGGCAGCCTGGACGGCCGGCTGCTGCTGGTCTCGCGCGACGGCCTGCGCGCCGCCGCGGTGCCGACGGTCGCCACCAGCCTGCTGGACGCCCTGCAGCGCTGGGAGGCCGTGCGCCTGCCATTGCAGGATCTCTATGAAGCGCTCGACCGCGGCGAACTCTCCGAGGCCTTCGACTTCGACCCCGCCGCCTGTGCAGCGCCCCTGCCGCGCAGCCCGCAGTGGCTGGACGGCTCTGCCTTCCTGAACCACGGGCGACTGATGGAGCAGGCCTTTGGCTCCCCGCCCATCCCGAAGTTCGACAGCGTGCCAGTGATGTACCAGGGCGCCAGCGACGACTTCCTGGGGCCGCAGGACGACGTGCCGATGCCCGACGAGGCCCTGGGCATCGACTTCGAGGGCGAATTTGGTGTGGTGGTCGGGCCGGTGCCGATGGGGGTGTCACCCGAAGCTGCGCTGGGCTGCGTGCGCCTGATCGTCCAGGTCAACGACTGGAGCCTGCGCGCCCTTGGCCCGCACGAAATGGCCACCGGCTTCGGCTTCCTGCAGGCCAAACCCTCCACCGCCTTCGCGCCGGTGGCCGTCACCCCCGACGAACTGGGCAGTGCCTGGCGCGACGGCCGGGTGCAGATGCGCCTGGCGGTGCAGTGGAACGGCGAACGCTTCGGCGAGCCGCACGGCGGGGAGATGAACTTCCACTTCGGCCAGCTGATCGCCCACGCCGCCCGCAGCCGCCGCCTGACCCGCGGCTGCATCGTTGGCTCCGGCACGGTGTCGAACCTGTCGCGCAGCGCCGGCTCGGCCTGCATCGCCGAGCGCCGTGTGATCGAGAAGATCGACACCGGCGCGATCCGCAGCGCCTACATGCGCTACGGTGACCGGGTGCGCATGCAGGCGCTGTTCGAGGATGGCCGGGCAGGGCCCTTCGGGGTGATCGAGCAGCGGGTGGTGGTGGCGGCGCCGGTGCTCGGCTGATCTGCGGGGCGCCAGGTGGGTTGACGCAGCCGCTTCGAGGCACACTCCAGAGCTCCACGCTTGTGCTGCTCAGGAGCCCCACCCCATGTCCACCCATCTCGTGCTGACCGTCATCGCCGCGGACCGTCCCGGTCTGGTCAGCCAGTTGTCCGACACCATCACCGCCGGAGGCGGCAATTGGCTGGATGCCCGCATGGCCAGTCTTGCGGGGCAGTTCGCCGGCGTGCTGCTGGTGGGGGTGGCCGATGAGCGGGCGGACGCCCTGGCCGCAGCCCTGCAGGCGCTGCCCGGGCTGAGGCTGGTGGTTGAGAAGAGTTCCTCCCTGCCGAGCGGTGGGGGGGCTGCGGCGGTGCCGGCCGGGTTGGTGCTGCGCCTGGAGCTGCTGGGCCAGGACCGCCCGGGCATCGTGCGCGACATCTCCCGCGTGCTGGCCGAGCGGCAGGTCAGCATCACCGAATTCGAGACTGAGCGCAGCAGCGGCTCCTTCTCCGGCGAGGCGATGTTCAAGGCGCGGGCGCTGCTGCAGCTGCCTCCGGGGCTGGATCCCTTCGACCTGCGCCAGGCGCTCGAAAGCCAGGCCAATGAGTGGATGGTGGACCTGGGTGTTGCTCCGCCAGCGGCCTGAGGTCCGGGAGGTCGGCATGTCGTTGAGCGCACTCGACATCTTCAAGATCGGCATCGGTCCGTCCAGCTCGCACACGGTGGGTCCGATGCGTGCCGCGCAGCGCTTTGTGCTGGGGCTGGACACCTCCGGTCGACTGGCTCAGGTGCGGCGCATCCAGGTGGCGCTGTATGGCTCGCTCGGCGCCACCGGGCGGGGTCACGGCTCGGACAAGGCGGTGCTGCTCGGCCTGGAAGGTGAACAACCCGAGAGTGTGGACACCGCGCAGGTGCCGACTCGACTCGCCGCGCTGCGCCAGGCCCGGCGACTCACGCTGCCTGGTGGACATGCCATCACCTTCGATGAGAAGACCGATCTCCTGCTGCACCGCCGGGAGAGCCTGCCCTTCCACCCGAACGGCATGCGCTTCTCGGCTTTCGACGCCGCGGGCGCCATCCTGGACGAGCGGGTGTACTACTCGGTGGGCGGCGGTTTTGTGGTGGATGGCGCGGGTTCGGATGCGCCACGCCTGGTGGAGGACCGGCGTGTGCTGGCCCACCCTTTCGGCAGCGGTGACGAACTGCTGGCGCTGTGCCGGGATACGGGGCATTCCATCAGCGACCTGATGCGGGCCAACGAGGCCGCCTGGCGCCCGGCCGAGGCCACCGCGGCCGCGCTGCGGCAGATCTGGGCCGTGATGGAGGAGGGGGTGCGCCGGGGCTGCCGAACCGAAGGGCTGATGCCGGGTGGGTTGCGGGTGCCGCGCCGCGCTGGGGCCCTGCACCGCCAGCTGGTGGAGCGCCCGGAGGCGGCGCTGCGCGACCCGCTCACCGTGATCGATTGGGTGAACCTCTACGCGCTGGCCATCAACGAGGAGAACGCCTGCGGCGGCCGCGTGGTGACCGCCCCCACCAACGGGGCTGCGGGCATCGTGCCCGCGGTGTTGCACTACTACATGCGCTTCGTGCCTGGGGCCGATGACGACGGCATGCAGCGCTTCCTGCTGACTGCGGCGGCCATTGGCATCCTCTACAAGGAGAACGCCAGCATCAGCGGTGCGGAGGTGGGCTGCCAGGGCGAAGTCGGCGTGGCCTGCAGCATGGCCGCGGCGGCACTGTGCGAGGTGCTGGGCGGCACGCCCGCACAGGCGGAGAACGCCGCAGAGATTGGCATGGAACACAACCTGGGCCTGACCTGCGATCCGGTGGGCGGGCTGGTGCAGGTGCCCTGCATCGAGCGCAATGCGATGGGGGCGGTCAAGGCGATCAATGCCGCGCGCATCGCGTTGCGCGGCGACGGACGGCACTTCGTGTCGCTCGACCGGGTCATCAAGACCATGCGCGAAACCGGTGCCGACATGAAGACGAAGTACAAGGAAACCGCGCGCGGCGGCCTGGCGGTGAACGTGATCGAGTGCTGAAAGTACAGGAACCCTTGCCGGGTCCGGTCGTTTACAAATTGCCTCACATCGACTGGTCGGGCTCGTGCATGCTGTGACGTGGTTCACGCTGCAACCTCATCCATTGCCCCTGCCGACATGTTGACCGCCCACGACCTTCACGACCGTCGCCTGGTCCTGCTGCAGCGCATGCCGGTGTTTGGTGCGCTGCGCGAGGACACGCTGGACTTCCTGCTGTCGGCCACGCGGGAGCGGGTGGTGTCCGCGGGTGGCTACTTTTTCCGGCAGGGCGAGCGGGCGCTCTCGATGTTCGTGCTGGAGTCCGGCCGGGTGACGGTGCGGCGCAGCTGGGCCAACCGGGAGATGCTGCTGCGCACCCTGGGGGCAGGCGACTGCTTCGGCGAAATGGCGTTGATGGACCTGTCGGCCCGCAGCGCTTCGGTGCGCGCCGAGAGCGACTGCCTGGCCATCGAGATCACTCCCGGGGACCTGCAGGCCCTGTTCGAGCGCAATGCCGAGCAGTTCGCCATCATCCAGATGAACATCGGCCGGGAGGTCTGCCGGCGGCTGCGGGCCACCGACGAGCTGCTGTTTCGCGCCACCATGGGTGAGCCTCCGGCTGGGGTGGACACGGTGTTCCAGACGCTGTGATGCAGCGCCGGCAACTTCGCATCGGATGACCAGGATCAGCTGGGGGTTCTTCCCGGGGCGACGCCTGTGCCTGCCTGGCTGCGGCAGCGGTAGCATGGACCCAGGAGGTTGAACATGAAGATCCTGATTGCGGTGGACGGCTCGGCGCCTTCGTTGCAGGCGGTGCGACATGCCCTGGCGCTGGTGGAGCAGGGGCTGCGGGCCAGTTTCGTGGTTGCCAACGTGCAGGAGCCCGCCACCCTCTACGAGGTGGTAACGGCCCAGGACCCGGAGGTCCTGCGTGAAGTGCGTGCCGCCGCGGGGGCCGACCTGATCGCCCCGGCCGAGGCCCTGCTCAATGCCGCCCGGGTGGACTACGAGAGCCTGGTGGCCAGTGGCGACCCGGCCCACTCGCTGGTGGAACTGGCCGAGGACAACGGCTGCGATGCGATCTTCGTCGGTGCCTGGGGAACGGGGGACCTGACGGCTGCGCTGCTGGGGTCGGTGTCGCACGAGGTGCTCAAGGCCAGTCACCTGCCGGTGACAGTGGTGCGCCTGGCCGAGGCGGCCGACGAACCGGCCGCAGAAGACAGCGCCGAGGGCGCTGCCGACGCAACCGATTGAGGGGTGTGCACGGCGGCCCGCCGGGCCGGCCCCGGCCCCACTCAGGGCTGCTTGCGGATCAGGGCCTTGGCATCGTCGAGCAGGGCCTTGCCGTTGATGCCCCTGGCGCTGACTTCACGCACCCACTCGTCGTCCACCTGGGCGGTGGCCTCCACCCAGCGTCGGGTTTCCTCGGCGCTGAGGGTGACGAAGGTGTTGCCGCGGTCCAGGGCAATCTTGCGCGCCGGGGCCAGCGCAGCGTCGGCCACCTTGCCGGCCCAGCGGGAGGTCTCCACGCCGCTGTTGGCGTCGATCACCTTTTTCAAGTCGGCCGGCAGCCCATCGTACTTCGCCTGATTCATCACCAGCGCAAAGGTGATGGTGGAGATCTTCGGGTGCCCAGCCGGGGTCTCGACGTGGGCCTTGGCGATCTCCTGCATCTTCAGCGAGGTGGCCACCTCCCAGGGCAGCATGGCGCCGTCCACCACGCCCTTGGCAATGGCCTCCGGCACGGCCGGCACCGGCATCTGGATCGGAGTGGCGCCCAGCGCGCTCAGGATGCGGGTGCCCAGCCGGGTGGGGGCGCGCACCTTGAGGCCCTTCAGGTCCTCCAGCCTGCGCACCGCCACCTTGCCCATGTGCAGGATGTTGCCGTCGTTGACATGAAGGAACAGCGGCTTGACGCCGCGGTACTCGTCCAGCGCGTTCTTCTGCACGTACTCGTACAGCGCGGGGCTGGCGCGTTCGGCATGTTCGGTCAGGAAGGGCATCTCGAAGACCTCCGTCTTCGGGAAGCGGCCGGCCTGGTAGGTGGGCACGGTCCAGACGATGTCCACCGTGCCGTCGCGGGCCTGGTCGAACAGCTGCGGCGGTGTGCCGCCCAACTGCATGGCCGGGTAGAGCTGGCACTTGAGCTTGCCGGCGGATTCCTTCTGCACCTTGGCGCACCAGGGCTGGATCAGGTTCTCATGGATGTTGGAGGTGGGGGCCAGGAAGTGGTGCACCTTCAGCGTGACCTCCTGAGCCTGCAGGGACGCTGCGGCCAGCAGGCCGAGGCTGCCGGCTGCCAGGCGGGCCAGGACGGTGCGACGGGGTGGGTTCAGCATGGGGGGGTTGTCTCCGTTTTCGAGGGGGATGAGGGATCGGGAGAGGGGCGTTCCAGGGCCGCATTGCCGGTCCTGCCGGTCCGCCGGTGTCACTCCGGGTCGTCGCGCAGCAGGTACTCCCAGACGCGCTCGGCGATGCGGCCCTCCCAGGTGGCGCGCTGCTGCGCTGCCGCGGGGGGCAGGGTCGGGGCGGTGTCGGCCAGGCCGCTGGCCAGCGCGGCCAGCTCCACCCGGGCGGCGTCTTCCAGGAACCAGGCCAGCGCCAGCGCCTGTTCGGCCGTGCGGCCCACCGTGACCGCGCCGTTGACATTCAGCACCAGCGCCGGGGCGTCGCCCAGCAATTCGGCCACGCCGGTTGCCGAGGCCTCGTCACGCACCAGCGCCGGCCGAGGCCAAAAGGGCACCGAGGGCGAAAAATAGCTGCCGAATCCGTGGCGCGGCCTCGGCGTGCGGCCCAGCGCGGCAAGCGCCGTGATCTGCGGGGAGATGAAACGGCAGATCGCCCCGACCTCCGGCCGGCGGGCATAGACCTGCTGGTGGATGCGCACCTCACCCAGCACCCCGACCGGCAGGGCGGCATCGAAGCGGATCACCGTGCCGGGCTCACCCGGGCCGATGCTGGCCATCGGCTTGGGCGCACAGACCAGCGCACGCTGCGCATCCAGCCGCAGGCTGCAGTGGCCGAAGGGGCCGGTCAGGCCGCTGCGGCCGATCGCGCGCGCCAGCTGGCGCACGCAGCGCTGCTGCTCGGCCGAAGGTTCGGGGCCAAGAGCCAGGTTGGGGTCCCAGGGGGAGGGCTGTGCTGCGGGGTCGGTCATGCGGGGTCCATCTGCTGCCCGATTCTTGAAGACCGGCGGGCCGTTGGCTAGCGGGTCGGTGAATCCTCGCCATTTCCAATCGAAATATCATGGGTTGGAACCCCGACACTTCCAACATGACGATGTCCGGTGCACCCCACCCCGAGCTGGATCCCGACCCGCCCATCGACCTGAACCTGCTGCGCGTGCTGCGTAGCGTGCACCGCTGGCGCAACGTCTCCCGCGCCGGTGAGGAACTGGGCATGACCCAGTCGGCTGTCAGCAACGCGCTGCGCCGGCTGCGGCAGCGCCTGGGAGACGAGCTCTTCATCCGCTCTCCCCAGGGCATGCTGCCCACTGCCCGGGTGGAGGTGCTGATCGGCGCGGTGGCCGCCGGGCTGGAGCAGATCGAAGGCGCGCTGCGGCCGCCACCGGCCTTTGATCCGGCCACCTCCAGCCGCAGCATGCGCCTGCTGGGTAACGACCTGGCGCAGATGGTTTTCCTGCCGAGCCTGCTGGCACGCTTCAACACGCTGGCGCCGTCGATGCGGCTGGAGACGGTGGATGCGCCGGTGGGGGAGGCCCGTCGGCTGCTGCAGGACGGCCGGGTCGACCTGGCCCTGGGCAACTGGCCGCCGCTGGGCGAGGACTTCCACCGCCAGCGCCTGTTCTCGGAGACCCTGGTGGTGCTGATGAGCCGGCAGCACCCGCTGTGGGGCCGGGAGCTGACCCGGGAGGACTACCTGCGCGAGGCCCATGTGGACTACCGCCCCAGCGGTGCCACCTATTCGCACCTGCAGAGCCTGCTGGACCGCACGCTGGACCAGGAAGGCCTGCGCCGCGAGGTGCGGGTGATTGCCGGCCATGCGCTGGGGCTGGCCGCGATCATCGGCTCTTCAAGGTTGCTGCTGACCCTGCCGCAGCGCCTGGCCGAGGCACTCACCGCCGGACGCGACGCGCTGGGCATCGCCGCGCTGCCTTTTCCCAGCCCGGCCTTCACCATCAGCCAGCAATGGCACGGCCGCGCGCATCGCGACCCGGCACTGGTCTGGCTGCGCCGCCAGGTGGTGGAGCTGTTCGGGGAGGATTGAGGGCAATGTGGCAGGTCTCTAACCTGAAGCCAGCGCCCTGCTGGACGGGGCGTTGATGCTGAGGCCAGTCAACATCTCGCGCCACAGTCGCCCGGCACGATCCGACCAGCCTGCGACGGGATCCACCGTGGCCAGCGCGTCGCAGCTGCGGGCCAGTTCCACACGCAATCCCTGGGCCTCGGCCTCACGGACCGCCCGCAGGAGCCAGCGCCTGGCGTCTGCTTCGCGTTCGCGGGCATGCGCGGTCTGACCGCGCAGGCGATGCACCATCGCTGCGCCGGCCGGGAACCTCTGGGTGTGCCGCAGAAGCTGAGGCTCCAGGGCGCTCCAGGCGTCGTCCAGCGGGCCGAGTGCGCCGCCGACTCGCTGCTCGTGGGCACGCAGTTGCAGCAGCACGTCGCCGATGCCGGCGAATCCCTCGTGGGCCCAGAAGCTGCAATGCGGGATGCGTGCGCCGATGGCGATGGCGCTGAGCACTGTGTCGCGCGCAAGCCCGGTATCGCCACAGCGCCAGGCCAACCGTGCTCTCAGTCCGGCGCCGCGCAGGACGTAGGCGGTGTCGAAGTTGTGCTTCTCCGTCAGCCAGTGGGAGCCGAGGTCGACCCAGTGCTCGATCGTCGACAACGGCACCCCATCCATGCAAAGGGCCACTTCGGCCTGACCGAACGGGCCCCAGGCGCGCCAGGCACCTCCCGGGCGGCGCAATGCGAGTTCGGTGGACTCGAGAAACCGATCGGCCGAGCGAACCAGTTGCCCCTGATAGAACAAGAGCTTGGCGATCAGGGCGTGGCACTCCATGGCATGTCGGTGGTCGCCCAACCGCTCCAGCTCCTGGTGCAGCTGCTGCAGTTCGTCCACCACGCCATCCCACCGGCCCAGAGCCACGCGAATGACGCAATCACCTTCGCGCGTGAAGGCTTCCAGGAGGGGGTCAGAGCTGACCGGTGTCCGGCCTTTCAAGGCGCCCAGGAGCCCCCGTGCCAGCGGAGCCTTGCCGGTGGCGATCATGCCGTAGGCCGTCATCATCCGAGTGGCGTGGCGTTCTGCCCGGTCAGCACGAAGAAGCGCCGTGGAGGCCAGCAGATTCGCACGGACCGCCCGATCCATCACCGGAGTGAAGCTCAGTTGCTGCGTGTAGTGGCTGAATGAACGGCACAAAAGTCCCTGGAAGGCAAGCCGATCGGCTGTGGACGTCGGCCACCCCGGCCGACGCAACGCCCGTGCGATGGCCAGGGGCAGATGGCGCCAACCGCTGCCTTCGCGCACTGCACCGTCCAGGCCCAGGTCCGCCAGAGCCGCCTCATACCCCTGCATCGATGCCACGACATCGCCCAGCGAGTTCAGGGTCTGGGCCTGCAGCAGGCGCCAGCCTGTGGACCGCCACGCTGGCTGCTCCGGGGTGCGCTGCGCACGTTCGAGCAGCGAAGCCGCGTCCACCAATCGGTCGCTTGCCACCAGCGCAGCGAACACGCTGTCCACCCAGGCGGCCAGGGCCTCGGTCGGGGCGCTGCGGAGCATCTGCTCCAACGCCTCAAACAGGACGGATGCGCTGAACATGGGGCCGCGGATCGGAACCGCGATTCCGGAAGGCCAGGCGGCAAACGGTGCCAGCACAGGCAACGCCGCGCGCAGGCCTGCGGCCAGTGCGGCACGCACCTCCGTCTGAAGCACCGCGGCCTGCACTTGCCGGCGCAGGAAGGCCTGCTGCAGGGGGTGCAGTGCCAGCAGATCCTCGTCGGTGCGCCGCAGCCATGAGTGCTCACGCAGGACCTCCACGTCGGCTGCACAGGCCCCCACCGTCTCGGCCAGCGGCAGGTCAAAAGCTCCCGGCAGCCAGCCCAGGCGCAACGCTGCGGCCTGCGCTTGGGCCGGCAGCAACACCCAGGCGTCACCCATCACGACGTCGGTGTTGTGCTGGCGCGAGGGGTCCCCACGGCCGCGATCCTCGAGCGGTGCGCCGGCCTGCAACCGAGCCAGAACGGCGGGCAGGCCCGCATCCAGCACGCCGCGCGCTGCCAGTTCCAGCGCCAGTGGCAGACCACCGACGCGCTCGCAAAGCGTCTCGACCGCATCGGCCTGTGCCATGGGGTTGAAGCGCGGATCCAATCGTCGCACTGCGGCCGTGAGCAGCGCCGCTGCGGGTGAGCTGGCGGGTGTGTCCGGCTGCCGGCGCACGATCGACAGTCCGGTCAGCTCCAACAGCCACTCACGTGGCACCCCCAGTCGCCGGCGTGAGGTGGCCAGTACGCACAGGCCCGGCGCACGGTCTCGCAGGCCGCGTGCAAGCATGGCGGGTTCGGCCAGTGTTTCCAAGTTGTCCAGCACCAGCAGCAACGCGCGGGGCTGCACCCGATCGGCGCCGGTGCGTTCGATGACGCGCTGTGCCAGGGTCTCGGCATCGAACAGCGGGCCTGCAGCATCACGCCCGCTGATCCACAGAACGCCGTGGCGCCAGTGCGGCGCCAGAGAGGCCGCTGCGGCCAGCGCCAGCCGGGTCTTGCCCACCCCACCGGGCCCGACGACCGTGAGCCAACGGCAGTCGGCGTCGGTTAGCTGCTCAGACAGCAGCGTGAGTTCGGCGCTTCTGCCGATGAGCGGTCCGTCGGCATCTGGCAGGAACGCAGGCACGATTGGCCGCACGAGCGTCTGCGCGGGCAGCGGTACCGACGACCGCTGCCGGGGCAATGGTTCAGTCGTCCGTGCGACGGGTCCGTCGGGTGTCGGGAGCGCGATTTCGGCCACCGGGGGCGAGGCGCTCGTGAGCGTTGACACCGGTGTCAACGCGGGCCGATCGGCATGAATTTGCGTGTACAGCGCGTAGCAGGCTGTCGATGGGCGCGCGCCGAGGCGGTCCATCAAGGCGGACCGGCAGGCCTCGTATTGGGCGATCGCGGCGGTGCGGCGACCTGCGGCGGCCAGCAGTTCCATCAATGCCAGGTGTGCAGCCTCGTCGGCATCGTCGATGTCTAGCAGCGCGCGCCAATGTGCCTCCGCCTCGTCCGGGCGGCCGCACGCCGAGGCCTCGCCGGCCAGTGCGCGCCTCAGGCTGACCGCTTGGCGCAGGGCCCGGGCACGAGCCGCTGTCAGCCAGCGCTCCATGGCATCGCCTCCAAGGTCGAGGCCGTCGAGCAGCTGGCCTCGCCAGGCCTGCGCTGCTGCAACGCGCATACCGTAGGTTCCTTCTCCCTGGGCCGCGCGGGCCAGGGCAGCCCAGTCCACCTGCACCGTCAAGGCAGGGTTGAATCCAACCTGCTGGCTGTCGATCGCCAGCACACCGGGCAGCGATCGGCGCAGACGCGTGAGCGCAGTGCGGAGATTGCCTCGGGATACGGCCGCGTCGCGGTCCTCCCACAGGAAGGAGGCCAGTTCGGCTCGGCCGACCGGTACACCCTCGGCGGCCAGGAAGTAGAGCATCAGCTGGTACTTGGGTGGAAGATCGGCTGCCAAGGGTTGTCCGTCAACTTCCAGACGCGGGCGTCCGAGCAGCAACACGCGCAATCCACGCATCCGATTCCTCCATCCAGATGGCGAGCCGACGTTCAAGGTCGCGCTGCGACCCGACAACGTGCCATTCACGCTGCTTTCACGCCGTGTCCACGGTCAGCTGGAAAGCTGGGTTCTGGCTGAGCGCCGGCCTGATTCTGGTCGCAGCTGCTGCTCGGGGCAATCCCGCCTGAACTGCACCTACCCCGCAGGCTCCATGACAACCATCTGCAGCGCTCGTCCTCACCCATGCCAGGGCTGAAGCCATGTGACGAAGAAAAGGAGAATGTCATGCACGTCTTTCTCACCGGTGCCACCGGATTCATCGGCCAGCGGCTGGTGCGCGTGCTGCGCCAGCGTGACTGGGCCGTGGACGCCCTGGTGCGTGACCCCGAGGCGGCAAGCGCAAGATGGCTGTCTGCTCAGGGTTGCTCCCTGGTGCTCGGCGACGTCACGCGCGCCAACGGCCTGCGCGAGGCGATGACCGGCGCCGACGTCCTGATCCACAACGCCGGTGTGTACGAACTCGGCGCTGGAGCCAGCGAGCGTGCGCGCATGCAGCGGGTCAATGTCGAGGGCACGGACCACGTGCTTGGCGCGGCACTGGCTGCCGGCGTGCCTCGCGTTGTATATGTCTCAACGGTCTGGGCTCTCGGCGACAGTGGTCCCGGTCCGGCCAACGAATCTCAGCGGCACGACGGTCACTTCCTCACGGTCTACGAACGCAGCAAGGCCGAGGCGCATCAGCGCGCGCTGCAGTGGCGCGCGCGCGGCCTGCCGCTGGTCATCGCGATGCCCAACGCTGTGGTAGGCGCCAACGATCACTCGCCCTTCGGCTACTTCCTGCGTCTGTACCTGATGGGCAGCCTGCCGCCGATGGCATGGGGCCGCGGGATGGTCTGTTCCATGGTCGATGTTGGCGCACTTGCCGAAGGCATCGCCCTGGCGGCCGAGCGGGCGCCGGTCGGCGAGGACTACCTGTTTTGCGGACCACCGCAGAGCGTTGGCGAGATGTTCGGGCATTGGGAGCGCCACTCCGGCGGCCTGCGCAAGCGCGTGTGGTTGGCGCGCTGGTTCATGCGCTCACAGTTCCTGTTCGTTGCGCCGCTGCTGCGCGCACTCGGTCTGCCGGCCTTCTTGTCGCCCGACGCAGTGAATGTCACGCGTGCCCACTTGAACTATTCGTCCGCCAAGGCCCAGCGGGACCTCGGTTGGCAGCATCCGGATGCCGCCTCGATGTGGGACCGCATCGTCCAGGAGGAAAGGAGATGTCTCGAGTCGCGTCACGGCCTGCGACATCGCCTGAGGCACATGGAGGTCCTGCCCTGAGCAAGAGCTCTCTGTCTGCCAAGTCACTTGGCCAGCGACATCGTGCCGATGAGCTGGCGGTACCGGACTTGGGCGATACCGCTGGCCGGCGGTTGCGTTCGGCTGCACAGGGTGACCGCCCATGCGCTTGGGTGCGAGGCCTTTGCCCTGGTCGAAGACGGAGGGCGTTCGTTCCGGATCAGACGGGCCGGGATGTCCGGCCGCCTCAGCCCACCACCACCCGCCATCCCCAGACCACCGCCAGGCTGGCCAGGGTGACCGGGATGCCGATGCGGGCATGGGCCTTCCAGTCGATGGTGATGCCGTTCTTCTCGGCGCCGTCCACCATGATCAGGTTGGCGATCGAGCCCACCAGCAGCAGGTTGCCGGCGAAGGTGCTGGCCAGGGCCAGCAGCAGGCCGGCCTGGTCGGCCCCCGGGGTTCCCGCTGTGCCCAGGTGGGGCAGCAGCAGCATCACCGCCGGCACGTTGGAGACCAGGTTGGACAGCGCCACCCCCACCACCAGCAGCGGCCCGGGCTCTGCCAGGTGCACACCCTGGGCGGACAGCCAGGCCACCGTCTGTGCGGCGATGCCGGTGGTGCCCACCGCATGGTTGACCACGAACAGGCCGATGAACAGCAGCAGCAGTTGCCAGTCGACAAAGCCCATCACATGCGCCGAATGCAGCCGGCGGCTGAGCAGCAGCACCCCGGCGCCCACCAGCGCGGCCACGTCCCGTGGCCAGTCGGTGAAGAGGAACACCGCCATCAACGCCGCAGCCACCAACAGGCCCTTGGCGGTCTGGAAGCCATCGAAATCGTGTTCGTCATCGGCCACGTCGCTGCGCGGCGCCGGCTGCGCGGCGCCCGAGCCAGGTCCGTACGCCAGCCAGAGCCACAGCAGTCCCAGGCTGATGGCCACCGGCGGCAGTGCGGCGCGCAGGTAGGTGCCAAAGTCCAGCTTCAGCACCGAGCCGATCAGCATGTTCTGCGGGTTGCCGATCAGCGTGGCGGCCGAGCCGATGTTGGCCGCACAGGCCAGCCCGATCAGGAAGGGCAGCGGCGCCAGCCCGCGCCGCAGGCACAGGTGCGCCACCACCGGTGTCATCGCCAGGCAGATGATGTCGTTGGAGAAGATGGCCGACAGCACCCCGGCTGTGACGATGATCGCCGCCAGCAGCCCGCGGCGCGACAGTGGCAGCTCGCCCACCCGCCGCGTCACCTCGGTGTAGAAGCCGCCCAGGCGCATCTGGGCAGACACCACCATGAAGGCGAACAGCAGCACGATGGTGGGCAGGTCCACCGAACGGGCGGCTTCCTCGATCGGGTGGCCCACCAGCGCAATCATCGCGATGGCGCCCAGCAGCGCCACCCCGGTGCGGTCCAGCCGGAAGTGCGGCAGCCCACCCAGGAACATGCCGAGGTAGACGGTGACGAACACGGCCAGGATGGCCCAGTCCTGCGGGCCGCGGTCGACCACCGCGGCCATGGTGGCTTCCAGCGCGGTCATGGCCGGCGCTCGCTGGACGGGGCCATGGGGCCTGCGCGATGCGGGCCCGGCGTTCCGGACCGGGCCCGCAGGGGGTAGCGTGTTGCCGTGGGGCCGGCGTTGCTGCAAATCGAACGAAGGAGTCGGGACAGGGCGTACATGGCAGGGGCGATCATAGGCGTCGTCCCTGGCCCGTTTGATCTGGCGCATGTGCCGCCTGCAGGAGCTTGATGTATTCGCATGGATTGATTGATAGTGGGGTGATATTTCTCACACATCGCTCTCCACCCCAAGAGGTTTGCCCGTGTCGCGCATCGTCATCCTGGGAGCCGGCATCTCCGGCCACACCGTCGCCCGCTACCTCAACCAGTGGGTCGGCCCGCAGCACGAGATCGTCGTCGTGTCGCCCAATGCGCGCTGGAACTGGATTCCGTCGAACATCTGGGTTGGCGTAGGCCAGATGACGGAGGAGCAGGTCACCTTCGACCTGGCCGAGGTCTACAAGAAGACCCGTGTGGACTTCCGCCAGGCCAAGGGGCTGTCGATCCACCCGGAGGGCGATGCCAACGACGCCCGCCCCTTCGTGACGGTGGAGTACACCCTGCCGGCCAAGGCCGGCCAGCAGGAGCGCATCGCCTACGACTACCTGGTCAACGCCACCGGGCCGAAGCTGAACTTCGGCGCCACCGAGGGCCTCGGCCCCGACCACGGCCACACCGTGTCGGTGTGCACCGCTTCCCACGCGCTGGAGGCCAACCACAAGCTGCAGGCGCAGATCGACGCGATGAAGCGCGGCGAGCGCCGCACCTTCGTCATCGGCACCGGCCACGGCACCTGCACCTGCCAGGGCGCGGCCTTCGAGTACATCTACAACGTCGACCACGTGCTGCGCGAGGCGGGGGTGCGCGAGCTGGCCCGCATCGTCTGGATCAGCAACGAGTACGAGCTGGGCGACTTCGGCATGGGCGGCGTGCACATCGAGCGCGGCGGTTACATCACCAACGGCAAGACCTTTGCCGAGTCGCTGATGGTCGAGCGCGACATCGAGTGGATCGTGCGCGCCCACGTCAGGAAGGTGGAGGCCGGCAAGATCCACTACGAGACGCTGGACGGGCAGTTTCACGAACTGCCCTTCGACTTCTCGATGCTCATCCCGCCTTTTGCCGGCGTCGGCCTGAAGGCCTGCGACAAGGGTGGCGAGGACATCACCGCCAAGGTCTTCGCGCCCAGCGGTTTCATGAAGGTGGATGCCGACTACACCCCGCGCCCCTATGCCGAGTGGAGCGCGGACGACTGGCCCCGGACCTACCAGTCACCGGTCTACCGCAACCTCTTCGCGGTGGGCATCGCCTTCGCACCGCCGCACCTGATCAGCAAGCCGATGCAAAGTGCCAACGGCACGCCGATCAACCCGGCCCCGCCGCGCACCGGCATGCCCTCGGCCGCGATGGCCATCGCCGTGGCCAAGAGCCTGCGCGACATGCTCAAGGGCGCGGACAAACCCACCCACCAGGCCTCGATGGCCCGCATGGGCGCCGCCTGCGTGGCCTCCACCGGCTCGCACCTGCTGCGCGGCACAGCGGCCACGATGACGGTCTTCCCGGTGGTGCCCGACTACCGCACCTACCCCGAGTACGGCCGCGACCTGAACCTGACCTTCGGCGAGATCGGCCTGGCCGGCCACTGGATGAAGTCGCTGCTGCACTACACCTTCATCTACCAGGCCAAGATGAAGCCGGGCTGGCAGCTGCTGCCCGATTGACGGCGTCGGACCTCCTTCCTGACGAATACGAACCTTCGCGCCCCTTTCGGAGCCACGCCATGTCCGCCGACACCCCGACCAACAAAGAGCCCTACCAGCAGGCCTACTATCCGCCCAAGCCCACCGGCCTCACGCGCTTCCTGCGCACCTGCGTGCTGTGGCAGCTGGTGCGTTTCGTGGTCATCAACTTGAAGATGATGAAGTTGATGTCCAAATCGCATACGGATTCGCAGCACTGATGGGAGTGCACAGCCTGTCCCGTTGACAGAACAGGCTGTTCCGACGGCTCGGCCGATCGGCCGTGAATTCATCGTCGGAGCGATCTCCGGTCCATGGCGCAGGGATTGCTTGCTTCGATCAGGTTCATCCTGTGGAGCTGGTGTGAGCGACCCCGACTCGATTCTCAGTGCCGGCAGCGCCATGGCGCAGCGCCTGGAGCGCTGTGTCAATGGGGTGGTGATCGGCCAGGCGGCGGCGGTGCGGCTGCTCATCATTGCCGTGTTCGCTCGCGGCCATGTGATGCTGCAGGGCGATGTGGGCGTCGGCAAGACGACGCTGCTGGGTGCCCTGGCCCGCGGCCTGGGAGGCGGGTTCAGCCGCATCGAGGGCAGCGTCGACCTGATGCCCAACGACCTGCTGTACCACGCTTACATCGATCGTGACGGCAGGCCCGCCATCGAGCCCGGGCCGCTGACCCGGGCCGGCGATTCGCTCGCCGTCTTCTTCTTCAACGAGATCAACCGTGCCCGGCCGCAGGTTCACGCGCTGCTGCTGCGAGCCATGGCCGAGCGCAGTGTGCAGGCCTTCAACCGGGAGGTCCCGTTGCCCCTGCTGCAGGTGTTTGCCGATCGCAATCGCCTGGAGCGCGAGGAAACGTTCGAGATCGCCAGCGCCGCGCGTGACCGCTTCATGATGGAGATCACGGTCGATGCGCCCAGTGCCGAAGCGGACCGCCGGGCGCTGGTCTTCGACCCTCGCTTCCATGACAGTGACGCCCTGTTGGCGCAGGTTCCCGAGGGCGTCGCGCCCATCGGAGCACTGCCGGCGCTTTCGCAGGCCATCCAGGCCCGCGTCCACTGCGCACCGGCACTGCAGGATTACGTGCTTCGGCTCTGGGACGCCACGGCCGCCCCGCAGCGCCATGGGCTTCGGCTCGACGAGCGCATTCCGGGACTGGACGTCGCAGGCCTGATGCTGGCGGGTGCCAGCCCCCGGGGCATGAGCCAGTTGCTGCGCGCCGCGCGCGTTGCGGCCTGGCTGGATGGTCGTCTGCACGTGACGCCGGAGGACCTCCGCAGCGTGTTTGCACCGGTCATCGCCCATCGGCTGTGCCTGCAACCGGTGCATGAACTGCGGCGCGGCGACATTGTTCCGCTGCTGATCGACGAGCTCATGGCTCGGGTGCCTGTGCCATGAGCCCGGCTGCGCCCCTGCGCGACATCATCTACCGCCTGCGTCAGGGCGCTGGCGGTCATTTTCCGGGGGCCCATCGCAGTCGTCACGGCGACTGCGGCATGGAGTTTCGCAGCCACCGGCCCCTGATGTCCGGTGGCGATCCGAGGCGCCTGGACGTGCAGGCCAGTTTGCGGGATCCCCTGGGCGGCTGGTGGGCGCGACTGCACGCCGAACGCACGTCAGTGCCGGTCGTGCTGGTGGCGGATCTGTCGGCCTCGATGGGATTCGTGGGCCGGCAGTCGCGCCGGGAGGTGCTGGCCGATCTCACCGACAGCCTCGCGTGGTCGGCGCAGCGCGGTGGCGACGCCTTTGGCTTTGTGGGCGCTGCGACCGACCTGCCCTCGCATTGGCAGCTGCCGCCCACCCGCCAGCGCGGCGCCGGCCGGGTGCTGGCACAGGCACTGCGCAGCCACGCTTTCGACGAGGTTTCGGGTCGCAGTGCGCAGGGGATGAAAGGGGTTCCCGGCTGGCTGCCGAAGCAGCGATCGCTGGTGTTCCTGGTGTCCGACTTCCACTGGTCCGAGTCCCTGCTGAACGAAGTCCTGGAGGGCCTGGCCCGGCATGAGGTCGTCCCGGTGGTGATCTGGGACCGGGCCGAGTACGAGCTGCCCAGACGCAATGGCCTGGCCTGGCTGCGCGATGCCGAAGGCGCGGGAGAGCACCTGATCTGGGTCCGGCCCAGCCTGCGGCGGCGCAGCGCCGACCGCCTGGCGCAGGCCCAGCGGCAGCTGGAGGCCCGGATGCAGCGCCACCACCTGAGGCCGCTCTACCTGCTCGACGGGTTCGATGTGGACAGGGTCAATGCCCACTTCCATGGTTGAGGTCCGGCTGACGCTCCCCGGTCGGGGTCTCCTGTGCATGGCCTGCCTTTGGGCGACGGGAGCTGGGGCGGCCGCGGTCGAGGTGGCCAGCGTCCACTCCACGGACCCGCCTGCCTATGGCTACCAGGTCGGTGACACCGTCGAGCGATCCCTGCGGCTGCAACTGCCGCCGGGGGGGCGGCTCGACGCGGCCAGCCTGCCCACGCCGCTGCGGCAGGGCGCGATCGAGCTCCGGCGGGTCGAGCACGAGGGGGCGGACGTTGCTGCCGAGCAGACCGTCACGCTGTACTACCAGATCATGCGATCGCCCGAGGTGCCCAGCGTGTTCGAGCTGCCCACCTTGCGGCTGCGTGTGACCGTACCGGCGGGCAACTCGCGCCGGGAAGCCCAGCTGCATGTCGAATCCCACCCGCTGCTGGTCAGTCCGATCGCGCCGGCGCAGCCACCCGAGCGGGCCGGCCTGGGCCTTCTGCAGCCGGATCTGCCACCCGCCGTGCCCTCGGCCGCACCGATCAGGTGGCAGATGCGCGCCGGTCTCGCCACGGCCGTGCTGGGAGCGCTGGGATTGGCCTGGCGCTTTGTCCTGCGGCCCTGGCTGCGACGCCGGCAGTCGTCTTTTGCCCGGGCCGCGCGCGATGTCCGTCGGCTGTTGACCCAACCCGGGGCCCAGGGACTGGATGAGGCGCTGCGCCGCGTCCACCTGGCCATCGCCGAGGATGCGGGCCACGTCGTGCACCGTGCGGATCTGGCGGCCTGGTTGCTGCGACGGCCGGGCCTGCGGGCACTGCAGTCTGATCTGCAGGCCTTCTACCTCGACTCCGAGCGGCACTTCTTCGCGCCCCCTGAAGACGCGGAGACCATGGCGTGGCCCGATCCCGTGGCTCCGCCCCTGTCCAGGCAAGTGGCCGAACTGGCCCGTGCCCTCGCGCGCTGCGAGGCCCGGGCATGAGCGGTGTTCTCTCCTTCATCCACCCGGCCTGGCTGTGGGCCCTGCCGCTGGCGGTACTGCCCTGGTTGACCCGGGCCCACGGGGTACTGCAGCCGTTGAACTTCTCGCGCATCGCGCTGTGGCCGTCCGACCGGGCCGCACGGTGGCTCGGCCTGGCGTTGCGTGCCGCGGCCAGCCTGGGCATGGCGGCGCTGGTCCTGGCGCTCGCCGCGCCGTACCGCCCCGAGTTCACGGTGGAGCGTCAGGGCCGCGGGGCCGAGATCGTGCTGCTGCTTGACCGCAGTCGGAGCATGGACCAGTCGCAGCTGGGCAGCCGCGGGCCGATGGCCGGCTATACACCCAACTACGGCGTGTCCGCCCGCCACAGCGACGAGGAGCGGTTGACCAAGGCGCAGATAGCCCGGCGCGAACTGGCCGCCTTCGCGGCGCGCCGCCGGCAGGATCGCTTCGCGATGCTGGTGTTCAGCACCCGACCTTTGCAGGCGATCGATTTCACGCAGAAGCCGCAGGCCATCCAGGCGGCCATCGAGGCCGGCGCGGTCGGCCGTGGGATCGGCAACACGGACATTGCGCAGGCGCTGATGGCGGGACTCGACCTGTTCGAGCGGCGCGCCTACACCGGCTCACGCGTGCTGATGCTGGTGTCGGATGGCGGAGACCACATCGAACCGGCCCTGCGCGAGACCCTGGCCCGACGGTTGCGCCAGCACCGCGTGGGGCTGGTCTGGGTCTACCTGCGTTCGCAGGCCGGCGCCGCGCTGGAGGTTGAGGCGGGCACTGACCTGCAAGCCGCGGAGGTCGTGCCGGAGGTCTTCCTGCATCGCTTCTTCAAGTCCCTGTCGACTCCCTACCGGGCCTATGAGGCTGGAACCCCGCAGGCCCTGCAGCAGGCCATCCAGGACATCGACCGGCTGGAGAACCTGCCCATCACCTATGCCGACACCGTGCCGCGCCGGGACCTCACCCTCTGGTGCCTGGGCGCTGCACTGGCGGCCGCTGCGCTGCTGCTCTGGGCTTCGCACAGGGAGCTGGAAGCATGGGTCTGATCCTCGTACCCCGGCGGCGCTGGGGCCTTGTCCTGTCCTGGGTGCTGCTGGGCCTCGGGTTGACGGTCTGGCTGCACGGGGCCTGGCGGCTGCACGAACGCAAGGGCCTGATCGGCCGCGTGAACGACGCACTGGCCGGTCCGCCATCCTTGGTTTCGCAGGCGACTTCGCAGTCGACCCCGGCAGCGAGCATACAACGGGTCTTGCCGGCCTCTGCGGTTGCCAGCGCCTGGCGCGGCGACGGCCAGGTTCCCGCGCCGCTGCAGTTCGCTCGCGCCTTGGCCCTGGGGACCGCGGGCCAGGATGAAGCCGCACTGACGCGCTACCGGGTGCTCTTCGACGATGTGGACCTGGGCCTGGCGGCACGTTACAACGCCGCCAACGTACTGTTGCGCCGCGCCATGGACCTGCGCGCCAGCGGGCAGGCCGACCAAGCCTATCCGATGGTCGAACTGGCCAAGGAGGGCTACCGTGAAGTCCTGCGCCGGGAGCCCGGCCATCGCCCGTCGCGCTACAACCTTGAGCGGGCCTTGCGACTGAACCCGGAGCAGGAGGCCGATGACGAGGCACCCGTCGCACCCGAGCGTGGGGAGCGCTCCGCGACCACCATGCGCGCGACCGGCCAGGGAGGGCCATGAGGCAGTCTCCACTGCGGCAGTTCGCGTCGCGTGTGCGGCGCCCGAAGCGGCGAGAGGCCCTGGCCGTCCTGTGCGCGCTGCTGTGCCTGGCGGGGTGGGACCCCGGATGGAAGGGCACGCGCGAACAGTTGCAGGCGCTGGTGGTGGTCGATGTCTCCCAGAGCATGAACGCCGCCGACCTGCACGTGGGCTATGACCCGACGCCGGTGAGCCGCCTCGCACGCAGCCGCGCATTGCTGCAGCAGGCGCTCAGGCGCCTGCCCTGCGGCAGCCGCATCGGACTTGGCGTTTTCAGCGAGTACCGCAGCCTGGTGCTGCTGACCCCCGTCGAGGTCTGTGAGCACTATGGAGAACTGAGGTCGATCCTGGCGGCGCTGAACTCGCACATGGCCTGGAACGGCGACAGCGAGGTCGCCAAGGGCCTGTACGGGGCACTCGCGACCGCCCGAAGCCTGCCGGGACGACCCACTGTGGTCTTCCTCACCGACGGTCATGAGACACCGCCCGTCGACCCGCGCCATCGGCCGAAGCCAAGCCTCGAACCCGGCGAAGTCGCCGGCCTGATCGTCGGGGTCGGGGGGCGCGAGCTCGTGCCGATCCCTCAGCATGACCGGCAGGGCCGCCTGCTGGGCACCTGGGGCGCTGCCGATGTGCGCCAGCAGGTCCGCCGCGTCGTCAATCCGAACGACCCCGGCCGGGCCGACGAGGGCGTGCAGCCTTCCATGCCTGAGGCCACGCCCGGTCGCGAGCACCTCAGTTCGCTGCGGGAGGGCTACCTGCAGGACCTGGCGGCGCAGACCGGTCTGGCCTACCACCGGCTGAGCGACGCCGATGCCTTGCTCACCGCCCTGCGGGACGATCGCCTGGCCCAGCCGGTGCCCACGCGCATCTCTCTGCGTCAGCCCGCCATGCTGCTGGCCCTGCTGCTCTGGTTGGCCATCGGATCGAATGCGCTGCCGCAGCTGCGGTGGCGACGACCGGAACGGCGGTTCGGTGGCGAGCCATAGGGCCGGCTGGTGCAGCGCGTTCACACCGACCTGAACAGCGGACTGCGCGTGCGCTGCTGCTGTGCATCCGCGGCCGAGAGGAACTTCTCGGTGTGGATGTCGCGCTCGAAGAGCCGGCCCTGCATCAGGGTGGTGATGGTCGCGTCGATCATCGCGGGCGGGCCGCAGAGGTAGGCTTTCACCCCGCGGAAGTCGCCGTTGAAGTGGTCGCGCGCCGCCTCGTGCGCCCAGCCGCGCAGGCCGGACCAGCGGCTGCCCTCCGGTTCGTGTGACAGGACTGGCAGGTAGATCAGGTTGGGGTGCGCCTCGGCGCGGGCCAGCCACTCGTCGTGCTCGTAGAGCTCCTCGCGGCATCGCTGGCCGACCACCAGCGTGATCGTGATCAGCTGGGGGCAGGCCCCTTCGCCTCGCTCCAGCAGGTCGAGGATCATGCTGCGCGGGCTGGCCAGGCCGGAACCGCCGGCGATGAAGAGCAGGCCCTGCCCGCCGCCAGGCTCACCCGGCCGGTGGGCCGATTCGCGCACGAAGAAGCGGCCGTAGGGCCCTGCCAGGCGCAGCGCCATGCCAGGCTGCAGCACGTCATGCAGCCAGCCGGTGCCGGCACCACCGGGCACGCGGCGCACTTGCAGCTCGATCTCGCGCGCGCCCAGCGCCAGCGACGGCACGGAGGCGATCGAGAAGGCCCGCCGCGCCTCCAGGCCGGGGATCTCCAGGTTGATGTACTGCCCGGCCTGGAAATCCAGCGGCTGACCGCTGTCATCGCTGAGCCTCAGGCGGATGCCGCGGATGGTCGGCGTGAGCGCGGCGACGGCCAGCACCTCGGCCTCGAAGTCGCGCACCGGGATGGTGCGGGCGTCCGGATCTTCGTCCAGGTCCGCCTCGATCACCGCGTCGGACTGCAGCGTGGCGCAGCAGGCCAGCGTCTGGCCCTCCTCGCGCTCGAAGTCCATCAACGCGAAGGGCGAGGCCGCGCCATGCTCCACCTCCCCGTCCAGCACCCGCACCTTGCAGGTGGCGCACAGCCCGTGGCAGCAGGCGTGCGGCAGCCAGACGCCTGCGCGCAGGCAGGCGTCCAGCAGCGTCTGGTCCTCCTCGACCTCGACGGTCTGGCCCGTGGGCTCGATGCGCAACTCGAAGCTCATCCGCAGCCCTCGCTCAGAACGCCACGCCGGCCAGACCGGGGCGGTCGGGCGTGCACAGGCGCAGGCTGGTCTTGTGGCCGATGCCGTTCTCGGCCAGGCTCCTTGCCGGGTCGGGCGTGAAGGGCTGGCCGCCCTTGAGCCATTCGGCGCGGCCCCAGTCGATGCCGGCAAAGTCCGGGTGCTGGCCGTACAGCCCCGGCAGCACGGCCTCGGGCAGTGCGCCAAACGGCATCTCCGGCGGCACGGGGATGCACAGCGGCGCCGCGAACATCAGGTGGCGGTCCCAGCCGATGTAGAGCAGCTGCTGGCCGCGGTAGTGGTCGGCGCTGTCCTTCATCTCGCCGTGGTAGTCGGGCGTGATTGCCTTGACGGTCATGGTGGTGTTCCTTCTGGTCGGTTTCAGGCGGCCTTGGGTTCAGCAGCAGGCTGAACCGGCGGTTCGGGCGGCAGGGTCGGCCCGTGCATGCTGGCCGGCTTGCCGGTCCACTGCGCCCAGTTCACCGCGTCGACGTGGCCGGTGAAATCCCCCCCGTCCACGCCGGGCTGGATGCCCATGTAGCGCAGCGCCGCGACATGCGGGTTGAAGTCCGGCGCGGTGGGGTCGCTGTCCGGGTGGAACTGCGTGCCCTGGTAGATCTGGTGCACCGGCAGGTGGGCGTGCACGTATTTCTCGGGCTCCTTGCGGAAGGTTTCGCAGCAGCCGTCCGAGCAGAAGTGGAAGGTCTCGCCGAGGTACTTTTCCTCCCGGTAGCAGATTTCCGTTGGGTCGCCCGGCTCGGTGAACAGCATCGGCCACTGGCAGGTCTGGCAGAGCTGCGGCAATGTCCCGTTGGCAAAGGGCTTGCCCTCGGCGGCCATGCGGGCCCACTGCTCGTAGCGCGGGCGGTAGTATTGGTCGAAGGTGTTGGGGTACTTGGCCGACAGCCAGTCCATTTCCTCGGCCGAGGGCAGCCAGACCGGGAAACCCGCGGCAAAGCGGTACTGGTAGAAGGTGCTCCAGAGCTGGTGGCTGACGTGCTCCTTTTCCTCGACCGTCTGCTCCCAGTGCCGGGGCATGCGGATGCCGTAGCGCTCCAGGTCCTTGAACAGCGCGCCGCCGTTCTGCTCGAAGTAGATTTCCCAGGCTTCCTTCCAGCTCATCACGCGCTTGGGCAGCATGTAATCCATCATCGCCGCCACCAGCGTGAGCAGGCGGTAGCCACGCCAGAACCACTTGTCGATCCAACCCTGCACGATCGGCACGTTGCCCGGGTCCTGCTCCAGCAGGAACTTGATCACCTCGATGCCCAGCGTCATGTGCCGCGCTTCGTCGCTCTGCGCGCTGAAGCCAAAGCTCACGGTGGACATGTCGCCGTTGTACGCCGCGCCGGACATCCACGGCATGAAGACCAGGTTGGTCAGCACATACTCGAAGGAGAAGCAGATCGCGATGATGTATTCGAAGGGCCCCGCGCTGATCGCGTCCTCGAAGAAGGATTTGGGGATCGACAGGTACCAGGTGCGGTCGAACTGGTGCGGAAACTCCGCCATCCCCGCGAAGTACTTGTTGTAGTGGCTCAGCGCGTGGATCTGCGTCTGCGCATGGCGCAGCTCGTCGATGGCCTGCATCTGCGCGGCAATGCGCGCGCCCGCACCCGGAAACTCCCGGCCGATGATGTTGAAGCCGCGGTGCGCCGTGTACTCCAGCCCGATCACGCCATTGATGAAGAGTTTCAGCGCCTGCAGGTAGCGCGCGTCGCTGACGTTGAACTGCGCGTTGTTCTGCTGGAAAGCATCGATGATGGCGTAGAGCTTGCGTTCCTTTTCGCCCTGGTATTTCCAGTAAGCGTCCATCGTCAGGCGGAAGGGGTCCTCCCACTTCGACCAGTCGTGGATCTGGATGCCCTCGAAACTCACCTTGCGGAACACCTCCGATTCGGGCTCGTAGGTCGGTGTCCAGCCCAGGTCGCGCGTGAGCAGCGCGTAGTTTTCCTTCAGGCTGAGTTTCTTGGCCGGAGTGGGGGTGGGGGTGGGGGTGGGGTTGGGAGTGGTGATTGGATTCGTCATGGTCTCGCTCCTCGGGCGCTTACGCGCTTACGCGTTTTTCCATTCCAGGATGAATTGATCTTCGGTCTCATCCACCTCACCGGCCAGCGAGATCAGGTTGAGCTGCATCTCGCGCAGGTCGAAATCGCGGCCCACGCGCTCCTCGATCGACGCGCGCCGGATCACCAGCTGACCCGGCGCGTTGATCTTCACCATGCCGGGAAACTCCAGCAGCTCGGCGCCGGGGTTGTCGGCCTGGATGGCCTCGACGATGGGGATGGTGTCGTTGTTGGCCTGCAGGGCGATGAAGACCGGCGGGCGGGTGGTGACGGTTCCGGTATCAGTGGCGGCGCTCATGCGGCGGCTCCTTGTGTGGCGGGGGTCGCAGCGGGAGTCGCGGCAGGGGTTGTGGTGGTCTTCAGGCCCACTTTGGGCAGGCGTGCGCCCAGCGCAGCATCGGCCGCGGTCAGTGCCGCCGCACCGCCAGACTCGCCCAGTACGGCAGCGGCCAGCGGCGCCAATGCGGCATTCCAGCGTGCGCGCCAGCTGTCCACCCAGCCCTGCAGCGTCTTGCGGTTGGCGTCGCTCTCGGCGGCCATCGTCTTGACCACCGAGTCCACCCAGCGTTGCGTCTCCTCCTGCCAGCGCAGCGGGAAGTCCAGCAGCGTGGCCACGCCCGCGCCCTGGCTGGCCGTCCACAGCGGCTCGAAGCGGCGGTAGCACAGCTCATAGACCAGTGCGTCGGCCACCAGCGCCTGCGCAATGAAATTCTCGATCGGATCGCGCAGCACGAAGATGGCCTCCGTCTGCCGGCGCAAGCCCTGCCAGGCGGCGTCCTCCATCCACAGCCGCTTGGCTTCGACCAGGCTGCTGCCGGTGTTGCCGTCCAGCAGCAGGCCGATGCGCGAGACGTGCTGCGCCATGCCCAGGCGATCCATCGTCGCCATGCTGGTGGCCTGCGTCAGCGCCGTGCCATAACCGTAGGCGGACACGAAGCACAGGTTGGTGTTGGCGCCCCACTCGAAGTGGCGCAGCGGCAGGATGGCGCGCTGCAGCGCCGCCTGCAGGTCGGCCGGCAGATGGCGCAGCAGGTCGCGCTTCTCGGCGAACTCCATCTGCCGGTCTGCCGCCTCCTGGTGCCTGGAGCGCGCGATGGTCCAGCTGCCGTAGTAGTACTGGCGCGGGTCCTTCAGCGCGTACCAGTCCGCCATCTGAATGGCCGTGCGACGCCGGTCGTAGATGTCGTGCTCCGGATCCCAGAGCGGCTTGTAGTGGTGGTTCACCTCCGACTGCAGGTCGTAGGTGCCTTCCTGGTAGCGCGTGGCCGGCTTGTCGCCGAAGCGCCGGGCGATGTGCCCGAAAGTCTGGCGCAGCGGCTTGACGCTGCGCACCCGGATCTCGACGGTCATGGGCGTGTCTCCGTGCGCCGGTCAAAACCGGCAAGGTGTTGTGAATGGAAGTTTCATACGTTGAAGGCTTAGCCAGCTACGGCGGCCCCGAGTCATGCGTGCACATTCGTAAGGGTGTGGGCGAAGCGTTGACAGGGGGACGTGCAGGCCGGGTATTGAGCTGCGTAATCCATGCCCCACGGCGAGAGCTGTGGGACGTCCGGGGTGCCGAGGTGGTGGAGACACACCGAAGGCCACACCGTGTCTGGCGCGGGCCTTGGCCCAACGGCGAGGCAGGCACGGACCCCGCGCAGTCAGAGACCCCGCGCATGCGCGCAAGCACCTTGCTCGGGAACCGGGAGATCGCGCGCCCTTCTGTGGCCCGCCGCGAGGCGTTTGCTGCAGAGCGCATCGAAAAGCCTTCGGGCGTACAGCGATGAGCCACGGGCGCGGGAAGTCGGATCGCGGCGTAGTACCGAAGAAGCTGGCGAACAAGGCTGCGGGGGAAGCTCCTGCGGCGGCGGAGGCGGTGGAGGGAAGGCGGCGAGCCAAGGGAAATGCTGTTGCAGCGCGCATGTCCCGGCGATCGAGCCGGGTCTACGACATGGGAAGTGCGCTCGATGGCATACGACAGACGGCAAGAGGCCGTCGTGGTGCGAAGTTCGCCGGACTGCTGCACCACATCTACGCGGTCGAACGCCTGCGGGCGGCCTACCTCGCGGTCCAACGCGATGCGGCTGCCGGGGTGGACGGCCAGACTTGGGGCGGGTACGGACAAGCGCTGGAAGAGAACCTTCTGGACTTGTCCGACCGGCTGGCCCGAGGGGGGTATCGACCCCAGCCTGTGAAGCGGGTGTACATCGACAAGACCGACGGGAGCAAGCGCCCTCTGGGCGTGCCCGCGCTGGAGGACAAGATTGTCCAGAGAGCGACGGTCGAAGTCCTGAACGCCATCTACGAACAGGACTTCCTCGGGTTCAGCTACGGCTTCAGGCCGGGGAAAAGCGCGCACAACGCGCTGGACGCCGTGGCCGTGGGTGTGTGGAGCAAGCGGGTGAACTGGATACTCGATGCGGACATCAGCAAGTTCTTCGACACCATCGAACACGACTGGCTGATCAAGTTCATCGAGCATCGCGTGGCTGATGCGCGCGTGGTGCGGCTGATCAAGAAATGGCTGTACGCGGGCGTGCTGGAAGAGGGCAGGCTGACGCACAGTGAGCTGGGTACGGTGCAAGGCGGCAGCATCAGTCCGCTGCTGGCGAACATCTACCTGCACTACGCGTTTGACCTGTGGGTCGAGCAATGGAGGGGCAGACACGCCCGGGGCGACGTGATCGTGGTGCGGTATGCCGACGATTGGGTGGCCGGGTTCCAGTACCGGGATGATGCCGAGCGCTTCGAGCGCGCGGTGGCCCAGCGGCTGGGCCAGTTCGGGCTGAAGCTGCACCCTGAGAAGACGCGGCTGATCGAGTTCGGGCGCTACGCCCGGGAGAGCCGACGCCGCAGAGGGCAGAGCAAACCGGACACCTTCGACTTCCTGGGCTTCACGCACTGCTGCGGCAAGACCAGGAAGGGCAAGTTCATGGTGCTGAGGATCACCAGCGGCAAGCGCCTTCGCGCCAAGCTGCTGGCGGTGAAGACGGAGTTGAGAAGGCGGATGCACCAGCCCATTGCCGAGCAGGGCCAGTACCTGCGAGCGGTGGTGGCTGGACATGGCCGCTACTTCGCCGTGCCCTGCAACGGGGCGCGTGTGCAGGCCTTCCGGTTCCAGGTGGGCAGACTGTGGCATCGCACGCTGTGCCGCCGCAGTCAGACCAAGCACCTGCCTTGGAAGCGCATGCACAAGATCGTCGCCCACTGGTTGCCATCCCCACGCATCTGCCACCCGTACCCGAACCAGCGTCTGATCGTCACGACCCAAGGCAGGAGCCGTATGCGGTAGTGCCGCACGTACGGATCTGTGAAGGGGGTGATGGGTGACTGTCATTCCTACTTCGACTGTCTCGTTGGTGGGAATGGTGGGGGGAAAAATCGTTCAGGCATCGCCCGGATCGGCCTGGCCTTGGCGCCAGCGCTGCGCCTCGACATCGACCTGCGCGGCCTGCTCGTCCGACAGCCGCTGCGCGCGGTTGTCCCGGCAGAAGGCCTCGAAGGCCGCCTCGGGCAGGATCAGCTGGGCGCTGAGCATCGGATCGCCGATCGACAGGTCGAACTCTACGAAGCCGTCCGCGCGGCGCTCGCGCAAGCGCACCCAGCAGGGCAGCCCCGCAGGCATGCCGTGCGGCGATGAGGGAGCGGAACGGGGAAAGTCAAAGACGGGCACGGCAGGTCTCCGGGGCTGATGGCTTCAGCACCGGCGGGTGTCTGCACGCTGTCTGCAATTGCGCAGTTCCGCCGGCTGAGGACCTTCAGTGCGAAGGCTGTGCCAGTGCGGACGGCTTCAGGGAATGCCCGGAGAAAAGGGGGCCCGGGATCGGCTCCAAGGCCCGTTGGCGGCGGGGTTCAATACCCGCTCCGGTGCCTGCTGAGGAAGCGGCGCCGCGGCGTTGTCGAAAATCAATCAGGTCAGCGCGTACGGAAACGGTGGCGATGTGGGGTCTGGATCATCCAGAGAAACCCCAGGCCCCGGTTCACTTCGGCAAGCTGGCGGTCGGGTCCACCACCTCGACGCCCAGCGGCAGGAAGTGCCGCAGGTTGCAGGTCAGCAGGCCGAGCTGGTGCGTCAGCGCGGTCGCGGCAATGGCCACATCCGCCAGACCGGGGTCGCGCCCCTGCGCCGTCGCGGCGTCGGACACCTGGCCCACGCGGCGGGCGACGTTCGCGTCCAACGGCAGGATGCGCTCAGGCGCCCGGGCCAGCAGTTGCAGCAGCCAGGCCTCGATGCGGTCGGCCCGCTCCAGTCCGCCCGCGCGTCGCAGCTTGCACAGCCCTTGCTCGATCTCGGCCACGGTGATGGACGAGATGAACAGCGCCTCGTGGTGGGCATGCAGCCAGGCGGCCAACGCCGCATTGACGGGCAGCCGCCCTGGCGCCAGGAGGGACAGCACCGAGGTATCGATCAGCCAGCCCGTATTCATGGCTCGATCACTGCTCCGTCACAGCGCGACGTCTCGCAGGCCGCTGGCATCACGCTGCAGCTCCAGCTCCAACCCGCCCGGGTAGCCGAGCAGCAGGTCTGCAAAGGTCGGCGACGTGGCGGCATAGAGCCGCTGAGCGTCCGCCACGGGCACCAGCACCGCCGCCGGTCGCCCGTGCCGGGTGATCGTGGTCGGCCGTCCGCGTTCGGCCGCTTCGATCAGGGCCGACAGCTGCGCCTTGGCCTCGCGGACTTGAACGGTATCCATGGCGTCGACTCCAAGTGTGACCACATGAGGTCATATTAGCGTGAAACGGTTTGGTGGATTGGCACCAGGAACCGTCGGGCTCACGCCTTCACGTTGACCAGCGCGCCCAGCATCTCGTCGCTCGCCTGGAAGACGCGCAGGTTGACGAGGAAGGCGTTCTTGGCCTGGAGCTGGCTGACGACGTTGTCTTCCAGCGTGGGCTCCGATGCGGTGTTGGGCTTCGTCGCCGGGGCTGAGGTGGCCGCCTGCGCTGGTGACTGTGCGGCCTGACGGGCGATACACCACGCGGAGCTGTCCAGCGCGTTCAACGCGGCGTTCATGCCGCCCAGGCTGATGGACGAAGTGGACATGGTGGGTCTCCGGTCGGCGCAGTGCGACATTCGGCACTGCCCGTGGAGGTTCGGCCGTCTGGTGGCGAACTTGAGCCGTGACGGGGACCGTCGGCTTCAGACGCCCGGGTCAACCCACTGCCGCCTCGCCCACCAGCAGCTCGCGCACGAAGGTGGTCTTGCCGGTGCGGCGCGGAGCCGCCAGGAACACGCCCGAGGGCGAGGCGGAGGTCGGCGAGCTGTGCAGGATCTGCGCCGCCAGGCGTGCGCCCAATGCCGGTCGGTGAAAGATCGAGGCTTCGGCCATGGCTCACCCATTTATGGAGAACTAGAGCAAATTATAAATGTCTATGGTTAATTAGATCTGATGAGGGTGGACCGGGGTGGCAGCGGTGAAACCGGTCCCGGCGACGGGGCACGAGATGATCGCCCTCCCGTGGGACACTGCGCGCTCCGATCCAACCCCTGCGCGGAGACCGGCCATGCGCCCCAAGAACACCATCTGCCTCTGGTTCAACGGCGACGCGCTCGACGCAGCGCGCTTCTACGCCGAGACCTTCCCTGACAGCGCGGTCGGCGCCGTGCTCCATGCGCCGGGGGACTACCCCGATGGCCAGGCCGGCAACGTGCTCACCGTTGAATTCACCGTGATGGGCATTCCCTGCCTGGGGCTCAACGGTGGGCCGGCCTTCCCGCAGACCGAAGCCTTCTCTTTTCAGGTCGCCACCGACGACCAGGCGGAAACCGACCGGCTCTGGCACGCGATCATCGATCACGGCGGCCAGCCCAGCGCCTGCGGCTGGTGCAAGGACCGGTGGGGGTTGAACTGGCAGATCACCCCGCGGCTGCTGATGGATGCCATCCACGACCCGGACCGGGCCGCGGCCCGGCGAGCCTTCGAGGCGATGATGGAGATGACCAAGATCGACGTGGCGGCGGTGGAGCGGGCCTGGAGGGGGTGAACGTCTGCAGGCCGGGCAGAAGGTGCACCGAAGGACGGGTGGGTACAGTTCGGCCGCGGCAGGATCGCCCCGTTCTTCCCGGTTGTTCGGCCAGCCCTTTGCCCCCCAACGACACGCACCATGACCGACACGCCCCGACGCCCAGGCAAACCACCCAAACCTGCCGAATGGCGGCGCTGGTTGGGCATCGTGTTGCGCACGGCGCATCTGGCCGGCGTGGTGTGGATGGGCGCCGCCTATGTCGGCCCGGCCGCGCCGGCTGTGGGGTCCGGTGGCATGGCTGCCGGGCATTCGGGCGCGCTGCTGGTCCTGGTGAGCGGCGTGGCGCTGCTGTTGAGCGAGTGGTTCGATGGGCGCATCCGCCTGGGAGAGCTGGCCGGGGTGGTGGTGCTGGCCAAGCTGGCCGCGGTGGCCTGGATGGCGCTGGGTGGGGCGGGGGCGCAGCCGCTGTTCTGGGCCGTGCTGGTGTTGTCGGCCATCAGCTCCCATGCGCCGCGGGAGCTGCGGCACTGGCCGGTGCTCCCGCGGCGAGCACCGGAGCGGTGAGTGCCGCGGAGCGCCGGCCGCTCAGAGTCGCGCCAGCAGCGCCTCCCAGCCCGGGTACTGGGCCGTGGTCAGACCGAACTTGCGCGCAGCGCTCCCGGCGGAGCGGCCTTCACGCAGCGCCGCCAGGTAGGCCGGGGTGTCGGTGATCCAGCTGCCGCCAAGGAAGGTGATGCCGCGGGCGAACAGCGCGTCGGGCGGGCAGCCGACGCTGGGGCCGATCAGGGCGATCTGGCGCGCCGCCGGGGCGTGGGCCAGCATGGCGTCCAGCGTGTCGTTGAGCAGCAGGGTGCCGGTGGCCAGCAGTTTGGGGCAGGGGGCCAGCTCACGGGCGTCCAGCGTCACTCGCACCCCGTCGCGCTCGCCCACCAGATCTTCGCGCAACTCTGCAATTAGCAGCCGGGCGCCGCGTTCGGTGATGCGCGGGATCAAGGGGGTGAAGTGGCCGATCATGCCCACGGTTTCGCCCGGCTGAGGGTCGAGGTGGCCGATCGAGTCGGCGCTGGCCGGTGGGGCGAAATCGCTGCGGTTGAACAGCCAGCGGGTGAGGGCGTTCACAGCCGCAAACCCCACCGTGCGCTGCAGAGCGTCGGAATGGGCAAATCCCTGCGCCACCGCCAGGGCGTCCTGCCCCGGCAGGGTGCGACACAGTTCGGAGGCGCTCAGCTCAGCCCAGGTGTTGCCCAGCAGCACATAACTCAGGCCGACGCTGCCATCCTCCAGCTCCAGGGCGCAGAACTCGCCCTTGGTGCCGCCAGGCGGTGGGGGCGGCGGCAGGTGCAGGGCGCGCACCGCTGGCAGACGGCCAAAGGGGGCGAGGCGCTCCAGTTGCTGGAGGAGGTCCTGGGCGAGAGACATGGGGGGCCTGGAGGTGGATGCAGAGGCGGGGTCGCCATTGTGAACGCAAGCCCGCTTTGCCCCGTCGCACGCTTCAGCGTTCGGCCAATGCCTCGACCAGGTCGTTCGCCCCGCCAAAGGCGCCGGAGCGGGACTGGCAGGGCACGCCATCCCAGCGGCCACCGATCCAGCGCGCCCGGCCCCAGCCGCTGCGGGCGCTGGCAAGGGCCCGCAGGCCGGTGGCGCCGCTGGCCCGGCACAGCGCCAGCAGGGTGTCGCCGCCCACCACCGCCAGGCGGCCCGGCCGGGGCAGCAGCTCCACGACCAGGGCGAGCTGCCGGGCGAGCAGGGCGGCGGCGGCCTCGGGGGCCAGCACCTCGGCCGGTGACAGGTCCAGCACGATCAGTGGATCGTCGGGTGGCGGCTGGCGCCGCTCGGCCAGGGCGGCGAGCAGTTCTGCGGGAGTCGGTTCGGGGCTGCGGCCGCCGGCCAGCGCCTGCGGTCGGGCCTGGCGCAGGCGCTGCCACTGCTGGCGCAGCACCGGGTGGTGGCTGGCGGTGAGCAGCAGGGTGGGGCCGGCGCTCAGTGTCAGTTCGCATTCGGCGGGCACGTCAAGAGGTGTGCTGCCCGGGGTGTGCGCGTCGGGTGTGTGCGCATCGGTGGCCGCACCGTCCGGTTCCAGCGTCATCGCCTGAGCCATCGACTGCGCCATCGCGTGTGCCATCGCCTGAGCCAGGCCGGCACTGCCGCACCACAGCCGCCGGCGGGGTGTGGGCAGCAGGGCGCCGCGTGCGATCTCCCGCAGGTCGGCGTCGCTGCGCAGCTCCGGCAGGGTCAGGCTGATGCCGTGGCCAGGCAGACCCAGGGCGGCAAAGGCGGCGCGACAGTCCGGGCCGTCGTCTGCAGTGGCATTGCCCCCGGTCTGGCCCGGCGGTCGCAGGCAGAGCCGCCCGTCCAGAAGAAAGCGTCCCTGGGCGGGGAAAGCCGGCGCAAACACCACTTCGTCAAAACCACCGGCCCGGGCGATGTGCACCGCCTCGGCAAAGGTGTTGCCGCGCAGCAGGCTGTCCACCTTCTTGAAGGCGATGTCCGCGCCCTGCAGCCAGGCGATGGCACAGGCGAGCGCGGCGGGCAGTTCGGCCTGCGGAATGTCGCGGGTGGCTGTGGCCAGGGCTTCGACCGGGCCACATGGCGCCTCAGACACCGCAGACGTCGCCGTTGCAGTTACCGCTGCCGCAGGTGGCGGATCCAGGTGCACCGGTATCGCGCCGGCAAAGGCGGCGGCGCTGTCCAGCGCACCGGTCAGGTCGTCGGCCAGCAGGCGCAGGCTGAGCGGGCGGGGGAGTGAGGGCATCAAGACGTGGACACCAGCGTGAGGCGTTTGCCCATTGCACGCAGCCGATCGGCCTCCTCGACGGCGAGGCCGTCGTCGCAGATCAGTTCGTCGATTTCGTCGAGCGTGGCCACCTGCATGAAGGTGCGCGGGCGGAATTTGGAAGCGTCCACCAGCAGCCGGCGCGTGCGTGCCGCGCGCAGCAGGGCGCGTTTGGCGGCGGCCACCTCGGGCGAGGTTTCGGTGATCAGGCCGTCGGTGAGAGCGTGGGCGCCACAGAGCAGTACATCGGCATGGAGGGTGGCGGCCGAGGCGATCAGCGCGTCGCCCACCAGGGTGGCACTGCCCGGGCGCAGCTGCCCGCCCAGCACATGCACCTGGATGTGCGGCGCCGCGCCAAGCACCTGGGCGATGGCCAGGTCGTTGGTGACCGCGATCAGCGGCAGGCCGCGGGCGGCGGCGGCGCGGGCGGCTTCCAGCACCGTGCTGCCGCTGTCGAAGATCACGCTCTGCTGCGGCTGCAGCTGGGCCGCTGCGGCCTGGCCGATGGCCTGCTTCTCGCGCGGCGACAGCTCGGAAGCGGCCTTGGCGTCCGGCTCGAAGGCCGAGTAGCCCTGCTGGCGCAGCAGTGCGCCGCCGTGGGTGCGGTCGATCACGCCGTCGGCGGCGAGGGCGTCCAGGTCGCGGCGCAGGGTGGACACCGACACGTCCAGCGCCTGTTCCAGCTGCGTCAGGGTGACCGCACCGTGGCGGCGCAGGAACTCGATGATGTGCTGGCGGCGCTGCGCAGGCAGCAGGGACACGATGGCCGCGCCAGCGGTCTGGGCCGCTGCCGGGGCGGGGGATGCTGCGTCGTTCATGGCAAAGGGTGGAAGGTTTTGACTGAAGTGTAGGCAGATGCTGCAAAAGAGTTCACCGGGTTTGACCTTAGTTGATTGAACATGGAAGATTATGGATGATTGATGCCAATGATCCTCCACAACAGCTCAACCACGGTCCCGGAGACAGGCATGCGCCCCACCGCTCATTTTTCGTCCGTTCGTCGTTCCACCCTGGCCAGCGCTGCATTGCTGGCGCTCGCGGCCCTGCTGCCGGCGGCATCGGCCTGGGCCCAGGCCGCCTGGCCGAGCAAGCCGATCACCGTGGTGGTGCCGTACCCGCCCGGCGGCGCCAACGACATGCTCGGCCGTCTCATTGGCCAGAAGATGGGCGAAGCGTTGCACACCCAGGTCATTGTCGACAACAAGCCCGGCGCGGCCGCGTTGATCGGCGCCAACGCGGTGGCCAAGGCCGCACCGGACGGCTACACCGTGCTGGTAGGCGGCCTGGCCACCCATGCGGCCAGCCCCAACCTGATCAAGGCCGACTACAACCCGCTGGCCGATTTCGAGGCGATCGGCCTGATCGGACAGGCGCCCATCGTGGTCACCGCGAACAACGATTCGCCCTACAAGTCGCTCAAGGACCTGGTGGATGCCGACAAGAAGAGCCCCGGCTCGGTGATGTACGGCTCCTCCGGCAACGGTTCGCCGCTGCATCTGGCGGGCGAGATCTTCACCGAAATGAGCGGCACGAAGATGACCCACGTGCCCTACAAGGGCGGCAACGCGCACACGCTGGACCTGATCGGTGGCCGCCTGCATGTGATCTTCGACACCACCACGGCCGCCATGGGGACGATCCGGGGCGGCAAGATCCGCGCGATCGCCATCGGCCTGCCGCAGCGCTCGCCGGACCTGCCCAACGTGCCCACCTTTGCCGAGTCCGGCTACCCGCAGTGGCAGTTCAGCGCCTGGTACGGCATGTTCGCGCCGGCCAGGACGCCCAAGGATGTGGTGGCCAAGCTCTCGGGCGCGCTGCAGACCGCGCTCAAGCATCCTGAGGTGATCGAGAAGCTGCGCGGCGTGGGCGTGACCACCGCCAGCGGTGATGCGGCCGAGCTCGCCAAGCTGGTGCCGGTGGAACACGCGCGCATCGCCCAGCTCATCAAGTCCGCCAACATCAAGGCAGATTGAGCCCATGACCATTCGACTTGCGATCACCATGGGCGATCCGGCCGGCATCGGCCCGGAGATCATCGCCAAGGCCGTGCGGCAGATGCGCCCGCTGATCGAGGCTGGCAGCGTCGCTTTCCAGGTCTGCGGCAGTGCGGCGGCCATGCAGCAGGCCGAGCAGCAGCTGGGCCTGAAGGACGCGCCGCCCTACGAGATGATCGACGTCGGTCCGCTGGGCCCGGAACATGCGCCGATCGTCACCGGCCAGGTCAGCGCCGCGGGGGGCGAATGGGCCTACCGCGCCGTGGCCCGCGCCACCGAGCGGGTGCAGGCTGGGCTGGCCGATGCCATCGTGACCGCGCCGCTGTCGAAGGAGGCGCTGCACCTGGCGGGCCACGCCTTCGAAGGCCACACCGAGCTGCTGGCCCACCTCACCGGCCAGCGCGACGCGGTGATGATGCTGGCGCACGACAACCTGCGCGTCTCGCACGTCACCACCCACTGCGCGATCGCCGACGTGCCCCAGCGCATCACGCCGGTCCGGCTGCGGCGCGTCTTTGATGTGACGATCGATGCGCTGCACCGCCTGGGCCTGAAGCAGCCGCGCATCGCGGTGGCGGGCCTGAACCCGCATGCGGGCGAGGGCGGCATCCTGGGCAAGGAGGACGACGCCATCGTCGCCCCGGTGATCCGCGAGTACCAGGCCAAGGGCATCGACATGCACGGCCCGATCCCTGGCGACACGGTGTTCATCAAGCTGCGCGCCGGCCAGTACGACGCGGTGGTGGCCATGTTCCACGACCAGGGCCACATCCCGGTCAAGCTGCTGGGCTTCAACGTCGACCCGGCCACCGGCAAGTGGCAGGCGATCAGCGGCGTCAACATCACCTTGGGCCTGCCGATCCTGCGTACCAGCGTGGACCACGGCACCGCCTTCGACATCGCCGGCAAAGGCATCGCCAACGCCAGTAGCCTGGTGGAGGCGGCCGAGTACGCGATGCGGCTGATCGAGGGAGCCCAGGCATGAGCGCCACCGGGGACACCGCGGGTCTGGCGCCCGGCCTCGTCGCGGACGACCTGCCCGCACCGACGATCCAGTGCCACGCGGCCAACCTGATGCCCTTGCCGGACGATGACGGGGGTTCGCTCGGCTGCGTGTGGTTCGGCGGCACGCAGGAAGGCGTGGCCGACATCTCGATCTGGTTCTCCCGCCTGACAGCTGACGGCTGGAGCGCGCCCGCCCGGCTGTCGGACGACGCCGAGCGCTCCGAGCAGAACCCCATCCTCTTCAACGCGCCGGACGGCTCGCTCTGGCTGCTGCACACCGCCCAGCGCTCGGGCCACCAGGACACCGCCCTCGTGCGCTGGCGCCGCTCCACCGACGGCGGCGCGACCTGGAGCGAGCCGGCGCAACTCTTCCCGGACGCCGGCATCTTCGTGCGCCAGCCGGTGGTGGTGACCCCGACGCATTGGCTCGTGCCGATCTTCCACTGCCGCAGCACGCCGGGTGTGCGCTGGTCGGGCGACCACGACGACTCGGCGGTGATGGTCTCCACCGACCAGGGCCGCAGCTGGAGCGAGCACGCCGTGCCGCGCAGCCTGGGCTGCGTGCACATGAACATCGTGGCGGGGCACCCGACGAAGGGACAGCCGGGCGAGTTCCTGGCCTTCTACCGCAGCCGCTGGGCCGATCATGTCTACCGCAGTGTTTCCACCGACGGTGGGTTGAGCTGGAGCGCGCCGCAGCCCACCGAACTGCCGAACAACAACTCGTCGATCCAGGTGGTGCGGCTGGCGCAGGGCCCTTTTGCGGGTCAGCTCGCGATGGTCTTCAACGCGGTCAGCGCGGCGCAGGCCACCGAGCGCCGCGTGTCGCTCTATGACGAGATCGAGGGTGAAGGCGAAGGTGCCGATGCGGCCTACGCCGCACCGCCTGTCGGAGCGCGCACCGCGTTCTGGGGCACGCCGCGCGCACCGATGACGCTGGCGCTGTCCGCCGACGACGGCCTGACCTGGCCGCTGCGGGTGGACCTGGAGGTCGGCGATGGCTATTGCATGACCAACAACTCGGCCGAGCAGCGCAACCGCGAACTCTCCTACCCCAGCCTGGTGCAGACCGCCGACGGCATGCTGCACGTGGCCTACACCCACCACCGCCAGCGCATCCGCCACCTGGCGCTGTCGCCCGAGTGGTTGAACCAGCACCTGCTCCGCTCTGCGGCGTCTTGACGATGAATGCTCCTTCCCAGATTTCGACTCCGCCCTCCGCGGCCGTGCTGCACCAGGCCGGGCGCGTCATCGCCGGCGCCGGCAGCCTGGCCCGCCTGCCCGAGCTGGTGGCCGAGCGCGGCGCGCGCCGCATCCTGCTGATCTGCGGCCGCCACGTGCTGGCCGATGGCCGCGTGCAGCCGGTGCTGCGGACCCTGGCCGACGCTGGCGTGGCGGTGACGCTGATCGACCGCACGCCGCCCGAGCCGGCGGTGGCCGACGTGGAGGCCGTGCTGGCCGAGGCCCGCGCGGCCGCTGGAGAGGGCCAGACCGACTTGGCGATCGACTTGGTGGTGGGCCTCGGCGGTGGCAGCGCCATCGACGTGGCCAAGGCCGTCGCGGTGCTGCTGGCCCAGCCGGTGACGCTGGAGCAACTGCTCAACGGCACGCCGGTGCCCGGCCGCGGCCTGCCCACCGTGCTGATCCCCACGACGGCCGGCACCGGCGCGGAGGCGACACCCAACTCGATCATCCTGGTGCCCGAGCGCGCTCTGAAGATCGGCATCGTCAGCCCGTACCTGCTGCCGGACGCGGTGATCCTCGACCCGCTGCTGACACTGGGCCTGCCGCCAGCGGTGACGGCCTCCACCGGCATGGACGCGCTGGCGCACGTCATCGAGTGCTACACCTCGAAGAAGGGCAACGCCTTCAGCGATCTGTATGCGCTGGAGGGCATTCGCCTGATTTCCCGCAGCATCCGACGTGCCTTCACCGACGGTCAGGACGTCGTGGCACGCCAGGACATGCTGATGGGCGCCTATTGGGGCGGCGTGTGCATCGCCACCTCCAGCACCACCGCGGTCCACGCCCTGGCCTACCCGCTGGGCGGGACTTTCCACGTGCCGCATGGCCTGTCCAACGCCATGCTGCTGCCGGCGGTGATGGACTTCAACCGGGTGGGCAATGAGGGCCGCTTCGCGCAGATGGCGCGGGCGATGGGCCTGAACGTGGCAGCCCTGGACGACGCCAAGGCCAGCCAACGCTTTGTCGACGCGCTGCGCCAGCTCAACGCCGACCTGGGCATCCCCAGCGGCCTCAAGAGCGTCGGTGTGAAGCCGGAGCAGCTCGACGCCCTGGTCGACGGCGCCGCCAAGGTGACCCGCCTGCTGGACAACAACCCGCGCCCGATGACCCGCGCCGACCTGCGCGCCATCTATGAACAACTGATTTGACCGCCATGTACAGCCTCCCTGTCAACACCTTCAAGCAGGCCCTGCGCGCCCAGCAGCGCCAGCTTGGCCTGTGGATCAACTTCCCCTACGCGCCGATCACCGAGTGCCTGACCGGCTCGGGCTTCGACTGGATGCTCTTCGACATGGAGCACACCCCCAACGACCTGGAGCATGTCGGCCAGCAGCTGCTGGCCCTGCGCGGCACGCCGGTGCAGCCGGTGGTGCGCGTGCCGGTGCACGACATGGCCTGGATCAAACGTGTGCTCGATGCCGGCGCGCCCAACGTGATGATTCCGAACATCCGCACTGCCGCCGAAGCCGCCGAGGCGGTGAGCTGGACCCGCTTCGCGCCTGAAGGCCAACGCGGCGTGGCCGGCAGCACCCGCGCCGGCGGCTGGACGCGCTTCAAGGACTACATGGCCCGCGCCAACGACGAGATCGGCGTGATCGTGCAGATCGAATCGCGCGAGGCGCTGGACAACCTGGATGCCATCTGCCGCGTGCCGGGCATCGACGCGGTGTTCATCGGCCCCTCCGACCTGGCCGCCAGCCTCGGCCACCGCGGCGGCGCCGCCAGGCCCCAGGTGCAGGCCGAGATCGCCAAAGCCATCGCCACCGCCCGCGCCGCGGGCTGCGCCATCGGCATCCTGGCCGCGGACGGAAAAGCCGAGCACTACCTCGAAGCCGGCGCGACGATGGTGGGCATCGGCACCGATCTCCACCTGCTGGTGGCAGCCGCCGATGCGCTGGTGGCGCGTTTCCGCAGCTGAACGCAGCTGACGCAGCCCGACCCGATCCCCCACAACAACACCGGAGACATCACCCATGCAAAGACAGCACTTCCTGCGCGCCGCCGTGGCCGCTACCGTGACGGCCACCCTGGCCCTGACCACCTTGGGCGCCGCTGCCCAGGCCTGGCCCAGCAAGCCGGTCAAGTTCATCATTCCCTTCCCGCCCGGCGGCACGCTGGACACCGTGGGCCGCCTGCTGGCGCAAAAACTCCAGGAGCAGCTCGGTCAGACCTTCATCGTCGAAAACCGCGCCGGCGGCAACGGCATGATCGGCTCGGATGCTGTGGCCAAGGCTCCGGCGGATGGCTACACGCTGCTGTTCAACGCGTCCACCTTCACCACCACGCCGATGACGGTGAAGTCCGCACCCTACGACGTGCTGCGCGACTTCGCCCCGGTGGCGATGGTGGCCAAGGCGCCGCTGGCGGTGTCGGTCAACAACAACCTGCCGGTCAACGACATCAAGGGCCTGATGGCCTATGCCCGTGCCAACCCGGGCAAGCTCAACTTCGCCATCGGCTCCACCGGCTCGGCCGGCAACCTCGCCACCGAGCTCCTCAAGCGTGCAAGTGGCTCTGGGGGCATCGACCTGACCATCGTGCCATACAAGGGCACCGCACCGGCCTTCCAGGACCTGGTGGGCGGGCAGATCGAAGGTTTCATCGACCCCCTGCTGGGTGCGATGAACTTCCACAAGGCCGGCAAGGTGAAGATCATCGCCGTCACCTCCAAGTCCCGCGTGGTGACGCTGCCGGACGTGCCCACCGTGGGCGAGACGGTGCCCGGCTACGAGTTCTACAGCTGGTACGGCGTCTGGGGCCCGGCCAAGCTGCCCGCCGAGGTGGTGACCCGCCTGAACGGCGAGGTCAACAAGGCGCTGGCCGGCGACATGCGCGAACGCCTGCTCAGCCAGGGCCTGCTGGTGGGCGGTGGTTCGGTGGAGGACTTCGTCAAGTTCCAGCGCGACGACATGGCCCGCTCGCAGAAGATCATCACCGACGGGAACATCCGTGCCGAGTAACGCGACTGCGGCTGCGGCCGCAGTTGAGGTTCCAGGTGCGGGTGTGGTGGACGGTAGAGCGCGGCTGGCCGTCATCACCGGCAGCAGTTCCGGCATCGGCCTGGCCGTCGCCACGCAGTTGCTGGCGCAGGGCTGGCAGGTGATCGGCCTGCAGCGCGGCGCCCCGCCCATTGACCACCCGGCCTTTCGCGCCGTGGCGGTGAACCTGACCGACGGTGAGGCTGTCAGCCGTGCCGCCCGAGTCGTTGCGGAGCAGTCCACGCCCGATGCGCTGGTGCACGCGGCCGGCGTGATGCGCGGTGGCCGCCTGGGCGAGCTGCCGCCCGAGGACGCTGCGCAAATGTGGCGTCTGCACGTGGACGCTGCCAACCGCCTGGCCGACGCACTGCTGCCGCGCATGGCCGCAGCGGGTCGGGGCCGCGTGGTGCTGGTCGGCAGCCGCACGGCGCACGGCCAGCCCGGCAAGTCAGCCTACGCCGCCAGCAAGGCCGCGCTGGTCTCGTTGGCGCGCAGCTGGGCCGCCGAGGTGGTGGACCAGGCCGTGACGGTCAACGTGGTCTCCCCCGCGGCCACCGACACGCCGATGCTGGCCGACCCGGCCCGCGCCGGCACCGCGCCCAAGCTGCCACCGATGGGCCGGCTGATTCGCCCCGACGAGGTGGCCGCGCTGATCACCTTCCTGTTGAGCGACGCCGCGGCGCCGATCACCGGGCAGGAGATCCAGGTCTGCGGCGGGGCGTCGCTGCCCGGCTGAACACTCATCCGCGGCCGGTTCGCTGAGTGGGGCAGAGAACCCTGTGCCATTTGGCGAGCTGACCCATCAGCTTTCAATCCGTCATTCCCGCGCAGGCGGGAATCCAGGTTCTGCCCTGTCTTCCTCCGCAGCCGGAACGGCCAAGGGTGGGTATGAGTGGAATGGCGCACTGGATTCCCGCAGCCGCGAGAACGACGGAGGAGCGTGGGAAGCTCTGGGCGAAGACTGATCGTCAGCCCCTACAGCGCTGCAGTGCGTGACCTGGACAGTCTGGCCATCGCCACCGATGCGCACAGCGACAGCCCCAGCATCAGCCAGCCCAGGTTGACCACACCTTCATGGGGCACCAGCCCCACCAGGTAGCCGCCCAGCGCCCCCATGGTCTGCTGGCCGACGCCGACCACGGCGGCTGCGGCGCCGGCCAGGGCCGGAACCATGCCCACCGTGCCGGCAAGTGTGGGCGGCACCAGCAGCCCGTGGCCCAGGCCCACCAGCGTCAGGGGCAGGGCGAAGGCCAGGGCGCTGTGCCAGCCCAGCAGCCCCAGCAGCAGCATCAGGGCGATGCCGGCCAGGGTGATGCCCTGGCCCAGGCGGATCATGCGGCGCTCGCCCTGGCGCTGGATCAACCGGGAGGTGAGGTAGCTGCCGGCGATGTAGCACATCGGCACGCACATGATGTACAGACCCATGCCCTGGGGACCGACGCCCAGGCTGCGCAGCACCACCGGTGCGCCCCCCAGGAAGGCGTAGAAGGTGGCGGTGGTCATGGAGAGGATGCCCACATGGGCCGCAAACCCCGGCTCGCGGGCCAGCCGCAGGTAGGCATTGGCCATGTCACGCAACCAGTGGGGTGGGGCGGCATCGCCAGCACGGGCGGCAGTGGCAGCGGGCAGCAGCCGCCAGGTGAAGCCGAAGAGGCCTGCCGCCAGCAGGGCCATCAGCCAGAAGTTGGCCTGCCAGCCCCACAACACATGCAGCTGGCCGCCGATCAGCGTGGCCAGGGGTGGGCACAGGCCCAGGGTCATGCTGATGTAGGCCATCACCCGGGTGCGCTGAGCGCCGGTGAAGAGGTCCTGCACCATCGCCCGGCCCACCACCATGCCGGCGGCGGCGCCCGCACCCTGGAGGACTCGGGCAGCCACCAGCCACGGCAGGCTGGGTGCCATGGCGGCGGACACCGAGCCGGCCAGGCTCAGCAGCAGGCCGATCAGGAGGATGCGCCGGCGCCCCAGGCGATCCGACAGCGGACCGTAGAGCAGCTGCAGGCCGCCGTAGGTGAGGATGTAGCCGCTGAAGGTGAGCTGCACGGCCGCCTGATCGACTCCGAAGATGCGGTCCCACTGCTGCATGGAGGGCAGGCAGATCGTCATCGCCAGCAGACCGAAGGCCAGCTGGGCCAGCAGGTTCAACAACAGGGCGCGGCGGGCCTGTGTGAACTGCGGGGCAGCGGGAAGGTTCGGTGGGTGGATGGGGCTCGGGTCCGGCATGGGGCGAGGGTAATGCAGCCCGCAGGCCGGGCTGCTCCTCCGGCGGCAGGATGTGCGCAGCGCGGACCGGCTGAAAAAAAGCGAAACACGACGATACGGCGCTGAAAGGACAGCGCTGCAGTGTGCGGGCACCATGAGCCCATGTTCAATCGATCCCGGGCCTGGAGGCCCAAAGGGATGCCTCAGAAAGGATTTGCCATGAAAACCTGGATTCGCCGCAGCCTGATCGGTCTGGCCACCGTCTCCGTTGTTGCCGGTCTGGCCGCCTGCGGTCACGGCCCGATGGGCGGTTCCGGCCCCGAGGCGGGCATGGGCCCCGGCATGGGCATGATGCGCCACCACCGCGGCCCGATGTCGGAGGCCGATGCTGCCAAGTTCCGCGACCGCATGGTCGAGCGTGCCACCCAGCAACTGGCGCTGGACGACGCACAGAAGAAGAAGCTGGTGACGCTGATGGACAAGCTGCATCAGCAGCGCCTGGCGATGGCCGGCCCGGCGGGCAAGGACGGCGTGCGCCCGAACCCGCGTGAGCAGTTCCAGGGTTTGATCGCCGGCGAGCGCTTCGACCGCAGCAAGGCCCAGGCGCTGGTGGACGAGAAGACGGCCACCCTGAAGTCCGCCGGTCCGGAGCTGATCGCTGCCGCAGGGGACTTCTACGACAGCCTCAAGCCCGAGCAGCAGGCCAAGGTGCGCGATTTCCTGAACAAGGGGCCGGGCCGCGGCATGGGCCGTGGCTGGCGTCAGGGCTGAGGCTCACCCACCCAGGTGGGTTCCGCCTGGGCTGACGGGGTGCCGTCCCTGAGTTGACCTCTGTCCCCGCGCACGCAGCCGCCGCTCCGGTCCACCGGACGGCGGCTGTGTGTTTTCAGCCCAGCGTGTGCCCTGCGTGCCCTGTGGCAGGATCCTCCGCCATGCCCCGCATCCTCCTGATCGACGACGACGAGCACCTGGCTGCACCGCTGGCGGCCTACCTGCAGCGCTACGACTTTGCGCTCGACAGCGCCCTGCGCCCCAGCCTGGGCCTGGAGAAGCTTCGTGAGCGGGACTACGACGCGGCCATCCTGGATGTGATGCTGCCGGAGATGGACGGTTTTGCGCTGTGCCGGGAGATCCGCCGCGGCAGCGATCTGCCCATCCTGATGCTCACCGCCCGCGGTGACGTGATGGACCGGGTGATCGGCCTGGAGCTGGGGGCGGACGACTACCTGCCCAAACCCTTCGAGCCGCGCGAGCTGGTGGCGCGCCTGCAGACCATCCTGCGCCGGCGGGTCGCCCGCCCGATGGCGGCGGAGGCCGCACAGCGGCTGACCTTCGACGGCCTGGTGATCGACCTGGAACGCCGGCAGGTGCTGCGCCAGGGCGAGGCGGTGGAGCTGACCGGCACCGAATTCGAGCTGCTGACGATGCTGGCGCGCGAGCCGCAGAAGGTGTTCAGCCGCGACGAGATCCTCAACCGGCTGCGGGGGCACGAGGCCGACCTCTACACCCGTGCGGTGGACATCGTGGTCAGCCGCCTGCGGCGCAAGCTGGAGCCGCTGGACTGCATCAAGACCCTGCGCAACGCCGGCTACACCTTTGCCGGGGCGCGCTCATGACGGGGGCGGCCCCCGCAGGCTGGGTGTCCCGCCTGAAGCGCCTGGGCCACAGCCTGCGGTTGCGCATCGTGGCGCTGTTCCTGTTGCTGGCAGTGGCCATCGTGGCGGTGGGGGCCGGGGGCATGCAGCGCGCCATCGGCGGTGGCTGGCGCGGTCTGATCCGGCCCCTGGTGGCCGACTATGTCGACCGGCTGGTGGCCGACATCGGCAGCCCGCCCGACGTGGCGCGGGCACAGGCCCTGGTCGAGCGCCTGCCACTGTACCTGCGCATCGAGGGCCCGCAGGTGAACTGGGAGTCCAGCGCATTGCAGCCCCTGCCGTCGCCTTTCCGGCGGCCCAGCTCGGAGGCGGCCTCCGAGTACCACCGCCGCATGGCGGAGCACCACCGGCGCATGGCGGGCCGGGACGGAGCTGTGGAAGGGTCCCAGGAGGGGCCTGAGGACGAGGGGCGAGTGCCGTGGCGGCGCAACGGCATGGGGTCGGGGATGCGCCCGGGCGAAACCGTCGAGCCGGTGGATCCACAGGAGGGGCCGGCCGGTGCCGAGGAGCGCGGCTGGCTGTTGCTCAGTCGGGCCACGGCCGATGGGCACCGCATCCATGTGGGTCTGGCGCGGGTGCCCTGGCGGGAGCGCCCCCGCTTCATCGGCTGGCTGACGCTGGCGCTGCTGCTCGGGCTGACAGCCGTGGCCTATGCGGTGGTGAGTCGCTGGCTGCGCCCGCTCGACGACATCGCCAGGGGAGCCCAGCGTTTTGGCGGCGGCGACTTTGCCGCACCGATCCCGCAGCGCCGCCGCGATGAGCTGGGGGAACTGGCGGGGCACATCAACACCATGGCCTCCCAGCTGCTCGGCATGCTGGACGCCAAACGGGCGCTGTTGCTGGCCATCAGCCATGAGCTGCGTTCACCCCTGACTCGCGCGCGGTTGAATGCGGAACTGGTGGACGATGGCCCCGCCCGGGAGGCGCTGCTGCGCGATCTGGGCGAGATGCGCGATCTCATCTCCGACCTGCTGGAAAGCGAGCGCTTGAGCGCCGGCCATCGCGCCCTGCAGTTGGAGTCCACCGACCTGGCTGCGCTGGTGCGCGCGGCGGCCGAGGAGGTGCAGGAGGCGATCGCATTGACCGCAGAAGCAGGAGGTCCGTCGCCGCTGCCGCTGCATTTCGAGCTGGACGGCTCGATCGGCCCGGTGGCGGTGGATGCGGCACGCTGGCGGGTGCTGGTGCGCAACCTGGTGGGCAATGCGCTGCGGCATGGGCGGCCGGCGGACGCATGGGCCGTGGAAGCCTGGCCGGTGGAGGTGCAGTTATCCCGGTCGGGGACGGAGCTGCGCCTGAGGGTGCGCGATCACGGGCCCGGCGTCGGTCTCGAGCAGTTGCCGCGTCTGACCGAAGCCTTTTACCGCCCGGATTCGGACCGCGGGCGGCGCAGCGGCGGGGTGGGGCTCGGCCTCACGCTGTGCCGCCAGATCGCCGAGGCCCATGGTGGCCGGTTGACCCTGTCCCTGGCCGAACCGGGCCTGGCTGCCGAGGTGCGCTGGACACCTCGCAGCCCAGACTGAGTCCGCCCAGCCTCAGCGGCCGGCGCCGAAGCGCGGGCGCTGGGGACCGCGGCTGTCGCGCTCACCACCCCGTTCGGCCCGCTCCGGGCGCGGGCCGCGATGCGGGCGGGCCGCGTCGTGGCCACGGTGCTCGACATGCGCCGGGCCGCTGCGGGGCCCGCGGTGCTCCGCCGCGCGGTCGTGGAAGCGCTCACCCGCCGGGGCGCCAGGGCGCTCGCCACGCTGCTCGTGGCGGTGCTCTGCGTGGGGGGCGGCGCGGCGAGGATCACCTTGGCGGTCCGGGCCGAAACCGTGGGGACGCTCGGCGTGGCGGTCCCCATGGCGATCGAAAGGCCGATCTCCCTGGTGGCCGCGACCGCGTGGCGCTTGTTCGCCAGCGTTGTGGTGCGGGTGCGCACTGTGGGAACCGTGACCGGCTTCACCACCGTGCCAACGCGGATCGGCGCCTGCGTGAGCGCGCGCCGGACCCCGGCCGTGGGCGTCATGGCGCTGCGGGCCGCGGTCGTCGGACCATTCGCGCCGTTGCCCACCCCCGAAACCACGCGGGCCACTGCCACGGCGTTCGCCCACCACGGTGTGGCGGTGCGGCCGCAGGAACAGCTCCGGCGCGGGCTTCTTCGGCTCCAGACCTTCCAGGGTGATCACCGGGATGGCCTGGGTGGTGAACTGCTGGATGCGGCGGATCATGCCGATGTCGCGGCGTTCGGCCAGGGTGATGGCCCGGCCGTTGCGACCGGCGCGACCGGTGCGGCCGATGCGGTGCACATAGTCCTCTGCCTTCATCGGCAGGCCGAAGTTGATCACGTGGCTGATGGTGGGCACGTCGATGCCGCGGGCGGCCACGTCGGTGGCCACCAGCACACGCAGCTCACCGCGGCGCAGCGCCATCAGGGTGCGCGAACGGCGACCCTGCGGCATGCCGCCGTGCAGCGGTGCCACGCGGTGGCCGATGTCGTAGAGGTGCGCCGCCAGCTCGTCCGCATCGCGCTGCGTGCTGGTGAAGATCACCGCCTGCTGCATCTCGCGTTCGGTGAGCAGCTGCTCCAGCAGACGGGCCTTGTGCTGCAGGTCGTCGGCCCACAGCAGCTGCTGCTCGATGCTTTCGTGGGTGTCGGTGTGACTGGCCACGTCCACACGCACTGCGTTGTCGCGCAGGATCTGGTCGGCCAGCCGGCCCACCTGGCCCGCAAAGGTGGCGCTGAACATCACCGTCTGGCGTTCGGCCGGCAGGGCGGAGGCGATGCGCTCGATGTCCTCGATGAAGCCCATGTCCAGCATGCGGTCGGCTTCGTCCAGCACCAGCATTTCCACTTCGCCCAGCAGCGCCTTGCCGCTGTCGAGGTGGTCGATCAAGCGGCCGGGGGTGGCGATCATCAGGTCCAGCGGCTTGCGCAGGGCGGCCAGCTGGGCACCGTAGGGCACGCCGCCCACCACGGTGGTGATTTTCAGGCCGGGGATCTGGCTGCCGTAGACCTCGGCCGCCTTGGCCACCTGCATGGCCAGCTCACGGGTGGGGGCCAGCACCAGCACGCGCGGGCCGCAGGCCTGGCCGCGCGGGCGGCGGCGCTCCGGGTCCAGGCGGGCCTTCAGGATGCGCTGCAGCGCCGGCAGCACGAAGGCCGCGGTCTTGCCGCTGCCGGTGCTGGAGCACACCCGCAGGTCCAGCCCTTCCAGGCCGGGGGGAATGCTGCGCGACTGCACCTCGGTCGGCTGCTCGTAGCCGGAGGCGCGCACCGCCTTCAGCAACGCGGGCTGCAGGCCCAGGAGGTCAAAGCCGCATTCAGCCGCTTCAGGCACCACCGATGCGTCGCTGACGACGGTGGTGTCCAAATCGTCGGTGGTCTGGGTCGCGAGGGGGTTCGAGTTCATCATCAATTCCAACTTTCAGGTCGGCTTGAACTGCAGGGCAGCAGCAAGCCAATCCCGCGCGTGCCAACAGCAAAAGGCATCGCAGCGGGTGCAGGGCCGACTCCGCTCGGTACAGCACAGGTCGGTGGCTGCAGCGATCGGGCCAGGGTCAGGCGGGAGGTCACCCCGCGGGGTCGAACAGCATCGCCGCCGACCGCGCCTGCCATCCCGCAGACTCCGGGCGGAGCCCTGTGCGGGAAGAGGGGAAAGAGGAAGGTCAGAGGGGATGAACGAAACAGCAACGCCCCCGTGCGGGGGCGTGCAGCGCGCACTGTAACACAGTACGGCTGAGTTTGCTGCGCCGCACCAACCCGGTGGGCGCGTTGAGGCCGATCAGAGGCCGATCAGGCGCTGATCACCTTGTGGATCTGCGTGCCGGCCGGCACCGGCCAGCCGGCTTCCTTGCAGACCCGGGCAATGGCCTCGTTGGTGTCGAAGTACACCTGCCAGTAGTGGTCGGTGTGGGTGTAGGGCCGCACGGCGATGACCGTGCCCTCCAGGCGGAAGTCCAGCAGGCTGACCTCCGGAGCCGGGTTGGTGGTCACGTTGGGGATCTGCGCGACGGCCGCCTTGAAGCGGGCGATGGCGTCCAGCGGATCGACACCGTTGGCCAGCAGGGCGGTGCGCTCCACCCGGCGGGTGGGGTTGGTGCTGAAGTTCTGGATGGTGTCGCCGAACACCTTGCCGTTGCCCACCAGGGTGTGCACGTTGTCCGGGGTGACGATGGTGGTGCCGAACAGGCCCAGCTCCTTCACCGTGCCGGTGATGCCGCCGGCGGCGATGAAGTCACCCACCTTGAAGGGCCGCAGCACCAGCAGGAAGGCACCCGCCGCAAAGTTGCCCAGCATGCCGCTCCAGGCGGCGCCCACGGCCACACCGGCACCGGCCAGGATGGCGGCAAACGAGGTGGTCTGGATGCCGAAGTAACCCAGGATGCCCAGCACCAGGGCGATGTTCAGCGCGATGGCAACGATGTTGCCCAGGTACTTGGTGAGCGTCGGGTCGACCTGGTTGCGGTTCATCGCCGCCTGGATCAGGGCGACCACCCGGCCGATGAGCCAGCGGCCGATGATCCAGAAGGCAATGGCGGCCATCACCTTGATGGCCAGTTCGGTGGCCGTGGTGCTCAGGAATTGGTGAATCGACGTCATGTCCATCCGGCTCTCCGCAAGTTGTGAAGTTTTCACGGTGGACTGTGCGCGAGCCATCCTGAACTGCACAAGTCGGATCGCCCCGAAGTCCTTTGCCTGAGGACGGTTGTGGTGCACTGGCGACAGACCTCTCCACGAACAACCGCAAGGCGCCGTGAGGGAATCACGGCGCGGCTGCGAACATCGGGGCGCCGGCACCCGATGTGCCGAGGTCGGTGGACGCATTGCATACTCTTGCATTTCCGGGCTGAGTGAACCGAGCGGCCTGACAAGAATGAAGAGGAGGCGGGCCCAGGCGGCCCTGCAGCAGGTCATGCAACTGGACATCCCCACGCTGCTGTTTGCGGTGGCGCTTTGTTTCGGGCTGCTGGTGATCGAACTCAGCGTGGCCACCCATGGTCTGCTGCGTGGCAGCCGGGAGATGCGGGAATGGACGCAGGGCAGCTGGCTGGTGCTGCTGGGTCTGCTGGCACTGCTGTTGAGGCCAGGGTTCCCGGAAAGCCTCTCTGTGGCGATCACGAATCTGGCCATCCTGGCCGGACAGTCACGGTTCGCCACTGCCATCCACCGCTTCCTGAACGACGGCGCAGACCCGCCTGCGTCGGTGGCGTGGCTGTTCGGCGCTGCGGCGCTGGCGGTGTTTGTGGTGCTGGGCGAGCCCTACGCCACGCGGGTGCTGGTGATCTCCCTGGCTGTGGGCCTGTGTTACCTGCCGATGCTGTGGTCCCTGGCCACGCGTGGCCGGCGGCGCGAAGCCTCCTTGCGGTCCATGCTGTTGGCCCTGGTATTTGCCATGTTGAGCCTCTTCGCCCGGGCGGTGCACGTGCTGCTGGCGCCAGGGGAGTACGGCGGTCCCTTCCAGCCCAGCCTGGGTCAGTCGCTGGTCCTGCTGAGTTGCCTGGCCGGACCCCTCGGCGCGGGTTTCGGCTTTGTGCTGGCCAACTTCGAGCGGGTGGCCCGACGCATGGAGGAGCAGGCCTCACACGATGCGCTGACCGGCTGCCTGAACCGGGGCGCGGCGGATGCCTTGATCGAACATGCGCTGCAGCGCGGCCAGCGCGAGCGTTCGCCCCTGGCGCTGGTGCTGATGGATCTGGACCATTTCAAACAGATCAACGATCAGCATGGCCACCGCATGGGCGATGAGGCACTGCGCCGCTTTGCCGAGGTGGTGCGCAGCCGGTTGCGGGCTTCCGACGTATTCGTGCGCATGGGGGGCGAGGAGTTCGCCCTGTTGTTGCCCGGCACCGATGCCCCCGGCGCACGGCGCCTGGCTGAGGAGGTGCGCCTGGCGGTGCAGGCCATGCCGCTCCAGTTGTTGCATGATCTGCAGGCGCAGGAGCCAAGGCCGCAGGGGGGCGCCCAGGTCACGGTGTCGCTCGGCATTGCCGTGAGTGCTGCGGATCACCTGCTCACGGCGGAATCCCTGTACTCCCGTGCCGACGAAGCGCTCTACCGGGCCAAACGTGGTGGCCGCAACCGGGTGGAGTGTGCGCCGGCCTTGATGCAGCAGGTGGGCACATGGGCCGCGGAGAACTGACGCCGCGCCTCGCATGAGCCTTCACCTTCCGACGATGTTCGGTTTGTTGGCGGTCGGCTCGGCGATGCTGGCGATTCTGCTGTCGCTGGCGCAGCGTGGCGCGCTGCGCACCGACCGCTCCATCCGCGACTGGCACCGGGGCAGCTGGGCCATGGCTCTGGGCTATCTGGCGGTGTTGCTCCGGGGCTGGATGCCGACTCCGTTGTCGCTGGTGCTGGGCAACCTTGGAACGGAGTTGGCGCTGACCTTCTACGCTGCTGCACTGCACCGGTTCTTGCGGGGAAGGGCGCCGCCACCCTGGTTGTGGTGGTGGCTCGGTCTGCAGGCTTTGGTTCTCTTGCTGGTGTTGCCGTTGGCGCAACCTCACAGAGTCACGATTGTGAGCACATCGCATGTGCTGCTCTTGTTGCCCAGCCTCTGGTGGCTGAGTTCTGGTGAGGACCGTCTGAATCCCTTGATGCGCGGCGTGAATGTCACGCTGTGGATTGCGGTGATCTTCATCCTGTTTCGTGCCGTGGACGCCTACCTCGTTCCCTCTGCATATGCCACGGGCATCCTGGATGGAAACCGGCAGGGCATCGCTTTCCTGGCGGCCTACATCTTCCTGTTGGGCAGCGGCTTCGGTTTTGCCCTGGCCAACCTGGAGCGCGCCGCTCAACGCATGGAGGTCATGGCCCACACCGATGCACTCACCGGGTGCTGGAACCGGCGTGCCGCTGACGTTCGGCTGGGGCAGGCGCTGGAGCAGGGCCGCATCGGGCAGTCGCCGGTGGCGCTGGTGCTGCTGGACCTGGACCACTTCAAGCGCATCAACGACCGGCATGGCCACCAGATCGGCGATCAGGTGCTGCAGAGGTTTGCGCAGTTGGTCAGGTCGCAGCTGCAACCGCTGCAGAGCCTGGCCCGCCTGGGGGGCGAGGAGTTCGCAATGGTGCTTCCTCACAGCGACGACACTGCGGCCTGCCGGTGCGCGGAGTCGGTGCTGGCCGCCGTGTGCGAGCTGCAGGTGCTGGACGAATCTTTCCAGGCGGTGCGCCTGACCGTCTCCGCCGGGGTGGCAGTCTGCCGCCCGCAGCGGGATGTGGCCGCACTGTCAACGCTTGCCGAACAACTCTACCGGCAGGCTGACCGTGCTCTCTATCTGGCGAAGTCCAGCGGTCGAGATCGTCTTGCGCGTGCTGCCGACTTGCCGCCGAGGGAGTCCGTGGCCGCGGCCCATGCGGCCGAGGACGCCGGTTTGCGGGTCGTCGTCTGACGGCGGTCGGCCCGCGGCGGCCGGCAGCACTCAGCTGCGGGCCTGGATGCCCGCAATCGCCCAGTCCCCTGCACCTTCCTGCGGCTTGACCAGATGCCAGATTTCATCGAAGGGCATCACGCTGCCGTGGGCTTCCTCGCGGATCAGGCCGTGGTAGCGCACGCTGACGATGTCCATGCCGCCTTCCTGCACCAGATCGATGACCTCGGCGTCCACCTGCTGCACGTCGGTCTGCTGCAGCGCATCGCCGCGGTTCTGCAGGTCCAGGCGGATGGAGGCAAACATCTCCGGCGTCGTGAAGCGGCGCAGGTCGTTCAGGTCGGCCTTGTCGTTGGCCGCCTGCAGGCGGATGAAGATCAGCTTGGCCAGGCGTTCGAAACCTGCCCGGTCGAAGTCCGGCGGCAGGGCCGGACCGGTGTTGCCGACAGCCGCAGCACCTGAGGCGAAGCTGGCCGCGGCACTGCCAGGGGCGGTGTTCCACGGCGCCTGCGCCTGGCGGTTCATGGACTGCGGTGTCGGCTCCTGGGAGGCGGAACCCAGGCCGCCCGCATAGGCGGGCTGGAAGGGGCCGGCGCCGCTGGTGGCCGTCTTGTTGCGACCCAGGCGGCGCATCAGCCAGAAGCCCAGTGCGGCGACCGCCAGCACCAGCAACAGCATCATCATGCCGTTGGCAAAGGCTTCACCCAGGCCGAAGTGGCTGAGCAGGGCGGCGATGCCCAGGCCTGCGGCCAGGCCGGCGATCGGACCCATCCAGGAGCGTTTGCCGGCTGCCGCGGCCGCTGGCGCTGCAGCCGCAGCGGGTGTGCCCGGCTGCGCCTGCTGCTGGGCGGGCTGCGCCTGCTGGGCCGGTTTGCCCGCCGGTGCTGCCGGAGCGGACTGGGTCGGCGCACTGCGCTGCATGCCACCGGAACCCAGGCGCTTGGCCTCGGACAGGGTGGGAGTGAGCGCCAGGGTCAGGCTCAGGATGAGGGCTGCCGGCAACTGCTGCTTCATGGAGGGGCTCTTTCGTTGTCGAAGGGGGAACAACTCCCTTTCAGGAGCGTCCGCGGTGCGCAAGGCGGCACCGACCTGGATGGTAAGGGGGATGTGGAGGCTCTGCTCCGGAACCCAAGGGTCAGGCCCGTCCGCCGCGGGTTTCCTCTCAAGAAAACGCTGGGCCGCCCCAAGTTTTCTTGCGCCCCCACGGGGGGCCGGGACGGGCATTGCCCGGCCCTTGGGGGCGCTCAGGAGCGACCGTGGCTGAGTGCGGTCATCAGCACCAGTCCCAGCAGATGCAGGACCACGGTCAATCGAAACCTGAAACGGAACTCCGGGCGCCGCACCTTGAGGTGAAACCAGCGCATTGCCAGCCAGCCCCCGGGCCAGCCGCCCATCAGATCCAGCAGGTGCAGCCCGAGTTCCCTTTCCCGCAGGTCTCGGGTGCGGGCGCCATGGCGGTCGTACCAGTAGGCCAGGCTGCTCAACAACCACAGCAGGGGGGCCAACGCGGCGAGCCAGATTGGCCAGCGCCCCGCCGAGGTGCCTGCCAGCAGCAGCGTGATGTACCCCGCGATCAAGAGGGCACCCGGCCAGACCGGGCCCAGCGGCACCTGGCGACTCGGCTGGAGTGGGGGGGAGGGTTGCAGGGCTGCAGGTCGTGTCGCCAGGACCGGGCCGGTGCGGGTGGACAGGCGCTGCGATCGCGTTGTGCGGGCGCTGCGCCCGGGCGGTCCGAGATCGGTGCTCTGGGTGCTGTCGGTGCTCAGAAGCACGCCCGGCGTGGTGCCGCTGCGCCGCGTGGTCGGGCCGGCTTGTGCTGAGCGCTCGGCCCCGTCGCTGTCCCAGGGGCGTATGCGCAGGGCCCGCGGCGGCCCACCGGCACGGGTTTCCAGGTCGAAGTGAACCGCCATGCCCACGCGTGGCTGCCTTGCGCCCAGTTCCAGGTCGGCGGAATTGAAGGGCAGTTCTGCCAGGTCGTGCAGGTGCACCCTCAACAACCCCTGACCTTTGGCGGGATCCCAGCGGGCGATGAATCCTTCGGGCATGGTGTGGGTCGGGGCCGGTCGGCGCTGCGGGCTCAGCCCGGTTGTGGCGTTTCGGCCTGGATCAGGAAGGAGCGATCCTGCACCGACACCCACTCCCCTCCCCGAAGCTTGCGGCCGCGGCGCGTTTCGGGGCTGCCATCGACGAGCACGTCTCCCGACGTGATCAGCAGTTTGGCATGGCCGCCGCTGCCCACCAGCCCGGTGGCCTTGAGCAGTGCGTCCAGCGTGATGTGCTCACCGCGCAACAGGAAAGGTGTGGCGGCGGAGCTGGACGGGGTGGCAGTCATGGGCATCTGGAGCGTGGGGCGAAAGGTGTGGCTGGAGCACTTTCCCCGGTTTCCCGGGCCGGTCGGGCGGGGAGTCAGGCCGGAGTGGGCCAGCGAGGCAGCTCGAATTCTGCCGCCAACAGCTCGTAGGAGCGCCGCCGCACCGCCGGATCGTAGGCCCAGGTGTTGATGACAAGTTCGTCCAGGCTGTAGGTGGAGGCCAGCTGCCGCAGGGCAGCGCCCACCTGCGCCGGGTTGCCGACGAAGGCTGCACGTCGCATCGGGGCCAGGTGGGCCAGTTCCTCGTCGGTCCAGCCCCTGGCGGCCACCTCCTGCGGTGGCAGCAGTGGCCCGAGGCGGCCACGTGCGCGGTCGATGCGCCAGCGCTCGCGACTGAGGGCGTGGTGACGGGCTTCCGATTCGTCCGCGGCCACCAGCGCCCAGACACAGAGTGTGGCCTGCGGTCGGGGGTGGCGGGGGCTGGGACGGTAGAGCTGCTGGTACAACCGCATCGCCTGCTCTGCGCCCTGGCCGTCCATGAAGAAGTAGGCAAAGGCATAGGGCAGGCCGAAATGGGCCGCCAGCTGCGCGCCGTAATCGGAACTGCCGAGCATCCAGAGCTGCGGGCTGCGTTCGGGCTGCCCCACCGACTCCAGCGGCGGTCGCGGATGCGCCAGCAAACCCTGGTGTGCCGCACCACCGACCCAGGCCTGCAGGTCCAGCACCTGCTCGGGGAAGTTGTCGGCCCCCGGGGCCGCATGGGGATTGAGTGCCCGGGCGGTGCGGCCGTCGCTGCCGGGAGCCCGGCCGACCCCCAGGTCGATGCGGCCCGGCGCCAGCGCGTCCAGCACCCGGAACTGCTCGGCCACCTTGAAGGCCGAGTAGTGCGGCAGCATCACCCCCGCGCTGCCGATGCGCATGTGCCGGGTGCGCACCGCCAGGGCGGCCAGCAGGATCTCCGGCGCGGAGCCGACGATGGTGGGCAGCCCGTGGTGTTCGCTGACCCAGAAGCGCTGGTAACCCAGCGCCTCGCAGTGCTGGGCCAGATCGAGCGTGTCGCGGATGGCATCGTCCTCGCCGAAGCCGGCCCGGGCCGCCGATTGGTCGAGCACCGACAGGCGCAGGGCGGAGCTGCTGGACATCTGCAATGCCTCAGCGCATGCGGTCGATGAACACCGACCGCCGCGTGCGCCCGGCAGCTGCATCACCCCCGCTGCGCTCACGCGCCCAGGCCAGGATGTCCAGCGGCAGACGGGCGATCAACTGGCGCATCAGCCAGGGGATCAGCAGCAAGTCGTCCACCCAGCCCAGTACCGGGATCACATCGGGGATCAGGTCCACCGGCGACAGCAGGTAGACCAGGATGCCGATGCAGCCCACCTTCAACCACAGCGGTGCCTGCGGATGGCGCAGGGCATGCCACAGCAAGCGGGCATCGCTGCGCACCACGGACCAGAGCCGGATCAGACGCTTCCACATGGATCATTCTCCTGAAGAGCCGAGTGTGCCAGCCGGCACGGACATCCGGCCGGTGGCCCCCGGAAAACCCTGCGGTGGCCCACCCGGCACGCGGACTGACCCACAACGCGGGGTCAGCCAGGCGGGTTGACCGGATCCGAAAAATCCGTCGGTCAGACGCTGGTGGGCGAGTCGAACTGATCCCAGGCCTGCAAGGCCTCGGCCGCGTACATCAGCGCCGGCCCGCCGCCCATGTAGACGGTGACGCCCAGCATCTCCTCGAACTCGGCGCGGGTGGCACCCAGGCGCTTGAGCGCCTTGACATGGAAGCCGATGCAGCCGGCGCAGCGCTGGCTCACCGCGATGGCGGTGGCGATCAGCTCCTTCTGCTTCTCGGACATCGCCCCATCGGCCAGGCTGCCCTGGGCCATGGCGCCGAAGCCCTGCATGGTGGCCTTCTGGCTTTGGCGAAAGGGTGCCAGCGAGCGGGTGATCTGCTGGGTGAGGGCGGGGTAGCTGGTGTCGTTCAAGCGTTTCTCCGGATGGACTTGATACCCTGTACTGTATTACACGAGCGGGCCGGAGCTGCCCTGTTGAGCCCATGGACAGCAGGGGAATGGGTCGTGATCGGCTAACCTCGCCGGCCTCCCCCACGACACCTCATGGAGATTCTGCCCGTGCTGGCCTGGTTCGAGCGACTGATCGACCCCTATCCCGACGCCGAACCGATTCAGCCACCGAAGGGTTTCCTGGCCTTCATGTGGGCTGCTGCCAGCGGGGTGCGGCGTTACATCCTGCTGATGACACTGCTCACTGCGCTGACGGCGGCCTTCGAGGCGCTGCTGTTCAGCATGATGGGCCGCATCGTCGACTGGCTGAGCGGTACCCCGCCACAGCGCCTCTGGGCCGAACATGGCGGCACCCTGGGGCTGCTGGCGCTTGTGCTGCTGGCCAGTCCGCTGGTGGTCGGGCTGCAGACGGTGCTCAAGCACCAGACGCTGGCTGGCGCCTTCCCGATGCGGCTGCGCTGGAACTTCCACCGCCTGATGCTCGGCCAGAGCATGGGCTTCTACCAGGACGAATTCTCCGGCCGGGTGGCCGCCAAGGTGATGCAGACCGCCCTGGCGGTGCGCGACAGCTGGATGATCGTTGCCGACATCCTGGTGTTCGTGCTGATCTACTTCGGCACCATGACCGCGGTGGTGGGCGGCTTTGACCTGTGGTTGATGCTGCCCTTCCTGTGCTGGCTGGTGCTGTATGCCGCGGCGCTGGCCTGGTTCGTGCCCCGCCTGGGCAAGGTGTCGCAGGCGCAGGCCGATGCTCGCTCGCTGATGACCGGGCGCATCACCGATGCCTACACCAACATCGCCACGGTGAAGTTGTTCTCGCATGCCCGCCGGGAGGCCGACCACGCCCGGGAGGCGATGCGCGAGTTCATGACCACGGTACATGCCCAGATGCGCATGGTGAGCGGCTTCGAGGTGGTCAACCACGGCCTCAGCATGGGCCTGGTGCTGGCCTGCTCCGGCAGCGCCCTGTGGCTCTGGCAGCAGGGCCAGGTGGGGGTGGGTGCGGTGGCGGCCGCCACGGCGATGGCGCTGCGCCTGAACGGCATCTCCCACTGGGTGATGTGGGAGATGGCGATGCTGTTCGAACACGTCGGCACGGTGCAGGATGGCATCGCCACGCTGTCTCGCCCCCGACTGGTGCTGGATGTTCCAGACGCGCAGCCGCTGCAGGTCAACCGGGGTGACATCGAGTTCGACCGCGTCTGCTTCGCCTACGGAAGTCACCCGGGTGCACGGCAGGTCATCGACAACTTCAGCCTGCGCATCCGTCCGGGCGAGCGCATCGGCCTGGTGGGGCGTTCAGGCGCAGGCAAATCGACCCTGGTCAACCTGTTGCTGCGCTTTCATGACATTCAGTCCGGCTCGATCCGCATCGACGGTCAGGACATCGCCCAGGTCACCCAGGACAGCCTGCGTGCCCAGATCGGCATGGTCACGCAGGACACCTCGCTGCTGCACCGCTCGGTGCGGGAGAACATCCTCTACGGCCGCCCGCAGGCCAATGAAGCACAGGCGCTGGATGCCGCCCGGCGTGCCCAGGCCGACGGCTTCATCGCCGAGCTGCTGGACCCGAAGGGCCGCAGCGGGTTGGATGCCCAGGTGGGTGAACGGGGCGTGAAGCTCTCCGGCGGGCAGCGCCAGCGCATTGCGATCGCCCGGGTGATGCTCAAGGATGCACCCATCCTGCTGCTGGACGAGGCCACCAGCGCACTCGACTCCGAAGTGGAGGCCGCCATCCAGGCCAGCCTGGACGCGCTGATGGCCGGCAAGACGGTGGTGGCCATCGCCCACCGCCTGTCCACCATCGCGGCCATGGACCGGCTGATCGTGCTGGACGAGGGCCGCATCGTCGAGGAAGGTGACCACGCCAGTCTGCTGGCCCGCGGCGGTCTGTATGCCCGGCTGTGGGCGCGCCAGAGCGGGGGCTTCCTCGGCGAGGACGATCGCATCCCTGTGGCCGCTTGAGGCTCAGCTCAACCGACTGATCCGGCCGATCTGGCCGATCTGGCCGATCTGGCCCTGCCGTTCCATCGGCGCAACTGCGGGCCCCTTCGGCCGCGAATGCAGGGATTCCCCAATCGCCGATCGGCGCACAGTGCCCTGCAGGGAACAGCGATGTGGTTCCAACCTTCACCGGAGGTGCACGGCATGGACAGCAGTTTCGACACACCCGCCCTGGCTCGCTGGGGGCAGGAGCCCGCCGCATCGGGCACCACCTGCCACTACGAGGTCCGCTTCGTCAGCCTGTTCAATGGCGGCCGGGGTGTGAGTTTTCCCTGCGACGCACAGGGCTGCGTCGCGATGGAACACATGACGGAACGGGCGCGCCAGAACTACCAGCGCGTGCGCAGCCTGGTGGGCACCGAATACGCGGCCCCAGCCGTTCAGCTCAGCGATCTGCACTGAAGGGCCGTGTGTCCCTGCCCGGGGGGCAGACCCTGGCGGGCGATCAGGCAAAAAACTCGTCGCGGCGCAGGTAACGCCACTGCCCTGGCGGCAGATGGCCCAGAGGCACGCTGCCGATGCGCACCCGCTTGAGCGCCAGCACCTCCAGGCCGACGGCCTCGCACATGCGCCGGATCTGTCGCTTGCGGCCCTCGCGCAGCACGAAGCGCAGCTGATCCTCGTTGGCCCAGCTCACCTTGGCCGGGCGCAGCACATGGTCGTCCAGGCTCAGGCCGTGGTTGAGCAGCGCCAGGTCGGCGTCGGGCAGGCTGCCTTCGCGGGTGTAGCGCACCCGCACCAGGTACTCCTTTTCCACCAGGGACTCGTCACCGATCAATTGCCGGGCGATGCGGCCGTCCTGCGTCAACACCAGCAGGCCGGTGGAGTCGATGTCCAGCCGGCCGGCCGGCGCCAGGCTGCGCAGGTGACCGGGGTGCCAGCGCAGGCCGCTGCGGTCCTCGGCCCACTGGTTCTCCCGGCGGATCAGCACCGCAGCCGGCTCATGACCATCCTCGGCCTGGCCACTCACATACCCGATCGGCTTGTGCAGCAGGATGGTGACCCGCTGGGCCTGCTGGCGATGGGCCGCCGGGTCGATCCAGATCTGTGCGTCCGGCCCCACCCGCTGGCCCAGCACGGCCAGCCGCCCGTCCACCTTCACCCAGCCGGCCTCGATCCACTCGTCGGCCTCCCGGCGCGAGGCCAGGCCCAGGGTGGTCATGCGTTTGGACAGGCGCTCGCCCTGTGCGCTGCCCGCAGGGGGCTGCTGCGGCAGCGGTTGGGGCTGGGTGGCGCTGGCAGGTCCCCGCGCGGGGCCGGGCCCACGTTCCGGTCCGGGCCCGTGGCGGGGCCGTGGTGTCTGCTCCTGAATGGCACTGCGCTGCATGTTGCCGCGCTGCATGGCGCTGCGCTGTGCTTCGCCGCGCGGCGGTCCTTCGGGCCGTGTCCGGTCGTGGGGCGCGGCCCGCTCGGGTGGGGCGGCCCGCCGAGGGCCGTCGTCGCGCGGCGTGCTTCCGGCAGCGGAGCGGTGGTCCCAGCGGGCGTCCGGGCGGCCCGGCTCCCGCGAAGGGGGCTCGGCCAACGCCCTTTCCCGTTCGGCGCGTTCGGCCCGGGCGGCCTGGGCCTCGGCCAGGGTGGGGCGGTGGCGCGGGGCGGACGAACCGCGTGCCGGACGCTTCGGCCCCACCGATTCCTGGGGCGCGGGCGACTTCTTGAGTTTCAACGTGACCATGTCGGCAGATTAGCGCAGCCTGGCCCCTCTGGAAGCGCCATGGGCCTGTGCTATCTTCGATTTCAACTTGCAGCAGCCCCGCCCGGCGGGGTTTTTTTGTGGCTGCGCGACTGATTCGTGGAGGTCGATTTGGATCTGGTTCTGTTGGGCAAGGCGGCAGTGATGGGCATCGTCGAGGGACTCACCGAGTTCCTGCCGATCTCCAGCACCGGCCACCTCATCCTCACCGCATCGCTGCTGAACTTCACCGGCGAGATGGTCAAGGTCTTCGAGGTGGCCATCCAGAGCGGCGCCATGTTGTCGGTGATCTGGGAGTATCGCCAGCGCCTCGGGCGCACCGTCACCGGCCTGGGCCATGACCCGGTGGCCCGGCGCTTTGCGTTGAATGTGCTGATCGCCTTCATCCCGGCGGTGGTGCTGGGCCTGTCGCTGGGCAAGGTCATCAAGGAGCACCTCTTCCACCCGGTGCCGGTGGCACTGGCCTTTGTGGTCGGTGGCCTGATCATCCTGTGGGTGGAGGCACGGCACAAACGTCTCTACGGCGCGATGGACACCGTCGGCCAACGCCACGCCCGGGTGGAGACCGTGGACGACATGTCGCCTCTGGATGCCCTGAAGGTCGGCCTGCTGCAATGCCTGGCGCTGATCCCCGGCACCAGCCGCTCGGGTGCCACCATCATCGGTGCGGTGGTGCTGGGCTTTTCGCGCAAGGCCGCCACGGAGTTCAGCTTTTACCTGGGCATCCCCACGCTGATGGGCGCGGGCGCCTATTCGGTCTACAAGCAGCGCGACCTGCTGCGCTGGGAGGACCTGCCGGTGTTCGCCGTAGGCACAGTGGTGTCCTTCTTCGCGGCGCTGGTGTGCATCCGCTGGCTGATCCGCTACGTGTCCTCGCACGACTTCGTGCCGTTTGCCTGGTACCGCATCGTCTTCGGCGGCATTGTGCTGCTGACCGCCACCACCGGGTGGGTCAGCTGGGTTGCGTGACCGGCGGTCTCACGAACAGCAGATCCCACACCCCGTGGCCCAGCTTCAGGCCCCGGTTCTCGAACTTCGTCAGCGGCCGCCAGTCCGGTCGCGGCGCGTAGCCTTCGGCACGGGTGTTGACCAGCATCGGCTCGGCAGCCAGCACCGCCAGCATCTGCCCGGCATAGTCCTGCCAGTCGGTGGCGCAGTGCAGGTAACCGCCCGGCGCGAGCCGGGTGGCCAGCAGCGCCACCAGCTCCGGCTGGATCAGGCGGCGCTTGTGGTGCTTCTTCTTGTGCCAGGGGTCCGGGAAGTAGATGTGCACCCCCGCCAGGCTGGCCGGTGCCAGCATGTCGCGCAGCACCTCCACCGCATCGTGCTGGACGATGCGCAGGTTGCCCAACCCCATCTCGCCGATGCGCTTGAGCAGCGCGCCCACACCGGGCGTGTGCACCTCCACCCCGATGAAGTCCGTCTGCGGCTGCGCAGCGGCGATGCGTGCGGTGGCGTCGCCCATGCCGAAGCCGATCTCCAGCACCGTCGGCGCCTGCCGCCCGAACACACTGCTCGGGTCGAGCACCTGCGCCTGGTACGGCAGCACAAACTGCGGTCCCAGCTCCGCCAGCGCCCGCATCTGCCCGGTGCCCATGCGCCCGGCCCGCAGCACAAAGCTGCGGATGCTGCGGCGCGGGTGGTCATGGTCAGTGGCCGCGCCTGCATCGTCGGGGGTGCCGTTGTCGGCGGGAGAGTCGTCAGGAGGAGAGGAGGGCGCCATGTCCGGTCAAGGTGATTGCAGCCCCGCCAGGCAGCGTGTCCGCCAGCGGAAGGCCGCGGATTTTGCCGCAGACCTCCTGGGTTTCCAGCGCGGCCATCAGGGCCGGAAGCCGCCTCCAGCCATGCCATAATGCGCCCCGCTGCGGGTGTAGTTCAATGGTAGAACGGCAGCTTCCCAAGCTTCATACGAGGGTTCGATTCCCTTCACCCGCTCCAGTTGCCTTCCCCGGGTACGTCCTTCCAAGCACCCCCTGCGTGTTGACAAGCGACTGCTTCAATGTGGATGCAGCGGATACCTCGGCACCTGCATCAACTCCAGTTCCAGCCGCGTGAAGCCTCGCAGGCAGGTGAAGTAGTCGGCCGATGCGGCGATCTCCTTGCCCATCTTGATCAAGTCAACGGCGCCTTGGATCTCACCTCGCCGACGATAGATCTTTGCCAGGGTCAACAGGCCGCGAGCCTTCATGAGCTTCAGGTCGTACAGCGCAGAGATCTCCAGGCTGGCGGTTGCTTCAGCGGCTGACATTCTGTACTCCCCCTGGGCATAGAGGGCGGAGTCAAGTCTGAAGTGCAACGGTTTTGGCAGTGACCGCCTGTCTCTCGGCGAGCTTGGCTTGACGATTCTGGATAGAACTTGCGAGGCGTTCGGAAGTCGAGGATCTTGCGAGGCCGGTCATTGAGCATGGCTTCGATGTAGGCAAGCTTTCTGCGGGGTGATGGAGGACAGATCAGTGCCCTTGGTAGGGAAACCGTCGACCAAGCCGTTCATGTTCGTTGGAGCCGCGCTTGCCAGGGGCCAGGCCCGCAGAAGCACACGGGGCATGTCGGTGGCCTCGGTCAGCTCCTGGTGGCGGGCCACTGCAGCCGCGGTCGTAGGTGAAGCTTGGCGCATCTCGGGGATGACGGTCTTGAAGCGACGACTGGAGCTCCTCTGGAGGGCGTGCTGAGCGGTGCAGCCGTCATCTGGGTAAGCAGCACGAAGCGGTCTGTGACGCTCCACGGCTGTGCCGATGGCGCTGGCGTTGCGCGCGCCCCTTGATGAAGTCGCCCTCCCAGTGGCCGGGTACCAGCGCCGAATCGACCCGGCGGGGCGCTTCGCCTCAGGGCAATGTGAGGTTGACGATGTTGCCGCCCTGCGGCTGGTGCCCTGGAGCGCGCGGCATGAGCTTATGGCATGCGGCGCAGCTCGGCGATGAGTTCGGTGCGCAGCCTGCCGCGCGGGACCAGGCAGACGGCCTGGTAGATGGTCTCGTGCGAAACGCTCTGGGTCAGGTCTTCAGGATGCATACGCTTGAGCCTGCCTGCGATCTATTCGGGTGACAGGGCACGCTGGAGTTCGTGGCGCACGAACTTACCCAGCGGGGTGTCGAATCGGGCGGCCCAACTTTGCGCACGCCGGCCCCTCCCGCACCCGGCGCTGACTGGCTGCTCCGCTGGGCGCAAGCGGCCAGATAGCCCCGCTGCGGGTGTCCATTGCGCGCCAGCTCCCGGCTGATGGTCGAGGTAGACCGGCCCATTTGCGCGGCGATCTCCGCTGGCTCAGCTTCCTCCTTGCGACACCAGCAGCCGGCTGCGTGCGCCTCCACAGTTCGTTCCAGGCTTGAATACTCTTGTCCCATCGGCTCAACCTGTTGATTTCATGGCGGTGTTGCACTTCAGTTTAGAGCGTGCCGGTTCCTGAGGATTGAATCCTCCAAGATCGACCTGCGACTGAGCGATGCTGAGAGGAGTTCAGTTAGTTTCTTGGGGTCATTAGCTGATTCTTCCAGAAACTTCTTGATGGCTTCCTGTGCAGATCTGAGTCCATGGGGTTGATCTGCTGAACTTGGTTCTGAACATACCTTATTAAAGGTTCTCTTGATGTTTTCGAAGAGTTCGAGTGG
>JADJCH010000039.1 GCA_016703325.1 Burkholderiales bacterium | reverse complement strand
CATAGGACAGCAGCTGGATCCAGCTCGATTGGCTGCCTCCGAACCGAAACGCGTGTCCCCATGCGCTCGTCGGCCGGCCGCCCGAACCAGCGTTCGTGCAGCTCGGCCATCGCATCGTGCTCGAAGGTGAGATTGACCTGGAGATGGTCCGGGTCGGCATCCAGCCAGTAGGGGGCCCGCGAATTGTCGACCAGGAAGGCTTCGCCAACGCCCGTGTCGCTGTATTCAGAGCCGCTGGACCAATGGCGGATGGCACCGCGCAGCGTGGTCAGGACCATGCCCGTGCCTGCCTGCGCGGAGAACTCGGTCAGATGGACCGGGATGCCGTAACTGAATCGACTGAGGGTGAAGTGGCCGATGCGGACGGCGTCCAGGATCGAGTCGGGCTGGAGTGAAGCGCCCACCGGTGCAGCGCGGTACGGCATGTAGACCTGCTGGCACCAGTGCTGCACCTCGTCCCAGTCATTCGAGGCCACGAGCCGGTAGCGCGTGCTGGGCGCGCCCATCGCATCGGTGACCAGGACATTGCGGATGGCGTCCATGGCGGCAGTCTCCTTCCATCGGTCCTGCCGCGTTGCGGCGGCTCAGCGGTGATGGTAGACGGCCGACTCGAACTCCACAAAGCCCGGATAAGAGACGGCATCCTGGAACGGCAGGATCTGCGTCGCCCAGTAGCCGCCGATGCCGGTCGTGCGATCAATCCAGTAGAAGCAGTTCGCCAAGCCCGCCCACATCAGCGAGTGAGCCGGCCGGCCACTGGGCGTGCGCTCCCGGTTGGTCATGAAGGTGTAGGCCCAGCCCTTCGGGGTGCCGGCAAAGAACTCGCCGGTGTTGCTCAGCGACGGAATGGACGTCGTCCACCCGCCGACGGACAAACCCATCGCGGACAGTCCATCCCTGCACATCGCATCCACGGTCTCGGCCTTGAGCACCCGGCCGTTCGGGCCCGCCCCCTGGTTGAGCAGCATCCGGATGAACTTCATGTACTCGCCCACTGTGGCATACAGCCCGTGGCCGCCCATGTCCATCGGCGGCGGATCCGGCAGCACCAGGTCGGGCAGAGGCGTCAGCCTGCCGTCGGCCGCGCGGTCATGGATCGTCACCCGCCGGCTGCGCATTGAATCGCTCAGTCCGAAGCCGATGTCCTTCATCCCCAGGGGGCCGAAGATGCGCTCCGCCATCACCGCGCCCAGACGCTGACCGCGCTGCTGCTCGACGATACGACCCAGCCAGTCGATGTTCACGCCGTAGGTCCATGCGGCCCCGGGCTCATGCAGCAGCACGGTGCGGATGGAGTCGAAGTTGCACGTGACCACAGTGGGGATGCCCTTGGCGCCGCGGTACTTCAGATCGTCGGCACTGAAGAACTCATAGCACAGCCCCGAGGTGTGAAGCATCAGATCGTTGATCGTGATCGGTCGCCTGGGCGCGCGGGTAAGGGGCTGCCCAGAAGCGTCGAAGCCTTCAAGCACCTGGAGCTGGTCGATTTCCGGAACGTACTTGCCCACCGGATCGTCGAGCCGGATGCGGCCCTCTTCGACCAGTTGCATCGCGCAGGTCCCCGTCAGCGCCTTCGTCGTGGAAAAGATGGCGAAGACGGAGTCCGTCGTTATCGGGCGGTCCTGGCCCAGCTCGCGCGAGCCCGCTGCGCCCTCGTAGAAGTTGCCATCGCGATCGGTCGCCATGGCGACGACGCCGGGGGCGCCGCCGTGGCGCTGGGTGGTCTGGGCAAGGACGGCGTCCAAGGCCTCTTGCAGATGGGTCTGGGTCATGTCTGTCTCCTTCGTTGACGGGATGCGCCAGCGGCCCCGAGGTGCGCCGACGTGTCGGGAATCTAGGGGGCACGACGGGAAGGATCTGTTCCGATCTGGCAGCGTCCTGTCTCGGAACGGCAGATGTTTTCCTGGAGCGCAGGTCGCGAAGGGAGCGTTTCTGCCGGCCAGAACGGCCCGTTGGTCCAGGCAGCGCCAGCCTCCACAACCAGGTGCAAGACGGTCTGGGAAGCCCGATCCTCCTGACGTATCCCACGAGGGGCACCAGTGGACACCAGGGGCGCCAGGGGCGCCAGGGCCAGGTCTTGTCTTTTGCTATTGAATCGATCCTGTCCCGGTCCCCTGCCGACTCTGCCAGGCCGCCAGCTCCAGCGGCCGGATGCCGAACCGAACCGAGTTGCCCGTGTGAAGGGCTTTGAACTCAGCCAGCACCAGCTGCACGAAATGTTCGTGCTCGGCCGGTGCCACAGTTGAAGGCATCCTGCGCGTCACTGCTTCCGCCATCGCAGCCTCATCCTGTCGCACGATGGCGGCCACCACCTCGGCCAGTGCCTGTCGATGGCGCAGGCGGAACAGATCGGGCGGCACCAGGTTCTGCTTCACGGCCACGTACTGCTGGCATGAGCGTTCGTAGGCCCACACGAACACATCGCGCAACAACTCCACCCGGTTCAACTCATACACCCCGAGCATGGCGTCCACATAGGCCTGTTGCGGAACGTCGATGAAGGACAGCGGGCAGAGGTTGTGGCAGATGAATGGGATGTTGGCCGCCAGTCGGGACACGCGCTTGTTGACGTCTTCGAAGGGCTGCAGGTACGGCACGTGCACCATCAGGAAAAAGGCCTGCTCGAAGGGGTCGGTGATCTCCGCGGCCATTTGAACCACGATGCCGAACAGCTCCTCCAGCCGCTGCGGCAGTGCCATTGGCAGGTACACGCTGCCGCCGATCTCGACCGCACGGCGGCGGATTCGGCCGACTGCGGCCGGGTCGGCCATCAGGCCGTCCGACAGAAACGCGTGCAAGGCGATCAAGGTGTCGGTCTGCACACGGGCAGGGTCGGGCGCGAGCACCAGATACTCGATGGCCTGCTTGTGGTTCAGGATCATCTGCGTTTCCAACGCGTCCTTGCCCTCGGCGGCCTGGCCAAACTCGATCAGCCGCTCGGTGTCCAGCCGGCTGTAGGTATTGCCTTCCAGATGCGACGAGGCCCAGGACAGGTCGATCAGCAAGCGGTTGAGGATGTCCTTGGCAAAGGTGCCGGCCGGGGTCTGATCCGCCGGAGATCGACCCAGGGTGTGTAACTGCTCGCGCAGCTCCAGCGGCAGATAGGCCGTGTGGTTGGGGTGATAGTGCTCCAGGAACGCCAGCCGATAGCCGACGGGGCTGCGCAAGTGGCGCGGCTGAGAGACATAGGCCCGGATCTCCGCCCCCTGCGCAGAAAGAGGGACGTCGTCCAGAGCGGGGGCCTGCAACGGTTGCCGCGCCGGTGCAACCACGGTCGCCTGACCGGCCGCGGCCTCTGGCAGGCGCCGGTAGCGGGTGGCACGTCGCTCGCCCAACCTTTCTATACGTCCTTGCTCGACCAGCAAGGCCAAGCGGCGCTGCAAGGTGCGAAGCTGGAGGCGATGGCCCAGCTTCTGCATAAGGGTCTCAATGGCGACGCCCACAGGCTCGGTGCCGATCAGGGCAACCAGCAGGTCCAGTTCGTGCTGTGGGGTGACGCGGGGCATGGAGGACGCAGCTCAGGTCAGAGCTTGTTTACGACAGATAAAGTGTCGCAAAGCATTTTATACGACAAATAAACTGTCGCATAAGCGTCTATGCGACACAAAAGGCCTGTGAACGCCTTCTGCTGGGCAGGCCAAGCGTATAGTTGCCAATGTTCCTACAGCAAGGGAGAACACCCATGCATGCCGTCAACGTCCGCCAGCTCAAGTCCAACCCGTCGGTGGCCCTGCGGGAGGCGAAGAACGACCTCGTCGTCGTGATGAACCGCGACACGCCCGATGCCGTGCTGGTGGGCATCGAGCAGTTGGGCATCGCGGATCTGCCGCATGTGCGGCGGGCACTCGCGGTCGCGCTGTTCCGGGGCGGCGACATCTCAGCGGCCACTGCGGCTCGCGTGGCCCAGGTGCCTCTGGCGGAGATGCTGGGTCAGCTATCGGCGATGGGCATCCCGCTGTACGGTGGTTCGCCCGCCGATGCCGTGCAGGAAATGGACGCAGCAGCGGCCTGGTTGGCAAGTTCACGCTGAGGCCACTGCGGTGAGCCGCGTCGTCATTGCGGACGCAGGTCCGCTGATCGCGCTTTCACAGGCGGGTCAGCTGTCTTTGCTGAAGGGCCTGTTCGGCGGCGTGGACTTGACCGAGCAGATTCGAGCGGAGGTGCTGGATGCGGGCACGTTCCCTGGTCAGGAGGCCATCCGCGAGGCCCTGGACGCGGGATGGCTGCACAGCCAGGATGTGGATCTGTCGACCTGGCAGCCCCGTCGGCCCGGGGTGGACGACGGCGAAGCCAGTGCCATCGTGCTGGCGCAGATGCATGCGGCCGCCTTGCTGATCATCGACGACCGTGCCGGACGCGCCGAAGCCACGGCCCGGGGTCTGGCGGTGATGGGTGTGGCCGCCGTCGTCGGCCTGGCCAAGACGCAGGGCTTGCTGCCTCGCGCTGCACCGGTGCTTGCGCAGATGCGCGCCAACGGCTACTTCATCGGCCCTGGGGTCGTGGCCGCCGTGCTGGCCCGCGTGGGTGAGGCTGACTGAGTTCCCAGCCGAACGCCCGTCACCCACCGAAGATCCTCACAGGCGTCGTCACCGCCTCACCCCAACCCCAGCTTCCCCAGCCACACCTCCACCGCATCCCCGCTGCTCATGTCCGACACGACCAGGCCGTCGACCATGAAGGTCGGCGTGACGTGGATGCCGTTCTGGCGGGCGTATCTGGCCTGCCACTTGACCTCGGTGGTCAGCGCCGGGTCTTCGAAGGCGGCGCGCAGGGGGATGCCGCTGAGTTCTTCGAGACGAGCGAGCAGCTGCGCCGGGCTGCGGTCCAGCAGCGGGCCCTGGCAGTGCTGGGTGGGCTCGAATTCGTCGCGGTGCGCGGCGATGGCGGCCAGCACGGCCTTGGTGGCGTCCTTGCCGCCGGGGGTCGTGGAGGCCGCCAGCACCGCGCGGGTCAGCGTGGGGCTGAAGGCGTGCCAGGGCTGGGAATTCAGTCGCAGCTTGATCGTCAGGCGCTCCGCACCCGCCAGTGCCAGCAGCGCGTCGAGCTTGCCGAAGGCGCGGCCGGAGAAGGGGCAGGTGGGTTCGAGGAAGACTTCCAGGGTCTTCGGGCCCTGGCCCCAAACGAATGGGTCGCAGCAGCGGGCAGTCGTGTCGAGCGTGGTCATGGGAGGGGTCATGGGAGGGACTCCAGGCTATTTCTGTTTGTCGAGCCGGTAGGCCAGCTGTGCGCGGGAGATGCCGAGCTGCCGGGCAGCCAGCGAGAGGTTGCCGTCGGCGCGGCGCACCGCCTCCTTCATCGCGGCCAGCTCCAAGGCGTCCAGCGGCACGGCGGCGTCCAGCGCGCGTTCCACCAGGTCGCTGAGCAGCGCCTCGTCGGCCTCCGCCGGCGCGGTGGCCAGCCCGGCGGGCAGGATGGCGCCGCTGCGGTCCAGCGCCAGCACCGGGTCGGTCTCGCTGAGTTCGGACTCGAAGAGGTGCTGCCGGTCCAGCGGCGCGCCGTCGGGCGCCAGGATGATGGCGCGCTCGATCAGGTTTTCCAGCTCGCGCACGTTGCCGGGGTAGTCGTAGTTCAGCAGCGCCGAGATGGCGCGGTGGGTGAAGCCGGGGTGGTGTTTGCCGTGCTCGGCGCCGTAGCGCTCGGCAAAGTGCTGCAGCAGCAGCGGGATGTCGTCACGCCGTTCGCGCAGCGGCGGCACCTGGATGGGGAAGACGTTGAGGCGGTAGAACAGGTCGGCACGGAACTGCCCTTCCCTCGCCCGCCGCGCCAGGTCGACGTTGGTGGCCGCGACCACCCGCACGTCGATGCGCCGCGCCGCGGAGCCGCCCACGCGCTCGATCTCGCGCTCCTGCAGCGCACGCAGCAGCTTGGCCTGGGCCGCTTCGTTGAGGGTGCCGATCTCATCGAGGAACAGCGTACCGCGGTCGGCGCGCTCGAAGCGGCCTTTGCGCGACTCGGTGGCCCCCGTGTAGGCGCCGCGCTCGACGCCGAAGAGTTCGGCCTCCAGCAGGTTTTCGGGAATGGCGGCGCAGTTCAGCGCCACGAACGGGCCCTCCGCCCGGCGGCTGAGGCGGTGCAGCATGCGCGCAAAGCGCTCCTTGCCCACACCGGTTTCGCCCAGCAGCAGCACGGTGGCGTTGGTGGAAGCCACCTGCTGCAGCTTGTGGCAGGCCGAGACGAAGCCGGAGGAGGCGCCGACCATGAAGGCCTGCTCGCGCGCATCCACCGGTCGGCCATCGGCCTGGCGCAGCGGCTCCGCCCGCTTGAGCAAGGCGGTGTTGACGAAATCCTCCGGGCGCAGGAAGCGCAGGTCTTCCTCCGCGCCCTCGTCGTCGTCACACCACTGGTCCACCGGCTTGCCGACGATGCGGCAGTGCGGCGCGCCGGTGGCCCGGCACTGCACCTCGCGGAACAGGATGGGCCGACCGAACAGCGCGCTGTTGAAGCCGCTGGCGTAGCCGATCTGCATCCAGCACACCGGGTGGGCGGCAACCCCATCGGCCTCCAGGTGCGCGGAGGCCTCCAGCGAGTCGTGCCAGAGCTGCTCGACGTAGTGGATGCCGCGCTCCACGTCCACCTCGATGCGCACCGGCTCCACCGCGACGAAGCCCTCCAGCGCATGCAGCTGCGGCCCCACTGCAAAGGCGTCGCCCAGGCTCTTGCGCCCGCGCAGCTTGAGCGCCAGGGCGGCGTCGCGTGAGCCAGCCGCATAGCCCAGCCGGGTCAGCAGCGCGCGGGTGGCCTCCAGCCCCAGTGTGTCGAGCAGTTGGCGGCGCAGCACCGCGTAGTCTGCGGCGTGCAGCAGCAGCATGCGTTGCTCATCGAGCCAGATGCGCCCGTCCTGCGGCGCGAACTTGAGCCGCGACGCCAGGTCGCGCAGGTCGGACAGCCGCGGCACCCGCCGCGCCCCGTCACCGGGTTCGACGTGGATGCTGACGCGGTCGTCGGCTGTCATGGAAGTGGACGCAGCGGATGCCTTGGCGGGCGGCCGATTCATCGGGGATTCAGGCACAGTGGCAGTGGTCACGCACTGTGCCTGCAGCCGCACCGGACGCAGCCCCGCGCAATTCCGGAGAGCCCACCCGTCTCAGCTGTGGCGTCACGCTGTCTTCAACAACCCACGCTCACGCGCCATCGTCATCGCGGTGTCTTCGATCATGTCCTCCTGCCCGCCGACCATCTTCTTGCGGCCCAGCTCGACCAGGATGTCGCGCGCCGGGATGCCGTACTTGGCGCCCGCGCGTTTGGCGAACAGCAGGAAGCTGCCGTACACGCCCGCATAGCCCAGCGTCAGCGCATCGCGGTCGATTCGGATCGGGAAGTCCATGATCGGGAACACCAGGTCCTCGGCCACGTCCTGGATCTTCCAGACGTCCACGCCGGTCTGTGCGCCCATGCGGTCCAGCACCGCAACCAGCACCTCCATCGGCGTGTTGCCGGCACCGGCGCCCAGGCCGGCTGCTGCAGCGTCGATGCGGGTGGCACCGCACTCGATCGCAGCGATGCTGTTGGCCACGCCCATGCCAGGTTGTGGTGGCCGTGGAAGCCCAGTTCAGTCTCCGGCTTCAGGGCTTCACGCACGGCGGTGAGGCGCTCCTTGACGCCGTCGGGTAGCAGGTAGCCGGCCGAGTCGGTGACGTAGATGCAGTTGGCGCCGTAGCTCTCCATCAGCTTGGCCTGCGTCACCAGCTTTTCCGGGCTGGCCATGTGGGCCATCATCAGGAAGCCCACGGTGTCCATGCCCAGCTTGCGTGCGAAGGTGATGTGCTGTTCGGACACATCCGCCTCGGTGCAGTGGGTGGCCACGCGGATCGTGTTGACGCCCAGGCCATGCGCCATCTTCAGGTGGTCGACGGTGCCGATGCCCGGCAGCAGCAGGGCGCTGACCTTGGCCTGCTTCATCAGCGGGATGACGGCGCCGAGGTACTCCTCGTCGGTGTGCGCCGGGAAGCCGTAGTTGACCGAGCTGCCGCCCAGGCCGTCGCCATGGGTGACTTCGATCAGCGGCACGCCCGCAGCGTCCAGGCCCTGGGCGATGGACTTCATCTGGTCCAGCGACATGAGGTGGCGCTTGGGGTGCATGCCGTCGCGCAGGGTCATGTCGTGCAGGGTGATCTTCTTGCCAGTCAAATTCATCTCAGGTACTCCTGCCATCTCCTCCCTCTCCCATCTTGGGAGAGGGCCGGGGTGAGGGTCGTGGTGAAAGTCGCGGTGAAGGGGCGCGCAGCGTCAGGCCGCCACGGGTTGCAGGGTGAGGCGCCCGGCGAGGATCTCCTCGGCGAACATCTCGGCGGTGCGCGCGGCGGCTGCCGTCATGATGTCCAGGTTGCCGGCGTACTTGGGCAGGTAGTCGCCCAGGCCTTCGACCTCCATGTAGACGCTCACGCGCTGGCCGTCGAAGACGGGTCCGTTGACCAGCTTGTAGCCCGGCACGTACTTCTGCACCTCGCGGATCATGGCGTGGATGCTTTCGGTGATGCCTTCGCGGTTGACCTCACCTGCAGCGGGATCAATCAGGCAGTGCACCGTGTCGCGCATGATCAGCGGCGGCTCGGCCGGGTTGATGATGATGATGGCCTTGCCCTTCTTCGCACCGCCCACGCGCTCGACCGCACCCGCGGTGGTGCGGGTGAACTCGTCGATGTTCTTGCGGGTGCCGGGGCCGACCGAGCGGCTGGACACGGTGGCGACGATCTCGCCATAGGCCACCGGCTGCACGCGCGACACCGCAGCGACCATCGGGATGGTGGCCTGACCGCCGCAGGTGACCATGTTGACGTTCATCTCACCCTTGCCGACGTGTTCGGCCAGGTTCACGGGCGGGACGCAGTACGGGCCGATGGCCGCGGGCGTGAGGTCGATCATCAGCGCGCCTTCGGCGTTGACCTTGCGCGAGTTGTCGGCGTGCACGTAGGCCGAGGTGGCGTCGAAGACGATCTGCACGCCGTCGGCCTTCATGTGCGGGACGAGCCCGTCCACACCTTCGGCGGTGGTCTTGATGCCCATCTCGCGGGCACGCTTGAGGCCATCGGATTCGGGGTCGATGCCCACCATCCACACCGGTTCCAGCACCGGGCTGCGCTGGAGCTTGGCCAGCAGGTCGGTGCCGATGTTGCCGGGACCGATCAGGGCGCACTTGATCTTCTTGGTCATCGTGGTCACCGTCCCAAATCCTTGGCGGTCTGGCCGGAGATGCCCCAGTTGGTTTTGGGCACCTCGGTGATCCAGACGCGAATGGCTTCCTTGGGGGCGCCGGTGGCTTCCACCAGCGCGCAGCTGACCTTTTCGATGACGGCACGCTTCTGGTCTTCGGTGCGGCCTTCGATCATGTAAATCTGGGCGAACGGCATGACGATCTCCTTGAGGTTCGAGGCAGTCGGTTCGGGGTGGGGTTGGAGCAGGATCAGACGAAGCGCAGGCTGGTACTGCCCATGCCCTGGACGTGCAGCGCGACGTGGTCGCCCGCGGCCACCGAGACGGCCTCGGTGATGCCGCCGGAGAGGATCAGCGTGCCGGCGGGGATGGACTCGCCGCGTGCGCCCAGTTGGTTGGCCAGCATCGCGATCGCGGTGGCGGGGTGGCCCACCACGGCGGCGCCGGCGCCAAAGGCCACCGGCTCGCCGTTCTTTTCCATCACGATGCCGACCGTGCGCAGGTCGATGCCGCTGGGGCGCAGCGGCTGGCCGCCGACCACGAAGCGCGCGGCCGAGGTGTTGTCGGCGATCACGCTCTTCAGGTCGAACTTGAAGTCGCGGTAGCGGCTGTCGATCACCTCGATGCCGGGCAGTACGAACTCGGTGGCCTCCAGCACGGCGCCGATGTGGCAGCCCGGGCCAGTGAGCGCCTTCTTCAGCACAAAGGCGATCTCCGGCTCCACCTTGGGGTGGATCAGCTCGGCGGTGGTCACCTCGCCGCCGTGGGGCACGAGGTAATCGTCGGTCATGAAGCCGAAGACCGGCGAGGTGACACCCATCTGCTTCATCTTGGCAAACGAGGTCAGGCCGGCCTTCAGGCCCGCGAGCTTGCGCCCGCGCGCCAGCTTGCGGCGCAGCAGCTCGGCCTGCACCGCGTAGGCGTCCTGGAAGTCCATCTCCGGAAAGTCGTCGGTGATCTTGTGGGTGTCGCGCACCTCAAGCTGGCAGGCTTCGAGGCGCTCGGCCAGCGCGGCAATGGTGTCGGCGTTCAGGGCCATGGGTCGGGCAATGACAGAGTGGGAAGACGGGGATCAACCAAAGCGCACTGAGCAGTCGCCCAGGCCACCAACGGCCATGCGGAACTGGTCACCCGGGCGCACCGGCGCCATCGCGGCCAGGGCACCGGAGAGCACCACCTCGCCGGCCTGGAGCGGCACGCCCAGGCGACCGAGGGTGTTGGCCAGCCAGGCCATCGCGTTCAGCGGCGAGCCGAGCGCGGCTGCGCCGGAGCCGGTGGCGAAGACCTCGCCATTGCGCTCCAGCACCATGCCGCAGGTGAAGAGGTCGATGTCGTACGGGCTGACCGCCTGGCTGCCCAGCACGAAGGCACCGCAGGAGGCGTTGTCGGCCACGGTGTCGACGATGCCGATCTTCCAGTCGTGGATGCGCGAGTCGACGATCTCGAAGCAGGGCATCACGCACTCGGTGGCGGCCAGCACGTCGGCCACACCCACACCCGGGCCCATCAGGTCGCGCTTGAGCAGGAAGGCGATCTCGCCCTCGGCCTTGGGCTGGATCATCGTGGACAGGTCGATCACATCCCCCTGGTGCACCAGCATGGCATCGGTGAGCCAGCCGAAGTCGGGCTGGTGCACGCCCAGCATGTTCATCACCGCTTTGGACGTCACGCCGATCTTCTTGCCGACGATGCGCTCGCCGTCCTGCTGGCGCCGCAGCATCAGCCGCTCCTGGATGCGGTAGGCCTGCTCGACGCCCAGCTCCGGGTGGCGCGTGGTCAGCGGATCGATGGGCGTGGCGCTGCGCAGGGCGCGGTAGAGTTCGTCGCCCAGCGTATCGAGGAGAAGGTCGGTCATGGAGAGAAAGTCGGCCAGGAAGTTGAATACGGGTTCGCAGACGCCTCGCCTTCAGCGAGCAGCCGCCACGGATCCGGCTTGGCCGGTCCGTCGGAGGCGCCCCCTTGAGGGGGAGCGGCGTCAGCCGCAACGGGGGTGGTTCAAGTCACGACCGAGAGGAAGCGCTCATTCAATTGGCGCGTGTGATAGAAGACCGCGCGGCCCATCTCCTCGACCGGCCAGGTGATCACCGGCATGTCGGGGTAGTAGGCGTAGCCGCCGCAGAAGGTCTCGAAGCGGTTGCCCGAGGGGTCGAAGGCGTAGATCGTCGTGCCGCGGGTGATGCCGTGGCGCAGCGGGCCGATGTCCATCGACACGCGGTGAACGGTGATGATGTCCGCCGCCTTGAGCACCTGCTCCCAGGTCTCCAGCAGGTAGGAGGCGTGGTGCAGCGTGTTGGCGCGCTCGTCGCGCACGAAGGCGATGTCGTGCGCCTTGTTCGAGCAGGACAGCCACACGGCCACGTCCGTCTCGCCGTCTTCCAGCTTGATGCGCTCGACCACCTGGAAGCCCAGCACCTTCGTGAACAGGTCGCGGCTGCCGTCCAGGTCCGGGCCGTGGATCTGCCAGTGGTCCAGGCGCAGCGGGGAGATGCCACGGCGGCCCTCGATGATGGCCTCCGGCGCGTCGAAGCCCAGGCCGTTGCCCACCATCGTCTTGGTGGCGTAGAGCTCGAAGACATGGCCGGTGGGCGCAGTGAAGCGCACGCGCTCGCCGGTCTCCAGCAGCTCACCGGCGGGGATGCGTTCGGTGGCCACGCCGTGGGCGTTCAGGTCCTTCTCGAACTGGGTCAGTGTGGCCTCGTCCAGCACCTTGAAGGCGTAGAAGTCCATGCCGGCCTTGGGCGCCTGGCGCAGGATCAGGCTGTGGTGGTCCAGCTCGTCCAGGCACTTGAAGTAGGAGCGGCCGGAGGCGTCGCGCCCCATCGGCTTGAGCCCCATCACGTCGGTGTAGAAGCGTTCGGACTCTTCGAGGTCCAGCACGCGCAGCTGGCAGTGGCCAGGGCGGATCACGCCGGTGAGTGCCATGTCATGTCTCCTTCGTTGAAAAAACCGGTCAGGCCTGGGCCGCACCGACCACAGGGGTGGCGGGGGTGGCTGTGGAAGCGGGTATCGGGTTGGGGGTGGCCGGGGACGTCAGCCGCAGCAGCCGCTGCGTGGGGAACAGCGTCAGCCCCCAGCGGCTGTGCACCCAACCCCACAGGCCCTGCTTGAAGCGCATGACCACCACCACCGCCAGCAGGCCCAGGCCCATCTGGTACCAGGTGCCGTAGTCGGCAAAGAATTTGTTCAGCAGCCAGAACAGCACCGCGCCGACCATCGGCCCCTCGATGCGGCCGATGCCGCCGATCACGACGATGAAGATCGCAAAGGCCGTCCAGTTGACGCCGAAGGCGGCGTCCGGGCTGATGCGGATGTTGCCCACGAAGTACAGCGCCCCGGCCAGGCCGCAGCCCAGCGCAGCGACCACATACACCATCAGCTTCATGCGGCCCACCGCGATGCCCTGGCTCTCGGCGGCCCGCTCGTTGTCGCGAATGGCCTGCAGCGCCAGCCCCTCCTTGCTGCGCAGGAAGAGGTAGACCCCACCGATGCAGGCGGCCACGCAGGCCAGCGCGATCCAGTAGGTCACGTTCATGCGCAGCGTGCGGTCGATGCCGCGCAGCGCGGTCAGGCTGGTGCCCGAGCCGCCGCCCACCGCCGGGATGTTGGCGATGGTCAGGCGGAACACCTCGGCGATCACCCAGGTGCCGATGGCGAAGTAGCCGCCCTGCAGCCGGAAGGCGATCCAGGACACCGGCACCGCCACCACCGCGGTGGCCAGTGCCGCCAGCGGGATGGCAACGAAGGGATTGACGCCCCAGAAGTTGCCCAGCGCCAGCATCACGTAGCCGCCCAGGCCGAAGAAGGCCTGCTGCCCCACCGAGACCATGCCGCCATAGCCGGCCAGCAGGTTCCACATCATCGCGAAGATGAAGTAGCAGGAGAACTCGACGAACTCGCGCAGCAGCGCGGTGTCGCCCCACAGCGGCAGCAAGGCGGAAAACACCAGCCACACGGCCGCGCCGATCAGCGCCAGCGTGCTGCTGCGGCTGCTGCGGATCACCTGAAAGGAAGTCGTGGTCATCTCGATGTGCCTCGGTCAGCCTTGGGTCTTGGGGAACAGTCCCTGCGGCCGCACCACCAGCACGGCCAGGAACACCAGGTGGCCAAACCACAGGCCCCAGCCGGGGTCGAAGGTGAAACCGATCTGCTGGGTCACCCCCAGCACCGCCGCACCGATGAAGGTGCCCCAGAAGGAGCCCATGCCGCCGATGATCACGGCCTCGAAGGCAAAGATCAGCAGCATCGGCCCGTCGGCCGGCGCCACCGTGGTGCGCATGCCCTGGAAGAGGCCGGCCAGTGCGATCAGCACGAAGGCCAGGCCAGTGGCCAGGGCAAACACCCGGTTCGCATCCAGCCCCATCAGCTGGGCGATGTCGCGGTCGTCCGACACCGCGCGGAAGGAGCGGCCCAGTGCCGTGCGCTCGAAGATCAGCTGCAGCGCCAGCGTGCTGAACACGGCCGCGACCAGGATCAGCAGCGGCAAGACACCGATGGTCAGGCCCGCCAGATCGAAGCTCTGGGTGTTGAGCCCATCGGTGGGCAGTGAACGCGGGTCGGCCGAAAAGACCTCCTGCAGCGCGTTCTGCACCACGATCGACAGGCCGAAGGTCACCACCAGCGAAGGCAGCGGGTCGCGCCCCAGCGTGCTGTTGAGCACCTGGCGCTGCAGCAGCCAGCCGACGCCGAAGCTCAGTGGCAACAGCAGCAGCGCCACCCAGAAGGCACCACCGCCGATGGCGCTGGACAGGGCGATCGCAGCAAAGGCCGCCATGACGATGAAATCGCCCTGGGCGATGTTGGTCAGGCGCATGACGCCGAACATCACCGACAGCCCCTGGGCAAACAGACAGTACAGGCCGCCGAGCAGCAGGCCCTGGATGAGGACTTCAAACATGGTGAACCTGCGGCTTCAAACGCCAAAGTAGGCCTGGCTGATCTGCTCGCGGCTGAGCCGTCGGCTCTCACCTTCCAGCGAGACTCGCCCTTCCTGAAAGCAGTAGACGCGCTGCGACACGCTCTGCGCGAGGCTGACGTCCTGCTCCACCACCACGATGCTCATGCCCTCGGCCGCGATGGTGGGCAGCGCGGCATAGATCTCGCGGATGATGATGGGCGCCAGCCCCAGCGACAGCTCGTCGCACAGCAGCACCTGCGGGTTGCTCATCAGCGCGCGACCGATGGCCACCATCTGCTGCTGGCCGCCCGACAGCGCACCGGAGGGGTTGCGGCGTTTCTCCTCCAGGATCGGGAACATGCCGAACAGCCGCTTCAGGTTCCATGGCCCGGAACGCTGGGCCAGCGCGCCCATCAGCAGGTTCTCCTCGACGCTGAGGCTGGGGAAGAGCCGCCGGCCCTCCGGCACCATCGCCAGCCCGCGCCGCACGATCTCACCGGGCGGCAGCCCGCCGATGGCCTGGCCCTGGAAGCGCACCGACGCGCGCTGGACCGGCACCAGCCCGGTGAGCGACTTCAGGAAGGTGCTCTTGCCCGCACCGTTGGCGCCGATGATGGCCAGCAGCTCCCCCGGCATCAACCGGAAGTCGATGCCGTAGAGCGCCTGCGCGTCGCCGTAGTGGGCGGTCAGCCCGGTGGTTTCAACCAGCGGCTGGCTCATGCTTCCATCCCCATGTAGACGCGGCGCACGTCCTCGTTGGCCATCACGGCTTCGGGCAGCCCCTCGGCCAGCTTGGCGCCGAAGTTGATGACGAACAGCCGGTCGGCGATCGACAGCAGCGCATGCACCACATGCTCGATCCAGACCATCGTCACCCCCTCGGCCTTGATGCGGCGCAGCTCGGCCACCAGCTCCTGGGCCTCGTGCTCCGTGAGCCCACCGGCGATTTCATCGAGCAGCAGCAGTTGCGGCCGGGTGGCCAGCGCCCGGGCCAGCTCCAGGCGCTTGCGGTTGAGCAGCGTCAGGCCACCGGCGGGCTGGTTGGCGTGGGCCGTCAGGTCGGTCTTCTCCAGCACCTCCACCGCGGTGTGCCAGGCCTCGTGCTCGTTCTGGCCCCCACCGAAGCAGGCGGCAGTGACCAGGTTCTCGAACACCGTCATGTGGCCAAAGGGCTGTGGCACCTGGTAGCTGCGGCCGATGCCGGCGCGGCAGCGCTGGTGCGGGGCCAGGCCGGTGATGTCCCGACCCTCGTACTCGACCCGCCCGGCGTCGGCCTTCACGTCACCTGAGATCAGGTTGAACAGCGTGGTCTTGCCGGCGCCGTTGGGGCCGAGGATGCCCAGCGTCTCACCCGCGGTCACCGACAGAGAGATGTTGTCGGTGACCGTCAGGGCGCCGTAGCGCTTGCTGACCGCGGTCAGCGTCAGGAGGGCGTTCGTGCTCACGAGGTCTCGGGGTGCATCAGGCGTACTTGATCGCCTCGACGGCGGCCTGTTTCGGGATGCTCGGCGCCAGGGTGTTGTCCACGATCAGCAGCTCGTGGCCCTTGCCCGCCTTCTTCCACTGGCCCACCACCAGCGGCGTCTTGCTGACGTTGGGCACCGGGCCGGTCTTGAAGTTGATGGGGCCGACGGTGGTCGCCAGGTTGGTGCCGGCGATCGCATCCCGGATGGCCTCCGGGCTACGCTCCTTGGCGCGCTTGAGCACGTCCAGCGCCACCTCGAACAGCGCCTGCTTGAAGCCCAGCGTGACCATCCAGGGCCGGCCGGTGGCGGCGGTGTAGGCCGCAGCCAGGTCCCTGGAGGACAGGCCAGTCAGGGTCGACTTGAACGGGTGCCCCGGGCTCCACATCAGCTCGACCGTCAGACCCTCGGCGCGGTCCCCGAAGGCAGCGATCGCAGCCGGGAACTCGGTGGCCTTGGCCACAGTGACAGCCTTCGGCTTGAAGCCCTGCTGGCCGGCCTGGTTCCAGAAGTTGGCGAAGTCCGGCGGCGGCACCACGCCGGTGACGATCTCGACGTTGCGCTTCTTGAACTCGGCGATGAAGCTGGAGAAGTCGTTGATGGGCGACTGGAAGCGGCCGCGGTCCACCACCTTGAAGCCCTTGGCGGCCAGCGTCGGCGGGAAGCCAATCTGGGCGTCGCCCCAGGCGTTGCCGTCCTCGTCGTTGGGCCACAGCGCGCCCACCGTCTTGTTGCTGCCCAACTGGCTCCACACGCCGGCGAAGGCGCCGATGATGTCCTCCAGGCCCCAGAAGAAGTGGTAGGTCCACTCGAAGCCCTTCTTCGGATCGCCCTTGCGGCCGAAGAACCAGGGCTGCCAGGGCGCGTCGTTGGTGATGCAAGGCACACCGTTGAGCTCGCACTGGTCAGCCACCGGGTTCACCGTGGCGGGGGTGGCCGAGGCGATCACCAGGTCCACCTTGTCGCGGGTGATCAGTTCGGCCGCGGCGGAGCCGGCCTTGTTGGGGTTGGACTGCGAGTCCTTGTAGACGATCTCCACCGCGTACTTCCTGCCGCCCAGCACGATGCCGCCGGCGGTGGCCTTCCTGACCTGTTCGAGGGTGAACTTGTCCGGCTCGGCAAAGGCGGCCAGCGGGCCGGTGAGCGGGCTGACGTAGCCGATCTTGATCGTGCCGGCACCCTGCCCCCATACCCAGGGAGCATGCAGCGACGCAGCGGATGCGGCGGCGGCTGGGGCGGCCTGCAGCAGGCGGCGGCGGGATATCGGGGCATTCGGCTCGTAGCTCATCTCGTGTCTCCTCAGGAACCGGCTCATCGGCCCGGCATGAATTCATCTTCCCATCGGCCTTCCGGGGGTGTCCAATATCGTTTGGCTCTCTCACCATACCTGTGAGGTATCGTTGGAACTTCGACATCTGCGCTATTTCGAGGCGCTCGCCGAGACGCTCAACTTCACCCGCGCCGCCGAGCAACTGCACATCGCCCAGCCGCCGCTGTCGCGCCAGATCCAGCAGCTGGAGGATGAACTGGGGGTGCTGCTGATCGACCGCAGCGCCCGCCCGCTGGCGCTGACCCGCGCCGGGGCCTTCTTCTACGAGCAGTCCAGCCAGATCCTGGCGCGGGTGCAGGAGGTGGCCCGGGCCACCCAGCGCCTGGGCGAGGGGCGGCGGCGCTGGATCGGCGTGGGCTTCGTGCCCTCGATGCTCTATGGCGCGCTGCCCAAGGCCATCCAGGGTTTCATGGCCGAACATCCGGACATCGACGTCACGCTGTCGGAGCTCACCTCCGTGCAGCAGGCCGAGGCACTGCAGGCGCGGCGCATTGACGTGGGCTTCGGCCGCGTGGCCATCGAGGCCGAGGGCCTGGTGAACACGCTGATCGAGGAAGAACCGCTGGTGGCGGTGCTGCCCGCCGGCGGCGAGCTGGCGGCGCAGCGCACGCTGTCGCTGGCGGAGCTGGCCGCCCAGACCGTCATCCTCTACCCCGCCCAGCCGCGGCCCAGCTTTGCCGACCAGGTGCTGGCGCAGTTCCGCGTGCGCGGCTGCCCGGCCACCCGCACCTTCGAGACCAACGGCCTGCAGACGGCGGTCGGGCTGGTGGCCGCGGGCATCGGTGTGTCCCTGGTGCCGCGCTCGGTGCAGCGCCTCAAGCGCGACGACGTGGTCTACCGCCCCGTCAGCGATGGTGGCGTGGTGTCGCCGATGCTGATGACGACTCGCCAGTCGGACAGCAGCGCCGACCTGGCCCGCCTGTGCGAGGCGGTGCGCCAGGCCTGTGAGGCGGACGGGCAGCCCGCCGCGCGCAGGAAGGCCCGGGGCGCGAGCGCCCCTGCGCACCTGGATGTGAACCGAACCGCTGGATTCCCGCCTTCGCGGAAATGACGTCGATGGCGTCTGCAGCCGTCGGAGGGGTCGAACTGGATTCCCGCCTTCGCGGGAATGACGGTGCCGCCCCTCATTGCCGTCAGGAACTGGAGATGAGGGTCAGGACACTCGGGGGCCTGGACCCTCTCCCGGCTCCAGCCCGTTGCGCGAGACCTGGTGCGCCGCCCGGTGCAGGTGGGCCAGGAAATGCCGCACCGCTGGCTTGAGCAGGGTGTCGGGCTTGGTGATGGCGCCGATGCTCAACTGCAGGCCGCCGTCGCTGACGGGAATCACCTGCAGGAACTGGCCCGCCAGCGGGTGGGCCATGATGGCCTGCGGCATCAGGCCCACATGGTCGCTGCTGCCGATCAGCGACAGCAGGCCCAGCGTGGAGTTGACCACCGCCGCCGCCGGTGGCGGCACCAGGCCATGGGCGGTGAAGAGCATCGCGGCATAGCCGGTGGAGCCGCCCACGCTGGTGTAGACCCAGCGCGCCTCGGCCAGCTCCTCCAGGCTGCGGCAGCGTGCCCAGCGGCTGCCGCGGCGACACACCACCACCATGGAGGCCGGCATCAGCGGCTCGACATGGAATTCACCCGGCGTCAGCCCGGGCGGAATCGGCCCCAGCGCCACGTCCACCACCCCGGTGCGCAGGTTGGTGAGCTGGGCGATGTAGAGCTCCTCCAGGATGCGCAGGCCGATGTGCGGGAACTCCTGCCCGAAGGTGCGCAGCGCCTCCGGCACCAGCAGCAGCACCGCCAGCGGCACCGCGCCGATGCTGAGCTCACCCACCATGCGCCCGCCCAGCTGCTCGATCTGCTCCACCGCATGGTCCAGCTCCCGGGTGGCGGCGCGGGCGCGCTCGTACAGCACCCGGCCCTGCGCGGTGGGGATCACGCCGGTGGAGGAACGCTCCAGCAGCCGCGTCGACAGCTCCCGCTCCAGCTCACGCACCAGCTTGGTCAACGCCGGCTGGGACAAGCCCACCCGGCGCGCCGCACTGCGCAGGCTGCCCTCCTCCACCGCGGCGATCAGTGCGTTGAGGGAAGACAGTTTCATGCGGCCGATGATAACCAATGGTTATCGCATGCACGGTTGCGGCATCTTCTGGCCGGGAGCTTCGCTTCCTAGACTCCGCTCCCGTTGTCCTTGCGCTGTATCAACCCTGGTCCACCAAGGTCTTCGCACCGTCCAACGAGGAGACTCACATGATCCGTTTTGCTCGCCGCAGCCTGCTCGGCCTGGCCCTGACCGGCCTGTTCAGCGGGGGCGCCCAGGCCCAGGAAGCCGTCACCCTGAAGGTGCACCACTTCCTGCCGGCCGGCTCCTATGCCAACACCATGTTCATTCAGCCCTGGTGCGACAAGATCGCCAAGGAGTCTGCCAACAAGCTGAAGTGCCAGATCTACCCGTCGATGCAGCTCGGCGGCACGCCGCCGCAGCTGTTCGACCAGGTGCGCGACGGTGTGGTGGACGTGATCTGGTCCCTGCCGGGCTACACCGCCGGGCGCTTCCCGCTGACCGAGGTGTTCGAGCTGCCGTTCATGATGCAGAACCCGGAGGCCACCAGCAAGGCGCTGTGGGACTACATCCAGGCCCACGACACGGCCGAGTTCAAGGACGTCAAGCCGCTGGCCTTCCACGTGCACGGCGACGGCGTGTTCCACATGCGGGGCAAGCCGGTCAACACCCTGGCCGACCTGAAGGGCCTGAAGGTGCGCGCCCCCACCCGCCAGACCAACAAGTTCCTCGCTGCACTGGGCGCCACACCGGTGGCCATGCCGGTGCCCGCCGTCAGCGAGTCCCTGGCCAAGGGTGTGATCGACGGCGCGGTGGTGCCCTACGAGGTGGTGCCGTCGGTGAAGATCCAGGAGATCGTCAAGTACCACTCCGAGACCGATCCGGCCGAGCCCGCCTTCTACACCTCCACCTTCATGTTCGTGATGAACAAGGCCAGGTACGAAGGCCTCAGCCCCGAGCTGAAGAAGGTGATCGACGCCAACAGCGGCCAGGCCTTCTCCGGCCACATCGGCAAGGTCTTCCTGGCCGCAGACGCCGAGGGCAAGAAGCTCACCGCGAAGAACACCACCAACGTCATCCCGGCGGCCGAACTCGCCCACTGGAAGAAGGCCGGCCAGCCGATCATCGACGGCTGGATCGCCGAGGTCGGCGCCAAAGGCCACAACGGCCGACAGCTCTACGACAACGCCCGCGCGCTGATCGCCAAGCACCAGACTGCAGCCAAGTGAGCTGAAGCACCCGCCCGGAGCCCTGCGGGACACAGGTTCCCGGCCTGTGCTGCAGGCCCGCACCGGCGGGTGGCCGAACGGCCAACCCGCCTGGTTCTCTGACCGTGAAGGTCACGCCGCAGCCTCGCGGCGTGCCGGAGACTTCCCATGCAAGAACCCCTACCGGGTGCCCAGGACACCGGCGCCCCGGCCGGCTTCGGCCCAGCAGGCCGCGCCCTGCTCGCACTCAGCAAACTGCTGTCCATTGTGGGCGGACTGGTGTTTGTCCTGCTGGTCACCATGAGCATCGTCAGCATCACCGGCCGCAAACTGGCCGCCAGCCCGGTACCGGGTGATGTGGAGCTGCTGCAGATGAGCGCGGCCTTCGCCTGCGCCTGCTTCTTTGCCTACTGCCACCTGGCCGGCGGGGATGTGAAGGTGGACTTCTTCACCCAGCGCCTGAGCCCTGCTGCCAACCATGGCCTGGATGCCTTCGGCTCCCTGCTGTTCGGCCTGATGGGTGCCGCGTTGTGGTGGCGCGGTGCCGCCGGCATGCTCACGGTGCAGGAGTCCGGCGAGACCAGCGTCATCCTCGGCTGGCCGGTGTGGATCGCCCAGGCGCTGATGCTGCCGGGGCTGGCGCTGATGGCCCTGGCCGGCTTCTACCAGGCCGGCGTGCACCTGCGCCTGGCCCGTGCGTCGAACACGACGGTGGAGCTTCAGTCATGAGCGGCATCGCTGCGGGCACGCTGATCTTCGTGCTGCTGATGGCCCTGCTCGCGCTGCGGGTGCCCATCGGTGTGGCGATGTTCACCATGGGGTCGCTGGGCTACGCCTGGCTGAGCGGCAGCGTCACGCCGCTGTTGAGCATGTGGAAGAACGTCGGTTATGCGCGGCTGTCGAACTACGACCTGATCGTCATCCCGATGTTCCTGCTGATGGGCCAGTTCGCCACCCACGGCGGGCTGAGCGCAGCGCTGTTCCGCTTCGTGGCCGCCTTCATGGGCCACCTGCGCGGCGGCATCGCGATGGCCTCCATCGGCGCCTGCGCCGGCTTCGGCGCCATCTGCGGCTCGTCGCTGGCCACCGCGGCCACCATGGGCCAGGTGGCCCTGCCGGAGCTCAGACGCTTCGGCTACGCCGGCAGCCTGGCCACCGGGGCACTGGCCGCAGGCGGCACGCTGGGCATCATGATCCCGCCGTCGGTGCCGCTGGTGATCTACGCCATCCTCACGCAGGAGTCCATCGGCAAGCTGTTCATGGCCGCGGTGCTGCCGGGCCTGATCGCCATGGTCGGCTACATGATCGTGGTGCGCCTGATCGTCACGCTCAAGCCGCAGGCCGGCCCCGCCGGTCCACGTGCCCCCTGGAGCGAGCGGCTGAAGGCGCTGGCGCAGGTGCTGCCGGTGCTGCTGGTGTTCGCAGTGGTGATCGTCGGCATCTACGGCGGCTGGGCCAACCCCACCGAGGCAGCGGCCATCGGCGCAGCGGCCTGCGGCGTGCTGGCGGTGGTCACCGGGGGCATGCGGCTGCAGGGCATCCTGCAATCGGCACTGGGCACCGCCCATGCCACCGCGATGATCTTCCTGGTCCTGCTGGGGGCGGACATGCTCAACACCGCGCTGGCGCTGTCGCAGATGCCGGTGGAGCTGGCCGCCTGGGTCAAGGGCAGCGGCCTGAGCCCGATGGTGGTGATGGTGGCCATCCTGGTGATCTACATCCTGCTGGGCTGCGTGATGGACTCGCTGGCCATGATCCTGCTGACCATCCCGATCTTCTACCCGATGGTGATGGGCCTGGACTTCCACGGCCTGACCGACACCGACAAGAGCGTGTGGTTCGGCATCCTGGCGCTGATGGTGGTGGAGATCGGCCTGGTGCACCCGCCGGTGGGCATGAACGTCTTCATCATCAACCGCCTGGCCAAGGACGTGCCGCTGGTGGAGACCTTCAAGGGCGTGATGCCCTTCCTGGCGTCGGACCTGATCCGCATCGTGCTGCTGCTGGCCTTCCCATCCATCGCGCTGGTGCTGGTGCACAGCTTCGGCGGCTGACCGCAGTCCTTTGCCCCGGGGCGCGCGCGCCTGCGCCGCCCCCCCTTCTTGATTTCCTCGCTCCATCCACCGTTCCGTTCAGGAGACTCCCCATGGCCCGCATCATCGGAGGCATCGGCGCCTCGCATTCGCCCACCATCGGCTACGCCAAGGACACCGGCAAGCACAAGGACCCGGCCTGGAAGCCGATCTTCGACGGCTTCGACGTGATCCGCGCCTGGGTGCACGAGAAGAAGATCGATGTGATCTTCACCATCTACAACGACCACATCACCAGCTTCTTCTTCGACCACTACTCGGCCTACGCACTGGGCATCGACGACCTGTACGTCGCAGCCGACGAGGGCGGCGGCCCGCGCGAGGTGGCGCCGGCACGTGGCCACCTGGGCCTGTCGCAGCACATCGGCGCGGCGCTGATGGCCGACGAGTTCGACATGTCCTTCTTCCAGGGCAAGCCGGTGGACCACGGCTTCCTGTCGCCGCTGTCGATGCTGGGCGACGAAAACGGCCCCTGGCCCGGCCAGGTGGTGCCGCTGCAGGTGGGTGTGCTGCAGCTGCCGATCCCGAGTGCCAAGCGCATGTGGAAGCTGGGCAAGTCGCTACGCAAGGCCATCGAGAGCTACCCGGAAGACCTCAACGTCGCCATCATGGCCACCGGCGGCCTGAGCCACCAGGTGCATGGCGAGCGTGCCGGCTTCCTCAACGAGGCCTGGGACGCCGAGTTCCTGGAGCTGCTGGAGAAGAGCCCCGAGACGCTGGCCAACATGCGCATCGCCGAGTACGCCGTCAAGGGCGGCATGGAGGGCGCCGAGGTCATCATGTGGCTGATCATGCGCGGCGCACTGTCCGAGCAGGTCAAGCTGGTGCACAAGCAGACCTACGCGCCCTCGGTGACCAACATCGCCACCCTGGTGCTGGAGGACCTGGGCGGCGAGCCGGATGCGGCGGCCGTCGAGGCCTATCGGAAGCACGTCGGCCATGAGCTGGAAGGCGCGGGTGGCCTGGCCGGCACCTACCCCTTCACGCAGGCGCGCAGCCACGCCAACCTGCGCATCAACACCTTCCTGCACGACCTGGTCAAGCCAGAGCACCGCGCCCGCTTCGGCAGCGACTTCGACGCGCTGGCCGCCGAGCGCGGCCTGAGCGACGAGGAGAAGGACCTGATCGCCGGCCGCAAGTGGATCGAGATGATCCGCCGCGGCGTGAGCTTCTTCGTGCTGGAGAAGATGGCCGCGGTGCTGGGCGTGTCCAACCCCGCCGTCTACGCCGCCTTCCGCGGCGAGACGCTGGAGCAGTTCCTGGCCACCCGCAAGGTGCCGCTGACCTACTCGGTGGCCGGTGGGGACCGGGTACGGGCGATGGACGGGCAATAAGACCCTGCCGCCCTCTTGTTCTTGTTTTCGTGGCCGGCCTGCCGCTCTTGGGCGACGGGCCCGGCTTGCCGCTGGCCGCGAGGCCCATTCATTGCCCCTTGAGGAGACATGACGATGACGAAACCGATCCAGCACCTGAAGGCCACCAGCCTGGCTGCTGCCCTGTGTGTTGCCGGCCTGACGGCCGCCTGCGGAGGCGGCAGCGACAGCAGCAAGTCCGACAGCAACACTGCCGGCGCCGGTGTCTACGACAGCCAACTGGCCTTCGACAAGACCAAATACACCACCATCACCGTCACGCTCGACGGCGTGAGCACACCCGTGCGCTGGTACCGCGAGGTCTGCTACGTCGGCAAGCCGATGACGCTGGCACCCAACCAGCGTGGTTCCAATGTGGACAACCAGAGCTGCGGATATCAGAACCTGAACATCTTCGTGCGCGAAGAGGATGCGGCCAAACAGGACAACGCCATCCTGCTGAACGTCAACAACGCCGGCTGGTTTGCGAGCTACCAGGGTGGCCTGAACGGCTGGGACGGCACGGCCGCCATCACCAGCACCAACTACCGTGGCGCCGACATCGTCGACGGCGGCAGCTACAGCAGCACCAGCGACACCGACAAGCGCGGCGCGGCGCTGGCGCGCGGCTTCGTCTACATCAACATGGCCTCGCGCAGCCGCGGCGCCGCTGCACCGGATGGCGTCTACAGCGACGGCATCTACCAGGGCAAGGCACCAGCGGCCATCGTTGACGCCAAGGCAGCGGTGCGCTGGCTGCGCCTGAACGACAGCACCATGTTCGGCAACGCCAACCGCATCGTGGTCAACGGCACCAGCGGCGGCGGTGCACAGAGCACCCAACTCGCGGCCACCGGCAACAGCGCCGAGTACCACCCCTACCTGAAAGCCGCCGGTGCGGCCGGCATCGACGCCAACGGCAAGAGCTCCATCAGCGACAGCATCTACGCCGTGGTGGCCTACTGCCCCATCCAGGACATGGGCAGCGCCGATCTGGCCTATGAGTGGATGTTCAACGTGCTGGACACCCGCACGCTGGTGTCGGCCGACCAGAAGGCGGGGCTGATCGTCGACGCGACCGGCGCTGAACTCATCCGCGCCGCCAACCCGGACCCGACGGGAAGCCAGGAACTGATGAACCGGTTCGTGACCTATCAGGCCGGCCTCGGCCTGAAGACCGACACCGGGGCAGCATTGACCACGGACAACATGCTGGCCGCCCTGCAGGGCGAACTCAGGAACGCCGCCAGCGCGTACGTCAAGGCCGGCAACTCCATCGTCGCCTACGACGCCTACGGCACGGCCGCGGCCAACGGTGTGGCGGGCGGCAGCGGGACCTTGTACTACAAGAACGACTTCATCAACGTCGACTCCAGCGGTGCGGTCTCGTACTTCAACATGTCGAACTACCTGAAGTTCGTTGCCAAGCAGGCCCGCCTGAAGGCCATGCCCAGCTTCGATCAGGTCGGGCAGACGGCCATCCTGGCGACCACCGCCACCGGCGACACCACGGGCGCTGGCGCCGTCGTCTACGGCAACTACCACGGCGGCGAGTCCAACCTGTTCGGCACCGCCGCGCAGGTGTACTCCAACTTCACCGACTACGCCTGGAACAACAACAACGGCGGCGACGCCGTCAATGCCGCGCAAGCCGATGTGGGCCTGCTGAACACCGGCTACACCTGGTCAGTCCAACCCCAAAGGGACTTCGTGCTGAACCAGTACAGGATGATCAACGCGCTGCCTTACATCGGCAAGACCGACGGCATCACCAGGCACTGGCGCATCCGCAACGGCGCGAGGGACCGCGACACCGCCTTCACCGTGGCCTACAACATCAGCCGTGCGCTGAAGGCCGACGGCAAGGTCAAGACCGTGGACTTCGCGCTGCACTGGGACCAGGGGCACGCCGGCAACTACGACGTGCAGAGCGCCTTCGCCTGGATCGATCAGCGCCTGACTGCCGGGGACTGATGACGAGCGCTGCGGGGCCGAACCTCTGCGTTCGAGCAACCGCAGCGCCAGCCATCATGCATCGACGCCGAGCGACGTCAACAAGTCGTCCATGTCGTCTCCGACACGAAAACCGGGGCAGCGCGCGGCGGTCGCGAACGGTGGTGACGCGGATTCGCCAAGCCGGATCAAGCAGCCTCATCTGCTGCAGGTTCTGCCGGCTGTACCAAGGCTGTGGTGCCCTCAGGCCAGCCCTTCGGCCTTCAACGCCGCCTGCACGGCCGGCCGGCTGCCCACGCGGGCCTGGTAGGCCTGGATGGACGGGTAGGGGGTGAGGTCGAAGCCGATCGGCTTCATCCAGCCCAGCACCGTGAAGAGGTAGCCATCGGCCACGCTGAAGCCCTCGCCCAGCAGGTAGGCGTTGCCGGCGGCCAGGTGATCCTCCACGTGACGCAGGCGGCGCTCCAGGTTGGCGCGGGCGATGGACTTCCAGTCGTCCTTGGCCATCGGGTTGAAGAAGGCGCTGCAGGACTTGTGCAGCTCGGTGCCGATGAAGGTCAGCCAGGACTGCAGGCGGTAGCGCTCGATCGTGCCGTTGGCAGGGGCCAGCTGCCGCTCGGGCACCAGGTCGGCGATGTACTGGACGATGGCCGGGCCTTCGGTGAGCAGCTCGCCGGAGTCCAGCAGCAGCGCCGGCACATAACCCTTGGGGTTGATGTCGAAGTAGTTGCCGCCGGAGGCGGTGACCTTCTTGGCCAGGTCCACCGACTCGGTGTCGTAGGGCAGGCCGGCTTCTTCCAGCGCGATGTGCGGGCTCAGTGAACAGGCGCCGGGCTTGAGGAACAGCTTCAGGGTCACGGGTTGTCTCCTTGGAGGGTGGGGTGAAAAAAGGAATTCAGGGATTCTGTCCGACCCACTCGGCCAGTGCGAGCGACGCGGTCAACCCGGGGGACTCGATGCCGAAGAGGTGGGTCAGGCCGGGCAGGCCGTGGTCGGCTTCGCCATGGACCAGGAAGTCCCGTGCCGGCTCGCCCGGCCCGCTGAGTTTGGGGCGGATGCCCGCATAGGCCGGTTGCAGGGCGCCGTCCGGCAGGCCGGGCCAATAGCGCCGGATAGAGGCGTAGAAGCCTTCGCCGCGGGCCGCGTCCACCGGGTAGTGCAGTTGGTCCACCCACTCCACATCCGGGCCGAAACGGGCCTGCCCGGCCAGGTCCAGCGTCAGGTGCACGCCCAGGCCACCGGGCTCCGGCACCGGGTAGATCAGGTGCGAAAACGGGGCCCGCCGCGCCAGGCTGAAGTAGTTGCCCTTGGCCAGGTGAAGCGGCGGTGGCGCCCAGCCGCTGCGCAGCGGCGTGCCGGTCAAGGCCGCTGCCAGCTCCTGTGCCTGCAGGCCGGCGCAGTTGACAAGCCGGCGAGTGCGGATGCGCATCGGCTCCTCACCGGCCACATCGAGCGTGATGCCATCGGCCGCACACTGCCCGCCCGTCACCTGCGCCCCGAAGGCCACCATGCCCCCGGCCGCCTCGAAGTCCCCCCGCAACGACAGCATCAGCGCATGGCTGTCGACGATGCCGGTGCTGGGGCTGAGCAGCGCCGCGGTGCAGGCCAGCTGCGGCTCCAGCGCCTGGGCCTGGGCCTGTGTGAGCAGCTGCAGGTCGCCCACCCCGTTGGCCCGGCCGGCGGCCTGCAGCGCCAGCAGCTCGGCCTCCTGATCGGCGGCGGTGGCGACGATGAGTTTGCCGCTGCGCCGGTGGGGCAGTGCGCGCTCGGCACAGTAGGCGTAGAGCAGCTCGCGGCCGCGCAGGCAGAGGCGGGCCTTCAGCGAGCCCTGCGGGTGGTAGATGCCGGCGTGGATGACCTCGCTGTTGCGCGAGCTGGTGGCCGTGCCGATGGCGGTCTCGCGCTCCAGCAGCAGCGTCTCCCGGCCCTGCAGCGCCATCTGCCGCGCCACCGCCAGGCCCACCACGCCCGCGCCCACCACGATGCAGTCGATCTCTTCCATGGCCGGGGATGGTAACGGCGTGGTAACGGGGTGGTTGCGGCGCGGTGGCGGCAAGGCGGCTGGCGCTCCGGCGAGCCCCGGTTCAGCGCGGCTCGTGGAAGTCGGCCGCGCCGCGCTTCCAGTAGGAGGCGATCTTGCTCGCCTCCAGCGGGTGGCCCTTCTCCTGCAGCAGCACGCGGCGCCAATCGGCCGCCAGGCTGGCCTCGCCGGCCGCCCAGGCGAAGCCCTCTCCCGCCGGCAGAGGCAGGCTGCGCAGCGCCTCCAGCAGAGCGGCGGGCTGGTCGAACCACTGCGCCTGCAGGTCGATGGCGCTCGGCCGGCCCTGCAGCAGGTCGCGCCGGTCGGCCGGGTCGTCCAGCAGCACCAGGCTGTGCACGCGGGCGCCGGTGGGCAGCTCCTCCACCCGGCGGTGCAGGGCCGGCAGCGCGGAAGCATCGGCCACCAGCAGGTGCCAGTCGTCATCGGTGGGGATGATCATCGAGCCGCGCGGCCCGCCGATCACCAGGGACTGGCCCACCCGAGCCTGGCGCGCCCAGTCGCTGGCGGGGCCGTGCTCGTGCAGCGCAAACTCCAGCGTCAGCTCGCGGCGGGCGGCATCGAAGCGGCGCGGGGTGTAGTCGCGCATCACCCGCTCGCCCGCCGACTCGCTGAAGATCACCTTGATGTGGTCGTCGAAGCCGTCGGAGACAAAATCGGCGAAGTCCTCGCCACCGAAGGTGACGGCAACGAAGTTCGGGCTCAGCCGCTGCACCGCCTGCACGGTGGCCCGGCGCAATCGGACCTCGCGGCGCACACGCTGGATGCGGCGGGGGCTCTGAAGAAGATTCATGTTCGGCCGGGCGGCTTGGTGCCACCCGCTTATTGGTTGATAATGTCATCCATCATGACCCAACAAGTTGATGTTGTCAACGACTTCCCCCTCTCCAAGGACGATGAAGTGATGGAGGCACTGCATGCGGTGATGCACGCCTTCCGCTCCCGGCAGCATCGCCAGCTGCGCGACAGCGTGCAGGAGGTCGGCCCGATGGAGATCCGCGCCCTGCGCTTCTTTGCGCGCCACCCCGGCGCCACGCAGCGGGAGCTGGTGGCCCACTCCGGGCGGGACAAGGGCCAGATCGCCCGGCTGCTGGCCAGCCTGCGTGAACGCGGCCTGCTGGAAGCCCGTGCAGACGAGCAGGACCGCCGCTGCACCCGCCTGCAACTCAGCCCCGCCGGCGCCACCCTGCTCGACCAGGCACGCCGCAGCACCGCCCCGCTGGTGGCGGCCGCCACCGATGGTTTTTCCCCCACCGAACGGCAGCAGCTGCTGGCGCTGCTGCAGCGCATGCGCGCCGGGCTGGAAGCGCTGCCGGCGGGAGATGAGGGGAGTGAGCGTCACCCTTCACCGCAATGAATGACCGTGATGAACATGACCACCTCCAACACCCCCTTGGCCCCTGTGCCTGCCCATTCACCGGTGACCACCGAGTGGCTGACCCTTCACACCACCGACGGCCCGATGCAGGCCTACCTGGCCCGCCCGCCTGCCGGTGACGGCCCCGGGCTGCTGCTGCTGCAGGAGATCTTCGGCGTCAACCCGCACATCCGCGGCGTGGCCGAGCAGTACGCGCTGGCTGGCTTCACCGTGCTGGCGCCGGACCTGTTCTGGCGCCAGGCGCCGCGTGTGGAGCTGGGTTACGTGGGCGCCGAGCGGGACCGCGCCATCGAGCTGATGAAGCAGCTCACCCGCGAGCAGGCGCTGGGCGACACGCAGGTGGCCATCGACTGGCTGCGCCGGCGCGGGGACGACGGTGGCGGCTCTGCCGCAATCGCCCCCCGCCGGGTCGGCGCCATCGGCTACTGCATGGGCGGCCGCCTGGCCTACGCCGCCGCCGCCCTCTGCGGCGTGGACCGCGCGGTGGCCTACTACGGCGGCGGCATCGCCGGCCAACTGGAGCTGGCCGCGCAGATCCACGTGCCGGTGCAGTTCCACCATGCCGAGCAGGACACCAGCATCCCGCCGGAGGCCGTACAGGCCGTGCAGACGGCCATGGCCCGGTCACGGTCACCGCCGCCGCGCAGGCGGAATTTCACCTCTACCCCGGCTCCCAGCACGGCTTCAACTGCTGGTCCCGCGCCGCCTACCACCCGGCCAGCGCGGCTCTGGCGCTGGGGCGGAGCCTGGAGTTTCTGTCGGCGTTGTTCTGATATCGCGGCAGCATCGCGCAGCAGCTTCACCGGGTCAGTCGCTTGGCTTGCGCAATCACTTCATCGGCGTCGTAGACGCTTTGCGTCGCCTCGCTCGAAGGCGGCAGTCCGACTGCGAATCTCGAGGCGCCATGCGTCTTCGAGGCCCGAATCGACGCTCTCGTCGAGAGTCTCGCGCAACTGCTCGCCCAACCTGGTTCGGTCCTGCGCCGAGAGCGCCTTGCCCCGTTCAACCAGCTCAGCAACTGTGTCAGTCATGGCACGCCTCCAAGGACGTGATGATTTTGCGTGGGGGCTCCAGGCGGATTCGAGGGCAATTTCGCCGTCTGTTGCCGCTGGCGTCGATCCGCCTCTCGTCGCAGGCGAGGTGACGCTGCTGGCGGCAGTGGAGGTGAACCGCCCGCGCCTCCCGTCATCGGACGTCAAACCGCTGATCGCCACCCGTCGGGGGGATGACCTCGCCCGCCGGTCGGAGCACGATTCCTGCACAGGCAAAAAAAAGCCCGGCGGGGCCGGGCAAAGGCCCGAGCCACCACGAGGGTGGCTCGGTGCGGGGGATCGTTCGCCGCGGGCTGAACCCACTGCTACTGCAACATTTGTTACTGGTTGTAGTATCCATGAAATTTCGCACACCACAACCCCTGTTGACCCAGAGTATCTGGGATTTGATCCCATCTGATCGAATGCAATCCTGGGTTCCTTCCGGGCATCCATCGGTGGCGAAACCGACTTTCCGGGTCGTTTCCCGTGCCAGACCCAGGAGATCAGCGAAGGGATGAACCTGGACGCGCCGCAGGGTCGGTCGCTCGCACCCCATGAATCGAGGGCGACGCCCGCCCAAAAGTTGCGCACGCCCAACAGTTCAGCCTTCACCGCGGCCCGCATCCGGGCCGATGCCGGCGCCGCCGGGGCCCAATATCGCGGGTCGAAGACACATCCACTCCCTGAGACGGGTCAAGCTCCGGCAGGCTCAGAGCGACTAACGTGTAACCTTTGCGCCGTACAGACGCGAATCACCCACTCTCTGCCGTGAACATGACTTCGAACCCGGGCGCCGACCTGGCGCAAGACTCCCTTCCTCCTGCCGCAGCCGACGTGCTGGTGATCGGCGCAGGCCCGGCGGGCCTGGCGCTGGCCTGTGCTCTGGCCGATCAGGGGCTGCAGGTCACCGTGCTGGAGCAGCAGGAAGAAGCCGCGATCGCCGCACCCAGACCGGACGGCCGCGACATCGCCATGACCCACCGTGCGCTGGGCATCATGGAGTCGCTCGGCCTGTGGCAGCGCCTGCCCGTCGCGGAGGTGGCGCCGCTGCGTGCCGCCGATGTGCACGACGGCCACACCCCGCGGCAGCTGCACTTCGACGCCGGCAAGGCCGGCAAGGAAGCGCTGGGCTACCTGGTGCCCAACCACTGGCTGCGCCAGGTGGCCTACGACGGCACCAAGGCCCGCCCGGGGGTGACGCTGCGCTGCGGCGTGCAGGTGCTGGACGTGCAGGCGGAGCCGGATGCGGCCCAGGTCAGCCTGCGCGCCAACGGCGCCGCTCCCGGCACCCCGGCAGAGCAGCTCAGTGCCCCGCTGCTGGTCTGCGCCGACAGCCGCTTTTCCACCACCCGCCGGCGCCTGGGCATCGGCGCCAGTTCACGCGACTTCGGCCGCACGGTGATCGTCGCCCGGCTGTCGCATGAGCTGGAGCACAACGGCACCGCCCATGAGTGTTTCCGCGCCGGCAACACCCTGGCCATCCTGCCGATGAACGGGCGCCAGGTGTCCGCCGTGGTCACGCTGCGTTCCAGCGAGGCGCCGGAGTGGATGGCCCTCACCCCGGAGGCCTTCGCCACGAGGGTGGAAGCCCAGTTCGACCGCCGCCTGGGCGCGATGGTGATGACCGGCGAACGCCATGCCTACCCGCTGGTGGCGGTGTATGCCCACCGCTTTGCCCAGCACCGGGTGGCGCTGATCGGGGATGCGGCCGTGGGCATGCACCCGGTGACGGCGCACGGCTACAACTTTGGCCTGTACGGGGTGGAGGTGCTGTCGCGCCAGCTCGGCGAGGCCCGCCGCCATGGACGCGACATCGGCGCGATGGACACGCTGGCCGCCTACGACAGCGAGCACCGCCGGGTCACGCTGCCGATCTACCTGGGCACCAACGCGGTGGTGACCCTTTTCACCGACGACCGCAGCGTGGCCCGCATGGCCCGCCAGGCGGTGATTGCAGTGGCAGACCACCTGCCGCCGCTCAAGAGCGCCATCACCCACCAGCTCACCGGCCAGCGCCCCAACCTGCTGCCCACCTTGCCCAACCTGCCGGAGCTGGGCTCCGGTCTGGGCAAGCTGCGTGAGCTGCTGCCCGACGGGCTGAAGGAGCGGCTGCCGGCCGACCTGCCGCGCCCGCCTGCGCGGTCCAGGCTGCCTTCGCTGCCCCCCTTGCCGAAGCTGCGCGACCTCTTCTGATCGCGGCCCGGGCGTCCGGGCCCGGCGACCCGGACCTCAATCCAGCGGCAGCAGCCGCTCCACCTTGATCTGCACCGGCAGCGGCTTGCCTTTGCGACCGCGTTTGCCGACGTGGAAGGCCAGCGCGGAGAGCTTCAGGTCATCCTCCCGGGCCTTGGCACCGCGGCCGACCCCGGTCACCCGCAACGCCTGGTCCAGGGTGGTCACGGCCACCAGCTTCTCACCCTCTTCCAGGTCCATCAGCATCAGGCCGCGACCACCGCCGGGCTGATGCTTGAGTTCGTCCAGACCGAACACCAGCAGCCGGCCACCGGCCACCGCACAGGCCACCTGGCGGTGGTTGGCCGCGATGCGCAGCGGCGGCAGCAGCTCCTCGCCGTCTTCCAGGCTCAGGAAGGCCTTGCCCGCCTTGTTGCGGGCCACCAGGTCGCCCAGCTTCGCCAACAGTCCCGTGGCACCGCTGTGAGCCAGCAGCAGCGGCAAGTCAGTCGGCCCGGCCAGGTAGTGGGCGATGCGGCTGCCGGCTTCCAGCTCGATCATGGTGGTGATCGGTGCGCCGTCTCCCCGCGCGCCCGGCAGGCCGCTCACCGGCACCGAATAGACCCGGCCGTTGCTGCCGAACACCACCAGCACATCCACAGTGCGGCACTCGAAGGTGCCGTACAGCCCATCGCCCGCCTTGAAGGCGAAACCCGCCGGGTCGTGGCCATGGCCGGTGCGGGCACGCACCCAGCCCTTGGCGCTGACCACCACCGTCACCGGCTCGTCGATCACCTTGACCTCGGCCACCGCTTTCTTCTCGGCCTGGATCAGGGTGCGGCGATCGTCGCCGTGGACCTTGGCGTCGGTCTCGATCTCCTTGATCGTCACCCGCTTCAGGCTGGCCGGGTGCTCCAGGATGTCCTGCAGCTTCGCCTGTTCGCCGCGCAACTGCGTGAGCTCCTGCTCGATCTTGATCGCCTCCAGCCGCGCCAGCTGGCGCAGGCGGATCTCCAGGATGTCTTCGGCCTGCCGGTCGCTGAGCGCAAAACGGGCGATCAGCGCCGCCTTGGGCTCGTCACTCTCGCGGATGATGCGGATCACCTCGTCGATGTTGAGCAGCACCAGTTGCCGACCTTCGAGGATGTGGATGCGGTCCAGCACCTTGTCCAGGCGGTGGCGGGTGCGTCGCTGCACCGTGCCCAGGCGGAAACCCACCCACTCGGCGAGCATCTGCCGCAGGCTCTTCTGGGTCGGCCGGCCGTCGGCCCCCACCATCGTCAGGTTGATCGGGGCGGAGCTCTCCAGGCTGGTGTGCGCCAGCAGGGTGGTGATCAGTTCGGCCTGCTCCACCGTGCGGCTCTTGGGCTCGAACACCAGGCGCACCGCCGCATCCTTGCTGGACTCGTCGCGCACGCCGTCCAGCACCGACAGCACGGCGGTCTTGAGCTGGGCCTGCTCGGGCGTGACCGCCTTCTTGCCGGTCTTGACTTTGGGGTTGGTGAGCTCCTCGATCTCCTCCAGCACCTTCTGGGTGCTGGTGCCCGGCGGCAGCTCGGTGACCACCAGCTGCCACTGGCCACGCGCGAGATCCTCGATCTTCCACCGCGCCCGCACCTTGAGCGAGCCCCGCCCGGTCCGGTAGGCCTCCTGGATGTCGGTTTCGGCGCTGATGATCTGCCCGCCACCGGGGTAGTCCGGCCCGGGGATGAGCTGGTACAGCGCCGCATCGCTGAGCTGCTCGTCGCGGATCAGCGCCACTGCCGCGGCGGCCACCTCGCGCAGGTTGTGGCTGGGAATCTCGGTGGCCAGGCCCACCGCGATGCCGGAGGCCCCGTTGAGCAGCACAAACGGCAGGCGCGCCGGCAGTTGCCGCGGCTCCTCGGTGGAGCCGTCGTAGTTGGGAATGAAGTCGACCGTGCCTTCGTCGATCTCGTCGAGCAGCAATCGGGCGATCGGTGCCAGCCGCGCCTCGGTGTAGCGCATCGCCGCGGCGCCGTCGCCATCGCGGCTGCCGAAGTTGCCGTGCCCGTCCACCAGCGGGTAGCGCTGGCTGAAGTCCTGCGCCATGCGCACCAGGGCATCGTAGGCAGCGGTGTCGCCGTGCGGGTGGTAGCGGCCCAGCACGTCACCCACCACGCGAGCACACTTGACCGGCTTGGCCCCGGCGGGGGCGTTGCTGTTGGAAAAGCCCAGCCCCATGCGCTGCATCGAGTACAGGATGCGGCGCTGCACCGGCTTCTGGCCGTCGCAGACGTCTGGCAGGGCCCGGCCCTTGACCACACTCAGGGCGTATTCGAGGTAGGCACGCTCGGCATACTGCGCCAGCGTGAGCGCATCACCCGCGTCGGACGGGGGGTTGGAGAAATCCAGGGGCGTCTGCGAGTCCATCGCGAAGGCTGCGACCGGCGGGACAAGGCAGTTTCCTCGGCCTCCCGGCGGGGTGTTCAGAGGCGAGCGATGTTATCTGACGGGCGAGGGCCGCCCCGGCCCGGTGTTCAGCCCGCGTTCAGGCGGCAGCGGCCCCCAGGCCGCGGCTGGCCCGTTCTGCTTCCAGCTGCTCCTTGAGCAGGGCCACCTCGCGCTCGTAGGCGTTGTGCGAGCCCAGGGCCTGGGCCAGCTCGGCCCGGCTGCTGGCCACCTGCTTGCGCAGGACCGCGACCTCCTCGCGGTCGGCCTTGCCTTCCTGCAGCAGCTTGCGGCGCCCAGCTTCGGCGGTGGCCAGGTCGTGGTTGACCCGCACCAGCATCGCGCTCAGTTCCTTGATCTGCCGATCGCGCTCGGCCACCCGGCGCTGCAGGCCCTCCAGGTCGGAGGCAGTCGACTCCATCGCCTCATTGGCGTCGCGACGGGCCTGCTCCAGCGCAGCGATCGCCTCTTCATGCTCCGCGCTGATGGTGTACATCTGCTCGGTGTGGCGGAACTCCGCCTCCTGCAGATTGCGTTCGGCCCGACGCGACCAGCGCCACAGGCTGACCGCAAACCCGGCCAGCAGCCCCAGGGCGAAGGTCAGCGCCAGGTAGATCCAAAGCTGAGCGAGCAGGAACACAGGCGTTCTCCAAGAAGTCAGGGATGGGCGGATCGTGGGGGTTTCAGCCGGCCTCGGCCTGAAGAAAGCGGAACTCAATGCGCCGCGAACGGACAGCAACACCGCCCGGCTCGTCCACCAGGGCCAGGGTTTCGAGCTGCTCGACCAGCGCCCCTTCGAGCAGCAGTTCGGCCGCGATCACACTGGCACGTTTGCGCGACAGACGTTCGGCCGCCAGGGCATCCCCGCGGGTATCGGGGTGGCCCACCACCACCAGACGCCAGGCGGGGCAGCGGGTCAGCACCGCCGCCAGCCGCCGCAGCACCAACCTGGAGGCTCCATCGAGCTGCGTGCTGCCGCTGCGGAACTGCACCGTTTCCCGCCCCAAGGCCGCCTCAAAGGAAGCCGCGCAGGCCGTCGCCCCATCGTTGCGAGCCAGGGCCGTGCTGCGCGAACCTTCCGCCGCCACACCGGCGCCGGGAGGCTCCAGTTCCAGCAGGGCTTCGGCACGCAGGCGGGGCCGCACCCGCACACGGTTCTCCAGGTTCAGGAACACCCCGGGCAGGCCCATGTAGGGCCCCAGCAGATCCCGCGCCCTGCGCTCCAGAGCGGCCCGGGCAGGTTCATCCGGCGCGTCCCCGATCAGCACCCCAACGCTGTCATCGATGCGCAGCTTCGCCCAGGGAAACCCGGCATCCAGCAGCGCGGCGCCCGCCCGCTCCTGCGCAAGCTGTCTGAGCTGCCGTGGCTGCGACGCGCCAGCCAGCCCGGCATACAGACCCAGGGCCAGCACCAGCAGCGCACAGATGGCGGCCAGCATCGCTCCCAGTCGCCCCATCGGCCCGGCTGGCCCCTCCGAATTCGACCCGGTCGGCCCCATCGATTGATCCTTGCTCCTGCCAGGTGTTTGAAACACCATGCGCCGGCCCGCCCTGAACACGCGAAACCCGTCAAACCCGCATAGTTGTAATCGAATGTACCCAATGCGGCGCCAGCACCGAAGGCCGTGTACCGGTTTTCATCTCCGCCGACTTGACAAATTGCCGGCTTCGACGCCCTCTGTTCACTGGATCAATGCGAGAACCCGAATCCGCAGATCCCGCACAACCCGCAAACCACAGGTCCCCCACACTGCAAATTCAGGAACACCATGGGGCTTGCGGCCGTGGTCTCGATCCGCCAACCCTGACGCGTTGCAGCATTTCCGCCGGTAGCCGCGGCACAGGCTCCCACCCGGGCACCCGATCGGGGCCCCGCAGCTCTGGGGGGCACGGGGGTGTCGCCCCCCTCAGGCGCAGGTTCCGTGCTGTGGTCAAGCGTCCACAGGCGCTCAGACGTCCACTTCCACCAGGTTGCCCCAGCGCTCCATCAGCTCGCGGCGCGATGCCACCTCACCCTTGCCCATCAGCTTGCCGATGGCGGTCACGGTGTCGTTGAAGAGCACCTGGCCGTACTCCACCCGCAGCAGGCGGCGGGTGTCGGGGTTCAGCGTGGTGTCCCAAAGCTGCCCGGCGCTCATCTCACCCAGTCCCTTGAAGCGGCTGATGGCCCAGCTGCCTTCGCGCGCGCCTTCCTTCTTCAGCTTGTCGAGAATGGCCTGCAGCTCCGCATCGTCCAGCGCGTAGAGCTTGACCGCCGGCTTCTTGCCGCGCGCCGGGGCATCCACCCGGAACAGCGGCGGCCGGGCGACATACACATGGCCCTGCTCGATCAGCTTGGGGAAGTGGCGGAAGAACAGGGTCAGCAGCAGCACCTGGATGTGCGATCCGTCCACATCCGCATCCGACAGGATGCAGACCTTGCCGTAGCGCAGCCCGGAGAGGTCCGGCTCGTCTGCTGCGCCATGCGGATCCACGCCGATGGCCACCGAGATGTCGTGGATCTCGTTGTTGGCGAAGAGGCGGTCGCGTTCCACCTCCCAGGCGTTGAGCACCTTGCCGCGCAGCGGCAGCACCGCCTGGGTCTCCTTGTTGCGACCCATCTTGGCGCTGCCGCCGGCCGAATCGCCTTCGACCAGGAACACCTCGTTGAGCGACAGGTCGCGGCTCTCGCAATCGGTGAGTTTGCCGGGCAGCACGGCCACGCCGGAGCCCTTCTTCTTCTCCACCTTCTGGCTGGCGCGCTGGCGGCTCTGTGCCTGGCGGATCACCAGCTCGGCCAGCTTGCGGCCGTACTCCACATGCTGGTTGAGCCAGAGCTCCATCGCCGGGCGCACAAAGGCGGTGACCAGCCGCAGCGCATCGCGGCTGTTCAGGCGTTCCTTGGTCTGGCCCTGGAACTGCGGGTCCAGCACCTTGGCCGACAGCACGAAGCTGGCGCGCGAGAACACGTCGTCGGGCATCAGCTTGACCCCCTTGGGCAGCAGCGCATGCAGCTCGATGAAGCCCTTCACGGCGGCGAACAGCCCGTCCTTCAGGCCCGCCTCGTGGGTGCCGCCGGCCACCGTCGGGATCAGGTTGACGTAGCTCTCGCGCAGCGGCGCACCCTCCTCGGTGAAGGCCACGCACCAGGCGGCACCCTCGCCCTCGGCGAAGTTCTCGGTCTCGCCGGCACCGGCGAACTGCTCACCTTCAAACAGCGGGATCAGCGCCTCGGTCGGCAGGTTCTGGTTCAGGTAATCGCGCAGGCCCCCCTTGTAGGCCCAGGTCTGCACCTCGCCGTTCTTTTCGTTCTTCAGGGTCACCGTGACCCCGGGCATCAGCACCGCCTTGCTGCGCAGCAGGTGCTGCAGCTCGTGGCGGGGCAGCTCGGCGCTCTCGAAATACCTGGGGTCCGGCCAGACCCGCACCGCAGTGCCCTGGCGGCGCTCGCCGGGCATGACCGGGCGCAGCTGCAGCGGCTCGATCACGTCGCCGCCTGAGAAGGTCAACGTGGCACTCTGCCGCTCCCGCCAGACCTGCACCTGCAGCCGCTGCGCCAGCGCGTTCGTCACGCTCACCCCGACGCCATGCAGGCCGCCGGAGAAGCTGTAAGCCCCGCCGGAGCCCTTGTCGAACTTGCCGCCCGCGTGCAGCCGCGTGAAGACGATCTCCACCACCGGCACCTGTTCCTCTGGATGCAGGCCGAAGGGGATGCCGCGACCGTCGTCGTCCACGCTCACCGAACCGTCGATGTGCAGCGTGACCTGGATGCGTTTGCAGAAACCCGCCAGCGCCTCGTCGGCCGCGTTGTCGATCACCTCCTGCACGATGTGCAGGGGGTTGTCGGTGCGGGTGTACATGCCCGGACGCTGCTTGACGGGCTCCAGGCCCTTGAGCACACGGATGGAGGCCTCGGCGTACGCGGCGGGATTCGTCTTGGGGGAGGACGGTGAATTCGACATGGCGGCGGATTCTAGGAGTCCGCCGGGAACCGACTGTGCCGGTTCCGCTCACGCAGGTGACCGGCATCGTGTCGACCCTGAACGAGATTCACGCCGGGGCTGTCGCTTGAAGCGGACCAGACCGGCAAGAGCGACGGCAGAACAGGCCTGGGCAGCCCACCCAAGGCCGCTGCTGGCGGAGGCGGTGAGATTCGAACTCACGGAAGGGTTCCCCCTTCGCTGGTTTTCAAGACCAGTGCCTTAAACCACTCGGCCACACCTCCGCAGAGGCCGGCATTCTGACAGATTCCGCGCCGGCTCCACCCAGCCGGCCGGCAGCGCTTCAGCCTGGCGCCTGTGCCTGTTCGCACGCCACGCTGATCAGCTCGCGCCGGCCGCCGTCCACCCGGGCCGCGGTGAGGCGGCCACCCCAGACGCAGCCGCTGTCCAGCGCCAGCAGGTCCGGCCGGTTCAGCTGGCCCAGGGTGGACCAGTGGCCGAAGGCGATCGGCACACCCTCGGTACCGCGACCCGGCACGTCGAACCAGGGCATCAGGTGGGCGGGAGCGGCGTCCGCCCCTTCCTTGAGCTTGAAGTCCAGGGTGCCGTCGGCCTCGCAGAAGCGGATGCGGGTGAGCACGTTGATGACGAAGCGCCAGCGGTCCAGCCCGCTGAGCTTGCGCTTCCAGCGCGCGGGCTCGTTGCCGTACATCACCTGAAGGAAGTCCGGCAGGTCAGCGCCGGCCAGCAGTTGGTGCACCTCCTCGGCCAGCGCCAGGGTGTCTTCCGCGCTCCACTGCGGCACCACGCCAGCGTGCACCATCAGCCAGCCGTGGGCCTGCACCGCCAGGCGCTGGGCGCGCAGCCAGGCCAGCCAATGCTCACGCCGCGGGCTGTCGAGGATCGCGTCCAGCGTGTCGCTGCGGTGGCGCTTGCGCACGCCATGGGCCACCGCCAGCAGGTGCAGGTCGTGGTTGCCCAGCAGGCAGGTGGCGCTGTCGCCAAAGGATTCCAGACGCTGCAGCACCTGCAGCGAGCAGGGACCGCGGTTGACCAGGTCGCCCAGCAGGTACAGCCGGTCGCGGGAGGGGGAAAATCCGAGCACCGCCAGCAGGCGGTCGAAGGCATCGCAGCAGCCTTGCAGGTCACCGACCAGATAGATCATCGGGGGATTCTGCTACGCTCCCGCGTCATTTCGACTCTGGCGCGGCTGTGCAGCCCGTGCCTCCCATGGACGTAGCGCTTCTGACCTTCCTGATCCTCCTCAATGGCCTGTTCGCCATGTCGGAGATGGCCCTGGCCGCCAGCCGCAAGGCGCGATTGCAGGTGATGGCCGAAAGTGGGGATGCCGGCGCGCGCGCGGCCATCGCGCTGCACGAGAGCCCGACCCAGTTTCTCTCGACGGTCCAGATCGGCATCACCTCCATCGGGGTGCTCAACGGCATCGTCGGTGAAGCGGCGTTCTCCGGGCCATTGGCGCACTGGCTGATGGCGCACTTCCCCATCCCGGACGGGGCTGCACAGATCAGCGCCACCGGCCTGGTGGTGGTGGCCATCACCTTCCTGACCATCATCTTCGGCGAGCTGGTGCCCAAACGCATCGGCCAGATGCACCCGGAGGCTGTGGCCCGGCTGGTGTCGCAGCCGATGACCTGGCTGTCGGTGGCCGCCCGGCCCTTCGTGCGGCTGCTGTCGGGCAGCACCCAGGCGGTGCTCAAGCTGTTTGGCCTGCGCGACAGCCAGTCGCGCGGCGTGACGGAAGAGGAAATCGCCGCCAGCCTGGAGGAAGGCCTGGACGCGGGCGTGATCGAGGCGCACGAGCACCAGATGGTGCGCAACGTGTTCCGCCTGGACGACCGGCAGATCGGCTCGATGATGATCCCCCGCGGCGACATCGCCTGGCTGGACGTGGCCGCCCCGCGCGAGGCCATCCTGGCGGTGCTGACCGAACACGGGCATTCGCGTTACCCGGTCTGCCGCGACGGGCTGGACGACGTGCTGGGCGTGATCACCGCTCAGCAGCTGCTGATGCAGCTGGCGCGCAGCAGCGAGCTGGTGCTGGCCGACGCGATGCAGCCGGCGGTGTTCGTGCCCGAAACGCTGTCGGGCATGGAGCTGCTGGAGCACTTCCGCGGCTCTGCCGTGCAGATGGTTTTTGTGGTGGACGAGTACGGGGTGGTGCAGGGTGTGATCACCCTGCGTGACGTGCTGGAGGCCATCACCGGCGAGTTCACGCCCTCCGCAGCGGAAGACGCCTGGACGGTACAGCGCGAGGACGGCTCCTGGCTGGTGGACGGGCTGATCCCCATACCGGAGCTGAAGGACCGGCTGGGCCTGAAACAGCTGCCGGATGAGGACCGCGGACGCTACAACACTCTGGCCGGCATGGTGATGCTGCTGCTGGGCCGTCTGCCCCAGACGGCCGACGCGGTGGAGTGGGAGGGCTGGCGCTTCGAGGTGGTGGACCTCGACGGCAAACGTGTCGACAAGCTGCTGGCCAGCCGCATCCCTTCAGACGAGGACCCTGCATGACAACACCCCCTTCCAGCAAGCCCCCGAAGCCGGCGACCTCGGCCGCTGCTGCCGGCAGCCCGCAGCACGAATCCCTGCTGTACCGCGAGCTGGTGCTGGTGGACCGCCAGCGCCACGGCCAGCACCGGGTGCTATCGGTGCACGACTGGTCGGTGGCGCGCGAGTTGAGCGCGGTGCTGGTGACGGCGGTGGAGTTCCCGATGGTGTCGCGCGAGTACGCCATCGCGTTCGTGCCCACCGGCCGGGGGGACGACGGCCAGCCCCAGGTGACCCCGGTGGCCCTGCTGGGCCTGCGTGAGCGGGAGAACCTGTTCGTGCGCGCCGATGGCGGCTGGGACGCGCGCTACCTGCCGGCCTTCCTGCGGCGCTATCCCTTTGCCTACCTGCGCACCGGCCAGGAACAGCTCAGCCTGGCGGTGGATGCCGCCTGGTCCGGATTCAGCACCACCGAGGGCGAACCCCTGCTGGACGCCGAGGGCCAGCCTGGTGAACAACTGCGTGCGGTGATGCAGTTGCTTGACCACTTCGAGCAGTCCCTGCAACGCACCCGCGTGTTCTGCCAGAAGCTGGTGGAGCTGGACCTGCTGCGCGGCGGCAGCATCCAGGGCCAGCTGGCCGACGGCACCGCGGTCAAGGCCGAGGGCTTCTTCATGATCGATGAGGAGAAGCTGCGCGCCCTGCCCGATGACCAGGTGCTGGAAATGCACCGCAACGGCATGCTCGGCGTCATCCACGCCCATCTGCTGTCGATGGCGCAGGTGGAGTCGCTGGCCGAACGCATGGCGCAGCGGCACTGACACGCTGATTGATACGCAGGCAGCGGTCCGGCCATGCGCCAGCTTCAGCACCCAGGCCCCCCGCAGCTGTGCACCGAGCAACTGCCGGCCCTGCTGCTGCCGTTTGAGGCCCGTCTGGCGCCTGGCCAGACGCTGCTGGCCGCGGTGACACGGGTCTTCGCCGAGCTGGGCGCCGACAGCGGCGTGGCCCGACTGCGTGGCGGGCGCTGGTCAGTCTGGCCTTACGTGCTGCCGGCGCTGTCGCGTTCCCCGGCCCATGCGGTGTACTTCAGCGAGCGCCACGAAGCCGATGCCCCGGTCGATCTGGAGGAGGCCACCCTCACCTTCGGTCGGCGCGGCGACCGGCCCTGGCTGCATGCCCATGTCGACTGGACGGACCGCGCCGGCGTTCCCCACTGCGGCCATGTGCTGCCGGACGAGGCGGTGCTGGCCGACGACAGCGCCCAACTGGACGGCTGGGCACTGCGCGGCGCGGCCTTCGAGGTGATGCCGGATGGGGAAACCCATTTTTCGCTGTTCCGCCCCACCCCGGAGGCTGGCCCGGAGCGACCGATCCCATCGACTGAAGCGACGGCAGTCGCGCTGCGCGTGAGCCCCAACCTGGATCTGTGCACCGCGCTGGAATCGGTCTGCGCCGCACACGGCTGGACCCGGGCCCGGGTGCGCGGCGGTGTGGGCAGCACCATCGGCGCGGTTTTTGACGACGGCCGCATCGTCAAGCCCTTCGTCACCGAAACACTGATCCGCCAAGGCGAGATCCGGTCCGGCGCCGACGGCCGGCCGCAGGCGCAGATCGATGTGACGCTGATCGACCACCTGGGCGGGCGCCACCAAGGCCGACTGGCACGGGGTGAGAACCCGGTGCTGGTGACCTTCGAGCTGGTGCTGGAGGCCCTGCCGGGGTCGCTGGCAGGGTTGGGCTGACCTGCCGGCACGAGCACAGACGATCCGGGTTCACTCCGGATCCAGCGGCTGCACCTCGCCGCGCTCGTAGAGCAGCGCGCGCACGTCCTTCTTGGTGATCTTGCCGTAGCCGGACTTGGGCAGCGCCTCCCAGAACACGAACTGCCGCGGCCAGCGGTAGCGCGCCAGCCGGCCGTCGAGGAAGGCCAGCAACTCGTCGCCCGTGACGGGCGCAGAACCTTCGCGGCGCACCACCACGGCCACGCCGACCTCGCCCCAGGTGCGGTCGGGCAGGCCCAGCACCGCCACCTCGGCCACGCCGGGGTGTTCGAGCAGCAGGTCCTCGCACTCGCGCGGGTAGACGTTGCTGCCGCCGGAGATGTACATGTCCGACTCGCGCCCGGTGATGTAGAGCAGGCCCCGCGCGTCCAAACGGCCCAGGTCGCCGGTGTGGAACCAGCCGCCGCGCAGGGCGCGGGCGGTGGCCTCGGGGTTATCGTGGTAGCCGGCAAACACCGCCGGGCCGCGGCAGCAGATCTCGCCCACCTCGCCCGCCGGCAGCGGCCGGCCTTCGGCATCCAGGATCGCGACCTCCATGCCGGTGCGCGGCCGCCCGCAGGAACCGATGTTCGCGTTCGGGTCGGCGTCGTCGGCCGAGTGCATGTGGCGCGGCAGCACGGTGATGTTGCCGGTCACCTCGCCCAGGCCGAAGTACTGCACCAGCACCGGCCCCAGCTTGCGCAGCGCCAGGCGCTGGTCGGCGCGGTACATCGGCGCGCCGGCGTAGATGACGAACTTCAGCGACGAGTGGTCGCAGCGGTCCACCGCCGGGTGCTCGACCAGCAGCTTGACGATGGTCGGCACGGTGAAGAGGTTGCTGACGCGGTGGCGCTCGATGAGCTGCCAGACCTGCTCCGGGTCCATCTTCTCGCTGGGCAGCAGCACCGTGGCCGCGCCGCGCGCGACGTTCATCAGCGCGTGGATGCCCGCGCCGTGCGACAGCGGCGCCACGGCGATGGAGCGGTCGTCCTCCGTCGTGCCGGGGATCAGGTCGGCCAGGTGGTTGGTCACCACGAAGGCCATCTGCCCGTGCGTCAGGATGCCGGCCTTGGGCTTGCCGGTGGTGCCGGAGGTGTAGAAGAACCACAGCGGGTCGTCGTGCGCCACCGTCTCCTCGGTCGGCGCGGCGCCGGCCTGCGCGGCAAGCAGGTCTTCATAAACGAGTTCACCGGCCGGTACATCGGAGCCGATCCAGACCACGTGCCGCAGCGCGGGCGACGCCTCGCGCACCGCGGCGGCATGGCCGGCGAACACGGTTTCCACCAGCATGACCACCGCGCCGCTGGAGGCGCCGAGGTAGGCGACCTCGGCCGGTGTGAGGCGGAAGTTGGTCGGCACCCAGACGCAGCCCATGCGGAAGGCCGCCCAGGCGCTCTCGAACATCGCCAGGTTGTTGCGCGACTGCTGCAGGATGCGGTCGCCCTTGTTCAGCCCCAGCGCGCGCAGCGCGGCGACCAGCGCATCGACGCGCGCATCGATCTGCGCCCAGGTCCAGGACTGCTCGCCCTGGATCAGCCCGCGGCGGTCGGGGAAGAGCCGGGCGGTCTGCCGCAGCAGGCAGGACAGGTTCGCCGTTTGCGCTGCGTTCACGCCACCGACTCCAGGATACTCAGGTAGTTCGCCACCGCCGCGCCGCCCATGTTGAACACCGCGCCCAGGCCGGCACCGGCCACCTGCATGTCGCCCGCCGTGCCCGACAGCTGCATCGCCGCCATCACGTGCTGGGACACGCCGGTGGCACCGATCGGGTGGCCGCGGGACTTCAGCCCGCCGGAGGGGTTGACCGGCAGGCGGCCGTCGGCGCGGGTGACGCCGTCCAGGATCACGCGGGCGCCCTGGCCGTGCGGCGCCAGGCCCATGGCCTCGTACTCCAGCAGCTCGGCCACAGTGAAGCAGTCGTGCGTTTCGACGAAGTGCAGGTCGGCCAGCGTGCGGTCGGCCGCCGCCAGCCCACGCTGCCAGGCCATGGCCGCGCCCTCGAAGCGGGTCGGGTCCCGGCGTGACAGCGGCAGCACGTCGTTGACCTGCGTGCGCGAGCGCCAGCGCACCGCCGGGGCGGCCGCGCCGGGCAGCGGCTCGGTCGAAATCACCAGCGCGGCGGCGCCGTCGGACACCAGCGAGCAGTCCGAGCGCTTGAGCGGCCCGGCGACGAAGGGGTTCTTCTCGGATGGCGTGCGGCAGAAGTCGAAGCCGACATCGCGCCGCATGTGGGCCCAGGGGTTGCGCACCCCGTTGGCGTGGTTCTTGGCCGCGATCTGCGCCAGTGCGTCGCTCTGGTCGCCGAAGCGCGTGAAGTACTCGCTGGCGATCTGGCCGAACACGCCGGCAAAGCCGCCGGGCGTGTCGCCCTCCTCCTTGACGTAGGAGCACTTGAGCAGGATCTCACCGATCTGCGCTCCAGGCACACCGTTCATCTTCTCCAGGCCCACCACCAGCACGCGCTTCATGCGGCCGGCGCCGATGGCGTCCAGTGCCGCCCAGATGGCGGCCGAGCCGGTGGCGCAGGCGTTCTCCAGCCGGGCGGCGGGCACGTGGCGCAGCGCGGGGATCGCCACCGCGGCCAGCGCGCCGCTGAAGTCCTGCCGCACGAAGCCGGCGTTGTAGTGGCCAACGAAGACGCCGTCGATGTCCTCGGGCGCCAGCCCGGCGCTCTCGATGGCCGGCAGCGCCACCTGGGCGAACAGGGCCTCGGTGTCCAGCGCGTCGAGTTTGCCGAAGGGCGTGTGCGCCCAGCCGACGATGCAGGGTTGGGGGGTCATCTGTGCGGTCTCCTCGTGCTGCCGCCACGCCGAGGGTGAGGGCGGGTGCAGAGCCTGTTTCTGAGCAGCGGTGTGAGCAGAGTTTAGGCCGGGTTGCTGCCTTGTAGACCGACTTTGGCCCGACCTTCACGACACGCTGGCGCAACCTTCGGGATTCGAGCGTGGACGGTACGATCCGACGCCAGTGAACCCCGATCGGAAGGACAGCATGAACCCCGGCAACACCCCTCCCACCCGCGTCGCCGTCGTCACCGGCGGCGCCCGCGGCATCGGCCTGGAAGTGGCGCGCTGGTTCCTGGCGCACGACCACCGCGTCGCGCTCTGGGACATCGACGCCGAGACGCTGGGCCGCACCGCCGCGGAGCTGAACGATGCCGCGCGCGTGCTGGCGATCCCCTGCGACGTGTCCCAGCCCGACCAGGTGGACGCCGCCACGGCCCAGACCGAGGCCACCTTCGGCCGCATCGACGTGCTGGTCAACAACGCCGGCGTCGCGGTGTTCAAGCCCATCGGCCAGACCAGCTTCGAGGAGTGGCAGTACGTGCTCGGCACCAACCTGAACGGCCCCTTCCTGTGCACCCAGGCGGTGGCGCCGGTGATGAAGAAGCACGGTGGCGGCGCGGTGGTCAACATCGCCAGCATCTCAGGCCTGCGCGCCAGCACGCTGCGGGTGGCCTACGGCACCAGCAAGGCCGCGCTGATCCACCTGACCCGGCAGCAGGCGACCGAGCTGGGCACCGTGGGCATCCGCGTCAACGCGGTGGCCCCGGGTCCGGTGGAGACCGAGATGGCCAAGCTGGTGCACAGCGTGGCGATCCGCTCGGACTACCACGACGTGATCCCGCTGAACCGCTACGGCACCACCGAGGAGATCGCCAACGTGGTCGGCTTCCTCTGCAGCGATGCAGCCAGCTACGTCAACGGCCAGGTGCTGGCGGCCGACGGCGGCTTCGACGCCGCGGGCGTTGGGCTGCCGACGCTGCGGCGCACGGCAACAGGGGTCTGACCCCCGGCGCTGCCTTCGTTCAGCGGCGTTCCCGCCGCAGTTGGGCAGCGGCCTTGTCGAACCAGGTGCGTTCGTCTTCAGCGAGTTCCCC
>JADJCH010000038.1 GCA_016703325.1 Burkholderiales bacterium | reverse complement strand
AGGCCATGACGGAAAAGGCTGCAGCCGGCGGCGCCGCGGGTGACCACCAGCTGCTTCAGTCCGTGCCGGTGCAGCAGGGACTCGGCTGCCTGCTCCAGTGACAGGTCCTCGGCCCCTCCAGCCAGGCTGCGCAGTTCGCTTTCATTGGGAGTCAGCAAGTCGGTCAGGGCCAGCAGTTCCAGCGGCAGGTCGCGGGCCGGTGCAGGGTTGAAAAGGGTGAAGACCCCCGCTGCATGGGCGATGCGAAAAGCTTCCAGCGTCGCCTCCAGCGGGGTCTCGCCGTTGGCGAGCAGCACCTTTGCGCTGCGCAGCCCTGCGGACGCTGCCTGCACCTGCGCAACGTTCAGGCCGGCATTGGCGCCGGAGGCCACTGCGATGCTGTTGTCGCCGTCGTCGTAGACCAGGATCTGCGCCACGCCGCTGGCCTCACCCGCCGCCACGGCAACCTGTCGGGTATCGATGTCCTCGCGCTGCCAGAGGTCCAGGCCCATGCGGCCGAAGCTGTCGTCACCGACGCGGGCGATCACCGCGGTGGCCGCGCCCTGGCGGGCACAGGCCACGGCGGCATTCGACCCCTTGCCGCCGGGGGCGATGCGGAAGTCGTGGCCCATCAGCGTTTCGCCGCGCTGCAGCGGGCGGGGGATGCGGCAGATCAGGTCGGCGTTCCAGCTGGCCAGAACCACCACGTCCACCCTGCCATCGCTCATCGCGGGACTCCGTAACCCATCGTCTGCGGCAACCACAACACGATCTGGGGGAAAAAGGTCATGGCCAGCAGCAGCGCCAGCAGCATGGCCAGGAAGAGCCAGCCCTCACGCAGCATCTCGCCGATCGGGATGCCGGTGAGCGCCTTGGTGACGAACAGCAGCATGCCGAACGGCGGAGTGACCAGGCCGATCATCATGTTCAGCACCACCAGCACGCCGAAGTGCACCAGGTCGATGCCCAGCGCCTTCACCGCCGGCAGCAGCATCGGCACAAACACCAGCAGCAGCACGGACACATCCAGAATGCAACCCAGCAGCAGGAAGGCCAGGTTCACCAGCAGCAGGAAGCCGGTGGGGCCGAGCTGCAGCGCGTCCACCCACTGCGCCATGGCCTGCGGCACGCCCTCGGCGGTGAAGGCGTAGTTGAGCAGGAAGCTGCCCGCCAGGATCAGCGTGATCACTGCGCTGGAGCGCACCGACTCCAGCACCACCGCGTAAAAGCGGCGCCAGTCCAGCGCGCGATAGACCAGCGTCGAGAGGATCAGCGCATGCGCCGCGGCCACCGCCGCCGCCTCGGTGGGCGTGAAGGCGCCGGAGTAGATGCCCCCCAGCAGGACGATGGGCAGCGACAGCGGCAACGCGCCGCGCCACAGCACCTGCGGCCACTCGCGCAGCGGCACCGGCGCCTCCCGCGGCATGTGGCGCCGGGTCGCGATGAAGTGCACCACCGCCATCATTGACAGCGCCATCAGCACACCCGGCAGAACGCCGCCGAGGAAGAGCGCCCCCACCGAGGCACCGGAGACCAGGCCGTAGATCACCATCGGGATCGACGGCGGGATGATCGGCCCCAGCGTGGCGCTGGCCACCACCACGGCACCGGCGAAGCCGCGGCTGTACTCGGGCTTCTTGAGCATCTGGCGGATCGTCACCAGCCCGGGGCCGGCGGCATCCGCGATGGCGCTGCCGCTCATGCCGGAGAAGATCACGCTCACCAGGATGTCCACCTGCGCCAGCCCGCCGCGCAGCCGCCCCACCAGGATGCGGCAGAAGTCGAACAGGCGCTCGCTCACCGTGCCGGCGTTCATCAGGTTGGCGGCAAAGACGAACATCGGCACCGCCAGCAGCACGTAGCTGTTGTACAGGCCGTTGCCGATCTGCTCGGCCGCCAGACCGATGTCCTGCTGCTTGACCACCAGGTAGGCAATGCCGGCGGCGATCATCGAAAAGCCGATCGGCAAGCGCATCAGCAGCCCGGCCAGCAGCACCCCCACCAGCGCGTACAGGGCAAAAGGGGCGAGGGAAGCGGAGCTCATGTCGATGGCGGCTCCATCAGGCGGCGGGGATGCCGGCGTCTTCCAGGTCCAGGCCCTGCGCGGCACGCCAGATGGCGCGCAGCGAGCGGATCACCAGCGCGATCAGCAGCGCGATGAAGGGCAGGAACACCCACATGAACGGGACGCCGAGCACGGGTGTGCCCTCGCGGTTCATGAAGTGCACATAGTCCCAGCAGGCCGGCAGCGCCCAGGCGGCCAGGCCGCCAATGAGCAGGTGGCCGCTGATGCGCATCACCTGCCGTGCGCGCCGGCCCACCGCGTTCCACACCAGGTCGAACATCACATGCTCGCGCTCCGGCACGATCGCTGCCGCCGCCCAGAGGATGACCCAGACGTACAGACACACCGCCACCTCGTCGGTCCAGGGCAGCGGGCGGTTGAAGCCGAAGCGGGCCGTGATCTGCACCATGAACACGGCAAACAGCGCCAGGAAGAGGCCGACGCCCAGGGCGTCGGCAGCCTGCTGAAGTCGCCGCAGCATTTACTTGGTGTTGTTGATGCGCTCGAGCAGGCCCTTCGGCCAGGCCTTGGCGATGTCGCTGCTGGCGTAGGCACCCTGCACCTGCTTGCGGAAGGCGTCGACATCCGGCGTGGTCACCGTCAGCCCCTGGCTCTTGAAGAAGTCGACGATCTGCGCCTCCTCCTTCAGCCGGTTCTCGTTGTTGAAGGCCGCTGCCGCGTTGGCCGCAGCCTGCACCCTGGCCTGCTGCGCCGGGGTCATGGCCTTCCAGGCCTTGTCGGAGATGGCGATGAAGATGCCGTCCACCAGGTGGTTGGTCAGCACCAGTTGTTTGGTCACCTCATAGAACTTGGCGGCGCGCACCGTGGGCAGCGGGTTGTCCTGTCCGTCGATGGTGCCGGTCTTCAGGCCCAGGTAGACCTCGCCGAAGGCCAGCGGGGTGGCGGTGGCACCCAGTGCCTCGCCCAGGAACAGCCACTCCTTGCTGCCGGGCATGCGCAGCTTGACGCCCTTGAGGTCCGCCGGCGTCCTCACCGGCTTCACCTCGCGCAGGTTGACCTGGCGGGTGCCCAGGTAGATGGGGGTGAGCAGCGTGACCTCCATCCTGTCGGAGGCCAGCTTGAACATCTCCTGTCCGATCGGGCCGCCGAACACCTTGGCCTGGTGCTGCGGGTCACGGATCACGTAGCCGGCGGTGAAGATGCTGAACTCCGGCACCTGCTTGGCGATGTCGAAGGCCGAGATTGAGCTCAGCTCCAGGTTGCCGCGTGCCATGGCCGCCGGCTCGGTGCCCTGCTTGAACAGCGTGGCGTTGAGGTTGATCTGCACGTCGAACTCGCCCGGTGCGGACTTGTCCAGCGTCTCCTTGAACACCGTCCACATCTTGCCGTGCCAGTCGTCCGGCACCGCGGGGGTGGAAATGCGCAGCAAGGTCTTGGTCTGAGCCGCAGCGGTGGTGGGAAAGACGGCGGCGCAGCAGGCCAGTGCGGCGGCGCAGACGGACAGCAGTGAGCGGCGAAGCGGGCGGATGCGGGTCATGGGAGGTCTCCTCGTTCTGGTCTGGGGGCGAAATCGTGCGGGGGCCGATCCTTTGGCTTCTCAATCGGCAGTGAGGTCCAGGTGCAGCTCGCGGGCCAATTCGGCCATGGATTCGGCCTGGGCCGCATCCAGTGGGATCAAGGGCGCGCGCACGCGCAGCCAGGCGGCGTCGCCGCTGGCCGCAGCCATCAGCCCCTTGAGTGCCGGCAGCAGCGCGTAACCGCCCACCCGCTGCAGCAGGGTGGCCACCCGGGCCTCGGCCGCGTCGGTGCCGATGCCGTCCGGATCGAGCACCAGCTGGCGCACCACGCGCGGCATGAAGTTGGCCAAGCCGCTGATGGCGCCCTGGCTGCCGCGGCGGCCGAGCACCCTCAGGTCCAGCTCGTTGCCGACATAGATCGGCAGCTGCGGCATGAAGGCCTCGGCCAGCGACAGCGAGTAGGCCCGGTCGCACTGGCTGTCCTTGATGCCGGCGATCACCTGCGGATGGTCCTGCAGCAGCGTGCGGATCACGACGTGGGACAGTGGTGCGCCGCTGAGCTGCGGGATGTTGTAGGGGTACAGCCGCAGGCCGCCGGCCGCCGGGTTGCCCTGGCCGCTGCCCCAGACCCGCTCGATCACCTGGCGGAAACTGGCCAGCACCCCGGCGTCGCCGATGCCCTTGAAGTAGAACGGCGGCAGCATCAGGCAGCCGTGGGCGCCGAGGTCCCTGGCATGGCGCGTCAGGGTCTCGGTGTCCGCCAATGCAGCCGCACAGGTGGAGACGATCAGCCGCTGTGCCGGGATGCCGCCGGCCACCAGCGCCTCCACGCCCTTGATGCGTTCCGCAACGCTGAAGCTGGCGAACTCGCCGGTGGTGCCGAAGGGAGTCAAGCCACCACAGCCGCTGTCCAGCAGGCGCTGCCCGTGGGCGATGAAGCGGCCCAGGTCGATGCTGCCGTCGGCGTTCAGCGGCGTCATCATCGCCGGCCAGATGCCGGTGAAGGCGCGGTCGGCGGCTCGAGTGGATTCGGATGGGGTCACAGCAGGTTCTCCATGGACCACGGCATCGGCGGCCGCGGCTGTCCCAGCACCCGGCGATGGGCGCTGTCGATGTGGTGGCGCACCCGCGCGACGATGGCGACCGGATCACGCGACTTGAGCGCCTGGACGATCCACAGGTGCTCCTGCATCACCCAGGGCAGCACGTCGGCCTCCATCGTCGAGCCCTCCAGGCGGATCAGGCGCACCCTCAAGCTGTTGACGCGGTAGATGTCCGAGGCCAGCGCATTGCCCAGCGTGTCGATCATGCGGTCGTGCAGACCCCAGTCCAGCGCGGTGGCCTCGCTGAGCAGGGCATCGTCGATCGGGCCGCGGCGGGCGCGCCGCACCACGTCGAGGTGCGCCGCCTCGATGGCGGCCAGATCGTCATCGGTTGCCACCACGCCGAAGTGCAGCGCCGCCTCGCACTCCAGCATGCGGCGCAGCGCAAAGGCGTTGTGGATCAGCTTCAGATCCACCTGGGCGATCTGCAGCCCCCGCTGCGGCACGGTGCGCAGCAGCCCCTCCGCCTCCAGCCGCGGCACCAGCTCCCGCACGGCGCCCAGCGGCATGTCCAGCAACTGCACCAGCTCGCGCTGGGTGATGAACTGCCCCGGCCGCACGTTGGCCTGCAGGATCTGCTGGCGGAAGTTCTCGTAGGCCTGCGCACGCAGGGGCAGAGGGGGCGAGGACATGGGGGATTCGAGTTGCGATGCAGGAAGCGGGCAACGTCACTGACATGTTAGTGCGCAGGTAGCCGGGACAACTCCTGGTGTGAACCCGCAGTTCGCATGGGAAATCAGCACATCCCATTGACAGAACCACAAATTGGGAAAAAAATCCCAAACATGATGAATGAAGACAACCTTCCCCTGGCACTTGCCCGAGCGATGCGCCGGCTGCTGGCGCCGCTGTTCCGGGTGCTGCTGCGCCATGGCATGTCCTACACCGCCTTCGAGGCGCTGGCGCGGCGGGTCTATGTTCAGGTGGCGATCGAGGAGTTCGGTCTGCCCGGCAAGAAGCCTTCGATCTCTCGCACCTCCATCCTGTCGGGCCTGACCCGCAAGGACGTGCAGAGGCTGCTGGCCGAAGCCCTGGAGGCCACCGAACCGGCGAGTGAACACGTCAACCGTGCCGCACGCGTGCTGGCGGCCTGGACCCGCGATCCGGACTTCGTCGATGCCGCGGGCCAGCCGCGCACCCTGGCGCTGCAGGACGGCCCGGGCAGCTTTGCAGAGCTGGTACGTCGCCACAGCGGCGACATGCCGGTGCGGGCCGTGCTGGACGAACTGGAACACGCCGGCGCGGCGCGGCGCCTGCCGGACGGACAGGTGGAGCTGGTGGCCCGGGTGTTCCTGCCGCGCCGCAGTGCGGTGGACAAGATCGACCTGCTGGGCGGCGACGTGGCCGACCTGATCGGCACGATCGATCACAACATCCTGCACGGCGGCAGCGACCCGCGCTTCCATCGCAAGGTGATGTACCGCGACATGCCGGCCGAAGTGGCCGCTCCCTTCCGAGAGCTGGGTCGCGAACGCGCCATGGCCCTGCTGGTCGAGCTGGACCAGTGGCTGGCTGCACGCGCCGCGGCGGCCTCGGACACCGTCGCCGCCAGCCCCACCCCTTCCACCCCCACCGAGCCGCTGCTGCGGCTGGGCCTGGGCATCTACTACTTCGAGGAACCCCTCGAGCCCTCCCACCAACCCTCTCGAAAGGAGGACTGAAATGAGTCGGATCTTCACAGGCCCGCAGCGCCGGCACCCGGGGCTTGGACGCCAGCGTCTCTGGACCGCCCTGCGCGCCCTCACCTTCGGCAGCGTCCTGGGCCTGGCCGCCTGCGGCGGTGGCGGCAGCGGCGGCATCGACGGCACGGGCGCCCAGAAGGACATCCAGTCCTACGGCAGCATCACCGCCTTCGGCAGCGTGTGGGTCAACGGCGTCGAGTTCGAAACCGGCTCCGCGACGATCCGCATCGACGACAACCCCCATCCGGAGAGCGATCTGAAGCTGGGCATGGTGGTGCAGGTGGAAGGCCGCTCGGAGGACCGTGCCGCCCTCTCGATCGAGGTGGAGGACGCCCTGAAGGGCCGGGTCGAACAGGTGCTGGACGCCGCCCGGATGGTGGTCATGGGACAGACGGTGCAGATCGACACCAGTACGCGCTTCGACAACGGCGTGGTGCCCGGGGTGGGAGACTACGTCGAGGTGCACGGTCTGGCGGTGGCCAGCGGCGTGGTGTCGGCCGGATACATCGAGCGCAAGTCGACACTTGCCACGCCGCCCTACGTCGTCAAGGGCTTCGTCAGCGCCCACGACAGCAGCGCCAAACGCCTCACCATCGGCAGCCTGACGGTGGACTATGGCTCCGCGACGGTCAACGACATGCCTGCGGGCAGCTGGGTCGGCCGCCTGGTGACGGCCAAGGGCAGCAGCTGTGACGGCAACCCGATCTGCACACGGCTGGTGGCCTCCAAGGTGGAGCCCACCGGTGCGCGGCTGGACGACTCCATCGCCCGGGCAGAACTGGAGGGCTTCGTCACCGCATTGACCTCCGACGGCTTCGTTCTCGGCGGGCAGGCGGTGCGCACCAGCGCCTCCACCACCTACGAAGGAGGCACCTCCGCCGAAGTGGTGGTGGGCGCCAAGCTGGAGGTGGAGGGCTCGCTCAGCGGTGGTGTCCTGGTGGCCAGCAAGGTGTCCTGGCGCGACAACCTGCGCATCGAGGCGGATGTGGCCAGCTTCGACGCCGGCAGCGGCGACGTCACGCTGGTCGGTCTGAACGGGCTGGTGGTGCGGGTCAACGCCCTGACGGAGCTGGACAAGATCGCTCAGCCCGGCGACCTGGCGGTGGGACAGCACCTGCGCCTCAAGGCCCGACCCGGCCTGAATGGCACGGTACAGGCCCTGGAGCTGGAAGTCCGGGACGCCGACAGCCGCATCGAGTTCCGCGCCCCGGTCACCGCCCGGGACGCCGCGGCCGGCACGCTGCAGCTGCAGGGGGTGGCGATCGCCCTGACGGACGGCATGGAATACCGCCTGCTCGACGGCACGCTGGTCAACCGAGCCAACTTCCTCGGCTCGCTGAGCCTCGGCCAGCAGGTCAAGGCCCGCGGCAGCCGCAGCGGCAGCCTGGTGGTCTGGGAAAGCCTGGAGCGCGAGAACTGAGTGCCGGGTTCGGCGCCCGGCTTCACGTCAAGCCGGGCCCGGACAGGCGTCAGGTTTCAGGTTTCAGACATCGGGAGCGTCGTCCGACGCTCCCGCAGGCCGTCCGGCGGTGGGGGTGGATGCGCTGGGGCTGCCCTGCAGCCAGGGCCGATCGTGCTCGGCAAGGTAGGGCTCGCCCTCTTCCAGGATGAAGTAGCGGAAGGCCTCCGCCGCCGGGGACAGCACCCGGGAGGACAGGTGCACCACGTTCCACATGCGCATCACCGGGGTGTCTTCCACATGCACCAGCTCGATTTCACCGGCCCGCAGTTCCAGCCCCAGGGTGTGCAGCGACAGGAAGCTGATGCCCATGCCGGCCATCACCGCCTGCTTGATGGTCTCGTTGCTGGGCATCTCCATGGTGATGCGCGGCTCGACGCGGTGATCCTGGAAGAAGCGGTCCATCAGTGCCCGGGTGCCGGAGGCGCTCTCGCGCACGATCAGCGGATAGCCGGCCAGTGCCGCCACCGGCGGGTGGCCGGAGCGCAGGATCGGATGGTCCGGCGGGGCCACAAACACATGCGGGTGCGCCGCGAAGGGCTCGGCCCGGGTGGCCAGCTCACGCGGCGGCCGGCCCATGATGGCCAGGTCCACCTCGCCTGCGTTGAGCGACTGAACCAGCTGCTCGCGGTTGGCACTGACCTGCAGGCGCACTTCGATGCCGGGGTGCTCCTGGCGAAATTTCACCAGCAGGCGCGGCACGAAGTACTTGGCGGTGCTGACCAGGCCGACACTGAGCTGGCCGGTCTCCAGCTTGCGGAAACGCGCCATCGCGTCGTCCGCATCCTTGAGGGTGGCCAGCAACCGCTTGGCGTAGACCAGGAAGTACTCACCCGCGGTCGTGAGCGTGACCTTGCGGCCCTGGCGATCGAACAATGGCAGCTCGATCGCGGATTCCAGCTCCTTGATCTGCATCGTCACCGCCGGCGGGGTGAGGAACAGCGCCTCGGCCGCCCGCACGAAACTCAGGTGCCGGGCCACCTCGACGAAGACACGAAGCTGGCGGAAGGTGACGGTCTTCATGCGGGCGGCCGATCGGCGTCAGCGGCTCAGCTGCCCAGCAGCCGCCAGGCGGCCTGGGCCGCAACCCGGCCTTCATCGGTGGGCACCACCCAGACCTGCACCCGGCTGCCGGAGGCATGGATCGGCAGGGCGGCGCTGCCGTCGGCGGCCAGGTTGGCTTCGGCATCGAGTTGAACACCCAGGTAACCCAGCCCTTCGGACAGCGCGGCACGCACCGAAGCATCGTGTTCACCGATGCCGCCGGTGAAGGCCAGCAGGTCCAGCCCGCCCAGGGTGGCGATCAAGGCACCGGCCTCGCGACGCAGGCGGTGGTTGAACAGGGCAATGGCTTCGCCCGCCTCGCTCGCACCGTCGGCCGTGGCATCGACCAGGCCGTGCAGCCGGCGCATGTCGGCGCTGCGGCCGCCGGACACACCCAGCAGCCCGGACTGCTTGTAAAGCAGCTTCTCCACCTGGCCCAGGCTCCAGCCCTCGCGCCACAGGTGCAGCAGGATGCCGGGATCGATGGCGCCGCTGCGGCTGCCCATCATCAGGCCATCCAGTGCCGAGAAACCCATGGAGCTGGCGATGCTGCCGCCGTCGCGCGCCGCACACAGGCTGGCCCCACTGCCCAGGTGCGCCATCAGCACCCGGCCGCTGGCGTGCTGGCTGCGCGCGCGCAGCACCTGCATCAGGTAGTCGTAGGACAGGCCGTGGAAGCCGTAGCGCTTCAGTCCCTGGTCGTGCAGTTCGCGCGGCAGGGCGTAGCGGCGCTCCAGCGCCGGCATGCCGGCATGGAAGGCGGTGTCGAAGCAGCCGATCTGCGGCAGCCCCGGGTAGGCACGCATCAGCGCACGCACGCCGGCCAGGTTGTGCGGCTGGTGCAGGGGAGCCAGCGGCTCCAGCTTCCCCAGGCGGCTCAACAGCTCGTTGTCCAGCCGGACCGGCTCACGGCAGATTTCGCCGCCGTGCACGATGCGGTGCGCCACCGCCAGCGGCCGCACCTGTGGCGCGGCGTGGTGCAGGTGGTCGCGCATGGCGGCCAGCGCCAGGTCGAAGCGTTCGGCATCTCCCGCATCCGAAGGCGCCGGCAGCACCCTGGCCGGTCCATCGGCCGGGCACAGACGCAGCTCGCCGCCGGGCTGAAGGCCGTCGATCTGGCCGGCGGCCTGGGCACCGGGAAAACTGCCGGGGGCGCTGGGGTCACCCCCCGGCGGCCGGCTCTCACGCGGGTAGAGCGCGAACTTCAGCGTCGAGGAGCCGGCATTGACGACCAGGACGGCGTCCTGGCGGGATTCGGGTGCGGTCATGAACACTTCGGTACGGATCAGGGACGGCGGCTGCGCCAGGCCAGGGCCAGGCGGGCCGCCAGTGCGGCGGAGGCCAGGCGGGAGGCCTCACCATCGGCACGGCTGGTCAGGGCGATCGGCACCCGGGCACCCAGCACGATGCCGCAGGAGGCGGCGCCGGCCAGGTACTCCAGCTGCTTGGCCAGCATGTTGCCAGCTTCCAGGTCCGGCACCATCAGGATGTCCGCATTGCCGGCCACCGTGGATTTGATGCCCTTGATGCGTGCGGCTTCGGCCGAGATGGCGTTGTCGAAGGCCAGCGGGCCGTCCAGCACCCCACCGGCGATCTGGCCGCGGTCGGCCATCTTGCACAGGGAGGCGGCGTCCAGCGTGGAGGCGATCTTCGGCGTCACCGTTTCCACTGCGGAGAGGATGGCCACCTTGGGCTCGGCCACACCCAGCACCTTCGCCAGGTCGATGGCGTTGGAGATGATGTCGGCCTTCTCGGCCAGCGTGGGCACGATGTTGATCGCCGCGTCGGTGATCAGCACCGGCTTCGGGTAGGCCGGGATGTCGAAGCGGAAGACGTGCGAGATGCGCCGCTTGGTGCGCAGCCGCGGCTCGGAGATCACCGCGTGCATCAGCTCGTCGGTGTGCAGGCTGCCCTTGATCAGCATCTCGGCGGTGCCTTCGGCCGCCAGGGCCACACCCCGTTCGGCGGCAGCGTGGCTGTGTTCCACCGACTCGATGTGCACACCGGTCAGATCGATGCCCAGTTCGGCGGCCACCGCGCGGATGCGCGCTTCCGGGCCGATCAGGATCGGCACGATCAGCCCGCGGTCGGCTGCGGCCATGGCGCCGCCCAGTGAGGTGGCATCACAGGGGTGCACCACCGCACAGGCCACCGGGCGGGCGATGCCGTCCGGCGAAGCAGCGGCGATGTCGGCCGCCCAGCCGTCCACCCAGGTGGCCAGGCGGGCATCGGGATCGAACAGGTGCAACGTCGGCAAGGTGGCCAGCGCGCGGCGCACCTTCTGGGTCGGGGCACGCACCAGGGCCTCACCGCTGACGACGGTGGCGCCCTTCTGGTTGGTCACCCTGCAATCCATCGTGAGCTGCTTGCGCTCCGGATCCCGGGCGGTGACGACCGCCTCGACCTCCAGCGTGTCGCCGGCACGCACCGGCAGGTGAAAGTGCAGCACCTGACCTTCGTAGATCGTGCCGGGGCCGGGAAAGCGCGTGCCCAGCAGCGAGGAGATCAGCGCACCGGCCCACATGCCGTGGGCGATCGGGCCATGGAAACGCGAGGCGTTGGCGTACTCCGCATCGATGTGGGCGGGATTCACATCCCCCGACACCAGCGCGAAGCTCATGATGTCGTCCTGCGTGAGCGTGCGCGTCAGCGTGGCACGCGCACCAAGGGGCATCTCGTCGAAGGTCAGGTTGCTGATGACGGTTTCCGTCTCGCCAGCGGTGGCGAAGAGGTCGGGCGCATTCATGATCAGGGGGTTTCCTTGGGTCGGTTCCATCGGGTTCATGAAGGTTTTAGCCTTTCGCTGGGGAACCGGTCGCTGGATGTTAGGGGTTAACCCTGATCGAATCCTTTGACCTGAACAAGTTTCTCGGGAATTAGGCCACCGTCAGCGTGACATCGATGTTGCCGCGGGTGGCGTTGGAGTACGGGCAGACCTCGTGCGCGGTGGCCACCAGGGCCTGCAGCGCGGCGTGATCCATGCCCGGCACGCTGATGCGCATCTCCACCGCGATGCCGAAAGCGCCCGGCTTGCCGGTCATCGGACCGATCCCCACCGAGGAGCTGATGCTCACTTCGCCTGGAAGCGCCAGCTTCTGGCGCGCGGCCACGGCCTTCATCGCGCCAATAAAGCAGGCCGCGTAGCCGGCGGCGAAGAGCTGCTCCGGGTTGGTGCCGGCGCCGCCCGCGCCGCCGAGCTGGCGGGGAGTGGACAGGGCGACGTCGAGTGCGCCGTCGTCGGTCTTGGCAGTGCCGGCGCGGCCGCCGGTGGCGGTGGCGTGGGCGGTGTAGAGGGCTTGGTCGATGGCCATGGAGTTCTCCAGTTGGGTTGAGGGAGGGGTTGTGGAAGGGTTTGGGGGAAACAAGAACATCGACCGGCGACGCAGCGCCGGTCGTCGGGGGATCAGTCGCTGGGGGCGGCGGTGCCGCCCTGCGCGCCCTGCAGCCGGCGCCGCAGGTCCTGCAGCTGCCGCGTCAGCTGGGCGATCTCGTCGAGCTCGCAGGCGGTGGCACAGGCCACCGAGCGCGGCACCGCTTCGGCCTGCTCGCGCAGCGCCTGGCCGGTCTGGGTGAGGCTCAGCAGCACGCGACGTTCGTCGGCGGCATCGCGCTGGCGCTGCAGCAGGCCCTGCGCCTCCAGCCGCTTGAGCAGCGGGGTCAGCGTGCCGCTGTCGAGAAACAGCCGTGCGCCGAGCTGGCCGACGGTCTCGCCGTCGCGCTCCCACAGCGCCAGCATCACCAGGTACTGCGGGTAGGTCAGCCCCAGCGGATCGAGCAGCGGCTTGTAGAGCTTGGTCATCGACAGCGAGGCCGAGTACAGCGCGAAGCAGAGCTGCCGGTCCAGCGCCAGCCAGCCGGCGTTGACCGCAGCGGGGGCCGGAGCCGGGGCCGGAGCCGGGGCCACATCGCCAGCGCTGGGAAGGGTGGGTGTCGAATCCATGGCTTAATTATTGTGAGCTATTTAATTGCACACAATTTAAAAGGCCATTGTCTGCGCTGCTCACAACGCGCTTCACAGCGGTCATCCCGCCGTTCTGGGCAACGGCGCCACCGCGGCGGCCGCGCTCAGCGCGTCAGCCCCAGGAAGATCTCCGGCAGCCGGCGCGGCAGCTGGGCCACCCGGTCGATGACGCTGCAGCGCGCGCCGAAGACGCGGCCCACATAGGTGTCGGCCTGGGCGTCCAGGCTGATGCAGTGGGTGTACAGGCCCTGGGCGTCCAGCTCATGCACGGCCTGGGCGGCGTCGGCGACGAGGTGCTCGGGGTCGGCCACGTCCACGTCGCTGGGGCGGCCATCGGTCAGCAGCAGCAGCAGGCGACGGTCGGCCCGGCGGCCGCTGAGCAGCTCGCCGGCGTGGCGCAGCGCCGCGCCCATGCGGGTGGAGAACGCCCCCTGCACGGCGGCCAGCCGTGCCTTGGGCGCATCGTCCCAGGCCTCGCCAAAGCCCTTGACATGCAGCAGGTCGACGCGCTGGCGCGTATCGGAATGGAAGCCGACGATGGCCAGCCGGTCGCCCAGCGTGGCGATCGCCCCGGCCAGCAGCGCCACCGCGGCGCGGCTCAGGCTGAGCACCGTTTCGCCGGGTTCGGCAGCACCCTCCCCGGCCGGCGCTGGATCGTTCACGGGGTCATTGACCGACGCCGACAGGTCCATCAGCAGCAGCACCGCGATGTCGCGACCGTCCGTGCGGTGACTCATCTGCACGCGGGTATCGGGCAGGATGCCGGCGCGCAGGTCTCCCAGCGCGGCAATCGCCCGGTCCAGGTCCAGCTCGCTGCCCTCCTCCTGGTGGCGCAGGCGCACGCGGTCCTGCGGCTTGAGGGCGTCGAGCAGGCGCTTCAGGTCGCGCTCGGTGTCGTGGTGGCGCGCCAGCAGCGCGTCGATGTCCGCGGCGCGGCCGGCCGGCTGAAGGCGGTCGTAGACCTTCACCCAATCGGGCCGGTAGGCCAGCGCCGCGGCGTCCCACTCCGGGTAGAGGCGCGGCGGCAGCTCCTCCGGCTCGGCCTCGGCCGGGCGTGGCGGCGGGTCACCCAGCGTGTCCTCCTCGTCGCCGGCCTCGATGAAGCGCCAGAGGTGGCGGTTGTCGTCGCGCCAGTCCACCTGCGTGCCCTCGAAGATCACTTGAGCAAACTGGTCGCTTTGACGTCGGCTGCGCGCCACCCAGGCCAGCGCCAGCGTGGCCATGTCACGGCTGCTGGATTCGCCGGTGGCCAGCGCCGTGGTGAATCGATCGAGCACGTCGCGCTCGGCGTCGTCGCCCGGCTCGCCGGTGAGCAGTGCATGGGACAGGCGAGCCAGCCGCAGCCGCAGTGTGCTGACGCGGCGTTGTGAATCGGTGGAGTCGTCGGGATCAGCCGGCGGCGGCGGGTGCAGCGCGCACATCGCCGCGCCCAGGCCGGGGAAGCGCCGCAGCAGCAGCACGTCGATGCGTGCGTCCTCCACGGTCTCCACCGCCAGGCGCTGCATCGGGCTCCAGTTGTCGGCCACCAGCGGTTGACTCCAGCGCCGGTGACCGGCCAGGTGCGCGGCCATCAGGCGGTAGCGCTGCAGGGCGCTCACGCCGGCGCGCGCCTCCAGCCGCTCGGGCAGGCGCAGGCCGTCGGCTTCCAGGTACGGCAGCGCGGTGACCGCCTCACCTTCCGCCGGCTCGGGCAGCGGCAGGATCGGCTCGTCCAGCGCCCAGAGCGCACGCAGCGTCAGCGCCAGCCGGCGCTCGCCGTCGACCAGCGCCAGGCCGGGGCGCTCGCGGCTGAACAGCGCCCGGCTGTCCGGCGATTGCCGGCGCAGGAACTCCGCCAGGCGGTCGGGGTGGTGGCCGTGCAGGCGCAGGCCGGCGTCCAGCCAGCGGCCCAACCCCTCCACCGGCACACGGGCCAGCAGGGCGGACGATTCGGCGAGGAACACCGGCAGCGCCGCGCTCGGGTCGATGGCGCGGTGGTGGATGGCCACGCTGCTGCGCCGCTGCAACTCCAGCACCTGGGCCAGCCAGCCGGCAGCGTCGGCGACGGTGGACAAGCGCAGCGCCGGCAGCACCGTCAGCAAGTCGCCGATGGCGCGGCCGTCCGGCGTCTTCTGCAGCACGGCCAGCGCGTCGCGCAGCGGGGCGAGCAGCGCCGGGCCGAGCCGCTCCAGCAGTTCCGCGCCCTGCAGCAGCCACTGCCGCTGCGGCTCGGCGCCGCGGCCCAGCCGGCCGAGCCAGAAGGCCAGGTCCAGCCAGGCGTCCACCGTGTCGGCGTCGAGCCGCTTGCGCGCCTGGGCGACGCAGGTCTCGAAGATCGCGTCGATCTCCACGAAGCGTGGGCCGGTGCGCTGCGGCGCAAGCATGGTCGGCACCGTAGAAGGACGTCAGCCCAGCACCGCGTCGATCGCGTGGTCGAGCGATTCGCGGATGTCGGCGTCGTCGGTGATCGGGCGCACCATCGCCATGCGGGCCGCGTCCCGCGGCGCGATGCCGTGGCGGATCAGCTGGCCGGCGTTGACCAGCAGTCGGGTGGAGATGCCCTCGGCCAACCCGTGGCCCTTGAGCCGGCGGGCGGCCTGCGCCACCTCGACCAGCCGGGCGGCCAGCGCGGCGTCGATGCCGGACTCGCTGACCAGCACCTGCGCCTCCAGCGCCGGGGCCGGGTAGTCGAAGTCGAAGGCGGTGAAGCGCTGGCGGGTGCTGGGCTTGAGGTCCTTGACCAGGCTCTGGTAGCCGGGGTTGTAGGAGATCACCAGCTGGAAGTCCGGGTGGGCGTGCAGCAGCTCGCCCTTCTTGTCCAGCGGCAGCACACGGCGGTGGTCGGTCAGCGCGTGGATCACCACCGTGGTGTCCTGGCGGGCCTCCACCACCTCGTCGAGGTAGCAAATGGCGCCATGCCGTGCGGCCAGCGTCAGCGGACCGTCCTGCCAGCGGGTGCCGGTGGGTTCCAGCAGGAAGCGACCGACCAGGTCGGCGGCGGTCATGTCCTCGTTGCAGGACACCGTCACCAACGGCCGGCCCAGCTTCCAGGCCATGAATTCGACAAAACGAGACTTGCCGCAACCGGTCGGGCCCTTGAGCATCACCGGCAGCCGCGCGGCGTAGGCGGCCTCGTACAGCGCCACCTCGTCACCCTGAGGCCGGTAGTGCGGCTCGGTGGTCAGGCGCCAGGCGGACAAGGCATCGGTCATGGTGCGTGCTCCTCGGTGCTGTGTGTGTCGTTGCCGCGCGTCCGCTGCGTCAGCCCCGCGCGTCCACTCCGTCATCCCCACGAGCTACTCCGTCTTCCCCGCGAGCTACCCCGTCTTCCCCGCGAGCTATTCCGTCATCCCCGCGAGCTATTCCGTCATCCCCGCGAGCTATTCCGTCATCCCCGCGCAGGCGGGGATCCAGTGCCCGCTTCTGGATTCCCGCCTGCGCGGGAATGACGGGTGGGAAGCGGGAATGACGGGTAGGAAGCGGGAATGACGGGAGGGCGCTTCGCGGGGAATGACGGGTGGGAATCAGCGATGGACGCCCGACAGCTTGTCGCGCCAGCCCGGGAAGATCGCGTCCGCATCCTTGGGGAAACTGTCGAAGGCGCGGGCGAATTCGCGGTGCTCGCGGGCCCACTCGATCGGGTCGGCCTTGGCCTTCCAGCATTCGTAGGCCTGGCGCAGGCTCTTCGCCCCGGCGGCCGGGCTGTCGATGTGGCCGTAGCTGCCGCCGCCGGCGGTGTTGATGACGTTGCCGTGGCCCAGGTTCTCGAAGAAGCCGGGCAGGCGCAGCGCGTTCATGCCGCCGGAAATGATCGGCGTGGTCGGCTTCATGCCGTACCACTCCTGGTGGTAGACGGGGCCCTGGTAGCTGTCGCGCTCAATGATGTAGGCAATCGCCCGGTCGTCCTTCTCGCCCTCCATCTTGCCGTAGCCCATGGTGCCGACGTGGATGCCGCTGGCGCCCTGCAGCCGGCTCATCTTGGCCAGCACGTAGGCGCTGTAGCCGCGTTTGGCGCTGGGGGAGGTGACGGCGCCATGGCCGGCGCGGTGGTAGTGCAGGTACTGGTTCGGGAAGTGGCGCCGCGCGGTGGTGATCATGCCGGGGCCGCCGACGTAGCCGTCGACCAGGAAGGCCACCTTGTCCGCATCCGGCCCGAAAGCTTCGAGGATGAACTCCCCACGCGCCACCATCTCGTGGTGGTCGTCGGCGGTGATGTTGGCCGAGAACAGCTTGGCCTCGCCGGTCTCGTCCATCGCACGCTTCATCGCGTCATAGACCAGCGGGATGGTCTTCTTCATTGGTGCGAAGACCTGGTTGCCCTGCGGCTCGTCGTTCTTGATGAAATCGCCGCCCAGCCAGAACTCGTAGGCCGCCTTGGCAAAGGGCTCCGGGCGCAGGCCCAGCTTGGGCTTGATGATGGTGCCGGCGATGTAGCCCCCGTTCTGCACCGGCCGACCCAGGATGCGCCAGAGGTCGCTGATGTCCTTGCTCGGGCCGTCAAACAGCTGGATGGCGCGCGGCGGCACATGGAAGTCGATCATCTTGGCGTGGGCGATGTCGCCCATGCCCTGGTTGTTGCCAATGCACAGGGTGAGGAAGCTCACCATCATCATCCGGCCATCGGTGATGTTGCGGTCGAACAGGTCCAGCGGGAAGGCGATGCGCATGTCCTCGCTCGCCTCGTCTATGAAGTACACCAGCGCGTCCACGCCGCGGGTGAAGTCGTCGGTGGTGCTGACCTCCACGTTGGTGCCGGTGCTGGACTCGGCCGCGAAATGCGCCGCCGCTTCCAGGTAGCCGTGGCCGGCCTTGGGCAACATCTTGTAGGCCACCAGGATGTGGCGGCCGCCGGCGATCAGGTCCTCCTCGCGCAGGCTGAGGTCGGCGTAACGGTGCGATTGGTCCATGGAAGTTGCTCCTCGGTGGCGGTGGGTCGGGCGGCGTCGCAAGACGGGGTTCAGCGGTCGATGGAGGCACTGTAGGAGCGCGACAAGATAAGGTGAAGTCAGAACTATTGACTCGTGACTTCACGTTTTACTAAATCAAACTCACCCACAGCGCCCCGTGCCCACGCTCCACTTCACGGCCTGTTGCACTCCCGTGCAACGATCGCAGTCCGTCAGGGAAGTCACGTCAGGCAACCGAAACGCGGACGGCGTAACCTTTTCACTTTGCTTCCCCTCGGAATCAGGAGACAGACCCGTGACCGCATCCCGTGAAGTGTTCGTTGTTGCCGCAGCCCGTACCGCCATCGGTACCTATGGCGGCTCCCTCAAGGACGTCCCCCTGGCCGACCTGGCCACCACCGCGGTCAAGGCCGCCCTCGCCCGCTCCGGCGCCCCCGCCGATGCCTTCGGCCACCTGGCCATGGGCACCGTGGTGACCACCGAGCCGCGCGATTTCTACCTGAGCCGCGTCGCCGCGATCAACGCCGGCCTGCCCAAGGAAGTTCCGGCCTTCAACGTCAGCCGCCTCTGCGGCTCGGGCCTGCAGGCCATCATCTCCGCGTCGCAGTCCATCCTGCTGGGCGATTGTGAAGTGGCGATCGGCGCCGGCGCCGAGAACATGAGCCGCGGCGGCTACCTGATGCCCGGCGCCCGCTGGGGCACCCGCATGGGCGACGCCCAGGTGGTGGACCTGATGGTCGGCGCACTGCACGACCCCTTCCACAAGATCCACATGGGCATCACCGCCGAGAACGTCGGTGAGCAGTTCGGCATCAGCCGCCAGCAGATGGACGAGGCTGCGGCCGAAAGCCACCGCCGTGCCGCCGCCGCCACGGCCGCCGGTTACTTCAAGGAACAGATCGTTCCGGTCGAAATCGCCAGCCGCAAGGGCACGATCAGCTTCGTCACCGACGAGCACATCAAGGCCGACACCACCGCCGAGAGCCTGGCCAAGATGCGCCCGGCCTTCAAGAAGGACGGCGCGGTCACAGCCGGCAACGCCTCGGGCATCAACGACGCCGCTGCCGCCGTCGCCCTGGCCAGCGGTGAGGCCGTCAAGGCCCACGGCCTGAAGCCGATGGCCCGCCTGGTGTCCTACGCCCACACCGGCGTGGAGCCCACCATCATGGGGATCGGTCCGGTGTCGGCCTCGCGCAAGGCCCTGCAGCGCGCCGGCCTGACCGTCGCCGACATGGACGTGATCGAGGCCAACGAGGCCTTCGCCGCCCAGGCCTGTGCGGTCAACAAGGAACTCGGCCTGGACGTGGCCAAGGTGAACCCGAACGGTTCGGGCATCTCGCTGGGCCACCCGATCGGCGCCACCGGCGCGATCATCACCACCAAGGCGGTCTACGAGCTGCACCGCACCGGCGGCCGTTATGCGCTGGTGACGATGTGCATCGGCGGCGGCCAGGGCATCGCTGCCATTTTCGAACGCTGCTGAGTCCCACCCCCGTAGCGGCTCACGCCGCTCCCCCTCAAGGGGGCAACGCCAGCGGACCGGCCAAGCCGGATCCGCGGCGTCCGCTGAATAAATGCAGCCCGGAGCTCAGCGCCGCGTCAGCACGATCGCCAGCTCGGTCCAGCCGCGTGGGTGCGGCACGGCCGGGTACGGCGGCGCGGGCCAGTCCCAGCGGTCGCCCGGCAACAGGGCGCGCAGCATGCCGATGTCGAGGTGGTAGGGCGGGCCTTCGATGCGGCCGGTGGCCGCTGCAGGCCGCAGCACCTGCAGGCCCATCAGCGCGAGCCGACCGCCCGGGCGCAGCCAGCGGTGCAACTGGGCGGCATAGCCTGCCCAGTGGTCCGGGTGCAGCGCACACCAGCAGGTCTGCTCGTAGATGACATCCAGCGGCACGGGCGGCTGCCACTGCAGCACGTCGGCCTGCACCAGTTCGTCATCGGCCGGTGTGAAACCGGCCTGCGCCAAACGCTCGCGTGCCAGGGCCACCGCTGCACCGGCGTAGTCCACCGCGTAGACCGGCGCACAGCCGGCCTGCCGCAGCGCAATCACCTCATGACCACTGCCACAGCCCGGCACCGCGATGCGCTGACCGGGCGCCAGCGTGCCGTCGGCCAGCCAGGCGGCCAGCTGCGGGCTGGCCTCACCCCGGTCCCAGGGCAGGTCCTGCGCCTCGAAGCGCTTCTGCCAGAAGTCGACGTTCGGGCCGGCCATGACCTTCGGCGCAGCGGGAGTCAAGGTTTTCAGGCCGCCGCCGGCAGGTCACCGGACTTGGCGATCAGGTCAAAGTGCTCCACCACCGGCGGCTGGGCAAAGAACGGCCCGACGATGCCGCGCCACTCCGAAAACGCCAGCGAGCCGCGGAAGCCCAGCGTGTGGTCCTCCAGCGTGGCCCACCAGATCATCAGCAGGTAGCGCTCCGGCGTCTCCAGGCTGCGCTGCACCTTGTAGCCCTTGAACCCGTGGGCGTGGGCGATGACGGTCTCCACGCCACGGCGGATCTCGGCGTCAAACTCGGCCTGGCGACCGGGCTGGATGAGGATGTCGGCGACTTCCAGGATCATGAGGGCTCCAACGAAAGGGATCTGTGTGGGTCAGGCATCCTAACCCCGCCTCCTACAATCCCGCCATGGCCCTTCGCTCCACCATCTACAAGGCCGAGTTGGCCGTCGCCGACATCGACCGCGGCTACTACGCCGACCACGCCCTCACCCTGGCGCGCCACCCCTCCGAAACCGAAGAGCGGCTGATGGTGCGCGCCCTCGCCTTCGCGATGCATGCCGACGAGCGGTTGAGCCTGGCCGGCGACATTTCCACCGACGGCGAGCCGGCGCTGTGGCGGCGCGATGACACGGGTGTGATCGAACAGTGGATCGAGGTGGGCCTGCCCGACGAGCGCCTGCTGCGCCGCGCCGCCGGTCGGGCCGACGAAGTCATCGTGCTGGCCTACGGTGGGCGCAAGGCGGAAGCCTGGTGGCAGGACAACCGCCGCGACCTGGCCCGCCTGCGCAACCTGACCGTCTGGTTCCTGCCGCCCGAAGGCTGCGATGCGCTGACCGCTCTGGCCGAACGCAGCATGCGGCTGGGCTGCACCCATCAGGAGGGGCACTGGCTGATCAGCGGCGCCCAAGGCAGCGCCGAACTGACGCCTCAGGCCTGGCAGCAACCGGCGCCTTGAATGCGATGAGTGCCTTGGGCGCTCTGGAGAGCCGGAGCCCCAAGAACCTGTGAACGAGCCGGTCAGGCCGGCTGACCGGTGCGGAAGGCGGCCACCAGCTCGGTGAGCTCGCGGGCCTGCTGGCGCAGGCTTTCCGCTGCGGCGGCGCTTTCCTCGACCAGCGCGGCGTTCTGCTGCGTGCCCTGGTCCAGCGAGACCACCGCCTGGTTGATCTGCTCGATGCCCTGGCTCTGCTGCTCGGTGGCCACATGGATCTCGGCGATCAGGTCGGTGACCTTGCGCACCCGCTCGACGATGTCGCGCATGGTCGCACCGGCTTCCTCGGCCTGGCGGCTGCCGGCGTCCACCCGCGCCACCGAGGTGTCGATCAGGGTCTTGATCTCCTTGGCCGCTGCGGCACTGCGCTGCGCCAGCGTGCGCACCTCCCCGGCCACCACCGCAAAGCCACGGCCCTGCTCGCCGGCCCGGGCCGCCTCCACCGCCGCATTGAGCGCCAGGATGTTGGTCTGGAAGGCGATGCCGTCGATCACGCCAATGATGTCGGCAATGCGCCGGCTGGACTGGGTGATCTCGCCCATCGTGCCCACCACCCGCTGCACCACCTCACCGCCCTGACCGGCGGCCTGTGCCGCGTCCCCGGCCAGCGTGCTGGCCTGGCGGGCGCCGCTGGCGCTGCCGCGCACGGTGTCGTTCATCTGGTGCATCTGCGCGGTGGTCTGCTGCAGGGCACTGGCCTGCTGCTCGGTGCGCCCGGACAGGTCCTGGTTGCCGCTGGCGATCTGGTCGGAGGCGGTGGCCACGCCCTCCGACACATCGCGGATGCGCCCCACCAGGCCGACCAGCGCGGCCTGCATCCGGCCCAGCGACGCCATCACGCTGCCGGCAGGCGCCCGGTCGGCACCGGCGATCGGACTCAGGTCACCATCGGCCACCCGGCCCACCACGTCGGACAGGGCCTGCGGCTCGGCCCCCAGCGCGTTGGCCAGGCGACGCGGGATCCACCAGCCGATCGCAGCCGCCATCAACAGGGCCAAGCCGGCAGCGCCGAACATCAGCAACTCATCCTTCCAGGCCTCGGCATACGCCGCCTCGATCTGGCGCTTTTCGGCCGCTTCGGCGATCTGCTCGTATTCGCGCAGCACCTTGTTCAGCGCCACCAGCAGCGGAATGCACTCTGCGTTCAGTTTCGCAATGGCCGCCTCGGTTTCACCCTTCATGCCCAGATCCACCACAGCCAGTGCGACCGGGGCATAGGCCTGCTCCAGTCGATTGATCTCGGCTGCTGCAGCGCGGGCACTGTCCCCCATGTCGACGGCCTGCGACACCATTTCGTTGTAGCGCTTGAGCAGCCGTCCCACTTCGCTGTGAGCCGCGGCTGCCGCCGCTGCCTGCACATCCCGATCGTGGGGCGACATGGCCACCAGCAGGTTGCGCGCCGCCACTGCACGGTCCTTGATCGCATGGCCCAGACTGGCAACGGTCGATGCGCGGGCGCCCACCCCTTCGACATACTGATTGAAGCGCTCGTTGCCGGCGTCCAGGCCCCGGGCGGCCATGCCGGCCACCAGCACGCTGGCCAGTGCAAGCCCCCCGAACCCGAGGGTGAGTTGGCGTTTGACAGTGAGCGGTGTGCGTTGAGACATGGACTTCTGCGGCGTGGCCGAATGGGGTTGGGGGACCTGGGGTTGGACTGGAGCGGCTCGATCTTCCTGCTCCAGCGGCTTCGAAATCGGGCAAGGAAGGACGCTTTCCCTGCCCAGTTCGTCCAGCCCGGACAGGCTCTGCTACAACCTCCACTCCTGCACCGACACCTGCGAGCTTGAGCCGCCCCGACCTCATCGTCCTGCGCCCCGAAGGCCTGTACTGCCCGCCCGGCGACTTCTGGATCGACCCCTGGCGGGCGGTGCCGCGCGCGGTCATCACCCACGCCCACTCCGACCACGCCCGCGGCGGCCACGGCGCCTGCCTGGCCCAGCACGACAGCGCCGCCCTGCTGCGCACCCGGCTGGGCGATGCGCTGCCGCTGCAGACCCTGGCCTATGGTGAGCGGCTGCGCCTGGGGGATGTGAACCTCAGCCTCCACCCGGCCGGCCACGTGCTGGGCTCCGCCCAGGTGCGCATCGAGCACCGCGGCCAGGTCTGGGTGGCTTCGGGCGACTACTTCCTGGCCGGCGACCACCCGCAGGAGGCCGACGCCCGCCCCACCTGCGCGCCCTTCGAGCCGGTGCGCTGCGACTGTTTCATCACCGAGTGCACCTTCGGCCTGCCGGTGTACCGCTGGCGCTCCCGCCGCGAGCTGATGGCCGAGGTGCAGGCCTGGTGGCAGGCCAACGCCGCCGAAGGCCGCACCAGCCTGCTGCTGGGTTACAGCCTGGGCAAGGCGCAGCGGTTGCTGGCCGGGCTGGACGAAGCGGCCGGGCCGATCGCGGTGCACGGCGCGGTGGCCTCGATCAACCAGGCCTACCAGGCCGCCGGGGTGCGGCTGCCAGCCACCCGGGCGCTGGAGACGCTGACCAAGCCGGAGCTGCGCAGCGCACTGGTGGTGGCGCCGCCCTCGGTACTGGGCATGGGCAGCGCCTGGGCGAAGCGGCTGGGCGATTGCCGCGATGCCTTCGCCAGCGGCTGGATGCAATTGCGCGGCCCGCGCCGCCGCCAGGGCGTGGACCGCGGCTTCGCCCTCAGCGACCACGCCGACTGGCCGGGGCTGCTGCGCGCCATCGAGGCCACCGGCTGCGAGCGTGTCATCGTCACCCACGGCAACGAGGCGGTGCTGCAGCGCTGGCTGCGTGAGCAGGGCCTGCGCTGCGATGTCTTCGGCACCGAATACGGTCAGGGTGAGGAGGACCGTCTGCCCACACGCGCGGCCCCTGCGGCCCCCCCCGGCGCCCCTGCAACTCTGGCCGGCACCGACACGTCCCACGACAACGCCACGGAGGCGGCCTGACGATGCGCCGCTTCGCCCGCCTGTTCGAGGAGCTGGACGCCAGCACCGCCACCGGCGACAAGCTGGCCGCGCTGCGGCGCCACTTCGCTGCGGCGCCACCAGAGGACGCCGCCTGGGCCGCCTGGCTGCTGGCCGGCGGCAAGCTGCGCCAGGTGGTTCCGACCGCGCTGCTGCGCGCCGCCGCGGCCCGCGCAGCCGGCCTGCCGGACTGGCTCTTCGAGGCCAGCTACCAGGCGGTGGGCGATCTGGCCGAAACCATCGCGCTGGTGCTGCCTCATGAACTTCCCGCTGCAATCCCCGACATCGCAGCCAACGACCTCGGCCTGGCCCACTGGATCGAGCAGCGCCTGCAGCCCCTGCGCGCCAGCCGCCCGAGCAGCAGGAGCAGGCGCTGCGGCAAGCCTGGGCGGAGCTGGACCGCGCCGGCCGCTTCCTGCTGGTCAAGCTGATCGGCGGCGGTTTTCGGGTCGGCGTGAGCCGGCTGCTGGTGCAGCGCGCCATTGCCGAGCACGGCGGACTCGATCCCCAGCGGGTGGCCCAGCGCATGGTCGGTTGGACGGATGCGCGGCGTCCGCCCAACGCTGCGTCCTGGGCCGCATTGCTCGCAGCAGCGCCCACCGATGCCGACGGCAGCCCGGCCGAAGCACTGCGCGGCGGCACGCCCTACCCCTTCTTCCTGGCCCATCCCTTCGCCGGCGACCCCGCCGCCTTGCTGGGTACGCCGGCCGACTGGCAGATCGAGTGGAAATACGACGGCATCCGCGCCCAGCTGGTGCGCCGCGTGGACGAACAGGGGCATGGGCAGGCCTGGCTGTGGTCGCGCGGCGAGGAGCTGATCAGCGAATCCTTCCCGGACGTGGTCGGCCCCGCCCTGGCGCTGCCGGCGGGCACGGCGCTGGATGGCGAGCTGCTGGTCTGGCCCGAAGGCGACGCGCAGCCCGCCCCCTTCCAGACCCTGCAGCAGCGCCTGCAGCGCAAGACCCTGCCGCGCCGCCTGCTGGAATCGGCCCCGGCCGTCTTCCTGGCCTACGACCTGCTGGAGGCGGACGGCCAGGACCTGCGCGACCAACCCTTGCACGCACGGCGCCAAAGGCTGGAGTCCCTGCAGGCCACCCACCCGGCGCTGCGCATCGCCCCCCTGCTGCGTCCTGCGGACTGGCCGGCCTGCGCCGCCCTGCGCGAGCAGGCCCGCAGCCGCGGTGTCGAGGGGCTGATGCTCAAGCAGCGCGACGCGCGTTACGGCAGCGGTCGCACCAAGTCCGATGGCCTGTGGTGGAAGTGGAAGGTGGACCCCTACCGCGTCGACGCGGTGCTGATCTACGCCCAGGCCGGCCACGGCCGCCGCGCCGGGGTCTACACCGACTACACCTTTGCGGTGTGGAGCCGCCCGCCCGCCGACGCCGCCGAAGCCCAGGCGGTGGTGGAAGCCATCACCCGCCGCGAGCCACCGCGCCCGGACGGGCTGCAACTGCTCACCTTCGCCAAGGCCTACTCCGGTCTGAGCGACGCGGAATTCCAGCGCGTGGACCGGGTGATCCGCGCCAGCACGCTGGAGAAGTTCGGCCCGGTGCGCAGCCTGCGCCCGACGCTGGTGTTCGAGCTGGGCTTCGAGGGCATCGGCCCCAGCCCCCGCCACAAGAGCGGCGTGGCGCTGCGCTTCCCCCGCATGCTGCGCATCCGCGACGACAAGCCGCTGCACGAGGCAGACAGTCTGGCCACGCTGCGTTCGCTGTTCGACCCACCCGACGTGAGCGGATGAAACCGGCCCGCCTCCGCGGGAACCGTGTCATCCTTCACGGATCCGACCGAAGGCAGCAGCCCACCGGGCCGCTTCAGTACTGTCCATCCCGACTTCTCCTGGCCGCATGTCCCTGACCCGCAAGCTCATCCTCGCCCTGCTGGCTCTGTTTCTGCTCCTGGCCGGCGCACTGACCTGGCTGGTGGCCAGCTTCGATGCCAACCGCTACAAGGGTCTGGCGATCGACTGGGTGCAGCAGCACCGCCAGCGCCAGCTGAGCCTGGGGGACGTGAGGCTGTCGGTGTTCCCCCGTCTGCAGGTGGAGCTGCGCGATGTGGCGCTGTCGGAGTTTCAGCAGCCACAGCAGCGTTTCGCCAGCCTGGGGGAGGCCCAACTGGCCGTGCAGTGGCTGCCGCTGCTGCGGGGGCAACTGGTGGTCGATGCGGTGCAGGCCCGCGGCCTGACGGCGGTGTGGCGGCGCGATACGCAGGGCCGCAGCAACATCGATGACCTGCTGCGGCCGGCCGCCAGCCTGACACCCGCCGCCGAACCCTCGCAGCGAAAGCCGCTGGACTTCGACATCAGCGGGCTGCGTTTCGAGCAGGTGAACCTGGAGCTGGACGACCGCCTCGGCCGGCTGAAGGGTGTGGCCACGCTGGCCGAACTGCAGACCGGCCGGCTGACGCCGGGCCAGCCCAGCCCGGTGAAGCTCACGGCCCAGGCGCGCCTGAGCGAACCGGCCGCGCAGCTGGACCTGCAGGCGGCAACCCAGTTGAAGCTGGACTTCGGCGATGCCCGGGCCCCGGCGCTGAAGGTGCAGGCCGGCGACCTGACGCTGCAGCTTCGGGGTGACCTGCCCGGCCTGAGCGGGCTGGACGCCACGCTGACCGGCAACCTGGCGTACGACGCGGGCCATCTGGCGCCTGCGGCACCAGCGCCGGCGGCGTCCGATGCGGCGGCGCGCTCCACCGCCTCCACCGCCTCCACCGCCTCCATCGAGGCCGCACCGCTGTCGCTGCGGCTGGCGCTGCGGGCCGGGCCGTTGCAGTTGCAGGAGGGCAAGTTGACGCTGCAGCGTTTCGCCTTCCGCCCGGCACAGCAGCACCTCACGCTGGACCAGCTGGCGCTGCAACTGCGCGGCGCCTTGGCCGGCGCGGGCCAGCCGGCCCAGCCGGTCCAGCCGTTTCAGGCGACACTGAACTGGCCGCAGCTGGACGTGCAGGGCCAGCAGCTCAAGGGCTCGCCCCTGTCCGGCAGCTTTGCTCTGCAGGGCCCCGCGGCGCTGGAGGGCAGCATCGGCTCCGGCGCGCCCAGCGGCAACTTCCAGACGCTGCAGGTGCCGGCGCTGCAGCTGCGGCTGGGGGCGGCCACCCAGGGCGCAGCGGCCTCGCGCGTGCGGGGCACCTTGACCAGCCAGCTCACCGCGCGACTGCAGGCGGGTGAGGTCTCGCTGGCGCAACTGCAGCTCGACGCCACCGTGCAGAACCCGGCGCTGCGGCCGCTGCAGGTCAGCGCCCGTGGCCAGGTCGACGCCTCCGCGGCCCGGGTGGATTGGAAGCTCGACGGCCAGATGAACGCCCAGACCTTCGACCTGGACGGGCAGCTCACCCTGGGCGGCGCACGACCGCGCCTGCAGGCGCAGGCCCGCTTCGGCGAGCTGGACCTGGACGCGTTGCTGCCGCCGCAGGCTGCACCGCCCCCCACCGGAACCGCAGCATCCGCCCCAGCACCGGCCCCCAGCGCCAGCAGCCCCGGCCCAGCGCCAGACACCCCTCTGGACCTCTCCGGCCTGCGCGCCCTGGACGCACGCGTCTCGCTGCAGGCCGGCATGTTGCGCTACCAGCCTTATGTGATCCGCGACCTCAGCGCCACCGCCGTACTGGAAGACGGCCACCTGCAGGTGGCCCCGCTGCGGCTGCGCGCCTGGGACGGCAGCGTCGATGCGCGGCTGAACGCCTGGGCCGGTGCAGGCCCGGCACAGCAGCGCCTGGCGCTGCAGGCCACTGCGCAGGACATCCTGGTGCAGGCCCTGCTGAAGGACGTTGCCGGCCAGGACCTGCTGGAAGGACGCGGCAGGCTGGCGCTGGATGTCGGCTCCGGCGGTGCCAGCGTCCAGGCCCTGCAGCGCGCCCTGAACGGCAGCGCCGCACTGCAGCTGCGCGACGGCGCCGTCAAGGGCATCAACCTGGCCCAGCGGCTGCGCCAGGTCAAGGCCGCTCTCAGCCTGAAGCAGGACGCGGTGGAGGTGGCCCGGCGCAGCGAAAAGACCGACTTCTCGGAGCTCAGTGCCAGCTTTCAGGTCCGCAACGGCGTGGCCGACAACCGCGACCTGTCGCTCAAGAGCCCCTTCCTGCGCCTGGGCGGCGAAGGCCGCATCGACCTGCCCGCCCGCCGGCTGGACTACACGGCCCGCAGCACCCTGACCACCACCAGCCAGGGCCAGGGCGGCAAGGACCTGGACACCCTGAAGGGCCTGACCGTGCCGGTGCGCCTGGCCGGCCCCTTCGAGGCACCGACCTGGCGCATCGTCTGGTCCGAAGTCGCGGTGGGCGCCGCCGGCAACTTGGTCAAGGACCAGCTGCGCGACAAACTCGAAGCCCGCGCCGCTGAGAAGCTCGGGCTGAAGGCCGGCGATGCAGCCTCGGCGCCGCTGAAGGATCAGGTCAGGGATCTGGCGAAGGAAAAGGCGAGAGATGCAGTGCAGAACCGGCTGAAGGGGCTGCTGGGACAGTGAATGGGCGGGACAGCGGTCTGGGCCTGCCCTTTGCAAGAACCGATGCTTCTACAGCGCCTGCGGCTTGAGCACCCGCAGCATCTGATTGAAGTCGTCCGTCCAGGGCGCTGCCGACCGGGACGGCGGCACCTCGGCCTGCTCACCCGCCGACGGCGGCAGCTGGCGCGCCACCAGCACCCAGTCGGTGCGGCGCAGGTGCTCGGAGGTCTCGGCTGCGTCGCTCACCAGTGCGGCCTGCAGGCCCAGGGCGCGCGCGCCGGCCATCACCACCGGCGGCAGGTCCAGGTAGCGGTTGGTGACATGGAAGGCCAGCACGCCTCCGGGTGCCAGGTGGCGCAGGTAGACCTGCAGGGCCTGGGCGGTCAGCAGGTGCACCGGCACCGAGCCGCCGGAGAAGGCGTCGATGGCCAGCACATCGAAGCGCTGGGGCGGTTCGCGCTCCATCGACAGCCGGGCATCGCCCACCACGTCCTCGAACCCCACCCCCCGGGCCGCCGCGTCCCCCAGGAAGGTGAACTCGCTGCGCGCCAGCTCGAACACCTGCGGATCGATTTCGTACAGGCGCATCACATCCCTGGGGCGGCCGTACACCGCCAGCGTGCCCGCACCCAGGCCGACCAGACCGACGCGCGCCGGCCGGCCCTCGGGCAGGGCCCGCAGCAGCCGGCCAACCCCGGAATCCGGCCCGTAGTAGGCGGTGGGCTCGCGCCGCCGGGCCGGGTCGGTGAACTGATTCCCGTGGATGACCGAACCGTGCCGCAGCACCCGCTGGCGTTCGGCCGGCGCATCGTCCTGGTCGCCCGTATCGTAGGTCTGCAGCGTGCCGTAGAAGTTGCGTTCGATGCGGCGTGCGCCCTCATGGTCATCGCGCACCTGCTGCAGCAGCCAGAAGCCGCACAGCAGCGCCAGCGCCGCACTCAGGGCCATCGCAGCCGGCCGCTGGCGCAGCAGCGCCACACCGATGGCCGCGGTGAACACGAAACCCAGCCCCAGCTCGTAGTAGCCGTCCAGCCACTGCGGCGCCAGCAGGCCCACCCCCACCCCACCCACCGCGCCGCCGGCCGACAGCATCAGGTAGTAGCGGGTGAGCTGCCGGGTGGGCGGGCGCAGCCGGGCCATTTCCCCGTGCAGCGCCATGCACAGCACGAACAGCGCCGCCAGGTACAGCGGCACCGCGGTGGTGACCAGGCTGCCCAGCCGCTCGGTCAGGGCCCAGGCACCCAGCGCCAGCAACAACGCCGCCAGGGGCAGGAACACCGGGCGGCGGTACCAGCGGTCGCTCTCGAAGCAGAGGATGAAGGTCAGCAGGTAGGTGGCCAGCGGCAGGATCCAGAGGAAGGGGATCGACGCCACATGCTGCGTGATGTGGTTGGTGACCGCCAGCAGCAGCCAGGACCCCAGCGCCGGCAGCAGCAGCCACAGCAGCTGCGTGCCCCAGCCTGCGGCGGGCCCCTGTGCCTCGGGTTGGAAGGTGTTGGAGCCGGACGCCACCGCGGCCCCGGCCGACCGCTGCGGCAGTCGCGCCGCCATCCAGGCACTGCCCAGGCACAGGGCCACAAAACCGGCATAGCCCATGGACCAGCCCAGCACCTGCGTGCGCAGCGGCGACCAGGGCTCGATGGCCACCGGGTAGGCCAGCAGCGCCAGCAGGGAGGCGAAGTTGGACAGCGAAAAATAGCGGTACACCTGCGCCGCCGAAGGCGAACGCGACACCCAGGCCTGCAGCAGCGGCCCGGTGGTGGAGACCACGAAGTACGGCAGCCCGATGGTGGCCAGCAGCAGGCCGATGATCCAGAGCGTGGGGTCGCTCTCCGCGGCGGGTTTCCAGCGCTCGTGGGCGATCACCGGCAGGCTCAGCAGGCTGACCAGCAGCACGCCGGCGTGCACCCGCGTCTGCAGGCGCAGGCTCAGGCGCCGGGTGAGCAGGTCGGCATACGCGTAGCCGGCCAGCAGCAGCACCTGGAAGAACACCATGCACACCGTCCAGACGGCAGCCGACCCGCCAAACCAGGGCAGGATCTGCTTGGCCATCAGCGGCTGCACCAGGAACAGCAGAAAAGCGCTGCTGAAGATGGTGCCGCCCAACAGCAGCGTGGATGCGTTCATGCACGGGTCTCCCTGCGGCCGTCGGGTGGGGCCGGATGCCAAATCCTACCGGCGCAGGGCCACCGCCCGGCTGACAGCGGGGCCGCCCCACCGTGTGACGGTGCGGGCCCGAAGGGCCGCCCGGCCCGCTGCCGGGCCCGCTGCCGGACCCGGAATCAGAGCAGGTTCATCTGCCGGGCCTGCTCGCGCAGCTCCCCGCGGAAGTCCGGGTGCGCGATGCCGATCAGCGCCTCGGCGCGCTGGCGGGCCGTCTTGCCGCGCAACTGCGCCACACCGAACTCGGTGACCACGTAGTTGATGTCGTTCTTGCTGGTGCTCACATGCGCGCCGGGCGTCAGCGTCGGCACGATGCGCGACAGGCTGCTGTCCCTGGCGGTGGAGGGCAGCACGATGAAGGCCTTGCCCCCTTCGGAGCGGTTGGCCGCACGCACGAAGTCGGACTGTCCCCCGGTACCGGACACCGGCAGCCAGCCCAGCGTCTCCGAGCCGCACTGGCCGGCCAGATCGATCTGCATCGTGGCGTTGATGGCGATCAGGTTGTCGTTCTGCCCCGCCAGCCAGGGGTCGTTGGTGATGTCCGAGGGGTGCAGCTCCACCGCCGGGTTGCGGTGCATGAAGTCGTAGAGCTTGCGCGAACCCAGCGCGAAGGTGGCCATCACCTTGCCGCGGTTGACGTTCTTGACCCGGTTGGTGACCGCACCGGACTCGATCAGCGTCAGGATGCCGTCGCCCAGCATTTCGGTGTGGATGCCCAGGTCCTGCTTGTGGGTCAGCTGCATCACCACCGCATCCGGAATGCCGCCGTAGCCGATCTGCAGCGTGGCCCCGTCCGGAATCATGTCGGCCACGTACTTGCCGATGGCCTCCTGCACCGGGCCGATCTTCGGCAGGCCCACCTCCGCCACCGGCGCCTCACGCTCCACCAGCGCCGTCACCTGCGACAGGTGCACCAGGCAGGCGCCGTTGGTGAAAGGCACGTTCGGGTTGACCTCCAGCACCACCACCCGCGCCCGGGAAATGGCCGCCAGGGTGTAGTCCGCCGCCAGCCCGAGCGAGAAGTAGCCGTGCCCGTCCATCGGCGAGGCGCTGGCAAACACCACTTCCGCCGGCTTCAGCCCGCGGCGGATCAGCTCCGGCATCTCCGAGAAGTTGGACGCCGAGTAGTCGATCCAACCCGCCTGCCCGCCGCCGCGGGTGGCCGGCCCGAAGAAGTAGGCCACGTGGCGCACATGCTCTGCGGTCGCGGGATCGAAGTAGCCATAACGGCCGATCGGCAGAATCTGCGACACCTTCACATCCCGAAACCGCCGCCGCTGCTCCGACAGCGCCGTCAACAGCCCGGGCGGCTCCGCGGCCGCGGTAGGCACCACGATCGTGTCCCCATCGCGCACCAGGCCGATGGCCTCTTCGGCCTGGGTCAGTTTGCTCTTGTAGGTCAGCTGAAAGTTCATGGGTCAGACTCGCGGGACCGGTTCACGTCGAAGAATCCGCAGCGCCAGACCACAGCGCCTGCGGAGCAGAGCCTGCAGTTTGCATCGGGTAAACCCTTGGTCGTATCGCGTGGGTGACAGGGGGTCCTTTTGGGGACCCGCCCTGTTCAATGCACGAGGGGAGGCGCACAAAAACGCCACAACGACACCCTCACCCGATCGCCCAGCGCCCCGTCGATGGCGTAGCCCAGATGGCAGATCGGCTCGCCTGTCGTTTCGACGGAGGCTTCACCCTGAATCTCCGCCGCCCAGGTGCCGAGCCATTGGGCGGCAGTGAGCCCGGCCGAAAAAAGCGTCTGCGTGGCCGCAAGCCGCTGCAGCAGACTGCCCTCTCCCCAACAGATCGCACCAAACAGCGGGCCCAGCCCCCGGTCGAGCCCCAGCTCCGCACAACGGCGATCGAGCACCCGCATCTTGAGCTCGGCCAGCGTTTCACCCGGCTGGCCGGTTTCGCTCAGGTACGCCAGCCGGAAGGGCTGCGTGGGCAGGGCCTCCAGCAGCAGGCCCTGGTTGCCGTTGAGCAGCAGCGAGCCCGGCGCCTCCGGCTCGAAACACACCCGCAGGAAGTCCAGCAGGCTTTGCTGGAACTCCTGCGGCCGCTGGTACTGCCAAGCAGCCTGAAAGCTGTAGGGAAGCTCGCCCTCCGGGTAGCGCTCACAGCCATTCACCACCGGCGGCAGGGTCCATTCGCGGGCCGCGTGCACGAAGCGGTGCAACGCATCCAGGCTCTGCGCCAGCGAGGCTGCAAACTCCTCTCGGTCGGGCACTTCGCCCAGGAGCTGCGGGGCAGGGGAATTTGGAGGGTTCATGATGGAAGATCCCATGTCCTGACGGTGTCAGACAAAACCGATGGCCCGGGCGCCGCCTTCCGGCTTGGCATCCTGCTCGCTCTGCAGCTCGAACAACCACTGCGCCAGATCGAACGGCTGCCCCAGCGCCACGGAACGTCGGGCCACATTGGCAAAGTCGCCGGGTGTGAGCTGATCCAGCCGGTCGAGCCAGGCCGCCAGGTCTGCGCTCAGCGGCGCCAGCACCCCGTCCACGCCGGCCGACACCGCCAGCATCCGCAGGCGCTGCTCGGAGCTCAGCGGGCGAAACTGCAGGCGGAACATGAAGCGCCGCATCAGTGCGCTGTCCAGCGACCGGCTGCGGTTGGTGGCGCAGATCAGCAGGCCGGGGTGTGTCTCCATGCGGCGCAGGAATTCCCCCAGCACCGCTGCGTCCGCCCGATGGGTGTCCACCTCGCGTGCGCCGAGCAGGGCATCGGCCTCATCGATCAGCAGCACCTCGCCCTGCGCGTCGCAGCCCTCGAACATCTGCGCCACCCTTCCCTCCGATTCGCCATACCACTTGCTGTGCAGGTCAGCGGCCGTGCGCACCACCAATCTACGGCCCAATTCACCGGCGAGCTGATGCGCCAGCTCGGTCTTGCCGCTGCCCGGCGGGCCGCTGAACAGCAGGTTCGCCGCACCCAGGCCGGCCAGCCGCGCCAGCAACTGCTGCGGCGCCACCGGCCCGGCCAGGTTCAGCAGGGTTGGATCGAAGCGCACGCCCGCTCGCGGCAGCGCCAGGCCGGTCTCACCCAGCACCCTCAGCTGTTGGGTCAGCGCCAGCCGCACGGTTGCGTCCGCCTCGGCGCCCTGCTTGCCGGCCAGCCGCGCCACCGTGGCAGCACCAGCCAACAGGCCTGGGCTGAGCGCGGGTTGTTCCGCCGCCTGCTCAACCAGCGCCACCGAACAGCCCACGGGTGCCAGGTGCTGCTCGGCGATCGTGCGCCGCACCGCCAGCGGCGTGGTCGGAAACTCCACACACAGCGTGAACCGGCGCAGGTAGGCCGGGTCCATGTGGCTCACCCGGTTGCTGATCCAGATCACCGGCCGCGGGTTGTGCTCCAGCAGGTGGTTCAACCAGGCCTTGGGCTCGGGCGGGCTGCCCAGCAGCGCGGCCAGCGGGTGGCCGCGGGCCGGGTGGGCGTGGCTGAACACATCCTCGGCTTCATCCAGCAACAGCAGCGACTCGCCCGCCGGTGCAAAACGCTGGCACAGCCGCAGGCTGGCCAGCCGGTCCACCCGCTGGGCCGGCTGGTCGTCCGCATCGGCCCAGGCGACCTGGAAAGTCGGCAGGCCCAGCTCCCGCAGCAGCTCGCGTGCAAACAAGGTCTTGCCGGTGCCGGAGGCGCCGTGCAGCAACACATTCACACCGGCCACGCCCTCGGCAACCGCGTTGCGCAGCAGCGGCAACAGGGTCGACCGCGCCTCAACCAGGTGGGGCCATGTGCAGGGCCGCGGCGGCTTCAGCATGGGCACCGGCACCAGCAGGCGCGTCGCCATCTCGGCGGCATCTTCACAGGGCGTCAGCAACAGGCGCCGGCCGAGTGCCGACAACTGCAGCAGCGCATCCAGGTCGCCCCAGCGCTCCCGTCGCCCGGAGCCGGCGTCCATCAGGCCGGCATCCATGAGCACCGACCGGCCGACGCGCAGCCGGTTCACCCCATCCGGATCGGCCTGCGCCACCTCACGCAGCAGCACATCGACGGCCTTGGGCAGCAGCATCGCATCCACAAAGTCAAAGGCCGTCGGCACGCTGCCCGCAGCGCCGGCCACCGCCAGCCGCAGCAGCACCTGCTCGGCCGCACCCAGTCCCAGCGTCTGGCTCAGGATCTCGACATTGACATCGGTGGGATGCGCTGGCGCCTGGGATACCCGCAACGCCAGAGCCCGCCGCAACCGGCGCAGGAACAGCTCAAAAGCCGGTGACCGGCCGCGCAACCCGGCCGCGATGCGCTGCTCCAGGTCATCGTCATCCAGCTCAATGGCGTCGCTCTGCGCCGGGCCAGTGACCGCGTCGTCGGCCCGATCCAACTCATCATCGAACCATCCCGCCGTGGCGCGCACCCCGAGTGAGCGCTGCTCCCTGGCATCGGCAGCCATCGTCCTTGCCAGCTGCGCCGGCAGGGAGCGCGCCGCCGGCACCAGAGCCGTGGCCGCCCCCTCAACCCCATGCCCCAACCGCCGCCGCGACAGCCCACCGGAGCCAACCAGCATCAGCACCGCCAACGCCACCCGGTCATCGGCAATCCGGATCGCGGCGTCGCTGTCAACCTCGGCAGCAACCGCAGCGGTCGGCGCCACCGGCAACGGGTTCTTGCCGGCAGCAGTGCGGCGGGTGGGTGAAGTGGCTGTGCGGGGCATGGAAGCAGTCCTGTGTGGGGAGTGCTTCCAGTGTCGTCAGGGGTGCGACGTGGTGTGTCGCCTGAAAATATCCGATGAGTTACTCTGGACTATGCTTCCGTTGTCGCAACGGCTTCACTCCTTTCGACAAGACATCATCGCACTTGTCATCCACATACGGATCCTCTCCCTCTTCTGGAAATTCCCAACGCTCAACCATGAATTTGACGATCGAACGGCCTCGTTCAATTATTTCGGTCTCAGTCCATTTGCAGTTCCGACCTGCTCTTCTCAAGATATCAGCACCGTCAGCCGTATGCACATATACGCCCGCCTTAGATTTCAGATCAATATCCTGGACAGCCAAATTTGCACCCTTGGCTAGTAGAGTCAGATTTCCCAGATCATGCAAAACGTACTCAAACCTCCGACCCAACTCGAGTCTGACTTCTGCCCACGCGCCTTCAGAGTTTTGATTTTGAGGCAGAACGTGCTCCACAGAGAGGTTCTCGTATTCTCGAGAATCATCACACTCCGACCCAAGATGACTACTCCACTCACTCAATATAAACTTGATATCATCCCTAGAATACCAACCAGCCCCATCTATGAAGCGGGCCCTAAGATCTTTGGCAAACCCGGTCCATGAGAATACACCGCCGCACTCATCACCGTCCCGAAAAAATACGTATTCATCAATAACAGTCGATACCTCATCAAACGAATACCCCTTCTCTTTCGATATTATCCAGAAACCAAAATCAGAAAACTTTCCTCTGGATTTTTCGTTTCCACCATACCCGCTGACAGAGTAAACCAAAAATATAAACCTTTCGACCCTAGAAAGAAGATGCACGAGAGTAGTAGAGTCTTCGTTCGTGTCGCCTGCGCGCATGCGGTTCAGCGCGCCAAGGATAAGTGGTTTAAAGTGACGCATACGAAGGCGATTGAGCCGCCGAATTCCCTGAATAAAATCCTTCGTCACCCACTTTGGCTTGCCTACCAGTTGGTCAATTCGAGCGTTCTGCAGCGCCCAAAGTTCTGATGAAACTCGAATGCTCTCGACATATCTAGTTAATTCGCCGAGCGTTATTCGGTCGTCATCAACTGAAGAAAGGCGATCCGTCGCAAACTTCTCTTTGAAGAGGAACTTGTCGAGGGCGTCTCGCTCCCTTTTGAGGGAGCCGAAGTACATGCATGTGTGGTGCAAGAGAAAGTCGTCCTCGTCGAGTGGATCTTCCCCCCTACCAAACCAGTCAAACGCCTCCCCCCATGTATCCTCAATCAATTTATGGGTATCCATTGCACTAGAACGAACCCCCTCATCCGCTTGGCCAATCAGTTGACAAAGAAAAATTAGACGATTCTTCAGAACTTCAAACTTCGTCAGTCGTTTTCCTCGATAGTTGATCGATTCAAACATGGACGAAACCTCGGATGCGTCCCTCACATAGTGAACATCAAAAATGAGCTGATTCTTGACCTTCGCAAATAAATCACTCATTTGCAATGGAGAAAGGCCTTTCAGCTTCTCATCAAAGAAGTCACTCGCCCTCAGCAGATTCTTTTCGTAGACATTCTTCGGAGTCAGCTTCCTTCGCTTCTTCGGAACTGCAGATCGATCATCCAATATTGCTTGAAGAAAGTTCATTCTCTCTTCCGATTCATAGCCAACCCTGGAAGTCAAAGATCCATTTTTCGGATCAACCGATCTCAGATAGCAATACTCAATTACCTGCCTCGGTAATCCAGCGAGAACCTCATTTCTAGCTGCTAGTTTGCTGATCAGCAAGAATGATGTTGTAATTCTTTGCTGCCCATCAACAATATGGTAGACGGCCCTACCTCCAAGATCCCGAGTTTTATACAACGTGAGCATGCCAGTGTAATGCCGCTGATTTTCACTCAACCAACTCAGATCCCTCCAAAAATCCTCAAGATGGGACTCTTCCCACGCATATCCGCGCTGATATCCAGGCACTCGAAAAATGGCATCCGTGAACACATTTTCAATCGTCTTTGCTTCCAATTTAGGCTCCTCAGCAAACTTAGAACAGGGGAACACACAAAATAATCAGCTACTCTTCAATTTTTCAAGAGACACTTCTTCCACCGCTTCCCCAAACCCCCGCAGCCACCAAGTCAAATGCCCCGACTCCACCACCGTCGCGGTGATGCGGTAATGCTCACCGAGGTCTTCCACCGTCTGGTCGGTGGACAGCGGGGTTTCCAGCAGGTGTTCTCCGGCGGATTTGGTGATGCGGAAGCTCAGCTTGACGTACCGCCCTTCGCCGAAGCCGAACTTGCCGTCGGCGATGTAGCGGTCGAGGTCGAAGTCGGGCGGGCGGTCGAAGTTCAGGCCGGAGGGCTCGGCCTGCTGGATGCGGTGGAGGGCGAGGATGCGGTGGTCCTCGTAGCCGTCGAAGCGGCAGACGAGGAAGAGGCGCGGGCCCTGCTGGCACAGGCCGAGCGGCATGATGCGGGCCGGGCGGGCGGTGGTTTCGCGCGGCTTCTGGTAGCGGATGTCCAGCCACTCGTCGCGGTAGAGCGCATCGCTGACCGCCTCGAACACCTGTGAGCTGACCTTCGGCGGCAGCAGCGGCTGGGTCTGGCTGACGACGCGGACCTTGGCCAGCCAGCGCGCTTCGCGGGCGCGCTGGCCGGTGGCCTCGGAGGGTGTTCCGATGTTGCGCCGCGCGGCCTGGAAGTAGCTGTCCATCGAGCGGCTGACCGCGCTGGGCAACAGTGGAGCCAGTTGCTGCTGCGCCAGGGCCAGCAGCAGGGATTCGTGCGGCGTCAGCCCGGGCAGCGACAGGCCGGGGGAGCGCTCCTTCCAGCTGTATCCATAGGGTTTGCTGCGGTCGTCACGTTCGATGTCGAAGTGCTCCGACAGCACCTCCAGTTGACGCTGGATGGAGCGCAGGTCGCGCTGGAACCCCTGATCCGCCAACTGCTCATGCAGTTGCGCCGCGGTGACCCGCCGACCCCGCGGGATGCGCTTGAGCAGCTCCAGCGCCAGGATCACCGTGTCGAGTGCGGACACTCGGGCCTTGCGGCGCGCGGTGGGGGCAACCATCGGTCAGGCCCCCTTCGACGTTCTGGACATGTCGTTCGACCTCCACTGACTGAGGTCGATGGTGCGCGCCTTGTGCGACGAGCCGTGTCGCGTCCTGCACGACGGGGCCGCCAAACCCCCTCATCCAGGGGTGTCAGGAATTGGCGCCTTCAGCCCGTTGCTGCAACCGCAGCCGGTCCCGTCAGAACAGCTTGCGGATGCGCTCGTAGCGGCTGGAGATTTCTTCGGTCACCATGTCCAGCGCCGCGCGCAGGTTCTGCCCGCCGTCCCGCAGTTCGGCCTTGACCTGGGGCATGCGGGCTTCCACCTCCGCCCACCTGGCTTCCACCTTGTCCCACTCGTCGCGGGCCTCGGCGGTGCCCAGGTGCAGCTTCAATCGAAGTTCGTCGCGCTCCTGACGCAGACGGTCCACCAGGGCCTGCCATTGCTCCTGCGTGTCGCTCATGATCGTGCCTTTCAGTTGAAGAGGAACCCATGGCAAGTCTGCGCCCGGGGACGCAGCGCCCGGGTTGACCCCTGTCAAAGCGGCGAACGAGGGCAGGCTGGAGCGCCGATCGTTTGAAGGTGGATCAGGCGTTGAGCCTGCCGCAGCAGCGCGCCCCTCTGGATGGCAGGTCAGGAAGACGGCGCGCCGTGGCTCCAGGTGGGCCCGGTCTGGAATGCCAGGTGCGACCAAATTGCAGCCCACTGGAAGAAAGTCGCGACTTTTTTGCAGTCAACCCTAAAATGGTCGGATGAAGCGCTATCTGGATGAACTGGTTCGCACCGATCTCAACCGAAAGATGGTGGTGCTGACCGGGCCGAGGCAGGTGGGAAAGACCACCTTGGCGCGGCAGTTGATGGCCGGCCGCAGCCCCGCGCACTACCTGAACTGGGACGTTGCGGCCGATCGCGCCGTGCTGCAGCGCCAGAGCTGGCCACTGGACAGGCGGCTGCTGGTGATGGACGAGATCCACAAGATGCCCAGCTGGAAGCAGTGGCTCAAGGGTGTGGTGGACGGACGACCGGCCGATCAGGCCCTGCTGGTGACGGGCAGCGCACGCATGGAAACCTTCCGTCAAAGCGGCGAATCGCTGGCGGGCCGGTACTTCGCCTACCGGCTGCACCCGATTTCCGTGCGCGAATGGTGCGAACAACACGAGTCACAGCCGCAGCCCGATGCCGCGCTGGATCACCTGCTGGCACGCGGAGGCTTTCCGGAACCCTGTCTGGCTGAAGACGGTGTGCAGGCCGACCGTTGGCGGGCCCAGTACATCACCGACCTGATCCGCGAGGACGTGCTGGAGTTCTCCCGCGTGAACGAGATCGGCACGATGCGGTTGTTCGTCGAACTGCTGCGCGAGCGGGTCGGCTCGCCGCTGTCGTTGGCATCGATCGCACGCGATCTGGCGGTGTCGCCTTCAACGTTGAAGCGCTACCTCGACATCCTTCAGGCCCTGTTCATCGTGTTCACGGTGCAGCCCTGGCACCACAACATCGCCCGCTCGATCCTGCAGTCGCCCAAGGTCTACTTCTATGACACAGGCCTGGTGCGTGGCGATGCAGGGCTGCGGCTGGAGAACGCGTTGGCGGGCATGCTGCTCAAGCACGTGCAGTTCCTGGCCGACGCACAGGGGCAATCCACCGGGCTGCACTACCTGAGGACCAAGGACGGTGCCGAGGTGGACTTCGTGCTGTCGCGCGACCAGGCGCTCACCCACCTGATCGAATGCAAGCTCAGTGACGATCAACCGCAGCGCGCCTTGCTGCGCTTTGCCGACGAGTTTCCTGAAACGCAAGCGGTTCAAGTGGTTCAGCACCTGCGCCAGGAACAAGACCGGGGGCGACTCCAGGTTCGCCGCGCGGCGCCGTGGCTGGCACAGTTGGCGGCGTGAGGCTGGCTCTCGAGCTGTTGGCCCCTCAGATCGACATCAACTGCCGTACCCCGTTGGCTTCCATCTCGCTGCCGCGCCCGCGGGCGATGATCTCGCCGCGCTCCATCACCAGGTACTGATCGGCCAGCTCGGCGGCAAAGTCGTAGTACTGCTCCACCAGCACGATGGCCATGCGTTGGCCGTTCATGCCGCGGTCAGCCAGCATGCGGATGACGCGGCCGATGTCCTTGATGATGCTGGGCTGGATGCCCTCGGTGGGTTCGTCCAGGATCAGCAGCTTGGGGCCGGCCGCCAGGGCCCGGGCGATGGCGAGCTGCTGCTGCTGGCCGCCCGACAGGTCACCTCCACGGCGGTGCAGGAACTGCTTGAGGATGGGAAACAGCTCGTACAACTCGGCCGGGATGGGTGTGCTGCCGCTTTTGTAGGCCAGGCCCATGCGCAGGTTCTCCTCCACCGTCAGGCGGCCGAAGATCTCGCGGCCCTGGGGCACGTAGCCCACGCCCTTGCGCACGCGCTCGTAGGGGACGTCCTTGCTGATGTCCTGGCCGTCGAGCGCGATGCTGCCGGTCTTGATGGGCACCACGCCCATCAGGCATCCTCAATGCTCATTCGGCAAATGGTGTAATGCGCAGCAGCACATATCGTCAAGGATTCAGCTTGGCTTACCAGACTGAAATGAATGGAGCTGCCTATCGGCACTTCCACGATGCTCAAAAATTGAAGGATGAGCACCGAATGGACAACGCCGCCTACCACTTCGGCTTAGCTGCGGAGTGCGCGGTCAAGCACCAGTTGATTGCGCAGCACAAGGTGCAGACTGACCACGGCGCCATCTGGACACATTGGCCCGAGCTCCGACTGCAGGCACTCGACGCACTGCACGGTCGCAGAGCCGCACCGTTGCGGACCATGATGCAGCGCGACAACTACCTGCAGCATTGGGACATCAAGATGCGCTACGCGGCGACCGGCTCTATCACCACAGCTCAGCTCGAACGCTGGCGTGAGAACGCCGACGAAGCCATGGGGCTGCTGCTGTGAATTCGGTCGTCCGTTTCGACGCCAGCATGCCGCGCCTGGTACAGGCCCTCATTGCTGTGCTAGGTCGCGAGGCCGTGATGGCGGGCCAGTTCCTGCGCAACGCAAGCGGGCAGCTGGCCTTCATCAGCGCTGTGCCACTGGATGTCCACGTTCAAGCCTCCGCGCGGCAGGCTGCTCTCAGCATCGGTCACTATGCGCGACCGGAATCGGCCATTCTTCTGCCCGACCACCCCGGCTTAACAAGTTTGCGCCGCCAAGTGTGCGGCTACCGTGAATCGATCGAGCTCGACTCCGATTCACCATGCTTGGTGCATATACTGGAACAGCGCATTGTCGGGCAGGATTGGTTGCACGTCCCAACTGGAGGCGACCTTTCAAACGATCCGATCCGCTACGTGTTCTTCAGCATCAAGGGTGGTGTCGGGCGAAGTACTGCGCTGGCGGTCTGTGCGGCCGAACTCGCACGGCGAGGCCGGAAGGTGCTGGTGATCGACCTAGACCTGGAAGCCCCTGGACTCGGGCACATGTTGCTGTCGGACGAACTTCTGCCTGACTATGGCCTGCTCGATGCCCATGTAGAAAGCCAAGGCGTTGCACTGAACGACGAGTTCCTGTACGACATGGTTGCAGCAAGCCCGTTCGGTCGTGGCCACGGCCTGATCGACGTCGTACCCGCGGTCGGAGCACTGGCCTTGCGTCATCCAGCCAATGTACTGGCCAAGATTGCCCGTGCATATCTTGAAAGCCATGACGAAAGAACCGGCCAACCATTGGGTTTTCTAGATCGAAACCGCCAGATCACCGACCGGCTGACTGACCTCAAGCGTTACGACGCTGTCCTAATTGACGCCCGTGCAGGCCTGAACGAATCCACCGCAGCGGCTCTGCTAGGCTTGGAGGCGAGGGTGCTGCTGTTTGGTGAGCATACCCCTCAGACTTTTGCCGGCTATCGATATCTGCTGGCTCATCTTGCCCGCTTTGAGCGCGATCCTAGCAACGACTGGCTTGAACGATTTCAGATGATCCATGCCAAGGCGTCCGTAGATGCAGACGAGCAGCAGAAGTTCCGCGATCGAGCCCACGAGATCTTCATTCCACTCTATCGTGAGCTTCCGCTGGACAGCAGTTCGGATTCCATCACGCTACCGGAATACTCGGTAGACGACATAGAGGCACCCCACTATGCCTGGCCGGTACTGCGGGACAGCAATTATGTTGAGTTCAATCCACTTGCTCACCCAAGCGAATTGACGCCTGATTTCTACGAGCGCACCTATGGCGTGCTGCTGAAGCAGGTCTGCTCACTCGGCACAATATCTGCTGCGTAACGTAGAGTTTGTCATGAACGATTCTGCCGCCTTGCGTACCACGCTTAGCCGTCTGGAACCCGCACCGAGTAGTTTGGCGACTGTGCCACCAGATCAAAGCCAGATATACGCACCAGACGGCCACGAAACCGCTCTCGACCCTGAGCGACCGGTAGTAGTCGGAGGACGTGGAACTGGAAAAAGTTTCTGGTCAGCTACGCTACTCAACCAAGAGACGCGCCTGTTCATTGCGCCGAATTATCCGCGTCTTCAACTTGACCGGTGCGAGGTTGCTTTGGGATTCGCCGAGGGTGACACCTCACACCATGGTGCCCCTAGCCGGGAGGAACTCGACGATCTGATT
>JADJCH010000037.1 GCA_016703325.1 Burkholderiales bacterium | reverse complement strand
ACCATGCGGCGGCGTTTGCGCGATCGTGGCCGGCGGTGGTGACTACGCTGCGGCAGTTGACCGCCGCGGATTGGGTTTCTTCAGTTCCGGACCACCAGCTCAGAACGTGCCTGGAAACGTGCCGCCATCCAGCATCCACGGCCGCTTCAACCCCTCGCTCACCGAGTGCCGCCGAGTGCCACCGCGTGCACAGGCTCAGGCCGAGCCGTGCCGCGCTGGCTACCTCGTCGATCTGCTCCAGCTCAGTCCCACCTCACAACCTCGTAACACTGGACTCGACTTCGCAACCCTTGAGCAGCGGCGAAGATCGCTGCTCGCACTGCCCCACCCTGCACCTCGCCTGACTCCAGCAACCGGTTTCGACTGGGGTGGGCGGGTGGACAGGGCCCAGGGGCCTGGGGAGGACGGGTGGAGACGCGGCGAGCGGAACTGCAGGATGACGACAACCTCCTGGGCGAGGCGCTGGCACCGGGAGGGTTCAAACATGCTGATGCGGGGGCTCCAGCGTCGGAATTGGGTCCGGGTCGGCAGGCGCTGCCTGAGAGCACCCCGTGGGCGGTGTGCGGCACGGCGTGGTCGAGGCCGCACCGTCATTCACGCCCCACAGACCCTTGCGCCGTTGCGGCCGCAGGGGTGACCAGGCCCCGGCCCACACTCCCAGGAGACCCCGCCGCCGCAGAGCCTGCTCCACGTCATTGGAGCGCCTGCCGATCACCTTCGGCATCACCCCGTTCGGCCCGCTGTTAATCAATGGCCTGCGCTGGTGGAAGCTTTGGTTGCTGCAGGCATCCAAGCGCATCCAGGGTCGCCCTGTGACGTGGGAGCAGGTTGAACCAGGATCGGCCCAGCTCGCCAAAGCTGGTGCTTTAGTATCCCTGGTGTCGCCGCGGCGAGGTCGCTGCTGCCGTCGGCGATGCTGGCGCGCAGGCGCCGGCCGACCTCTGCCGTGGGCAGCGCCACCTGTTGCCTGCACTGCATCGACTCCGCACAGCCCCCTGCTGCTGGCCTCGCGCAGCGCAGCGTTAACAGCTCGCCGTCCATGGACAGTCGCTCTGGCCCAGCCTGGGAGTGTGCTTGATTCGGATGGCCCAGCGCCTGATCACGCTGGAGCCGGCGCTGGCCGCCGAACTGGGGTTGATCGGTACGGCTCCGGCGCTGCTTCGGTCCGCCGGCCCTGAGGCCCGCAGCAACGCCCCCGCCTGCCGACCAGCCGGCCCGCAGCAGGTGGACGGGAGGTTGCGGGCCAGCGCCCGCAGTCGCCCCGGTTCGCCGCCGGCGGCTGGTGCTGCCCGGCATCACCGGCAGCCTGATCTACCCTGCCAGTGCCGACGCCGCGCGCTGCCGGCTGGAGGCGGCCCTGCTGTACTGGGGCCAGTGGTTGGGCCTGGGCCAGAAAACCACCCTCTGGCTGCGGAAAATTTACCTGGACCCCTCTGCCCCCTGAACCCCATCCACCCGGCCCTGAACCTGCGACTGAACCTGAGTCCGGAGAACCCCATGCCCCACCTGCTGCGCATCGAAGCGTCAACCTCGCCGCCTGCATCGACGACACGGAGGACCTCTCCACTCGTCGCGGCGGCAGCCTGCTGCTGCTGCAGGCGGTGCAGGAGATGGCCAGGCGCTTCAGCGACCGCATGACGGCGGTGAAGACCGGCGCCTCCACCGGCCTGTTCGAGCTGCACCCCGGGCAGGATGCACCGGCCCTGGCCGAGGCCATCCGTGCCGAACTGGAGAGGGCACCGCTCTACCGCCATGCAGCAGCTTCGTGGTGGAGGCCGCGGCGGCCGAGGGCTTCCACAGCGCTGCCGATGCCACCCTGCACGCTGGCCGTTGGCGGCAGATGCGCTCTCTGTCGTTTTCGCCGGTGGGCCTGGCCGATGTGGCCGAGGCCCCTGCCGGATCGACGAACGCCGACCGGCCAGCGCGAAGGACAGCGTCAAGGGGCAGCCGTGACACCCGGTGAGCGCCTCGGTCGCGGTCCGCCGCGGACATGGCCGGGAGCACAAGCAGGACCTCTACGAGCAGGAGCTGGCCCAACTGCCCCCGGCGGAGCAGAGCCCACTGGCGGGGCCTGCGCTATACGGCGGACTTCGAGGACCTGGCCCAGGGCCTTGCCCGAGCGTCGAGCCCGCCACCCTGGTGGGCAAGATCGGCGTGTTCTATGCGGACGGCAGCAGCTTCGGCCAGCGCCTGCGCGACTGCGGCGGTGCCGAGGAAGTGCGCGCCTGGGAGGCCCACTACAGCCTGGCGCGGCGACGCTTCCTGGCTGCAGTGGTCGAACGTGCCCGCAGCGAGCCGCGCTGGCAGACCGCCACCGGCGCGCTGCGCCTGGAGACCCTGCTCTGGGGCGGCGACGAGCTGATGCTGGTGCCGCCCGGCTGGTGCACTGGAGCTGGCGGATCTGTTCTTCGAAGCCACCGCCGGGCTGCGTTGGCCGGCCGATGCCGCGGCCGAGGACAGCGACAAACGCCTCACCCCACGCCTGCGGCCTGGTGCTCTGCCATCTGCAGGCGCCCATCTCCGGCATCTCGCAGCTGGCCCGCCGGCTGGCCGAACGCGGCAAAGGTTCGCCACAACGCCGACGGCCTGAACTGGATGCTGCTGGAGAACTTCGACCAGGCCGGAGGGGCCTGGACGGTTTCCTCGCCACCCGCTACCCCGGCAGTGGCCTGGGCTGGCCCGACCTGACCCTTACACCCGCCGCACTGGCCACCCTGCGCCGCAACCTGCCGGACCTGAAGCCCCTGCTGCCCCGCTCCGCCCTGCTGCGTGCGGCCCGGCTGATGGTCGAGCGGGTGCTCCCCGGCGACCCCGCCCACCGCCTGTTGCGGCGCAGCTGGCTGCAGGTGCACGGCGCGGTGGCCGATGCCGCCGCCCAGCTGCGCTGGCAGGCCTGCTGGCGCGCGGTGCACCCGGAGGGCCGCGCCTGGCCCGAGCGGCTGCCCACGCTGGACGACAGCGTGCTCTGGACCGACCTGATCCAGCCCCGTGACCTGGCCGCCTGGATCACCCTGCTGGAACTCTGGGACTACCTGCCCCACTGGGCGGCGCCACCCGCCGAGACGGCCAGCCCCACCGCAGCAAGCCCCACCGCGGCCGCCGAAGGAGCCGGCGCATGAACACCACCGACCGTTCCCTCTACGGCATCGACCTGGCCGTCACCTGGCCGCACCGTACCTGGTGCACGGCAACGACCCCGGCCGATTCGGGCTGCACGCCACCCTGCTCACCGACCCCCAGGGCCGGCCGGTGCTGCCCGGCAGCCTGCTGGCCGGGCGCATCGCAGAAGCCTGGACTGCCCACGGTGCCGAACTCGGCGGGGCCGATGCCGACCGCTGGTTCGGCCGCCCCGGCTTCGGCGCGCAGGACGGCGCTCAGCGGGCTCGGCTGCTCAGCGCCGACCTGCGGCTCACGACGGTGGAGGGCCAGCCCTTCGACCCCGCCGCACCCTGCCATGACCTGGACGCCGCCCGGGTGCGCATCGATGCCGACACCGGCAGCGTCGCGGCGGGCGCCCTGCTGCAGGTGGAGCAGGTGGCCGCCCCGGGTGCCGCACTGCGCTTTGCCGGCCGCTGGACCACCTGGGCCCTGCCCACCGAAATCGACGCACTCTGCCTGCAGATCCGCGCTGCGCTGCTGCTGCAGACCCAGCTGGGCGCCTGGCGCAACGTCGGGTTCGGCCGGCTACTGGAGGTGGAGGTGTCGGCGCAACGGCTGCCGGTTGCGACGCAGCGGGCCGCTGCGCCGCAACCGGCAGCGGCAGCGGCAGCGGCAGCGGCAGCAGCATCAAGCCGCCGCTTCGCCCTCCTCAGCAGCGAGCCGCTGTGTGTGTCCACCCGCAGCCGGCGCGGCAACGTCTTCGAGTCCGGCGAGGTGATTCCCGGTGCCGCCCTGCTCGGTGCCCTGGCCACCCAGCTCTGCCAGCGACACGGCGTGGCCACGCTGGCCGACCTGGCCGGGCGCAGCACGCTGGCCCGCCACTTCGACACCCTCCGCTGCAGCCAGGCCCTGCCGGCCCCGTTCACCGGTGGCCGGCCGCTGCCGCTGCCCCAGTCGCTGGTGAGCGTCAAAATCAGCCCGGACCACCGCGAGATCCGCGACGCCTGGCGGCACGCCGAGCCGCCGCCCACCCCACCGGGGCCCCCCGGCGTCATCGCCTTCCAGACCGACTGGAAGGACGGGGACTTCACCCTGGCCCGCGTCAAACAGGGCTGGGGTGAAACCCACTCCTACCTGCGTGTGCGCACCGCCATCGACGGCCGCGGCCAGGCCCGCGTCACCGAAGAGGGCGGTGCTCTGTTCGCCTACCAGTGCCAAATGGCCCCACAGGACGCCGCCGGCCGGCCGCTCACCCGCTGGCTGTTCGACCTGGACCTCGGCACCCTGCCCGACGACGGCGAACGCCGCCGCGCCTGGGCCGAGCTGGAGGAACTGCTGGCCCACGGCCTGGCGCCGCTGGGCAAAACCGATGCCCGGGTGCAGGTCCGCGCACTGGCGGACGGCGACGCAGGCCACCGCCCCGTCTGGGCCGAACGGGATGTGAACCTGCTGCGCCTGGCGACCGCCTGCCGCTGCTGCTGGCCAGCGATGCGCTGTTGTTCCCCCTCAGCGCCGTGGCCGTGCCGGGAGGCGCAGCAGCGCCGCAGGCCGACCTGACCGCGGTCTACCGCGCCGCCTTCGATGCCCTGCAGCAGGGAGCGCAGCCGCCACAAGCGCCTGCCCTCACCCTCAGCCACTTCTTCGCTACCCAGCGCCTGGTCGGTGGCCCCTGGCTGCACGGCCGACGCGGGCTCCCCGCCGACGGCCAGCCCCGCTACCGCCCCCTGGTGTTGACCGAGGCGGGCAGCGTCTTCGTCTTCACCGTCGGGCCCGATGTGGCGGCCGCCCGCGCGCAGTTGCAGGCCTGGCGGCGCCAGGGCCTGGGCCTGAGCGCCGCCGTGGTGGCCGAACACGGCGGCCGCTGGACCGACCACCCCTACCTGCCCAGCCTGGGGTACGGCGAAGTCGCCCTCGGCCCCCAGCACGGCCACCCCAACCTGTGACCCGAGCCGAGCAAGGACCGCCCACCATGACCCGCGCCACGGATCCCACCACTCCAGCCGCCCCGGCCGCCCCCGCGGACGCGTCCGCCGCCATCGTCGCCACCCCTGCCGGCATCCGCGCAGCACCCGCCCGCGTGCAGCGCGACGGCCTCTTCCCCCTCTGGCGGCTGAGCGGCCGCATCACCCTGCGCACGCCGCTGCACCTGGGCAGCGGGCGGGACGACGCCATCACCCTGCCCGATCGCCCCGGCCGCGACGCCGCACCGCTGCCGCACCCGGTGCCGCCGGCGACACCGAGGCCCACACGGACCGCCACGTCGCCGCCGTGGCCCGGGACCATCGAGGCCGCCCCTGCATCCCCGCCAGCAGCTTCAAGGGCGCGCTGGCCGCACTGGCCCGCCGCGCCGGGCTGCCGCAGGACCTGCAGGCCCGCCTGTTCGGCGCCGAAGTAGGTGATGTTGGCGGCGTCCAGGCTGCCGGTGCCGCTGCCGCCTCCACCCGCGCCGGGCTGGTCGAGTTCGTCACCCTCTACGCCGACCCCACCAGCCTGCCCCCGGACAGCCCGCTGCCGGATTTCGCCACCGAGGGGCATCCCCACGTCGCCCACCTGCCCCACGTCAGCCGCAACCGCCACAGCGGCGCGGCCGAACACCAGCGCCTCTACCTGCAATCCGTGCTGCCGCCGGGTGTGCAGTTTCAGTTTGAATGCACCGCCCGCGGTGCCGGGCTGACCGAGGACGACATCACCACCCTGCTCGGCCTGCTGGCCCTGGCCGGGGACGACGCCAGCCCCCTGCGCCTGGGCGCCGGCCAGGCGGCCGACCAGGGGCGCATCGGCTGGTCCGCAGCCCAGGTGCAGCGCATCGACAGTGCAGCGGCACTTTGGGCGCAGCTCACTGGGAAAGCCGCCGCGCCACCGCCCGCCGCGCCGGCCGCATCCAGTGCATCACCCGCCAGGCCCCGCCCCGGCCAGCGCGTTGACCTGGCCGCCCAGGCCCATACACAGGCCCATACACATGCCCGTACCCAGGCCGGGACCCTGGCCGGGATCCCGGCGACCTCCAAGGCAGCCCCGCCCGCGCCAACCGCCGCCCCATGGCCGACCGGCAGCGGCCTGCAACCCCACAACCTCTGGAGCCACCCCGGCCTGGCCCCTGTGCAAACGCGCCTGCGCACCGCTGCACTGACCCTGCCGGGCGGCGCCTGGCTGAGCCTGCCCGGCCTGCGGCTGCGCTTCCACAGCCCCTTCCTGGTCTACCAGGCCAACAGCCGCAAGAAGGCCGGCAGCGGCGAACCCGACGGCCTGCCCCGCCGCGACCACCAGGGCCGCGGCCTGCTGCCCGCGCAGCCTGCACGGCGCCCTGCGGCGCAGGCCGAACGCATCCTGCGCACGGTGGGCCAACCCGCTGCGGCCGGTTATGAGGTGCCCGGCGTGAATGGCCTGGCCGACCTGGCCCACCGACTCGGCCGCGACGAACTCGACCTGGCCACCCTGCTCTTCGGCGCCCCCGGCTGGCGCGCCCTGCTGCGCTGCAGCGACTTCGTCGACGAACAGGGCTGCGCCACCCCCGTGCAGCACCTGCTGGCCATCGACCGCCTCACCGGCGGCGGCAAGGACAGCGCCAAATTCGCCGTCCAGGTGCTGGACTGCCCCACCCTCACCGGCCGGCTGGAGCTGGACCTGCAGCGCCTGGCCCGTGTCGAGGCCCGCTGCCCCGGCAGCAGCGCCCGGGCGCTCGGCCTGCTCGCCCATGTGCTGCGCGACCTGGACGACGGCGACATCCCGCTGGGCTACGGTGCCTCCAAAGGCTGGGGCCAGTCCACCAGCGACTGGGCTGCCCGCCTGGCCCGGGCGCTGCAGAGCGGCCCGGCCCACCTGCCGCACGGCAGCGGCCTGCCCACCCTGCCCGAGGCGCTGGCCGCCTGGGCTGACGCGCTGCCACCAGCCCCCGACACCCCACAGGGCGCCGGCCTCGCCGCGGCTGCAGCCCAGACGGCGCCGACGCCCCCGGAAGCGCCAGCCCTGCCGCTTCCACCCGCCGGGGCCGCCGAGGCCGAGCCGGACCGCTTCCACAACCCCTACGTCTTCATCCCCTTCCCCACCCCGCGGCCGGACGACCCGCACCTGCCCTGGGCCGATGCCGACGCGCTGCGCGAGGGCCGCGCCGCCCACCACAGCCACGCCCGCTATGCCGCCGATGCCCTGCACGGCGAGTTGCGCTGCCGGCTGACCACCACCACACCGGTGTTCATCGGGGCCGGCGATGCCGACGCGGCGCTGCAGAAGCCCAACACACCCGCACTCAAGGCAGCGTACCGCCTCGGCGGCCAACTCGCCATCCCCGCCACCAGCCTGCGCGGGCTGCTGAGCAGCCTGCATGAGTCGCTGACGGCGTCGCGGCTGCGGGTTGCGGGCGACGGAATCTGGTCCGTGCGCGCGGCCGAACAGGAGGCATTGCCCCTTCGCGGTGTCATGTGCCGGGTCGAAGGACGCCGGGCCGACGGCACACGCACCAGCTACTGGGCCATTCGGGCCGACGACGACGGCAGGATCCATCCCATCCCGCGGGCACCGCTGATGCGGCTGTATGCATTGGCGGACGAACGCACCGAAGAATCCGACCGCCGTGGCGGCGACCCCTTGCCCGAGGTCAAGGCGCCCGACCGATCCCCGATGGCCCGCAACCCCGACCCCGAGCGGCTGGGCCGCAAGGCCCGGCCGGTCGAAGGGCAGCGGATCTTCTTCCGCCTGAACGATCAGCGCAAGGTCGAGGAGCTGGCCTGGTCCGCCATCTGGCGCAAAGCCGTCAACCGGCCCGAGCCGCAACAGCACCAGCCCTGGCCGACGCGCGAATCCCTTCCCCAACCCGAGTTGCTGCACGCACCCGGCACACCGCTGGAGCGCCTGTCCCCCAGCGAGCTGCTGTTTGGCACGGTGCAACTGCGCAACCGCCGCAGCACAGGCCCGGCTGCCCCGCCGGCTTCCACAGGTGCAGGCCCGGCTGCCGGCTCGGGTACGGCCACGCCGACAGAGGCAGACGACCCCATCCTCGCCTGGATGGGCAAACTGCGCTTCTCCGCGGCGCTGCCCCTGACCCCGGCCGACCAACGCTGCGCCGCAGAAGTGACGCTGAAAATCCTCTCCAGCCCCAAACCACCGTCACCGTCGTTTTACCTGCAACCACGTCGGGGCCCCACCCGCGCGATTTCCAAGGCCGAACTCGCCCAGGCGCCGGACCAGTTCCAATGGCGCGGCCGCAAGGCCTACCTGCATGCCCTGCGCGATGCCGACCGACGCGTTCGTCCGCTCGACAGCCAGGGCCGTCCGGACCCGGCCGGCCGGCCGCCCTGGCAAACCGAGGACCCCAAAGACGCGAAGACCGCGCTGCAGAAGGTGCGCGTCACCCCGTTTGCCGTCGGCAACCGTTTCGAGTTCAGCCTGCGATTTGCCAACCTGAGCCGGGAGGAACTGGAAAGCCTGTGCGCCGCGTTGCGCCCGGCTCCGAAATTCGAACACAAGATCGGCATGGGCAAACCCATCGGGCTGGGCAGCGTCCAACTCGAATTCATCTCGCTGAAACTGTCCGACCGGCATGCCCGATACCGGCAAGCCGATTTCTCCGCAGCGTCCACCACTCTCGCGTCAGGGGAATCCGCCGAGTTGGCGCAGCGGCTGGCACAGGCCCACCTGAGCCGCCTGCAGAAAACCGACCCGGCCGTGCTGCGCGCCCTGCGGATCATCGGCGACCCGTCCCAGGTGAAATACCCCGTCCATTATCCGCAGGAAGCCGACGGGAGCATCGAAAGTGAAAACTACCGTTGGTTCGTCACCAACGACAAAATCACTGCTGCCCAACCGAAGGAGACCCGCCAGAGCCTGGAAACCCTGACCGCCACCAGCACCGGCCTGCGCGGACTGAACCGCCGACGCCGCGACCGCTGACACGCCTCGACCCCAGCTCGGCAGCTGAGCGTTGCAGAGCACCGCTCTTTGACAATTCAACAGCTTGTAGGCTACTCTTGCGTCAGCGCTTGAAGAAGCGAGCGCCCACGGTTGATTCCATTGACAAAAGTGGCGTTTGGAGGTCGAAATTGACCATAACATCAGCAGTGTTATCGCTGAGCGCCGATTTCGCCTCTGCAAGCCGCGCCAATGCTGGCTTCCCAGGGAGGGGGGGCGCGCACACGGCTGGAATTGCAGCCGGTTAAGACGGAGAAAATGACGTACTTCCTGGGCCACCACACGGCGATGCCAGTTCCTGAAGCTTGTTCGAAAGTGGCCACCACACGGCTGGAATTGCAGCCGGTTAAGACCTCACGTGGATCCATGTTCCCTCCCAGATCGGCCACCACACGGCTGTATTCGCAGCCGGTTCAGGCCCTCGTCACCGGGCATCCAGTGTCTAGCGGCTGACGGGTGACCAGTGCCAGCATGGTGGCCGGGCGATGGGATGTCGCGCCGGAACGCAGGCTGGCTAGTGACAACCTGGCACCAGCCTGCTAGGCTTTGCCCATCGAACCCGATGGAGCCCTCCCATGACAACCGGAACGCTTGACCGTGGCCGCATCACGGCCCGTGTGCCGATGGCCGTGCAGGAAACCTTGGAGATGGCCGCCAGCCTGACGGGCGCGACCTTGAACCAGTTCGTCGTCCAGGCGGCCCTGCGCGAGGCCGAACGCATCATCGAGCAGGAACGCGTCATCCGCCTTTCCACCCGGGACACCGAGGCGTTTCTCGCGGCACTGGACAACCCGCTGCCACCCAACGCCGCATTGAAGGCGGCCCTCGAAAGCCACGCGGCGCGACGCCATGATCAGACTGGAACCCTTGACTGGGCACCACGACCGAAACGGGTTTGACTGCGGCGTCGAGGCTCTGGACGTCTGGCTGAAGCAGACTGCGCTCCAGCATCAGGGCAGGGGATCTCGCGCAGCTTCGTCGCTGTGCCTGCCGATGAATCGGCCGTCCAGTCATGGACAGAGTCCGGCTACCCGGTGCAGGCCTTCAGCATCCTGGGCTTCTACGCCCTGACCTCGGCGTTTGTGCTGACCGAAGACCTGCCTGCCCGGCAGGCCAAGCGCTACCCGCGGCAGATCCCGGTCACTCGGCTCGGGCGCCTGGCCACACGATCCGATATGCAGGGCCAAGGTTTGGGCCGGTTGTTGCTGGCCGATGCAGTGAACCGTGCCCACACGGCCGCGCAGGCGGTCGGCAGCGCAGGGTTGTTCGTGGACGCCAAGAATGAAGCCGCCGCGCGCTTCTACCAACGCTATGGATTCATCCCTTCCACCGACCAACCGCTGAAGCTGTTCCTGTCGCTGTGGTGAGCGGCTTGCCCGCCGGCGCCAGACGGCGCCCACCCCACGGCTGAAATTGCAGCCGGTCAGGGATGGTGCCTGGGGATGGCCCGAAATCCCCCCAACCCCCCTTTTTCAAAGGGGGGCGAAATGGTTCGATCGGTCGGGAGGGCATCTGCGACGACACCGTCCCTGCCTATTCCCCCCTTTGGAAAAGGGGGGTGAGGGGGGATTTTCACCCCTCCCATTCAGGTCAATTCAGCTCCATTCACAATGGGTTTCCCATGCTGCCCTACCAAAGAACACTCAAGTCCCGGGCGCGGGAATTGCGCTGCAACACAACGCAGGCGGAACAGGTCCTGTGGGCACAGCTGCGTTGCAAGCAGGTGGCGGGCCTGCCCTTCTACCGGCAGAAGCCCATCGCGGGGTACATCGTTGACTTCTACTGCGCTGCGGCGCGGTGGGTGGTCGAGTTGGATGGGGCGCAGCACAGTGCAGCCGACGCTCAGGCCTATGACCTGCAACGCACGCAGGTGCTGGAAGCACTGGGCCTGCGGGTGCTGCGCTTTGGCAATGCGCAGGTGCTGCAGGCGTTGGCGAGCGTGATGGAGACCATCGAAGCGGCGGTTCACCAAAGCATTGCCGAACCCTGAGCGAACTCTGTAGGCACCTCGGGATCTTTGCGGCGAGATTCGAGAAGGGTTCAGGGCGGTTCTGACCTCGTTGAGCAATTCGGGGTGACGATCCAACAGCTTGAACAAGTTGACCAGGGGCGCGGCGGCGGCTTGGTCTTGCCGTTCTCGTAGCGCGAGAAGCGCGTTGACGCCACCGCCGAACAGTTCAGCGGCCTGCCGCAGCACGACCTGGCGCTGCCGGCACGCAAGGTGGTGGAGGCGGCCCGGGCCGAGCTGGGGATGGGCTTGACGCGCCCGGCCGCCGCCGTTGCGGTCCGCCCCGTAGCGCAACCCACCGGCGCGGGACATGAGTCCGACGACGCCAGCCCGGCCCTGCGGCCCCGGCCCCGACACCAACCCTGACACCGCCGCACAGGCCCTGCCGGATCCCGGAATCGCGGCAACCTTGACCGGTTCGCCCCCTCCCGCTGCCCAGCCTGCAGCGCACCCTCTACCTGGTGGACCCGGCCGCCAGCCTGCACACCGAGAACCGCCGCCTGCTGGTGCGCCGCGAGCAGGAGCTGCTGCTGGAGCTGCCGGCGGTGAATGTGGACCTGGTGATGCTGATGGGCCGCAACACCGTGACCACCGCGGCGCTGGTGTGCTGCATGCAGCACGGCATCCCCGTGGTGCTGACCAGCCGCATGGGCCGCTTCTACGGCCGCATGGAGCCGCCCGGCGGGGATGCGGTGCGGCTGCAGCAGGCCCAGTTTGCGGCGCAGGCGGATGCGGCGCTGAACCTGGCGCTGGCGCGCCACTTCGTGCACGGCAAACTCGCCAACGCCGCGCGCACCCTGGCCGCCTATGCCCGCCACCGCCGTGCCCAGGCCGGCGCCGCCGCGGTGCAGGCCGCCCTGCTGCAGCTGCGGGACCTGCGCGGCCGGATCAAGACCGCGCCGGACCTGGACACCCTGCGCGGGCTGGAAGGCGCCGGGGCGGCCGCCTACTTCGGCGCCTGGCGGCACTGGCTGGCGCCGACATGGACCTTCGGCGCCCGCGAGCAGCAGGCCGGCCGCGACCCGATCAACGCCCTGCTGGACCTGGGCTACACCCCTGCTGTACCACGCGGTGGCCGGGCTGATCCAGGCGCGCGGGCTCACGCCCTGGCTGGGGCACCTGCATGCGGTCAAATCCGGCCACATGGCGCTGGCCTCCGACCTGATGGAGGAGTTCCGCGCGGTGGTGGACCGGGTGCTGCGCACCTGTGCCTGAACGGCGGGTTGCTGCCGGAGGACTTCATCGAGCGCGGCGGCGTGTACACCCTGACGCCCGCGGCGGTGAAGCGCTTCATCCGTGCCATCGAGGTGCGCCTGAACACCGAACGCCAGCCGCCCGAAGGCGCGGGCGCCGAGCTGCAGGACCTGCGCCGCCTCATCGACGCCCAGGTGCGCCGGCTGGCGCAGGTCTACCGCAGCGGCGACGCCGGCCTCTACGCCCCGGCGGTGTTCCGCTGACCCGCCGATGTGACCCGCCAGCCGGCCCCTCATGAAACCCCACCTCTGGACCCTGAGCTACGACATCGGCGAACCGCGCCGCCTGCAGCGCGTGGCCCGGGTCGCACTGGCGCACGGCGACCGGGTGCAGAAGAGCCTGTACCTCTGCGCGCTCGACCACGACGCCGTGGGCGCCCTGCAGCAGCGCCTGAACAGCATGCTGGACACCGAGGCCGACCGCGCCCTGCTGCGCCCCATCTGCCGCGCCTGCCGCCGGGCCACCCGCACCCAGGGCGAAGGCGGCGCGCCCGAGCGACAGGAGCCGTTCTGGATCGTGTGAGGGCGCTACTGCCGGCCGCGGAAAAGTGCGAAACTCACCGTCAGCCACAGCGCGTCAGCGCGACGGTCCCGCTCTTTGAAAATCAATGACCTGCGATGGCTACTCAACAAGACGCTCGAAGAAACGAGCGCAGAAGAATGATTTTATTGAAAAAAATGGCGTTTGGAGGGCGAAATTGACCACAACATCAGCAGTGTCATCGCTGAGCGCCGATTTCGCCTCTGCAAGCCGCGCCAATGCTTGCTTCCCAGGGAGGGGGGCCCACAGACGGCTGAATTTGCAGCCGGTTAAGACGCATCGCCAGCGAGCTCGAGCGTCATCCTCAGGGCCCACAGACGGCTGAATTTGCAGCCGGTTAAGACACGAAGGCGTCGACCGCCAAGCCCCCCCCCTCGGCCCACAGACGGCTGAATTTGCAGCCGGTTAAGACATGGCCGTGAACGAGTTGACCCAAAGGGATCGGGCCCACAGACGGCTGAATTTGCAGCCGGTTAAGACGCAGCAAAAGCGCTCTTGGAAGAGAGTGCTGCTGGGGCCCACAGACGGCTGAATTTGCAGCCGGTTAAGACTCCACGCCGACTTGCCGCCCTTCCGTAAAGAGGGCCCACAGACGGCTGAATTTGCAGCCGGTTAAGACCCTTGAGCACGTTTCCGAGCTCTTCGAGTGTGGCCCACAGACGGCTGAATTTGCAGCCGGTTAAGACGATGAACTTCTTCAACACGTCTTTATTCGCCACGGCCCACAGACGGCTGAATTTGCAGCCGGTTAAGACTGGTCCACAAGTTGCCCGGCGTCGTTGATGGCCCACAGACGGCTGAATTTGCAGCCGGTTAAGACGCAGCGTTGGCGGGAGGTGCGATGACGGCAGCAGGGCCCACAGACGGCTGAATTTGCAGCCGGTTCAGGCAGACGCATGGCAAGTGCCCCAAATCCCCCCGGCCCCCTTTTTCAAAGGGGGAGCAACGCGGGTAGCCTGCGGCGTTTTGGGTGAATGGATCCGACTGCCCAAGCCTTCGCCTTCCATTCCCCCTTTGACAAAGGGGGTTAAGAGAGTTCGGTTCTACTCGGCAGATTCCGAAGCCGGCGCGCCATGGCAGGTTCGTCAGCAGCTCGGCGCGTTGCCGGCCTGTTCGTTACAACCTGTCTCGGCGGCGGGATTTTGGGCAACGCACCGTCGGGGTCGTAGACGCGCAATTGTTGGGCAAGACCGGCCTGAACTCCGGTGACCCACCAGATTGATGCCGCCGGGGATGGACCTGCGAAGAACAGGATCCCGTCCCGGCGATCGGCGAACCACATCGTCGGCCGTATGCCAGGTGGGCGGCTCGATCGATTAGCCGAACCATTCCGGCCCACCGATCCACACACGAAGTCAGCCCACAACGCAGGCCACCGCTAGAGTCGAAGCCGCTGCGCAGGTCAGCGCCCCGCAACCCACGGACGAAGAAAGTGCAGATCGTTCCAGGCGCGGCGAAGTATTATCCTGCCTGTATTCAGCCGGGGCGGTCAGTTTCATCCAGCGCCAGATGGAGCGCCTCCTGCCACGGCCGGTTGAAGCGGCCGCTGCCACGGCCGCCGCCGCCCCATGCCCGAAGACTGGCTTGGTGTACCCGCGTAAGCGCGCAGGATGAACGCGGCAGCAGACTTTAAATCTTTACTCCCGCCAAGGGTGATGCTCAGGATCATCCCGCCGCGCCGCCCGCCAGCGCCCCGACTCAGGTAGAAGCGATGACCCGTCAGCCCACCATCCTGGATCAGCGCATCGGCCGTTTTG
>JADJCH010000036.1 GCA_016703325.1 Burkholderiales bacterium | reverse complement strand
GATTGTCTCCGTGCGCCGGTCAAAACCGGCAAAGTGTTGTGAATGAAAGAGTCATACGTTGAAAGCTTAGCCAGCTACGGCGGCCCCGAGTCATGCGTACGCATTCGTAAGGGTGTGGGCGAAGCGTTGACAGGGGTACGTGCGGGCCGGGTATTGAGCCGCGTAATCCATGCCCCGTGGCGAGAGCTGTGGGACGTCCGAGGTGCCGAGGTGGTGGAGACACATCGAAGGCAACACCCTGGGCGCGCCTTGGCGCATTGGCGAGGTGCGCCTGGACCCCGCGCGGTCGGAGACCCCGGGCACGCAAGCACCTCTGCTCGGGAACCGGGAGATCCGCGCCCTTCTGCGCCCGCTCGGGAGGCGTCTGCAGAGCGCATCGAAAGCCTCGGGCGTACGACGATGAGCCACGGGGGTGGGAAGTCGGATCGCGGCGTAGTACCGAGGAAGCCGGCGAACAAGGCTGCGGGGGAGAGACCCGCGGCGGCGGAGTTGGTGGAGGGAAGGCTGCGAGCCAAGGGAAATGCTGTTCAGCAGCGCATGTCCCGCAGATCGAGGCGGGTCTATGACATGGGAACGGCGCTCGAGGGCATACGACGGACGGCAAGGGGCCGTCGTGATGCGAAGTTCGCCGGACTGCTGCATCACATCTACGCGGTCGAACGCCTGCAGGCGGCCTACCTCGCGCTCAAGCGCGATGCGGCCGCCGGGGTGGACGGCCAGACCTGGCAGTCGTACGGGCGGCAGCTGCAGAGCAATCTGCTGGACTTGTCCGACCGGCTGGCCCGAGGGGGCTACCGGCCCGCAACCTGTGAAGAGAGCGTACATCGACAAGACCGACGGGAGTAAGCGCCCCTTGGGCGTGCCCGCACTGGAGGACAAGATCGTCCAGCGCGCATCGGTCGAAGTCCTGAACGCGATCTACGAGCAGGACTTCAGGGGGTTCAGCTACGGCTTTCGGCCTGGCAAAGGCGCGCACAACGCGCTGGACGCGGTGGCCATGGGTGTGAGTGCCAGGAAGGTGAGCTGGATACTGGATGCGGATATCAGCAAGTTCTTCGACACGATCGAACACGACTGGCTGATGAAGTTCATCGAGCACCGGGTGGCTGACGCGCGCGTGCTGCGGCTGATCAAGCAATGGCTGCACGCGGGTGTGATGGAAGAGGGCAGGTCACGCGAAGTGAGTTGGGCACAGTGCAAGGCGGCAGCATCAGCCCGCTGCTGGCCAACATCTATTTGCACTATGCGTTTGACCTGTGGGTTGAGCAGTGGAGGCGGCGCCATGCCAAGAGCGACGTGATCATCGTGCGCTATGCCGACGATTGGGTCGCTGGTTTCCAGTTCCAGGATGATGCCGAGCGCTTCGAGCGCGCGGTGGCCCAAAGGCTGAAGGCCAATTCGGGCTGAGGCTGCACCCGGACAAGACGCGGCTGATCGAGTTCGGGCGGTTCGCCCAACAGAACCGACGCCGCCGCGGTGAAGGCAAGGCGCAGAGCTTCGACTTCCTGGGCTTCACGCACTGCTGCGGCAAGACCAGGAAGGGCAAGTTCAACCTGCCTTGGAAGCGCATGCACAAGATCGTCGCCCACTGGTTGCCATCCCCACGCATCTGCCACCCGTACCCGAACCAGCGTCTGATCGTCACGACCCAAGGCAGGAGCCGTATGCGGTAGTGCCGCACGTACGGATCTGTGAAGGGGGTGATGGGTGACTGTCATTCCTACTTCGACTGAAGGCCGCCAAGGCAGCCTGGTTCTGGGTGCGAGAGGGGAGGGAAGGGGTCTGGTTCAGTCGATCAAAGGATCATTGGCTCAGTGGCTCAGTGGATCAGCATGCCGCCGTTGACGTCCAGCGTGACGCCGGTGAGGTACTTGGCCAGGTCTGAAGCGAGGAAGACCACGCAGCCGGCCACATCGTTGGGCTCGCCGATGCGGTTCAGCGGGATCTGCTCCAGGATGCCCTTCATGCGGTCCTCGGGGATCAGGCCCTTGTTGATGTCGGTGGCGATCAGGCCCGGGGTCACCGCATTGACGCGGATGCCGTCAATGCCGAACTCGCGCGCCATCGCGCGGCCCAGGCCCAGCATGCCGGCCTTGGCGGCCGAGTAGTGCGGGCCGCCCAGGATGCCGCCGCCACGCTGCGCGCTGACCGACGAGGTGTTGATGATCGAGCCGCTCTTCTGCGCGCGCATCGCCGGGATCACGGCCTGCGACATGTACAGCATGCCGCGCAGGCTCACGTCCAGCACCGCGTCGTAGTCGGCGCCGGTGATGTCCAGCGTCTTGCGCGGCTGGGTGATGCCGGCGTTGTTGAACAGGATGTCGATGCGGCCGCACTTCGCCAGCACCTCGGCGGCGGCGCGCTCGCAGGAGGCCTTGTCGGTCACGTCGGCCACCACGCCCAGGTGCTGCGGGCCCAGCTGGGCCGCGGCGCCCGCCGGGTCGGCGCGTTCCAGGTCGAGCAGCACGACACGCGCGCCTTGCGCGGCCATCATCTTCGCGGTGGCGAAGCCCAGGCCATTCAGGCCGGCACCGCCGGTGATCAGGGCAACCTTGTCTTTGAGCAGCATGTCATGTCTCCGGGAGGGGATTCGGGGGGAGGGCGCGGTGCACGAGGAAGGTGCACCGCTGGAATGGGCGCGATTCTTCGAGAGCCGCAGGATGAGGACAAGCGATAAGATTTCAGGGTTACGTGACGGTTCTTCATGCTGCGGTGCAGCTCAGTGAGAACCCTGACCTGCCCTGAAACCCGCTGAAACCGCCCGCCATGGCCCAGCTGCCCCCCCTGCCCACCTTGGTTGCCTTCGAGGCGGTGGCGCGCCGCCGCAGCTTTGCGCTGGCCGCGGGCGAGCTGAACCTCACCGCCTCGGCGGTGAGTCACCAGATCGCCAAGCTGGAGGACTTCCTGGGCGTGCGGATGTTTGACCGCTCACCCCAGGGCGTGAAGCTCTCGGTTGCGGGCGAGTCCTACCTGCGCCGAGTGGCTGGTGCGCTGGGTGCCATCAGCGCAGCCACCGAAGACGTGCGCCAGGGTGTGCGCAACAGCCTGTACGTGCACGCCAGCCCCAGCTTTGCCAGCCTCTGGCTCATGCCGCGGTTGGCCAACTTTGCACAGACGCACCCGGGCATCTCGCTGTTCCTTTCGGCGTCACCGACGCACAGTGACTTCGCCCTCGGTCAGGCCGACCTGGACATCCGCTATGGCCTGCCGCAGTGGCCGGACCTGGTGGTGCAGCCGCTGTTCGAGGAGCCCATCCTGCCGCTGGCCAGCCCGGCCTTCCTGGAGCGCCACCGCTTGCGTGAACCGGCCGAGCTGCTGGCCACGCCCCTGATCCAGAGCACGGTGAGCGTGGTGCAGTGGGCCGACTGGCTGGCCACGCGCGGCATCGCGCAGGGGCCGGAGCGGTATGCGCTGCGCTTCGACCGGGCCCAGTTGGCGATGGACGCAGCCGTGCAAGGCCTGGGGGTGGCACTGGAGAGCGCCGTCATCGCGGCCTCTCACATCGAAGAAGGCCGGCTGGCGCCGGTGTTCGACCTCACCTGGGCGGTGCGGGTGCAGGCGCATTTCCTGGTCCACCCGGCGCGCCATGGCAAGCGTGCCGAGGTGGAGGCCTTCAGCCGTTGGGTGATGGGGCAGACCGGCCGGGTGTGAGAATTGCATGGATGCAAATGCATCCGTCCCCGTTGCGGCGCCGGCTCGCACCTGTTTTGTCCGGTTGTTCGAACCCCTCCCATGGCCTCTGACCCTCCCGATACCCCAGATGGCGCAGCAGCGTCGGGGCTGGCCTCGCGGCTTCGGCTCCTGCAGGTTCAGCTGATCCGGCTCGCCCTGTGGCGGCTGCGCCGGGCCTGGCGTGTGCTGCGCGGCGTGGAACCGGAGGTCTGGCGGCGCCTTTTCCGGGAGGCTCGCTTGGGCCCCCACTGGTGGGACCGGGTGGTCGTCCTGAGTTATGCCGTCTTGACCGGGCTGGTGGTGGTGGGATTCACCTATGCGGCCGAAGGCGGCATGCACGTCTTCCTGCAGCTGACTTCGGCCACGCCGCTCGGCCCTGTCTTGGCCTTGTTGTGGACCCCGCTGATCACCGTGGCCCTGCTGGCCTGGACCCGGCACTTCGTACCGGGAGCGGGCGGCTCGGGTATTCCGCAGGTCATGCGAGCCCTGGACGACGACATGGACGACCGGCGCATCGGCCGCCTGGTCAGCCTGCGCCTGGCGCTGCACAAGGTCGGGCTGGTGTCCGGCGGGCTGCTGGGAGGGCTGTCGATCGGCCGCGAGGGGCCGACGGTGCAGGTGGGGGCCGGGGTGATGCTGCATGCGCGGCGCTGGCTGTCGCCGCAGTCCGGGCTGGATGGGCATGACCTGATGGTGGCGGGCGCCGCGGCGGGCATCGCGGCGGCGTTCAACACGCCGCTGGGGGGCATCGTGTTTGCGCTGGAGCAGCTGTCCCGGCGTCGGGGCATGCATCACAGCGCTTTGGTGATCGCCAGCATCGTACTTGCCGGCATGGTGGCAGTGGCGTTCTTCGGCAACGTGACCTACTTCGGGAGGCTGGCGGTGCAGCCGCTGGACTGGTCCTTGCTGGCGCCAGGCGTGGCGGTCGCACTGGCTTGCGGGCTGGCGGGAGGATTGTTCTCCCGGCTGATGGTGGTGGGGGTGCGTGGCCTGCCGGGCCGCTTCAGCCGCTGGCGTGCCCGGCATCCCTATCGTTTCGCGGCGGGTTGTGGCCTGGTGGTCGCGGTGATCGGCTGGGTCACCCATGGGGCCACGGCGGGCGCCGGCTACACCGCCACCCGCGACATGCTGGAGGGCAGATCCGAGCTCCCTGGGGTCTTCACGCTGTTGAAGTTCTGCGCCACGTGGCTGTCGGCCTGGAGCGGCGTGCCCGCTGGCGTGTTTGCGCCTTCGCTGACCATCGGCGCAGGCATCGGCCACGACGTGGCGGCACTCACCGGGGTGAGCGGTGCACAGGCCATCCCGCTGATCGCGCTGGGCATGGTCGGGTTCCTGGCGGCCACCACCCAGGGACCGATCACCGCCTTCATCATCGTGATGGAGATGGTCTCGGGCCACGCCATGGTGCTCAGCCTGATGGCCTGTGCCCTGCTGGCCAGCGCGGTGTCCCGGCTGGTGGCCGAGCCGATGTACCTGGAGCTGGCCGCCCTGCTGCCTGTGGGCCCCGCTGCGTCACAGGACCCTGCCGCCGGGGACGGCGAGGATGCCACCGGGCCTGCACCGGGTCGGACGGCCGGTTGAGGATTGACCCCCTATCATCCCGGCATGCCCGCCCGCACCAACCGACGCGTTCCTGTGCATCCGAATCCCCCTGCTGCGGTGCCACCCGTTGCAGAGACTTCCACCGCAGGGTCCGGTGACCGGCAGGAAGCCGCGGCCCGGGTGCTGCGCCAGTTCCGCCTGGTGTTCAACGCGGTCAAGACCCATTTCCAGCAGGTCGAGAAAGTTGCCGGCATCGGTGGGGCGCAGTGCTGGGCGCTGAGCCTGATCGCTGCGGGTGAAGGCATGGGCGTGACCGAGCTGGCGCGTGCGATGGACATTCACCAGTCCACTGCCAGCAACCTGGTCAAGACGCTGATCACCCGCGGCCTGGCCGAGGCCAACCGGGCGGTCGAGGACCGCCGCACCGTGCAGCTGAGGGTGACGGCGGCCGGCCGGCAGGTCCTGGCTGCGGCGCCCGTGCCGTTCACCGGAGTCCTGCCACAGGCGCTGGCGCGGCTCGATCCGGCCACGCTGGAGCGGCTTGAAGTGGATCTGGCGCGCCTGATCACCACCCTGGCTCCGGACGAAGGGGGTGCCAGGGTTCCGCTGGGGCTGTGAGCTTCGCTGTCCCTTGCCGGTCCGCTACCTTTGGGGTTGTGCCGCCAGGCCGTTCGGCAGGTGCACGGTGAGCTGGGGAAACGGAATTTCGATGCCGGCCCGATCGAAGGCCAGCTTGAGCCGCTTGAGGTACTCGCGCCGCACCGTCCACTGCTCCAGCGGTGCCACCCTCAGGCGGGCACGCAGCACGACGGCCGAGTCATCCCAGCGCTCCACGCCGGCCATCTCCAGGTCATCCAGAATGCGCCCGCAATGGGCCGGATCTTCGCGCATCTGTCGCGCCACCTCGTGCATCACCGCCATGGCCCGGTCGAGATCGGTGGTGTACGACACCCCCACATCCATGACCGCCTGAGCGTGGCCGCGGCTCATGTTGATCACGCTGGTGATCATGCCGTTGGGCACGATGTGCACGTGACCCTCGTAGTCGCGCAACTGCACGTAGCGCAGCGTGACCTCCTCCACCAGGCCGGAATGTTCACCGAGCTTGACGACATCGCCTTGGCGGATCTGGTTCTCCAGCAGCAGGAAGAAGCCGGTGAAGAAATCCTTCACCAGGCTCTGGGCGCCAAAGCCCACGGCGAGCCCGGCCACCCCGGCCGCTCCGAGGATCGGGGCCAGGCTCACGCCCAGCTCCCCCAGCACCAGCATGCCGGCGACCAGGCTGACCACCACCGCCACGATGTAGCGCGCCACCCTGCCCAGTGTCTCGGCGCGTTTGACGGCTTCCCGGTCGTCGAAGCGGCTGGCGATGCGGATGCGCAGTGCCCGGATGCCGCGTTGCAGCATGGCGATCAGGATCCAGGCAAACAGCAGGATCAGCACGATGCGCCCACCCCCTGACACCAGGCGGCCCAGGGTTTCGTGGGAGGAGAAGAGGCCTTGGAGCAGATCGAGCATGGGGCGGGTTCCCAGGTGGGGAGGTGCGGGAGGAGCGATGCCGGTGTGGGGGACCCGCCAGCGCGGCGACGCGTTCAGACCACGCTGTCCCAGGGGGCCGACAGCCGCACCGCGCAATGGATGATCCCCACCATCGAATAGGGCTGCGGAAAGTTGCCCCAGAGCTCTCCCGTGGCCGGGGCCAGGTCCTCGCTGAGCAGGCCCATGGCATTGCGCCGGGCCAGCAGCGCCTCGAAGGCCGCGCGCGCCTCGTCTCGCCGGCCGATGCGCGCCAGTGCGTCGACGCGCCAGAAGGAGCAGACGTTGAAGGCCGTCTCCGGACGCCCGAAGTCATCTT
>JADJCH010000035.1 GCA_016703325.1 Burkholderiales bacterium | reverse complement strand
CGCTTCCGGCAGGCCATTGCGAACAGCAACGACACTGACGTCCGCATCGACGACAGCTCGGAAGACCGGGAGCCGAAGTACTACGTCCGTCAGCTCATGGCGGACTTCCTGCCCGCCCACATCCGCGAGGCATGGCAGATTCCCACCGGGGGCACGCCGTTTGGCTTCGAGTTCATCTCGGGCGTGACCTTCCGTGACGTCAACTTCGGTGAGGTCGCCAAGCCTGGAGAAGAGTTCAAGGTAGCGGACAAGCAAACCCAGCGTCCCGGCTTCAAGCTGTGCAAACACTGCGGCAAGGTGCAGAAGCCCTCCCGCAGAGGAGCAGGAACGGCTGAGCAGGGTCACAGCTTTGACTGCCCCAAGCATGGCAGCAACGACCCGGCCAATCTGCTGGATTGCCTCTACCTGTACCGCGAGTTCGAATCCGAGGCGCTGCGCATCCTGGTGCCGTACACCAAGAACGGTGTCGACGAGAAGGTGGTGCAGTCCTTCATGGCGGCCGTGCAGCTTGGCTTGAAGCGCCGCTTCGGCGGCAAGGTGGACCACCTGCGCATGGTGCTGCAGGACGAGCCTGGCAAGGACGGTGGCCCGCGCAAGCACTACGTGATGCTCTATGACTCGGTGCCGGGAGGCACGGGCTACCTGCACCAGCTGCTGGCCCACGACGCGAAGACGCTGGCCGACGTACTCCGCATGGCGCTGGATGCTCTGACCGGCTGCGCGTGCAATCAGGACCCCGAGAAGGACGGCTGCTACCGCTGCCTGTACCAATACCGGCTCGGCCGAAGCATGGAGCTGGTCTCGCGTGACAACGCCAAGTCCGTGCTCACGGAGCTGGTGGGCACGCTGCCGTCGCTGGAGCGGGTCAAGACCATCTCGGACATCTACATCAACCCGAACTTCGATTCAGTGCTGGAGGCACGGTTCATCGAGAGCCTGAAGAAGATGAGCGGCCTGGCGGGGCTGCCGCCCGTCAAGCTGGTTCAGGACGTCGTCCATGGCAAGTCGGGCTATGTGCTGGAGGTGGGCAGTCAGCGCTACCGTATCGAGCCCCAGTGCGAGCTGAATGGCGACGCTGGAGTGCCAGTGCCGAGCAAGCCGGACTTCGTCATCTGGCCCTGGGCGTCGGGCTCCAAGCGGCGGCCCGTGGCGGTCTTCTGTGATGGCTGGACGTACCACAAGGACTGCATGCGCGAGGACGCGCTCAAGCGCAGTGCCATCGTCGCCAGCGGGAGATTCTGGACCTGGTCGGTGACGCATCAGGATGTTTCGGCCGCCATCGACGGCAATTCCGACTCCGACCTGGACCCGGCGACCGTGGCGCTCAATCGGCACGACGGTGGTAAGGCACCGCCGAGCGTGCCCAGGGCACAGGAGAAGGCGTTCACCCAGCATGCGGTAGCGCGGTTGCTGCAGTGGCTAGCCGCCCCAGCCGGCGCCACGGACCTGGACGGTGCTGTCGAGGCGCAGCAGCGCAACGCGGCGTGGCTGGAGTTTCTGATGGTGCCTTCGAGCTCGGAGGATAAGGCCGCAGCTGAGGCACATCGGGCACCATGGCTTCCGCACCTTCCATTGCACGTTCGGGAACCCGGGCCTGGCTTTGCTCCCGTGATGTCGAAGGCCAACGGCGCTGCATCGGTGCTCGGGTGGTGGCCGCTGCTGCTGGCCAAGGGCCTGCCCGCCCATCAAAACTGGGCAGCCCCGAACGTGGTGATGATGGACGCCTCAGCGGCCGGGGACGAGGACGCCTTGCACCGGGCATGGCGCCGGTGGTTGCAGTTGTTCAACACCCTACAGTTTTTGCCGGGCACCGTCCTTGTGACCGGCGACGGCTTGGCCGCGCATGACTATGACGCGCTGGCCCCGGCGACGGCGGGCACGACGCCTGCGCAGCCGGCGGCTCAGGCCGCACTCAACGCCGCCTGGCAAGCCGTTGTCGAGCAGGCGTTGGAAGCACTCGCGCCGGGGCTGAAGCAGCTGGCTCAATCCGGTGCGTCGCTGCCCGAGGTGGGCTTGGAGCTTGTGGACACCAAGGGGCGCGTCGCGGCGGACTGCGAGCTGGCTTGGGTGCAGGAGAAGGTCGTCGTCTTGCGTCCCGACCAGACGGATTTCGTCGAGCTGTGGGGTGCCGAGAGCTGGAAGGTCGTGCTGCTGGATGAGGCCATGAACCTTGTCGCGGGCGTACCGTGGTCTGTGGCCGCTGCTGCGAGCCTCGGACTGGAACTCAATGTGAATGAGGGAGGGGCAGCATGAGTCTCAAACCCAAAGTGGCCCTGTCGCAGGACTTCCTGCTGCAACTGTCGAAGCTGCCGTCCAGCGTTCACTCGAAAGTGATGAAGTGGGCCATCCAGTTCCAGTCGGACCCGACCAGCCCGGGCATCAACTACGAGAACATCAACGCCGCCCGTGACTCGAACCTGAAGTCGGTTCGGCTTGACCGCGACTGGCGCGGCATCGTGTTCAAGCCGAGCAGCGGCGACGTCTACGTGCTGCTCTACGTCGACCACCACGACGATGCCTACCGCTGGGCCGAGAACCGCAAGCTGGCCATCAACCCGGTGACGGGGGCGATGCAGATGGTGGTCGTCGAGAGCGTCGCAATCGTCGAGGCGCCTCCCGCGCAGCCGACCCCGGTGGCTCGTGCGGTTCAAGAGCAGAAGGTCGAGCCGCAGTTACCGCTATTCGGCGGCCTTGAGGACCGTGAACTGCTGAGCCTAGGCGTGCCCGAAGAGATGCTGGCCGAGGTGCGGAACCTCACGTTCGAGCCGCAATTGGACGCGTTGCAGGGCCGCCTGCCTGTCGAGGGTTACGAAGGCTTGTTCCTGGTCGCGGCGGGCGATACCGTCAGCCAGGTGTTGAACGCTCGCGAGACCCGGGTGGACCGCAAGGTCGACACGTCCGACTTCGCTGCGGCCCTGGCGACGCCGGAATCGCAGTCGCGCTTTGTCATCGTCGACAACGACGAGGCCATGATGGCCATCATGAACGCGCCGTTGGCCCAGTGGCGCGTGTTCCTGCACCCCACGCAGCACAAGCTGGCTTCCGGTGACCGCAGCGGCCCGGTGCGGGTGCTGGGCGGTGCGGGCACGGGCAAGACCGTGCTGGCCATGCACCGTGCGCGATGGCTGGCAGATAGCCGAACGCCGGACGGCAAGAAGGTGCTGTTCACGACCTTCACTAGAAACCTGGCGAGCGACATTGAGCAGAACCTGCGCACGCTGTGCGGCAGCGGCACCTCGCCAAGCTGGAAGTGCGAAACCTGGATGCCTGGGTGCACGGATTCATGCGCAGCCGCAAGCTGGAGCACCGCATCGTCTACGACCGCAAGCAGGACGCAGCCTTGCAGGCCTGGCAGGCTGCCATGGCGGTGCGTGACACCACGCTGGACCTGCCGGACAACTTCTATGAGCAGGAGCTGGAGCAGGTCGTCCTGGCACAAGGCATCACGACCCGCGAACAGTACCGGACGGCTCGGCGGACTGGCCGAGAAAGCGTGCTGAGCCGTGCCAAGCGCGATGCAGTCTGGCCGGTGTTCGAGGAATACCGCGGCCAGCTCAGCTCACGCAAGCTCAAGGAGGTCGACGACGCCTACCGTGAGGTAGCGGACTTGCTGCTTGCCGATGGCGAACGGGCTGCCGACTACAGCGCCATCGTCATCGACGAGACGCAGGACTTCGGGCCTCAGGCGTTGCGGCTGCTGCGTGCGGTGATTCCATCAGGCCCCAACGACCTTTTCTTCGTCGGCGACGGCCACCAGCGCATCTACAGCCGTAACCGTGCTGCGATGAGCAAATGCGGCATCGACATCCGCGGCCGCTCCCGCAAGCTGTACCTGAACTACCGCACGACCGACGAGATTCGCCGGCAGGCGGTGGCGTTGCTGGAGGGGTGCGAGGTAGACGACCTCGACGATGGTCATGACGAGACGAAGCGCTACAAGTCGCTGTCCCACGGGCCGGTGCCGAGCCTTGTCACGGCCGATGGCATCGAAGCTGCGGCGGTGCAGGTCATCGGTTTCGTCAAGTCCTTCCGTGAAGACAAGGGCGACGGTGAAGCGCCATCGGTCTGCGTCATCGCCTCCAGCGAGAAGAACCGCGAGGCGCTGGCGAAGCAGGTCCAAGGAGCCGGCCTCTCGTGCGTCACCATCACGGCTCAGGCCAACCACTCAGATAGCCGGGACGTGGTGCACTTCGCGACCATGCATCGGTCCAAGGGGTTGGAGTTCGATGCGGTGGTTGTGGTGGCGCCGGACTCCTACTTCCAAGACCCGGGGGAAACGGCGAGCCAGCGCAAGCTGATGTACGTGGCGCTTACTCGTGCGAAGCGGGCGGCGATGTTGATTCGACTTGCTTGAGGGGATACTGCGAGGCGGCCAACCACCTGGACTTCACCGTGTTGAGCCACTACACGTCGTATGTGAGCAGCGTGACCTTGTAGCCATTGTCTTGCCAAAGGGTCTGCTCATAGACCTCCTCGGGGGGCTGTGCTCCCGTAGCCTCCTGAAGCCACCAGTGAGCATCGAGGGAGGCCCAATCTTCGGGGTCCCCCGTCGCCGCGCGACTTGGTGACTTTGTAGGTAGCCGGTCGCCTTTTTTCACGCAAAGCCGGTGCTCAAAGAACTCACCGCGGACCGTGTACCTGACCTGGTTGTCCTTCGAGAAAACCACCGCACACGCGAATCCGCCAACCTCGACGTAGCGTCGTGCCGTGTACTCGATGCTGGTGCCGAAGTAGTCGCCGAGCTGGACGATGTTGGCGAGCTCGGGGTCGCCGAGCTTTCTAAGTTCCTGCTCGAACAGGCGCTGGGGTAGAAGCAACTCCGCAGCAAACCGGCTTGCTTGCACTTCCCAGTCGGTGTCCGCGCCGGTCAAGTTCAGGTCCTTCGACACGCACTCGAAGGAAGTCCGGCGCTGCCAGGGTAAGAGGAAGTGCCCAAGCTCGTGCGCGATGGTGAAGCGCTGTCGCGTTCGAGGACGCGACCCGTTGTAGAGGATGACCCCGCGCGATTTGACGTCGTCGCAGATGAGGGCACCCTCAAACTGCTCGCTCGGCAGCACTTTGACTTCTTCGATGCCTGCGGCTCGGGCGAGGTCCTCCACAGGGATGGGGACTGGCATCTGCGGATTCTGTCGAAGCAGCTCAGCGACGAGCTGCTCTGGGCTTGCTAGGTCAGCAAGTTCAACGGGGTCAACTTGAACCATTCCCTGAAGGCTTCCGTTTTAAGAACGCCTCCAAAGTGTCCTGCAAGATGCGCTGCTCGTCGTCCCCGAGCTGCTTGAAATCGCGAAAGAAGCGCATCGCCTGCGCATCAATTGCGGTCTCGACACCTTCAGGTGCTGTCCCGGCTAGGTAGTCGATAGGAACCTTGTACAGCTCAGCCAGTTTTGTGAGCAGCTCCAGCGACGGGTTGTCGCTCTGACCCTTCTCTAGGGACCAGATGTGGGTCTTCGACACGCCCAGGATGTCGGCAACTTCTTGCAGCGACTTCCCTGACCGCTGTCTCAGCTCGATGAGCTTGGCGCCAAGTGACATAGGACGTTCCAAGGTTGTCTTTTTTGTGCTCCCTGGGAAGCCTGAGATTATGCACTGATACGGAACGTATCACTATAGTTGACAGCCCTGCGTCGTTCTATTAATCTAACGGCGTCATCAACTCCAGGAGACGCCAATGGCCTCCAAGAACCAGCATGTGGTGCCCCACAAAGACGGTTGGGCAGTGAAGGGTGAGGGCAACAGCCGTGCCACTTCCGTCCAGCCGACTCAGCAGAAGGCAATCGACGTTGCCCGCGAGATTGCCCAGAACAATCAGGCTGAGTTGGTCATCCACGGTCGCGATGGCCAGATTCGCGCCAAGGACAGCTACGGCAACGACCCGTTCCCGCCGAAGGGCTGACCGATGGCGCAAGGCTGTACCGACGTTGAACTGGCTGCCGAGGTGCGTGCTCACCTGGCTGCCGGGCGGGACCACCTGCTTGTCATCGCCAACCGCTTTACTGCCAAGGTGCTTGCCAGCCAACCGTCGGACGCACCTGAGTGGACCCCGGTTGGGCAAGGTGACATTGGCAACGAGACAGCCGCACTCCTCGATGCCGCAGGAAAGCGCCGTCGGTTGAAGTGGCAGGAAGTTGCTGCAGCCGAGGTCCACTCCGTTGGTCCGAGCGACGGCCAGGCAGTGGTGGCCAGTTCAGCGACGGTAAAGGCGTGGCGAAATGCCAGAGACGGGGTCACGAGCGGTCGGAACGGTGAGGTCACTGCCAAAACTCGGTTCGAGGTAGCGTCCCTGGCAGGTTGGCGGTGCCAGTTTGATGGCTGCGGCGACGACCTGCGCAGTCACTTCGTGCCTGGCGCGAGCAACAGCAACTACAGCTACTTCGCGCACATCATTGCGTCGTCAAGCGACGGGCCTCGTGGGGACCCGGTGCGTTCACCTCGTCTCTGCGACGAGCCTAGCAACATCATGCTGATGTGCGACAAGTGCCATCGACTCATCGACAGGGTTGCCCCCGACCGCTACGGCGTCGAGTTGCTCCAGGAAATGCGGGAAAGGAACGTCGCCGAAGTTTGGCGCCTCCTGGATACCTTGCGCTTCCCGGCGGCCCAGATGCTGGTCATTGGCGGCAACATCGAAGGCCAGAGCTTCGCGTTCGACCAGCGTGTGGCTGAGGAGGCCATGTGGCTTCGCGGCGTACGGATGGCAACGCCCCAAGCTCAGTGGTTTGCTCGGAATGGCGCGCACCTGGGTGCGTCCAACTCGCCTGGATATTGGCTGAGCCTTTTTGACCTTCTGAAGCACGACATCCCGGTGCTGAAAGGCCTCTTGACCGGAACCAGCCATGGGGGCGCTCCGAGGCCACCGCTGGCGGTGCTGCCGCTGCACGGTACGTCTGTGCTGGTGCTGTCCGGCCGCCTGATAGGTGAATCCAGCACCGTTCACCTGTTCCAGTTCGACCGCGACCAAGTGGCCGGTACGCGGGGCGGACAGTGGGCATGGCCGACCAGTGAAAAGCCTACAGCCGACAAGTTCAAGGTGCGAGTCCTCCGCGAAGCAGCTGAAGGGGCGTCCGAGGCACTTCTTCGAGTCTGCCTGACGGCCTCGCCGTCCGCATCGGAGCTGCCGTCGAACCTGGCTACCGCCGGAGACTATGTCCTGCCCACGGTGGAAGTCACCGTCGACTCGCCAACGTATCGGTCCATCGGACATCCCGACGACCAGGCATTGCTGGGCAAGGCGATAGGTGAGGCGCTGGAGCGCATTCACGACCAGTGGCACATCCGCACGGTCCATGTCATCGCCATCGCACCGACCACCGCCTGCTTCCGTCTGGGGCAGAAGATGCAGGCGCGACATCAGCCCGACTTCATCCTTTATGAGCGCAAGCCCGGTGCTGGCCCGGGCGCCAGGGGGACGTTTGAGCCAACGATTCGCATTTCTTCCACGGCAGCGACGCTCGTGTCCACGGGCGCGTCCATCGACATTTCCTGAAATCCAGCCACCAAGGAGCCATCTTGATACCTGGTCAACAACCTGCCAAGCTGTCCGAACGTCTCCTGAAATCGCTGGGCCTGAGTCGGGACGGCATGAGGTGGGAGCAGCTCATCGTTTCGCTGCTGAAGCGCCTTGAGCTCGACAGCACAGCTCGCGCTGACGCCGAGAGGGAGTATTTGCGGCTCGCCGACGACATCGCGACAAAGTTGGACCTGCCGCGCCACGATGTGGACGTGTTCCCGCAAGGGTCGATGCGCACCCAGACCACCATCAGGCCACGCGGGGCAGCGAACTTCGACATCGACATCGTGGTCCAGCTGTCTGGGCCGAAGTACCAGTACCGTGACTCTGAGGAGATGTTCGAGGAGTTCGGTCAGGCCCTGAAAGGGCGAGAAGCCGTGACCGGTGAGCCGACCCCACGTCGGCGCTGTTGGACCTTGCAGTATCCAGGCAAGCCCTTCTACTTCGACGTGACGCCGGCGGTTCCGGACAACAAGCGAGTCTACGGTGCTGCCCTCCGCGTGCGCGACCCGGATACCCAGTGGAGCCCGTCCAACCCGAAGGAGTTTGCGGACTGGTTTTGCGCGCGGGCAGAACTGCGCTTCACCTTCGCCCAGTCCACCGCTTTCTCCAGCGTTGTAGAAGCGCGGAAGTCGATTGACCCTTTACCTGCAGAGCCGGTCGGCATTGATGACATCCTTCGCCGCACTGTACAACTGATGAAGTTGCACCGCGACAACTTCTATCACTACGCCGACGAGAGGCAGAAGGCTGCAGCGCCCATCTCCGTCATCATCGTCACCTTGGCCACCCATGCGTACGAGGAGTTGTACCGCACTCGTCGAACGTCCATGGGCTCGCCCATTGAAGTGGTTCTGGCCATCATTGAGGAGATGCCGAAGCACATCAGGAAGGATGGAGTCGGCCGGTATTCCGTTCCGAATCCTGAGCTGGTAACTGAGAACTTTGCTGACCGGTGGAACAGCGACCAGGGTGCCAGAGCGCGAGAGTTCAAGCGTTGGCATTCTCAGCTTGAGCTTCACCTCGAGGCGTTGCTGACCGACGAGTACTCGTCCAGCGCGGAAGGCAAGTTGCGCAGTGTGTTCGGCCAAGCTGGTATTGATGCGTGGCGCGACAGTCTGCAGATTCCTGGAGGAGGTACGCCGTTGCTGAAGAGCCTCGTTGCAGCCGCTGGCGTGCAGCCTCGGAATCCATCCATCGCGACGCCCGTGGGGCGGAAGACGAACACACTGGCCTGAGAAGTCATAGCCTTGCCGGTTCTGCCACTCTTTCCCGACGCGGTCAGCGAGGTCACCTCCTGGTTCGCTGCGCAAGGGGACTGCGTGGCAACGCGCATGGTCGAACAGGAGGTCGGGGACCGCTGTCGAGTCTGGCGACTCAACGATGCCGTGGCACGCCTTGCCTCGTCGCCAATCACTGTCGCCCTGAAGGCCGACTTTCCTGCCAGTGCAGCCCGTCTCGAGGTGTCCAGAGACCTCTGCCTACGCTATCCGCACGTAGAAGCCGATGGGCACCTCTGTCATGGCGTGCATGCTGAGCCAGAGGACTTCAAAGCGCCAGTCGAGGCCATAGGCAAGGTTCTGGACCGTCTCGCGGATTTCTTGACCCAATGCCAAGAGCCAGGCTGGCTCGAAGCCGAGTTTCATCGCGAACGACAGGACTATTGGATAAGGCACGTGGCGCTCTGCAAGGGCAGAAGCCAGCGGCGAGGAATCGAATTGCTCCTCGACGTGGATGTGAACGCGGGGCCAGTGCAAGACGTCGTAGCAATCCATCTCGGGCAAGGTGATAGGGCGCTTGCGTCGTCTTCAGCTTCGGGGCCAGAAAAAGTGGCCCAGGCTCGAGAATGGACGATTGGTACTCTTGTGCGCGGTGGTTGTCTTGTCGTCGTGTTGCCCGACGCAGAGCGATGGACGCCGACCACTTGGCCGCGGAGCTTCGATGACCTTGATGCCTTGCTGTCCAGCATCACAGGAGTCGCGGGCAAACTGAGCAGTTGGTACCGTTCAACGCGCTGGCCGAACAAGGCGCCAGCGGCGGTCGCCTTGCTTCAAGGACCAGCGGTGTTCGGATGGCAAGTCGTCGCAGAGGCCGTTCCTCGTTTGTCGCGGCCGACGCTGGTGCCTATTGGAGTCAGCCGCATCGACCGCCAGTGGAGCTTGTCAAGAGACCATCGCACTGGGGACCTCCAGGCACTTTCAGTGAAGCGCGTGGCTGTTCTCGGATGTGGCTCACTCGGCAGCCAGGTGGTAGAGCTGTTGGCGAGGGCCGGCGTAGGCCGCCTCGAAGTTGTTGACCCACAGACACTGGAATCCGAGAACGTGGCGCGACATCTGCTTGGTCTTGCAAGCGTAGGCGCAGGGAAAGCCGCTGCAGTCTGCGCGCACGTAGAGCGCAACGTGCCGGGAGCCATGCTGACGCCCTTCAGCTGCTCGACTGCAAATTGGTTGGCGCGGTTGCGCCCCGATGATGCGTTTCACCTGGTGATTGACTGCACAGGTGAGCGTTCTGTTCGGATGGCCCTGTCCAGGTTGCGAAACACTCTGCTCATGGGGGCCCCAATAGCCATGGCATGGATGGAGCCGGAGTGTGCTGTCGTTTATGTCGTTATGGTCGCGGGGCCCGACGCCTGGCCGGCTTCAGACCCCGCAGAATCGGCCGTCAACGTAGCGGTGTGGCCCGACGGTGTAAAGGTGGACTTGCCGGGATGCAGTGAGGGCTTTCACCCCTACGGTATGGCTGACAGTGCGAGGGCTGCGGGTTTGGCAACGAACGGCACGCTCTAAACTGAAGTGCAACACTGCCCTGAAATCAACAGGTTGAGCCGATGGGACAAGAGTATTCAAGCCTGAACATTGAGGAGCGCACGCAGCTTGGACTGCTGGTGTCGCAGAAGCTGAGCAAGCGGCAGATCGCCGCGCAGATGGGCCGCTCGGCCTCGACCATCAGCCGGGAGCTGGCGCGCAATGGACACCCACAACGGGGCTATCTGGCTGCTGGGGCTCAGCAGGCAGCCAGTCAACGCCGGGTACAGGCCAAGGCCGGCGTGCGCAAGCTGGGCACCCGATTCGACACCCCGCTGGGCAAGTTCGTGCGCCACGAACTCCAGCGCGCCCTGTCACCCGAACAGATCGCAGGCAGGCTCAAGCGTATGCACCCTGAAGACCTGATAAACATCTAACCCGAGGAGCCGGCCTCCGCTCAACGGCCTATCGTCTGGATTGCGATTCACACGACGCAGCTGAAGAAGGAGACCGACATGGAACTGTATGCTGGGATCGATCTGCATTCGAACAACGCCGTCTTGATGGTGCTCGACGGGGCCGATCGGGTGGTGTTTGCCAAGCGACTGGCCAACGATCTGGAGGCGATCCTGATGGCGTTGCGATCGTGCGCTGGTTCGATCCTGGGCGTGGCGGTGGAGTCGACCTACAACTGGTACTGGCTGGTCGACGGGCTGCAGGATGCGGGCTACCGGGTGCACCTGGTCAACACCGCGGCGGTGAAGGTCTACGACGGGCTCAAGCACAGCGGCGACTTCAGCGATGCGCGCCACCTGGCCCACCTGCTGCGCCTGGGCATCCTGCCCGAGGGCTACATCTACCCGCGCGAGCAGCGCGCCGTGCGCGACCTGATGCGCAAACGCAGCCAACTGGTGCGCCAGCGCAGCAGCCAGATCCTGAGCATGCAGAACCTGGTGGCGCGCAACCTGGGCGCGCAGTGCAGCGGCAACGACATCAAGCGCTGGGACGACGAAGACATCGACGCGATGAACCTGCTCGACGATCAGAAGCTGGCCCTGAAGGCCAACCTGGCGGTGATGGACTGCCTGGACCGGCAGGTGCACACCCTGGAGCGGCGCATCCTGGCCAGCACCAAGCTGAGCGAGTCGTTCCAGGCGCTCAAGAGCGTCAGCGGCGTGGGCGACGTGCTGGCGCTGACCATCGCGCTGGAGACCGGCGACATCGGCCGGTTTGCCAGCCCGGGCCAGTTCGCGTCCTATGCGCGCACGGTGGATTCACGCCGGGAGTCCAACGGCAAGAAGAAGGGCGAAGGCAACGCCAAGTGCGGCAACAAGCACCTGGCCTGGGCCTTCATCGAGGCGGCGCACTTTGCGGTGCGCGCTACGACGCGGCGATCAAGCGCTGGTACCAGAAGAAGTGCGCGAGCAGCCTGTCGGTGGTGGGCCATCAAGGCGGTGGCGCACAAGCTGGCCAGGGCCTGCTGGCATGTGATGAAGGACGGCCGGCCCTTCGAGGCCAGCCGGGCGTTCGGGTAGGACGAGATGAAGGGACGGCTGCGGCAGTGCCACCATGGGGTTGGCACAACCATCAGACCTGATTGCACGCCGCAGCCGATCCCGCCCCTGCTTGATCAGCGAGATTCGACCGTGTTCGACAGCGCCCGTACCGCCAGCCACAAGGGGTTGGATCGCCGCAATGCGAAGCCACAGACCTGTGCGGCCGAGCCAGCGCTCGGCTGCCGCGATTGGAGGCGGTGGGGAACAGAGGGTTTTCTGGGGCTGCAGACGCAGCCAGGGGCCAGCCGTTGCGAGGCGGTGAAGCCTTGATCCTGATGGGTGACTGGTGCGCTGTCTCGGCGCAACCAGACCGTGAGAACCAAGCGTGCTGGCGATGGGCCGATCCGTTCAGGCAGGTCTTGACGGATGTGCGACGCGGTCGCAGGGTTTTGTTCGTGCCTGTTGACGGCGGCCGGTAATGGGTGACCCAGAGCGTCTCGCACGAGACCATCTACCAGGCCGTCTACCTGGTGCCGCGCGGCGAGCTGCGCACCGAACTCATCGCCCAGCTGCGCCGCAGGCACGCCAAGCGCATGCCACGCGCTCAGGGCACCAACCGCAAGGGCGGCAATATCGTCAACCTCGCTTGCCCCTGAGCGAGCGCCCGCCGAGGCCGATTCCCGGCTGGTACCCGGCCACTGGGAGGGCGACTTCATCAAGGGCGCGCGCAACGCCAGCGCCATCGGCACAGCCGTGGAGCGTCACAGCCGCTTCGTGCTGCTTACCCAGATGAACGGCTGCACCGCTCAGCACGCCCCTCGAAGGCTTCAGTCGTTGCTTCAAGATTGTTATTTTTGAGATGCGCCAAAGCTTCACCTACGACCGCGGCTGCGAAATGGCCCGCCACCAGGAGCTGACCGAGGCCACCGACATGCCCGTGTACTTCTGCGAGCCCTACAGCCCCTGGCAGCGCGGCTCCAACGAGAACATGAACGGCTTGGTCCGACAGTTCCTACCCAAGGGCACTGATCTGTCCCCTCCAACACCCCGCAGAAGCTTGCCCACATCGAAGCCATGCTCAATGACCGGCCTCGCAAGATCCTCGACTTCCGAACGCCTCGCGAGGTCTATACCGAAATCGTCCAGGCCAAGCTCGCCGAGAGACAGGCGGTCACTGCCAAAACCGTTGCACTTCAGACTTGACTCCGCCCTCTCCTGCATGGCTTGGTTCGTCCTTCTTCGGCTGTCCTGATAATTTAGTCGGGGAAATTCGGCCTCATGCAGAGATTTCCTTCTATACCGTATGACAGCGCCTTGCTGTCGTTCGAAAGGAAATCAATCCATGAAGGTAAAAACATCACAGGCGGTAGGGCGCCTCCTGGACTGGGCTACCGCTAGTTCTGTAAATATTGAGCTGCCAGGCGTCGCATATTTGCCACCAGCCGAGCTTTTGCCCAACTACCTCAAAGTGTGGTCGCATCGGCTCGGTATGAGCACGGTGGGCCATTGATTGAGTTGTTTGGCGTCTCAACAGAATGTTTTTCTCCGCACGATGAAAATGTCAAAGAATGGACTGCAACTCTTGATGGCGAATATCGTCAGCATGGGCCAACCATTTTGATTGCAGCGATGCGAAGCCTTGCCGCACTCCACTTCGGGGAAGAGATTGAGGTGCCACGATTCTTGTCGGAGGAAGACATCTAAATTTCTCGGCCCGACCTTGTGTCGGGCCCTTTGCTTCGTGCTTCAGCTGATGAGCGTGCTCCGGGCGGCTTTCAGTCAGGTAGCCGGGCCTGCGGAAGGCCGGAGTCGCCATGTGTATCCCGGTTTCCTCAGCGATGCTGCGCAGGGACGCGGCCTGCAGCGAATGAAGAGTTGGGACCAAGGCAGACCACACCACGTCTGAACTCTCGGTCCGGCCAGCTTGCGCCACCCGCGTACTCCGATGCCTGCAGGGCACGTCTTGGCATCCGTAAAAGAGCAACCATTGTTGGCAAAGTGTCCATACATCGCCAGGAACGCTTGCGCTTGTTGGTAGCTCGACCGGTTCGTGGATGTTCAAATTTAAGAGTAAGCATTGCTTCCTTGAAGTGACTGCATGTCTACAATGCTTTCTGTTATGCCAGCCAAAGCGCCTGCTCTTTACCCTGCTCAGTCGCGGCTGCTTCGCGCGCTGGGGCAACGCCTGCGCGAGGCGAGACTGCGACGTCGCTTCACCGTCACGCAAGTGGCCGAACGCGCGGCGGTGTCTCGCCCAACGCTCAACAAGGTCGAGCAAGGGGATGCCGCCGTCACGATGGGGACCTACCTGCGCGTGCTGGCTGTGCTCGGTCTGGAGAATGACGTGGGCCTGTTGGCCGCCGAGGACCCGGTCGGGCGCCGCCTGCAGGATGCGGAGCTGGGCGTGCCTCGGCGTGCGCCGAGGCGCAGGGCGCCGGCTTACGGCGTCGAGGCGACCGGAAGCAACAAAGAGTCGGAGGCAGGAGACACTTCTTCCCCCATCGAGGGAGACGCGTCGTGACGGCCGCGAAGAAGCCCGCCGGCCGCGCAGCGACTTCATCTGGCGCACTCCCCGAGGGCCTCGAGGTCTGGCTGGACGACCCGACATTCGGGCCGCTGACGCACCTCGGCCGATTGCACCGCTCTGGTCAGGAGTCGGTGCGCTTCGAGTACTCGCCGCTGTGGCTGAAGAACGGCGCCGCCTTTGCGTTGGACCCAGAGCTTTCGCTGGCCGGCGGCAACTTTCACCCCAAAGACTCGAACTTCGGTATCTTCTTGGACAGCTGTCCCGACCGTTGGGGCCAGACGCTCATGAAGCGTCGCGAGGTGGTCGAGGCAAAGCAGCAAGAGCGGGCACGCCGTGAGTTGCGTCCCTGGGACTTCTTCCTCGGCGTGCAGGATGTGACCCGCATGGGTGCCTTGCGCTTCTCAGCACTGCAAAGCGACAAGCAGCTCAAACAAGGTCCGGCGCCAGTCTTCATGGACGGCATCTGTCTTGCCAATCAGGCGCTGGCGGCTCCGGCGTTGACGCACATGGGCGAGTTGCAGGCCGTGGCGCTGGAGCTCACCCGCAAGAGGGTAGACGACCTGGACCTGCTGCAACAGTGGCTCAAGGTGCTAGTGGCGCCAGGAGCCTCGCTCGGCGGCGCCCGGCCGAAGGCCAACCTGCAGGACGGCCAAGGGCGGCTGTGGATTGCCAAGTTCCCCGGCGCCGATGACGACCACGACTGGGCCTTGCGCGAGATGCTCGTGCACCAGCTCGCTTCGGAGTTCGGTCTGCATGTCGCACCAGCTCGACTCGAGCGCATTGGCCTCGGGTACAACACCTTTGTCACGCAGCGCTTTGACCGCCAAACTGGCCGGCGACGCTTTTTCACGTCCGCAATGGCTGTGCTTGGTCGCAGCGACAGCGAGCAGGCGTCGTACCTGGACCTGGCCGAGTTCATCGCCTCCAAGCAGGGCGTACCTGGCAAGATTGACGAGGACCTGCGCGAGCTTTTCCGGCGCGTGCTGTTCAACGTGGCGGTCGCCAACCGTGACGACCACCTGCGCAACCACGGCTTCATCCGCGAAGCCGGCGGTTGGCGCCTGGCTCCAGCCTACGACCTGAACCCTTCGACGAAGAAGGACGCGCATGTGCTGGCGTTGGATGACGCGAGCGCCGAGCCGGACCTGGACACCGTGTTGCACACGGCCGACTTCTACAAGGTCACGCCGCAGCAGGCTCAGGAGGACTTGGCACGGCTGCGACAGGTACTCGGCAACTGGCAGAACAAGGCCAAGCAGCTCGGACTGTCGGCGGAAGACCGGGCGGAGCTGGAAGCCTGCTTCCTGGTCTGACGCCTGGGCCGTCGAACGAGCCCTTGGGTCAACCAACTGCGGCAGTAGAGGGCGTGCGTTTGCACACCAAGGCTGGTGGTGCCCTTGCCGGGCTACAGCACCAGATGCTGAAGTGCCGACGCGGTGCGATTGCCGGGCTGGAAGTAGTGCTTCTCAATCATGGCGACGCTGGTCCCGGACAGGAACGCGATGGTCAGCGCATTCACATCGGCATCGACCAAGTCGGTGATGACCGAGTGTCGCAGCGTATATGCCGTGACATTTGTCGGTAGCGCGCTTGACTCGTCGTGTGCTACTTCGGCAGCACGGTTGGCCGCTGCGACCGCGTCTTTCACGGGGCCTTTCCAGGCGTCCTTGTTCCATGCCTTGCCATCGGCGCGCGCAAACAACGGAGTTCCAGGCGATTTGCCTTTGGACTGCTTCTTGAGAAAGTTCGCGGTCTCCGTCGGCAGCTGAAATTCTCGACCGCTTCCTACCTTGTCGAGCGATACACGTAGTGCACCACGACGAGCGTCGAAATTCTCCACCGTCAGCGCGGCAAGCGCACCGGGCCGAAGGGGCAAAAGAGTCATCGCGCGAACGAACGCGGCAATGTCAGCAGAGGGTATGGCCGCAACCAATGCCGCCCGCTGCTTGCTGTTGATGTATACATTCCTGCGACCGTTGGCATTGTCCAGTGGCTTCAAGGCCTCTTTCCACGCGAGGTCGCTGGTGACGAGGCCGACATCGTGCGCACGGTTCAGCGCGGCTCGCAGCGCAGTCATGTCCCGGTTGATGGTTGACCGCGCGCGTGGGCGGGTTCGCGGCTGAGGTGCGTACGGGTCAATCAGAACGGCAGTTCCCGCCAGTGTCAGCGTCCAGGACTCAAGCTGAGTCCGCTGCAGCTTCTGCAACTCGATTGCGCCGAGCGGGGCGCCGTTGACCCATCGCCTGTATCGACCTTCCAAGTCTGTAGCGTTCCGCAGAATTTTCTGTTTGTCTGCGGGGCTGCGAGCCAGGACCGATTGGGCTCTGACGTAGGTGACGTACTGCTCACACGCCACCTTCACGGTCACTACCTCCAGACTGCCGCCCTTGTCAAGGTGCGCGAACCACTTCTCCGCTGCTTTTCGTGCGGCCTCGAAGCGCTCGCCCGGGGCGACGTCGCTGAAGTCGCCCAGGCTGCGTCTTGTCTGTTTGAAGGTCGACGTGTCGTATGCCTGGGCCAGCCAGGTGCCAGGTGCGTCGGCTGACATCCGCCGAAATCCGAGCTGGCAGCCCTTGCGCACGGTGTGCCAGTACGTCGCTTTCCGTGGCTTGAGCCTGTTGCGCCCTTCGACCGTGTCAATCCGCGTCGCCATCTTGAGTGTCCTAAAAGTGTCCTAAACCACCTTAGATTGTGATGGACTTCGTTAGCCTCTTCTACTGGGAAGAAGGGTCTAAAAGAGTCCAAAAACACCCCATTCCACTGCCTTCACACGGCAGGGGTCGCAGGTTCGAACCCTGCACCGCCCACCAGATCAAGCCCTCGCAAGTCAGAGACTCGCGAGGGCTTTTTCGTTGGGGGCTGTTTGCCGACTCCCGACTCCCGACTCGCAGGGCTGGTGAATGCGGATCGGGTGGATCTGCCATGCCATGCCATGCCATGCCCTGCCTTGTCATGCGTGATTCCGTCGCCGTCTCCGACGAGGCAACAAAAAACCCCGCTCGGCGAACCGGCGGGGTGGGTGGGGACCGGCCATGCTGGCGGTCCGGCTGGCCAATGCCTTATTCGCGTTCGCCGCCAAAGATGCCCAGCAGCGACAGCAGGCTCTGGAACACGTTGTAGAGGTCCAGGTAGATGGCCAGTGTTGCGGTGATGTAGTTGGTTTCGCCGCCATCCATCACGCGCTTGAGGTCGTAGAGCATGAAGGCAGAGAACAGGCCGATGGCGATCACCGACAGGGCCATCATCAGGGCGCTGGATTGGACGAAGACGTTGATCAGACCGGCCGCCAGCAGGACGATGGCGCCCACGAACAGGAACTTGCCCATGCCGCTCAGGTCTCGCTTGATCACGGTGGCCAGGCTGGCCATGGCGAAGAACACACCGGCGGTGCCGCCGAAGGCCATCATGATGAGGCTGCCACCGTTCTTGAAGCCAAGAACCGCGGCCAGCAGTCGCGACAGCATCAGGCCCATGAAAAAGGTGAAGGCCAGCAGGACGCCCACGCCCGCGGCGGAGTCCTTGGTCTTTTCGATGGCGAACATGAACCCGAATGCGCCGCCCAGGAAAAGGACCAGAGACAAGCCGGTACCCAGGGAGGCCATCACGCCCGTTGTGACGCCCACCCAGGCGCCGAGCACCGTCGGCACCATCGACAGGGCCAGAAGCCAGTAGGTGTTGCGCAGCACGCGGTTGCGTTGCGCGGCCAGCGCGCCTGAGCCGGTCAGGCCGGGAAAGGTGTGCAGGCTTTGAGACATAAGTTCAGCTCCAGAGGGGTTGACAATGCCGTGACAGATCCGGCGGACGGATTCTAGTTCCCGTGGGGTGTCGGCGTGCTCCGTGCTTTCTCTGCCTGCCGGTAAGGTGCGGAAGTGAAGGGGTTAACCCTGCCTGGCTATAATCGATGAGTTTGCCCACCCATTGCGCCGCCTAGCGACCCGACTCCCGTTTTACTGAGGACTCGGCCCCCAGTTTCCCTGACCGACGGTCACACCGTGGTCGGGCTGTGGGGTGCCCAGACTGGGCGCGCCATTACCGGAGTTCCCGTGCTGCCCGTCCTGCCTCCCGCTCTCCTCGCCCTCGCAGACGGCACGGTCTTTCAAGGCACTTCGATCGGCGCCGCCGGTCGCACCGTCGGAGAGGTGGTGTTCAACACCGCACTCACCGGCTACCAGGAAATCCTCACCGACCCGAGCTACTGCCGGCAGATCGTCACGCTGACGTATCCGCACATCGGCAACTACGGCGTCAACGTGCAGGACACCGAAGCCTCGAAGGTCCATGCCGCTGGCCTGATCATCAAGGATCTGCCGGTCCGTTCCTCCAACTTTCGCCAGGGGCAGACGCTGCCCGAGTACCTGGTGGCCGAAGGTACGGTAGCGATTGCCGACCTGGACACCCGTCGCCTGACCCGCATTCTGCGCACCGGTGGGGCCCAGAACGGCGCGATCGTGGCCTACCCGGTGGGCACCGTCGTCACTCAGGCGATGAAGGACGAAGCGGTGGCGCTGGCGCGCTCGGCGCCCAGCATGGCGGGCCTCGACCTCGCCCAGGTGGTCACACGCAGTGAGCCCGAAGTCTGGACCGAGACAGAGTGGAAGTTGGCCGGCGCCGACGGCCGACCCGGCTTCGGCCAGGTGACCGACGCCGCCTACCACGTGGTGGCCTACGACTTCGGCGTCAAGCGCAACATCCTGCGCATGCTGGCCGAGCGCGGCTGCAAGGTCACGGTCGTGCCCGCCAAAACGCCAGCAGCCGAGGTGCTCGCCCACAACCCGGACGGCATCTTCCTGTCCAACGGCCCCGGTGATCCGGAGCCCTGCGACTACGCGATCGCCGCCGCCCGCGAACTGATCGAGACTGGCATCCCGACCTTCGGCATCTGCCTGGGTCACCAGATCATGGCGCTGGCCTCCGGTGCCAAGACCTTCAAGATGAAGTTTGGCCACCACGGCGCGAACCACCCGGTGAAGGATCTGGACAACGGCCGCGTGTCGATCACCAGCCAGAACCACGGTTTTGCGGTGGATGTCGCCACGCTGCCCGCCAACCTGCGAGCCACGCACGTCAGCCTGTTCGACGGCACGCTGCAGGGACTGGCGCGCACCGACAAGCCCGCCTTCTGCTTCCAGGGCCACCCGGAAGCGTCACCGGGGCCGCACGACATTGCCTACATGTTCGACCGGTTCACCGACCTGATGGCGCAGGCCAAGGCCTGACCGCGGTCTGCAACAAACAGGCACGCGGGTAAGCATGTTCGGCATCACCGACCTCGGTACCTACCTGCTCGGTACGATCGCGATCGTGCTGCTGCCGGGCCCGAACTCGATGTTCGTGCTCTCGGTGGCGGCGCGCCGCGGCGTGCGTGCGGGTTATGCCGGTGCGGCCGGAGTCTTCGTCGGCGATGCGGTGCTGATGCTGCTGACCGCGCTGGGGGCGGCCTCGTTGCTGCGGGCGGTGCCGGCGCTGTTCATTGTCATCAAGGTGGTCGGCGCCGGCTACCTGACCTGGGTCGGGCTGGGGCTGCTGCGCAACGCCTGGCAGCGCTGGCGCAGCCAGTTGCCGCCCGAGCGGACCGATGCAGCCGAGGATCTGGCCCAGCCCTTCCGCAAGGCGCTGACGATCAGCCTGCTCAACCCAAAGGCGATCCTGTTCTACGTTTCCTTCTTCATCCAGTTCGTCGATCCGGCCTACGCCTGGCCGGGCCTGACCTTCCTGGCCCTCGGGGCCATCGCGCAGATCTGCTCGATGGTCTACCTCTCCGTGCTGATCGTCGCCGGCGCCCGCCTGGCTGCCGCTTTCGTTGCACGGCGCCGCACCGCGAGTGCGGCCACCACGGGCGTTGGTGCCCTGTTCCTCGGCTTTGGCGCCAAGCTCGCCACCGCCAGCCTCGGCTGAGCCCCGCCCGATTCAAGATAAAGACAAGACCATGCCCAAGCGTTCCGACCTGAAAAGCATCCTCATCATCGGCGCCGGCCCGATCATCATCGGCCAGGCCTGCGAGTTCGACTATTCCGGCGCCCAGGCCTGCAAGGCGCTGCGCGAGGAGGGCTACAAGGTCATCCTGGTGAACAGCAACCCGGCCACGATCATGACGGACCCGGCCACGGCCGACGTCACCTACATCGAGCCCATCACCTGGCAGGTGGTCGAGCAGATCATCGCCAAGGAGCGCCCGGATGCGGTGCTGCCGACCATGGGTGGCCAGACCGCGCTGAACTGCGCGCTCGACCTGCACAAGCACGGTGTGCTGGCGAAATACGGCGTCGAGATGATCGGGGCGAACGAGTACGCCATCGAGAAGGCCGAAGACCGCCTGAAGTTCAAGGACGCGATGACCAAGATCGGCCTGGGTTCGGCCAAGTCGGGCATCGCGCACTCGATGGAAGAAGCCTGGGCGGTGCAGAAGAGCATCCAGGCCGACATCGGCGGCTCGGGCTTCCCGATGGTGATCCGCCCCAGCTTCACACTGGGCGGCACCGGTGGCGGCATCGCCTACAACCCGGAGGAGTTCGAGGAGATCTGCAAGCGCGGCATCGACTTGAGCCCGACCAACGAGCTGCTGATCGAAGAGTCGCTGATCGGCTGGAAGGAGTACGAGATGGAGGTGGTCCGCGACCGGGCGGACAACTGCATCATCGTCTGCTCGATCGAGAACCTCGACCCGATGGGCATCCACACCGGTGACTCCATCACCGTGGCGCCGGCCCAGACCCTGACCGACCGCGAGTACCAGCTGCTGCGCAACGCCTCGATCGCGATCCTGCGCGAGATCGGCGTGGACACCGGTGGCTCGAACGTGCAGTTCTCGATCAACCCGGTCGACGGCCGCATGGTGGTGATAGAGATGAACCCGCGCGTCTCGCGTTCGTCCGCGCTGGCGTCGAAAGCCACCGGCTTCCCGATCGCCAAGATCGCCGCCAAGCTGGCGGTGGGCTACACGCTCGACGAGCTGAAGAACGACATCACTGGTGGTGCGACCCCGGCGTCCTTCGAGCCTTCGATCGACTACGTGGTCACCAAGATCCCGCGCTTCGCCTTCGAGAAGTTCCCGGCGGCCGATCCGCACCTGACCACGCAGATGAAGTCGGTGGGCGAGGTGATGGCGATGGGCCGCACCTTCCAGGAATCCTTCCAGAAGGCGCTGCGTGGGCTGGAGACCGGGATCGACGGTTTGACCGAGCGCTCGACCGACCGCGAGGAGATCGTCGAGGAAATCGGCGAGCCCGGTCCGGAGCGCATCCTCTTTGTCGGCGACGCCTTCCGCATCGGCATGACGCTGGACGAGATCTTCGAGGAAACCGCGATCGACCCCTGGTTCCTGGCGCAGATCGAGCAGTTGATTCAGGTGGAGCAGTCGCTCAAGGGGCGCCAGCTTGACGGCCTGACCGCGCAGGAGTTGCGTTTCCTGAAGAAGAAGGGCTTCTCCGACCGTCGCTTGGCCAAGCTGCTGGGCACCGACCAGCATGCGGTGCGTGCACTGCGGCACGCGCTGGGCGTGCGCCCGGTCTACAAGCGGGTGGACACCTGCGCGGCCGAGTTCGCCACCCAGACCGCCTACCTCTACTCCTGCTACGAGGGTGAAGACGGCGAGTGCGAGGCAGCCCCCTCGGACAAGAAGAAGATCATGGTGCTGGGCGGTGGCCCGAACCGCATCGGCCAGGGCATCGAGTTCGACTACTGCTGCGTCCACGCCGCCCTCGCCATGCGCGAGGACGGCTACGAGACCATCATGGTCAACTGCAACCCGGAAACCGTCTCCACCGACTACGACACCAGCGACCGCCTGTACTTCGAGCCGGTGACGCTGGAGGACGTGCTGGAAATCGTCGCCAAGGAACAGCCGCTGGGTGTGATCGTCCAGTACGGTGGCCAGACCCCGCTGAAGCTGGCGCTGGACCTGGAGCGCAATGGCGTGCCCATCATCGGCACGACGCCGGATTCGATCGACATCGCCGAGGACCGCGAGCGTTTCCAGCAGCTGCTGCACACCCTCGGCCTGAAGCAGCCGCCCAACCGCACCGCCCGTACCGAAGACGCGGCGATGGCGATGGCCCACGAGATCGGCTACCCGCTGGTGGTGCGCCCGAGCTATGTGCTGGGCGGCCGAGCGATGGAAATCGTCCACGGCGACCGTGACCTGGAGCGCTACATGCGCGAGGCGGTGCGCGTCTCCGACAAGTCGCCGGTGCTGCTGGACCGCTTCCTGGACGATGCGGTCGAGGTGGATGTCGATTGCATCAGCGATGGGGCCGACACCATGATCGGCGGCATCATGGAGCACATCGAGCAGGCAGGGGTGCACTCCGGTGACTCGGCCTGTTCGCTGCCGCCATACACGCTGTCGGCCGCGCTGCAGGACGAATTGCGTCGCCAGACTTCGCTGATGGCCAGGGCGCTCAAGGTGGTTGGCCTGATGAACGTGCAGTTCGCCATCCAGGGCGACGTGACGAAAGGGCTGGATGCCTGCACCGTCTACGTGCTGGAGGTGAATCCGCGCGCCTCGCGCACCGTGCCTTACGTCTCCAAGGCCACCGGCCAGTCGCTGGCCAAGATCGCCGCGCGCTGCATGGCCGGCCAGAAGCTCGCCGAGCAGACCGGCCTGGGCGGCAAGGCGCCGCACGAGGTGGTGCCGCCGTACTTCAGCGTCAAGGAAGCGGTGTTCCCCTTCAACAAGTTCCCGGGTGTGGACCCGATCCTCGGCCCGGAGATGCGCTCCACCGGTGAGGTGATGGGCGTGGGCAGCACCTTTGGCGAGGCGATGCACAAGAGTCAGTTGGGCGCGGGCACGCGCCTGCCGACAAAGGGCAATGTGGTCATCACAGTGAAGGGCAATGAGCATGCCCGGGCGGCTGCGGTCGCACAGGACCTGCATGCACTGGGCTTCGGCATCGTGGCCACCAGGGGCACGGCGGCTGCGATCGCTGCTGCCGGGGTGCCGGTGAAGGTCGTCAACAAGATCAAGGACGGCCGTCCGCACATTGCCGACATGATCAAGGCCGGCGAGATCCAGCTGGTGTTCACCACGGTGGACGAGACCCGCACCGCAATTGCGGACAGCCGCTACATCCGCACCGCCGCGCTGGCCAACCGGGTGAGCTACTACACCACCATGGCCGGCTGCGAGGCGGCCACAGAAGCGCTGAAGCATCAGGCCGATGTTTCGAAGGGTTTGTCGGTGGTCTCCCTGCAGGAAATGCACGCACAACTGCTCTAAACTCGGCGCCCATTCGACATCCGCCGCCAGGCCTCTGCGGGTTGCCCGCAGGAGCCTGGCGGCGGCGCCTTTTCGTCATTTCCACACTCAGAACGAACGCCACAGGACCATGGCCACCATTCCCTTGACCAAGCGTGGTGCGGAACTGCTCAAGCAGGAGCTGCACCGCCTCAAGACCATCGAGCGCCCGGCGGTCATCAATGCCATTGCCGAGGCACGCGCCCAGGGTGACCTGTCCGAAAACGCCGAATACGACGCGGCCAAGGACAAACAAGGCTTCATCGAGGGGCGCATCCTCGAGATCGAAGGCAAGCTGTCGGTGGCACAGGTGATCGACCCGGCGGCACTGGATGCCGGTGGCCGGGTGGTGTTCGGGGCCACGGTGGATCTGGAGGAAGAGGAGTCGGGGGATGCCGTGACCTACCAGATCGTCGGCGAGGATGAGGCGGATCTGAAGGCCGGCCGCATTTCGGTGGGCTCGCCGATCGCCCGCGCGATGATCGGCAAGGAAGCCGGTGACGTGGCGCACGTCCAGGCGCCCGGCGGGGTCAAGAGCTACGAGATCATCGGGGTGCGCTACAGCTGACGCGCGAAGGCGATGCTGCAACGTTTCGGGAGCGTCCTGGCGGCGCTCTGGCTTGGATTGGTGGTGACGCTGGCGCTGGTCGCTGCCCCGACGCTGTTTGCGATGCTGGACCGGACCTTGGCCGGGCGTCTCGCGGGGCAGATGTTCCGGATCGAGGCGCACGCAGCTTTGGGCTTTGCGTTGTTGCTGTTCCTGATCGAGCGCCGGCAGGTGCGTTCAACCGTCATGGCTGCCCGGCGTGGCTCGGTGGTATCTGCAGAGTTGCTGCTGATGGCCGGGGCGCTGTTCTGTACCGTTCTGGGCTACTTCGGGTTGCAGCCCATGATGGAAGCTGCGAAGGCAGGAGAGCCGGTGCGCTTCAACTTTGGAGCACTGCATGCGGCTTCATCCGCATTCTTCGCGTTGAAGGGCATTCTGCTGCTGGCGCTGGTGTGGCGCCAGTCCGGCCGATGAGCCGATGAGCCGAAGAGCGGTTCAGGCGCCCTGGGAGCGTTTTTTGACGCTGCTGCCGGTGGTGCGCTTTTTGGCACGTTTGACCAGGCCTCCGGCGGTCAGCCGCTCGTTGCCCAATACGGTGACTTTCTTGATCTGGGCACGTTGGGATCCTGACTTGGAGAAGGTCAGCAGCTTGATCACACGCGGGCGGGCGCCCTTGGAGGCTTCTTCTGCCGCCTCAGGGCGTCGCGCTTTGGGTTGCGGGCGCCACAGCACCAGCAGCTTGCCGATGTGCTGGATCGGTGCGGCGTTCAGTTCGTCGGCCAGGCTCTGCAGCAGGGCCTCCCGGGCGGGGCGGTCGTCGCTGAACACCCGCACCTTGATCAGGCCGTGCGCAGTGAGTGCAACATCGATTTCCTTCACGACGGCCGCGGTGGCGCCTTCCGCTCCGATGATGACCACCGGAAGGAGGTGGTGGGCCGCCGCGCGGTGTTCCTTGCGCTGGGCCGGGGTGAGTTCTATGGCAGACATGCCGTCTATTATCGTTGCGTCATGAAGGTTCAGACCAAAAGCAAGAAAGTCAACAAGGCGTGGCTGAACGACCACGTCACCGACCCCTATGTGCAGATGGCGCAAAAGGAGGGTTTTCGATCCCGTGCCGCCTACAAGCTCAAGGAGATCGACGAAACCTTCCAGCTCATCCGGCCGGGGCAGGTGGTGGTGGACCTGGGTTCGGCGCCCGGTGCCTGGAGCCAGTACGTGCGCCAGCGCTTCGCTCCCAAGGGGGCCGGCGCGGGTGGCGCGGCAGCCGGCGCGCTCAATGGCAGCATCGTGGCCTTGGACCTGCTTCCGATGGAGTCCATCGAGGGGGTTCACTTTCTCCAGGGGGACTTTCGTGAGCAGGAAGTGCTGGACCAGTTGGTGGCGGTGCTGGCCGGGCGCGCGGTGGACCTGGTGTTCTCGGACATGTCCCCCAACCTGTCGGGCATCGCGGACACCGACGCCGCGCGGGTCGAGCACCTGGTCGAATTGGCCATTGACTTCGCGCGGTCCCATCTTCGCCCCAATGGGGCACTGGTCTGCAAGGTGTTTCACAGCGGTGGCTATGACGCCCTGGTGCAGGCCTTTCGCAGCAGCTTCCGGGTGGTCAAGGCGCACAAGCCAAAAGCGTCGCGTGACCGATCGGCTGAAACCTTTCTGGTTGGAATCGGTCTGAAAAGGCCCGCATGACACTGTGCCTCATGACAATGGACCGGGAAGTCCCCGGCTATCGTCGGGAGAGGCAGTGTCCATCGGGCCACGGGGCTTGGGTCGTCTAGAATCGTCCCCATCTGCCGCGTTGGAGCGCCATTCTGTGTTGTGGCGCTGCCGCTGAGTCCTCCTGCCGGTAGAGCCGACGGGAGGGAATGATTCAATGAAGGAGCCGCGGTGAACAATCAATGGTTCTCCAAAGTCGCTGTGTGGTTGGTGATCGCCCTGGTGCTGTTCACCGTGTTCAAGCAGTTCGACCGCACAGCCATTGCGGGTAACCAGATCGGTTATTCCGAGTTCCTGGAGGAGGTTCGGGCCAAGCGCATCCGCGAAGTGGTGTTGCAGGAGAACCCGGGTGGGGCTGAGATCGAGGCCCTGACCACCGAGGACAAGCGCATCCGCACCACCGCGACCTATCTGGACCGGGGCCTGGTGGGTGACCTGATCGCCAACGGCATCAAGTTCCGCGTCAAGCCTCGCGAAGAGCCGTCTGTGTTGACCAGCCTGCTGATCTCCTGGGGCCCGATGATTTTGCTCATCGGCGTCTGGGTGTATTTCATGCGCCAGATGCAGGGCGGCGGCAAGGGCGGCGCCTTCAGCTTCGGCAAGAGCCGGGCGCGCATGCTGGACGAATCGAACAACTCCGTCACCTTCGCCGATGTCGCTGGCTGCGACGAGGCGAAGGAAGAGGTCAAGGAGTTGGTCGACTTCCTCAAGGATCCGCAGAAATTTCAGAAGCTGGGCGGTCGAATTCCCCGTGGCGTGTTGATGGTCGGCCCTCCGGGAACCGGCAAGACGCTGCTGGCCAAGTCCATCGCAGGCGAGGCCAAGGTGCCGTTCTTCTCGATCTCCGGGTCGGATTTCGTGGAGATGTTTGTCGGCGTCGGTGCCGCGCGGGTGCGCGACATGTTCGAGCAGGCCAAGAAGAACTCGCCTTGCATCATCTTCGTCGATGAAATCGACGCAGTGGGACGTCACCGCGGTGCGGGTCTGGGCGGCGGCAACGACGAACGCGAGCAGACGCTCAACCAGATGCTGGTCGAGATGGACGGTTTCGAGACCAACCTCGGCGTCATCGTGGTGGCCGCGACCAACCGACCGGACATCCTGGATCCGGCCCTGCTGCGCCCCGGGCGTTTCGACCGTCAGGTGTACGTGACGCTGCCCGACGTGCGTGGCCGCGAGCAAATCCTGAATGTGCACATGCGCAAGGTGCCCATCGGCCAGGACATCCGTGCCGACATCCTCGCGCGCGGCACCCCCGGCTTTTCCGGTGCCGATCTGGCCAACCTGGTCAACGAGGCCGCCCTCTTCGCAGCCCGCCGCAGTGCGCGGGTGGTTGAGATGGTCGACTTCGAGAAGGCCAAGGACAAGATCATGATGGGCCCCGAGCGCAAGTCGATGATCATGCCCGAAGAGGAGCGCCGCAACACCGCCTACCACGAGGCCGGTCATGCGCTGGTGGCTCGCCTGCTGCCCAAGACCGATCCGGTCCACAAGGTCACGATCATTCCGCGTGGGCGTGCACTGGGTGTGACCATGCAGCTGCCCGAGGGTGATCGTTACAGCATGGACAAGGAGCGCATGCTCTCGACCATCAGCGTGCTTTTCGGTGGCCGCATCGCCGAAGAGGTGTTCATGAACCAGATGACCACCGGCGCGAGCAACGACTTCGAGCGTGCCACGGCGATCGCCCGCGACATGGTCACCCGTTACGGGATGACCGAGGAGCTGGGTCCCATGGTTTATGCGGAGAACGAAGGCGAGGTCTTCCTCGGTCGTTCCGTCACCAAGCAGGTCAGCGTTTCGGAAGAGACGATGAAGCGGGTGGACAAGGAGATCCGCAAGATCATCGACACCCAGTACGCCCAGGCCCGCCACCTGATTGAAGAACACCAGGACAAGATGCACGCGTTGGCCGGGGCTCTGCTCGAATGGGAAACCATCGATGCGGAACAGATCGAGGACATCATGAACGGGCGTCCGCCGCGTCCCCCCAAGGATGGATCGCAGGCGGCCTCCAGGCCTCCCGGGGGGGGGGCAACCCCCTCGGTCAATTCGGGCAACGCAGCCGCGGCAACCTGAAATCCTTGACCTGCGGGGCCTTCGGGCCCCGTTGTTCATGTGGGCCTTGATGGAGTTGCAGATGGCCCCTGTCTGGCAAACCACCCGGTTCCGGATCCCGCTGGATCGGCCGGTGGTCATGGGCATTGTCAATGTCACGCCCGACTCCTTCTCGGACGGTGGGCGCGGCATCGGGAACGCGATGGCGCACTGCGAGCAGTTGCTCAAAGAAGGCGCCGGCATCCTGGACATCGGTGGCGAGTCCAGCCGCCCGGGCGCGGATCCGGTGTCTCTGGAGGCCGAGCTGGCCCGGGTGCTGCCGGTGCTGCGCGAAGCCCTGAAGCTGGGTGTGCCGGTCTCGGTCGACACCTACAAGGCCGAGGTGATGCGCCAGAGCCTGGACCTTGGTGTGGACATCATCAACGACATCGCGGCGCTGCGGGCGCAGGGCGCGGTGCAGGTGGTCGCCGCGCACCCGGGATGCGGGGTCTGCCTGATGCACATGCGGGGAGAGCCACGTTCGATGCAGGCGGACACCTTCTACAGCGACGTGGTCGCCGAGGTGAGGGATTTCCTCGCCGTTCGCCTGGCCGTGCTGCGGGCAGCTGGAGTGGTGGCCGAACGGATCGTGCTGGACCCGGGCATCGGCTTTGGCAAGTCGGTGCGACAGAACTTCGACCTGCTGCCTGGGCAGCGCGCCCTGCTGGCTCTGGGGCATCCGGTTCTGGCGGGCTGGTCACGCAAATCGGCGCTGGGAGCGGTCACCGGCCGTCCTACGAACCAGCGGATGGTGGCTAGCGTGGCCGCCGCGCTGGCGGCTGTGCACCACGGTGCGAGGATCATTCGCGTGCACGATGTGGCGGCAACGGCGGATGCGCTGGCCATCTGGGCGGCTGCCGGCTTGTCCCCAGGGGGGGATTGACCTAGCCTTGAGTTCTTCAAGACGACCGATGCCTGCCGATGGTGGCCGGCGCACAGAATCGTTCCAACTCGCTTCGGGCTTCCTCCGGGAGGAATCCGGCCCGGGCGTCGCAGCAAACCTTCCATACATGAGCAGAAAGTACTTTGGCACCGACGGCATTCGAGGAACCGTCGGGCAGGCCCCCATCACCCCTGACTTTGTCCTGCGGCTGGGGCATGCCGTCGGTCGGGTGCTGCGGGGCAGCCACGAGCGTCCGGTGGTCCTGATCGGCAAGGACACGCGCATCTCTGGCTACATGCTGGAGTCCGCCCTGGAAGCGGGTCTCAACTCTGCGGGTGCCGATGTGGTGCTGACCGGTCCGGTGCCGACCCCCGCGGTGGCCTACCTGACCCGGGCTCAGCGCCTGAGCCTGGGGGTGGTGATCAGTGCCTCGCACAATCCCTACGAGGACAACGGCATCAAGTTCTTCTCCGCTCGGGGAGAGAAGCTGCCGGATGCCTGGGAACTGGAGGTCGAGGCGGCCGTCGATGCTGCGCCGCAGTGGGTCTCTTCCAGCGAGATCGGCCGCACCCGCCGACTCGATGATGCCGGTGGTCGGTACATCGAATTCTGCAAGTCCACGTTCTCGGCTGATCTTTCCCTGCGGGGCCTGAAGATCGTGGTCGATGCGGCCCACGGTGCTGGCTACCACGTGGCTCCGGACGTCTTCCACGAGCTGGGCGCGGAAGTGATCCGCATCGGCTGCGAGCCGGACGGATTCAACATCAACGACGGTTTTGGTGCCACATCTCCTCAGGCGCTGGTCAAGGCGGTGCATGAACACCGGGCCGACTACGGCATCGCGTTGGACGGAGATGCCGACCGGCTGCAGGTGGTCGATGGTGCCGGCAGGCTCTACAACGGCGATGAGCTGCTGTACGTCATGGTGGCCGATCGGCTGGCCAACGGTCAGGCCGTTCCAGGCGCAGTCGGCACGCTGATGACCAACATGGCCGTGGAGCTGGCTCTGCAGCAGCGGGGCGTGGAATTCGTGCGCGCCAAGGTGGGCGACCGTTATGTGCTCGAGGAGTTGCAGAAGCGGGGTTGGCAGCTGGGCGGGGAGGGCTCCGGCCACCTGCTGGCGCTGGACTGCCACACCACCGGCGACGGCTTGATCAGCGCGCTGCAGGTGCTGCAGGCCCAGCAGCGCAACGGCCGCTCGCTGGCCCAGATGCTCGAAGGCGTGACCCTGTTCCCGCAGACCTTGATCAATGTGCGGCTGGCTGCCGGCCAGGACTGGAAACGCAACTCCCTGCTGGCGGCTGAACAGCAGCGCATCACCGAGGAACTCGGCCAGGCCGGTCGGCTGTTGATTCGTGCCTCGGGCACCGAACCGCTGCTGCGCGTCATGGTGGAGGCGCGGGAGGCGTCGTTGGCACAGAGGGCGGCGGAGCGGTTGGCCCAGGCGGCGGTACGCGGCTGAGCGGCACCCTGCAGCGGATTCGGCACTCATTTGTGTCTGTCACGAAAGGGTCATCAAAAGGTCACGGAAGCGTGCAAGGTTGTCATTGGGTTGTCACATGGCCTTTCTAAAGTGACGCACGTCACGGGTTTCCCCCGTTGTCTGCGTCTTGACGAAAGGTTCAACCATGCTGTTTTCCATCGCTCGTGTCTCCCTCGCTGCTGCCCTGCTGGCGGCTTCTTCGGCCACTCTGGCTCAAGACGTGACGGGGGCGGGCGCCACCTTTCCGGCGCCGCTGTATGCCAAGTGGGCTGACGCCTACAACAAATCCACCGGCGTGAAGATGAACTACCAGTCCGTGGGATCTGGTGCGGGTCTGAAGCAGATCCGATCGAAGACGGTGGATTTCGGTGCTTCTGACATGCCGCTCAAGGACGAGGACCTGGCCAAGGACGGTCTGGTGCAGTTCCCGACCGTCATCGGTGGCGTGGTGCCGGTGGTCAATATCGCCGGCATCCAGCCGGGTCAGATCAAGCTGACCGGTCAGGTGCTGGGCGACATCTACCTCGGCAAGATCACCAAGTGGTCCGATCCGGCCCTGGCTGCCCTCAACCCGGGTCTGAAGCTGCCCGACGCGGACATCTCTCCAGTGCGCCGTGCCGATGGTTCCGGCACCACCTTCATCTTCACCAACTACCTGTCCAAGGTGAATCCGGACTGGAAGGCCAAGGTCGGTGAAGGCACCGCCGTGAATTGGCCGACCGGTGCCGGCGGCAAGGGCAACGAGGGCGTTGCGGCGTTCGTGCAGCGCCTGCCGAACTCGATCGGCTACCTTGAGTACGCCTACGTGAAGCAGAACAAACTGTCCTACACCTTGATGAAGAACCGCGACGGCAATTTCGTGCCCCCGAGTGACACGGCCTTCAAGGCGGCGGCGGCCGGTGCCGACTGGAAGAGCAGCTTCTACCAGATCACCACGGATCAACCCGGCAAGGATGCCTGGCCGATCACCAATCCAACTTACATCATGATGCACAAGGTGCAGGAGAAGCCCGCTCAGGCCACGGCTGCGATGAAGTTCTTCGATTGGGCCTACGGCAACGGCGACAAGATGGCCGATGACCTGGACTACGTGCCGCTGCCGGATTCGGTGAAGGCGCTGGTTCGCAAGCAGTGGTCCGAGCAGATCAAGGACGCATCCGGCAAGCCGGTGGCGTTCAAGTGACCGCGGGTCTTCCGACCCATTTGTCACCTCTCGTGATCTGAACTGGAAGGCTGTCCATGGCCGCTACACTGCCTGTTTCCCACCCTATTGAAAGGGGTCCCGCCGTGGACAGAACCACTCCGACCGGGGGACCTGCACCGCGCGTGCTGCGGTCCCCCTGGGCCGACCGGCTGTTTGCCGGGGTGGCTCAGGCCGCGGCCTGGCTGACCCTGGCACTGTTGGTCGGCATCATCGGCTCGTTGTTCGTGGGCGCAGCGCCGGCGATCCAGGAGTATGGCCTGGGCTTTCTGACCAGCACCGATTGGGATCCGGTCGAAAACCGTTACGGCGGTCTGGTGATGATCTACGGCACCTTGATGACCTCGCTGATTGCGCTTGTCATTGCCGTGCCGGTGAGTTTTGGCATCGCCCTTTTTCTGACCGAACTCTCCCCCAAGTGGCTCAAACGTCCGCTGGGTACAGCGATCGAATTGCTTGCCGCGGTGCCGTCGATCGTCTACGGCATGTGGGGCCTGCTGGTGTTCGGCCCCATCCTGGCCACGTATGTACAGCAGCCGCTGCAAAAACTGCTGGCCGGTGTTCCGGTGCTGGGTGCGCTGGTTTCCGGTCCACCGGTGGGGATCGGTATCCTGTCGGCAGGGATCATCCTGGCCATCATGATCATTCCCTACATCGCCGCAGTGATGCGCGACGTTTTCGAGGTCACACCCTCGATGCTCAAGGAGTCAGCCTACGGGCTGGGCTCCACGACGTGGGAGGTGGTGTCCCGCGTTGTGCTGCCTTACACCAAGGCCGGTGTGGTGGGCGGCATCATGCTCGGCCTGGGTCGGGCGCTGGGCGAGACCATGGCCGTCACGTTCGTGATCGGCAACATGAACCAGCTCAGCTCACTGTCAATGTTCGAGGCGGCCAACAGCATTACTTCGGCTCTCGCCAACGAGTTTGCGGAGGCCGGTGAAGGGTTGCATCAGGCTTCGTTGATCTACCTGGGGCTGGTGCTGTTCTTCATCACCTTCGTGGTGCTGGCATTGTCCAAGTTGATGCTTGCGCAGATGCGCAAGGGTGAAGGAGCTCGCACATGAGCAGCGTCGCTTCGTTCGATGCCGGCCGGCTGGCCATGCACCGCCGACGCAAGATGGTGAATGCGTTTGCACTCAGTCTGTCTTTGGGTGCGATGGCCTTCGGACTGGTCTGGCTGATCTGGATCCTGTGGGAAACCCTGGTGCTGGGTCTCGGCGGCCTGAATCTGGCGGTTTTCACGGAGATGACGCCGCCGCCGCAGGCTGAAACCGGTGGCCTGGCCAATGCGATCTACGGCTCCCTGATCATGGTGGTGCTGGCGACCGCTCTGGGTACGCCCCTGGGGATCCTCAGCGGTGTCTACATCGCCGAATACGGTCGCAACAATTGGCTCGGTCGCAGCACCCACTTCATCAACGACATCCTGCTGTCAGCCCCTTCGATCGTGATCGGGTTGTTCATCTATGCGGTGGTGGTGGCACCGTTGAAGGGCTTCTCGGCCTTTGCCGGTGTCCTGGCACTGGCGCTGATCGTGGTGCCGGTGGTCATCAATACCACGCAGAACATGTTGGCGCTGGTGCCCAATGCGCTGCGGGAGGCTGCCTATGCCTTGGGTACACCCAAGTGGAAGGTGATCCTGTCGATCACGTTGAAGGCCTCCATGGCGGGCGTCATCACCGGCGTCCTGCTGGCGGTGGCCCGAATCGCGGGAGAAACCGCACCCCTGTTGTTCACCGCCCTGTCGAACCAGTTTTTCACCAGCAGCCTCGGTGAGCCGATGGCCAGCCTGCCGGTGACCATCTTCAAGTTCGCCATGAGTCCTTACGAGAACTGGCAGAAGCTGGCCTGGGCGGGCGTCTTCCTGATCACGTTGGGTGTGCTGGGCTTGAACATCGTTGCGCGGGTGCTGTTCCGCAACAAGCACTGACCAACGTCTCGTACCGAATCAAGGATCTTTCATGGACGCCCTCGTCGAAACCGCCAACAGCGGCATCACCGAACGCGCAAAGCTGTCGGTGCGCGACCTCAACTTCTACTATGGGCGTTTCCACGCGCTCAAGAAGATCAATCTTGAGATTCCCGATCGCAAGGTGACGGCCTTCATCGGCCCGTCGGGCTGCGGCAAGTCCACCCTGCTGCGCATCTTCAACCGCATGTTCGAGCTGTACCCGGAGCAGCGGGCCGAAGGTGAGATCCTGCTGGACGGCCAGAACATCCTGGATCGCCGGTTGGATGTGAGCCTGATCCGGGCCAAGGTGGGCATGGTGTTCCAGAAGCCGACCCCGTTCCCGATGTCGATCTACGACAACATCGCTTTCGGGGTGCGGCTGTTCGAGAGCCTGTCGCGTGTGGAGATGGACGAGCGGGTGGAGTGGGCGCTGAAGAAGGCCGCCCTGTGGAACGAGGTCAAGGACAAGCTGGGTCAGAGCGGCTCCGGTCTGTCCGGCGGTCAGCAGCAGCGTCTATGCATCGCGCGAGGCATCGCCATCAAGCCTGAGGTGCTGCTGCTCGACGAGCCTTGCTCGGCCCTGGACCCGATCTCTACCGGCAAGATCGAGGAGCTCATCACCGAGCTCAAGAGCGACTACACCGTGGCCATCGTGACCCACAACATGCAGCAGGCTGCCCGCTGCTCGGACTACACGGCCTACATGTACCTGGGTGACCTGATCGAGTTCGGTCCCACGCGCGACCTGTTCATGAAGCCCAAGCGACAGGAGACCGAGGATTACATCACCGGTCGATTCGGTTGAGGCGGAACAAGCAAGCGATACGAAGGATTCAGCCATGACGGAAAAGCACCTATCCAGCCAGTTCGATGCCGAACTCAGCGCCGTTTCGACCCGCGTGCTCGAGATGGGCGGCATGGTCGAGGCCCAGGTGGCCCAGGCGGTCTACGCGCTGGCCCACTTCAGCAGCGACACCGCCCAGCAGGTGGTACGTACCGAGGAGCGCGTGAACCAGCTGGAAGTGGAGATCGACCGCGACCTGTCGGCCATCATCGCGCGGCGCCAGCCCACCGCCAGGGACCTGCGGCTGCTGATCGCCATCTCCAAGACCATCGGCAACCTGGAGCGGGTGGGCGATGAGGCCGCCCGCATCGCCCGCACCGTGCAGCGTCTGATGGACTCCGGCGTGTCCAGCCGCATGCGCCTGCCGGTGTCGGACGTGTCCTTTGAGGCCAGCCTGGCCACCGCACTGCTGCGTCGTGCGCTGGATGCCTTTGCCCGCCTCGACGTGAATCAGGCGCTGCAGGTGATCAAGCAGGACAACGAGATCGATGTCGAGTTCGAAGGTCTGATGCGCAAGCTGATCACCTACATGATGGAGGATCCTCGCACCATCTCCGCCTCGATCGACCTGGTATTCGTGGCGAAGGCCATCGAACGGGTGGGCGACCACGCCAAGAACCTGGCCGAGCAGATCATCTACATCGTCAAGGGCACGGACGTGCGGCACAACCCGCTGGACGTGGTCGAGTCGGCGGTGAAATGAACGTTACGCAGAGGATGGGACGATGAGCCAGGTGTTGGTGGTCGAGGACGAGGCGGCCATTGCAGAACTGATCGCCATCAACCTGCGGCACGCAGGGCATGAGGTGGTGCTGGCGGCGAGTGCCGAACAGGCCCAGGACCAAGTGGATGCGGTGCTCCCCGACCTGATCCTGCTGGACTGGATGCTGCCCGGCCAATCCGGCATCATGCTCGCGAGGCAATGGCGGCAGTCGGCCCGAACGCGGGATCTGCCGATCATCATGCTCACGGCGCGTGCCGAAGAAAGCGACAAGATCGTGGGCCTGGACGCGGGCGCCGACGACTACCTGACCAAGCCGTTTTCCACCGGAGAGCTGCTGGCCCGCGTCCGGGCGCTGCTGCGCCGCAGCGCACCGGATGCGTTGGATGCGCCGGTGGAAGTGGGGCCGCTGCGGCTGGACCCCGCCACCCACCGGGTCAGTCGTGCCGGGACCGAGGTCAAGGTCGGCCCGACCGAGTTCCGCCTGCTGCACTTCTTTATGACCCATCCGGAACGGGTGCACAGCCGCTCCCAGTTGCTCGACCGAGTCTGGGGCGATCACGTCTTCATCGAGGAGCGAACGGTGGACGTGCATGTCAAGCGGCTGCGTGAGGCGCTTGCGCCCGCAGACTGCGCTGCGATGATCGAAACCGTTCGCGGGGCCGGTTACCGCTTCACCGCCGGTATCACTCCCCACTGAGCACGATGGCGTCGCGCGGCAGGGGCGTTGGGCGACGCAGGAATTTCACATGACCTTCCTGCTGGGGCGGCTCGCGGCCCTGTTGCTGGGCCTGGCACTGGGCGGCTTGCTGGGCCGCTGGATGGACGGCTTCTGGCCCTTGTTGCAGGGTTGGGGGGCCTGGGGTGGTGCTGCGTTGGGGGTGGTGCTGATGAGTGCCCGTGACAGTTGGCGTGGGCACCGCATCATGGAATGGCTGCGTTCGGGGCAATCGGCCGGTGCGCCGCGCTCTCACGACGCTTGGGGCGAGCTGGCCTACCGCATCGAGAAGGCACAACTCCAGCGCGATCGCCTTGCCGCAGACGAACGCCGCAAGCTCGGTGAATTCCTGTCAGCGATCGAGGCCTCGCCGAACGGTGTGTTGCTGCTGGACGGCTCTGACCACATCGTCTGGTGCAATTCCGTCGCCGCTGAGCATTTCGGCCTGGATCCTGAGAGGGATCTGGGTCAGAGGGTGACCAACCTGGTGCGTTCGCCGGCCTTTGTCACCTACCTTCAGGCGCCCAGCCCGGACGAGCCGATTGCCGTGGTCAACGCGCAGGCCGATCTGACTTTGTCGGTGCTGTTGCGTCCCTACGGCGAAGGCCAGAAGCTGGTGTTGACACAGGACGTGACCGAAAGGTTGCGGGCCGAATCCATGCGCCGCGACTTCGTGGCCAACGTGTCCCATGAGATTCGCACGCCGCTCACGGTACTGGCGGGTTTTGTTGAGACACTGGCCAATCTCCCGCTCAACCAGGCAGAGCGGCAGCGGGTGCTGGCGCTGATGTCCCAGCAAACCGGGCGGATGCAGGCCCTGGTGGCCGATCTGCTCACCTTGGCTCAGCTGGAGGGCAGCCCGCGTCCGCAGGCCGACCACTGGTTGTCCTTGCTCGAGCTGCTGCAGCAGGTGGAGACGCAGACCCGCGGTTTGTCCAACGGCAGGCACACCCTGCTGTTTCCGGAACCGAACACCCTCGCGGGGATCCAGGTGGCCGGTCATCGCGGCGAATTGTTGTCGGCCTTCTCCAACTTGACCAGCAATGCGGTGCGCTATACCCCTGAGGGGGGGCGTATTGAGGTGGGCTGCAGCCTGCTCTCAGTCGGAGAACTGGAGTTCCAGGTGAGTGACAGTGGCCTGGGCATCGAGCGGCAGCACCTGCCGCGTCTGACCGAGCGCTTCTACCGGGTGGACGGCAGCCGATCCCGCGAGACCGGCGGCACCGGGCTGGGGCTGTCGATCGTCAAACATGTGCTGCAGCGCCACGGGGCTCACCTGGACATCGAGAGTGAGCCCGGAAAGGGCTCGCAGTTTCGCATTCTGTTGCCCGGCATGAGGGTGCGCCGGGGAGAGACCACCCGCACTCAGGCTCCGTCAATGCCAGTTTGAAGCCGCACGGTTCCGATCGTTGGACGGCGTACTGCAGTCAGCGGCGCCGGAAGATCAACAGGCTTTCATTCTTGTCACCCGGGCGGCGCACTCTTTCCACCAACTGCCATTCGCTGGTGAGGTCACGGCCATCGATCTGCGTGGGAACGGGCTGACGCAACGGGCGATCGACCAACAGCCAGTTGCAGCCCTCCCGATCGGTGCCGCGGTGTACGCTCCAGCGAGTGTGCAGCAGCAGGGCAGCCAGTTGAGGGCGGCTGAGGTTGGTCGCCTGCACGCAGGTCTCGGCCGGCAGCAGTCGGGCCAGATGCTGCATCATGGGCCGGTAGCTGCGGGCGTGGTCCAGCAGCGGCAGCCAGAGGGTCATCAGCAGCAGCCAGCCCAGGGCCACGCCGCCTGCAGGCAGCACCAGGCTCTTCCACAGCGCAGGCCGATGGCGCCCGGTGCGCCACCAGACCAGCCAGGCCCAGGCCAGGCTGCCCAGCAGGGCCAGGACCAGGGCCAGTGCGTTAAAGCTCGGCTGGAAACCCGGCAGCAGGCGCAGCGCGTTGGCCTGCAGTTTGGCGGGGGTTCCGGTCTGAACAGCGATGTAGAACAGCCAGATGGTCAGTGCCGCGGCGCTGAAGAAAAAGACCGAGAACCAATCGATGGCCGCGCTCACGCTGCGCTTGAGTGTGGGCAATGCGAAGGCGCTGAACACTGCCATCGACGGCATGGCCAGCATCAGCGCGCGGTCGCTGCCGCCCATGGCGATGCTGGAGACTGCCGCCACAGCCGACAGGCCGATCGGTACGGCCAGGTGATGTTCACCCAGCTGCCGGCGCCACTGCCAGAGCGTCCAGGCCGCCAGGGGCCAGAGCGGCCAGGTGAACCAGGCCACCAACTTGGGTGTGGCCAGGCTGAACACGTCGTCACTGATGCGCCAGACCCAGGCGTCCAGTGCGGTGGCGAGGATCGCAGCCAGGGCGGTGGCGGCCAGGATCCATGGCAGCAGCCGTCGCGTGGGGAGCATCTTCGAGCGCCAGGTGATCCAGGCACCCACCACACCGAACCACACAGCGGTCACAGGCGCCGCGCTGCAGGCCAGCACCGGCAGTGCCAGCAGTACGCCGGCGCGGGCGCGGTTCTGGTGAGACTGGCTGGCCGCCAAGGCGTAGAGGTACAGGGAGGTCGCACCCAGTTGCAGCAGCTCAGGGGTGGTTTCGTGCCCCAACTGCAGCAGCCCGAGGCTGGCGATCAGGCCGAGCAGCGCGGCATCGGCGATCGCGCGGGCATAGTCGACACGGTCTGCCTCACCGCCGAAGGCGAAGGCCAGGGGTTGTGCTGCATCACCTCGTGCCAGGTGGTAGCTGCCGTACCAGACGCAGGCCAGGGTGGCGGCCAGCACCAGCGCGAAGGGGATCCGTGCAGCCAAGGCCACGTCGAGCCAGGGTCCGAACAACGCGATGCTGGCCGCGCCAAGCCAATACGGCAGCAGTCCTCCGTCGGCCGGCCAGCCCAGCAGCGTGGGATTCAGCCAGTCCGAGTGACCACGGGCCAACTCCATCATGTGGCCCACCGCAATCAGGTCGGCGTTCTTCCAGGGGTCGCGGCCCAGTACGCCCGGCAGCACGTAGGCTGCGCAGAACAGCAGGAGGATGGCGCGTGGCAACCGCTGGGCGGCCCGGTGGGTGACCAGCGCAGGGGTGGGGACAAGAGCTGATTTCAAGATCGGTCGCCAGGCAGGGGGTGCAGCAGTTCAGCGGCTGCCGGCGTGACGGGATTCTCGCAGCAGGCCGAAGTCCACCGATTGCCGACATGCGAAGCCGGGAACAAAAAAAGCAGCCCGCAGGCTGCCTTCTTGGAGGTCGCGAGGGAAAGCCGTCAGGCTTCCGAACCTCAGCGCTTGATGCCGACCTTGAACTTGTTGCGGAACTTCTCGACGCGACCGCCCAGGTTGTCCACGCTCTTTTGCTGGCCGGTGTAGAACGGGTGCGTTTCGCTGGTGGTTTCCAGCTTGTACAGCGGCAGTTCGCGACCATCGTCCAGCTTGATGGTTTCCCGCGTTCCGGCGCAGGAGCGGGTCACGAACTTGAAGCCGTTGGACTGGTCCACGAAGCAGACTTCGCGGTAGTTGGGGTGGATGCCTTCTTTCATGGGAAACCTCGCTGTGTGCCGGGAGCCACGCCTGCGGAATGCGGCAGCACTTTCCGACAGCGGAAAAACGGAGATTGTAGCTTAGAAGAGGCCCTTGGCATCAGGTCTGCCCAGATCTCTCCACGGCCGGGCTGGCAGGCCCGTCCGCTTCGCCAGGCACGCGGCAGTCCTCAGGACTGCCGTGTGTCCTGGCTCAGCCACCTCGCCTCATCAAGTCGAAGAACTCGATGTTGCCCTTGGTGGCCTTCATCTTGTCGAGGATGAACTCCATCGCTTCGATCTCGTCCATCGGGTACAGCAGCTTGCGCAGGATCCAGCTCTTTTGCAGGATCTCCGGCTTGAGCAGCAACTCCTCGCGGCGGGTGCCGGACTTGTTCAGCAGGATCGAGGGGTAGACGCGTTTCTCGGCCATGCGGCGGTCCAGGTGGATCTCGCAGTTGCCGGTGCCTTTGAATTCTTCGTAGATCACCTCGTCCATCTTGGAGCCGGTGTCCACCAGGGCCGTGCCGATGATGGTCAGCGAGCCGCCTTCCTCGATATTGCGCGCCGCGCCGAAGAAGCGCTTCGGGCGCTGCAGCGCGTTGGCGTCCACGCCGCCAGTCAGCACCTTGCCGGAGGAAGGCAGCACGTTGTTGTAGGCACGGGCGAGGCGGGTGATCGAGTCCAGCAGGATCACCACGTCCTTCTTCATCTCGACCAGGCGCTTGGCGCGTTCGATCACCATCTCGGCGACCTGCACATGGCGGGCAGCCGGTTCGTCGAAAGTGGAGGAAATGACTTCGCCGCGCACGGTGCGGACCATTTCGGTCACTTCCTCGGGGCGCTCGTCCACCAGCAGCACGATCAGGTGCACGTCCGGGTGGTTGGCCACGATGGCGTGTGCCAAGTGCTGCATCATCACCGTCTTGCCGCTCTTGGGCGGCGCGACCAGCAGGGCGCGCTGGCCTTTGCCGATGGGCGCGATCAGATCGATGATGCGGCTGGTGATGTTCTCGTCGTTGCGGATCTCGCGTTCGAGCCTGAACTGTTCCTTGGGGAACAGCGGGGTCAGGTTCTCGAACATGATCTTGTTCTTGCTTTCCTCCGGGGTGAGGCCGTTGACACGGTCCACCTTGACCAGCGCGAAATAGCGCTCGCCATCCTTGGGGATGCGCACCTCACCTTCGATCATGTCGCCGGTGTGGAGGTTGAAGCGGCGGATCTGGCTGGGCGACAGGTAGATGTCGTCGGTGCTGGCCAGGAAACTCGCATCCAGCGCCCGCAGGAAGCCGAACCCGTCGGGCAGCACTTCGAGCACGCCATCGCCGAAGATCTGTTCGCCCTGCCGAGCCCGCTTCTTCATGATCGCGAACATCAGTTCCTGCTTGCGCAGGCGACTGGCGTTCTCGATCTCGAGCGTCTCGGCCATGCGCACGAGGGCCGAGATGTGTTGTGCCTTGAGTTCGGAAAGGTGCATGGAGGGCGGACCCTGGAAGTCGAGGACAGCGCGCTGCCGATGGCGTCGTCCGAGATGGCCCCGACCCCCGAATTCCGGACGCCACTGGCATCAACGGCGAATCCGTTCGCGTTGATGCTGTTCCAGTTCAAGGGGAAGGGACTCCTGCGCCACGACGGTTCATAACGACCGTCCCGCTCGAAGCGGAGCGCAGTGGCAGGCTGCTCTTCGCCGATCCACCGGGGAGGTGGGCGACAAAGACAACCGGATTATAGGTTCGTATTGATGAAGTCGGTCAACTGGGCTTTGTTCATCGCACCCACACGTGTGGCGGCCAACTGACCATTCTTGAAGATCATCAGCGTGGGGATGCCCCGGATACCGAACTTGGCGGGCACATCGCGGTTTTCGTCGACATTCATCTTGGCCACCTGCAGCTGGCCATCGAACTGTTTGGCCATCTCGTCCAGGACCGGGGCGATCGCCTTGCAGGGGCCACACCACTCGGCCCAGTAATCCACCAGCACCGGCTTCGTGGAGTTGACCACGTCCGCTTCGAAGGAAGCGTCCGAAACATGTTTGATGAGGTCGCTGCTCATGGGGTATCCGCCGATCGGCATTGAGTCCAGGGACGTGCCGGATGCATCGTCCATGGGTTGAATTCTGTCATGAACCACCGTTTCATTCCGTCAATGGGTGTGAGTCCGTTGGACGGACACGGAACGGGATGCCGATGTTTTCTTCCTGCGCCTTCCCCAAGACCGAAACTCCCGCGACTCAGTCCCGCAATTCGTTGGATTGCGCAGCTGTGCCTGCCGGTTCAATGCAGTCACGTGTCAGAGCCTGCCCGCCGCGGTGCAGGCCGTCGCGTGCACTTGCGGTCCACGGATGGTTGCGCTCGGTTCTGCCTCTGCGGAGGCACGTCTTCAGAATCAAAAGGCGCCTGCACAGGCGCCCTCGCTGCGACGCTTCGGCCGTTTCGGGCTGAAGCGTCTGCTCGGGCGCAGTTCTCGGTCCATGGCCTGGCTGGCCGATGACCCGCACAGCCGGCAGGAGGTCATGATCCTCATGCCGCGGGCAGCACTTGCGAATGCGGCCGCCGTGCAGCGAGCCCTGGATCGCATGCGGCTGGCGGCGCGGCTGGAACACCCTCGGATGCGGCCACCCATGGAGGTGGCCAGCTTGGGTGGGTGGCCTTTTGTGGTGACGGAGCGTCCGCGCTGGGGCCTGACGCTCCATGAGTGGCTGCAGGAGCAGGGGCGCAGCACCGCTTTGACCGAGCTGGCGCAGAGGATGTCGGAAATGCTGGACGGCATGGCCTACCTGCACGATGCAGGTCTGGCGCACGGCGATCTCGGCATGCACACCTTGCAGTTCGACCGCCATGGTCACCTGTGCCTGTGGGGGGCGGCGCTCGGCGTGGCAGGGAGTGAAGCCGGGCCGGCCAGTGAGATCTCTGTCGGCGCTGAGCGCGAGCTTCGCCGGGACCAGATCGATCAAGACATCCAGGCTGCGGGTCTGTTGCTGTATCAAATGGTTGCCGGCCGCCCAGCGCTGGACGAACCCGACTATCCCACTGCGGTGGCTCGCCTGCACGGGGAGATCGTGCGTCTGCCCTGGTCATTGCCCCAGCCGGTACCGGATGCCCTGCGGGCCATCGTCAACCGTGCGGTGGACCGCCACGAACAACGCCGCTACCTCAGCGCACGCAGCCTGCAGCGCGCGCTGGACGGCTGGCGGCAGGTGGCGTCGGACGGCAAGGCTGGCCCGCTGGCGCTGCTGCTGGAGCGCTTGCCGCTGGTCGGTCACCTTCCGGCGCTGCCCGGGCTGTCGCAACGGGTGGCATTGCTGGTGGGCAGCGAGGCCCAGCACCTGCTTGGCATGGCCGACCTGGTGACGGAAGATCCGGCCTTGACGTTCGAGCTGCTGCGGCAGGTCAATGCGGCCCGCTTCGGTGCCAGGGAAGAGGGGCCGGTCACCACGGTGCGCCGCGCCATTGCGCTGATCGGACTGCGCGGCATCCGGCGTGCGGCCACAAGTCTCAAACCCTGGCCGGGTCCGCTTGACAGCACCCAGGCCCGTGCGCTGGAACAGGGTGTGCGCCGCGCGCTGCTGGCCGGATACCTGGCCCAGGCCCTGGCGCCTGGTGGGCTGGACGAGCAGTCACTGCTGGTGGTGGCCCAGTTGCAGTTCCTGGGGCGGCTGCTGGTCCTGTACCACTTCCCGGACGAAGCACAGCAGATCGATCACTTGATGCAGGGGACTGGCGAAGCACCGGCGAACCCCAATTCGGGGATGGCTCCTGCGTTGTCTCAGGAAGCGGCCGCCATGGCCGTGCTGGGTGTGGATCTGCCTTCATTGGCTCGTGCACTGGCCAGGCATTGGGGTCTCGGGGCGGACATGGAGGAAATGATGTCGCCGGTGACCCCGCGCCAAGCCACGCAGCATCCGGACAAGGCGGACACTTGGGTGCGGCTGCTGGTCAGTTGCGCCCACGAGGCGCTGGATGCGGTCGCCCAACGCCCCGAAACAGCCGGCAAGGCGCTCGCTGCGGTGGCACAACGGTATGCCAAGACGCTGGGGAGCACACCAGAGGGTCTGAGACAAGCCATTGAACAGGCCCGGGTTCGTCTGCAACAGCACCTGTTGAACAAGTACCGCTCCCAGCAGAAGGGGGAGTCCACGCAGATTTCGCAGGAGAGAAGGTGACGAGCCTGAACCCTGGCACTGAAGGCAAACGGTTAGGGCTGCTTCGTTCCCGACCTGACCCGTTTGGCCGCGCCCCCATGCAGGGAGGCCCGTCGAGGCGGATTGTAGGCGACACTGCACCCTCCCCTGAGGCCAGCCGTGAACGTTCTGCCAGCGGTGCGAGCGAGAAAAGACTGGGTGGGCGATTGTTGGGTCTGGTTAAGTGTGAAAATTGTCACAAATCGAGGGTCTCGGCAGCCCGACTTATAGTCGTGCCTGCCGGTGGATCAATCGCCTCCCTGTTCGTGCACCTTGCGGGTGCTTCGTTGTCAGCGCACAGCAACTTTCGATGAAACACCTGGACGTTGATCCCTCGGAGGATCCGGAGAAGATTGCGGCCATTCGGAAGATCCGCAAGTTGATGGACTTCTGGCAGATCGAGCCCAGTGAATTGCGCGGCAGGCCGGTGGTTGTGCTGCCTCGGGCTGCCGCACCGGTGATCCGGTACCGTCACCCGATTTCCGGCATGACCTGGGACGGCAACGGCAGCCAGCCCCCCTGGCTGCGCGAGGCGCTGCTGCGGGAGGGCTACACGCCCGAAGAGCTGCGCCGGGCGGCCCAGCAGACGACGGAAGACAGCACGCTGTAGTCTGTGGTCCTTCGGACCGAAGGGTGGTTTCAGGCGATGCGGCCAAACCAGGCCAGTGCCAGGCCCGCGGCGGCCATCACCAGCAATCCGGCCAGTCCGGCCAGCACCGCCGTCACTTCGGTTTCCTTGTGTTCGAACACCAGGCGCGAACCCAGCGTGTCGTAGACCTTCTTCAGATCCTGCGCGCTGCCGGCGTAAAAGTACTCGGCCTGCGTGATGGCAGCGATCTGCTGGAGCGAGGCCTCGTCCAGGCGCACCCGCATGCTCCAGCCGTCAAAGCCGATCACCTCCCCCTGAGTGGTGCCGAAGCCGACGGTGTAGACCTTCACGCCGCGGTCGGCGGCCATCTTCGCGGCCTCCAGAGGGTCCGGGCCGGTGGTGCGCTGTCCGTCGGTCAGCAAGACGATGGCGGCGGCCGAATAGCTGCCCGGGGGAACCGGCTCGAAGGGCGTGGGCTGTGATGCCCCCGCACGGGCTCCCAGGGGGCGGGGCATGCGGCGCTCCCCGGTGATCTGGCTGAGGTCGATGCCCGCCTCCGGAAACAGGGTGGCCAGGCTCAGCACCAGGCCGCTGCCGATGGCGGTGCCTCTTTGCAGCTGGAAGCGGTCGATGGCAGCCAGGAGATCGTCGCGGCTGTGGGTGGGCGCCTGCACCACCGCGGCTGTGCCGGCGAAGCTGACGATGCCCACCCGCACGTGCCGCGGCAACTCCTGCACGAAGGCCTTGGCGGCGTTCTGCGAGGCCACGATGCGGCTGGGCTCCACATCGGTGGCCCGCATCGAGCCGGACACGTCCATGGCCAGCAGCAGCGTCTGGTCCTGCAGTGGCAGCGTCAGGCGGGTCACCGGGCGGCCCAGCGCCAGCATCAGCAGCAGCAGTGCCAGGCCCAGCAGCAGCGGTGGAATGTGGCGGCGCCAGCGCCCCTGGACCGCGGCGGCCTGTTTCACCAGGCCCAGGCTGGACCAGCGCAGCACCGCCTTGCGGTGCCGGTGCAGCAGCCACAAGTAGGCGCCGACCAACAGGGGCAACAGCAACAGCGAGAGCAGCGCCTGGGGCCAGAGAAAACTGAAGGGGTTCACGCGGCACCTTGGGGGCTGGGCACCAGCGGCCCTCGGGCCGGTCGGGTCCGCCAGGACAGCAATCCCCGCAGATGCAGAAAGCGCTGCAGCGTGGCCAGCATCGGCGCACCGCTGCCAAGCTCGAAACTGTCCACCCCGCAGCGGCGCCAATGCTCTTCGAGGGCTTCCTGCCGCTGGCGGGCCAGGTGGGCATAACGTTCACGCAGGGTCGGGTCACCGCAGTCCACCTGCAGAGTCTCGCCGGACTCTGCATCCTGCAGCATCAGCCAGCCTGCATCCGGCAACTGCCGTTCCAGCGGATCGGTCAGGTGCACCACCACCACATCGTGGCGCAGCGCCAGTCGGCCGAGCGGGGCTTCCCAGCCGGGTTGGCTCAGGAAATCGGACACCAGGATCAGGCTGCTGCGGGCGCGGATCTGCCGCTCGGCGGCGCCCAGCAGGTCGGCCAGGCGGGTGGACTCGGTGGGCTCGACCTGCGGCCGACGGCCACGCAGCAGTTGCATCAGCCGGGTGAAGAACAAGGCGGGCCGGTCCGAGTCATCCATTCCGGTCACCCCTCCGGAGGGTGCCGGCAGTTGCCGGTGTGACGGCCCAGCGGACGCGGGCCGCTGCAGGTGCGTCAACAGCATGAGCACCTGGGCGCGACCGCTGCGGGGCGGCAACAACTGCTCGACGTTCTGGCGGTAGAGCAGGGCGCCGATGCGGTGACCGCTCCGACTGAACAGCCTTGCCAGCAGGGCGACCAGTTCCGTGGCCGCAGCCTGTTTGCTGCGAGGTGCACCCTGGCCGTCGTCCGTGGCTGCTGACGGGTCTTGCCCACTGCCCCAGTCCATCGAGGCGCTCAGGTCCACCAGGAACCACACCGCCATGTCGCGCTCCTCCAGGAACTCGCGCACATGCGGCTGGCCCAGTCGGGCGGTGACGTTCCAGTCGATGTGGCGCACGTCGTCATGGGGCTGGTATTCGCGCAGGTCGGCGAAGTCCAGCCCCTGACCGCGCCGGGGCGACAGGCGGTCGCCCTGGCGCAGTCCGTCCAGGCGGCGCAGCACCGTCCACTCCAGTCGGCCCAACAACCGTTCGGCCGACTGGAGCGGGGCGGGGCAGCCATCCCGCTCACCCGGTGACTCAGGTGGGGGCGGCGATGGAGGCGCTGTCATGGGCCGGGGGAGGGGGTTGGAGCGGCTGCAACGGACTGCAGCGGCACCTGCGGCGCGGCCACTGCGGCCTGCAGCCGGGCCAGGTAGGCGTCCGGCGTCCAGCCGGCGGCCATGGCTTCGTAACTCAGCACCAGGCGGTGGCGCAGCACGTCGGCGGCCAGGTCCTGCACGTCGCCCGGCAGCACATAGCTGCGACGGCGCAGCAGCGCCAGTGCACGGGCAGCCTCCACCAGGTGCAGCGTGCCGCGCGGGCTGGCGCCCCAGGTGATCAACGGGGCCAGTTCGGCCAGGCCGACCCGCTGGGGCTCCCGGGTGGCGGCCACCAGCCGAACCACGTACTGGACGATGGCCGGATCCACATAGACCTGCTCGCGGCAACTGCGCTGCAGGGCCGCCAGCTCTGCCGGGCTGATCAGACCGGCCACCTCGATCGGCGCACCGGTGAACCGCTGCGCGATGACGAACTCCTCTTCCTCGCTGGGATAACCGATCAGCACCTTCATCATGAAACGGTCCACCTGCGCCTCCGGCAGCGGGTAGGTGCCTTCGGTCTCGATCGGGTTCTGCGTGGCCATCACCAGGAAGGGTTCCGGCACCCGGTGGGTGCTGCCCGCGAGGGTGACCTGCCGCTCCTGCATCACCTCCAGCAGCGCACTCTGCACCTTGGCGGGCGCGCGGTTGATTTCGTCGGCCAGCAGCAGGTGGGTGAACACCGGGCCGAGCACGGTGCTGAACTCGCCGCTGTGCGGCTGGTAGATGCGTGTGCCCACCAGGTCGGCCGGCAGCAGGTCCGGGGTGAACTGGATGCGCCGCATCTGCCCCTGCAGCACGCGGGCCAGGGTCTTGACGGTGAGCGTCTTGGCCAGCCCCGGCACCCCTTCGACCAGCAGGTGCCCCTGTGCCAGCAGCGCCACCATCACCCGTTCCAGGAAGCGGTCCTGACCCACCACCACCCGCTTGACCTCGTAGAGGATGCGCTCCATCCGCGCCGCGGTGTCGCGGGCCAGGCCGGCATCTCCTGCCGGGGTTGCCGGGGCGGGCGGAACGGGTTCGGTGGAGGGATCAACAGAGGTCATGGGCGGCGGGCAATGTCTGCGTGCGCAGGGCAGGAACGGCTTCAGAACGGCGGGATGCCGACGGCTGCGGCGGCGCTGTCGATCGGCACGGCGAAACCGATGCCCAGGAAGGTGTGGGCCGATGTCGGGTTCAGGATCGCGGTGACGATGCCCACCACCTCGCCGTCGGCGGTGACCAGCGGCCCGCCGGAGTTGCCGGGATTGGCCGCGGCGTCGAACTGGATCAGCCGTGCCAACGGTCGGCCGTGTTTGGGCGAGCGGAACTCCCGTTCCAGCCCGGACACCACCCCGGCAGAAACCGAAGGCCCGATGCCGAAGGGGAAACCGATCGCCACCACCTGGTCGCCGGGGCCCAGGTCGGCGCTCGAGCGCAGCGTGGCGGCCTGCAGGTCGTCGGGCAACCGGCGGGCCTTCAACACCGCCAGATCCTGGTCCGGGTGCAGGCTGACGATGTCGGCAGGTGATTCGAGCCCGGTGTGGAAGGTCACGCGGACCTCCCGCGCGCCCTCGATCACATGCAGATTGGTGAGGATCAGGCCGCTGTCGACCACGACCACCCCGGTGCCCACCCCCAGACTGCTGCCATCGAGCTCCTCGCCGCCGGGCTGGGGGCGGATCCGCGGCGCAGCGCGGGGCGGTGCGGGGCGGGCCATCTCACCTTCGACCCGCACCACCGAAGGCAGCACCCGGTCGGCAGCGCGGCGGGCCATGGAGGGCAGCGGCTCCTGCTCCAGACTGTGCCGCACCGCCGCGTCGATGTCCTCCTGGGTGAGTGGCGCGCTGCGCTGCTGCCAGACCCAGGCCGCCTGCAGCGCCAGCAGCAGGGCCAGCAGGATCACGGCGCTGCGCAGCTGGAACAGACCGCTCAGCCCAACACGGGCGCGGCGGTACCGCGAAGGCTGCTGTGCAGGAGTGGGAGCCGCTGCGGCCTTGGGATGCTGCACGGGCCGCGGCACAGGCGATGGGACCGCCTGTGGCGGCACCTGTCGGCTGATCCTTGGCGTGCGGCGCATCGACGACACCCTTCAGTGGCTCGGCGCGGTGCGCCGCAGCGTGACGCAACTTAGCACGGAGCCGGTGGCCTTGTCTGTGCGGGGCGCTGCTGAGGGCGGTGGGGGCATCATTGCGTCATGTCTGCTGAGCGCCTCACCTGGATCGACACCCATTGCCACCTGGACGCGCCGGAGTTCGATCCGGACCGCCAGGAGGTGCGTGCCCGGGCCCGCGCCGCCGGGGTGGGACTGCTGGTCCTGCCGGCGGTGCACAGCCCGAGCCTGGCGGCAGTGCAGGCGCTGGCGCGGCAGCAGGGCGACGCCTATGCGCTGGGGTTCCATCCCTTGTATGTCGAACAGGAGCCGCCCGGTGCGCTGCAGCAGTTGGCCGATGCGCTGGGCGCGGCGCTCGATGACCCTCATCTGGTCGCTGTGGGAGAGATTGGTCTGGACGGCTTCGTTGCCGGGCTGGATTCCCACGAACAGGCCCGCTGCTGCGCTGCGCAACTGGCCCTGGCGCGCGACGCCGGGTTGCCGGTGATCCTGCATGTGCGCCGCGCGGTGGATCCGCTGCTGGCCTTGCTGCGGCGTACGCGAGTCAGCGGGGGCATCGCCCATGCCTTCAACGGCAGCGAGCAGCAGGCGCGCGCTTTCCTGGACCTGGGCTTCAAATTGGGCTTCGGCGGCGCGATGACGCAGGCGCGCGCGCTGCAGATCCGCCGCCTGGCGGCCGACCTGCCCGCCGACGCCTGGGTGCTGGAGACCGACGCGCCGGACATCCCGCCCGCCTGGTTGTACCGCAGCGCACAGCAGCGTCAGGACGGCCTGGGCCACGGCCGCAATGAGCCGGCCGAACTGCCGCGCATCGCCCGGACCCTGGCCGAACTGCGTGGCCTGAACCTGAGCGAGGTGGCGCGGCAGTCCACTGCCAACGCCGTGGCGGCACTGCCGCGGCTGCTCGGGCTGCTGCCGCGGGAGGCCACTTGAACGGGGCGGGCCGGGGAGCAGACCGCCTGACCGGCCTGGCGCCGGTGGTCGGGCCACACACCCGCCTGCTGCTGCTGGGCAGCTTCCCGAGCGTGGCCTCGCTGGCCGCGCAGCAGTACTACGCCCACCCGCGCAACCAGTTCTGGCCCATCCTGAGTGAGCTCTGGGGCTTGGACCTGCGCGCGCTGACCTACGAGGAGCGTCTGCAGCAGGTGCGCGAGCGCGGCCTGGGCATCTGGGACATCTACGCCCGCTGCCGGCGCGAGGGCAGCCTGGACAGTGCCATCGAAGACGCCGAACTCAACGACCTGCCCGGCCTGTGCCGCCGGCTGCCTGCGCTGCAGGCGGTGGCGCACAACGGCGGCGAGTCGGCCCGGGCCATGCGCATCACCCGCGCGCTGGGCCTGCCGGTGCACCGCCTGCCCTCCACCAGCCCTGCCAACGCGAGCTGGAGCTTCACACGCAAGTGCGCTGCCTGGCGGGAGGTGTTCCTGCTCTACCATCTGGCATGAATTCGGTTCTGAACAATTTGCCGGGCAGCCTCGCGGTGGGAGCGGATGGCCGGCGACGCGAAGCCTCCGGGGTCAAGGGGCAACAGCAGCGGGCCGACGGCTCGCCGCGGCGGCGCAGCAGCCGCGATCTGCCGCTGCCGGAGGCAACGATCTCCGAGCTGGACGGCGTGCGCTACCTGCACCTGGGCCACACCCCCTGGGTGCAGGGCGCCATGCGCATCCGCCGCCCGCGCAAGCTGGAGCTGGAGTACGTGCAGCGCCTGATGGTCTGGCTGCTGCTGCACGATCCGGAGCAGTGGACGCAGCTGCGCTGTGTGCACCTGGGGCTGGGCGCCGGCGCGGGAGTGCGCTTCACCCATGCCGAGGTGCAGGCGCGCCACAGCACCGTGGTGGAGATCAATCCGCAGGTCATCGCCGCCTGCCGGCAGTGGTTCCGCCTGCCCGCCGACGAGGAGCGGCTCGCCGTGCTGCAGGCCGACGCCGGGGCCTGGGTCGCCGAGCCGGCCCGGCGCGGCATGGCCGATGTGCTCTGTGTGGACCTCTACGACCACGATGCGGCCGCGCCGGTGCTGGACGATGCCGACTTCTACCGCCACTGCCACGACCTGTTGGACGATGGCGGGGTCATGACGGTCAACCTGTTCGGCCGCAACGCCAGCTTCCGCCGCAGCGCCCGGCGCATCGCCGCAGCCTTCGGCGACGGGGCCCATGCCGGCACGGACGAAGGCCCGGGTCCGCGGGTGTGGATGCTCGCGCCCACCGAGGAGGGCAACACCATCGTCATCGCACAGAAATCTTCCGTGATGCCTGAGCGTGAGATCCTGCTGCAGCGCGCCGCAGCGGTGACCGAGCGTTTCGGCCTGCGGGCGGCCAGGTGGGTGCATGCGTTGCAGCCGCTCCAGCCACCGACCTCTGCCTGACCAGCGCGGAACCCTTCGTTGCCCATGAACTCCAGCCACCGTCCTCCCCCCGCCAGTCGCCCGACCGCACCGGCACCGGTTGCCAACGCGGCGACGTTGGACGGTCCGCTGAACTGGCGTCAGGTGGTGGGCTGGATGCGTCACGACGGGCTGTTGGCCGAGGCCGAGGCCGCCGCACTGGTGCAGCGCCTGGCCGCTGGCAGCTCCAGCCTGCATCCGCTGGTGCGTTTGGCCGGAGCACAGCTGCGCGACGCCCGTCCCGGTGCCCATCACGGTGAGGCACTGGACCTGGAGGCGCTGACCCGCTGGCTGGCGCAACGGCTGAAGCTGCCCTACCTGCGCATCGATCCGCTGAAGGTGGACGTGGCCAGGGTCACCGAGGTGATGTCCGCCGCCTATGCCGAGAAGCGCCGGGTGCTGCCGGTGCAGGTCGGCGCCGGCGAGATCACCGTGGCTACCGCCGAGCCCTTCGTGCTGGACTGGGTGAACGAGATCGCTGCGCACACCCGCAAGCAGGTGCGGCTGGTGCTGGCCAACCCGCAGGACATTGCCCGCTTCACCACCGAGTTCTACTCGGTGGCGCGTTCGGTGCGGGCGGCGCAGAAGAGCGGCGAAACCAGCACGACGGTCAACTTCGAGCAGCTGGTCGAGATGGGCCAGCACAAGCAGCTCGACGCCAACGACCAGGGCGTGGTGCAGCTGGTGGACTGGTTGTGGAGCTACGCCTTCGAGCAGCGCGCCAGCGACATCCACCTGGAGCCGCGGCGGGATCAGTGCAGCATTCGCTTTCGCATCGACGGCGTGCTGCACACCGTCTACCAGCTGCCCACCACGGTGATGGCTGCGGTGACCGCACGCATCAAGCTGCTGGGCCGCATGGACGTGGTGGAGCGCCGGCGCGCGCAGGATGGCCGCATCAAGACCCGCAGCCCGCGCGGTGACGAGATCGAGATGCGCCTGTCCACGCTGCCCACTGCCTTTGGCGAAAAGCTGGTGATGCGCATCTTCGACCCGGAGGCCGCCGTCAAGCCGGTGGCGGACCTGGGGTTCGATCCGGGCGATGCCGCACGCTGGGAAGCCCTGATGGCCGCGCCACACGGCATCGTGCTGGTCACCGGGCCCACCGGCAGCGGCAAGACCACCACGTTGTACGCCACCCTCAAGCGCCTGGCCACCGACGCGGTCAACGTCTGCACGGTGGAGGACCCGATCGAGATGATCGAGCCCGCCTTCAACCAGACCCAGGTGCAGCCGGCACTGGACCTGGACTTCGCCGCCAGCGTGCGTGCGCTGATGCGCCAGGATCCGGACATCATCATGGTCGGCGAGATCCGCGACCTGGAGACCGCCGAGATGGCGGTGCAGGCCGCGCTCACCGGCCACCTGGTGTTCTCGACGCTGCACACCAACGACTCGGCCAGCGCGGTGACCCGGCTGCTGGACCTGGGCGTGCCGTCCTACCTGCTCAACGCGACGTTGATTGGTGTGCTGGCGCAGCGGCTGGTGCGCACGCTTTGTCCGCACTGCCGCCGGCCCGACGAGGCCCTCAGCCCGCAGGCCCTGGCGGCTGCGATGCCGGGCTGGCCGGCCGCACCGCTGCTGGCGCCCTGGAGCGCAGCGGGAGCCTTCCGGCCGATGCAGGCGGTGGGCTGCCCGGCCTGCCGCAATACCGGTTACCGGGGTCGCAGCGGGTTGTTCGAGCTGCTGACCTTTGATGAAGGGGTGCGAGCGGCTGTCACCGACACCCCGGACCTGGCCGAACTGCGTCGGCAGACGCTGCGCTGTGGCCTGACGCCGCTGCGCCTGGCCGGCCTCCAGAAGGTGGCGCGTGGCCAGAGCACCCTGGACGAGGTGCTGCGTGCCACGCCGGATTTTCCGGCGGGGTTGGCGCCCATGCCCTCCTGACGGCAGCCCGGGCGCGCTGCGCCCGGCCCTGTCCGGACCCTGCTGCCTGCTAAGTGGTATCCACAGTCGGCCGCCGGAGGGCGCTGCCTAGAATCGCCGCGAACCGTGGAGTGGGCGATGTCCGTGCCCTGCGTCACGGACGATTCGTCTGAGGAGACTTCATGAAGATCAAGAGCCAGAAGGATTTCTGGTCGGGGCTGATGTTCATCGTCGTGGGCATCGCGTTTGCCTGGGGCGCCTTGAACTACAGCTTCGGCAACTCGGCACGGCCTGGGCCGGCCTATTTCCCTTTCGGTCTGGGCATCCTGCTGGCCATCCTGGGCGCGGTGGTGCTGTTCGGTGCGCTGACGGTGGAAACCGACGACGGTGACCCGATCGGCAAGTGGGCCTGGAAGCCGCTGATCATCGTGGTGCTGTCGCTGATCGGCTTCGGCCTCGCGCTGCCCCGCCTGGGCCTGGTGGTCAGCCTGCCGCTGCTGGTGTTTGCGGTGTCCACTGCAGGTGACGAGTTCCACTGGAAGGACGCGTTGATCAACGCCACGATCCTCACCGCGTTGTCGTATGTCGTGTTCGTCAAGGGCCTGAGCCTGACGCTGCCGGTCCTGCCGGCCTTCCTGAACGCCACCGGCAGCTGAGGGGCCTGACACATGGAACTGCTCAACAACCTGGCGCTGGGCTTCGGCGTTGCGTTCACCCTCACCAACCTGCTGTATGCCTTCGGCGGCGCCGTGCTCGGCACCCTGATCGGCGTGCTGCCGGGCCTCGGCCCCGTGGCCACCATCGCGATGCTGCTGCCCAGCATCTACGCGCTGGACGCCACCCCTGCACTGATCATGCTGGCTGGCATCTATTACGGTGCACAGTACGGCGGCTCGACCACGGCGATCCTGATCAACGTGCCCGGCGAGGCCTCCTCGGTGGTCACCGCGCTGGACGGTTACCAGATGGCACGCAAGGGCCGCGCCGGTGCCGCGCTGGCCGCAGCTGGCTTGGGCTCGTTCTTCGCCGGCACCGTGGGCACGATGATCATCGCTGCCTTTGCGCCGCCGCTGACCGAGCTGGCCTTCAAGTTCGGGCCGGCCGAGTACTTCAGCCTGATGGTGCTGGGCCTGATCGGCGCGGTGGTGCTGGCCTCGGGCTCGCTGGTCAAGGCGATCTCCATGATCCTGCTGGGCCTGCTGCTTGGCCAGATCAACACCGACGTCATCTCCGGCGTGCCGCGCTACAGCTTCGACATTCCCGAACTGACCGATGGCATCGGCTTCGTCACCATCGCCATGGGTGTGTTCGGCTTTGGCGAGATCATCTCCAACCTGGGTCGGCCGGCCGAACACCGCGAGGTCTTCACCAAGGACGTGAAGGGTCTGTGGCCGACCGCGCAGGACTTCAAGGATGCCGCTCCGGCCGTGCTGCGGGGGACGACCCTGGGCTCCATCCTGGGCGTGCTGCCCGGCGGCGGCGCCTTGCTGGCCTCCTTTGCCGCCTACACGCTGGAAAAAAAGACCCGTGGTCGCGCTGACCAGGTGCCTTTCGGCCAGGGCAACATCCGCGGCGTGGCCGGCCCCGAGGCGGCCAACAACGCCGGTGCGCAGACCAGCTTCATCCCGATGCTGACGCTGGGCATCCCGCCCAACGCGGTGATGGCGCTGATGGTGGGTGCGATGACCATCAAGGGCATCCAGCCCGGCCCGCAGGTGATGACCAGCAATCCGGACCTGTTCTGGGGCCTGATCGCCTCCATGTGGATCGGCAACCTGATGCTGGTGATCCTGAACCTGCCGCTGATCGGCATCTGGATCAAGCTGCTGACGGTGCCCTACCGCTTCCTGTTCCCGGCCATCGTGGTGTTCTGCTCCATCGGCCTGTACACGCTGAACAACAACAACTTCGACGTGTTCATGGGCGCGGGATTCGCCATCGTCGGCTACCTCTTCTACAAGCTGGGATGCGAGCCGGCGCCGCTGCTGCTGGGCTTCATCCTGGGGCCGATGATGGAGGAGAACCTGCGCCGCGCGCTGCTGCTGTCGCGCGGTGACTGGACCACCTTCATGACCCGCCCGCTGTCGGCCGGGCTGCTGATTGCTGCGGCGCTGATGATCGTGGTGGTGCTGCTGCCGTCCATCCGCAACAAGCGGGAGGAAGCCTTCCAGGACGAAGGCTGAAGCAGCGCGGCCGCCCCTGCACCGCGGATCCTTCGCAACACGACCCCACCCCCGCGGTGGGGTTTGTCGTTTCTGCACCGTCATGCCAGCTGCAGGCATCATGGTTGACCGACTGCCGCCACTCCGATGAGCTCCGAGCCTCCTTCCCCCGAACGCCCCGCGGCGCCCCCTGCGCTGGTCGATCGCCTGCCGCCCACGCTCAAGCCGCTGGTCGAGCCGGTGTTTCGCATGCTCTGGCTGGCCTGGCTGGCGGCCAACATGACGATGTGGATGAACGATGTCGCAGCCGCCTGGCTGATGACGCAGCTCACCGACAGCGTGGTGATGGTGGCGCTGGTGTCGGCCGCCTCCACCGCGCCGGTGTTCCTGCTCGGCCTGCCCAGCGGGGCGCTGGCCGACATCGTTGACCGTCGTCGCTGGTTTGCCAGCACGCAGCTCTGGGTGGCCTGCGTGGCGGTGCTGCTGGCACTGCTGTCGCTCAGCGGGGGCTTGAATGCGCCGCTGCTGCTGGCGCTGACCTTCGTCAACGGCATCGGCCTGGCGATGCGCTGGCCGGTGTTCGCGGCGATCGTGCCGGACATCGTCTCGCGCGAGCGCCTGTCCGGCGCGCTGGCGCTGCAGGCGTTGGCGATGAACCTGTCGCGGGTGATCGGCCCGGTGGTGGCCGGTGCCCTGCTGGCGGCGGCAGGCACCGCGGCGGTGTTCGTCGTCAACGCGTTGTTGTCGCTGGTGGCCTTCGCGCAGATCCTGCGCTGGAAGAGTCAGCCGCGCACCAGTGCGCTGCCGGGGGAGCGCTTCGTCGGGGCCATGCGGGTCGGGTTGCAGCATGTGCGGCAGAGTCCGCGCATGAAAATTGTGCTGCTGCGCGTCTTCCTTTTCTTTCTGCAGAGTTCGGCCATCACCGCGCTGATGCCGCTGGTGGCGCGTCGGCTGGGCAGCGGTGCCGGTGGTTTCACGCTGCTGGTGTCGTCGATGGGTGTGGGCGCCATCGTGGCCGCGCTCACCGTGCCCAGCCTGCGCGACCGGGTGCCGCGTGACCGCATCGTGGCCATCGGCACCTTGGTCATATCCATCATGGCCGCCGTGGTCGCCTGGGCGCCCAGCCTCTGGATTGCCGCCACGGCGGTGTGGGTGGCCGGCATCGCCTGGATCAGCACCGCCAACACGCTGACGGTGTCTGCGCAGTTCACCTTGCCAAACTGGGTGCGCGCCCGTGGCATGTCGATCTACCAGATGGCACTGATGGGTGGGGCCGCCAGCGGGTCTGCGCTGTGGGGACAGGTGGCAGGCTGGACCGACGTGCCCACCGCGCTGCTCTCCGCTGCGCTGGCGGGCCCGTTGCTGGCGCTGCTCACCCGGCGCTTGCGCCTGGATGCCCACCAGGACGACGATCTGCGCCCCGCACCTCCGGTGGAAGTGCCTGCACCGGTGATCCCGCTGGAGCCGCAGGAAGGTCCGGTGATGGTGACGGTGGAGTACCTGATCGAACCCGCGCAGGCCGAGGCCTTTCATGCCGTGATGCAGGAGACCCGCCGTGCCCGGTTGCGCCAGGGCGCCTTGTCCTGGGGGCTGTTCCGCGATACAGCGCAGCCCGGGCGCTACATCGAGTACTTCCTGGACGAATCCTGGGTGGAGCACCAGCGCCGGCTGGAGCGCTTCACCGCAGGTGATGTGGAACTGCGCCAGCGCCGTGCGGCCTTCCACAAGGGCAGCGAGTCGCCGCGTGTGCAGCGTTACATCGCGGAGACGCTGGATTCGGCCTGATCCTTCTGCAGGGCAGCCGAGGTGCGTGCACCGGGCCTGGATTGTCCTGGCCTGGATGAGCAGAGGAATAAACTTCCCGACCCATCAGAACAAGAAGCCGTTGACCACCGCCCATGCCACCGTCCCGACGTGTTTTGCACCCAACCTCGGTCACGGCCGTGACTGCGCCCCCCGGTCAGTCCGATGCCCATGCGGGGACCGTGGTGCAGCCGGTCTCGACAGGATTGACCACCGTTCGGGGCGGGCGCAATCGCCTGACGCTGCTGGATGTGGCCCAGGCGCTCGGGGTGAGTCGCACGACAGTGTCCAATGCCTTCAATCGGCCTGAGAAACTGTCGGTGGCACTGCGCGAGGAAATCCTGGCTCGCTCGCAGCAACTGGGGTACTACGGGCCCGATCCGACGGCCAGGGCACTGAGGCGGCGCGAGATTGCAGCCGTCGGCGTGGTGTTTCACCACGATCTGTCGTTTGCCCTCACCGATCCGACTGCACAAGCCTTCCTCGGTGGAGTGGCCGCCGAACTAGATCGGCGCCAGCTGGCACTGCACGTCATTCCCAAGATGGGGCGCCGGGTGATCTGGGCCGCGGCATTCCAGTCGACCGCGGACGGATTGATCGTACATGCCGAGATCGGTCCCAGCGTGGTGCGCGAACTGCAGACCATGTCCAAACCGACCGTGCTGGTCGATGCGCAGGTTGAGGGTGTGCCTTCGGTGCTCACCGATGACCGACAGGGCGCAGAAATGGCCATGCGGCATGCCCTGCAGTCCCGCCCGGACCGGGTGGTGATCCTGGGATTTGAAGTCTCTGCGCGACGGAGGTCGCAGGCCACCGCCGGCAGTGACCCGCCGCGCAGCGGATATGTGGGGGATGAACGCATGGTCGGCTACCTTCGGGCGGCAGAAGCGGCCGGATTCCCTGCCGACCGACTGCACTGGGTCGAAGTGGATGACCATTTCCCCGATGCCGCCGGAGATCGGCTGCTGGCGCTGCTCCCGCGCCTGCCGATCGATGCCCGGGTGGCGGTGGTGGCCATGACCGACCGCATGGCCCTGTCCGCCCTGGAGGTGACCGCCCGTTGGGGGAGGCCGAGCCCGGTGGCCGTGGTGGGTTTTGACGACATCCCGGCTGCCGCGGTGGCCGGACTCACGTCCGTCCGCCAGGACAGCCGCACGAAGGGAGAGCGGGCCGTGCGGCTTCTGCTAGACGATGCCGGCGCGACGTCGGCACCGGTGCCGACCGAACTGATCGTTCGCAAGACCTGAGTCAGCCGCACTGTGTCGGGCGCCGGCATTGCCGGATCTGCCGCTGGCCTGACTGCTGTATAGACCGCTGAACCTAAATCCAGCAGTTCTTTGCTGCCAATCGGCTGCTGAGGGAGCACTGGCGCGGGTTTGGCCGGTGTTGGCACACTCACCCGATGGGTGAAGCAAGACGCAAGGCGCTGGCGGCGCGTCCCGGGGTCGGCGCAGACCCGGCCGAGCCGCAGGTGGTGGACACGTTGGGCGGGCGCATGCACGTGCGCTGGGACGAGAGTGCGGCGGCCACGCCGCACGGCCAGTTGGTGTTCTTTGCGGAGTTCCTGGCCGCCACCGGGGTCTTCGAGCGCTGGGTGTCGAGCTGCCCGCTGAGCTACCGCAGCGGCAACGCGCCGGACAAGCGCGACGTGCTGGGCACGCTGATGCTGGGGCTGCTGGCAGGACACCGGCGCTACGCGCACATCACCGCGCTGCGCGGCGACGCGGTGGCCGCCCAGGCACTGGGGATGAACAAGGTGGTCAGCGAGGACGCGTTGCGCCGGGCGCTGGAGCGCATCGACGAGGCGGCCAGCGCGGCGTGGCTGCGCCCGAGCCTGATGCACTCGGTGCGCGAGGCGCTGGACAGGCCGTGGGTGCTGGACATCGATGCGAGCATCAAGCCGCTGTACGGGCGGCAAGAAGGCGCGGAGATTGGCTACAACCCGAGCAAGCCCATGCGGCCCAGCCACGTGCTGCACACCTTCTTGGTGAGCAACCTGCGCCTGGTACTGGACGTGCAGGTCAGTTCGGGCAAGCAGCACACCAGCGGCCATGCCAAGGCGGCACTGGGGCGGCTGCTCGATGAACTCGGCGACAAACGCCCGGCGCTGGTGCGCGGGGACTCCGGCTACGGCAACGAGGGCATCCTGCTGACGCTGGAAGAGCGCCGGCAGCCGTACCTGCTGCGGCTGCGGCAGACGAAGAACGTGCAGCGCCTGGTGGCCCAGCAGTTCGCCCGCCAGGACTGGAGCCGGCCGGACAACCAGGGCTGCCAGATGGTCGAGGCGCAGTTGCAGCTGCACGGCTGGAGTGCCAGGCGGCGCGTGGTCATCGTGCGCCAGCGCATCCGCGGGGGCATCGCGCGCGAGCGGCGCGTGGACGGCAAGCAGCTCAAGCTGGATCTGGCCGGGCCGAGCGTGCACGAGGGCGACAAGCTGTGGGAGTACGCGGTGCTGGTCACCGACGTTGCCTACCCGCTGGAGTCCGTCGCCCAGCTCTACCGGGACCGCGCGGATGCGGAGAACGCGTTCGACGAGCTGAAGAACCAGTGGGGCCTGGGTGGGTTCACCACGCAGGACATCAACCGCTGCCAGACCGTGGCCCGTGCGTGTGCGCTGGTCTACAACTGGTGGAGTTGGTACTGCCGAGCGGCGCACCCCACGGGAAGGCTGGAGGCGATCACAAGCCGGCCGCTGCTGCTGGCCGCGGTGGGCAAGGCGGCCAGCCACGCCAACCAGACCACGCTGTACCTGACGCCGATGCACGGCCGCGCCGACGTGCTGCGAAAGCTCCTCGCCAACATCGGCACGGCCCTGCAGCACGTCAAGGCTGCTGCGGAGCAGTTCAAGGACCTCGACCGCTGGGGCTGCTTGCTGCGCTACATCAGCGACCGCATCGCTCCGGTCATCGGACCGCCGAAACCGTTCCAGGGGCTGCCGGCGGTGGGGTGACTGCCGGATTTAGGCTGAACAGAAGAAGCCGCCCGAAGGCGGCGTGCGTGTTTCAGCGGCGGCGCAACAGCGGTTGAGGTCGCCTCATTCGACCACGAAGACCACGGCCGTGCGGGCCGGCACCGAGAATACACCCGTGTTGGCTTCGTACGTGGCGGTCTGGGCCCGCCGGTCGGCTGCGGCGCTGGCCCGGTGCACCGGGTGCAGCACGAAGGATTTGCCCTTGAGTGCATCCAGGGTAAGCGTCTGCGCCGTCTTGTCCACGTTGATCAGATAGACCAGTTCCTTGAAGTTGGCGCTGGCGTAGCCGTTGCCGTCCACATGACCAACCAGCACCGTCGGCACCTGATCCGGGCCGGTGTTGTGGAAGGTCAGGCGCGACTGGATGTCCTCGGCGCTGCGCAGCCGCAGCAGCGTGGTGCTGGCGCGGATCCTCAACAGGTCACGGAAGGCATCGCGGGTCCATGCGATTTCGGTGCCGGTGGGCTTGATGGCGGTGTTGCGCAGCAGTGGCGCGATGATCGACCAGTTGTCCCCGTTCTTCTCCTGCACCGGCAGGCCGACACCGAAGTAGTTGTCCTGGTAGGACCAGTCCAGCCGGTTGAACCAGTCGCCCGAGTTGTAGCTGTCGCGGTCCATCGACTTGCTGCGCAAGGTATCGATGCCGGCGTGGAAGTAGGCGATGCCCTGGCTGAAGCTGTTGATCGCGGCTCCGAGGATCTGCACCCGCGCGCGGTCCTCTCGGCTGGTGGTCGTCGGCAACCGGTAGGCGTTGATGTCGAACAGCGTTTGGTTGTCGTGGTTCTCGACGTAGTTCACCACCTCGCCTGGAGAGGCGACGTAGCCGGCGGGTTGACCGTTGTAGTTCACCTGCTCCAGAGGAATGCGCACGTCCCAGTGGGTGTGCAGGGTGTAGCTGCGGATCGAGCCGGCCAGGCCCACCTTGATCATGTCGCCAGACCACATCAGGTCGTTGCGCGTCTTGTTGGCGCCACTGCCGTTGTCGTCGTAGAACAGACCGTTGATGAAGCCCTGATTCTTCACCAGCGACTCACCACCGTCGAAGGGGCTGCCGCCGCGCACATGGTCACGGGCCCGATCGCTGAAGGTGCCGATGCCCGAGCCGTTGAGCTCCAGCTGGCTGGCCTGACGGAAGCGGGCGTTGTTGGCCACCTCGCCGAAGTTCCAGCCTTCGCCGATCAGGTGGATGTGGTGGCCGGCTGCGGCATTGACGGCGGCCTGCAGCTCCTCCATCACTGCCCGGGGCTGATGGCCCATCAGGTCGAAGCGGAAGGAGTCGATCTTGTACTCCTTCGCCCAGAGCACCGCGGAGTCGATCATCAGCTTGGCCATCATCCTGTGCTCGGTGGCGGTGTTGTCGCAGCAGGTGCTGCGCTCCACGTCACCGGTGGCACTCAGGCGGTGGTAGTAGCCCGGCACAACCCGGTCGAGCACAGACTTGTCGTTCTGACCGCTGGCGGTGGTGTGGTTGTAGACCACGTCCATGCCCACCCGCAGGCCTATGCGGTGCAGTGCCTGGACCATTGCGCGCAGCTCGCGCACCCGTGCCGCACCGTCGTGAGCGGTCGAGGCAAAGCTGCCTTCAGGAGCATTGAAGTGATACGGGTCGTAGCCCCAGTTGAAGCAGTCGCTGTCCTTCACGGCGGTGACGGCGGCCTGCTGGTCCTGCCCGTCGGGCGGGCCTCCGGTGGCCACTGCCGCACAACCTGCTTCGGGCACCGTCGCCAGGTCGAAGACCGGTAGCAGGTGCACATCGGTCAGGCCGGCATCGGACAGTGCCTTGAGGTGGCGCATGCCCCTGCTGCCGGTCTCGGTGAATGCCAGGTACTTGCCCCGGTTGACCGTGGAAACACTGAAGTCGTTGGCGGAGAAGTCCCTCACATGGAGTTCATAGATCACCACGTCGGTGGGCTGCGCCACCTTGCTGGGGCGGGCGGTGCTGTCCCAGCCGCTCGGCTTCAGTGCCGCAGAAGACAGATCGGCCACATAGCTGTACTTCGAATCGGCTCCCAGGCTGACCGAGTACGGGTCTGACACCAGGTTGCGCACCAGACCGACACCACGGGCGAAGACCTCGACGATGTAGCGGTAGTACTTGCCACTGAGGTTGGCCGTGGAATGGGCCGACCAGACGCCGGTGGCCGTGTCGAAGGTGGCCGGCAGGATGTCCGAGGCCCGGCCCTCGCGGTCGTACACTGCCACCGACACCTTCTGTGCCGTGGGGGCCCAGAGCTTGAAGCCGGTGCCGCCCGAGGCGATCTTCACCCCGAGGTCGGGCACCGCCGCGGCTGCGCCATACAGGTCATCGAGCACACCGGGCAGTTGCGCGGTGGTGGCGTTCTGTACCTTGCCTTCCGCGTTTTCCTGGACCACCACCAACTGGCTGCGCAGCAGTTCGGCCACACGTGCCTGATCGGCCGTGCGCACCTGCAGCACCACTCCGGCGCCTACGAAGCGGAAGCGTTCTGCCACCACAACCGGCAGGCTGCCGGCGAAAACCTCCAGCGTGATCGAACCGTCGGCGCCGCCGACGCTGCCGTCCTTTTCGGCGGTGATCTGCCCGCGCGCCGAGTGGTAGAGCTTCCAGGTGCCGCTCACGCTGCCGTCGGGCACCTGGATCAGGGAACGATCGAGCCAGTACGCGCGGGCATCGCGGGTGGAAACCTTGCGCAGATCCGGTTTGGCGGTGTAGACGGTGGCATCACCCTGCACCAGCCAGATCTGACCGACCTTGCCGGTGATGTTCAACGCGGCATAGGCCACACGAATGTTGTTGTCGCGGCCGTCCTTGTTGTTCGGGTCGCCGCCAGCGGGCTTGCCGTGGATGATGAACTCCAGCGCGGTGCGGCCGGCATCTGCCTGTGGATTGAGCACCGGGATGTCGAACACCACCTCGTCGCTGCCCGCGGCGTAGCCGTTGAATTCGGAGAATGCCAGTGCGTCGTTCCAGTTGTTGATGCGCGCCTGTGCGGCGGCAGACAGGCCTGCCAGGTTCAGTCCGCTGCCATCCCAGATGTGCACACCCCAGTCGGTGTAGCGAGCGTCGTTGCGGGTGTAGTGCACGCGCAGCGTCTCGATGTCCGGAGTGGCTGCTCCGAGCGGATTGCTGGTGTAGGTGGTGTTGTCACCTTCGATGCGCCAGATCTCGTTGGCCCCGGTCTTGAGCGTGTAGCTCTGGTCGGCACCACCGTGGTCCTTGTTGTCGCCCTGGTGGAACAGATAACCCACCGCGCCGCTGGCGGCGTTCAGCGGCACCTGGTAGATGGCGCCGAAGGCATCACTGCCGGTCGGGTTGTGTCCTGCGTTCCAGCCCGGATCACGTCCTGCGCCCCAGGTATGGATCTGCCAGCCGGCGTAGTCGCCGGAGGCACGGCGGTAGTGCACCGTCAGTGTGGTGCTGCTGCCGCCACCACCATCACCTCCAGCCGAAGGCACTGCGGCCAGCACGGTGCTGCTTGCGCCGTAGGCCTCGGCCAGGTTGCCGGTTTCGTTGCCGCTGCTGCCGCCCCCGCAGGCGCTCAGCAGTGACAAGGTGAACAGCATCAATGCACTGAGGACGCGTGTCCACAGCGCGGTCGCAAGTCGAGTCATGTGGATGTCTCCGTGAAGGAAAGCTCTGGTACGCCCGAAGCCGGCGGTGCCGCGGCGAACCTGGCGATAGGTTCAAACGAGGTGAATGTTACTGAAGTATTGCTACACAATGCACTGCGAGCTAACCCCAGTCTTTGTGTTGACAAAAGACAAGATGATCCGGAACTGAGATTCTTCGGATCACGAAGGAGTGTTTTGTGATGTGTAGCTGCACTACATTTTTTGCGCAGATGCAATCAACCAGGCGAGCGATCAGGAGCGCAACCAGGTTGACCAGCGCGATGGTGCTGGCGGTGGCGCTGGCCGGTTGTGGTGGTGGAGCAACGGGGAGTTCGGCACCGGCTGCCGAGCCTGCGGAACAGCCGCCGGTGGCTGCCGATCTGACGCCCGTGGTGGCGCGCGACGGCGGCTCGGTTCTGCCTGTGCAATGGCAGGGCGGGGCCTTCATGCAGATCTTCGTGCGCAGCTACCAGGACAGCAACGGCGACGGCATCGGAGATCTGCGCGGGTTGATCCAGCGGCTGGACTATCTGCGCGATCTGGGCGTCAAGGGCCTGTGGCTGCTGCCCATCGGTCCCAGCCAGGATCGAGATCACGGCTATGCCGTGACCGATTACCGGGCGATCGAACCCCAGTACGGCAGCCTGGCCGACTTCGATGAGTTGCTGCAGCAGGCGCATGCTCGGGGCATCGGCGTGATCATCGACTATGTGATCAATCACAGCGCGGCACAACATCCCCTGTTTGTGCATGCCAGAGCCTCGTCGTCGAGTGTGGTGCGCGACTGGTACCTCTGGCAGCAGATCTCCAAACCCATCGGCTGGAACATCTACGGCAGCGACCCCTGGCGCAGCAATGCGGCCGGTGGCTGGTATTTCGCCGCCTTCTGGGACCAGATGCCCGACTTCAATCTGCGCAACCCGAAGGTGGTGGACTGGCATCACGACAACCTGCGCTTCTGGCTCAACCGGGGGGTGGACGGCTTCCGTTTCGATGCGGTGGGCCACCTGGTCGAAAACGGCCCCGCTGCCTGGGATAATCAGCCGGAGAATCTGCAGCTGCTGCGTGCCGCGCGCAACACCATCCTGGATGGCTACACCCGGCGGTACCTGGTCTGCGAAGGGCCGGGTGCGCCCCTTTCCTATCAGGAGGCCTGCGGCAGCGCCTTCGCTTTCGGCCACCATGCGCGGGTGTTGCAGGCGGCGCGGGGCGACGGGGCGGCCATCGCCGCGGTGGCGGGGCATTTCCGCACCGCACCCTTGACCATGGCGACGATGCTGGCCAACCATGACAGTTTTGCCGGTCAGCGCATCCATGACCAGCTGGGCGGCAACCTGGCGCAGTACCGGCTGGCCGCGGCGACCTATCTGCTCATGCCGGGTACACCGTTCATCTACTACGGCGAAGAGATCGGCATGTCCGGGGCGGCTTCGCTGAGCGGCGACCCGAAGCTGCGCACGCCGATGAGCTGGAACGGTGATGTGCGCAATGCCGGATTCAGCAGCGGCATCCCCTACCGGGCCCTGTCGGCCAACGTGACGACGATGAATGTGGCGGCCCAACAGTCCGATCCGGCCTCGCTGCTGTCCTTCTACAAGGCCATGCTGGCGTTGCGCAACGGCCTGGCACCCCTGGCAAGGGGCAGTTGGGAAGCCGCCCGGCAGGAGGGGCAGGTGCTGAGTTTCCAGCGTGCACTGGGCAGCGAGCGGGTGCTGGTGGCAATCAACTACGGCAGCACGGCGGCCCAGGCTCAGGTGAGCAGCCTGGCTGCCTCGGCAGCGCTGGAGAACCGCTTTCCAGCGGGGGCCGGCGACCTGGCCGCCGACGCCCAGGGGGCCTTGCGCATCGAGCTGCCGGCGCAGTCGCTGCGGGTTTTTGTTGTCCGGTAGCTGCGCTGCAGGGGGTCACAGCGCGTCGATCACTTCCTTGCGTTTGCGCTGGTACTCCTCTTCGGAGATCAGGCCGCTTTCGCGCAGGCGGCGCAGCGATTTCAACCGGAGTTCCTGCTCTTCCAGGAAGGCCGGGTCGCGTCGCGGCGCAGGGGACTGGGGCGGGCGGGCCCCACTGGCCGGTGAGGCCGACGCACCGGTCGCCGCAGGTGTTGTGGAAGCGGCTGTTGCAGCGCCGGCTGCAGCAGGGGGTGCGGGTGTGGCAGCAGATGGTTGTGTCGCCGCAGCCGCTGCGGCAGGGGCGGGAGCCGCGCCGCCGGCGGGTGCCGTGGCAGCGGCCGGTTCAGGCGCCGGCCGTGTGGACATTGTGGACGTTGTGGGCGTTGCATGGCCGGAGAGCAGCGCCAGGGCCCGGGACAGCAGCGCGGCGGGGGCGTCTGCCGGGGTGGGGTTCGGCCCGGTTGCCGAGGCATCGGCGGGGGCTGCACCACCGATGCCGACCAGCCGACCACTTTCGAGTTGGCTGGCCTGCGCCTGCGCAGTGGGGGCAAGCAGGTCGACGATGGCGGTCGGGGGAGGGCGCCCCCCCTTCCAGCCCATCGAGGTGGCCGGCTGGCCTGCTTCGGGAGCGGCGACCCCCAGCGAGATGCGGCCGCCCGGCCCATCGCTGGTGGCCGTGGACTGACTGCTCCAGCGGGTCGAACGGGCCAGTTCGGCTGGAATGGTGAGCTGGGCGGCCGTTACCGCCGCAACCATGGACGCCTGTTTCAGGGCCTGGGCGCCGACAAAACGCTGCGGGACGGAAAAGCTCAGGCTGCGCCCCCGCACCCGCACTACCCGCACAAAATGGACCGATGTGTTGACTGCGTTGTCCGCTCCGGCTTCATCGCTGCCGCCAGCTTCGGCCACGGCTTCGCGAAGCTGGCGGTGCATCAACTCCGGGCGGGGAGTCAGGACGATGGCGCGTTCCCAGGCGTGTGCCGGGTCGATGCGCCCGCCCCGCCCGGGCAGGGTGGTCTGCTGCCCGGAGCCGTTGCGACGGTCGGTGTCCAGGTAGATGTCCAGATTGAAGGCGTAGAAGCCGCGACGGGCAAAAACCGACAGGTCCTCGCCGCCCAGGGTGCCTGATTTCACCGAGGAGGGGTGGCGTACCGGTTGGTTCAGAGTGATCTCGAAGACAAGCTGGTCGCCGTCTTCGCTGATGCGCAGGCTGCGCAGATCCAGGTCGCCTGCTTCGTAGATCGTTTCACGGGGGTAGATCAGGCGTCCGTCGCCGTGATCGTCGCCGGCAGGGTCGCTGTGGTGGACAAGCAGGGTTGCCGAGTGTGCAGCCAGGGTGGTCGGCAGCAGTGCGGCAAGGGCAAGCAGACGCAGGTTCATCGGTGGCGGGAGTGGGTTGGGGGGAGCAGACGATGTCATGCAGCCTCTCACAGCTTGCCGCAGGCCGGGCTCCGGGTGAACGCGCATCCACCCGGGCGGCCGGTTGTGCGAAGGCGGTTGTGCGCAGGCGGTTGTGCGAAGGCGTGAGGGGGCAGCACAGGGGGAGGGGCCTGCAACGCAGCGAGGCCCGGCTCCGGGAGGGAGGCGGGCCTCGCCAGGAAACGCTCCTGCGCAACGGTGTCTGCCGGCGCGCAGGTCATTTCCTCTCGGGCAGCGGCTTGCCGCTGAGGGTTCAGGTCAGAAGATCGCCTTGACGAAGGCCTTCATGCGGTACTGCTTGATGTCGTGCGTGGCGCCGGTTTCACCGGGATCGCCTTCACCCTTGACCCACTGAGACAGCAGCCCGGTCTCGAAGCCGGCCAGGTTGTACGACAGTCGCAGGCTCAGGATGTCCTTGTCGTTGTTGATGGCGGCACCGCTCTTGGTGATGTCGCGGCTGTAGCGCCCCCAGGAGACGCTGCCGTACAGGTCGCTGAAGAGCTGGTTGCCCACACTCAGGGTCAGGCCCTTGTCCTTGGTGTCGCGGTCGTCGGTGGGGAGGCTGATCTGGCCCCGGTTGCTGTCATCGACCAGCTTGTACTTGGCGCTGAGCTCCAGTCCGCCCAGAACCGGAGCAACGTAGCCAACCTTGAACACCGCAATGTTGGTCTTGCGGTCATTGTGCTGACCGAAGTAGCCTGCCATGGGCCCGCTGGCCGAATAGTTCTGCCAGTTGTAGTTGTAGTCGACCCGGGTCAGTTCCATCGACATCGGAATCTTGGCGACCTCGTAGTTGACCAGTGCGGTGATGCCCTTCCAGCCGTTGACGCCTTCGTTGGGTGCTTCGTCGAAATCGATGTAGCCGTTGTCTGTCAGACGGGCGATCGGTGCCTGCTGATAGTCCTTGGCAGCACCACCGAGCCAGATCGTCTGCCCCCAGTTGTACCAGGCGGCCTCCGAGCCCTCAGTCAGCAGCACGTCGCTTTCGCGTCTGGCCGCCAGGTTGCTGTAGTAGCCAGCGCCGATGTTGAAAAGCTGGAAGTTCAGTCCCAGACCCGAGACCGGCAGGCTGTTCAAGCCCACGTCGAGTTTGTAGGCGGTGCCGTTGACATCGGACTTCGGGCTGTTGCCCCAGTCGAAGGTCGCCAGCGGAGACCGCCAGGCCGAGCGGTACACCGCCGCCTTCAGGTCAACCGGACCCGCGCTGCCCTCACCCTTGAGCATGATCACCCGGTTCTTGGCCCAGGTCTCCACATCGGTGCCGTCGTAGGGGTTCAGGGGGGTGGCATCGGCAAGCTGCTGCCGGTCATTGAACCACTGGTAACTCGCGGTCAGTTTGGCGGGGCCGAAGTTGCCCTTGACCTGTCCGATGTAGACGCCCTCCTGGAATCGCAGGTTGTCATCGGCGGTGCTGCCGCCGGAGGCATCAACGCGGTTGCCCCAGTTGGCACCCAGGTAGCTCGGCAGCGAGACGCGGGCAAATTCCCAGCCCAGACCGGGTGCTCCCAGCGAACCCTTGAAATACAGGCCGTTGTAGTTGTCGCGGTCGATGTAGCGCACCTGGCCGACGGTGAAGGGGTCGAACTGGCCCCAGTCACTCGAGCCGATCAGTGCGGTGTTGAGCCAGCCGTAACCCGGGGTCAACAGCACGTAGGCACCGCGCAGCTTCATGAACTTGGCGCGGGTGGGCGTGGTTTCATCGGCAAAGCCGAAGTCGGTCCAGTAGGCCGCCGGGCTGCGGCTCTGGATGCGCACACCGGCTTCCACCTGCTTGGAGATGGTGGCCTTCATGCGCAGTTCGTATTCTGTCCATTGGCCGTTGTCGGATCCGCTGGCGGTGTCACCGCTGCCGGTGGACACCACACGCTGGTTGCCGTCCAGGAACTTCATGTAGATGTTCGATCCGCTGAAGTCGATCGTGACCGCAAAGGCGGGCGCCGTCAGCGCAAGGCCGATCGCTGCTGCCAGAGGCTTGAGAGCAAGTTTCTTGTTCACCGTGGAACTCCTGGTGGGTTGGAAAGGGGGGATGGCAGTGTGTCGAGCGGTCTCGACCTCACTTCTTGACCATCTTCAGCGTGGCCGGCTTGGTGGCCTTGCCGTCGGCGGCGCATTCGTGGGCAAGCATGTCGGCCTGCCTGGCGTCGGGGCCGTCGAGCACGTCCATCGTGTGCGGGTCGCAGTCACCGTCGTTGCCGCCGCCGAAGCGATGCTGGCCTTCGTACTCGTTGACCTTGCGGGTCAGGAAGTCGGTGGCGGCCGGGAAACCCTCGTTGGACTGCATCACCACCTGGTAGCTCCAGCCGTCGACGTTGCCGTCGCCGCCCAGTTCGGACAGCGGCACCGAGCCGGTGATGGTCCGGCCGCGCCCGCGTGTGATGTTGGGCACCACGATGTCCTTGGCCAGGGCGCCGAGTTTGGACTCGGCTTCAGCGGTGACGCGGGCCTTCTTCTGCGGCGACAGCACCACCACCTTGTTCCACTCGCTGCCCGGGGCGAACTTCATGTTCAGGCCGGTCCAGGTGTCGGCACGGGCATCGGGCGCGCCGGTCTTGATGAAGATGAAGACCATCTGCACCGCGAAGCCGCCGCCCATGCCCCAGGGATCCTCGAGGTTGGCGGCCACGTCCACCGAGAAGTCGACGTTGGCGCCGCTCTTCTCGGCCTTGAGCTTGACCAGGTCGAAGGAGCCGGCCTTGTAGACGCCGTCGGTCGGGTAGGTGTAGCTGCCGGGTCCCTTGTCGTCGCCGCGCGGGTCGGTGAACTCGACCGCGTGGGCTGAGAAGCCAAACGCCAGGGCGGCGGCCAGGACAGCGGTGCGCAACGGGTGGAACTTGCTCATGGTGGGTTTCCTCATGGTGTGCCTCGACAGGCGACTCGGGGGCTTCCTCAAGGTCATCCTCTCGGTGGGGCTGGAGATCACTTGACGCTGCCGGCGGTCAGGCCGGAGACCAGGTACTTCTGCAGGTACATGAACAGGATCACGACCGGCAGCGACACGATGACCGACCCGGCCGCGAAGAATCCCCACTGGGAGCTGAAGCCCCCGACGAAGAACCGCAGCCCGACCGGTGCCGTGTAGTTGGACTCGCTCTCCATGAACACGGAGGCGAGGATGAATTCGTTCCACGCCGTCATGAACGAGAACAGCGCGGTGATCGCGATGGCCGGCTTGGCCAGCGGCAGGATGATGCGAAAGAAGATGGTCTGCGGGCTGGCCCCGTCGATGCGCGCGGACTCTTCGATGTCCACCGGAATGGTGTCGAAGTACCCCTTGAGCATCCACACGCAGAAGGGAATCGCGGTGGTGGCGTAGACGATCACCAGGCCCCAGAAGGTGTTGCCCAGGCCCAGCCACTTGACGATGATGATGAACAGCGGGATCAGCATCAGCGTGCCCGGGAACATCTGGCTGACCAGGAAGGCCAGCATGCCCTGATCGCGGCCCGGGAAGCGGAAGCGGCTGAAGGCGTAGGCGGCGGTGCAGGCCAGGAACACCCCCAGCACGGTGGTCATCAGCGAGACGATCACGCTGTTGAGCAGCCAGCGGCCGAAGGGCTGCTCGGTCATCACCTCGACGAAGTTGCGCAGCGAGAACTGCGCCGGCCAGGGCAGCACGCCGCGGGCGCGTTCAAGGAAGGTCGGGTCCTTCGGCAGGTCGACGATGCCCACACTCTGCTGGCCGGAGAAGGCCAGCGCCAGCACCCACAGCACCGGGTAGAGGGTCAGCAGCGTGAACGTGATCAGCCCGGCGTGCAGCCAGAGCGGGTTGCTGGGTCGGCCGAGTGCCATGGTTTGCCTCAGTAACTTTCGGTCGCACGGGTCAGGCGCGTCTGGAAGTAGCCGTACACGAGCAGGATGATGAAGATCACCGTCGAGTAGGCAGCCGCATAGGCGTACTGATACTGCTCGAAGGCAATCTTGTAGGCCTTGGTGATCAGGATCTCGTTCGCGCCGCCGGGCTCGCCGCCGCTCACCAGGAAGATGATGTTGAACATGTTGAAGGTCCACACCACCGACAGCACCACCGCCGGTACCAGGGTGGGCCGCAGCAGCGGCAGCGTGATGCTGCGGAACTGCTGCCAGCGGCTGGCGCCCTCGACCTCGGCGGCTTCGTACATGTCCTTCGGGATGGACTGCAGCGCGCCCAGGATCACCACCATCATGAAGGGGAAACTGAGCCAGCCGTTGGTGATCAGGCCGGTCATGAAGGCGCTGACCACGCCGTCGAACCAGCGCACCGGCTCCAGGCCGAACATCTGCAGGAACTGGTTGATCACGCCGAACTGCGGGTGGAACATGCCGCGCCAGACCAGCGCGGTGATGTAGTTCGGGATGGCCCAGGGCAGGATCAGCAGCACGCGGTAGATGGTCTTGCCCTTGAACCCTTCCGTGTTCAGTGCCAAGGCCAGCAGGAAGCCGAAGGTGACTCCGATGGTGACGTTGGTGATCGTCCAGATCACCGTCATCATCAACGTCCAGTAGAAGTTGGAGTAGTTCACCACCGTGCCTTCGACGCTGCTGCGCACGATGTCGAAGTCGCCCAGGATCGAGACGAAGTTCTGCAGCCCGATCCAGCGCTCCCGGAAGGGCAGCTGCTCGTTGAACAGCGTGGTGTCGGTGAAGGCCAGCGAGATGCCGTAGAAGAACGGGAAGAACACCAGCACCAGCATGCCCAGCATGGCCGGCGTGACGTAGGCATAGGCGGTGGCGTTGTCGCGCAGCGCCCGGGCTGATCGGCCTGCCCAGCCCTGTACGAAGAACAGCAGCAGCGCCACACCCAGGGCATTGATTGCCCAGAAGCTGCGCGACAGGAATCGGCTGTGGCTGGCCATCGCGTCGTCGGCTTTGGCCAGGGGGCGGCCATCTCCGGAGATCAGGCCCAGCGGTCGCCCGTAGGTGTCGGTGTCCCAGGCGCTGGTGGTGGCCTGGGCTGCACTGGCCGAACCGGTGACCGCGGCATGGGTGGCGGCCACAGCACCTTGCAGCCGGGCGGTTTGTTCGACTTCGGTCTGGTGTCGCTGCGCCAGCGATTGCTGCAGTCCCTGCTGGAAGTATGCGGCCGCGCCGATCATCACCACCAGGGCGAGTGCCCGGCCCAGATCGAAGCGCTGCTGCTCAGGGCGGATGCGCAGCAGCACGCCCACGCCCAGTGCGGCGGCCAGCAGGGTCAGGGCCCCGCCCAGGCCCATGCCGGCGGGTGCTGGCCGCTGCGAATCCGAAGCTGCAGCCGCTGTTGCCGCAGCTGCAGTGCTGCGGACCCTGGCCTGCACCATGCCGGTCACTTCGCCACCGCTGCGCAACGGCACGCTGACGACAGCCAGCGTATTCAGCCCCAGCTCTGCACGCAGGGTCTTCTTGGTGACACTGCCCTCCTTGCGATTGGTTTCCTCCGCACTGCGCAGTTCGTTGCTGAGGTCGAACAGCGGCTTCTCTTCCCGCTGCAGGCTGCGAGGGGCCTGATCCTGCGGCCGTGAGGAGGCGGTGAGTTCCCGCCCGGACACCACCTGCACCGACTCGATGGCAGGGTGGGCCGACAGGAACTGCCCCACGCGTCGGGCGGCGGTGTCGGCGTCCACGCCTTCCAGTGTGGATGCCAGCGCATGGGTCAGCAGCACGGCGTCGCGCTGCTGCTGCGCCTGCGACAGATCGCGCCCGACGCTGGAGGTCAGCCAGGCCGACAGCGCCAGCACGACGGCCAGTGCGATACCCAGTCCCAGCGATGCGGTGCCGGAGAGCCGTTTCATGGAGGGTCAGGCCGCTTTGAAGGAGACAGGAAGATCCGGGGGGGGAATCTGGAACGGTGCAGCGCCGCGCGGGCTCACTTGCCCTTGCGCAAGGCGGAGATGCTCTCCTGGATGCTCCCGGCGGCTTCCTTCAGCGCAGCATCGACGCTGGCGTTGCCCTTGACGATCTTGTTCATGGCCGTGGTTGCAGGTGACCAGACCATGGTCATCTCGGGGCGGTTGGGCATCGGCTCGGCCTCGTCGAGTTGTTCGCGGAAGGCCTTCAGAACCGGGTCACCCGACACCTTGGGGTTGCTGTAGATCGCCTTGTTGGTGTGCAGTTGCCGGCCTTCAGTGGCCAGCACCAGGCCGGCTTCCTCACTGGTCAGGTGCTTGACCAACTCGTAGGCCACGTCCTTGTGCGCAGAGCTGGCGGCGATGTAGGCGCCCTCGATGGTCATCCAGGGCCGCATCGCCTTCTTGCTGGCGTCCACCACCGGAAGCGTGGCGAAGCCCACATTGATCTTCTTGTCGATGTCGCCGACGAACCAGGGCCCGTTGATGACCATGGCGGCCTTGCCTTCGTTGAACATCGAGGCGATCAGCGCCTCGCTGGGTTCGGTGGGCATGATGCCGTCGGTCTTGTACCAGGTCATCATCTGGTTGAGCGAGGCGACGGTGGCCGGGCTGTTGATCGTGAGCTTGCCGTCCTTGTCGAACACCGCTCCCCCGAACGCGTTCATCAACGCCGAATGGAAGTAGAAGTTGGTGTACCAGTACGCCAGCCCGTAGCGCCCGCTGCCGGTGTTGGTCAGGGACTTGGCCAGCTTGACCATCTCGCCGGTGGTTTTCGGCGGGGCCTTGACCAGGTCCTTGTTGTAGATCAGCGTGGGCATCTTGTAGTTGATCGGCAGGCCCCAGACGCTGCCCTTGTAGGTCATTGCGTCGATCATTCCGGGCAGCAGCCGATCACGGGTGGCCTTGTCGACGAAGAAGTCGATCGACTCCACCGTCTTGCCCGCCTCGATCCAGCCGCCCAGGCGGTCCTGGGCATAGATGAAGACGTCCGGGCCCTTGCCGCGCGGTACAGCGGCGCTGATCTTGTCGGCGTAGGCGTCGTAGGGGATGGCCAGCGCGGACACCTTCATGCCCTTGGCGGCCGGGGACTTCGCGAACTGCTCGAGCACCTTCTCGAAGGCGGCCTTCTCCGCGGCCCGGTAGGCGTGCCAGATCACGATTTCCTTGCCCTGAGCCAGGGCCGAACCTGCCAGCGAAAAGACGGCGGCAGCAATCAGTGTGCGGGTCGGGAACTTCATGGTGGAGCTGCTCCGATGGAAGGGGTGCAAGAGGTGACTTTTCGAGGGGTCAGGCTGACTGCGTGACGGGGGCACAGGACACTTGTGTGCCGCGCCTCACTCCAGGCGCTTCTCCGTGGTCGGGTCGAACAGGTGGATGGCCTCGCAGCGCACCTGCAGCGTGATGGACTCGCCGGGGCTGGGCATGCCGTGGTGGCTCCTCAGTCGGCCGGCCACGGTTTGGCCTTGCACATCGAAGTGCACGATCACCTCATGGCCCAGCGGTTCGAGGATCTCGACGTTGCCGCTGAGTGCCGTGTCGCTGGCCCAGTCGATTTCATGCGCCAGACCCAGGTGTTCCGGCCGGATGCCCAGCACCACCGGCCGGCCCTTGTGGCGCAGTGCCACCTCTCGCAGTGCCGCCGGCACGGGGATGCGCACGCCGTAGAGCAGCACCTCGGCGCTGTCGTCGGCCAGCCGTGCCTTGAGCAGGTTCATCTTCGGTGTACCCATGAACCCGGCGGTGAAGAGGTTTGCGGGCCGGTCGTAGATCTCCATGGGTGTGCCCACCTGGGTCAGGTTGGTCACGTTGGGGTCGCTGCCGCAGGGGCGCAGCACCGCGATGCGGTGGCCCATCGTCATGGCCTCGACCTGGTCATGGGTCACATAGACGGTGGTGGTCTTCAGCCGCCGCTGCAGCTTGGACAGCTCCGCACGCATGTGCACCCGCAACTCCGCGTCCAGGTTGGAAAGCGGCTCGTCGAAGAGGAACACCGACGGGTTGCGCACGATTGCGCGTCCCAGGGCCACACGCTGGCGTTGCCCGCCCGACAGCGCCTTGGGTTTGCGGTCCAGGAAGTCGTTCAGGCCGAGGGTGTCGGCAGCCTCCTGCACCCGACGGCGGATCTCGGGCTCCGGCATCTTGCGGATCTGCAGTCCGAAGGCGATGTTGTCGTACACCGTCATGTGCGGATACAGCGCATAACTCTGGAACACCATCGCGATGTCGCGATCCTTCGGGTGCACATCGTTGACCACCCGTTCACCGATCAGCAGGCGCCCGCGGGTGACGGTCTCCAGCCCGGCAATCATGCGCAGCACGGTCGACTTGCCGCAGCCCGATGGGCCGACGAAGACCATGAACTCACCGTCCTTGATGTCGAAACTCAAGTCGCGGATGACATCCACACCGGCGGTGTAGGACTTTCCCAGATGGTCCAGTGTGATCGATGCCATGGGTGAGGGCGTGGCAGGTCGTGGTTAGCGGGGCGCCGCGTTGGAGGGCACGAGGATGCGCACCGAGCGGGCCAGCAGTTCGGTCTTGAGTCGGCCATCGACCAGGTCGAAGGTGTCGCCGCTGAGACGGTCTGTCCAGCGGCCGGCGGGCCAGCCGGTGGGCAGGCCCACGTCTGCGCCGACCGTACCGTTCTCGCGGTTGGCCAGCACGATGACGCGGTCGTCACCTGCGGCGGTTTCACGCCCGAAGGCCAGCGCGCGGTCGGCCGGTTGGGTCAGCATCGTGTAGCTGCCGGTACTCAGGGCCGGGTGCTGGCGGCGGATCGCGATCAGGCGCTTGTAGTGATCACGCATGCCTTCGTCGCGCGCCACACCCTTGCCGGGAAGGATGTCGCGATCGCCCCAGGGCATGTCGTTGCGGTTGAAGGGCCAGTCGTGTCCGCCGCGCGCCACTTCCTCTCCGTAGTAGATGACGGGCATGCCCAGCGAAGTCATCTGCAGCGCCACACACAGCCGTTTGAGGCTGCGATTGCCCTGCAGGTTGCCCAGCATCATGGGTTCGTCGTGCGACGACAGGTAGTGCGCCAGCAGGTATCCGGGCCGGACCTTGTGACGCCCACGCAGGTAGGCGGCATAGGCCACGGTGCGGCCCCGCCCGGTGACCCAGGACTCGCAGTTGCCCTTGAAGCTGAAGTCGAAGCCGGCATCCACCTCGTCGCGCTCGAAGAAGCCGTCCAGCGACTGCGCGTCGCCGCCCCAGTGCTCGGCCAGCAGGAAGAAGTCGCGCCCCAGCGCCTCGCGGGTGCGGCGGCGGTGTTCGGCCCAGACGTCGCCGGACACATGCTTGTAGGTGTCGAGCCGGAATCCGGCCACGCCGCTGCGCCGGGCCAGGGCGATGTTCGCGCCGATCAGGTGGTCGCGCACCTCGGGGATCTCGGTGCGGAAGTCGGGCAGGCCGCCCACCGCGCAGCGGATCGCGTCGACCTCGCAGTTGCCTTCGCCCTGGCGCAGCCAGGGCTCGCCGGAGGCGGTCCGGCGTTCGCTGTAGCGGCTGCTGTAGCCGGCGTGGTTGATGACCACGTCCAGCACCACCTTGATGCCGCGCTTGCGCGCCTCGTCCACCAGCCGCTTCAGGTCCGCCTCGCTGCCGAAATGCGGATCCATCTGCTCGAAGTCCTGGATCCAGTAGCCGTGGAAGCCCTCGTGGGTGAACCACTCGGCCCCGGCGGCCTGCGCCGTCATGCCCCTGGCCTGCTGCAGCTGCACCGGATTGATCCACAGCGCGGTGACGCCCAGGTCGCGCAACTCGTCGAGCTGCTGTGTCAGTCCCTTCAGGTCGCCGCCGTGCCAGCCGCCGGGGTTGCGCCGGTCCACGCCCTGGTTGTTGGTCGGGTCGCCGTCGGCGAAACGGTCGATCAGCACGAAGTACATGACTTCGCGAGACCAGTCTGCCGCTGCACACACGCCGCCCAGCAGGGCGAGACAGCAGGCCAGCATGAGCGAGCGCAAGGCGGCTGCGTACCGTGCGCCTGTCCCTGAGGTGTCTCGATCGGCGTGGGAATGGAGCGGCATCGGTGCAGGCGGTGGTGAGCGGTGGTTGTCCGGAAGCGGTCTGGCCAGGTCGCGTCCGAAGGGGACAGGGTCTGTTGATCCTTGGAAGGATTCTTGTAGCTGAACTACGTAAATGGACATGGTGGAAACCCGTGCACATGAAACTCCACTTGCCTTCCCTCTAGATTGACGTGCCACAATTTCCCCTGAGTGCCTGGATTCTTCCTGTTGCTCTCTGGTCTTCCTGGGGGATCGATGTTGTTTCACTACATCACTTCAGGATCCGGGCGGGTTGCTCTTGTCCCGGATGGCCGGCGGGGCTTCGATGGAATCGGATGGGACCGGTGGGGTCCGGCATGCCCTGAAGGGTTGAGGGACGAGACATGACGACGATGGACTTCGAATCGCCGCGGCTGGTGGCGGAGATTGACGGGACGCATGCGCGTTTTGCGCTCGAGATCCGGCGTGGTGTCCTGCGCCAGGGGATGGTGCTGGCCTGTGACGGGTTTCCCGACTTCGTGTCGGCGGTGCGGGCCTACCTGGAACGACTGACCCTGGCCCAGCCGGTGATCCACGCTGCGGTGGCCATTGCGAACCCGGTTGTGGGTGACTGGGTGCAGATGACCAACCACGACTGGCACTTCTCGATCGAACAGGCGCGTGACCAGCTCGGACTGACGACCCTGGTGGTGGTCAACGACTTCACCGCGCTGGCCTCGGCCATTCCGAAACTGGGGCGCGACCAGTTGCGCCAGGTCGGAGGTGGCCTGGTGAGGGAGAACAGCGTGCTGGCCGTGTTGGGCGCAGGCACGGGCCTTGGCGTCTCCGGCCTGGTGCCGGGCGAGCAGACCTGGACTTCACTGGGTTCCGAGGGAGGGCACTGTGCCTTTTCCCCCTGCGATGAGCGGGAAGACCGCATCCTCGCCCATGTGCGGTGTCGTTTTGCGCACGTTTCCTTCGAGCGCCTGCTGTCGAGCAGCGGGCTGCAGCTGATCCACGAGGCTTTGGCGTGCGACGGAGGTGCGGGCGCAGCCTCCACCCAGGCGCCGGATGCGGCGCAGATCCTGCGGTTGGCGCTGGAGGGCGAAGATGCGCTGTGCATGCAGGTGGTCGATGCCTTCTGCTGCATGCTCGGTACGGTGGCGGCCAACCTGGCAGTGACGCTCGGCGCCTTCGGGGGCGTCTACATCGGCGGCGAGATCGTGCAGCGGCTGGGCGAGCGTTTCGACCGCTCGGGCTTTCGTGCCCGCTTCGAGTCCAAAGGGCGCTTTCGTGCCTACGTCTCGGGCATCCCCACCTTTGTCATCACCGACGAGGACGCGGCACTGCGCGGTGCGGCGGAGATCCTCGAGATGCAGCTGCGCCGGGTCGGGCCGGGGTCGAGTGTGCTGGACCGAATCCGGCGCGCCCGCGATGCGCTGACCAAGGCCGAGCGGCGCGTGGCCGATCGTGTCCTCGAGATGCCGCGGCAGATGCTCAACGAGCCGATCGCCGAGATCGCCCGTCTGGCCGATGTGAGCCAGCCGACCGTGATCCGCTTCTGTCGCTCGCTGGGCTGCGATGGTCTTTCGGACTTCAAGTTGAGGCTGGCCTCCGGCCTGGCCGGCTCCGTGGCCGTGACACACAGCCAGGTGCACGACGATGACTCGATGCTGGAGCTGGGGACCAAGGTGCTGGACAACACCTCCACCGCGATCCGGCAGGTGCGCGAGAGCCTGGGCGAGGAGGCCCTGGAGCAGGCGCTGACCCGGCTGCTTGAGGCCTCGCGGGTCGAGTTCTTCGCACTCAGCCAATACGGCATGGTGGCGCAGGACGCTCACATCAAGTTCCTGCGGCTGGGGGTGCCCAGTGGGGTGCACACCGATGCGGGTCTGCTGCGTCCGGCCGCCGCGGTGCTGCGACGCGGCGATGCGGCCGTGTTCATCAGCGCAAGTGGCTCCGCTGCCGATCTGATCGAGGCAGCGGAGCAGGCCCGAGCACAGGGTGCAGTGGTCATTGCAATCTCGGGCAGCCACACGCCGCTGGCGCGGCGGGCAGATCTGACGCTGGTGGTCGACCATGCCGAGGAACACGACACACCTTTGGTGATGATCAGTCGCATCCTCTACCTGCTCGTCATCGACGTTCTCGCGTTGGGCGTGGCGCTCAGGCGCGGCCTGCATGGTCAGGTGGTCGAGGCGGCCAAGTCCCGGGAGACGCCGGCACCGGCGCAGGCCGGTGCCATGGGCGAGCCGCCCCCCCCCGCTGCGTCGACGGACTCCAGTGCCACCGCCGCGCCGCACCAGCGTGCCGCCGAGCAGGCCGCGCATTCGGGTGTCGCGCTGGCTCACTGGAGCCTGCACGGTCGCTGAGCCCGCTTGCCCGCACAATCGGGCGGGTGCCGGTTTGCGGCGGTCGATCCGGGCCATTCACGATGAAGTCTCTCTCCTGCCTCAACGCTTACCCCAGTCGCCGCCTGCCGGTGTTCGGCCGCAACGGCGTGGCCACCTCGCACCCGCTGGCTGCGCAGGCCGGGCTGCAGATGCTGCGCCAGGGCGGCAGTGCGGTGGACGCTGCGGTGGCCGCCGCAGCGGTGATGACGGTGGTGGAGCCCTGCAGCAACGGGCTGGGCTCGGACGCCTTTGCGCTGGTCTGGGACGGCGGGCAGCTGCAGGGGCTCAACGCCTCCGGCCGGGCACCGCTGGCCTGGACGCCGGCGTACTTCAGCCAGCGGTACGGCAGTGCTGCCCGGCGGCCGCCCGCAAGGGGCTGGGACAGCGTGACCGTGCCGGGCGCGGTCTCGGCCTGGGTGGCGCTGTGGGAGCGCCACGGCCGGCTGCCCTTCCAGGACCTGATGGCGCCCGCGGCCGAGGTGGCCGAGCGCGGTTTTGCCGTGCCGGTGGTGGTGCAGCACAAGTGGGCCGCGGCGGCGGCCCAGCCGGAGTTGACCTCCCAGCCCGGTTTTGCCCAGGCCTTCCTGCCGCGCGGCCGGGCACCCGAGGTGGGCGAGCGCTTCTGCCTGCCCGGCGCGGCCCGCACCCTGCGGGCCATCGGTGCCAGCCGGGGTGAGGCCTTCTACCGCGGCGAGATCGCACAGGCGCTGGTGCAGGCCGCGCGCGGTGCCGGCGGCGCGCTGGGCCTGGAGGACCTGTCGGCCCACCGCGCCGACTGGGTGGAGCCGATCGGCCTGGACTTGCTGGGCCACCGGGTCCATGAGCTGCCCCCCAATGGGCAGGGCATCGCCGCG
>JADJCH010000034.1 GCA_016703325.1 Burkholderiales bacterium | reverse complement strand
GGAAGATCCTCCGGCCGGGCACGCTCTAAACTGAAGTGCAACACTGCCCTGAAATCAACAGGTTGAGCCGATGGGACAAGAGTATTCAAGCCTGAACATTGAGGAGCGCACGCAGCTTGGACTGCTGGTGTCGCAGAAGCTGAGCAAGCGGCAGATCGCCGCGCAGATGGGCCCGCTCGGCCTCGACCATCAGCCGGGAGCTGGCGCGCAATGGACACCCACAACGGGGCTATCTGGCTGCTGGGCTCAGCAGGCAGCCAGTCAACGCCGGGTACAGGCCAAGGCCGGCGTGCGCAAAAAAGCTGGGCACCCGATTCGACACCCGCTGGGCAAGTTCGTGCGCCACGAACTCCAGCGCGCCCTGTCACCCGAACAGATCGCAGGCAGACTCAGGCGTATGCACCCTGAAGACCTGAGCCAGAGCCAGGTCTCGCACGAGACCATCTACCAGGCCGTCTACCTGGTGCCGCGCGGCGAGCTGCGCACCGAACTCATCGCCCAGCTGCGGCGCAGCCACGCCAAGCGCATGCCGCGCGCTCGGGGCACCAGCCGCAAGGGCGGCAACATCGTCAACCTCGTGCCCCTGAGCGAGCGCCCCGCCGAGGCCGATTCCCGGCTGGTACCCGGCCACTGGGAGGGCGACTTCATCAAGGGCGCGCGCAACGCCAGCGCCATCGGCACAGCCGTGGAGCATCACAGCCGCTTCGTGCTGCTTCCCAGATGAACGGCTGCACCGCCTCAGCACGCCCCGAAGGCTTCAGTCGTCGCTTCAAGACCGTCATCCCCGAGATGCGCCAAAGCTTCACCTACGACCGCGGCTGCGAAATGGCCCGCCACCAGGAGCTGACCGAGGCCACCGACATGCCCGTGTACTTCTGCGAGCCCCAGCCCCTGGCAGCGCGGCTCCAACGAGAACATGAACGGCTTGGTCCGACAGTTCCTACCCAAGGACTGATCTGTCCTCCATCACCCCGCAGAAGCTTGCCTACATCGAAGCCATGCTCAATGACCGGCCTCGCAAGATCCTCGACTTCCGAACGCCTCGCGAGGTCTATACCGAAATCGTCCAAGCCAAGCTCGCCGAGAGACAGGCGGTCACTGCCAAAACCGTTGCACTTCAGACTTGACTCCGCCCCGCAGTGGTCGCCGGCCGGGAAACCGGTCGGCGTGGATTGAAACAGCGTCACAAGGTCGCATGACGGAGCCGCATCGTCGCCGGCCGGGAAACCGGTCGGCGTGGATTGAAACATCGCCGGCAGCACCGTGTGCTGGCCGCCATCGTCGCCGGCCGGGAAACCGGTCGGCGTGGATTGAAACACGCTGATGGTTTCCCCGTCGCCAGGCGATGTGGGTCGCCGGCCGGGAAACCGGTCGGCGTGGATTGAAACATCGCCGCCGCGGCAGCTCAAGCCGGCGAGCGTCGCCGGCCGGGAAACCGGTCGGCGTGGATTGAAACAGCCCATCGTCGGCGCCGTTGCACAGGCGGATGGGTCGCCGGCCGGGAAACCGGTCGGCGTGGATTGAAACTCAGGCCAGCGTCACCACCGCGCCGCGCTCAAAGTCGCCGGCCGGGAAACCGGTCGGCGTGGATTGAAACATGCTGATCGAGAACCCCAACTGCGAGCCGTGCAAGTCGCCGGCCGGGAAACCGGTCGGCGTGGATTGAAACATCGCTGCCAACGCTGCAGAGGCTGGGGCCGTCGCCGGCCGGGAAACCGGTCGGCGTGGATTGAAACCTCGATGTACTGGGAGTACTGCACCACCGCCGCGTCGCCGGCCGGGAAACCGGTCGGCGTGGATTGAAACCAGCGGCGCGAGCTGCTCAACACCACGCCCCATGTCGCCGGCCGGGAAACCGGTCGGCGTGGATTGAAACGCGCCAGGCCGCGCGCCGTGCAGCCGCCGCGCGTCGCCGGCCGGGAAACCGGTCGGCGTGGATTGAAACGTGTTGCCGACCATGCCAGCGTTCCGCGGTTGCGTCGCCGGCCGGGAAACCGGTCGGCGTGGATTGAAACCCCTCGCCGGTGACGGTGAGGGTGGGCACGCTCTAAACTGAAGTGCAACACCGCCATGAAATCAACAGGTTGAGCCGATGGGACAAGAGTATTCAAGCCTGAACATTGAGGAGCGCACGCAGCTTGGGCTGCTGGTGTCGCAGAAGCTGAGCCAGCGGGAGATCGCCGCGCAGATGGGCCGGTCTACCTCGACCATCAGCCGGGAGCTGGCGCGCAATGGACACCCGCAACGGGGCTATCTGGCCGCTTGCGCCCAGCAGGCAGCCAGTCAGCGCCGGGTGCAGGCCAAGGCCGGCGTGCGCAAGTTGGGCGCCCGATTCGACACCCCGCTGGGCAAGTTCGTGCGCCACGAACTCCAGCGCGCCCTGTCACCCGAACAGATCGCAGGCAGACTCAAGCGCATGCACCCTGAAGACCTGAGCCAGCGCGTCTCGCACGAGACCATCTACCAGGCCGTCTACCTGGTGCCGCGCGGCGAGCTGCGCACCGAACTCATCGCCCAGCTGCGGCGCAGCCACGCCAAGCGCATGCCGCGCGCTCGGGGCACCAGCCGCAAGGGCGGCAACATCGTCAACCTCGTGCCCCTGAGCGAGCGCCCCGCCGAGGCCGATTCCCGGCTGGTACCCGGCCACTGGGAGGGCGACTTCATCAAGGGCGCGCGCAACGCCAGCGCCATCGGCACAGCCGTGGAGCGTCACAGCCGCTTCGTGCTGCTTACCCAGATGAACGGCTGCACCGCTCAGCACGCCCTCGAAGGCTTCAGTCGTCGCTTCAAGACCGTCATCCCCGAGATGCGCCAAAGCTTCACCTACGACCGCGGCTGCGAAATGGCCCCGCCACCAGGAGCTGACCGAGGCCACCGACATGCCCGTGTACTTGCGAGCCCTACAGCCCATGGCAGCGCGGCTCCAACGAGAACATGAACGGCTTGGTCCGACAGTTCCTACCAAGGGCACTGATCTGTCCTCCATCACCCCGCAGAAGCTTGCCTACATCGAAGCCATGCTCAATGACCGGCCTCGCAAGATCCTCGACTTCCGAACGCCTCGCGAGGTCTATACCGAAATCGTCCAAGCCAAGCTCGCCGAGAGACAGGCGGTCACTGCCAAAACCGTTGCACTTCAGACTTGACTCCGCCCACTGCCAAAACCGTTGCACTTCAGACTTGACTCCGCCCCCTCGTTCCTGCACTTCATCGCTTCCAGATCCTGCACCGGCCCCGTAGACAGTCGGGGACCCCACGGGAACGCGAGGAAGCGGGCTGCAGCCGACGATGTCGCGGCATCAGCGCCTTGCAAGAATGGGATGTCGGGATGTGAGCAGGCCCGGACGGGCCCGCCGCGTGACCGTCCCTGGGTGTCAGAACTCGTGCCGCAGGCCGAGGTCGTAGCCGGTCTTGTGGCTGCTGCGTTTGCTGTCGTGACCGGCGTCCGCATAGATCAGGGTGCGCTTGGACAGCGGGTAGTGGTAACCCACGCCCACCTTCTGGGCGGTGGTCACGCCATCGACCTTCTGGGTGCCATAGGCCAGCTTGAAGTCGCCCGGGCCGACGGGTGCGTTCAACCCCAGCATCCAACCCTGCGCGGACAGGCCGGCATTGGTGGTGCCGCGTGCCAGGCCGGCCGACAGGGTGTTGCCGGCCAGCTTGTAGGCGGCGCCCAGGTTCCACTGCTTGTCCTTCTCCCCGGCGGGGTTCTCGAAGCCGGCTGCCAGCGTGAGGTTGCTGTCGCGATAGCGTGCGGCCAGCGACACAGGACGGTGTTCGCCGCCGTTGGTGGTGGAGTCGCCCAGCGAAGCGGCCACCGTCACGCTCGACAGCGTGATGTCGTAGCGCAGGGAGGAGTCCACCCGCACCTTGGTGATGCCGCCTACGCGCATGGCCACATCGCGCACGGCGGCCACGGTGTCGCCCTCGAAGGGATCGAAGGGATGCTGTGCCAGGGAGAAGGCGGCCACATACTGCCGGCCCATGCCGAAGCGGCCGAAGCTGCCCTGCAGCCCCAGGTGGGAGTAGCCCTTGAAGAACTGGCTGCCGTCCTGCTGGCCGGTGTCGGCAAGGAAGCGGTGCTCCATGCCGAAGAAGGCCTGCAGGCCACCGCCCAGGTCCTCCACGCCGCGGAATCCCAACCGGCTGTCGCCGCTGGTGGCCAGGACGACGTCGTCGGCCCCCAGGCTCTTGCGCAGGCCGAGGTCGACCTTGCCGTAGACCGTGACGTTGCTCTGAGCGGCGGCCGGGCCGGCAACGGCCAGCAGGCACCAGGCCAGGCGGTGGATGGGTTTCATGGGAAGTCTCCTCTTTGAACGCACGGTGGACAGGGTCGAGCCACAGCCCGGCCGTGCGGCCCCGGGCTGTGAGGTGGGGAGGGGGAGAAGGGAGGAAGACGGGGGAAGAGCGGGGGGATCACCGCGCGTCAGTGGCGCGGCGCCCGCCCCCCGGCGTCAGCCGCCGCGCTGGCGCAGGCGCATCAGCCGCGGCACGACGATGGCAAGGATGCAGATGCCGAACACCGTGGCCGACAGCGGGCGCTCGAAGAACACGCCGAGGTGGCCCTCGCCGATGGACATGGCGTTGCGGAACTGGGCCTCGGCCATCGGGCCGAGGATCATGCCGACGATGACCGGGGCGGTGGGAAAGTCGTAGCGGCGCATGGCCAGGCCCATCAGGCCGATGGCGTAGAGCAGCACCAGGTCGAAGGCCGACTGGCGCATGCCGTACACGCCCACGGTGGCGAACACCAGGATGCCGGCGTACAACCAGTGGCGCGGGATGTGCAGCAGCTTGACCCACAGGCCCACCAGCGGCAGGTTGAGCACCAGCAGCATGACGTTGCCGATGTACAGCGAGGCGATCAGCGCCCACACCAGCGGCCCGCTGCTCTGAAACAGCTGCGGCCCGGTGGTGATGCCGTAGTTCTGGAAGGCCGACAGCAGGATGGCTGCCGTCGTGGAGGTCGGGATGCCCAGCGTCAGCAGCGGCACCAGCACACCCGCGGCAGTGGCGTTGTTGGCCGCCTCGGGGCCAGCCACGCCTTCGATGGCGCCGACGGTGCCGAACTCCTCCTTGTGCCTGGAGAGCTTCTTCTCCATGCCGTAGGAGAGGAAGGTCGGGATCTCGGTGCCGCCCGCCGGCACGGTGCCGAAGGGGAAGCCGATGAAGGTGCCGCGGATCCAGGCCGGCCAGGAGCGCTTCCATTCCAGCCGGGTCATGTAGAGGCTGGACATGCGGTTCTCGCCCTCGACGCGGCGGCCTTCGTAGACGGCGAAGAACATCGCCTCGCCCACCGCGAACAGGCCGACCGCGACCAGCGTGACCTCGATGCGGTCCACCAGCTCGGGCACGCCCAGGGTGTAGCGCGCCACGCCGGAGATCTCGTCCATGCCGACCAGCCCGATGGCCAGGCCGATGAACAGGGCCGTCACGCCGCGCAGCGCGCTGGCACCGAGCACGGAGGAGACGGTGATGAAGGCCAGCACCATCAGTGCGAAGTACTCCGGCGGGCCGAAGCGCAGCGCCACCTCGGCCAGCCAGGGGGCGAACAGCGTGAGGAGGATGGTGGCGATGGTGCCGGCCACGAAGGAGCCGATCGCCGCAGTGGCCAGCGCCGCACCGGCGCGGCCGTTCTTGGCCATCAGGTTGCCCTCCATCGCCGTCACCATGGTGGCGGTCTCGCCCGGGGTGTTGAGCAGGATGGAGGTGGTGGAGCCGCCATACATCGCACCGTAGTAGATGCCGGCAAACAGGATCATCGAGGCGGTGGGCTCGACCTGGCCGGTCAGCGGCAGCAGCATCGCCACGGTCAGCGCGGGGCCGATGCCGGGCAGCACTCCCACGGCCGTGCCGATGGTGCAGCCCAGCAGGGCCCAGAGCAGGTTGATCGGGGTGGCCGCCGAGGCGAAGCCACCCATCAGGGAGGACCAGACGTCCATGGCAGTTCCTTCAGATCGTCAGGTCGTCAGATCCAGCCGCCCTTGACCAGGGCGGGCAGCGTCAGGCCGAGCACCTTGGTGAAGACCCAGAACACCGGGGCGGAGATCGCCAGGCCGATGATGAAGTCCCGACCGAGGGTGCCCAGGCCGGGGCGCCCGTCGGCACCGAGGCGAAAACCCCGCGCCGCCAGCGCAAACAGCAATGCACAGGAGGGGATGAAGCCGATGCGCTCGATCAGCAGCGCGTTGAGCAGCACACCGGCCGAGACCCAGGCCACCGCCTTCCAGCGGGGATCGAAGGCGGGCGCCTCCACCAGCTCCTCGCCGCTGCGCAGCGCCACCGCCGCCTGGAGCAGGCCCAGGCCGATCAGCACCAGCGACACCAGCCAGGGCAGGAAGGCCGGGCCGGCACCGCCGTAGCCGGCCGCACCGCCGATCTGGCTGGCGCCGATGGCCAGCAGCACACCCAGCAGCGCGGTGCCGAGGCCGATCCAGAGGTGGCCGCGGTTGGCCGGGCTGCCTTGCTTGCTGCTCATCGTGGCCACCCGGTCAGATCATGCCCAGCTTGACCATCAGCGCACGCAGCTCGGCGTGGCTGTGATCAACGAACTGGTCGAAGTCCGGACCGGTCATCAGCACCGGCGTCCAGCTGTTCTTCTCCAGCAGCTCGGCCCAGCCCTTGGTCTTGGTGGCCTTGGTCACCGCATCGGCCAGGGCCTTGCGCTGCTCCGGCGTGATGCCCGGGGGCGCATAGACGCCGCGCCAGTTGCCGATCTCGACGTTGACACCCTGCTCCTTCAGGGTCGCCACCGGCACACCCTTCAACCGCGCCGGCGCGGTGATGGCGATCGCACGCAGCTTGCCGCTCTGCACGAACTCCTGCAGCTCACCCCAGCCGCTCGTCCCCACGGTGACGTGGCCGCCCAGGATGGCCGCAGTGGCCTCGCCGCCGCCCTTGAAGGGCACGTAGTTGACCTTGGTCGGGTCGACACCGACGTCGCGGGCGATCATCGCCACGCTGACGTGGTCCACCGAGCCCTTGGAGCCGCCGCCCCACTTGACGCTGGCAGGGTCCTTCTTCATCTGCTCGACCACGTCCTTCATGGTCTTGATCGGCGAGTTGGCCGGCACCACGAAGGCGTTGTACTCCGCCATCAGGCGGGCCACCGGGGTGGCCTGCGCCAGCGTCACCGGCGGCTTGTTCTGCACGATGGCACCGACCATGACCGCGCCGACCACGATCAGCGCGTTGGGGTCGCCCTTGCCGGCGTTGACGAACTGGGCCAGGCCGATGGTGCCACCTGCGCCGCCCTTGTTCTCGTAGGTGACGCTGCCGGCCACACCGGCCTCCTGCATCGCCTTGCCCAGGCCGCGCGCAGCCTGGTCGTAGCCGCCGCCCGGATTGGCCGGCGCCATGATCTTGAAGTTCTCGGCCGCCTGGGCGGCCGTGGCACCGAACAGGGCCAGCGCCAGCGGCAGGGCGAGGAGCTTGAGGGCAGTACGACGCATCGTCTTGTCTCCGGAATCTGGGGGGTGGAACAGGAAGGGAAATCGGACAGGGCAATGCTGCGCGAGGCCGCGGCGCGGCGCCCCCGGGGCAACCCGCAGGGGATCCGCCGGAGCTGTCAATCGGCTGTCACGGCGCCCGGACTGGCTGTCGGTCACCTGTCCGGCCAGGATTCGAGGGACATTCTCAGGGTCGGCCCGCGGTCCATCCTCCGGGGCGGACACGGCACACTCGCACCCCATGAAACTGTTGCTGGTGGAAGACGAAGCGGCCCTGGCCCAGGCACTGAGCCGGGCACTGGAGCGGCGCGGTTTCGAGGTGACCCACAGCGCCGACGGCGGCGAGGCCCTGGCCCGGTTGCGCCACAACCCGCCCGACGCGGCTCTGCTGGATCTGAGCCTGCCTGGCATGGACGGCCTGCAGGTGCTGCACCGGGCGCGCGCCGAGGGCATCGCGGTGCCCATCCTCATCCTCACCGCCCGGGGCGCGGTGGGCGACCGGGTGCTGGGACTGAACGCCGGGGCCGACGACTACCTGGCCAAACCCTTCGACCTGGACGTGCTGGAGGCGCGCATCCGCGCGCTGTTGCGCCGCAACGGCCCGCGCGACCAGGAGCCTCTGGCCTGCGGCCCGCTCCAGCTGGACCGACTCTCCGGCGCCTTCCACCTGGGCAGCCAGATCCTGGAGCTCACGCCGCGCGAGCAGGCGCTGCTGAAGGCGCTGATCGCCCGCCCCGGCCATGCCGTGCCCAAGGAGAAGCTGTTTCACCTGGTGTTCCCGATGGAGGAGCAGGTGCAGTTCGAGGCCATCGAGGTGGTGGCCTACCGGCTGCGCAAGAAGCTGGCCGGCAGCGGGGTGGCGCTGGTCACGCTGAGGGGCCTGGGCTACCTGCTGCGTGCCGAACCTGCAGCGGGCGCGGCACCGCCGCACGACGGGCCATGAAGTGGCTGGTCCCGCAGTCGCTGCGCTGGCAGTTGCTGGCCGGCATCGTGCTGCCGATCGCTGCCTTTGTGGCCTTTGACGCCTGGTCCACCTACCGGCGCGTGCTGGGGTCGATCAACACCGCCTACGACCGCTCGCTGCTGGCCTCTGCCCGCTCGATCGGCGAGCTGCTGCGCCCGGAGGAACAGGCCCTGAAGGTGGAGGTACCCTACGCCGCGCTGGAGATCTTCGAGGCCGGCAACGAAGGGCGCATGGTGTACCGGGTGAGCGGGCCGAAGGGCGAGTTCCTCTCCGGCTATGCGGACCTGCCGCCCTACACCCGCGTGCCGCCGCAGCGCGCGGACTATGCGGCGCTGGTGGACTTCTACGACGCCGAGTACGCGGGGGAACGCATCCGCATGGCCGCGTTGTACCAGCCGGTGTCCGGCCCGCAGATGCGCGGCGTGGCGCTGGTGCAGGTGGCCGAGACGCTGGAAATCCGCGAACGCCATGCCCGGGCCCTGCTGATCGAGACGCTGCTGCGCCACGCGGCCATGATCGCGGTGGTCGGCGGCGTGGCCGCGGTGGTGGTGGCGCGTGCGCTGCGGCCGGTGAACCAGCTGCGCGATGCGGTGTCGGCGCGCGACGAACGCGACCTGTCCGCGCTGGCCCCGCCGGGCCTGCCCACCGAGCTGCGCCCGGTGCTGGCCGCGATGAACGATCTGATGCTCCGGCTGTCGCGGCTGATCACGCACCAGCGGGAATTCGTGCGCGACGCATCGCACCAGCTGCGCACACCGCTGGCGGTGCTGAAGATCCAGGCGCAGAACGGCCTGAGCGGCCATGCCGACGCCAGCGAGACGCTGCAGGCCATGCACGGCACCATCGACCGCGCCATCCGCCTGGCCAACCAGATGCTGGCGCTGGCCAAGGTGGAGCAGGTGCACCATCAGGACGAACCGCAGACGCTCGACCTGTGCGAACCGGTGCGCGAGGTGGCGCTGGACCTGGCACCGCTGATCGCCGACAAGAATCTGGACTTCGAACTCGATGCCGACCAGCCCGCTTGGGTCAGCGGCCATGCCTGGATGCTGCGTGAGCTGACGCGCAACCTGCTGCACAACGCCATTCGCGCCACGCCGGTGGGGGGTGTGCTGCTGGTGAGCGTCGAAAGCGGGCCAGGCTGCGCCCGCCTGCGCGTGCGTGACAGCGGCCCGGGGCTGGATGCGGCGCGGCGTGCGCACCTCTACGAGCCCTTTCACACCGGCCCGGGGGGAACCGGCAAGGGAGCAGGAGCGGGAGCGGGTCCGACAGGCACCTCCGGCAGCGGCCTGGGCCTGGCGATCTGCCGGCAGATCTGCGAGCGCCTGGGCGGGGAGATCCAGCTGGTCAACCGGGACAGCGATGAGGCACCGGCGGGGCTGGATGCCATCGTCACCCTGCCGACCGCAACGCCCCCGGCGCGCGCGACACAATTCAACCCGTGAGCCGACGATCCCCCACCCCTACCCCGCCCACGCCCCCGGACGATGACGACGACCTGCTGCCCGCCGGCAGCCACTCCAGCCTGCGGCTGGACAAGTGGCTGTGGGCCGCGCGCTTCTACAAGACCCGCAGCCTGGCCGCCGACGAGGTGGGCCGGGGCCGGGTGATGGTCAACGGCCAGCTGGCCAAGCCGGCCCGGGAAGTGCGCCGTGGCGACCGCCTGAGCCTGCGGCAGGGCAACGCCCCGGTGCCGCGAGAGGTGGTGGTACAGGGCCTGTCGGCCACACGCGGCCCGGCCCCGGTGGCCCGGCTGCTCTACGAAGAAACACCGGAAAGCCTGGCGGCCCAGGCACAGTGGGCGGCCGAGCGCCGGCTGCACACCGAGCCTGCACTGAGCATCGAACAGGGACGACCGACCAAGGCAGCCCGGCGTCAACTGGCGGATTGGCAGCGCTGGAGCGTGAGTCTGGACGACGGGGACGGCAACGCTGGGGAAGACGACTGAACCTCGCCCGGCGCAGCCACCTGCACCAGGCTCGTCGTTCAGTCCGGCTTGACCTTGCTGGCCTGGAGCACGAGGGCGGATCCGGCGCCGCTGAAGCGGCCCTCCACCTCAAGTCGGTCGCCGACGGCAGGACCGCTCCTCGCGCTCAACGGTGAACGGAAGTAGGTGCTGCCGCTCCACTGCACGGTGAGGTCTTCGATGCGCCCGGACCGGTCCGTATTGCGCAGCACGAACTGGCGTTGGGCCGCCTGGACCGACAGCACCTCACCAAAGCGTTCCACGACCTGGCCGATCTCCTCATCCTCGCAGTAGACCTTGCGGGCCAGCACCGTGCCGGAGGCCTCCACCAGACCGTACACCTCCACATAGGCGCCGCTGCCCCACTCACCCACGCTGCAATCCTCGAAGGTGGTGGCATCGCCGAAACGCACCCAGGTGCCGCGCACCTGGAAGCGCCCCGCCACCGCGTCCAGGCCCATGACCGTGCCATGCAGTTCGGTGGTTGCGAGGTTTTGCGGCAGCTGGACCGACTGCGCCTGGACCATTCCCGCCCCCGTGGATGACGCCGTCACCACCACATACCGACGGTTTCGCAGGGTGGCAGTGGATGGGGTGAACACCGCGCCGGCATAGCCGACCTTCTGGCCATCCAGCTCGAAGGTCTTCGAAGCTTCATCCAGGTTGCTCACCAGTCCGGTCAGCGTCAGGGTCGCCTCGGGATCGATGCTTTTTGCCGGCACAGCCACCGCCAGCACACGCCGCGCGCTCAGCGTGGAAGCTGCGGAATCGTAGTCACTCCACCGCGCCAGCACCCGCACGAGCAAGCCATCGGCCAGCCCAGCAGAGGCCGCAGCGGACGGCGCAATCGACACCTGCAGCGGCCCGATCATGAACCGGCGCGTCAATGCGTCGGCGGCATTGAGGGCTGTGACCCGGCCGGTGACCCGCACCTCGCTGCGGTCGCTCAGCTCGCCGACCGCTTCAATGCGTGTGGCCTGCCAGACCCGGCTCGCACCGTCCATGACCTCCATGGCGTGGATCTCCACCGCCTGTCCCGCCAGAGCGGACAGGGTCTCGAACCCCTCCAGCACCGTGACCGGACCTTCAACACCTTCAACGGCACCATCGTTGACCTGCACGGTTTGGCCCAGCACGGTGAGAGTCCGTCCGTCGATCGCCTCCACCATACCGCGCAGGGTCGACTGCACCGAAATCCGCCTGGCCAGTGGCTTCCCAGCGCCTTCAGCAGCTTCGTATTCGACGCTGACACGCTGGCCCAGCTTGACTTCAGACAACTCCTCGCCGGCCTCTGCATCGCTGATCACCTGTGCCTGACTGTCGTCGTAGGCCACCCCGTCGATGATCACGCTGCCGAAGCCGGTCACCGTGCCGGTACCGGCGCTCTGCGGCGCCGCACCGGTGCCGTTGGTGCCCACACCACCGCCGCAGCCCGAAAGCAGCAACACCAGCAGCCCCGACGTCACGCCAGCCCAGCACCGACGCTTCCAGCCCTTCACGGTCTGCTCAAGCCGCATCACCTGCTCCTCGATTCGCCTGCGCAGCAGCAGCCCGGTCCGCCGTTGCCGGCTCCTCAAGCTCCTGCTCACGATAGAAGTACGCGCCGAAGCGCATGCGCACCGGTTCGCCCAGGTCCTCGCCCCGGCCCCGCCGGGCCTCGTCTTCCTGCCAGCGCCCGGTGGCTTCCCGAACCATCGCATCGAAGGCGCCCGTCCAGAGTTCGCGCGCCAGCTCACCGAGCTCCCGGGCCGAAGCCTCGCTGAGCCCGCTGGCGTACACGCTCTGCTCCAGCAGCTTCATGCCATCGTTCGCACCAAGATTGTGCACCGCGGCGCGAAGGTGGTCGGCCACGTTCACCGCCAGGGTCTGCGCGGCCTCCAGCTCCGCCGCATCCGGCACAAAACGTTCGCGGCGCAGGCTCACCTCTTCGCCCCGCAGTTCCACCAAGCCCAGGCGCAGGAGCTCGTCCAGCAGGGTGCGGGGATGGACATCGCTGGACACCTCACGGGCCAGCGATTCAAAACTCGGCCAGTCCCCCTGGCGCAGCAGCATCTGGCGTGGCCGCTGCTGCCCGTCCGGCCCGATCTCGCGCAGGCGGGCATCGGTGATCCAGCGGGTGAACACCATCGACGCCGGACTGGGCTGCAGCGGCACCTGCGCCAGCGGCAGGCCGCCCAGGGCTCGCACGTCCTTGCGGTGCACCCCGGACAAGACGCTCAGGGCGGAATCGGTCACCTTGCTGCCGCGCAGCTGCAGCTCCTGTCGCCCCTGGTCCAGAAACACCTGCTTCAGGCCCTGCGCCAGGGCACCGTAGTTCACCCCGTTGCGCAGCAGCCAGCGCACCAGCGGGGACAGCACCAGCAGGGCGGCATCCAGGCTGCGTTGCCCCCGCAGGTCTGCAGGAGGTGAGGCGGGATCGGCGGGTGGAAGTGCAGGGTCCATGGCGGCCGGCTCGATTCCGGCGGACTGAAACGATGGGATGAATTCCCAGCTATTGTGCCCAGACCAGAACCGGCAAATCCATCCACCCCTGGAAAATCCCGGGAGGAGTTCCCAGCAGAACCACACAGTCACCCGCAACTGTGCAAAAAATCACAAATCAATCCCCTCGCCAGGTCTTGAAGTGTTCCTCCGCAGCCCCAGATGCTGGCCCGATACAGACGGACTCGGCAGGAAACCGGGTCGCAATTGGAATGGAACCCATGTCCGAAGCCCACACCACCGCCTCTTTCCAGGATACCCAGCCCGCCGAGGCCGCCGACGTGGCGGCCCCCAACGCCCCTGCCGACCCCGCCGGCGAGCTGACCGCCCGCCTGGCCGAGCTGGAGGCCAAGAACATCGAACTCGCCGACGCCTACCTGCGCGCCAAAGCCGAGGCGGACAACACCCGCCGCCGCGCCGACGAGGAGGTGGCCAAGTCGCGCAAGTTCGCGCTGGAGTCGTTCGCCGAGAGCCTGCTGCCGGTCAAGGACAGCCTGGAGATGGCGATCGCCACCCATGCCAGTGGCAAGGGCTCGCCCGAGCAGATGCTCGAAGGGGTGCACGCCACCCTGCGCCAGCTGGCCGCAGCGCTTGAGCGCAACAAGGTGCTGGAGGTCAACCCGCCCGCGGGCACCAAGTTCGACCCCCACCAGCACCAGGCCATCTCGGTGGTGCCGGCCGATCAGGACGCCAACACCGTGGTCACCGTGCTGCAGAAGGGCTACATGATTGCCGAGCGCGTGCTGCGCCCCGCGCTGGTCACCGTGGCCGCGCCGAAGTGAGTGGCGGCCCCTGCGGCTGACCGGACAAAAAACCCTGTTTCACAGATTGAAATCACGCGGTCGATCCACACCTGCGTGACAACCAGACATAGGAGCACCCTCATGGGCAAGATCATCGGCATCGACCTCGGCACCACCAACAGCTGCGTCGCCATCATGGAAGGCAACAGCACCAAGGTGATCGAGAACAGCGAAGGCGCACGCACGACGCCTTCGATCATTGCGTACCAGGAGGACGGCGAGATCCTGGTGGGCGCTTCCGCGAAGCGTCAGGCCGTCACCAACCCGCGCAACACGCTGTACGCCGTCAAGCGCCTGATCGGCCGCAAGTTCACCGAGAAGGAAGTGCAGAAGGACATCGACCTGATGCCCTACAGCATCAAGGCGGCCGACAACGGCGACGCCTGGGTGGAAGTGCGCGGCAAGAAGATGGCGCCCCCGCAGGTGTCCGCCGAGGTGCTGCGCAAGATGAAGAAGACCGCCGAGGACTACCTCGGTGAAGAAGTGACCGAGGCCGTCATCACGGTGCCGGCCTACTTCAACGACAGCCAGCGCCAGGCCACCAAGGACGCAGGCCGCATCGCCGGTCTGGACGTCAAGCGCATCATCAACGAGCCTACCGCCGCGGCCCTGGCCTTCGGCCTGGACAAACACGGCAAGGGCGACCGCAAGATCGCGGTGTTCGACCTGGGCGGCGGCACCTTCGACATCTCGATCATCGAGATCGCCGACGTCGATGGCGAAAAGCAGTTCGAGGTGCTGTCCACCAACGGCGACACCTTCCTGGGTGGCGAGGACTTCGACCAGCGCATCATTGACTACATCGTCACCGAGTTCAAGAAGGAACAGGGCGTCGACCTGACCCGTGACGTGCTGGCCCTGCAGCGCCTGAAGGAAGCGGCCGAGAAGGCCAAGATCGAGCTGTCCAACAGCACGCAGACCGACGTCAACCTGCCCTACATCACCGCCGATGCGTCGGGCCCGAAGCACCTGAACATCAAGCTCACCCGCGCCAAGCTGGAAGCGCTGGTGGAGGACCTGATCGAGCGCACCATCGCCCCCTGCCGCACCGCGATCAAGGATGCGGGCGTGGCGGTCAGCGCCATTGACGACGTGATCCTGGTGGGCGGCATGAGCCGCATGCCCAAGGTGCAGGAAAAGGTCAAGGAGTTCTTCGGCAAGGAGCCGCGCAAGGACGTCAACCCGGATGAGGCCGTCGCCGTGGGCGCGGCCATCCAGGGCCAGGTGCTGGGCGGCGAGCGCAAGGACGTGCTGCTGCTGGACGTCACCCCGCTGTCCCTGGGCATCGAGACCCTGGGCGGTGTGATGACGAAGATGATCACCAAGAACACCACCATCCCGACCAAGTTCAGCCAGACCTTCTCCACCGCCGACGACAACCAGCCGGCCGTGACCATCAAGGTCTACCAGGGTGAGCGCGAGATGGCCTCGGGCAACAAGAGCCTGGGTGAGTTCAATCTGGAAGGCATTCCGCCCGCGCCGCGCGGCGTGCCGCAGATCGAGGTGAGCTTCGACATCGACGCCAACGGCATCCTGCATGTGGGCGCCAAGGACAAGGGCACCGGCAAGGAGAACAAGATCACCATCAAGGCCAACTCGGGTCTGTCCGAGGAGGAGATCCAGAAGATGGTGCGCGATGCCGAGGTCAATGCGGCCGAGGACAAGAAGAAGCTCGAACTCGTCACCGCGCGCAACCAGGCCGACGCGATGATCCACTCGGTCAGGAAGAGCCTGTCCGAGCACGGCGACAAGCTGGATGCCGGAGAGAAGGAGAAGATCGAGGCCGCGCTGAAGGACGCCGAGGAAGCGCTCAAGAGCGACGACAAGGCCGATCTCGAGGCCAAGACCGAAGCCCTGATGACCGCCAGCCAGAAGCTGGGCGAAAAGGTCTACGCCGACATGCAGGCCCAGCAGGCTGCGGCCGGCGCGGGTGCCGCCGCTGGCGCTGCCGGTGCAGAGGCCCCGAAGGCGGACGGCAAGTCGGCCGATCCGGATGTGGTGGACGCCGAGTTCAAGGAAGTCAAGAAGTGATCCCCGGGCCGGCCCTGGCCCTCCAGGGCCGACCGGCATCTGCGCCGCGTCCGAAGCGCCGGGCTGACCGCCCTGGCTGCGTCGGCGCGGCGGTTTCGCTTCCCAGGTAACGAGCACGATCCATGGCAAAGCGCGATTACTACGAAGTCCTCGGGGTGGCCAAGAACGCCAGCGAGGACGACATCAAGAAGGCCTACCGCAAGCTGGCCATGAAGCACCACCCCGACCGCAACCAGGGGGACGGTGCGAAAGCGGCCGAAGAGAAGTTCAAAGAGGGCAAAGAGGCCTACGAGATGCTCTCGGATGCGCAAAAACGTGCCGCCTACGACCAGTTCGGCCACGCCGGCGTGGACCCCAATGCGGGCGGCGCGGGCTTCCGTCCGGGTGCGGGCGGCGAAGGCTTCGGCGGTTTTGCGGAGGCCTTTGGCGACATCTTCGGCGACATCTTTAGTGGCCAGGGCGGTGGGCGCCGACCGGGCGGAGGCCAGCAGGTCTACCGCGGAGCGGATCTGTCCTACGCGATGGAGATCACGCTGGAGGAGGCCGCCCGGGGCAAGGAAACGCAGATCCGCATCCCCACCTGGGAGGAATGCGACACCTGCCACGGCACCGGCGCCAAACCCGGCACCAGCGCCAAGACCTGCAGCACCTGCCACGGCTCAGGCACGGTGCACCTGCGCCAGGGCTTCTTCAGCATCCAGCAGACCTGCCCGCACTGCCACGGTACCGGCAAGGTGATCCCCGACCCTTGCACCAGCTGCAACGGCGCGGGCAAGATCAAGAAGCAGAAGACGCTGGAGGTCAAGATCCCGGCGGGCATCAACGAAGGCCAGCGCATTGCCCTGCGTGGCCACGGCGAGCCGGGCATGCACGGCGGGCCGCCGGGGGATCTGTACGTCGAGATCCGCATCAAGCAGCACGACATCTTCGAGCGCGATGGCGACGACCTGCACTGCACCGTGCCGGTGAGCATCATCACCGCGTCGCTGGGCGGCTCGGTCACCATCCCGACACTGGGCGGCGAGGCGGAGATCGACCTGCCCGAAGGCACGCAGCACGGCAAGACCTTCCGCCTGCGCGCCAAGGGCATCAAGGGCATTCGCTCCAACTACCCGGGTGATCTGTACTGCCACATCCAGGTGGAAGTGCCGGTCAAACTCACCGAGCACCAGCGCAAGCTGCTCAAGGACCTGGACGACTCGCTCAAGAAGGGGGGCGACAAACACTCGCCCAACGCCAAGAGCTGGACCGACCGGATGAAGGACTTCTTCAAGTAGTCGAACACCCGCTCCGTCCCTGCCGCCTTTGCCCACCCCCGCTGTTGCGGGGGTTTTCGCTTCAGGTTGCGGCTGGACTGCCGATCCATCCTGCGACACCCACCTTCCGCTGCTGCATGCAACTGCTCGACCCCCAGATCGGCGACTGCCGCGCCCTCGTGATCGACGGCAACCCCACCTCCCGCAGCACGCAGGTGGCCATGCTGCGCGACTGGGGCGTGGGCACCGTGGCGCAGACCAGCCGACCTGCCGATGCCCTGCGGATCCTGGAGGAGCGCATGTTCGACGTGGTGCTGTGCGAGCAGCATTTCGACGATCGGGGCATGGACGGCCAGGGCCTGCTCGATGAGCTGCGCCGCAACCACCTGCTGCCCTACTCCACCGTGTTCATCATGGTGACCGGCGAAGCCTCCTACGCCAAGGTGGCGGAGGCGGCCGAGTCGGCACTGGACAGCTACCTGCTCAAACCCCACAACGCCGCCGCCCTGGGCGAACGACTGACCCAGGCACGCCGACGCAAGCGGGTGCTCAGCGACATCTTCGAGGCCATGGAGATGCGCCAGTACGACAAGGCCGCCTTGTTGTGTCTGAAACGCTTCTCCGATCGGGACGAGTACTGGCTCTACGCGGCCCGGGTGGGTGCCGAGCTGCTGCTGCGCCTGGGCCGGCACGACGCGGCTCGCCGCATGTTCGAGGCGGTGCGCGAGGCCCGCGCCCTGCCCTGGGCCAAGCTGGGTGTGGCCCGTGCGGAGGTGGAAGGCGGCGCCCACGATCAGGCCCGCCGCACGCTGGAGTCGCTGATCTCCGCCAACCCTTCCTATGCCGACGCCTACGACGTGATGGGTCGCGTCCAGGTGGAACAGGGAGACCTGGGCTCTGCGCTGGACACTTACCGCAAGGCCTGCGAGCTGACACCCGGCAGCATCGGCCGGCTCCAGAAGCAGGGCATGCTGGCCTTTTTCGCCGGCGAGTTTGCGGAGGCCGAGAAGGCCCTGGACAAAGCGGTTTCCACCGGCATCTCCAGCAAGATGTTCGACCTGGAGAGCCTGGTGCTGCAAGCGCTGTTGAAGTTCGAGACGGCCGACCTGCGCGGCATGATGCGTGCGGTGGACAACCTTCAGCATGCCAGCGAACGCCATCCGGAGAGCTCACGCATCCAGCGCTTCCTGGCCCTCGGCGACGTTCTGCGCAGCGTGGCCGGGCGGCAGATCGTCCAGGTGGTTTCGAAGGTCAAGGGGCTGTCCAGGCACACCCGCGAGGGCGACTTCGACTTCGAGGCGGCCACCAACTTCATGGCCTTGCTGACCCGCCTGTCACGCACCGAGGTGCAGCTGCAGGACGCAGAGCTCTGGGTGAATGCGATCGCGCTGCGGTTTGCGGTGTCCAAGGCGGGCACCGAACTGCTCTGCGCTGCGGCCTTCGGTCATGCCGAGTACCAGCGCCAGGTGCACGACGCCCATGCCCGCATCGGCGTGATGGCCGAACAGGCCATGACCCACAGCGTGAAGGGCTCACCCGCCGTGGCAGTGCAGACCCTGCTCAAACAGGGCGAGGAGACCCTCAACGCCAAGCTGATCGAACTGGCCGGGCTGGTGCTGCAGCGCCACCGGGAGCGCATCGATCTCTACGAGGCGATGATGGCCCGGGTGGAAGCGCTCAAGGAGCAGTACTGCTCCAAGGGCACCCGCGTCAGCCTCAACGACACCGGCCGGCAGGCCGGCGCCCTGGCGCTGCGCAGCTGAAAGCAGCTCCAGGAGGCTCCAGCCGCTGCCCGGCGGATGGGGCAGAGCGCGGCGCAGGCCTGGCCTGGTGTCAGGCGCAGGCCGACCCTTCGCCCAGCCAGTCGCGCAGCACCGCCTCCCCATGCTCCCCCAGCCTCGGTGGTGCCCAGTGGTACTGCACCGGCGTGGCGGACAGGCGGATCGGGTTGGCCACACCCGGCACGGTGATGCCCAGGCCATGCGGCAGCTCGACCCGCAGCCCCCGCGCCAGCACCTGCGGGTCGGCGAACACCGCCTCCAGGTTGTTGATCGGCCCGCAGGGCACGTTGGCCCGCTCCAGCCGCTCGATCCAGTCCTGGGTGCTGCGCTGCAGGGTCGCCAGGCGCATCTGCCGGATCAACTCGACCCGGTTCGCCACCCGCGCCGCATTGGTGGCGTAGCGCTCGTCGCGCCCCCAGTCCGCATGGCCCAGCGAATCGGCCAGGCGGGCGAACTGGGCGTCGTTGCCCACTGCGATGATCATGTCCCCGTCGGCGGTGGGAAAGTCCTGGTACGGCACGATGTTCGGGTGCGCATTGCCCATGCGCCGGGGCACCTTGCCGCCGATCAGGTAGTTGGCGGTCTGGTTGGCCAGCGCCGCGACCTGCACGTCCAGCAGCGCCAGGTCGATGTGCTGCCCTTGCCCGGTGAGGTCACGGTGGCGCAGCGCCGCCAGCACACCGATCACCGCATGCAGCCCGGTGAGGATGTCCACCAGCGCCACGCCCACCTTCTGCGGCCCCTGGCCGTCGGCAGCGGCCTCGCCGGGCACCTGCGCCGACTCCGCCGGCCCGGTGACGCTCATCAGGCCGCCCATGCCCTGGATCAGGAAGTCGTAGCCGGGCCGCTGGGCATAGGGCCCGTCCTGGCCAAAACCGGTGATCGAGCAGTACACCAGCCGAGGGTTGAGCGGGCACAGGCTGTGGAAGTCCAGCCCGTACTGCTGCAGGCCACCGACCTTGAAGTTCTCCAGCAGCACATCGGCCTGCAGCGCCAGGCGGCGCACCAGCGCCTGCCCTTCCGGGCGGGCGATGTCGATGGCGATGGAACGCTTGTTGCGGTTGGCGCAGCAGAAGTAGGCCGCGTCCTCGGTGTCGCGGCCTTCACCGTCCTTCAACCAGGGCGGCCCCCAGGCCCGGGTGTCGTCACCGCCCTCGGGCCGCTCCACCTTGACCACATCCGCCCCCAGGTCGGCCAGCATCTGTCCGGCCCAGGGGCCGGCCAGCACCCGCGAAAGATCGAGGACCTTGATGCCGTTCAAAGCACCTGGCGTCAGTGAAGCTGTCATGAAGCGACGGTTTTCATCCAGCGCACGCGGTGGATCCGGCTTCGCCGGTCCACTGGTGTGGCCCCCTTGAGGGGGAGCGGCGTGAGCCGCTGCGGGGGTGGGAGATCAGAACGCGGCGATGCCGGTGATGGCGCGGCCCAGGATCAGCGCGTGCACGTCGTGGGTGCCTTCGTAGGTGTTGACCACCTCCAGGTTGACCAGGTGGCGCGCCACACCAAACTCGTCGGAGATGCCGTTGCCGCCCAGCATGTCGCGGGCGGTGCGCGCGATGTCCAGCGCCTTGCCGCAGGAGTTGCGCTTGAGGATGGAGGTGACCTCCACCGGCGCAATCCCTTCGTCCTTCATCCGCCCCAGGCGCAGGCAACCCTGCAGGCCCAGCGAAATCTCGGTGAGCATGTCGGCCAGCTTCTTCTGCACCAGCTGGTTGGCTGCCAGCGGCTTGCCGAACTGCTTGCGATCCAGCGTGTACTGGCGAGCGGTCTGGAGGCAGAACTCCGCTGCGCCCAGCGCGCCCCAGGCGATGCCATAACGGGCCGAGTTCAGGCAGGTGAAGGGGCCCTTCAGCCCTCGCACCTCGGGGAAGGCGTTTTCCTCCGGACAGAACACCTCGTCCAGCACGATCTCGCCGGTGATGGAGGCCCGCAGACCGACCTTGCCGTGGATGGCAGGGGCACTCAGTCCCTTCCAGCCCTTCTCCAGGATGAAGCCGCGAATCTGACCTTCGTCGTCCTTGGCCCAGACCACAAACACGTCAGCGATCGGGCTGTTGGTGATCCACATCTTGGCGCCGCTGAGGCTGTAGCCGCCTGGCACCTTGCGGGCCCGGGTGACCATGCCACCCGGATCGGAGCCGTGGTTCGGCTCGGTCAGGCCGAAGCAGCCGATCCACTCGCCGGTGGCCAGCTTGGGAAGGTACTTCTGCTTCTGCGCCTCGCTGCCGAACTCGTTGATCGGCACCATCACCAGCGACGACTGCACGCTCATCATTGAGCGGTATCCGGAATCGACCCGCTCCACCTCGCGGGCGATCAGGCCATAACAGACGTAGTTCAGGCCGGAACCGCCATAGACCTCCGGAATGGTCGGGCCCAGCAGACCCAGGTCGCCCATCTCCCGGAAGATCGACGCATCCGTCTTCTCATGGCGGAAGGCCTCCAGCACCCGCGGCATCAGCCGCTCCTGGCAGTAGGCGCTGGCGGCGTCGCGCACCGCGCGCTCGTCGCTGCTGAGTTGCTGGTCGAGCCCGAAGGCGTCGTCCCACTGGAAGGAAGCTTTGCTGGAGGCCATGGGCAGACTCACTTGTCTCTGTACGTTGAAGTTCGATCGGTTGAAGTTCGATCAAGCGGGTGGACACCCGGCGGACGATGCAAATGCTAAGTGCATGGAACGCACGATTCAACCGAAAAATACGCACCGATTGATGCGATATGCGCACTTCAAAACGCCACCATTCGGGCCGACCTGACCGCTTCAGAACAGGCGACCCTGGCCTGCCGACGCCGCCGGAGCCCGTGACAGCCTGTCTTCGATCGCCCCCGCCGCGGGCGGGACAAAGGCGCTCAGGTCCAGCTCCGGTGTCTGCCGCTGCAGGCCGAAACGTGCAGCAGCCTTCTCCACCCGCTGACGGATCAGCTCGGACCACAGGCCACCCCCCTTCATACGCTGGCTGAACGAGGCGTCGTAGTCCCTGCCGCCGCGCAGGTCCCGGATGCGGGCCATCACCCGCTCGGCCCGGTCCGGAAAGTGGGTCTGCAGCCAGTGCTGGAACAGCGGGTTGACCTCCCAGGGCAGCCGCACCACGGTCCAGTGTGCACTCCTGGCTCCAGCGCCAGCGGCGGCCTGCAGGATCTGCTCGATCTCCGGCTCGTTGATGAAGGGAATGATCGGCGCCACGTTCACACCGACCCAGACGCCCGCAGCGGCCAGGCGGCCGATGGCCTCCAGCCGGCGCTGGGGCGCACTGGCGCGGGGCTCCAGGATGCGCGACAACGATCGGTCCAGGCTGGTGACGGAGACGAACACCAACAGCAGCCGCCGGCGCGCCAGTTCGGCCAGCAGATCCAGGTCGCGCAGCACCCCGGCGGACTTGGTGACCAGGGTGCAGGGGTGGTTGGCTTCCAGCAGCACCTCCAGCAGTTGGCGGGTCAGACGCCACTGCCGTTCGATGGGTTGGTAGACATCCGTGGCCGAGCCGAGGTTGATCGGCGAGGGCCGGTACCCCCGGCGCCTCAGAGCCTGGCGCAGCAGATCGGCCGCATGGGTCTTGGCGATCAGTTGCGTCTCGAAATCCAGTCCCGGCGACAGGTTCAGGTAGCTGTGGGTGGGCCGCGCATAGCAGTAGATGCAGCCGTGCTCGCAGCCCCGGTACGGGTTGATGGCCCACTCGAAGGGCACATCCGGCGAGTCGTTGCGGGTCAGGATGCTGCGCGCGGCCTCCGAGGTCACCCGGGTCCTGGGGTGAGAGGGCTGCGACACATCTGTGCGCGGCAATTCTTCCGCTCCCTCGTCCGCCTCTGCTCCCGCGACCTCGTCCTGCGCTGGGGAGTCACCCCAGCCGTCGTCTTCCTGTTGGCGCTCCAGGCGCTCGAAACGGTGGGCAATGAGCCAGGACGTCCCCCGCCCACGCAGGGGCGCAGCGGCCGATGCAGCGCGACCGTGCCGAGGGGTGTCAGGGTCTGCGCCAGAAGAGGAAGGGAACAGCATCAGACAACTGTATATTCATACAGCCACCCTGTCAAAACCGGGCACAGCGACGCCTTATAGGGGAAAACCCCAAACAAGATCAAGAGGCCTAGGTCAGTTTTAGGTCAGTGTGCCTTCCTAGACTGTTTACCAAAGTAACTCCGGGCGGTTCCTGTTCCAACTCAGGGCACCCGGTTTTGATTTTTTGTCATGCAACCGAGGAGTGTGGAATGACAGATCCCGTGGTCGAGCGGATTAAGAAAAATCCGAAATACAAGGAGCTGACCAGCAAGCGCAGTTCCTTTGGGTGGATGCTCGCAATTTTGATGTTGGTCGTTTATTACGGCTACATCGCGTTGATTGCATTCAACAAGCCCTTCCTGGCACAACCCATCGGCAGTGGCGTCACCAGCGTCGGCGTGCCGATCGGCATGGGCGTGATCGTGTTCACGATCATCATCACCGGCATCTACGTTCGGCGTGCAAACGACGAGTACGACCGTCTGACCGCAGAGATTCTGGCCGAGAAAACCAAGTAATGAATCGCATCGCTCGTTACTCGCTCCCGCTGCTGGCCCTGCTGGGCTGCAGCGCCGTGATGGCGGCAGGTGGTGACCTGGGTCAGACGACCAAGCAGGCCACCAACTGGACCGCCATCGTCATGTTCGGCATCTTTGTGCTCGCCACGCTGTGGATCACGAAATGGGCCGCCTCCAAAACCCGCTCTGCCGCTGATTTCTATACCGCCGGTGGCGGCATCACGGGTTTCCAGAACGGTCTGGCGATTGCCGGCGACTATATGTCGGCAGCCTCCTTCCTGGGTATTTCAGCGGCCGTGATGGCCAGCGGCTACGACGGCCTGATCTATTCGATCGGCTTCCTGGTGGGCTGGCCGGTCATCACCTTCCTGATGGCTGAAAAGCTGCGCAACCTCGGCAAGTTCACCTTCGCCGACGTGGCGGGCTACCGCTTCAAGCAGACCCCGATCCGCGCCTTCGCCGCTTCCGGCACGCTGGTGGTGGTGGCGTTCTACCTGATCGCCCAGATGGTCGGCGCCGGCTCGCTGATCAAGCTGCTGTTCGGCCTGGACTACTGGATGGCGGTGGTGATTGTGGGTGCCCTGATGATGGTCTACGTGCTGTTCGGCGGCATGACGGCCACCACCTGGGTGCAGATCATCAAGGCCATCATGCTGCTGTCGGGCGTGACCTTCATGGCCTTCATGGTGCTGTCGCAGTTCGGCTTCTCGCCGGAGGCGCTGTTCGCCAAGGGCGTGATGGTCAAGGCCGCGATCGCGCAGAACGGCAAGGATGCGGCCATCGCCGCGGCCATGGCCGCCAGTGCGGCAGCGTCTTCGCCTGAAGCGGCTGCCAGCGCCGCAGGCGCCCTGGCCAAGGCCAACGCGATCGACCCGGCCAAGGTGGGCCTGTCCATCATGGGCCCGGGCGGTTTCATCAAGGACCCGATCTCCGCGATCAGCTTCGGCATGGCGCTGATGTTCGGTACCGCCGGCCTGCCGCACATCCTGATGCGTTTCTTCACGGTGCCCAACGCCAAGGAAGCCCGCAAGAGCGTGTTCTGGGCAACCACCTGGATCGGCTACTTCTACATCCTGATCTTCATCATCGGCTTCGGCGCGATCACCCTGGTGCTGACGAACCCCGAGTTCGCCGACACCGCCAAGGGCACGATCAAGGCCGGCGGCGCCAACATGGCGGCCGTGCTGGTGGCCAAGGTGGTCGGTGGCGACATCTTCTTCGGCTTCATCTCGGCGGTGGCCTTCGCGACCATCCTCGCGGTGGTGGCCGGCCTGACGCTGTCGGGCGCCTCGGCGGTGTCGCATGACCTGTACGCCACGGTGTTCAAGAACGGCAAGGCCGACAGCGCCTCCGAACTGAAGGTTTCGCGCATCACCACCCTGGCGCTGGGTGTTGTCGCGGTGATCCTGGGCATCGCTTTCGAGAAGCAGAACATCGCCTTCATGGTGGCGCTGGCCTTCGCAATCGCGGCCTCGGCCAACTTCCCGGTGCTGTTCCTGTCCATGCTGTGGAAGGGCTGCACCACCAAGGGTGCGGTGATCGGCGGCTTCCTGGGCCTGATCTCCTCCGTGGGCCTGACCATCGTGTCTCCCTCGGTGTGGGAAGCCACGCTGGGCTACCCGAAGGGTTCGGCCTGGTTCCAGTACAGCTCTCCGGCGCTGTTCTCGATGACCATCGGCTTCGTCGGTGTGTGGCTGTTCTCCATCCTGGACAACAGCGCCCAGGCCCAGAAGGAACGGGCCGACTTCGAGGCACAGAAGGTGCGCTCCGAGACCGGCCTCGGTGCCGCAGGCGCCTCCGGTCACTGATCCCTGCCTGAACCCGGCCCGAAAGGGCGGGTTTCCCCAAAAACCCGGGCTCGCCCGGGTTTTTCGTTTCTGTTCTCCCTTTTGCCCCCTCAAGTCCGGGGGCACGATGTCCGACAACGGGTACGCCTGTTTCCTTGTCGGGACGCCAACCCAGCGGAGCCTGCTTGCGCTGCTGCGAACCGACGTCAGTCCAACACACTCCTCAACGGGAGCGGAGTCGTCTCATGCAGTGGTTCAAGAACCTTCGTCTGGCCGTCAAGCTGGTCAGCGCCTTTGGCAGCGTCATTCTGTTGATGCTCGGAGTCGGTGTGCTGGCGCTGGTCCAGATGGCCTCGCTGAAGGATCGCACCGACGAACTCAAGGACAAATGGATGCCCAGCATCCGCCTGGTGTCGACCTTGACGGGGGAGACATCGGATCACCGCATTGCCGAATTCCAGCACGTGGTATCCACCGACGATGCCGGCATGGACCGTTACGAGGAGGTGTTGAAGCGCAACAACGCCCATCGCGCGCAGATCGAGGGGGAGTACGTGAAGCTGATCTCCAGCGCGGAGGAGCGCCAGCTCTGGGAGCAGTTCAAGGCCCAATGGCGGGACTACACAGTCACCCACGGCCAGTTGATCCGATTGTCTCGGAGCAACCAGAACGAGCAGGCTGCCGAATTGCTGAAGGGGTCGTCGCAGCAACAGTTCGACGCCGCCCACGCCACATTGGCCCGCCTCGTCGATCTCAACGTCAAGGGCGGCGAAGCGGCCAAACAACAGGCCGCAGACACTTACACCGCAGCCGGCACGACCGTCATCGGGGTGTTGATCGCCGCGTCGGTACTGGGTCTCGGCCTGGCCATTGTGCTGGCACGCCTGATCTCCCGGCCGATCCAGGACGCTGTCGCATTTGCCGACCGGGTGGCTTCCGGCGACCTGACCTCCCGCATCGAGGCGCCCACCCGGGACGAAACCGGCCAGCTCCTCGGCGCCCTGGACAAGATGAACCAGGGGCTGGTTCAGATCGTCTCGCAGGTGCGCCTGAGCAGCGACTCCATCGCCACCGGTGCCTCGCAGATCGACTCCGGCAACGCCGACCTCAGCCAGCGCACCGAGGAACAGGCCGCCAACCTGGAGGAGACTGCCGCCTCCATGGAAGAGCTCAGCGCCACCGTGCGGCAGAACGCCGACACCGCCCGCACCGCCGCCCAGCTGGCCACCACCGCCACCGGCGCCGCAGCCCGGGGCGGCGATGTGGTGGGGCAGGTGGTGCAAACCATGGAAGACATCAGCAGCAGCAGCCGGCGCATCGTGGACATCATCGGCACCATCGATGGCATCGCCTTCCAGACCAACATCCTGGCGCTGAACGCGGCCGTCGAGGCCGCCCGTGCCGGCGAACAGGGCCGGGGCTTTGCGGTGGTGGCCGGCGAGGTGCGCACGCTCGCCCAGCGTGCCGCCGATGCGGCCAAGGAGATCAAGTCCCTCATCACCGCCAACATGGAGCGGTGGACTCCGGCACCCGACAGGTGGCCGAAGCCGGCCAGGCGATGAGCGATCTGGTCGGCCAGGTGCAGCGGGTCAACGACCTGATCAGCGAAATCAGCGCGGCCACCCACGAGCAGACCTCCGGCATCTCCCAGGTGAGCGATGCCGTCTCGCAACTCGACCAGGTGACCCAGCAGAACGCCGCCCTGGTGGAGGAAAGCGCGGCCGCAGCCGGCAGCCTGAGCCAGCAGGCCCGCAGTCTGGTGCAGGTGGTGGGCGCGTTCCGCGTCAACGAATCGGATGCCGCGCGGGCGTCCGCTGCGCCGTCGACGGCGGGCCGCAGCAACCTCGCCCCTCCGGCACACAACGCCCTGGTCGGTTCAAGCCGCTCCCTGCCCACCGGTCTGAAGGCTCAGCCTGCAGCGCGGCCGCAGACCGCCATCGGCAGCACGCCATCGGCTTCTCCCGTTGCCATGCCGGCTCCGGCGGCAGTCAGCCCCAAGGCTGCGGCGCCCGTGGCAGCTGGAGACGACTGGGAAACCTTCTGACCCTTGGGGCCGGTGAACCGCCGGCCCGAGAGGGTTGCTGCCGTCAGGTGTGCCCGAGCAGGTTCCTCAGCTTGATGAAGGCCATGGCCGCCATCACTGCATCGTTGACGGCGTCGTGGGCATCTCGGGTCGGCAGTCCCAGCTCGCTCATCACGGTGGCAAACCGCAAATCGATGTTGCCGCCCTTGAGGTGCTGCGGCAGGCTGCGGTTCTTGTATTCGTAGAACAGCGAAGAGATCTCGATCTTCGGTTGCGGCAGTCCCAGGCCGAGGATGGGGAACAGCACCTTGTCCACCATCGCGACATCGAACTCCAGGTAGTAGCCCACCAGGGGCCGACTGCCGATGAAGCGCAGCAACTGCTTGATCGCCTCATCCGGATCCAGCCCCTGCGCCACGTCCTGCTCGCGCAGACGGTGCACCTTGATGCTGTCGGCCGACACCCCCTGGGTTTGACCAGCAGCTCCAACCGCTGGCTGGTGAGG
>JADJCH010000033.1 GCA_016703325.1 Burkholderiales bacterium | reverse complement strand
CCGGCTTTGCCTGCCTTGCCCGCCACCGAGGTCCGCCTGCCCGTGCAGGGCATGACCTGTGCGTCCTGTGTGGCCCGGGTCGAGCGGGTGCTGCAGCGCCAGCCGGGGGTGGCCGAGGTCAGCGTCAACCTGGCCACCGAGGAGGCGCTGGTGCGCGGCAGCGCCGACCTGCAGCCGCTGCAGCTGGCCGAAGTGATCCGCAAGGCGGGTTACGAGGTGCCGCTGCAGCACACCGAGCTGCAAGTGGAGGGCATGACCTGTGCCTCCTGTGTCGGTCGGGTGGAGAAGGCGCTGCGCAAGCTGCCCGGCGTGTCCGAGGTGTCGGTCAACCTGGCCACCGAGAAGGCCGGCGTCGAAGCGCTGGGCAGCGTCTCCTGGGCCACGCTGGCCGCAGCGGTGGAGAAGGCCGGCTACACCGTGCGCCCGGTGCAGGCCGACCTTGCCGCGGCGGCCGCCGAGCCCCGCCTGCCCGAGTGGTGGCCGGTGGCACTGGCGCTGCTGCTCAGTGCGCCGCTGGTGCTGCCGATGCTGCTGCAGCCCTTCGGCGTGCACTGGATGCCCGGCGGTTGGTGGCAGCTGGCGCTGGCCACGCCGGTGCAGTTCTGGCTGGGGGCGCGTTTCTACCGCGCCGGCTGGAAAGCGGCCAAGGCCGGCGCCGGCAACATGGACCTGCTGGTGGCGCTGGGCACCTCGGCCGCCTACGGGCTGTCGCTGTACCTGCTGCTGCAGGCGAACTTCGGCCCGGCGGCGCACGACGGCGGTGCAGGTCATGGCGGACAGGTCCATGAGCCGCACCTGTACTTCGAGGGCTCCGCGGTGGTGATCAGCCTGGTGCTGCTGGGCAAGTGGCTGGAGACCCGGGCCAAGCGCCAGACCGCCGCAGCCATCCGCGCGCTGGAGGCGCTGCGCCCGACGGTGGCGCGGGTCTGGGTGGATGGGCGTGAGGTGGAAACACCGATCGAGCGCGTCGCCCTGGGCGACCAGGTGCTGGTGCGCCCGGGCGAACGCATCGCGGTGGACGGCGAGGTGCTGGAGGGCCGCAGCCAGGTCGACGAGGCGCTGATCACCGGCGAGAGCCTGCCGGTGCCCAAGCAGCCGGGCGACCGTGTCACCGGCGGCTCGGTCAACGGCGAGGGCCTGCTGCGCCTGCGCACCCGGGCGGTGGGGGCGGAGACCACGCTGGCGCGCATCATCCGCATGGTGGAGTCGGCCCAGGCCGCCAAGGCGCCGATCCAGCGGGTGGTGGACCGGGTCGCGGCGGTGTTTGTGCCGGTGGTGCTGGGCATCGCGGCCCTCACGCTGGTCGGCTGGCTGCTGGCCGGCGCCGGGCTGGAGGCGGCGCTGATCGCCGCGGTAGCGGTGCTGGTGATCGCCTGCCCCTGCGCGCTGGGGCTGGCCACGCCCACCGCCATCATGGTGGGCACCGGGGTGGCGGCGCGCCACGGCATCCTCATCAAGGACGCGCAGGCGCTGGAGCTGGCCCATGCGGTGACCACGGTGGCCTTCGACAAGACCGGCACGCTGACCGAAGGCCGGCCGTCGCTGGTGGCGCTGGAGCCCCTGCCCGGTGGCCTGGATGAAGACGACCTGCTGCGCCGCGCCGCTGCGCTGCAAAGCGGCAGCGACCACCCGCTGGCCCGCGCGGTGACCGAGCGGGCGAAGGCGCAGGGGCTGGTGCTGCCGCCGCTGAGCGAGGCCCAGGCGCTGCCGGGCCGGGGTGTGAGTGGCCGGGTGGGCGAAGCCGGCGCACAGGAGGCGCTGCTGCTGGGCAGCACCCGCCTGCTGGAGGAGACGCTGAAGGGGACGCTGAAGGAGACGTTGCAGCCGGCCGCAACTGCGGGCGAGGGCCCGGCGGCGGCGCTGCGCCGCCGCGCACTGGAGCTGGAGGGCCAGGGCCGCAGCATCGCCTGGCTGATGCGCGCGGCCGAGGGCGACCGACCCGCGGCGCTGCTGGGGCTGCTGGCCTTTGGCGACCGCATCAAGCCGGAGTCCTTCGCCGCGGTGGCACGGCTGCGCGCACTCGGGCTGCGCACGGTGATGCTGACCGGCGACAACCTGGGCAGCGCGCAGGCGGTCGCGCGCGAGCTGCAGATCGACGAAGTGCACGCCGGGCTGCTGCCGGGCGACAAGGCCGGCGTCATCCAGGCGCTGCGCCAGCAGGGCCAGGTGGTGGCGATGGTGGGCGACGGCCTGAACGACGCGCCCAGCCTGGTGGCCGCCGATGTGGGCCTGAGCATGTCCACCGGCACCGACGTGGCGATGGAGGCCGCCGGCATCACGCTGATGCGCGGAGACCCGCGCCTGGTGGCGGACGCCATCGACGTCTCGCGCCGCAGCTACGCCAAGATCCGCCAGGGCCTGTTCTGGGCCTTCATCTACAACGTGCTGGGCATCCCGCTGGCGGCGCTGGGGCTGCTCAGCCCGGTGATCGCCGGTGCGGCGATGGCCTTCAGCAGCGTCAGCGTGGTGAGCAACGCGCTGCTGCTGCGGCGCTGGCGCGGCAGTGCCGCAGCTCAGGAGGTGGCGCAGCAGTCGTCACAGGTTGCGGCACCGGTTGCGGCGCAGGGAGGTCACCCATGAACATCGGCCAGGCCGCGGCCGCCTCCGGCGTGACCGCCAAGATGATCCGCCACTACGAGAGCGTGTGCCTGCTGCCGCCGGCCGGGCGCAGCGAGTCCGGCTACCGGCAGTTCGACGAGCGGGATCTGCACACGCTGCGCTTCATCCGCCGTTCGCGCGATCTGGGTTTCTCGATCGACGAAATCCGCGGCCTGCTGGAGCTCTGGCGCGACCGCCAACGCCCCAGCCGGCAGGTCAAGGCGCTGGTGCAGGTGCACCTGGACGACATCGACCGCAAGATCGAGGAACTGCGCGGCATGAAGCAGGCCCTGTCGCACCTGGTGCAGTGCTGCCACGGCGACGACCGGCCGGACTGTCCCATCCTGGACGGGCTGGCCGGTGAGCCCCCAGCGGTTGCAGGGAAGCTCGAATCCGACAGGTGACAGCGTCGGCAGGCCTGCTCGGCCATACTCGGTCGCACGCCCTCTGCCTTGTCCCGCCTCATGAGTTCTGCTGTTGCTGCTGCCTTTTCGTCCTCCCGGCCCTCCCAGCCCTCCCAACCTGATCCGCTGGCTTCCCCCCTCGACGACGCCACGGCGCGCGACCTGGTCGACCGCCTGGTGAACCTGCTGCGGGTGCAGCCGGTGGGGCCGGACCGCTTCGTCGGCCAGAGCGAGGACATCGGCACCCCGGCCGTCTTCGGTGGCCAGGTGCTGGGCCAGGCGCTGATGGCCGCCTGCGGCACGGTGGGCGCCGAGCGGCCGGTGCACTCGATGCACGCCTACTTCCTGCTGCCGGGCGAGCATGCGCCGATCGAGTACGAGGTGCTGCGCGCCCGCGACGGCCGCAGCTTCTCCACCCGCCATGTGGTGGCGCGGCAGCGCGGGGTGGAGATCTTCGAGATGACCGCCTCCTTCCAGCTCGCCTCCGACGGCGCCGACCACCAGGACGCCGCCCCGCAGGTGCCGCCGCCGGAAGCCCTGGTGCCGGAGCTGGAGCACCGCCGGGCGGTGGCCGAACGGTTGCCGCCGGGCTTCGGCGCGCGCTGGCGCGAGAAGTCCGTGCTGCCGCGGGCGCTGGAGTACCGCCATGTGCAGCCCTACGACCTGCTCGACCCGGTGGCCGCGCCGCCGCAGGCGTCGATGTGGCTGCGTGCGGTGGCGCCGCTGCCGGACGACTTCTCGCTGCACTGCGCGATGCTGGCCTACGCCAGCGACCACGGCCTGCTGCTCACCGCCATGCGCCCGCACGGCCTGGCGCTGCTGCGCGGCGAGGTGCGCCTGGCCAGCCTGGACCATGCGATGTGGTTCCACCGCAACCTGCGCATCGACGACTGGCTGCTGCACGACATGGACTCGCCCAGTGCCAGTGGCGCCCGTGCGCTGTGCCGCGGCCGGGTGTTCGACCGCCAGGGTCGGCTGGTGGCCTCCACCGCGCAGGAAGGGATGATGCGGCTGCAGCGACGCGGCGATTGACGGGGTCGGTCGGCGGGCCCTTTGCTCTTCGTGGCGGGCCGGAGTGCAGGCCGGGGTTTGAACTGCGACACTGAGGCTTCCTTGCCAAGTCCTCAGCCGAACCGGAGTCCGCCCGATGACCTTCCCCCTTCGTCGCCTGATCCAGCGTCCCCGCCTGGCCTTGTCCGCCTTGGTCGTGGCCGGCCTGCTTGCCGCCTGTGCCAGCGCCCCGCGCTTCGAGTACGTCCTGCCGGTGCAGCCCGAGGGCGCCTCCGGTTACCAGGACAAACCCGGCTGGAGCGGCCAGCGTTTTGCGGTGGCGGCGGCCAACCCGCTGGCCACCGATGCGGGTTTCCAGGTGCTGGCCGCCGGCGGCAGCGCGGTGGACGCCGCCGTGGCGGTGCAGATGGTGCTGACCCTGGTGGAGCCGCAGTCCAGCGGCATCGGCGGTGGCGCCTTCCTGCTGCTGGCCGACGGTGACAGGCTGCGCGCCTACGACGGCCGGGAGACCGCGCCCGCCGCGGCGGACGAGGGCCTGTTCCTCAAGCCGGACGGCACGCCCATGGCCTTCATGGATGCGGTGGTCGGTGGTCGTTCGGTGGGTGTGCCCGGTACGCTGCGCATGCTGGAGCTGGCGCAGCGCCGCCACGGCAAGCTCCCCTGGGCGCAGCTGATCGAGCCGGCCATCCGCCTGGCCACCGAAGGTTTTCGCGTCAGCCCGCGGCTCAACACCCTGCTGACCGCCGAGACGGCCCTGAAGCGCGACCCGGTGGCCGCGGCCTATTTCTACGACGCTGCCGGCAAACCCTGGCCGGTGGGCCATGTGCTGAAGAACCCGGAGCTGGCGCAGCTGCTGCGCGACATCGCCGCGCGCGGCTCGGCGGCCCTGCATGAGGGGCCGGTGGCGCAGGCGGTGGTGGACAAGGTGCGCAACCACCCGACCAACCCCGGCCGCCTGAGCCTGGCCGATCTGGCCGGCTACCAGCCGCGTGAGCGCGAGGCACTTTGCCACGACTGGACGCCGGCCGGCCGCGCGCCGCTGCGGCTGTGCGGCTTCCCGCCGCCGAGCTCCGGGGCCATCGCCATCGGCCAGATCCTGGGCATCCTCGGCCAGACCCCGGCCGGCGGCCGCGCCGCTGCAGGACGGCCTGCCTTCGGCCGACTGGCTGCACGCCTACACCGAGGCGGCCCGCCTGGCCTTTGCCGACCGGGCGCAGTACCTGGGCGACCCGGACTTCGTCGCCGCCCCGGGCGGGCGCTGGAGCAGCCTGCTGGACATCGCCTACCTGCGCCAACGCGCCAGCCTGATCGGCGCCCCCTCGATGAAGACCGCCAAGCCCGGCACGCCGCCGGGCGCCGTCACCAGCTGGGCGCCGATGGCGGAACAGCCGGAGTACGGCACCAGCCACATCAGCATCGTCGACGGCCAGGGCCAGGTGCTGGCGATGACCACCACCATTGAGGACGCCTTCGGTGCCCGGCAGATGGTGCGCGGCTTCCTGCTCAACAACGAGTTGACCGACTTCGCCTTCGCCCCGCGCGACGCCGCCGGCAAGCCGGTGGCCAACCGGGTGGAGCCGGGCAAACGGCCACGTTCGTCGATGTCGCCCACGCTGGTGTTCGACGCGGCCAGCGGCCGGCCGCTGATGAGCGCCGGCAGCCCGGGAGGCGCGCTGATCATCCACTACACCGCCAAGACGCTGCTGGGCACCCAGCAGTGGGGCCTGAGCCCGCAGCAGGCGATCGCGCTGCCCAACTTCGGCTCCACCAACGGGCCGACGCTGCTGGAGGCGCAGCGCTTCCCGGCCGCCACCGTGGAGGCGCTCAAGGCGCGGGGTCATGAGTTGCGGGAAATGGGCATGACCAGCGGCCTGCAGGCCATCCAGTTGGGCGGTGCGGGCTGGACTGGCGGCGCCGACCCGCGGCGTGAAGGGGTGGTGCTGGGGAAATGAAGGACCGGGCCTGAACTGAACAACTCCCAGGCTGATGTCGGTCAATTCCGGTCTTGGGGCGCGGGGGTTACCCCGGATGATCGCTGTCCTGAGGAAGTGACATCCGTCTGGATGTGCTTGTCGAGGAACACGCTGGGCGCGGAGAGGGCGCCCTTCATCCCCGGAAGGTTCAGGTCAACATGAAACTCAATGCCTTGTCGACGTCCCAGCGCTTCGGTCTGCTGGTGGGCCTGTGTGCCGTGGCCATCCTGGTGCCTGCCAGCATGCAGACCCGCAGTGCCTGGAAAAGCCTGGGCGCGACCGCTCAGGAGCTGGAGGGCCTGGCCCCGGTGATGGCGGTGCAGGAGGTGATCCGCCTGACCCAGCAGCACCGCGGGCTGTCGGCCGGGTGGTTGTCGGGCAATGACCAGATGGCCGGGCAGCGGGTGGCCAAGATGGCCGAGGTGGAGCAGGCTGCCACCGGCGTCGGGCAGAAGCTGCCGGCGTTGGGGGAGGGTGCGGCGGCGGTGGACAAGGTCTGGCAGGCCTCGCGAGGCGAGTGGTCCAGCCTGGGAGCTGACCTGCAGGCCCGCAAGGTGGATGCGGAGACCTCCACGCGACGCCACACCGCGCTGATCCGCAATCAACTCGACGCGATGGACGAGGTGCTGGCCGGCGCCGGGCTGGTGCTCGACCCGGACGAAGCGGTGTACCACCTGGTGGTGGCCACCTTCCAGCAGCTGCCGCGCAGCCTGGAGCTGATGGGGCAGATGCGTGCGCGCGGCTCCGCCCTGCTGGCCGCCGGTGGCGTGCCGGAGCCGGCCACCCGGGCCCGTTTCGAGAACCTCAACAATGTGCTGGAGGGCCAGGCGCATCTTTTCAGCAGCAGCCTGGCCCGTTCGGGGGCGGGCGATGGGGGGAGCTCGGCGGAGCTGACGGCCTCGGTGCGCCGGCTCGATGAGCTGGGGCGAGCGGCGGTGGCGCTGGGGCAGCGGCATGTGCTGCAGCCGCAAACTCTGACCCACTCCAGCTCCGAGTTCTTCAAGGAGATCACCGGGATCATCGAGAGCAGCTATGCCGAGCAGGCGAAGATCGTTGCGGCCGTCCAGTCTCGCCTGGAGGAGCGCCAGACTGCGCAGCGGCAGGCCCTGGGGCTGATGTTCGCCATGATGCTGCTGGCCTTTGGTGCGGCCGTCGGCGTGGCGCTGCAGACCGGGAGCTGGGTGCAGCGTGAGCTCGGTGCGGAACCCCATGAGCTGCGCGACGCGGTGTCGCGGGTGGCTGCAGGTGACTTGGCCACCAGCTTGCCGCGGCGCCCGGGTGACCAGGCCAGCGTGCTGGCCGCGCTGTCGCAGATGCAGGAGGCACTCGCGCGCCTGGTCAGCGGCGTGCGGGAGAACGCCGCCCAGGTGGCCACCGCCAGCAGCCAGATCGCTGCGGGCAACCAGGACCTGTCCTCCCGCACCGAGTCGCAGGCGAGCGCGCTGCAGCAGACGGCAGCGTCCATGGAGCAGCTGCGCAGCACCATCGGCCATGGCGCCGAAAGTGCCCGTCAGGCCACCCAGCTGGCGCAGTCAGCCAGCGAGGTGGCCAGCCGCGGCGGGGCCTCCGTCTCCTCCCTGGCCACGACGATGCAGCAGATCCAGGACAGCTCGCGGCGCATCGCCGAGATCATCGGCACCATCGACGGCATCGCCTTCCAGACCAACATCCTCGCGCTCAATGCCGCGGTGGAGGCAGCGCGGGCAGGTGAACAGGGCCGGGGTTTTGCGGTGGTGGCCGGTGAGGTGCGGGCGCTGGCGCAGCGCTCCTCCGGTGCCGCCAGGGAGATCCGCAGCCTGATCGCCGCCAGCGTGGAGTCGGTGGAGCAGGGCGGCCGCGAAGGCGATGCCGCAGCTGCCACGATGAACGAGGTGGTGCAGTCGATCCGCCGCGTCACCGACCTGATCAGCGAGATCAGCGCGGCCGCCAACGAGCAGAACGACGGCGTCGCTCAGGCCAGCCAGGCGGTGTCCCAGATCGACCAGAGCACGCAGCAGAACGCCGCGCTGGTGGAGGAGAGTGCCGCCGCCGCCGAAAGCCTGCGCCGCCAGGCCGAGACGTTGCGCGAGGCGGTGTCGCGCTTTCGCACCGCCGAGTTGACGCACTGAGGGTGCGTGCGCCGGGTCCGATCCGGCAGGGCGGGGGCAGGGCGGGGGAGGGGATCTCCTAAACTGCCGGGATGGTCCGCCCCGAGCCCCCTTCGCCCTCAACGCCAGCGCCCTCGAGCGGGCGTTCTGCATCCAAGACCGCCCAGCCGCGCACCCACAACCCGGAGCGCACCATGGCCGACATCCTGGAGGTGGCCACCCGCGAGTTTGCGGAGAAGGGCCTGGCCGGGGCCCGCATCGACGAGATCGCCGAGGCCACCCGCACCAGCAAGCGGATGATCTACTACTACTTCGGCAGCAAGGAGGGGCTGTACATCCGCGTGCTGGAGGAAGCCTACCGGCGCATGCGCGCCATCGAGGCCGACCTGCACCTGGAGGACCTGGAGCCCGAGGCGGCGCTGCGCCGGCTGGTGGGCTTCACGGTGGACTACCAGTGGGCCCACCCGGAGTTCATCCGCCTGGTGATGACCGAGAACATCCACCGCGGCGAGTACCTGGCGCAAAGCCGCTCGATCCACGACCTCAACGTGCCGGCCATCGAGGGGCTGCAACGGGTCTATGAACGCGGTGTGGTCGCCGGGGTGTTCCGCGCCGGGCTGGACCCGATCGACCTGCACATGTCCATCTCCGCGCTGTCGGTGTTCAACGTGGCCAACCGCCACACCTTCTCGCTGATCTTCCAGCGCGACATGGGTACGCCGCAGGCCCAGGTGGAACGGCGCGAGCAGATCGTCGAGATGCTGGTGCGCTTCGTCCGGCGGGACCGCTGAGGCCGCGGTTCAGGCGCTCAGGCCCCGGCTTGCGCGCTGGGCCGCTCGGCGATCCGGTCGCGCCAGGCCTGCAGGTGCTGCAGGCCTTCGTCGCCTGGGCGGTACTTCATCAAACCCCGTGCGAACTCCAGGCCGCAGAAGGCGGTGATGTCGGCGATGGTGAATCGCTCGCCCGCCACATAGGGCTGCCGCGCCAGTTCACCATCCAGCCAGGCGGTGAGTCCGCGCATCTTCTGCCCCTGTGACGCCGAGAAGTCCGGGAACTGCGGCTGCTCCAGGTTGGCCAGCCCCGGGTGGCCATGGCGGATCCAGTTGGCGATGGTGGCCAGCAGGCTGATTTCCATGCGCCGGTCGGCCATCTCGATGAAGGCGCGCTCCTCGAAGGTGTGGCCCATCAGGTTGGGTTCGGGCGCAAGGCCTTCCAGGTAGGTGCAGATGGCGCGGGTTTCGGCCAACGCACGGCCATCGTCGAGCCTCAGCACCGGCACCCGCGACAGCGGATTCAGCGCCTTGAACTCTGCGCTGCGGTGGTCGCCCCGGCCCAGATCGATGGCCTCGAACGCGATGTCCGGCAGGGCGCTGCCCTTCTCGGCGATGAACATGCGCACGCGGCGCGGGTTGGGTGCGCGCGGGGAGATGACGAGTTGCATCGGAGTTCCTTTCGACGGTGAGGCTGCATGGAACTTCACCTTGATCAATTCTGGACGGTTCAGGGTGTTGTGTCCCCGCCCAGGTGGGCTGCCATCTTGAACCAGTTCAAGGACGCTCCATCCCCTGCGATCGAACATGGCGCACGCTCTTGGAGGGGATCAGCAGCCCCCACCGAGCCCATCGGAACGAGGTGAAGAACAGACGATGGCTGATGTGCTGCGAGGGCCGCGTAAAGGTGCGTGGCCTGCATGACGGAGAGTTGGCGATGACCACAATCACATTGAACCGGCTCGCGGCGGCGCTGATGGCGACCTTCGCAGTTGGCGTCCAGGCCCAACAGGCCGCAGCCCCGGAGATGACGGCCGCTGAAGTCGAGATCGGCAAGAAGATCTACTTCGAACGCTGCGCCGGTTGCCACGGGGTGCTGCGCAAGGGCGCCACCGGCAAGAACCTGGAGCCGCACTGGTCCAAGAAGGACAAGGACGGCAACGTCACCGAAGGCGGCACGCTCAAGCTGGGTACCAACCGCCTGGAAAAGATCATCGGCCTGGGCACCGAGGGCGGGATGGTCAACTACGACGACATCCTGACCAAGGAAGAGATCAACATCATGGCGCGCTACATCCAGCGCACGCCGGATGTGCCGCCCGAGTTCGGCTTGAAGGACATGCAGGCTTCCTGGAAGCTGCTGGTGCCGGTGGACCAGCGTCCCACGAAGCAGATGAACAAGGTGAACCTGAAGAACATCTTCGCCATCACCCTGCGTGACGCGGGCAAGCTGGCGCTGGTGGACGGCGACACCAAGCAGATCTGGAAGATCCTGGACACCGGCTATGCGGTGCACATCTCCCGCCTGTCGGCTTCCGGTCGCTACATCTACACCGTCGGCCGCGACGGCCTGGTGACGTTGATCGACATGTGGTACGAAGAACCGAAGACGGTCGCCACGGTCAAGCTGGGCGCGGACGCCCGCTCGGTGGACACCTCCAAGTTCAAGGGCTTCGAAGACAAGTACCTGATCGGCGGTACCTACTGGCCGCCCCAGTACTCGATCATGGACGGGCAGACGCTGGAGCCGAAGAAGATCGTCTCGACCCGCGGCAACACGGTGGACGGCGAGTACCACCCCGAGCCGCGTGTGGCCTCGATCGTCGCGTCGATGACCAAGCCGGAGTGGGTGGTCAACGTCAAGGAAACCGGCCAGATCATGCTGGTGGACTACAGCGACATCAAGAACCTGAAGACCACCACCATCGAGTCGGCCAAGTTCCTGCACGACGGCGGCTGGGACCAGTCCAAGCGCTACTTCCTGGTGGCGGCCAACGCCTCGCACAAGATCGCCGCGGTGGACACCAAGACCGGCAAACTCGCCGCCCTGGTGGACACCAAGAAGATCCCGCACCCGGGCCGCGGCGCCAACTTCGTGCACCCGCAGTTCGGTCCGGTCTGGGCCACGGGCCATCTGGGCGATGCCGCGATCACGCTGATCTCCACCCCGTCCGAGAAGAAGGCCGACGCCAAGTACAGGCAGCACAACTGGAAGGTCGTGCAGGAGCTCAAGACCGGCGGCGCGGGCAACCTGTTCGTCAAGACGCACCCGAAGTCCACCCACCTGTGGGCCGACATGCCGATGAACCCCGAGCGTGAGAACGCCGAGTCGGTGTACGTCTACGACATGAAGGACCTGAACAAGGAGCCGGTCAAGCTCAACGTGGCCAAGGACAGCGGCCTGCCCGTGACCAAGGCCCTGCGCCGCGCCACCCACCCGGAATACAACCAGGCGGGTGACGAGGTGTGGATCAGCCTGTGGGGCGGCAAAACCGACCAGTCGGCCATCGTGGTGTACGACGACAAGACGCTCAAGCTCAAGAAGGTGATCACCGATCCGGCGATCGTGACCCCGACGGGCAAGTTCAACGTCTACAACACCCAGCACGACGTCTACTGACCGTGCCTCCGGGAGGGCAGTGCGGGCTTTGCGGCCCCTTGCCTGCACCCCGGCCGGCCTGGCCGGCCGGGGTGCCACCCGGTTTTTCGGATCCGGAGGATCTGGACGTGAGTGAGAAGCAAAGCAATGGGCTTGTGGCGCTGCTGCGCCGGCCCAGTTCCAAATACTCGGTGCTGACCCTGCTGCTGGTCGGCGTTGTGTTCGGCGTGCTCTTCTGGGGTGGGTTCAACACCGCGCTGGAAGCCACCAACAAGGAGGCGTTCTGCATCAGCTGCCATGAGATGCGAGAGAACGTCTACGCCGAGTACAAGGAAAACACCATCCACTACACCAACCGCACCGGTGTGCGGGCCACCTGCCCGGACTGCCACGTGCCCAAGGAGTGGGGCCCGAAGATGCTGCGCAAGATCCAGGCTTCGCGCGAGGTCTGGGGCAAGCTCACCGGCACCATCGACACCCGCGAAAAGTTCGAGGCCAAGCGACTGAAGCTTGCCGAGAGTGAATGGGCGCGCATGAAGGCCAACCAGTCGCTGGAGTGCCGCAACTGCCACTCGATGGACGCGATGGATGCCGAGCGCCAGAAGCCGCGCGCCAAGAAATCCCACGAGATGGCCAGGAAGGATGGCGATACCTGCATCGACTGCCACAAGGGCATCGCCCACCACAAGCCGCAAGGCATGAAAGAAGACGACGAGTGAAAGGAACCACCATGCAACCGACACGCATCGCACTGGCTGCTGCGCTGGCCCTGGTGGCCGGCTCCTCGCTGGCCGCCGCTCCGGACTGGAGCAAGGTCCCGGCCAAGACCATCACGGCCTTCTATCCGGGGGTCTCCCCGATCGAGTGGATCACCAAGGGCACCGAACACGGCGGCGCCCGCGCCCTCAAGAAGGGTGAGTCCTGCGCCAGTTGCCACCATGAAGAAACCGGCGACATGGGCAAAAAGATCGCCTCGGGCCAGAAGATCGAGCCCAAGCCGATCAAGGGCAAGGCCGCCGCGGTGCCTGTGAACGTGCAGGCCGCCCACGACGGCGCCAACCTCTACCTGCGCTTCAGCTGGAAGCAGCCTGCCGCCAGCGGCGGCGAGAAGATGGACAAGGACAACCAGGTGAAGCTGGCCTTCATGCTGGAGGACAACAAGGTCGAGCGGGCCAACCTGTCGGGCTGCTGGGAGACCTGCCACGTTGACGCCCGCACCATGCCCGAGGGCAAGGACGACAAGAAGACCAAGTACGTCAAGGACGGCAGCCTGGCTTCCGGCAAGTACTACGACCTGGTCCAGTGGACCAGCAAGGGCGGCAAGTTCGACGGCTACGTGGCCGACAAGCGCGTCATGGAAGGCGGCAAGGCCCTGGTCGACGCCAAGGGCGAGAAGAAGGGCGATGAGTGGGTGGTGGTCTTCACCCGCAAGCTCAGCGGTGGTGAAGGGGACGTGGCCCTGGCCGCCGGCAAGACGGTGAACTTCGGCTTTGCGGTGCACGACGACTGGGCCGGCGGGCGTTTCCACCAGGTGTCGCTGGGCTACACGCTGGGCATCGACGCCAAGGCCGACATCACCGCGGCCAAGCAATAAATTCCCCGCGGGGGTTGAGCGTGATCCGACCGGTGGCGACGCTCCCTGCGGGCGTCGTCGTGGTCGCACCGGGCATGTCGGGGAGTCCGGGGGTAGGGCGGTGTGCGGTCCAGGATCGGCACCGGTCAGCGATGGGACTCCTCGTTGGGCCGACTTTCTCTTCACGAGGCTGTCGGCCATTTTTCATTTCGGAGGCTGTGGCGCACCATGCAACACTCTGACGACCGGCGGGGTTCGATCCGCCTGTGTGCTGCCGCTGTGCTGCTGCTGCTGTCGGCTCCCGGCATGGTGCGGGCCCAACTGGCTGCACCTGGGGCCGCGGCCTCTGCAGTGGGACCGGTGGTCACCATCGAGATCCGCGACTACCGCTTCATCCCCGATCGGGTCACCGTGCCTGTGGGCAGCACCGTGCGCTGGATCAACCGCGAGAAGCGCACCGCCCACAGCGTGCGGCTGCTGGGGCCGCAGGGGTTCGAGTCGGAGCGCTTCTTCCCGGACGAAAGCTGGCAGCAGCGTTTCGATCGACCCGGCACATACCCCTACGAGTGTGGTCCCCACCCCGAAATGAAGGGTGAAATCCGGGTCGAGTGACCCTTTGCCGGCGCGCCGGCCCCAGGGGGGCGCGAATTCTTGAACCAGTTCATCGCTGCGCCCGGGCTTGACGTTGATCATGCGATCACGGCCCTGCAGCGCTGCTGCAGCAGATCAGCAGCAAATGGAGCGGGGCCGGATTCAGGAGCTTCAGCCATGTCCCGCCTGCCCACCTCAGTGCCCACCGCGATGCCGGCTTGCGCCCCGCTGGTGGGCAGGGCGTCCGGCCTCCCGGCCGCGCGCAGGGCGGGGCTGCCGGCCGTGCTTCTGCCGCTGCTGCTGCTGCTGCCGGGTGCAGCGCTGCCACCGGCCGCGCAGGCCAGCGAGCCGGCCCGCCGCGACACGCTGGTGCGCATGGTGCGCCAGGACTGCGGCTCCTGCCATGGCATGCGGCTCACCGGCGGGCTGGGCCCCGCCATCACCCGCGAGGCCCTGGCCGACTGGCCGCTGGACTCGCTGGTGGCCACCATCTACCAGGGGCGCCCCGGCACACCGATGCCCGGCTGGCGTTCCATGATCTCCGAGGCCGAGGCGCGCTGGATCGCCGAGCAGCTGCGCCGCGGCTTCCCGGAGGAGGGTTCCCAATGAAACGGCGTGATTGCCTGTCGGCTGGACTGTTCGCCGGCCTGTCTACTTCCATGGGCCTGGGCGGTTGTGCCGCGGCCGCATTGGCCCCATCGGCCCCGTCGGCTCCGTCCCTCGCACCGGCAACCTCCGCCTCCCCGGTGTCCGCCGAGCCCGCGGCTGCGGGCCTGCTGCGCGGCAGTGGCGACCTGGGTGTGGTGGTGCAGCGCGCCCGCGGGGCGCTGTCCATCGTCAGCAGCAGCAGCCGCAGCGTGCTGGGCGAGGTGGGCGGGCTGGGGGATCTGTCCCACGCCTCGGTGGTGTTCTCCCGCGATCAGCGTTATGCCTATGTGTTCGGCCGCGATGGGGGCCTGAGCAAGGTGGACCTGCTGACGCAGCGCCTGGTTGCCCGGGTGATGCAGGCCGGCAACTCCATCGGCGGCGCCATCTCGGCAGACGGCACGCTGGTGGCGGCGCAGAACTACACCCCCGGCGGCGTCAAGGTGTTCGACGCCGAAACGCTGGCGCTGCGTTGCGACATCCCGGCCGAGTTCGCCCCCGGCCGCCTGTCGCGGGTGGTCGGCCTGGTGGACCTGCCTGGCCGGCGCTTTGCCTACAGCCTGTTCGACGCCGACGCCATCTGGGTGGCCGATTGCAGCGACCCGGCCGCACCCAAGGTGACGAAGTTCAACGGCATCGGCCGACAGCCGTACGACGCCCTGGTCACACCCAACGGCCGGCACTACATCGCCGGCCTGTTCGGCGAAGACGGCCTGGCCCTGCTCGACCTCTGGGACGAGCAGCCCCGGGTGCAGCGCATCCTGGGCGGCTACGGCCGTGGCGAGCAGCCGCTGCCGGTGTTCAAGATGCCGCACCTGCGCGGCTGGGCGGTGGCCGGCCGGCTGGCCTGGCTGCCGGCCATCGGCCGCCATGAGGTGCTGGTGGTGGACACCGACACCTGGCAGGAGGTGGCCCGCGTGCCGGTGGCCGGCCAGCCGGTGTTCGTGATCGCCCGGCCGGACGGCCGGCAGGTCTGGGTCAACTTCGCCGTGCCGGACTACCACCGCGTGCAAGTCATCGACGTGCCCAGCCGCCGCGTCGTGCGCACCCTGGAGCCCGGCAAGGCGGTGCTGCACATGGAGTTCACGCCGCGCAGCGAGGCGGTGTGGATCAGCGCCCGCGACGACCGCCGCGTGGTGGTCTACGACACCCAGCGGCTCGAACCGCTGGCGCAGCTGGAGATTGATGCGCCCAGCGGCATCTTCTTCACCGCCCGCGCGGCCCGCACCGGCTTCTGACCCGGTCGATGTGCCGGATCACAGCTCGCCGTACTCCGCAGCCCCCCTCAGTCCCCCGCAACGTCCACCCCCACAGGTAACAGGTGCCCCGATGCTGGATCCGCAGCGCAGCCCCACCGACGACGCCGCTCAGGAGGCCTTCCGCCTGGCCCTGCTCAACCCCTGGCAGCACCACTTCCCGCTGGAGCGCGAGCCCTTTGCCCGCATCGCCGCCGAGCTGGGCTGCAGCACGGAGGCCGTGCTGGCCGGCTATCGCCGCCTGGTGGCCGACGGCAGCCTGAGCCGCATCGGCGCGGTGTTTGCCGCCGGCGCCGGGGGGGCCAGCGTGCTGGCCGCCATGGCCGTGCCCACCGAGCGGCTGCAGGCCGTGGCCGACCGGGTTTCCGCCCACCCCGGCGTCAACCACAACTACGAGCGCGAGCACCGCCACAACCTCTGGTTCGTGATGACCGGTGCCGACGCGGCGGAGGTGGAGTCCTCCATCGTCGATCTGGAGGCCGCCACCGGTTGCGCCACGCTGCGCCTGCCGATGCTGCGGCCCTACCGCATCGACCTGGGTTTCGACCTGCGCAGTGGCGAGCGGGCCCCCACCTCCTCGACCCCCACCGCTCCGTTCCGCTCCCCGGCGCACCGCTCCACCCGTCGGGGCGCCGCAGTGACTGCCGCCGACCTGCCGCTGGCCGCCCTGGCCGAGCAGGGCCTGCCGATCGTCGCGCAGCCCTACGACGACTGGGCCAGCCAACTGGGCCGCAGCGCCGAGGACATCCTGGCCACCCTGCGCAGCTGGTGCGACGCCGGCACGCTGCGCCGCTTCGGCACCGTGGTGCGCCACCATGAGCTGGGCTGGGGCTGCAACGCCATGACGGTGTTCAACGTGCCCGACGACCAGGTCGACGCCTGCGGTGCCGCGCTGGCGGCCGCCCCGGGGGTCACCCTGGCCTACCGCCGCGCCCGCGCCGACGGTTGGCCCTACAACCTCTACTGCATGGTGCATGGCCGCGACCGCCTGGGCGTGCTGCAGCACCTGGCCGACGGCATCGCCCTGGCCGGCCTGGCCGACCGGCCGCGCAACGTGCTGTTCTCCAGCCGGCGCTTCAAGCAGACCGGTGCCAGCCGCTTCCGCGCGGCGCTGCCGCAGCCGTTCCCGTTGTCGTTCCCATTGCCGCTCCCACCGTCCCCACTGAAACAGGAGAGTGACCATGCCTGTGCCTGAGCGTTCCCAAGACCGGCTCCCCGGCGCCGACAACGCGCTGCGGCTGGACCCGATGGACCGGCGCATCCTCACCCGGCTGCATGGCGGCTTCCCGCTGGTGGACCGGCCCTTCGCCCAGGTGGCGGCCGAACTTGGCCTCAGCGAGGACGGCCTGATCGAGCGCCTGCGCCGCCTGCTCTCCCAGGGCGTGCTGACCCGCTTCGGCCCGCTGTTCCAGATCGAACGCGCCGGCGGCCTGTTCGTGCTGGCGGCCCTGCAGGTCAGCCCCGCCCGCTGGGGCGCCGTGGTGGCCCAGGTCAACGCCCACCCCGAGGTGGCGCACAACTACCGCCGTGACCATGCCCTCAACATGTGGTTCGTGGTCGGGGCGGAGTCCCCCGAGCGGGCCGCCGAGGTGATCGCCGCCATCGAGGCAGAAACCGGCCTGCCGGTGTTCGCCTTCCCGAAGGAGCGCGAATACTTCGTCGAGCTGCGCCTGCCGCTGGAAGAGCCCCTGGCCGAGTGGGACACCACCTTTGGCGAGGCCACCCTGAACTGATCACCGCTGAACGGGAGCCCCACATGTCCACCCTGGAACGAAGCGGCCTGAGTGAATTCGACCGTGCCCTGATCGCCGCCACCCAGGGCGGCCTGCCGCTGGTGGCGCGCCCCTACGAGGCGGTGGGCGCCCTGCTCGGCGTGTCCGGCGAGGCGGTGCAGGAGCACCTGGAGCGCATGCTGGACCAAGGCCTGATCCGCCGCATCGGTGCGGTGCCCAACCACTACCGCCTGGGCTTCACCGCCAACGGCATGACGGTGTGGGACGTGGACGATGCCCGGGTGGACGACCTGGGCGAGCGCGTCGGCGCCCTGCCCGGCGTGAGCCACTGCTACCGCCGCCCCCGCCACCTGCCCGACTGGCCCTACAACCTGTTCGCCATGCTGCACGGCCGCAGCCGCGCCGAGGTGGAGGCCCAGGCCGCCGAACTGCGCCGCCTGCTGGGCGACGCCTGCCGCGGCCACGACATCCTCTACTCCAGCGAGATCCTGAAAAAGACGGGCCTGCGGCTGGGCCACGCCGGCTGACTCGAACGAAGGCATTCACCATGTTCCGCATCTCCCACTACCTGCGCGACCTCGCCACCGCCGAGCGCAGCGGCAGCTACCCCGCACTGCCGGCGCGGCGCGGCGCAGTGCTGCCGGGGCCGGTCGTCATCTGGAACCTCATCCGCCGCTGCAACCTCACCTGCAAACATTGCTACGCCCTCTCGGCCGACCATGAGTACAGCGGCGAGCTCAGCACCACCGAGGTCTTCGGCGTCATGGACGACCTCAAGGCCGCCCGCGTGCCGGTGCTCATCCTCTCCGGCGGCGAGCCGCTGCTGCGGCCGGACCTGTTCGACATTGCCGACCGCGCCAAGGCGATGGGCTTCTACGTCGGCCTGTCCACCAACGGCACCCTGATCGACGCCCCGATGGCCGACCGCGTGGCCCGGGCGCGCTTCAACTACGTCGGCATCAGCCTGGACGGCATCGGCGCCGTACACGACCGCTTCCGCCGGCTCGAGGGTGCCTTCGACCGCAGCCTGGCTGCCGTGAGGCACCTGCACGAACGCGGTGTCAAGGTCGGCCTGCGCTACACCATGACCGACCTCAACGCCGGCGAACTGCCCGCGCTGCTGCAGCTCATGCACGACGAGGGCGCCGAGAAGTTCTACTTCTCCCACCTCAACTACGCCGGGCGCGGCAACATCCACCGCGGCCGCGACGCCCACTTCATCGCCACCCGCCAGGCGATGGACCTGCTCTTCGACACCGCCTGGCGCGATGCCCAGGCCGGCAGCGAGCGCGAATACGTCACCGGCAACAACGATGCGGACGGCGTCTACCTGCTGCAGTGGGTGCAGCAGCGCTTCCCCCGCTGGGTGGACGATCTGCGCGGCCACCTGCAGGCCTGGGGCGGCAATTCCAGCGGCGTCAATGTGGCCAACATCGACAACCTCGGCATCGTCCACCCCGACACCATGTGGTGGCACCACCCCCTGGGCAGCGTGCGCGAGCGCGCCTTCGGCGACATCTGGGCCGACACCAGCGACCCGCTCATGGCCGGCCTCAAGCAGAAGCCCCGCGCCGTCGGCGGCCGGTGCGCCCAATGCCAGCACTTCGCCATCTGCGGCGGCAACACCCGCGTTCGCGCCCAGCAGGTCACCGGCAACCCCTGGGCCGAGGACCCGGGCTGCTACCTGGACGACGCCGAAATCGGCCTGGACGCCAGCGCCGCCGCGGCAGCCGAGCGCGTGGCGGTGACGCCCTTCTCGGCCAGCCGCAAAGCCGTCAAGGTGCCGGTGGTGGTGGGGTAGCCAGGTACTTGTGTAGCTGGGTGGTGGCCAGTGGTCGGCCAACGTTCAGAGGGGCAGGTCGCTCGACACCGTTCCTGTTTTTGGTAGCTACAATAAACGCGTGCGCATCGACTTCGATCCTGCCAAAGACAAGCTCAATCTGGCCTCGCATGGCCTGTCGCTCGCCTTTGCGGCCGAATTGGCCTGGGATGAGGCGCTCGTCTGGGTAGACGATCGATTCGAGTACGACGAACTGCGCATGGTTGGCCTGGTTCCGCAGGGCAATCGCCTGTACTAGGTGGCCTTCGTCGACCGCGCAGGAACGAGGCGTGTCATCAGCCTGCGTCTGGCCGAACGTCGAGAGGTGAAGCACTATGTCGAAAACTGTCCCCCCGCCTAGGCGCGAACTGGTCATGCCCACCGAGGCAGAGGACCGCAGGATCCGCCGTGCAGCCAAAGCAGACCCGGACGCACAGCCTCTCACGGATGCGCAGTTGAAGGCGATGGTTCCGATCCAGGCGCTTCGAGGCCGCCCCAAGCAGGAGAACAAGAAGCAGCTCGTCTCCGTGCGCTACAGCCCGGAGGTCTTGAGCTATTTTCGCAGCACAGGCGATGGGTGGCAGGCCCGCATGGACGGGGTGCTGCTGGAATACGTCGCCAAGCAAGGGCGGCGGCGCGGCGCCAAGGGCGCTGCATGAGTACCAGCGTACGCAAGGAATCCACCCTGGCCCCTTCGAGCTGAACCCCTGTTGTTGCCCACCCCTGCCCCAGATCAAGGAACGTGACGCCCATCACACCTATACCCGTATGGCGGCAAGTGCCGTGATGAGGAGTTTGGTGATGAAGCAGTACCCGTACCCCCTGTCCTTGACGCTCCTGGCCGCTGCAGCTGCGCTGCTTGCCGGCTGCGCCGCCTCCGTGGGCGCCCAGACCGCCCCAACGACCGCCCCCTCGGCATCCACGGCCCCTGCCGGCACCCCGGTGCCCGCCGCGGGCGTGAGCCGCCCGGGCTTCGACTCCAAGCCGATCTACACCGCCGGTGTGTCCGGTGACGAGCAGAAGGAGGTGGTGATGATCTCGGTCGCCATCGCCCCCGGCGCCTCCTCACCGCCCCACACCCACCCGGGCGACTGCGTCGGCACCGTGGTGGACGGCCAGATCGAGCTGCGCGCCCTGGGCAAGGACGTCCGGCGCGTGCAGGCCGGCGAGGCCTTCGGCAACACCCGCGGCACCGTGCACCAGTTCGTCAACGTCGGCGACAAGCCGGTGCGCATGATCACCACCCTGGTGGTCGACAAGGGCAAGCCGCGCACGATGATGCAGCCGGATTTCAAGTGAGGTGAGCGGGCAGGGCCGGGGGGCGTGATCTGCCAGCCCCGGCCCTCAGCCCACCCGCCCGAACAGCGCCTGCAGCCGCTGTTCGGCTTGTTGCAAGCCCGACTCCACCTTCCGGAGTATGTATAGTATGTATGTATAGGGTCAGGTCTTGTCTTTTGCCTCCACTCCTTTGATCACCCGACTCACCCTCGACACAGACAACCCCGCCGCCGCAGCAATCGCCGACATCGTCATCCCGTGATCCCTGTAGGCGCTCAGCATCGCCTCATCCCGGCTCGCAGCCTCTGCAAAGTGTTGCTTCAGGTCGAGCAGCACCCGCCGCTGTGCCTTCGGGATGTCGACGGCCTGGCGCTGCCCCCCTGGCGCCTGAGCCTGCATACGCGCCACGAAGTCCTCATCGCCCAGGAAGATCTGCCCGCGCAGCGCGTCCTGCCAGAAGCTGCTGGCGTCGGCCGCCTCATCGTCCACCAGGGCAGCGTACTGCTGCACCGCCTTCTTGCGGTCCGCCTTGGACTTCACCGGCCGCCCCAGCAGGTGGCCGTGCAGGCAGTCGCCGTCCAGCCAGGGCGGCACGCCCTCCTCGCCGATGTGCGCCCGGCAGCTCGACCAAAGCCACTCCCGCGCCACCGGCACCAGCCCCGCGGCCACGGGGTTGCGCTCCACATAGCGGCACAGCGCCATCAAGTAGGCTTCCCGATCGACCAAGACGGCCTTGAAGCGGCCCTGGAACAGGTGTCCACCCAGCGCATGCCGCCGGTTGAACGCCTGGGTGTAGACGCCGTTCACATGCCGCATCAGCCGCGACAGGTTGGCCTGCCGGGTCTGCAGCACCAGGTGAAAGTGGTTGCCCATCAGGCAGTAGGCCAGCACCTGGGCGTCGAACCGCGCCATCGCCTGGGCGATGATGGCCAGGTGCGCCTCGCGGTCCTCGTCGTCGCGGTAGATGGGCTCGCGCCGGTCACCCCGGGAGGTGACGTGGTAGACGGCGCCGGGGAATTCGATGCGCAGGGGGCGGGACATGGGGGAGTGTGCGCCTCTCTCTGGCAATACACAAGACCTGACCCCCAAAACCACAAAACCAATGACGGGACGATTGAACCGCGTGCTGAATATGCGAACCATTCTCCCATTCGGCTGATCGGTGCGGTTCGCGGGGGTGTCAGCGTCGAATCAGAAGGCAAATGGCAAGACTTGACCCCAGCCCCCCCACCAGCCCCCCCCCAGCCCCCTTCCTTGACCCTTGAGAACGCTTGAGAACGTGACCCTTGAGAACGGCCAAGAGCCGATCACTGCCATGACGGGGCTCCGGAAAGCGCAATGAAGGTGGCATTGCAGGTTGCAGCCCGAAGTGGACCAAACAAGTGGACTAAGCTGCGGAGATGCATCGGGCTGACTCCGTCACCCCGGGGTGCCATGGGATGTCCCCGCTGACGCTGAGCTCTGCCCGTTGCCTGAGCAGTGCCACGATCTCTAGCGATCGCTAGCAATGTCTATGTGTGTATATCTGATCGTCGATATACTTGCTTATCAATGCGTAGATTTCAATTGGGACAGCAGCCATGGACGCCGTGAGGAACCCCTTCGCCCCGGGAGCCGGGAGCAGGCCACCGGAGTTGGCTGGCCGGGAGACCATCCTTCAGGACGCCCACACAGCCATTCAGCGGGCCCTGCTGGGCAGGCCCAGCCGGTCGCAGATGCTGCTGGGGCTGCGAGGCGTCGGCAAGACGGTGCTGCTGAACAAGATCGAAGAGATGGCCCAGGCAGCAGGGCATGTGACATCCGCCATCGAAGCGCCGGAAGGCAAGGCGCTCAGCGAACTCCTGGCACCGAAGATCAGCCAAGCCTTGCGCAAGCTTTCGACCTCGGAGAGCGCCAAGGCCAAAGCTCATCAGGCACTTCGGGCTCTTCGCTCATTCGCCTCGGCCTTCAAGCTCTCGTACGGTGGCACTTCCATTTCGGTTGACCCGGAAGTGGGAGTGGCCGACAGCGGCGACATGGAGGCCGACCTTCCTGAACTGTTCGTGCGGGTCGGCGAGGCAGCCAAGGCCGCCGGCAGGGCCTGGACGCTGCTGATTGACGAAGTTCAGTACCTCCGCACTCAGGACCTGGCGGCCTTGATCGTCGCGTTGCACAAGGTCAACCAGAAGGATCTGCCGGTTCTCTTCTTTGGTGCAGGCCTGCCGCAGGTTGCAGCGCTTTCAGGCGATGCGAAATCCTATGCGGAAAGGCTTTTCCACTATCCTGCGGTGGGCGCTCTGGAGGAAGCGGATGCGAAAACCGCCATCAGGCAGCCTATCGAGGACGAGGGTGAGCGCATTGAGGGCGAGGCGCTCGAAGAGATTCTGGTCAGGACCAAAGGCTACCCCTACTTTCTGCAGGAGTGGGGTTATCAGTGCTGGAATATCGCTGCCGGACCCGGCATTGGGCTGGAAGACGCGTCGAAGGCTGCAGGGGAAGCAACCAGGCGACTGGACGATGGCTTCTTCAAGGTGCGCTTTGATCGGCTCACCCCCAAGGAGCGAGAGTACGTCATCGCGATGGCCAAACTGGGCGCCGGCCCGTACAGGTCATCTGACGTGGCGGCCGCACTGAACGAAACCCACCAAAGCCTGGGTCCGCGGCGTGCTCAGATCATCAGCAAGGGAATGATCTACAGCCCGTCCCATGGCGACATTGCCTTCACGGTTCCGATGTTCAACGAGTACTTGATCCGAAACTACGTGAAGAAGTCAATCAAAGGGTAGGCGCCAGACAACTCGGTCGGTGATCGAGTGGTGAACATCTTGGCCGTGGGCCACAACCGTCGACGTGCGGGGTATTGGCTGGTGCGCTGATGTGGTGCTCCATGACTCGGGAAGTCAAGAAAGGCAAAAGGCAAGACCTGACCCCAGCGCCACACGCAGCGCCAAACCCCAGCGCCACTCTACAAAGACTTCCCTGCACTTCGACCCCATTCGGAGACGGTATTTGAATTCCTGGCTTCTCTCCACAGCATGCGTCGTCCGGGAGATCCCCTTTCATTCATTGAGTTTCACAGGAGTCCCCGATGTCAACCGCACCCTGCGCCTTTGTGAGTTATCGACGGGCGGACAGTTCCGCCGCGGCGCGTTGGCTGGCGAACAGCATTGCGATGACTTTCGGGCCGCAAAGTGTCTTCATCGACACGGAGGCGATCCGGATGTCCGATGATTGGGCGGGTCGAATCGATGATGCCCTGCAGGCATCGACGTTGGTGCTGCCGGTGATCGGCCCGCGATGGCTCTCTTTGCAGGATGCAGACTTTCGTCGCCGCATCGATCACCCGGACGATTGGGTTCACCAGGAGGTTCTTCATGCGCTGACCGCGCGCAAACGGGTTCTGCCGATCCTGCTGTCGCGCACGCCCATGCCGAGCGCTGCCGCCCTGCCGGAGCCCCTCTCCGGCCTGGCTCGATTTCAGGGTTTCGAGTTGCGGGATGAGCGTTGGGAATCCGATCTGGCGACGCTGCTGACCGAAATGGAGAGGTTCGGGTTCGTGCGCTCGTCGGCGCAGAAGGTGCGCTACCCCAGACCGATGGTCACTCTGAGTGAACTCACTGCGCGGGAACTGCAAGAGGGTCTGGCCGCGCTGCCGGGGTGGAAGGTGGCGGCGGCTGAGGTGGCGGGTGTTCGCTCCACCAGCCGGACGGAGCTCAGTCGGGTCTATGAGTTTGCGAGTTTCGTGGACGCGATCCGCTTCATGAGCGAGGCCGTGCCTCGAATCGAGGAGGTCCAGCACCACCCCCGCTGGGAGAACATCTGGCGCTCGGTTGCGGTGCATCTGTCCACCTGGGACATTGGACACAAGCCGTCCCGCCTCGACCTGGAACTGGCCGGCGACCTCGACACGTTGAGGCGGAAGTTTCCCGGCGCAGTCGGTTGAACATGGCGATCATGAGGGAGCCGTTGGAGTCGGCTGGGCCGGCTGCGAGGCCGGGCGCCTTGGTTGCGAAGCGCCTGCCGGCCGCCTTGTGCCCGGCCGCTGCGGCCCGGTTCCCACTACATTCGGCGTCACAGGCCGGCCCGTGTGTCGGGCATCGTCGGAGTCCGCATGATCAGCATCGAGTTTCTCATCACTTCCCTGGTGGTGGTCCTGATTCCAGGCACCGGAGTGATCTACACCGTGTCCACCGGCTTGGTGCAGGGCCGAGCGGCGAGCGTCTATGCCAGCCTGGGCTGCACGGCCGGGATCGTTCCTCACCTGGTAGCCACCATCCTCGGTCTGGCAGCGGTCATGCACACCAGCGCGCTGGCGTTCCAGGTGCTCAAGTACGCCGGTGTCGCCTACCTCTTCTATGTGGCCTACGCCACCTGGCGCGACAAGTCGGCCTTTTCGGTCGATGGCAGTGTTTCACAGGCCAGCGCGGCCAGCATCGTCGTCAAGGCGTTCCTGCTGAACATCCTCAACCCGAAGCTGACCCTCTTCTTCCTGGCCTTCCTGCCGCAGTTTGTCGAGCCCGGAGCCGCGCAGCCGCTGGCCCAGTTGCTCACCCTGAGTGCCATCTTCATGGCCATGACCTTCGGTGTCTTCGTGGTCTACGGCTTTGTGGCGCACGCCTTTCGCCACTGGGTCATCGAGTCCGCTGTGGTGCAACGCTGGCTTCGCTACAGCTTTGCCGCGGCCTTTGCGGGCCTCGGTGCCAAGCTGGCTGCCAGCGAGAGGTGACAACGCCCAACCCGGCGGTGCAGCGGCATCGCCATCGGCATGGCACAGTCAACGAGCAGCGCTTCGAGCGCGAGGCCCCTCCACCCCCACAGCCCCGGTGACGGGTCTGCCATGAGTTGGCCATTCGGTTCGATCCAGCTGAGGGCAACCGGGCTCGCAGCTCCCAACCTCCCCACCCTGGTCCTGGCACCGATGCAACGACGTTTCCCACTGAAATCCGTGGCCTGCGCCCTCGCGGCCCTGGCCGTGTTCGCGGCCGAAGCGGCCCCCGGTGCCGAATGGCGGCACCACGTCGATGCGCCGGACTCCAGGATCTTTGTCCGGAAGGGGGAGGCGATTTCCGGGGGGCCGCGCCAGACGGTCTGGCTGATGACGAACCACCTGGAACCGGTCAAATACGCGCCGTTCACCGCGCAGGCCCGGTCCAGCACGATGGTGCTGCATTTCGACTGCCCCGCCCGGCGCTGGGCCGTGGGCGACACCGTCTACTTCGGTCTGCCCGATGGTGTCGGCGAGGTGGTCTGGTCCGACCGGAAGCAGCCGGCGCAGCTTGCATGGGAGCCCCTCGGCCGGGATGCCCTGGGCTCCGAGTTCAGCGACCTGGCCTGCACCCGGCAGGCACCTTGAGCCTGGTGCCTGCGATGGCCCAACCCGAAGCCTTTGCCCCCAAAAACGATCCAGGTTTCCGGTCTGTCCGTCAAGGCTCTGGAACGGATCATTGGCAAGAGCAACCGCGACTGCGAAGTTCTGAACCGTGTGCGTCCGCTGGCCCTGGCGATGATCCGCCGGCGGCACCGCAAGCTGAACATTCCGGCCGAGGTGCTGATCGGGGAAACGGTGACGGTTTGAGTTCGGCGCTGCGCGCTGGGATGTGGGCGGGTGCCGAGTGGGCAAAAGAAGAGACCTGACCCCTGCTCCCGGCAGTGCCGCCACGCTCAAGGCGTCGGCCGGCGCGCTCGACGTGCCGGTGCAGGCGTTGATCGGGCCTTGACTCAGGGGGCCTGCCGGCGCCGGCCCAGCAGTCGCGACCGGATCAAGCCGCCTGTCGATGCTCCACCTGCAGCGGCCAGGCCCCCAGCCGCGCAGCTTCCAGGATCACCGTCTCCACCAAGCTGCCGTCCGCCGCGTAGCTGACATGCGTGTGCCAGTCCTGCGACACCTCGCGCACGACCGGCTTGTCGGACAGCCGGATGACCAGCGTGTCCTCGTCTTCGTAGTACGTGGTCTTCATGGCAGCAGTTCCCAGTCAGACCCTCCGGGAGCCAAATCCAGGCCGACGCCTGTCGTGCTTTACCACCGTGATCCGGATTTCATTCGGCAGGTGCCGATAGACCACCGTGTACGGAAACACATGCATCGTGAACCCGCGCCGTCCGCCACCGCGTGGAGTCCCGATCTCAGGCTGCATCTGAAGCAACGCGCCCACGCGCCGGAACTCCTTCAGAAACCGCGCCGCCACCGCCGGCGCTCCTTCACGCTCGTAGAACGCCGCCGCCTCAGCCACGTCCCGCTCTGCATCGGGGTGCAGCGTCAGCCTCATCCCGGAAAGCGAGCCTCCAGCCGCGCCATCACTTCGTCGAAGGGCAGGGCCTTCACCTGCCCGCTGTCGATCTCCTCTTCCCGACGCGCCGCCTCGGCATCCCAGGCGGCCTCCATGTCGGCATCCTGATCCAGACTGGCCATCAACCGCTCAAGCAATCGCGCACGTTGCCCCTGCGGCAGTCGGAGGACTTCAGCCTGAAGGGCTTCAAAGGTGGCGGCCATGATGACTCCTGGCGGGTTGGACCGGTGACATCTTGAAGCTTGCCACAGGTTGGTGGGGAGAGGGAGAGCGGCAGACAGGCAAAAGACAAGACCTGACCCCAACCCCTGCTGCAGTTCTGCGTGCAGTGCAGCAAGCACATCGTCCAGCGGGCGAAGCACCGAGGAATCGCGGTCGGCCTCGGCGTCTCTATCCGCCGCCACGGCGTCCCACGCCGCATCACGAGCCGCATCTGCGTCCAAGCTGGCGACCACTCTGTCGAGGACGCGGATTCGATCCGCCTTCGGCAACTGCAGCAACTCAGCTTCCAGGACTTCTACTGGCATTCCCATGGGATCTCGTTCGGGTTGGCCACAGAGGTTGCCACAGCTCGGCGGGATGAGGGCGGGTGCCGATCGGGCAAAAGAAGAGGCCTGACCCCGGCTCCTCGGCGCCCGGTTGGCCGTGGGCCACAACGGTCGACGTGCGGGGTATTGGCTGGAGCGCTGAAGCGTCGATCCCACCTCGGAGAATCGAACAGGCAAGAGGCAATCTGACCACGACGCCCTTGACGGCGGCTAGCAATGGGTGACCCTGAGGCGGGCGCCTGCCCCTTATGCTTCAAGAACGATCGCTGTCGCCCCACATGTGACCTGTGAAACTGTCCGAGTCCACCACCTCAATTATCTGTTTCTGCTCATATCTCTTCCCGAACCAGCCTCCATATCGTAGCGTGATCTCAACTTTTGCTCGGTACTTCCAAAAACCATGATTGTCTGGTTTGGTTGTTCCAAAGGAGCATGAAACGCGTGACCCGTTATGAAGGACCGATATTTGAGATGCAGGCGAGAAACAGGAAAGATATCGAGCCTTATTCTCCGTCGTGGCGTCGGTGCCAAACGCGCCCGGCAGAGTTGTTTCGTCTACGGATATGAGAATATTCTTTGCCGGAATGGAGCCTGAATTGAGAATATCAAGATTGTAAGCGATCGCATCTGGCCCACCTTTCGCTGTTCGAATCGCTGCGGTGACAATCGGCCTGAACTGTAGTCGCCAGAAATAAAATGAAATGGCAACAGCAATAACAGAAACCGCCAAGGAGGAAAATGCAATGATTGAATCAATCGAACACACTTCACTACTTTCCTATATCCTGCAGCAGTACAAAGCCTGCTCGCCCGCTAGGCAATTGAATGAGGGCCGAGGTCTTGCTTGCCGGATCCAGAAACTTAATATTCATATCTTCAGATGTATACGTGCAGCGAGCAGATTCAAGCAGTAGCTTGACCTGAATCGCGTTCCTATCCCATATGCTCTGAAGCATCAAATCCCAATCGCCTCGATCAAAACATACCAGACTATTTTTCGGCAAGCGAAGGATCTCTACTGCTCGTGCATCTTTCTGGTTCGCTGCTTGCGTCGGTTGATTGACGGAAACGGTGGCAGGAGCAACTGGGCCAGAGGCGTTATTCAATCCGTCCTTATCAAACGCAACAAATAGAAAGAATGCCAGCCACGACAATGCAAGCGCTCTCGCCAATAAACTATAACCAGGACGAAGCAGAAACCAAGAGAATATTATTGGCAAGAAAAGCACACCAATCGAAAGCAGGATCCCAACTTTTCTTGTGCCCGCACCAGGCACTGGGGACTGATTGGTGTTGGAATCTTTGCCCATTTAAATGCTCTCCTTTGGTTATTTTGTCAAAAACAAAAAAATGCATCTTGCATTTCGGAAGCCTTGGTTAAGGCCAATACAAGATGTTTCGTCCTCAGGCTTCTTGCATTCTGACTCATAGAGCCTCAGCAAATCCTGTCCAGGGTGGTCGCTCGAATCTCGCATCACAAAAAGCACAGGCTTCGGCAAACATTATCGCCATCCGGCCCTCAAGCAATTTCATCGATATCGAAACAGATGACGATGACGCCCACTCTCACCTCAACCCCGCATTAATCCTCTCCAGCGCCGCCGCCCCCGGGCAGACCTTTTCCTGCGGCAGCGCATTCAGCGGCGTGGCGCAGGTGCCCAGGGCTTCGTGCAGATCCTGGGCGTCCGGCTCGGCGTACAGCAAGCCGGTGGCCACTTCGCCTTTGGCTTGCAGGGCCTGGACGTGGTTCATGGCGGCGACGCGGTCGGTGGGGTCGTGGTCGGCGTGGAGTTTGCGCAGGCGCATGATCGAGCCGTCGGGTTGCGGCAGGTCGATGGTTTCGCCGGGAGCCGGGGAGGCGGTGATTTCCGCGCCGAGGGCGATGAAGTCGATGCGGCTGACGGCTTCGTTGTGCTCGCGCACGTAGTCGTAGCTCTTGGTGCTGCCGGCGTGGTTGTTGAAGGTGACGCAGGGGCTGACCACGTCGATGAAGGCGGCGCCCTGGTGGGCGATGGCGCCCTTGATGAGCGGGACGAGTTGCTCCTTGTCGCCCGAGAAGCCGCGGGCGACGTAGGTGGCGCCCAGTTGCAGCGCCAGGCCGACCAGGTCGACCGGGCTGTCGTGGTTGATGACGCCCTTCTTGCTCTTGCTGCCGCGGTCCGCGGTGGCGGAGAACTGGCCCTTGGTGAGGCCGTAGACGCCGTTGTTCTCGACGATGTAGACCATGTTGACGCCGCGGCGCATGGCGTGGGCGAACTGGCCCAGGCCGATGGAGGCGGAGTCGCCGTCGCCGCTCACGCCCAGGTAGAGCAGGTCGCGGTTGGCGAGGTTGGCGCCGGTGAGCACGCTGGGCATGCGGCCGTGCACGGTGTTGAAGCCGTGGCTGGCGCCGAGGAAGTAGTCCGGCGTCTTGCTGCTGCAGCCGATGCCGGAGAGCTTGGCGACGCGGTGCGGCTGGATGTCCAGCTCCCAGCAGGCCTGGATGATGGCCGCGGAGATGGAGTCGTGGCCGCAGCCGGCGCAGAGGGTGGAGATCTTGCCCTCGTAGTCGCGGCGGGTGTAGCCCACCGCGTTGGCCTGCAGGCTGGGGTGGTGGAAGCGCGGCTTGGCGATGTAGGTCATGGTGCGGGAATCCCGGGTTCGGCGCAGGTCAGCGCAGGTCAGCGCAGGTCAGCGCACTTTGGGGTCGGTGTGGGCGGCGATGGCGGCGGCCGAGCCGCGCTGCGCCGTGCCGGTGACCATGTTGGCGCGCGGGTAGGCGGGCAGCACCACCATGGCATGCACCGCGTCGGTGATGGCGCTGGTGATGTAGCGGGCGGTGATGGGCGTGCCGTCGTAGTGCAGGATGGGCACGAGCTGGGCGGGGTTGACGTCCAGTTCGTTGATCAGCAGGGTGCGCATCTGCGCGTCGCGGTTCTGCTCGACGACGAAGACGGCGTCGTGCAGCGCGATGAAGTCGCGCACCAACTTCGGGAAGGGGAAGGCGCGCAGCCGCATCGCGTCCATGTGGATGCCGGCGGCGGCCAGCGAGACCAGCGCCTCCTCCATCGCCGGGCTGGTGGAGCCGAAGTGGATCACGCCCAGGCGGGTGGGCCGGTCGGCCTCGTGCAGCAGCGGCTGCGGCACCAGCTTGGCGGCGGTGGCGAACTTCTTCAGCAGGCGCTGGACGTTGTAGAGGTAGTCCGGCCCGGCCTCGGAGTAGCGCGCGTAGGCGTCCCGGGTGGTGCCGCGGGTGAAGTAGGCGCCCTTGGTGGGGTGCGTGCCCGGGTAGGTGCGCCAGGGGATGCCGTCGCCGTCCACGTCCTTGTAGCGGCCGAAGTCACGGCCCGATTCGAGCTCCTCCGCGGTCATGACCTTGCCGCGGTCGAGCCGGCGGCTGTCGTCCCACTTGAAGGGGGCGCACAGGCGCTGGTTCATGCCGATGTCCAGGTCGGTCATGACGAACACCGGCGTCTGCAGGCGGTCGGCCAGGTCCAGCGCCGTGGCGGCGTGCTCGAAGCACTCGGCTGGGTCCTGCGGAAACAGCATCACATGCTTGGTGTCGCCGTGGCTGGCGTAGGCGCAGCACAGCAGGTCGGCCTGCTGGGTGCGGGTGGGCATGCCGGTGGAGGGACCGCCGCGCTGCACGTTGATCAGCGTGACCGGGATCTCGGCAAAGTAGGCCAGGCCGAGGAACTCGGTCATCAGCGACACGCCGGGGCCGGAGGTGGCGGTGAAGGCCCGCGCACCGTTCCAGGCCGCGCCGATCACCACGCCGATGGCGGAGAGCTCGTCTTCGGCCTGCACGATGGCGTAGTTCTTCTTGCCGGTCTCGGGGTCGATGCGCAGCTTGCTGCAGTACTTCTCGAAGGCCTCCGGCACCGAGGTGGACGGTGTGATCGGGTACCAGCCGGAGACGGTGGCGCCGCCCCAGACGCAGCCCATGCCGGCGGCGGTGTTGCCGTCCACGAAGATGCGGTCGCCCACCTTGTCGCAACGCTCCACCTGGATGCCCACCTTGTCGGCGTCCAGGTGCTCCTGCGCAAAGTTGCGGCCCAGCTGCAGCGCGCGCACGTTGGAGTCCAGCAGCTTCTCCTTGCCGCGGAACTGCTCGGCAAAGAGCTTCTCGATCTCCGCCGGCTCGATGCCCAGCAGCACCGACAGGGCGCCAACGTAGACGATGTTCTTGAACAGCTGGCGCTGGCGCGGGTCCTGGTAGGCTGCGTTGCAGATCTCGGTCAGCGGCATGCCGATGACGTGGATGTCGTCGCGGAAGGCCGAGGGCGGCAGCGGCCGGGTGCTGTCGTAGAACAGGTAGCCGCCCGGCTCCAGCTCGGCCACGTCGGCCTTCCAGGTCTGCGGGTTCATCGCCACCATCATGTCGATGCCGCCGCGCCGGCCCAGCCAGCCCTGCTCGGACACCCGCACCTCGTACCAGGTGGGCAGCCCCTGGATATTGCTGGGGAAGATGTTGCGCGGACTCACCGGCACGCCCATGCGCAGGATGGCCTTGGCGAACAACTCGTTGGCCGAGGCGGAGCCCGAGCCGTTGACGTTGGCGAACTTGATGACGAAATCGTTGACGGCTTCGATGCGGTTCATCACGCAGCCTCCTTCGTGGTCTGGGGGGCGGCGGCATCGCCGCGGGGCGTCCGGCACTTCGGCCCGGCCTGGGTGACCTGCAGGAAGAACTTCTGCATGTCCCAGGCGCCGGTGGGGCAGCGTTCGGCGCACAGGCCGCAGTGCAGGCAGACGTCCTCGTCCTTGATCATCACCCGCTTGGTCTTCAGCTCACCGGACACGTACAGCGGCTCGTCCAGGTTCAGCGACGGAGCCTTGAGTCGGCCGCGCAGGTCGGCCTCCTCGCCATTGGTGACGAAGCTGATGCAGTCGGTCGGGCAGATGTCGGCGCAGGCGTCGCACTCGATGCAGGCCGGCGCACTGAACACCGTCTGCACGTCGCAGTTCAGGCAGCGCGAGGCCTCCTTGACGGCGGTCTTGAGGTCGAAGCCCAGCTCCACCTCCACGCGGATGCTGGCCAGCGCCTGCTCGGCCGCGGCCCAGGGCACCTTGTGGCGCTCGTCCAGCGACACGTCGTTGTCGTAGCTCCACTCGTGGATCCCCATCTTCTGGGACACGAGATTGGTCAGCGGTGCCGGGCGCTGCGCCACATCCTCACCGTTGAGCCACTTGTCGATCGACACGGCGGCCTGGTGGCCATGCGCCACCGCGGTGATGATGTTCTTCGGCCCGAAGGCGGCATCGCCCCCGAAGAAGACGTTCGGCAGCGTGGACTGCAGCGAATCCTCGTTGAGCACCGGCAGGCCCCACTTGTCGAACTCGATGCCCACATCGCGCTCGATCCAGGGGAAGGCGTTCTCCTGGCCGACGGCGATCAGCACCTCGTCGCAGGGGAAAAACGCATCCGGCGCGCCGGTGGGGATCAGGCTGCGGCGGCCCTTGTCGTCGTACTTCGCTTCGACGATCTCGAAGCTCATGCCGACCAGCTTGCCATCGGCCTGCACGAAGGCCTTGGGCACGTGGTAGTTGAGGATGGGGATGCCTTCGTGGAGGGCATCCTCCTTCTCCCAGGGCGAGGCCTTCATCTCCTCGAAGCCCGAGCGCACGATCACCTTGACGTCGCTCGATCCGAGCCGCCGCGCCGAACGGCAGCAGTCCATCGCGGTGTTGCCACCGCCCAGCACGATGACGCGCTGGCCCACCTTGCTGACGTGGCCGAAGGACACGCTGGCCAGCCAGTCGATGCCCAGGTGGATCTGCGACGCGGCCTCCTGCCGGCCGGGAATTTCCAGATCCCGCCCGCGCGGCGCACCGCTGCCGACGAAGAGGGCGTCATAACCCTGGCCGAGCAGATCGCGCAGGGAGTCGATGCGCGTGCCACTGCGGAAGTTGACGCCCAGGTCGAAGATCCAGCCGCATTCCTCGTCGATCACGCTCTCGGGCAGGCGAAAACGCGGGATCTGCGAGCGCACGAAGCCGCCGGCCTTGGCCTCGCCGTCGAACACCGTGACGTCGTAGCCGACGGCGGCCAGGTCACGCGCCACCGTCATCGAGGCCGGCCCGGCACCGACGCAGGCCACCTTCTTGCCGTTGCGTTGGGCGTAGCGGGGCATGCGCCCGCGCACATCGCCCTTCAGGTCGGCCGCGACACGCTTGAGGCGGCAGATGGCCACCGGCTCCGGATGCTCGCCGTTGGCATCCTCCACCCGGCCGCGCCGGCAGGCGGGCTCGCAGGGGCGGTCGCAGGTGCGCCCGAGCACGCCAGGGAAAACGTTGGACACCCAGTTGACCATGTAGGCGTCGGCATGGCGGCCGGACGCGATCAGGCGGATGTACTCGGGAACGGGGGTGTGGGCGGGACAGGCCCATTGACAGTCGACGACTCGGTGAAAGTGCGCCGTGAGGGCCGGATCGGCCGTGCGGGTGGGCTGCAAGGTGGGGTCTCCATCGAGGCCCGATGCCGGGGGATGCAGCGCAGAGCACACCGCCACCCGACCGAGCCTGTTTCAGTTGTGCCACCGATCCTACGCCGTCAACGCAGATGCGAAAACCGCCGCGCGGCCGTGCTGCGACAAAGGGTCGACCCGATTGCAGGAGTCTTGACCAAGGATAGGTTCGCAGAGCCCGTTGCTTCAGATAGACTAAGAGTTAGTCCACATGAAGTTGCCACCATGCTCACCGTCAATGTCCACGACGCCAAGACGCAACTGTCCCGATTGCTGGCTGAAGTCGAAAAGGGCGAATCGGTGGTGATCGCACGTGCCGGCCGCCCGATCGCGACGCTGACGGCCTATCAGCCACCGGTCAGCCGGGTCGCGGCACCTGGCAGCATGGCCGGCAGGATCACCCTGTCCGATGATTTCGACGCGCCCCTGGACGATCTGTTTGGTGCCCTGAAGCCCGGCGATGCGCCTGCTGCTTGATACCCACCTGCTGCTGTGGTGGCTGGGCTGGCCTGAGCGGGTGCCGATGGCCGCGCGCCAGGCGGTAGCGGCCGCCGAACACGTCCACGTCAGCCACGCCTCGCTGTGGGAAATGGCGATCAAGCGCAGCCTGGGCAAGCTGGCGGTGGACCTGCCCGCGCTGCACCGGCAAGTCGAGGCGGACAGCTTCCAGTGGCTGCCGATTTCGGCCGGGCATCTGCTGGCGGTGGCCGAGTTGCCTCAGCATGAGGACCACCGTGATCCCTTCGACCGCCTGCTGGTGGCCCAGGCACTGACCGAGCCTCTGCTGCTGCTGTCGGCGGATTCCAAGCTGGCCCGGTACGGGGCGATGGTGCGCCTGGTGTAACGCCGTTCAGCGCAGCGCCGGAGGGTTCAGCAGCGCCAGTCGGTGGGGCCGAAGTGCGACGCAGACACCCTTCATCACCCTGCCCGGGGCACCTTCGTCACCCCGCGCGGACATCTCTGTCATCCCCGCGAAGGCACCTTCGTGATCCCCGCGCAGGCACCTTCGTCATCCCTGCGAAGGCACCCTCGTCATCCCCGCGAAGGCACCTTCGTCATCCCCGCGCAGGTACCTTCGTCATCCCCGCGCAGGTACCTTCGTCATCCCCGCGCAGGCGGGGATCCAGTGCCCACTCCCTGGATTCCCGCCTTCGCGGGAATGACGGGGCCGGGAGCTGAGGCCCGACGCCTTTCCGGCATCTCTCTGCATCTCTCGGAACCCGCCTCCCTAAAATCCCCCCGATGACCTTCGTCCACCTGCGCACCCACACCGAGTTCTCTGTTGTCGACGGCACCTTGCGGGTGGACGATGCCGTCAAGGCCGCGGCCCAGGACGGCCAGCCGGCGATGGCAATCACCGACCTGGCCAACCTGTTCGGTGGGGTCAAGTTCTACAGCGGGGCGCGCAAGAAGGGGGTCCAGCCCATCCTCGGCGCGGACATCTGGCTGGAGCCGGAGGTCGCCGGGCCGGCCAGCGAGCCGCGAGCGGCCAGCCGGCTGCTGCTGCTGGTGCAGAGCAAGACCGGCTACCTCAACCTCTGCGAGCTGCTGTCGCGCGCCTGGGTAACCAACGTGCAGCGCAACCAGGCCTGGGTGACCTGGGAGAACCTGGCCGAGCTCGCCGACGGGTTGATCGCGCTGTCCGGCGCGCCGCTGGGCGGCACCGGGCAGGGCGGGGCGATTGCGCTGGCCGCGGCGCAGGGCGACATGGAGCGGGCCGAGGCGCTGGCGCGGCGGCTGGCCGGCCTGTTCCCGAACCGCTTCTACCTGGAGCTGCAGCGCGCCGGCCTGCCCGGTCAGGAGGCCTGGGTGCGCGCGGCAGTGCCGCTGGCGGCGAAGCTGGGCCTGCCAGTGGTGGCCACCCACCCGATCCAGTTCCTGGAGCCGGAGGACTTCGAGGCCCATGAGGCGCGGGTCTGCGTGGCCGAGGGCGAGACGCTGGCCAACCCGCGGCGCGTCAAGCGCTTCACCCGCGACCAGCACTTCAAGACCGCGGCGCAGATGGCCGAGTTGTTCGCCGACATCCCCTCGGCCATCGCCAACACGCTGGAGATCGCCCGGCGCTGCAACCTGACGCTGGTGCTGGGCAAGCCGCAGCTGCCCAACTTCCCGACGCCCGACCTGGAAGACGGTACGAAGATGCCGATGGAGGCCTACTTCCGCCAGCTCAGCTTTGAGGGGCTGGAGCAGCGGCTGGAGCTGCTCTTCCCGGACGTGGCGAAGCGCGACGCCGAGCGGCCGCGCTACGTCGATCGGCTGGAGTTCGAGCTGGGCACCATCATCAAGATGGGCTTCCCAGGCTACTTCCTGATCGTGTCGGACTTCATCCGCTGGGCCAAGGCCAACGGCTGCCCGGTGGGGCCGGGCCGGGGTTCGGGCGCAGGCTCGCTGGTGGCCTACGCACTGTCGATCACCGACCTCGACCCGCTGCACTACAACCTGCTGTTCGAGCGCTTCCTGAACCCGGAGCGGGTGTCGATGCCTGACTTCGACATCGACTTCTGCCAGGGCAACCGCGACCGCGTCATCGACTACGTGAAGGAGCGCTACGGCCGCCCGGCGGTGAGCCAGATCGCCACCTTCGGCACCATGGCCGCCAAGGCGGCGCTGCGCGACATCGGCCGGGTGCTGGGCATGGGCTACGGCCATGTGGACTCGATCGCCAAGCTCATCCCCGCCCCGCCGGGCAAGACGGTGACGCTGGCCAAGGTGCCCGAGAAGCCGGACGACAAGCTGATCTACGCCCGCCAGGAGGCGCCCGAGCTGGACCAGCGCGAGGCCGCCGAGGAGGAGGTGGCCGAGCTGCTGGCGCTGGCCACCCGCGTCGAGGGCATGGTGCGCAACATCGGCATGCACGCCGGGGGCGTGCTGATCGCCCCGGGCAAGATCACCGACTTCTGCCCGCTGTACCAGCAGCCCGGCAGCGACTCGGCGGTCAGCCAGTACGACAAGGACGACGTGGAGGCCATCGGCCTGGTGAAGTTCGACTTCCTGGGCCTGGCCACGCTGACCATCCTGGAGCTGGCCAAGGAGTTCATCGTCGCGCGGCATGCGGACCAGAAGGACTTTGCCTTCGAGACCCTTCCGCTGGACGATGCCTCGGTCTACAAGCTGTTCTCGGACGGCTACACCGAGGCGGTGTTCCAGTTCGAATCCGGTGGCATGCAGCGCATGCTCAAGGACGCCCGCCCGAGCCGACTGGAGGACCTGATTGCGCTGAACGCGCTGTACCGCCCGGGCCCGATGGACCTGATCCCCAGCTTTGTGGCACGCAAACACGGCCGCGAGGTGGTGGAGTACCCGCATCCGCTGGTGGAGCCGGTGCTGGCAGAGACCTACGGGATCATGGTCTACCAGGAGCAGGTGATGCAGACCGCCCAGGTGCTGGGTGGCTACAGCCTGGGCGGCGCGGACATGCTGCGCCGCGCGATGGGCAAGAAGAAGGCCGACGAAATGGCCGCCCACCGCGAGCTGTTCCGCAAGGGCGCGGCCGAGAAGGGCATCGGCCAGGACAAGGCCGACGAGGTCTTCGACCTGATGGAGAAGTTCGCCGGCTACGGCTTCAACAAGTCGCACGCCGCCGCCTACTCCCTGCTGGCGTACCACACGGGCTGGATCAAGCGCCACTTCACGGCCGAGTTCTTCGCGGCCAACATGACCATCGAACTCGACGACACCGACAAGCTGAAGGTGCTGCGCGACGATGCGATGAAGAACTTCCGCATCGGCTTCGAGGCGCCGGACGTCAACCTGGGCGTCTACCGCTTCGAGCCCGTGCCGGGCAAGGCGGGGGACCGGCTGATCCGCTACGGCCTGGGTGCCGTCAAGGGCACCGGCCAAGGCGCGATCGAGGCCATCGTCGAGGCCCGCAACGAGGGGGGGGCGTTCAAGTCCATCTTCGACTTTGCCGCCCGGGTGGACCGCAAGCGCATCAACAAGCGGGTGGTGGAGGCACTGATCAAGGCCGGCGCCTTCGACCTGCTGCACCCCAAGGGCATCGAGGGCCGCGCCGAGCTGCTGGCCAGTGTGGGTCTGGCCTTCGAGTACGCCGACACGCAGGCCGCGCACGCCTCGCAGGGCGGGCTGTTCGACATGTTCGGCGACGGACATGGCAGCTCCACCCAGGAGCCGGAGTACAACGCCGCCGAGGCCTGGGACGTCAAGACCCGGCTGGGGCATGAGAAGGTGGCGATCGGCTACTTCTTCAGCGGCCACCTGTTCGACCAGGTGGGCGCTGAGATCCGCCAGTTCGTCAAACGCGAGGTGGCCGATGTCTCCGACAGCCGCGACCCGCAGATGCTGGCCGGCGTCATCACCGACCTGCGCATCGTCAACGGCCAGCGCGGCAAGGTGGCGATCTTCAAGCTGGACGACAAGTCCGGTGCGATCGAGGCGGTGGTGGCCGAAGACCTGCTCAACGCCAACCAGGCGCTGCTCAAGGACGACGAGGTGGTGCTGCTGCAGGGCAAGGCGCAGCCGGACCGCTTCAGCGGTGGCCTGCGCTTCAACGTGCTGCAGATCTGGGACCTGCCCAGTGCCCGCTGCCGCCATGCGCGTTACCTGAGGGTGCCGGTGAGCGGCCGCTCGGCGGCACAGCTGGCACCGCTGGAGACGCTGCTGCGCGACTTTCCGGCCAAACGCCTGGCCACGCCGGAGGGTGAAACGGTGCAGGGCACGTCGGTGCGGCTGCGCCTGGAGCGCCCGGGTGCGGTGGGGGAAATCGACCTGGGCGAATCGGCGCGCTTCTACCCCAGCGACCCGGCGTTGGCGATGTGGCGCCAGATCAGCCAGGGCGGCTGCGAGCTGGTCTACGCGGCCGAGGGGGCCTGACCCTCGGCATTCCGCTTAGGGCCCCTGCCCCCCCCCCCCCCCCCCCCCCCCCCCCCCCCCCCCCCACCTGGCCGCTGCCGTCCGTAGACTGTGGCCATCATGGAGACGCCGCCACCTGAATCCCCGACGTCACTGCCCGCGCCGGAAGGGCCGGTCACCGGGCTGCTGCTCACCGGCGGCGGAGCCCGCGCGGGTTACCAGATCGGCGTGCTGCAGGCCGTCGCCCGCATCGCCCAGGAGTGCGGAGCGCCCTGTGGTCGTGGCGGCGCCAGCCCTTTCCAGGTCATCACCGGCACTTCCGCCGGAGCGATCAATGCGGCGGCGCTGGCCTGCCGCAATGACCGTTTCGACCATGCAGTGGCCGACCTGCTGGACGTCTGGTCCCAGTTTCATGCCGAGCAGGTCTACCGGGCCGATTCGCTGTCGATGATCCGCAGCGGTGCGCCCTGGTTGACGATGATGTCCTTTGGCTGGGCGCTGGCGCGTTTTCGCCGGCTGCGCCCCCGCTCCCTGCTGGACAACGGCCCGCTGGAGGCCCTGCTGCAGCGGCTGGTGCCCTTTGAGCGCCTGCCGAGGCTGATGGACAGCGGTTGCTTGCGGGCGCTGGCCGTCACCGCGTCCAGCTACACCAGCGGGCAGCACGTCACCTTCTACGAAAGCACGCACGAGCTGGCTCCCTGGTCCCGCTCGCAGCGGTTGGCGGTGCGCAGCCGCATCGGGGTGCGGCACCTGCTGGCGTCCTCGGCGATTCCGTTTGTCTTTCCCGCCATGCCGCTGGATCTGGAGCAGGGCCACGAATGGTTCGGCGACGGTTCGATGCGGCAGGCCGCACCGATCTCACCCGCCGTGCACCTGGGCTCCGAGCGCATCCTGGTGATCGGGGCCGGCCGCATGCACGAGCCGGAGAACCGTCAAGTGCCCGGCAACGGCTACCCGAGCGTGGCGCAGATCGCCGGCCATGCGCTGTCCAACATCTTCCTGGATGCGCTGGCGGTGGATGTCGAGCGGCTGCAGCGCATCAACGCGACGCTGTCTCTGCTGCCGCCCGAGGCCCGGGCCCGCACCCCGCTGCGGCCCATCGAGGCCCTGGTGATTGCGCCCACCCAGCGCCTGGACGACCTGGCCGGCCGACACATCGACAGCCTGCCGCGCACGGTGCGCACGTTGCTGCGGGCGGTGGGGGTGTCAGGGGAAGGGGCCGCGGGCTCGGGCGGTGTGGCCCGGGGCTCAGCGCTGGCGAGTTACCTGCTCTTCGAGTCCGGTTATACGCAGGAGCTGATCCGTCTGGGGCTGGCCGATACCTTGGCGCGGGCCGACGAGGTGCGGCGCTTCTTCGGCTGGGGGTTGCCGACTTTGCCAGGCGTCACTGCGTCCCCGACCGCCGCCTGGAGCGCGGGGCAGGATCGATCCCTGTCGGACCCTGCGCCGGCTGACCTGCGTTGATCAGGCGCGGTGGGGGCGTGAACCCCACAGCCTGCGCCAGGGCCGATCCTTTCGCCAGCCTATTTCTTGCTGCCTTCGTCTGCCGCAGCCTTGGCGGCTTTGGCCGGCTTCACCGCGGCACTGGCGGTGAAGGCGCCGCCGTTGACCGTCAGGCCGGCCTCCGACATCTTGCGGGCGTTGCCCGGGCCCATGCCCTTGACCCGCAACAGCAGGTCGTCCCAGTCCTTGAAGGTGGACTTCTTGCGCTCGTCCAGGATGCGTCCGGACATCGCCGGGCCGATGCCCTTGATCGACTCCAGCTCGGCCTGGCTGGCCTTGTTGACGTCCACCGCCGCGCTCACCAAAGTGGCCCAGCCCAGGAGAAGGGCCACCAGTGCGGCCCGGAAGGTCTTCCACATGATCGTTGCCTGCCTTTCGTTGCGCCGGGAGGTCGCTGTGTCTGCGGAGTCCGGCGCTGTTGACCCCGCCCATACACGATAGGTGCGACAGGCGCTGCCTCCCATCGCCCCGAAGTGGGTTCTTTGGGGGGAGGTGGGACCCCCTTGGGGGGGAGCAGGTTCGGCGGCAACAGTGTGGTTGTGGCGTGAAACCTTTCGCGGGATTGTTATGCTCCGAGGTTTCCCCGGGTGCCTTGGCGGGGCCGCCGCCAGGGCCAGCGGCTCGGCGGTTCGAGTGCCGCGCCGACCTGGAGTCATACGGATTTCGCCTGCCCATGGACCCTCGCGTCAACGTCATCTGCATGAAGTGGGGCTCGATGTACGGGCCCGAATACGTCAATCACCTGCGCCGAGGCGTGGCCCGGCACCTGAAGCGGCCGCACCGCTTCGTCTGCTTCACCGACGATGCACAGGGACTGGACGCGGACGTCGAGGTGCGACCGCTGCCGGACCTGGGGCTGCCCGCCGGCCAGAAGGACCTGCGCTGGCGCAAGCTGGCGGTGTTCCGCGAGCAGCTGGCCGACCTGCAGGGCACGGCGCTGTTCCTGGACCTGGATCTGGTGGTAGTGGACGACCTGGAGCCCTTCTTCAGCGCGCCGGGGCGTTTCCTGATCATCCGGGACGATGATCTGTTTCGCCACAAGCCGCTGCGCCGCATCGACCCGGAGCGTGACCGCTTCCTGCACAGCGTGGGCAACTCCTCGGTGTTCCGCTTCGAGATCGGCGCCCACCGCTACATCCTGGACGCCTATGTGGCCGACCCGAAGGGGGCCGCGCAGCGCTACGAGATCTCCCAGCAGTTCCAGAGCGCCCAGCTGGCCGCCCATGGGGACCTGGCGTACTGGCCACGGGGCTGGTGCGTGAGTTTCAAGAACGACTGCGTGCCCCGCCACGTGAAGAGCTACCTGCGCGACCCGGTGGTCCCGGCGGGCGCGCACATCGTGGTGTTCGCCGGCACACCCAAGATGTCCGACGTGCTGGCCGGGCAGGGCCAGAAGTGGTACCGGCGCATCGGCAACATTGACTGGCTGCGCCAGGCCTGGGGAGGTTGAGGCGATGAGCGAAGCCATCCGGCAGGTCGTCTGCGTGAAGTGGGGCCAGCTCTACGGCCCGGAGTACGTCAACCGGCTCTACGGCATGGTGTCGCGCCACCTGGCCGCGCCCTTCCGTGTGGTCTGTCTGACCGACGATGCCCAAGGCATTCGCCCGGAGGTGGAGTGCTTCCCCTTGCCGGAGCTGGGCGTGCCGCACCCGCAGCGCACCCGCGGCAAGTGGCGCAAGCAGGTGCTGTGGGGGCGCGAGGTGCCCGGGTTGCAGCCCGGCACGGCGCTGTTCATCGACCTGGATTCGGTGATCGTCGGGCCGCTGGAGGACTACTTCACCATCGGCAGCCCCCAGGACGTCTATGTGGCCCGCAACTGGGCCCGGCCGATGCAGCGGCTGGGGCAGACCTCGGTGTTCCGCTTCCCGGTCGGGGGCAACGCCCACCTGCTGGACAACTTCCGTGCGGACCCGCAGGGCATCGCCGACAAGTACCAGTTCGAGCAGCACTATGTGACCGCCTCGGTCACCGGGGGCATCCACTTCTGGCCGGAGGCCTGGACGCGGCATTTCCGCCTGCACTGCCTGCCGCCGGTGCCGCTGCGCTACTTCGTGCCGGCCAGGCTGCCGGCCGGCTCGCGCATCGTCACCTTCCCGGGCGGCCCGAACCCCGACGATGTGGTTCTGGGCCGCTGGAACAAGGGCGCCCCGCCGCACCCGACGCTGTGGCAGCACCTACGGGCCACCTTCAGCGATCAGCGGGTGGACCGCAGCCGCTGGCGCCACCTGCAGCGGTTTGTCTGTCCGGTGCCGTGGATCACCGATTCCTGGCGTGAATGACGCATGACCTGCATATTTCCGAGGACGTCAGGATGAGCAGCACACTGGCTGTGGTCATGCACAAGGTCGGAGCGGCCTCTGAGCGCTTCATCGAACGCCATGTGCGGGAGAGTTTTGGCGGGAACACGGTGGTTGTCGCGCGGCGGTCAGGCGCCAGGCCGGCGTTTGAGCAGCCGCTTCTCGTAGCGGACGAGGTCCGTGGAGGTCCCGCTTCGTTGCTTTGCGCATGGCCGCAGCAACTGTCGGCTTTTGTGCGGCATCGCTATTGGGGCGTGCCAGCGGGCCATGAGCGCAAGAGGATTCTGCACTTCTGGCAACAGCATGGCGTCACGGCTGTGCTGGCGGAGTTCGGCCCTCTGGGCTGCTGGATCGCACCGGTGGCCGTTGCCGCGGGGCTCCCCGTGTTTGTCTATTTCCGTGGTTACGACGCTTCCAGTCGTTTGCGATCAGCGGGTTCTGTCCAGGCCTATCAGCGGTTGATGCAGCAGGTCGATGGCGTCTTTGCCGTGTCGGCTTTCCTCGTCGAAAACCTGCGGCGCGTCGGTGTGGTGCATCCCAACACCCATGTCCTGCCCAGTGGAACGAACCCGGAGCTGTTCCGACCCGGCGTGAAGGACGCTGGACTGATCGTTTCGGTGGGGCGGTTCATCGACAAGAAGCGCCCCCAGGCGAATGTTCGGGCCTTTGCAGCTGCCGCACATAGGTGGCCACAGCTGCGGCTCCAGATGGTGGGCGACGGTCCGCTGCTGGAGCCCTGCCGTGTGCTGGCCAGGGAGTTGGGCGTGGAGTCGCGGGTGGATTTTCTGGGGGTCCAGGGGCATGCGGCGATTGCGGAGTTGCTGTCGCGAGCCCGGGTCTTCCTGCAGCACTCCGTCACGGCTCCGGGTGGAGAGACGGAAGGGCTGCCCTCTTCGATACAGGAGGCCATGGCTGCAGGCTCGGTGGTGGTGTCCACCCGACACGCCGGGATTCCGGAGATCGTGCGAGACGGTGAGAACGGTTGGTTGGTCGAAGAGCATGAGGATCAGGCGTACGCTCAGGCCCTGATGAAGGTCTTTGAAGATCCGCAGCTTGCCGATGCGATGGCGCTGCGTGCTCGGGAGCTTGCGTTGGCGCGCCTCGACACGCGGGTGCTGCAGCGGGCGATGGAGGCAGTGATTCTGAAGGCCGAGAAGGTGCACCGGGGTGAGCGGCATGCCTGAACTGCTGGTCCTGACCTACGACGTCGAGAAGCCGTCGTTCCGCTATCGCATCGCTCCCCTGCTGGACGAGCTCAGGGTACGTGGTTGGCAGGTGCGCGTCGAAACCATTCGGCAGCGTGAGTATGGGCTGCGGATCTGGCGCCTGCGCGCAGCTCTGCGTGATGCCGATGTGCTGCTGCTGCACAAGCTGAGATTGCATCCGCTGGAATCGCGTTGGTTGGCTGCATGCAACTCGAGGACGGTGTTCGACATCGATGACGTCACCTGGCTCAGCCAGCCACTGAGCGTGGAGTCGGCTCCAGTGCCTTCCGCGAGTCGACTCCGAGCGTTTGAGGGCATGTGCAGGAACAGCCGATTGACGCTGGCCGGCAGCCCTTATCTCGCTGCCCGCGCCGAGCAGGCGGGGGGGCGGGTACAAATCGTGCCGACCGCGGTGGATGTCGGTGCGTTTGCACCCGCCGATTTCTCACGCCGGGGTGGTGGGGTGGTCGTCTGGATCGGTCTGCCGGGCAACCTGCAGTACCTGGAGCCCCTGCGTCCGGTCTTCGCTGCATTGACGCGCCGCCATGCCCACTTTCGTCTGCGCATCGTTTCCTCCCGGTTTCCGGAGTGGGGGGATGTGGCAATGGACAAGGTAACCTGGCAGCCTGGGATCGAGACCCTGGTCCTGCCGGATGCGGATGTCGGGTTGATGCCGTTGAACGACGATGAATTCACCCGAGGCAAGTGTGCCTTCAAGCTGCTCCAGTACATGGCCGCATCTCTGCCTTGCGTGGCGTCACCGGTGGGAGTCAACACCGACGTGGTCAGCGAGGGTGTCACCGGCATGCTGGCGGCGCATCCTGAGGACTGGCTGAATGCGCTGGATGACCTGCTGGTGGACCGCGGCCTGAGGGAGCGCATGGGCCGGTCAGGGCGCGAACGCGTGCAGGCCGGGTACGACTTGCGGGCGGTGCTGCCCCGAGCTGCAGGGTTGATTGAGCAGGTCGCTGCAGCCGCGGGGGCGCCCGCAGCCTGAGCACTCGCCTTGCATCCTGCGCATGGCGATTGCGCCCGCAGGCGATGGTGTCCTTGGCTTTTTGTTGCGCTCAGATCGAAAACATCGGCCAGGTGCGCAAAAATCCGTCAAGCACCGGCAACGCTGGTTGGCGGGTGCAGCCCTTCATTGGGGCCTGCGGGCTTGATCGGATGCTGTATCGGATCCTCCTGGCCCGGCGTGCAGGGCAGCTGCCTGAACCGCAAAGGGGCTTTCCGCCGGTCCCCACGAAACCGCAATCCGTCATGAGCAGCGACCCGAACCTCTACGTTACGCAGCCCCAGCTGCCCCCCCTCGAAGACTTCGTCGAGTTGCTGAAGGTGATCTGGGATCGCAAGATCCTGACCAACGGCGGGCCCTTCCACCAGCAGCTGGAACAGGCGCTGGCCGAGCACCTGGGGGTGAAACATCTGGCGCTGCTGACCAACGGCACCATCGCCCTGGTGACGGCGCTGCAGACCCTGCGCATCCAGGGCGAAGTGATCACCACGCCGTATTCCTTCGTCGCCACCGCTCACTCGCTGCTGTGGAATGGCCTGGAGCCGGTGTTCGCCGACATTGATCCACACACCTGCAACCTCGACCCCGAGCGCATCGAGGCGGCCATCACGCCCAAGACCACCGCGATCATGCCGGTGCACTGCTATGGCCATCCCTGCGACGTGCGGGCCATCCAGCGCATTGCCGACACCTACGGCCTGAAGGTGATCTACGACGCTGCCCATGCCTTTGGTGTGCGCCACCAGGGCAGCAGCCTGCTCAACAGCGGTGACCTGTCGGTGCTGAGTTTTCACGCCACCAAGGTCTACAACACCATCGAGGGTGGGGCCATCGTCTGCCCGGACGCCAAGACCAAGCAGCGCATCGACTTCCTGAAGAATTTCGGCTTCGCCGACGAAGTGACAGTGATGGCGCCAGGCATCAACGGCAAGCTCAACGAGGTGCAGGCGGCCTTCGGACTGCTGCAGTTGCGCGAGGTGGATGCGGCGATCGCCCGGCGCACGGCCATCGCCACCCGGTACCGCGAGGCCCTTGCCGATGTCGAAGGCATCGCGTTGATGCCCGAGCCGGCGGACACGACGCCGAACCACTCCTACATGCCGATCCGGGTTCAGCCAGGGTATGGCCTGAGCCGGGACGGGCTCTACCAGCGCCTGCGCGAGCAGCAGATCTTCAGCCGGCGCTACTTCTACCCGCTGATCAGCGACATGCCGATGTACCGCGGCCTGCCCTCCGCACAGCCGACGAACCTGCCGGTGGCGCGGCGTGTGGCTTCGGAGATCCTTTGTCTGCCGATCTACCCTGCGTTGAGCGAAGAACAGCAGCAGCGGGTCATCGACGCGATCCGTGCTTCACGTCGTTGAAGCACGGTCGAACGCATCTCTAACCTGCAGGAGACGCCGCCGTGCACACTGCCGCGAAAGAATCGAAACCTTCCGCCTTGCGATTGGTGGCGCAGCGCATGCGACCGGGAGCTTCGGCCGAGGCGGTGTTTGTGGTCGAGTACGGCCCGTTGGGCGAGCGGATCAACGGACACCGGGTGATCTCCTCCAGCGAGTTCGAGGCGGCGGCGCGCCAGCACCGTCTGGCTTGCCCTGTCTGAAGACGTTTTGCCATCTGGACTCCGCGGCCGGAGCGCATTGCCGAGCGACTGCTGGGCGTTCGGTGGCGCGAGCCCTGGCAACCTGCAGGGTGAACCCTGTCGATTCAGCCTGGATGGTGACGCGGCAATGAAATCGGCGAAGGGCTGCTCTGCGCCCACACCTCGTGGGGCGAACGCCACGATCGGTCGCTTCTTCCACGGCAACATCTATTCGCAGGTGGAGCACGACTGCCGCATCGGCGACTACGTCACCTTCGGTCCGGGCGTGCGCTGCAACGGCAATATCCTCATCGAGGACCACGCCTATGTCGGTAGCGGTGCGTTGATCCGCCAAGGCAGTGCCGAACGGCCCTTGGTGATCGGCCGCGGCGCCGTCATCGGGCATGGGGGCGGTGGTGCTGAACGACGTGCCGCCGGGTGCCACCGTGGTGGGCAACCCGGCCCGCCCGATCCGCGGGGCCTGACCGCATCCACATTGCGCCGAACCATGTCTCGCACCTTCATCATCTTTGCCCCCAGCTTCGACGAAAACAGTGGGGGCGTGCTGGTGTTGCACCGGCTGTGCGATCTGCTCAATCGCAGCGGGCAGCGTGCCCTGTTGTGGCCGTCGCGACACGCGCTGTTCAATCCCTGGCGTCCGCTGCACTCCTGGCATCGATGGCGCATGCAGCGGCGCTGGTACCGCAAGCATGGCTTCTACAACACCTTTGCAGGTTTCACTACCCCGATTGCAACCCCTGCCGACCTCGACGGCGCCATCGTGGTGTATCCCGAGAAGATCGATGGCAACCCTCTGCGCGCCCGTCACGTGGTGCGTTGGCTGCTGCACAAACCGGGTTTCCACACCGGCCGGGTCAATTACGGCAGGAACGACAGGTACTTCTTCTTCCAACATGCTTTCAACGATCCGGCGCTGAATCCCGAATCCGACAACCTCCTGCGGACGGTCTTCGTCCGTGATGACGTGTACCGACAGACCCATTCCGGTGAACGCAGCGGGACTTGTCACATCCTGCGCAAGGGGGCGGGCAGGGTGATGCAGCACGATGCAGCGAATTCGATCCTGATCGATGGCATGAGCCACCAAGAGGCCGCAGCCGTGTTCAATCGGGTCAAGACCTGCATCTCCTACGATCCCTACACGATGTACTCGCAGTTCGCCGCCCTGTGTGGCTGTGACTCGATCGTATTGCCCGAGGAAGGCATGACGCCGGAGAGCTGGTATCCGGACCCACGGGACCGATATGGCGTGGCGTTGGGCTGGAGCGGCCTGGAAGAGGCGCGCCGCACCGCTGCGCTGCTGCTGCCCCACCTGAAGCAGCAGGAGCAGGAGGCCAATGCCAGCGTGCAGCGCTTCGTCGACAAGTGCGAAGGCTACTTCGGCCGCTGACGCCTCCGGTGTTTCAGACCCGCCAGTGCTCGGCGATCCAGCGTGCCGGCCGCGCGTAGCGCCAGTTGCCGTTGCGCCGGCCTTCCAGGGCGTCGGGCGGGTTCATCACGCCGTGGAAGATCAGGATGCGCGCGCCCTGCGGGATGGCAGGGTCACGCCAGTAGTTGCGGGGGAAACGCGGGATGCAGTGGTACTTCCAGCTCGCGCACCACTGGTCGGGCCAGTAGGTCAACCGGCCCTGCTTGTGCAGGTAGTCCGAGAGGTAGGCCTGCTCGTTGCGATGCACCTGCCGGACCTCCTCGAAGTGGCCGCGGAACCACTCCAGCAGGTCGGCGTGGGCGCCCAGCTGAAAGCGGTAGACGGAGGAGTTGCCGGTTACCCTCCAGGGCCGCTTCCAGTCGTGGATGATCAGGAACTCACCCGGCTGCTCGAAGAAGGGGGTGATGTCATCGACGATCACCACATCCAGGTCGAGGAACAGGGCCGTGCCGCGCAGGCCGTGCAGATCGGCGCTGAAGGTGGTGAGTTTGGTCCAGCCCCGCTCGGGCAGGCCGGCGGGCAGGTCGAGCGCGGGGATCGGCAGGCAGGTCACCTCCGACCGGATGCCCTCGCTGCGGTCGGTCAGGCAGACGAAGCGAAAGGGTCCGCGCAGATGGCGCTCCACCATCGCGTAGAGGCGATTGACGTACTCGGGGCCGTACTTGCTGCCCCATTTCATGCACAGGATGATGCGCGGATCCGACGCGTTCATTGTTCCTCCACGCGATGCGCCGGGTAGCTGTCCCAGCTCAGGCAGCCGGGGCACTGCCAGAAGTAGCGCTGAGCCTCGAAGCCGCAGGCGGCGCAGCGCCAGCGCTGCAGCGGCCGTGCGCCCCGGGCCACCGCCTCTCGCACCAGTGCCAGTGCGGCATCGTCGCGCGGGCCGCCCGGCAGGGCCAGCAGCTCCTGCGCGGCCGACAGGCTTGGCTGGGTGGCCATCAGGTTCAGCAAGGCAGGGTCATCACCCAGGGCCCGGCCGTCCAGCCGCGCCAGGGCACGCAGCAGGTCCAGGCTGGGGTGCAGGTTCAGCGTGTGCTGCAGCAGGCTGCGCGCGTTGTCGAGGCGGCCGCAGGCCTGCGCTGCATCCACCAGCAGGCCCGCGCCCAGCACGAAGGCTTCCGGGTTCTGGTGCTGCAGGCGGGCGCAGAGGTCCAGCGCCTCACCGGCTGCACCCCGGTTGAGCAGGCGCTGGGCCTGCATCAGCAGGGGGCGCGCAGCGTGTGGAGAGGCCTTCTGGGCCCGCTCGAGGGCCTGGTGGGCCAGGGTCTCGTCGCCACGGTCGAGGGCCTGCTGGGCCTGTTCGCACCAGTAGTGGCTGATGCGCCCGGCAAAGGAGCCCGTGCCGGACTGCTCCAGCAGGGTGGCCACCTGCACGGCGGCGGGCCAGTCGCGTGAGCGCTCGTGCAGGCCGAGCAGGGCCAGGCGGGATTCGGTCTCGAAGGGGGTGCCCTGCAGGGACTGGAAGGCGGCCTCGGCGCGGTCGAACAGGCCGGCCTTCATGTAGTCCTGCGCCAGGGCGTGCTGCGCACGCTCGCGGTCGGCCTGGGGCAGGTCGCCGCGCTGCAGCAGGTGCTGGTGCACCCGCACGGCGCGTTCGTACTCACCGCGGCGGCGGAACAGGTTGCCGAGCGCGAAGTGCAGGTCGGAGCTGCCGGGGTCGTGCTGGACCGCTTCGATGAAGGCGTCGATGGCCTTGTCCTGCTGTTCGTTGAGCAGCAGGTTCAGGCCCTTGAAGTAGGCGCGCGGAGAGGACTCGGCTTCCCGCTTCCACTGTCGCAAATCGAGTCGGGAGGCCAGCCATCCCAGCGCAAAGGCCACCGGCAGCCCCAGCAGCAGCCACTGCAGGTCAAATTCCATCGCGTCGCGCGGCGTTGAGGTCGATGTCGGGCAGGGGCACCGGTCGGGTGACGGGGGCGGATTCTTCTACCGCCGCAGCGGCCGGCGATTCGGCGTTCTCGCGGGCCTGGCGGCGCAGACGCCACCAGGAGGGCAACATCGCCAAGGCGCCGACCACACAGCCACTGGCGAAGGCACCCAGCACCACGAACACCATCGGGGTGCGGGTGACCCAGCCGAAAAACCAGTGCAACTGGGCCTCGTGCTGGTTGTTCAGCGCAAAGGCGAACAACACGAAGAAGACGGCGGCCCGGAAGAGCCAAGTCAGAAAACGCATCACGACGTCATTCTAGTGTGCTCGTTTTCACGCTCGGAAACAGGACCCGGGCGCGACTCGCTTCGGCACGAGGTCAGCGTCGAGACGGCTTCAGTCCGCGCCTTTGGGAGTGATCACATGCACCACCTGGGCTTCCGCATCGGCGGCGGACTGGTCCACCGCCTCGCGCAGAGCCTTGCCGGGCTTGAAGTGGGGCACCAGCTTTTCCGGAATGATGACCTGCTCGCCGGAGCGGGGGTTGCGGCCCACCCGGGGGGGGCGGTGGTTGATGGCGAAGCTGCCGAAGCCGCGGATCTCGATGCGGTGTCCGCGCGCCAGGGCATCGCTCATCGCGTCGAGCATGGTTTTGACGGCGAACTCGGCATCGCGGTGGGTGAGCTGGCCGGAGCGTTCGGCCAGCAGGGCAACGAGGTCGGAACGGGTCATGGCTTCGGAGTGGAAGAGGTGTCGGCCAGGAGGGGCTGGCCGGTCGGCCGGATGTTACAGGCGCCGCAGCTGCGCAGCGCGCCGCGGCAGCGCCGGAAACGACAAGGCCCCGCAACTGCCGGCAGCCGCGGGGCCTGTTGGCACCCGGCCGAGAGGCCGGGTGACAGGGGCTGGATCAGTTGTTGCCCTGGTCCAGCTTGGCCTTGAGCAGGGCGCCCAGGCTGGTGGTGCCGGCGTTGCCGACGGTCTCGCGGTTGTCGGCGGACAGGCGCTGCAGGGCTTCCTGCTGCTCGGCGTTGTCCTTGGCCTTGATCGACAGCTGGATCGAACGCATCTTGCGGTCGACGTTGAGGATCAGGGCGGTGACCTCGTCGCCTTCCTTCAGCACGTTGCGGGCATCCTCGACACGCTCGCGGGCGATCTCGGAGGCACGCAGGTAGCCGGTGACGTCTTCGTTGAGCTGGATCTCTGCGCCGCGCGGGTCCACGGTCTTGACCTTGCCGACCACCGTGGCGCCACGGTCATTGAGCGTGGTGTAGCTGGTGAACGGATCGGTGTCGAGCTGCTTGATGCCCAGGGAGATGCGCTCGCGCTCCACGTCGATGCCCAGAACGATCGCCTCGACGTCCTGGCCCTTCTTGTAGTTGCGCACGGCGGACTCGCCCGGCTCGTTCCAGGACAGGTCGGACAGGTGCACCAGGCCGTCGATGCCGGCCGCCAGGCCGACGAAGACGCCGAAGTCGGTGATCGACTTGACGGGGCCCTTGACGCGGTCGCCGCGCTTGAAGTTCTGCGAGAACTCGTCCCAGGGGTTGGGGCGGCACTGCTTCATGCCCAGGCTGATGCGGCGCTTGTCCTCGTCGATCTCCAGGACCATGACTTCGACTTCCTCGCCCAGGCTGACCACCTTGGCGGGAGCGACGTTCTTGTTGGTCCAGTCCATCTCGGAGACGTGCACCAGGCCTTCGATGCCCGGCTCGATCTCGACGAAGGCACCGTAGTCGGCGATGTTGGTGACCTTGCCGAACAGGCGGGTGCCCGACGGGTAGCGGCGCGACACGCCGATCCAGGGATCGTCGCCCAGCTGCTTCAGGCCCAGGCTGACGCGGTTCTTCTCGGCGTCGAACTTCAGGACCTTGGCGGACAGCTCCTGACCCACCGTCACCACTTCGCTCGGGTGACGCACACGGCGCCAGGCCATGTCGGTGATGTGCAGCAGGCCGTCGATGCCACCCAGGTCCACGAACGCACCGTACTCGGTGATGTTCTTGACCACGCCGTGGACGATGGCGCCTTCGCGCAGCGTCTCCAGCAGCTTGGCGCGCTCTTCGCCCATCGAAGCTTCGACCACCGCACGACGGCTCAGCACAACGTTGTTGCGCTTGCGGTCGAGCTTGATGACCTTGAACTCCATGGTCTTGCCCTCGAACGGGCTCATGTCCTTGACCGGACGCGTGTCGAGCAGCGAGCCGGGCAGGAAGGCGCGGATGCCGTTGACCAGCACGGTCAGGCCGCCCTTGACCTTGCCGGAGACGGTGCCGGTGACGAAGTCGCCGGACTCCAGCGCGTTCTCCAGCGACAGCCAGGAGGCCAGGCGCTTGGCCTTGTCGCGCGACAGGATGGTGTCGCCGTAGCCGTTTTCGATCGAGTCGATCGCCACCGAAACGAAGTCGCCGACCTGGACTTCGATCTCGCCCTGGTCGTTCTTGAACTCTTCGATGGGCACATAGGCCTCGGACTTCAGGCCGGCATTGACGACCACGAAGTTGTGCTCGACGCGCACGACCTCGGCAGAGATCACTTCACCGGCACGCAGGTCTGCGTTCTGGAGCGATTCTTCGAACAGGGCTGCGAAGCTCTCCACTTCGGGGGTGGCGAAGGGACTGTCGGGGATGAATTCGGACATGGGGGGAGTTCCTTGGTGCCGGCGAAAGCCAAGTGAGGTGAAAGCCGGCGGGTGATGCAGCAGGGCGCCGCGATGGATGAAGCAGGAATCGCCACGCAGCGGACCCACCGGGCGGTGGGGTCGCCGGGCGGCGGGCGAAGTGGCTGCGCGGTGGCCGGGCGAGCGCTGGAGCGCTCAGCCCTGGAGAACGAACGGCCTGCGCTGCAGCCACCAACCCAGCACGAGATCGACTGAATCGCCGATCGTCATACCGGAGTTGTCCAGCTCCAGCGCATCCTCGGCGGGCTTCAGCGGCGCGGTGCTGCGGGAACGGTCCCGGGCATCTCGTGCTTCCAAGTCGGCGCGAAGACTGTCGAGGCTAGCAGAAATTCCCTTGGAAATCAATTGCTTGTGGCGGCGCTCGGCGCGTGCGGCGGCGCTGGCGGTGAGGAAGACCTTCAGTGCGGCGTCCGGAAAGATCACCGTGCCCATGTCGCGCCCGTCGGCCACCAGGCCGGGCAGGCGGCGGAAGCTGCACTGCAGTTCGTGCAGCGCCGCGCGCACCGCCGGCCAGACCGAGATCTGCGAGGCCATCGTGCCCACGGCCTCCTCGCGCAGGGCATCGGTCACCTCGTCGCCTTCCAGGAACACCCGCGTGCCCTCGAAGCGCAGCTTCAGCCCGGCGGCCACCTGGGCCAGAGCCGATTCGTTGTCGGCAGCGACCCCGGCACGGCGTGCAGCCAGCGCAGTCACGCGGTACAAGGACCCGGAGTCCAGCGTGTGGTAGCCGAGCTGTTCGGCCACGCTCGCCGCAAGCGTGCCCTTGCCGGAGGCGGTAGGGCCGTCGATCGTGATCACCGGCACCCGGTCGCGCTCGACCGAGACCACCGAGAACAGTGCCTCGAAGTAGTCCGGAAAGGTCTTGGCGACGCACTTCGGATCCTCGATGCGCAGTGTGGCCGGCCCGGAGCCCTTGAGCTCATGGAAGGCCGCCAGCGACAGGCACATGGCCATGCGGTGGTCGTCGTAGGTGTGCAGGCTGGCGCTGCGGAACTGCGCCAGCGGATGGACGCGGATGAAGTCGGTCCCTTCGTCGACCGTGGCGCCGATCTTGCGCAGTTCGGTGGCCATGGCGGCAATGCGGTCGGTTTCCTTGACGCGCCAGCTGGCGATGTTGCGCAGCGTGCTGGGGCCATCGGCGTACAGGGCCATCACTGCCAGGGTCATCGCGGCGTCGGGGATGTGGTTGCAGTCCAGGTCGATGGCCTGGAGGGGCCAGGCGCCGCGGCGCACCTCCAGCGCATTGGCTTCGCTGTGCACCTGGGCACCCATGGCCTGGGCCGCCTCGACGAAGCGGATGTCGCCCTGGATCGAGTCGGCGCCCACCCCCTCGATGCGCACCGGCGCGTCGATGCCTGCCAGCGCCCCCAGCGCAATGAAGTACGACGCCGATGAGGCGTCCGCCTCCACCGGCACAACACCCGGCGTGCGGTAGCGGCTGCCCTGCGGCAGCGTGAAACGCGACCAACCCTCCCGCTGCACCGCGATGCCAAAGCGCGCCAGCAGGTTGAGGGTGATTTCGATGTAGGGTTTGGAGATCAGCTCGCCCACCACCTCGATCTGCACCGCCTGTTGTGCGGTGGCCAGCGGCAGCGCCAGCAGCAGCGCGGTGAGGAACTGGCTGGAGACGTCGCCGCGCACCCTCACCGGCCGGCTCAGGTCGAGCTGGCCGCCGCGCAGGCGCAGCGGCGGATAACCTTCCTGGACGGTGCAGTCGATGCTGCAGCCCAGGCCGCGCAGCGCGTCGACCAGGTCGCCAATGGGCCGCTCGTGCATGCGCGGCACGCCGCGCAGGCGGTAGTCGCCGCCGTGCTCGCAGGCCAGCACCGCCAACGCGGCGGTGAGCGGGCGCATCGCGGTGCCGGCATTGCCAAGAAAGAGGTCCGCTGCAGCCACCGCCGGTCGGCCGCCGAAGCCGACGATGCGGGTGGTGCTGCCGTCGGGTTCGATGCGGCAGCCCAAGGCCTGCAGCGCGTCGAGCATCACCCGGGTGTCGTCGGAGTCCAGCAGGTCGACCAGCGTGGTCTCGCCCTCGCTCAGGCCGGCCAGCAGCAGCAGGCGGTTGGAGATGCTCTTGGAGCCGGGCAGGCGCACGGTACCGGCAGCGGCACCCAGCGGGACGAGGTCAAGGGCAGGAATGGCGAACATGGTCGACTACGGCAGGCGAAGTGCGAAGCATCGCACGAATGGTGCTCCGCACCCGCAGCGAGGAGGCCCTCGGGAGGGGACGGTCGGCGAGTTGCGCAGGTGTCAGCGCTGCGGGGGGGCGGGGCGGGCATTCATCTGCCAGCCGGCGCGGCCGTCCGAAGCGGTACGGATCAGGTCGGACAGTGCTTCCGCGTTGCCCGAGCGCATCGCCACCTCGAAGGCGTCCAGCGCGTGGCGCAGCCGCTGGGTCTGCTTGATGACTTCCTCACGGTTGGCCATCAGGATGTCGCGCCATACAGACACATCGCTGGCGGCAATGCGGGTGAAGTCGCGGAACCCCGGTCCGGCCAGCGAGAGGAACTCCCGCCCGGCCGGTTGTGCCAGCACGGCATTGAAGTAGGCGAAGGCCAGCAGATGGGGCAGGTGGCTCACCGCCGCATAGGCGGTGTCGTGATTCTCGGGCGTCATGCGCAGCACCTGGCTGCCGATCGCCGACCAGACATCGGTGGCCTTCTGCACCAGCACCGGATCGGTCTGGGCCAGTGGGGTGAGGATGACCTGCTTGCCCACGTACAACTGCGGGTCGGCATGTTCCACGCCGGAGACTTCCTTGCCGGCGATCGGGTGGGCCGGGACGAAGCCGCCTAGGCGCTCCTTCAGCACCCGTCGCGCGGCGTCCACCACATCGCGTTTGGTGCTGCCCACGTCCATCACCAGCACCGACGGCGACACCAACTGGCGTATGGCTTTGAAGGTGCCCTCGATGGCCGAAACCGGCACGGCCACCAGCACCAGATCGGAGCCGGAGACGGCCTGCAGCGCGGAGTCCGCCACCACATCGATCACGCCGAGTCTGCGCGCCTTCTCGGTGGTTGCAGGGGACTTGCTGTAGCCCACCACCCGCTGCACCAGGCCGGCGCGCTTGAGTGCCAGTGCAAAGCTGCCACCCATCAAGCCGACGCCGATGACCCCCAGTTGATTGAACATGGTGTGGGCCGACTCAGTGCACGTCGATGGGGTAGGTGCCCAGCACCTTGAAGAAGGCGCAGGATTCGCGCAGCTCCTGCATCGCGGTCTGCACCGCCGGCTGGTCCGGATGGCCCTGCAGGTCGATGAAGAAGTAGTACTCCCACTGGCCCGAGCGGGCCGGGCGCGACTCCAGCCGGGTCATGGACACACCGTGCTTCTTCAGCGGAGCGAGGATGTCGTACATCGCGCCCGGACGGTTGACCACCGATACCACCAGGCTGGTGCAATCGTGTCCGGAAGACTTCGGGGCGGGGTGGCGGTGCGGGTCGGTGACGATGGCGAAACGCGTGCGGTTGTGGGCGTCGTCCTGGATGGCGGGGGCCACCACGTGCACGCCGTACTCGCTGGCGGCGCGGGTGCTGGCGATGCCGGCCAGTCGCACGTCCTGCCCCGCCAGGCGTGCACCCTCGGCATTGCTGGAGACGGGCCGGCGTTCGGCCTGGGGCAAGTGCATCGACAGCCACTCGTGGCACTGGGCCAGCGCCTGGGGGTGCGCGCAGACCGCCTCGATGCCGTCCAGCGAATTCGTCTGGCGCAACAGGTTGTGGCGCACAAACAGGCTGGTCTCGCCGATGATGAACAGCGGCGTGGTCAGGAAGATGTCGAGTGCGTTGCGCACCGTGCCTTCGGTTGAGTTTTCCACCGGCACCACACCAAAGTCGGCGACGCCGGCCGAGGTGCTGCGGAAGACTTCCTCGATGCTGGCGCAGGGCACGCGCACGATCGAGGAGCCGAAGAAGCCCAGCGCCGCTTCTTCGCTGAACGTGCCCGCCGGACCGAGGTAGGCGACCCGGGTGGGAGTCTCCAGGGCACGGCAGGCGCTCATGATCTCGCGCCAGATCGGTGCCACGCTTTCGGTCTTCAGCGGGCCGGGATTGACCGACTTGAGGCCGTCGATCACCTGCGCCTCACGTTCCGGTCGGAACACCACCGATCCCTCCTTCTTCTTGATCTCACCCACCGCCAGCGCCAGGCCGGCGCGGCGGTTCAGCAGGTCGAGAAGTTCGCGGTCCAGCGCATCAATCCGGTGGCGCAGGCCGAGCAGTTCCTGGGGGGTGTCGGTGGGAGGTGGGCTCATTTCTTCTTGGCGGCATCCTCGGCCGGTGGCAGGCCGAGCTTCTTGGAGATCGACTGGTCCAGCGCCTTGAGCTTGGGCTCCACCGTCGAGCGCGATTCGCTGATGATCTTCTGCGTCAGCGCCGGTTGAGCCTCGCTGCTCAGTTGCTGGTACTTGCGGCTCACCGGGGATTCCAGCCAGGCGATCAGGGCCTTGAGTTCGTCCTCGCTGAGCTTGTCTTCCAGCGCAGCGCCCAGGGTGCCCGGGGCCTGTTTGACGGCGGTGGCACGCAGGGCGGGGGCCACGTCGTCGTAGAACTTGCGCACGTCTTCCTGGATGGCCTTGCCGACCTGCTCGCGCTGGTCGGCCGGCACGCGGCCGGCCTGGCGGCTGGCCGCCTGCAGGATCTGTTGGGAGGTCTGGCCTGCCACCGCATTGCCCAGGCCTTCAATGCCGGGCTGCTGCAACTGCAGCACCTTCTTCACCAGGTCCTTCTTGGCAGCCGTTGCCTCGGCAGCCTGCACCAAGCCGCCGGCGACCAGCAGGGCCGCCAGGACAGTCCATCGCTTCATCAGGGGTTCTCCTCGCCGGTTGTGCCGGCACTGGGTTCGTTGTCAAGGTCTGCGCCGGCATCGTTCTCGACGATGCGTTGCAGGCCCGACAGCTTGGCACCTTCGTCCAGTGAAATCAGGGTGACCCCCTGGGTTGCGCGGCCCAGTTCCCGGATTTCTGCCACACGAGTGCGAACGAGTACACCGCGATCGGTGATCAGCATGATCTCGTCGTTGGTTCTGACCAACGTGGCGGCCACCACCCGGCCGTTGCGCTCGCTCTGCTGGATGGCAATCATCCCCTTGGTGCCGCGGCCGTGGCGGGTGTACTCGACGATCGAAGTGCGCTTGCCGAAGCCGTTCTCGGTGGCGCACAACACGCTCACCGGCGTGTTGTCAGGCCCCACCGACTGGGTATCGTCCTGTTCGGCCACCAGCATGGCGATGACGTTCTGGCCTTCTTCCAGTGCCATGCCGCGCACGCCGCGGGCGTTGCGGCCCATCGGGCGCACGTCGTTTTCATCGAAGCGCACCGCTTTGCCGCCGTCACTGAACAGCATCACGTCGTGTTTGCCGTCGGTGAGTGCCGCACCGATCAGGTAGTCGCCTTCGTCCAGGTCCACCGAGATGATGCCGGCCTTGCGCGGGTTGCTGAATTCGTCCAGCGCCGTCTTCTTGACCGTGCCCAGCGCGGTGCACATGAACACATAGTGGTCGGCCGGGAAGCTGCGGAACTCGCCGGTCAGCGGCAGCACCACGTTGATCTTCTCTTCCGGCTGCAGAGGGAACATGTTGACGATGGGTTTGCCGCGGCTGGTGCGCCCGCCCTGCGGCACCTCCCAGACCTTCAGCCAGTAGACCCGCCCACGGTTGCTGAAGCACAGCATCCAGTCGTGCGTGTTGGCGATGAAGAGCTGGTCGACCCAGTCGTCGTCCTTCGTCGCGGTGGCCTGCTTGCCGCGCCCGCCGCGCTTCTGGGCGCGGTATTCGGTCAGCGGCTGGCTCTTGATGTAGCCGGTGTGGCTGAGCGTGACCACCATGTCGGTGGGCGTGATGAGGTCCTCGGTGCCGAGTTCCTGCACGTTGTGCTCGACCACCGAGCGGCGCGCGCCGAGTTTGGTCTGGCCGAACTCCTGGCGCAGCGTCACCAGCTCCTCGCTGATGATGAAGGTCACCCGTTCGGGCTTGGCGAGGATGTCCAGCAGGTCGGCGATCTGGGCCATCACCTCCTTGTATTCGCCGACGATCTTGTCCTGCTCCAGCCCGGTCAGGCGCTGCAGGCGCATCTGCAGGATCTCGCCGGCCTGGTCGTCCGAGAGGCGGTACAGCCCGTCGGCCTGCATGCCGAACTGCGGGGCCAGGCCTTCGGGCCGGTAGGCCGCACGCCCGCCCGGGGTGTCGGACTCGGCGCGGGCAAGCATCTCGCGCACCAGAGAGCTGTCCCAGCTCTGGTTCATCAGCGCCAGCCGGGCCACCGGCGGGGTGGGCGACTCCTTGATGATGCGGATGAACTCGTCGATGTTGGCCAGCGCCACCGCCAGGCCCTCGAGCACATGGCCGCGCTCGCGCGCCTTGCGCAGCTCGAACACGGTGCGCCGGGTCACCACCTCGCGGCGGTGCTCCAGAAAGATCTCCAGCAGCTGCTTGAGGTTGCACAGCCGTGGCTGACCGTCGATCAGCGCCACCATGTTGATGCCGAAGGTGTCCTGCAGCTGGGTCTGCTTGTACAGGTTGTTCAGCACCACCTCGGGCACTTCGCCGCGCTTGAGCTCGATCACCAGGCGCATGCCGGACTTGTCCGACTCGTCCTGGATGTGGCTGATGCCTTCGAGCTTCTTCTCGTGCACCAGCTCGGCCATGCGCTCCTGCAGCGTCTTCTTGTTGACCTGGTAGGGCAACTCATCGACGATGATGGACTGGCGCTGGCCGCGGTCGATGTCCTCGAAGTGCACCTTTGCGCGCATCACCACCTTGCCACGGCCGGTGCGGTAACCCTCGCGCACCCCATTGATGCCGTAGATGATGCCGGCGGTCGGGAAGTCCGGCGCCGGGATGATCTGCATCAGCTCGTCGAGGCTGGCCTCCGGCTCCTTGAGCAGGTGCAGGCAGGCGTCCACCACCTCGTTGAGGTTGTGCGGCGGGATGTTGGTGGCCATGCCCACCGCGATGCCGGCGCTGCCGTTGACGAGCAGGTTGGGCAGCCGGCTGGGCAGCACCAGCGGCTCCTTCTCGCTGCCGTCGTAGTTGGGGCCGAAGTCGACGGTCTCCTTGTCGATGTCGGCCAGCATCTCGTGGGCGATCTTCGACAGGCGGATTTCGGTGTACCGCATGGCTGCGGCGGCGTCACCATCGACCGAGCCGAAGTTGCCCTGGCCGTCCACCAGCATGTGGCGCAGACTGAAGTCCTGCGCCATGCGCACGATGGTGTCGTACACCGCGGTGTCGCCGTGCGGGTGGTACTTGCCGATCACGTCACCGACGATGCGCGCCGACTTCTTGTACGGCCGGTTCCAATCGTTGTTCAGCTCGTGCATGGCGAACAGCACCCGCCGGTGCACCGGCTTGAGGCCGTCGCGCGCATCCGGCAAGGCCCGGCCCACGATCACGCTCATCGCGTAGTCGAGGTATGAGCGCCGCATCTCCTCTTCAAGGCTGATGGGCAGGGTTTCTTTGGCGAAGGAGCTCATGCGCAGAGGGCGGGAGCGAGCCGGATGCCTCAGCGCTGCGGAGGTGCTGCGGGCGGGCGCGCTCGTTGGGACAAGGCGGGCGATTGTACGTTCGCCCAGTCTGTCGCCCATGTGCAACAGCGGCGGGAGGCCAAAATACCAGTGCCCGTGCCCGAGCGACGTTTGTGGGGCCTATGGCACAATGATTTGGTCGGTCCCACAGGGGGAATTGGCCCATATCAACACTCCCGCAACAGGACCGCCGGTTCAACCCCTTCACCGCTGCCCCCACGGCTCATCTCTCGAGGAGAACCATGAACAAACTCAACAAGATCGCTCTGCTGTTTGCCTCCATCGCGGTGGCAGGTTCCGTCCAGGCCCAGAACGTGGACAACTGGCGCGTCTCGGACGGCTCCGTGCTGAAGCTCGGCACCGACAACCTGTGCTGGCGCGACAACTTCTTCACCCCGGGCACCGGCGTGCAAGGTTGCGACGGTGTGCCCAAGCCCGCGGCGGCGGCCCCCGCTCCTGCCCCCGCGCCGGCTCCTGCCCCCGCGCCGGCTCCTGCACCGGCTCCTGCTCCGGCCGCAGCACCTGCTCCCGCTCCTGCTGCGGTGGTGGCTCCCGCTCCTGTGGCGGCGCCGAAGCCGGCTCCTGCTCCTGCTCCAGCCGCTCCGGTCAGCGAGAAGGTCAGCTTCGCTGCCGACGCCTTCTTCGACACCGGCAAGGCCGTGCTCAAGCCGGAAGCCGGCGCCAAGCTGGACGATCTGGTTGACAAGGTCAAGGGCATCAACCTGGAAGTCATCATTGCCGTGGGTCACACCGACTCCGACGGCTCCGATGCCATGAACCAGAAGCTGTCCGTCAGCCGCGCCGAAGCCGTCAAGAAGTACCTGACCGGCAAGGGCGTCGAGCAGAACCGCGTCTACACCGAAGGCAAGGGCGAGAAGCAGCCGGTGGCTGACAACTCGACGAAGGAAGGCAAGGTGAAGAACCGCCGCGTCGAGATCGAAGTGGTCGGTACCCGCACCAAGAAGTGAGCCCTTCGGCTTGACCTCGAAAACCCCGCCTAGGCGGGGTTTTTTGTTATGACGGTTGGGCCGTGCGTCAAACTGCAAAGCCTGATCTCCCAATCATCTCCATCCCGATGAGCAACGTCGACACCCAGGAACTGGCCAAGTTCAGCGATCTGGCCCACAAATGGTGGGATCCCGACAGTGAGTTCCGCCCCCTCCACGAGATCAATCCCCTCCGGCTGGACTGGATCGAGCGATGTGCCGGCCCCCTTGCGGGGCGTTCGGTGGTCGACATCGGCTGCGGCGGCGGAATTCTCAGCGAGGCCATGGCGCGTCAGGGTGCCCAGGTGCTCGGAGTCGATCTGGCCGAACGGTCTTTGAAGGTGGCGCAACTGCATGCGCTGGAGGCTGGGGTCTCCAATCTGGAATACCGCGAGGTGGCGGCGGAAGCGCTGGCCGATCAGCGGCCTGCCGGCTTCGATGTGGTCACCTGCATGGAGATGATGGAACACGTGCCGCAGCCCTCGTCGATCGTGGAGGCCTGCGCCCGCCTGGTGCGACCGGGCGGCTGGGTGTTCTTCTCCACCATCAATCGCAATGCGCGTTCCTGGCTGCACGCCATCGTCGGGGCGGAATACCTGCTCAAGCTCCTGCCGGCCGGTACCCATGACCATGCGCGCTTCATCCGTCCGCATGAACTCGCCGCATGGTGCCGTGGCGTCGGACTGGACCTGCGATTCACCAAGGGCATGGGTTACAACCCCGTCACCCGACGCTATGCGCTGGATGACGACACCCGGGTGAACTACCTCGTGGCCTGCCAGAAGGCGGCATGAGGCCCATGGAGGTCAACGGGCACGCAGCCCCGCGGAACTGCCAGATCGTCCTCTTCGACCTCGACGGCACGCTGGTGGACAGCGCGCCGGACCTGGGGGGCGCCGGCAACGACCTGCGCCGCCGCCTCGGGCTGGAGGACCTGCCGCTGGAAGACTATCGACCGATGACCGGCGCGGGGGCCCGCGGCATGTTGGGTGTGGCGTTGGGGGTGTTGCCGGAGGATCCCCGCTTCGAGTCCCTCAAGACTGAATACCTGGATCTCTATGCCGTCCGAATGACCCGTGACACGCGAATCTTCGATGGCATGGGGGCGGTCTTGAATGCGCTGGAATCCGCAGGAAGGCCCTGGGGGGTGGTGACCAACAAACACAGCCGATTTGCCTTGCCGGTGCTGCAGGCGCTGGACCTGCTGCGGCGCAGTGCCGTCACCGTGTGTGGCGATACGGCGGAGCGGGCCAAACCCTTTCCTGATCCGCTGCTGCTGGCGGCCCGGCGCCTGGGGCAGCCGCCTGCCGCCTGTGTGTATGTGGGTGACGATCTGCGTGATGTGCAGGCCGGCCGTTCGGCGGGCATGGTGACGGTGGCCGCCGCCTGGGGTTACCTGGGGGCGGGCGAGCCCATCGATGCCTGGGGTGCGGACCATCGGGTGGAAGATGCGGGCGGCCTCTTGAAACTGCTCGGACTGGACTAAGATACGAGTCTTCAGGGGCCGACCTGGTTTCGACGTGGGTGCGGAATCGGAGCAGGGCATGCCGAGCACCAGTTCGCTCGTAAATCCACTGGAAACAAAGTAACTGCGAACGACGAACGTTTCGCCCTCGCCGCTTAACACCGGTGAGCTTTGCAACAGATCGCCGATGGTCTGGGCCGGCAACGGCTGCAAAGTCATTCACATCGGCTGGTTCTGAGTCGGGTCACACGACCCAGAACGAGACTACGTGACTGGCGTCGACTGCAGGGTGCTCCTGCCCGTCAGCGACGCAAGACTCAAATCAGAGAGCTACGCATGTAGAACTGCCTGAGGATGGCTTGCGGACGGGGGTTCGATTCCCCCCGGCTCCACCATATGAGGGTCCACGGAAGTCCGCGGACACACAAAAAGCCCTAGAGAAACAACGCTCTAGGGCTTTTTTCTTTCCACCGTCTTCCGCCGAAGTTCGCCCAGATCCGCGGATTTCTGGAGTAACTTTTACAGTAACCGCTTCGGCGGGCCTTCCGCCGTGCTGGAGTTACTGCAATGCCGCGCCACCTGCTGACCGATCTGGCCCTGCGGGGCATCAAGCCCGGGGACCCCCGCAAGCGACTCACGGATGGGGATGGGCTTTACCTGCTGCTCTTCGTCAAGGGCGGTGCCCACGGCTGGCGGCTGGACTACAGCCATGCCGGCCGGCGAAAGACCCTGAGCCTGGGCACCTACCCGGACACCACCCTTGCAGCGGCCCGCCGCAAGGCCGATGACGCCCGGCGGCTGCTCGATGCCGGCACCGACCCCAGCGACGCCCGCAAGGCGACGAAGGCCGAACACCAGCGCCAGCGGGAGGAACAGGCCCGGGAAGACGCGGGCCTGCCACCGCCTGGCAGTTTTGAGGCGGTGGCCCGTGAATGGCTGGACGCAGTGCACGGGCACAAGGTCAGCAGCGGGCATGCCGAGCGAACCCGCATCCGCCTGGAACAGACCGTGTTCCCCTGGCTCGGTCGGCTGCCGTTGGCACAGATCGGCGCGCCCCAGGTGCTGGACTGCCTGCGCCGGGTGGAAGGGCGGGGCACCGTCGAAACCGCCCACCGCGTGAAACAGGCCTGTGGGCAGGTGTTCCGCTACGGCATCGCCACCGGCCGCTGTGAGCGCGACCCCACCGCCGATCTACGCGATGCCCTGCGCCCGGTGATCGTGCGCCACCATGCCGCCGTCCTGCAGCCGCAACGGGTGGGCGAGCTGCTGCGGGCGGTGGACGGCTACGAAGGGCAGCCGGTCACCCGGGCCGCGCTGCAGCTGGCCCCGCTGCTCTTCCAGCGGCCGGGCGAGCTCCGCGGGGCTGAGTGGGCAGAGTTCGATCTGCCCGCCGCGACGTGGACGATCCCCCCGCACCGCATGAAGCGCAGCATTCAGGGCAAGGTTGCAGGCCCTGCTCACGTGGTGCCCCTGTCCCGTCAGGCGGTGGACATCCTGGAAGAGCTGCACGCACTGACGGGCCGCGGCCGGCTGCTGTTCCCCGGCCTGCGCTCCCGCGAACGGCCGATCAGCGACATGACCATGAACGCGGCCCTTCGGCGCCTGGGGTTCTCTGCCGATGAGATGACTTCGCACGGCTGGCGGGCGATGGCCCGCACCCTGATTGCCGAGCGGCTGGGCATTGCTCCGGACGTGATCGAAGCCCAGCTTGCCCACGCCGTGCCGGATGCCCTGGGGCGGGCCTACAACCGCACCGAGTTCCTCGACCAGCGGCGACAAATGATGCAACTGTGGGCGGACTACCTCGACCGCTTGCGGGCCGGCGCCCAGGTGCTGCCCTTCCGCACCGCCTGAACCCGGCTGCCGGCTCCCTGGTGCAGCCCTCCTGCGGTTGCCGGTGCTGCTGCCGCTCCCACGCTACCCGCCCGGCCTTGTGCCGGGCGTTGTCCTTCTGGCTTGTGTGTCCTGCAGGCGGGCAGGGCTTCGGTACGCGCCGCAGTCCACAGCGGCCCGCCCGTGGGCGGATCCATGGCCCGGCCCGGGGAGGGGGTGCGGGGGTTCTGTCTTCGCGCCGCTGTGGCTGGACTGGGCAGGGCCAAAGGCGCCAGAACAGAACAGAAGGGGGCGATGCTGGCCGCCTGGTCGGGCTGCCGCAGCGGCTGAAGCGCGGTGCAAATTTGGCCGACGTGCACGACCCGACGGGGGCACGGGGGCAACTGGCCCCGAATCGGCCGGAAACCCAGCAACGGCGCGGGTTTGCGGTCGGTTGAGGGGACGGGGGCAAGGACGGGGGCAGAACGGGGGCAGCGGGGGCAAGATGAAGAAGATGAAGGGCTCAGTCTCTGTCTGGTCTGAACTGCTGCCGACCAATGCAAGCTGTTCGCACCACCAGCAATGAGCCCTCCCGCCCGGCACGGCTGGCCCTGCCGGTCTGCATGGCGGCCATGTCCCGCGGGTCCTCCCGTGGGTCTGGGGACACGGGGTCATTCGCGCCCCGTTTCCCGCGCTTCCTGCTGGGTTGGAACTTGGGGGACAACGGGACACCGGGGGGGCTCCGAATCTCTGGCGAGTCTGAACCGCAGACCGGCCAGTTCCCCGCGTCCGCAACATGCCGTAACTCGATGGGGGGGGCTTGCCCTGGGTAGAGGGGGGGGCGAAATCTCTAGGCTTCCCCGCCTGAGGACCGGCCAGTTCCCCGGATTTCTGCGTGCGCAGGTTTGCGGGGGGGAGGGGTCGAAGTCCTGGCCCGCTGCCGGCCCGCGCCGCGTGACTCCGCCCGGTGCGGCATGGTGGCTTGCTTCCCTGGTGCGGATGCATCAGCGAAAGACCCCGGAAATTGGCGGCGAAGATGTGCCCGCCTGGCCGCCCTTCCGGCGGAGTGCAGGTGCCTGCGATGTGTGCAGGCGAGAAAGGGCCGCCGGACTACCTGCCGCCGCTGCCAGGCCGACCAGCCGACCGCCTGCCGCCGACCGGCCCGGGCCTGCTGCCCTGCCGGCGAGCTGCTGCCCCTGGTGCGCGCCGCTGCCGCCCGGGGCTGGCCAGCACCGCCACCCGCCTGACCGCTTCGGCCTGGCCAGCATCGCCACTCCGCCCGGTGCTGCTGCCCAGGCTGACCACCTGCCACCGCACCACCCCGACCGGCCGGACCTGCCGCGCCTGCCGGCGAGCTGCTGCCCCTGGTGCCAAGCGCTGCGGCCCGCGAGCTGGCCAGCATCGCCACCAGCGTGACCGCTTCGACTTGGTCGGCGCCACGGCACCGCCGGCCACGGCTGCCAGGCCGACGCCAGCGACCACCTACCGCCGGATCACCCCGACCGGGCCGGCTTGCCGGCCCCTGCCGGCGAGGTGCTGCACCTGGTGCACCTCGCTGCAACCCGCGGGCCGGCCAGCATCGCCGACCGCGTGACCGCTTCGGCCTGGCCGACGCCGCTGCACTGGCGGCCGCTGCTGCCCGGCAGATGCTGGCTGATCACCTCGACGTGCCGGGCCACCTTCCGCACGTTGGCGAACCTGCGTGCACGTTGGTGGAAAATCCAACCGCTGCGCCTAGCCTTTGGCCGGGCGAACGCCGGGAGCCCTTGCCCGGTCGGCGCAGCACTCAACACAAGGGGCACAGCCGAGGGGTGTGCATGTTCGATGCTGAAGCGCGCAATGCCGTTCTGTTGCAGTCTGTCGCAAGTATTGGTGACACACCAGAAGGAAGCGAATTCAACCCGTGGCGGATGGCACTGCTTGAACTGAGGTTGTTCTTGGCAAGTGAAGACGGCACCGAGCCGGACGCCGCCACACTCGAAAGCTGGAAACTTGAGTATCAGCGCCAGAAGCAGCATGACGCCACGCAATGCAGGCCCTTTGCGTGTGATTCCATGCTCCAGATTCAGGCCGCAAAGCACTGCATTTCGTTGCGGCAAGATGTAGAGGCAGGCAATGGGATTGCCATCATGGAAGCCATGGCGTTCTGTGTTTCCCATGGAATGGTCGCCCCGGGCTGGCTCGCGTCAGCCTTCGTCGGGAAGGTGCAAGCTGTAGCAGAGGGAAGGGCTCGGGAGTGGGGTGACAGCGCTGCGTTTGGGCCTGCTCACCCGCCGGGCACCAACATTTCAGGTGTTAGATCACGCTCTCATACTGCCCCTGCTGCCTATCGTGAGGCGCTGCGAATGCTTGCGGCCGACCCGTCGCGGGAGTTGAGCAAAGAATATTTTTATGGCGAGCTGGGCGGGCGTTTCGAAATGGGATCGACCCAGATCAAGAGCCTAGTTGATGGGTATGTCTCCAGTAGCGCAGGAATCTGGCCGCCGTTGCGGGAACTGAAGCCCTTACTCGCGTCGGGACTGGGATTGAGAGAGGCTCTGCGAAAGTGGTCTGACGCTCGGAGCCTTCAAGAATGGATTGAAATGGGGATGAGTGCCGACCAATGGCAATCTACGTTCGGCGGTTCTTCCTTGGATCGCCTGGGCTAGTTCCAGAAAGTTCACCAAGTTTCTGACTTTACGGGGGGGCTTCGACCCGTGACGATAGCGGCACCGTCCACCGACTTTCACGGTAGCCCGCATGGAAACGCCCCACCCCTCGACCGCCATAGTCCACCCGATCACGCCCGGGCTGGCTGCCGGTGACTCCCCAGCCGCTGCACCCGTCCGGGTTGACCTCCCACCCGACCAACTGGCCCGGGTCAAGCGCTCTGAAGCCCTGTTGCGGATCGATCAGGTAGAGGCCCGTGTCGGCTTCCGGAAGTCGAAGATCTACGCCCTGGCGAAGGATGAACCGCTCTTGCGCCCGGTGCGCATCTCGGCCCGCTGCGTGGCCTGGCCGGAATCGCGGATCGAAGCCTTCATTGCCAAGGTGATCGCGCGGTCCGATGGTGTGGACGTGCAAGGGGGGGCGGCATGAACCGACGCGCCGATCCGCCGGCAAACCTGACCACAGAACAGCAAGTCGCAGCTCTTGCTGAATGGGGGCGGCCGGGGGCCTTCCGGTGTTGTGTCTGCGGTGCTGATGTGGTTGAACTGGGTGGAGTGGTCCACAACCGATCGGGCTTCGGCATGGCCGCCTGCGTGGCCTGCGATACCCGGATTGCGCACTCACCGAAGTTCCGGCGCAAGGCCGAACGACTGGCCGAAGCGGCTGCGCTGCGCAGCTTGTGGCAGCGGGTGGCCGACCTGGTGGGGGTGAAGGGTGGCGCCCTGCTGGCCGCCTTTCCCCGGGCCTGTCTCGCGCCTGGCTCCGCCGAACTGCTGCAGGCCGATGCCCGCTTGGGCGTGCCGGCCGGTTCTGTTGAGTCGGCATTCCGTCAGGTGATGGGCGCTGGGCGGCTGCAATGACGCAACCGCAGGGCTTGACACCCCACCGCAGGGCGGCACTACACTGCCGTCAACCGCTGCACATGCAGTGGCCACTGGCGAAAGTCAGCGGGATTGGCGTCCCGGAAAACGAAGGCGCGCGGCCGCCTCAAGAGCGGCTTTTTCTTTGCGCGCAGCGCTCAGGCTCCAGTTCAATGGCGGCCCGGGCGGGGGTGCCTTCGGGCACGCCGGTCCCTTCGTTCCGGTACGCCAACCCTGCTTTGGGCCGCCGCCCCCTATTGGCGTGGGGGGTGGCGGTTGTAGACCGCAACCAAGGAGCCTTCGACATGGCTGGTTCGACCCTGGGCGCTCGCTCGCCCGCACCCTTCCCGGCGATGACCGCGGCTGAGAGCCGCCCGCATTCCCGCACCCGGCGCAATCATGGTGCCTTCACCCTCGGTGGCCTGCTGGCCTGCGTGTACTCCACGCGGCGCAGTGGTCAGGAACGGGGGGTGTCTTTCGAGCTGGGCGGCGCTGAGCTGCTCCTGCGTGGCTCGCTGACGCCCCTGCAGGCCCGTCACCTGGCGCAGGCCCTGGGCGCAGCGGCTGAAGCGGCTGAAGCTGCAGCAGGGGTGACCACATGAGGCCCGACGCAAACCAACTGCACCGCGAAGCCGCTGATCTGGCCTGGCTCGTGCGCATGGCGTCCGACCTGGCCGACAAGGCCGACCGTGAAGGCGATATGGGGGACGTGACCCGCGTTGCCGTGCTGCTGCGCGCCATCGTGCGCAGCGCGGTTGAGCATGCCAAAAGCGCTGGCACGCAAGGGAGCGCAGCATGATCCGCGTCACCTTCGACATTGATCCGGCCGGCCTGGCCAGCGTGACCGATAGCCACCTGGCCGCGCTCTGGCACATCGGCCAGGCGAACCCGGCGCCGCACGGTGACCGGCAAGCCGGCGAACTGGCCGGGGCCGTGGGTTCCGAGATCGTCCGCCGCTGGCTCGGCACCGTCCAGCCGGAGCTGCACGCCCATCAGCCCGGTGACCACCACTGGAAAACGCTACTGCAGCACGGTCTCTGGGCTGGCCCTGGTGGCGCCTGGGTGCCGCATCCCGCCTGTGCGACGCAAGCCGCAACCCTCACCGAACCGCAGGAGGTCTGATCATGCCCACCACCAAAGAGAACACCATCCGCGCCCTGGCAGATTTGGCCGAGACGGTCCAGGAGGGGCTTGCCGTTGAAGTCGGGGTGATGCTGCGTGCGGCGCAGAACCTCGCGAACTGTCATCGTGTGCTGACGCGCATCGATCTGCATGCCGACCACTTTGCAGCCGGTGGACCCGCCGGCCCTTTTGCGGAAGAGCTGCGGAAGGCCTGTCAATGCTGGCGTGACCCGATCGGCGAAGACGGGCATGAACTGGTCAGTGACCTACTGGCTGTTGCACTGCGCGGCTTTGACGTGCAAGTGAGGAACGCGGAGACCCTGGCCAATCGCCTGATTGAGCTGCGGGCCGGCGTGCCACCCAATGGCACGCCGGGCGACCTGCGACTGGTGCAAGAGGGCTGAACATGACTCCCACCAAGAAGACCGGCACCGCGGGTGCTGGTGAAGCTGCTGCATGCCCGGTCGATGTCGCAGCGGCGGGTGCCGTGCGCGACCTGGTGCACGTTGATCACGGCGAGCCCCTGACCACCTCCCGCCGGGTGGCGCTGCGCTTCGGCAAGCGTCACCGCGACGTGCTGCGCTCGATCCAGCGGCTGATCGCCGAAGCCGGCCCGGCCTTCACTGAGCGCAGTTTTGCGCTCAGTGAGTACGCCGACCCGACCGGCCGGACGCTGCCGGAATACCACCTGACGCAAGCCGGCTTCATGCTGCTGGCAATGGGCTTCACCGGCCCGGACGCCACTGCCTTGAAGGTGCAGTTCATCAACGCCTTCGACACGATGGCCCGCGAGCTGCAGCGCCTCAAGGCGCAGCGCCTGGCGCCCGAGTGGCAGGCCGCCCGCGCCGCCGTGGCCCGCCAGCACAGCAGCGTGAATGCCGTGCTGTTCGAGGTCCGCAAGGCAGCCGGCAAGGACACCCACGCGCACCACCTGGCCAATGAAGCCCGACTGATTGGCCACGCCCTGACGGGAGTGCATGCCGGGATTGATCGGGACACGCTGGACGCCGACCAGTTGCGCCTGCTGCACAAGGTGGAAGCCCGGGCCGTGATCCTGATCGCACGCGGTGCCGACTACGAAACCCGAAAGGCCGAACTGCGCGCCCTGGTGCTGAAGGAACTGCGGGACTTGCGGGACTGCGCACCGACCCCGGCGCCAGAACCCGCCGCGCTGCTGCCTGACACCAGAACCGACCCCGCAAGATGACCCGCCGCACCCGCTCG
>JADJCH010000032.1 GCA_016703325.1 Burkholderiales bacterium | reverse complement strand
TGATGGTTCTCGCAGAAGCGCACAAAGGCGGCCACCGGGTAGCGGCCGATCTCCGCGGTAGGTGAATTCAGATGGCTGCAGCCATCGGGTAGAGGTGGTCGTCGCGAAGGCCTCGCTGTAGCCGCGTTGGCTCAGGTACTGTCCAGCGACAGGTCGCCCAGGTCGATCGCGTCCTTCGGTGACTCGCGGTAGAAGCGCACCAGATCACGCAGCAACTGGACCGAAGCGCCGGCTGACCAGGTTGCGCCGCGGCTGGTCGAACAGCCCCGCCAGTTCACCTGAGTACTCCAGCTCACCGCCGTCCAGGCTGACGGCAAACCCCATCTCGGTGGGGCGGGAGGGAACCTCCGGTGTTCGAACAGCGCGCAGAGGTTGGGGTAGGTGTCGCGGTTGAAGACGATAGCCGGTGTCCACCGGCAGCGCCTCGCCCCGGGCCGTCGTCTGCCAGCACGGTGACTGTGGCCACCCGGGCGGGCTCGGCCTCGAACAGCGTGACCGCGTGGTGCTGCGACAGCAGCCAGGCGGCAGACAGCCTTCGAGATGTTGCTGCCGACCACCGCGCATGCGTTGGCGGCCCGGTGGCAGGCGCAGCAGCGCCACTTCGGGGGAGCCGGCCGGGCCTGGCGTGGGTGGATCGGTTTGGTGGGGGGGACTGGGCGGCCCGGGCAGGTGTTTCGGGCTTGTACGGGCCCTGTCACGGCGCTGGATCACTCGGATCGTCGGGCAAGGGGTCCGGGGTCCTGCGGGGCCCGGGCGGCCGGCACCGTGATCCGAGCCGGCGCTGTGATCCGAATCGGCACCGGCCGCGTAGAAGGGGCATGGACAGCCCGCTCTGCCTTCCTTGCCCCACCGGAGCCCCTGCGGCGGGCGGGGAAGGCCGACCCGTTCGACAATGGCGCAGCCACCTGGCGCCCATGACGACACCTGCCGACCCACCCCACCGCCGAGCGCCCAGGCGCCGCGACCCCTGACGCCGCCGGACGACCTGGCCGGAGCTGGATCGGCGCGGCTGTTGAACGCGGCGACCGTGTGGCCTTGCCGGCCTGTTCCGGCCACTTCACCGCGCATCAAGGCCTCACCTGATGCGTGGGGCCTGCCGCCAGCGGCAGCCGAAGAGCTCGCCCAGGACGCCCTGGTGCAGGTCTGGCGCAAGGCGGGCAGTTTCGATCCCGCCCGCGCCCGTGCCTCCACCTGCGTTCACCATCGCCCGCAACCTGCGCATCGGACCAGCTGCGCCGCGCCGCGGGCGGCCCGGCCGGTGCGCTGGAAGCGGGCGGTTACGGCGGCACGGGTGCGGGTTCCGACCACTTCGCAGCCGAAGCAGCAGATGACGACCGCCCCATCCCGGCGGATGAGACCGCCGACGACAGCCCAGCACCGGACGAACAGCTGGCCCGCGCCCGCAGTGAGCGCGACCTCCACGCTGCGCTGGCCGGGCTGCCGCAGGAGCAGCGCGAGATCCTGCGGCTTGTCTTTCGAGGAGCAGTTGCATGCCGCCATCGCCGAGGCGCTGGCGATCCCGTTGGGCACCGTCAAGTCCCGCATCCGCCTGGCGGTGGCCACCTGCGCCGCCAGCTCGGCCACCTTGTCCCATGAACGATCCCGTAGTGAGTGATGCCATGGAAGCAGTCACCGGCACGCCCTCCTGTCCACCGCCGGCCGCCATGTGGCCGACGACCTGCTGCTGGCCTACGCGGCAGGCAGCCCTGACCCGGCCGCCGCCCTGGTGGTGGGGCGCATCTGGAAACCTGCGCCCACTGCCGCCGCGCCTGGCGTGGGCGCTGGAAGATGCAGGCGGCGCCCTGCTGGAGTCCATCGAGCCGGTGGATCGGACGTGGGCGCTTCAGCCGCACGCTGGCGCGCATCGACGCCGGGGCGGCGCTTACGCAGGCCCTGGCCGGCCAGGCCATCGCCCGCGCTGCGGACCGCTCCCGCAACGCCCGCGGCAGCGCCGCACTGCGCCCGATGCATGAGCTGGACACCCCCAGTGGCCTGCGCTGGCCGCGCAGCCTGGAGGGCTGCCAGGTCACCGGCTGGAAATCCGTCGGTCCCGGCATGCGCTGGGCCCGGCTGCAGGTGCCGGGCCAGCCCGACGCCAACGCCTTCCTGCTGCGCATGGCCGCCGGCGGGGGCGAGCTGGCTGCGCACACCCACCGCGGCCGTGAACTGACGCAGGTGCTCTGGGGGCGCTTCTTCGACGACGGCCGCGCCGTCTGGTGCGCCGGCGATCTGACGACGCTCGACGCCAGCATCCACCACCAGCCCCTTCGTCACCCGGAGCGGGAGTGCATCTGCCTGGTGGCGGTGCAGGGGCGGGTGCAGTTCGACGGCCTGCTGGCGCGCGGGTTGGGGGCCTGGATGGGGATCTGAAGGGGCCGGATCCCCGGCACCGGTCATGTTGTTTGTCTGCGACCCCGGTTCGCTGCCGGTGTGAACTCTCCCCCCCAGTTCCAGGGGGAAGAGGGGCGAGTCGGCGGCGCACCTCTGCATCGAGTCGAATGCCCCGAAAACCCAGCTTTACACTGGTTTGCATTCAACCAGGAGACCGCATGAGGAGCATCAGGGAGACGGCCCGCCGCATGGCGGGTTTCGGCGCAGTGTTGTGGTGCGGACTGGGCGCCGGGATGGCGCAGGCAGAGGTGGACTGCGAGGCGATGCGCGGCAACCTGACCCGCGCGGTCGAGTTCCTGGACCCGCTGGCCGAGGACTACGGGGTGTTCTCGGCCGGCAGCAGCGCCCGGCTCAAGAAGCAGATTGGCAAGGTCCGCGACACCGCCGCCGCGTCGGCCGACCTCGCCGCGTTGTGTGCAGCGCTGCAGCAGCGCAACGAGATCGAGGCCTATTTCATCGCGCTGGACAAGATCGCCACCCTGGCGGGGCCGGCAGCAGGCTACATGCGTGAGCAGGTGCGTGCCGGCCGCTGGATCGTCGACAACGCCAGGCTGATCGGTGCGGAGATGACGACGCGCTACGCGCAGGTGAGCTACGGACTCATCGAGTTTCGCGTCTACATCGAGCGCTCGCGCTGGATCGCCAATTCGACCTACGCGCGCAACGACGCCAACCGCATGCTGCACTCAGCCTATCTGGACGATGGCGTCACGCAGGTGCCGGTGGCGACGGACGAGAGCCGCTTGGACACCTATGAACAGATGACGCAGGAGCGTGCCGCCGAGCTGTACTACCAAGACGTCTACAACCAGCGCTACCTGCGTCTGCATGCGGCCGACCTCAGCACCGACCGGCCCGTATTCCTGCGCCTGAAGTTCGTGGACGGCAACGACGTGGTGGTGCCGGTGTCGCGCACGGTGCCACGCGTGTCACGCCAGTCGGACACGATCACCTTCACCGTCGTGCGCCATGCGGACGGCCAGTTCGCACTCAAGTGAGGCCGCCGATGAAAACTCCGCAGGAAATGCTGCGCGGCCTGGCCGCGGTGCTGTGTCTGGTCATGCTCGCCGCCTGTGGCGGCGGGGGCGGCGGCAGTGACGGGGCCGAGGCGCCCGCCGTGCCCCTGGAGGCCCCGCCACAGCGCACGGCCTACGCCGTGGATGACTTCGTGGTCGGCGGCAGCGTGCGCATCCTGCGCCTGTCCGACAACGCCCTGCTGCACCAGACCGTCTCCGGCGAGATGGGCCGCATCGGGTGGCCGGCGGGGCTGAGCGGTGCGGTGCGCATCGAGGTGACCGGCGGCAACGAGGACATCGACGGGCTCAACGCCACCACCGAGGACCGCAAACCCTTCGGCGGCAAGCTGTCCACCCTCGTTGACATCGGCAACGTCAGTGCGCCGTTGGTGCTCAGCGCGGTGTCGACCGCACTGGTCGATGCCTCCGGCAACGACCTGGCCGCGTTCAACGGCAGTGCTGCGGCTCTGCCTGCCGAGCTGCGCCAGCTGCTCGACCTCAATGGCGTGACCTTCGAATCGGCGCAGATGCGGCAACGCCTGCAGGCCCTGTCCATGCTCACGCGCACGGTGGGATTCGACAGCACCCGTGCGGCCCTCGCCGAGGCGCCGAACTCCGCCAACTTCGAGGCGGTGCGGCAGCTGGCTGCCCAGGTCGGATCGACAGCGCCGATCGGCCGCATCACCGACCTCGCGCTGCGCAACTGTGTGGCCGAGGCGCTGGCCACCGATGCCCATGCAGGTCAGCCTGGCTCAAATCGCCACGCTGTCCGACCTGGCCTGCGCCCGTGCCGGCGTCGTCTCGCTGGAGGGGCTGGAGCTGCTCAGCGGGCTGCACTTCCTGAACCTGGCAGGCAACGACATCAGTGACCCACGACCCCTGCGCACACTGGCGCAGCTGGAGTTCGCCGACCTGGCGGACAACCGCATCCGCTCCATTGCCCCGCTGTTCGACGGCTTGTACACCGAGCTGGGTCTGCGCATCACCCGCAACTGCATCGCCGACCTGTCGGAAACCACCGGCAGGGGCCCGGTCGTCATCTCCACGGTGGACCTCCACGCGCGCCAGCAGTACTCCAGTTGTGACAAGGCCGATGCCGAGCTCGTGGCGCTTCGCCTCACGGTGGTGGACGGCGTGCACCAGCTGCTGGTGCGCACCACCTACAACCCGGCCGCCCGCTGCCAGATCGACTGGGGCGACGGATCCCCACAGACCGTGCCCTGCGACGGGCGG
>JADJCH010000031.1 GCA_016703325.1 Burkholderiales bacterium | reverse complement strand
CGCTGCGGCTGGCCGCACTGGAACTGCACATTGCCGCCGACCGGCCCCTGCCCTTCATCGCCGACGACCTGTTCGTCAACTTCCACGACCAGCGCTCCCGCGCCGGGCTGACTGTGTTGGGCGAGCTGGCGCGCAAGACCCAGGTGATCTTCCTGACCCACCACGAGCACCTGGTGGAGGTGGCGCGCGAGTGCATCGGACCAACCATCAACGTGCTGACGCTGGAACCTCGATGAGAAGCAGACAAGAAAAAAGCCGTCACACCAGACAGTGCAACGGCTCTTCAAAAACACTTTGGCGGAGTGGACGGGACTCGAACCCGCGACCCCCGGCGTGACAGGCCGGTATTCTAACCAACTGAACTACCACTCCGCGTCCGTGACGATTCTGCAGCACCCGAAGCGCCAGGCGCCTCAACTACCCGCCAAGTCTCGTCGAACTTGGCGACCCCTAGGGGATTCGAACCCCTGTTACAACCGTGAAAGGGTCGTGTCCTAGGCCTCTAGACGAAGGGGTCAGGAACTTTCAAAAAAACACAATCGTCCCAGGCGGATTGCTGGTGGAGGTAAGCGGGATCGAACCGCTGACCTCTTGCATGCCATGCAAGCGCTCTCCCAGCTGAGCTATACCCCCTCAATCGACAATCGCCCTGCTCGAAGCAGCACGAATGCCGGGGCAATCCTCTGGAACCCACTGTCAAACACCCAAAACTTCAGGGATCGACATTCAAAAGCTTTGGCGGAGTGGACGGGACTCGAACCCGCGACCCCCGGCGTGACAGGCCGGTATTCTAACCAACTGAACTACCACTCCGCGACAGCGACGATGATGCGGCACTCAAGATGTTAACCACCTTAACTGCCCGCCAAGTCTCGTCAAACTTGGCGACCCCTAGGGGATTCGAACCCCTGTTACAACCGTGAAAGGGTCGTGTCCTAGGCCTCTAGACGAAGGGGTCAGGAACTTGATGCAAGAACGTCGAAGCGCCGCGTTGGTGGAGGTAAGCGGGATCGAACCGCTGACCTCTTGCATGCCATGCAAGCGCTCTCCCAGCTGAGCTATACCCCCAACGACAGAACAATTGCTTTTGACAAAGCTCTGCTGCTTGGCGTCGTTTGCTTCGCCGTTCAAGCGAGACCGAGATTATGAATCAGTTTCCACCGGCCCGCAAGCGTTCATCGAGAATTTTTCGATCAAACAGCGCCAGCACCGCATCGACCGACGGTGTCTGGGTCCGGCCGCAGACCAGCACCCGCAGTGGAATGGCCAGCTGCGGCATCTTCAGCCCGTGCGCTGCCAGCACCTGCTTCAGTGCAGCGGCGATGGCAGGGGTCGTCCACTCCTGCAGCGCATCCAGTTGGGCACGCAGAGCAGCAATGGCCGGACGCACGGCGTCGGTGAGGTGCTGCTGCAAGTCCGCCGCCTCAGGCTGAGCTGGCCGGAAGTACATTGCCAACCACTGCGCCAGCTCCACCGTGGTCGAGCAGCGGTCCTTGAACAGGGCGCACATGGCCGGCAGGCGGCTGTCCCGCGCCGCCTCCGGGATGTCCAGGCGCTGCAGCTGCTGCGCCACCAACCCGGCCAGCACCTCGTTGCTGCACAGCTTCATGTGTTGGGCGTTCACCCAGCGCAACTTGGCCTCGTCGAACTGACCGGCGCTGCGGCCCAGGTGGTCCAGGTCGAACCATTCGAGCAACTGAGCCCGGCTGAAGATCTCGTCATCGCCATGACTCCAGCCCAGACGGGCCAGATAGTTCACCACCGCATCGGCCAGGAATCCTTCGTCACGGTACTGGGTCACCGGCTTGGCGCCGTGGCGCTTGCTCATCTTCTCGCCCTGCTCGTTCAGCACGGTGGGCAGGTGGGCATACACGGGCGGCTCCTGGCCCAGCGCCCGGAAGATGTGGATCTGCCGTGGCGTGTTGTTGACGTGGTCATCGCCGCGGATCACGTGGGTAATGGCCATGTCGATGTCGTCCACCACCACACAGAAGTTGTAGGTGGGCGTTCCGTCCGGACGGGCGATCACCAGGTCGTCGAGCTCGTCGTTGCTGATCTCGATGCGGCCCTTGACCTTGTCCTCCCAGACCACGGAGCCACCCTGAGGTGTGCGGAAACGCAGCACCGGCTTGACCCCTTCGGGCACCGGCGGCAACAGCTTGCCGGCTTCGGGGCGCCAGGTGCCGTCGTAGCGCGGCTTTTCCTTGCTGGCCATCTGACGCTCGCGCAACGCATCCAGCTCTGCCACGCTCATGTAGCAGGGGTACACGAGGCCCTGGGCCTGCATCTGCGCCAGCACCTCCTTGTAGCGATCCATGCGCTGCATCTGGTAGAACGGGCCTTCGTCGTGGTCCAGTCCCAGCCACTGCATGCTGTCCAGGATCACGTCCACCGCAGCCTGGGATGAGCGCTCCACATCGGTGTCCTCGATGCGCAACACGAACGTGCCCTCTGACGCCCGGGCAAAGGCCCAGGGGTAGAGGGCGGAGCGGATGTTGCCCAGGTGAATGAATCCGGTGGGGGATGGCGCGAAGCGGGTGCGGACCGGTCGGCTGCCGCTGGAGGTCGGGGAGGACGTCATCGGTGAAACGAGCAAGAAAATGGGCACAAGGGCGTTCAGGCGGCCGTCGGGTTGGGCAGCGCGAGCCGGCCCCGATCGGCGGCATCTTCATCCTGCGGCTGGGATTTGCGCTGCTGCTCCATCGCCGCGAAGTCTTCCACACTCACATCACCGGTGACATAACGCCCGTCGAAACAAGAGGCCTCGAAGCCGGTCAGTGCAGGATTCAACGCCTCGACCGCGTGTTTCATCGCATCCACATCCTGATAGATCAGCGCATCGCAGCCGATGTACTGGCGGATCTCCTCCAGGGTGCGGCCATGGGCGATGAGCTCCTCCCGGGTGGGCATGTCGATGCCATAGACGTTCGGAAAGCGCACCGGCGGCGCGGCCGAGGCCATGTAGACCTTGCGGGCACCGGCTTCGCGGGCCATCTGCACGATCTCCCGGCTGGTGGTGCCCCGCACGATGGAGTCGTCCACCAACAGCACGTTGCGGTTCTTGAATTCCATGCCGATGGCGTTGAGCTTCTGCCGCACGCTCTTCTTGCGCACCGCCTGCCCCGGCATGATGAAGGTGCGGCCCACGTAGCGGTTCTTCACGAAACCTTCCCGGTAGGGCTTGCCGAGCTTCTGTGCGAGCTGCATGGCGGAGGGGCGACTCGATTCCGGGATCGGGATGACCACGTCGATCTCCGAGGGCGGCATCGCGTTGATGACCCGCTGGGCCAGCGTCTCACCCATGTTCAGACGGGCGTGGTAGACCGACACGCCGTCAATGACCGAATCCGGCCGGGCCAGGTAGACGAACTCGAAGACGCAGGGGTTGAGCAAAGGGGCCGTTGCACACTGCTGCGCATGCAACTGCCCCTGCAGGTCGATGAAGACCGCCTCGCCGGGTGCCACGTCACGCAGCAGCTGATGCCCGGTGCCTTCCAACGCCACCGATTCACTGGCCACCATCCACTCGGTGTGCTGGGAACCGGTCATCGAACCGATGCACAGCGGGCGGATGCCGTAGGGATCCCGGAAGGCCAGCAGCCCGTGCCCGGCAATCAGCGCCACCACGGCGTACGAGCCCTTGACCCGGCGGTGCACCGCCGAGACGGCCTTGAAGATTTCCTGCGGCGTGAGCGGCAGGTCCCGAGCCGCCAGCTCCAGCTCGTGCGCCAGGATGTTGATCAGCACCTCGGTGTCGCTCTCGGTGTTGATGTGCCGGCGGTCGATGTCGAACAACTCCTGCTTGAGCGCATGGGCGTTGGTCAGGTTGCCGTTGTGCACCAGCACGATGCCGAAGGGAGCGTTGACGTAGAAGGGCTGGGCTTCCTCCTCGCTGTAGGCATTGCCGGCGGTGGGGTACCGCACCTGTCCCAGTCCGAGCATGCCAGGCAGCGCTCGCATGTTGCGGGTACGGAACACATCACGCACCATGCCACGGGCCTTGTGCATGAAGAACTTGGTGCCCATCGCCGTGACGATGCCGGCAGCGTCCTGGCCCCGGTGCTGCAGCAGCAGCAACGCGTCATAGATCAGCTGGTTCACCGGTGATGCAGAAATCACCCCCACGATGCCACACATCGTTCACTCCATCGATGAAGGCCTCTGCGAGACGGCCTCGAACCCAAAAAAGAACCTGAACCCAGAACGGCCCGCGCTTCGCCCAGGGCCAAGGGCAGACCTTCGAAGAATGCTCATCGGCCGATCGACGCCCCGCCTGAGCCCGTCCCCACCCCTGGAAGCGTCGGCAGCACCGGTGCGAGCGCCTGGTGCAGCGAGCGCATCCAACGCACGCCTGTCGAGGACTGCCAGGCCGGAGCCCGCTCCAGTGCGGTCCAGCCCACCAACAGAACCAGCGCCAGCAGGATGACCAGCCCGCGCAGGAACCCGAAGGCGGCCCCCAGCCCGCGGTCGATCGGTGCCAGCGGGGTGGACTGCACCAGCGCCTGCACCAGCCAGGTCAACAAACGCCAGCCCAGCAGCAGCAGCACGAAACTGGCGACAAAGGCCACCCCCAGCCGCAGCGGTGCTCCCGGACCGCCAAAGGGTATCCAGGGCGACAGCCAGGCTGCGCCGATCTGCGCACCCACCCAGGCCATCAGCCAACCCAGCAGGGACATCACCTCGAACACCAGCCCCCGGAAAACGCCCACCAGCGCCGAAACCAACAGGATCGCCAGCATCAGCAGGTCGATCCAGTTCTCGAAAGGTCCAGCCATCGTCATGCACCTGCAGCGGCTTCACGGTGAGATCACGGAGCCGTTGAGCCCACCGGCTTTCAGTCGGGCCAACACCCGTTCGGCCTCGTCCCGGCTGGCGAACGGCCCGAGGCGCACCCGCATGCGCGGGCCAGCCGAAGTGTCCACCGGCTGCTCCACCGAATTCAACCCGAGCTTGTCGATCTTCTGGCGCACGCTGCGCACCGTCGCCGCCTCGGAATATGCGCCCACCTGCACCCAGTGTCGGGACGCCGTGGCGGCCTCGCGGGCCTTGGCTTTGTCCCGATCGGCCTTCTCCCTTTCGGCCTTCTCCCTTTCGGCCCTGTCCCGTTCGGCCTTCTCCCGATCGGCTCTCTCCCGGGCCGCCTTTTCCTTGGCCGCCTTTTCCTTGGCTGCCTTCTCCTGGGCCACCCTCTCTTGAACCGCCTTCTCCTTGGCAATGGCTTCCTTTGCCTGCCGCTCCCTTTCGGCACGCTGCCTGTCGGCGCGCTGCGGGTCGGCCTGCACCCGATCGACGCCTGCAGCACCCGACCGGGTGACTTCCTCGCGATCCGACGGCACACCCTGCACAGCCTGCGCAGGCTCGTTCACAGGGGCGATGGCGACCGCCGCCCCCTGAACCGACGCAGCGGACGCCGCCGCGGTGGAGGCGGCAGGGTCCGGCGCAGGGACGGGAGGGACCACGGCATCGCGACGCGGCATCTCGATGCGGATGTCGCCGCCCACCGGTCTGGGTGCGACATCCAGCAGCGCGGGCAACAACACCACCGCCAGCAACACCAGAACCGCAGCCCCGACCAGGCGCCGACGGGTGCGAACGCGCAGCCGCTCCAGCTCTGCCGGATCAGACAGCGCAAAGGCACGCTGGCCGACAGGCGAATCGAGATTGCGTCGGCGAAAGAGAGAAAGCAGACCCATCAGGATCGATCGCTGTCCGGAGCGATGGGCCCGGACGAAAGAGGCGGCAGGCTGGATGAAAGGGCAGTCCCTGGCGCCGAAGGGCCATCGAAATGGGGAGCCCGCAAACTCGGCACCCCCCCCCGCAGCACCGCTCCGACCGTGAAGAATGACCCGAAGACAAGGATTCTATCCACCACCTCCGCCTCGGCCAGAACATGCTGCAATGCAACACAGGGATCCGGGTGCTGATGCACCGGGTTCATCGGCAGCGTCAGCCGGCCCGACGCCACCCTGACCCGAGTCACCTGAACCACCTCCGACAGTTGTTGCGCGGACGCCGCCCGAGTGGTCGGCAGATCACACACGTGCCAGTGGTCCACCAACGGCAGCAAGGGGGCCACCAGGGCCGCCAGGTCCTTGTCCGCCATCGCCCCGAACACCGCATGGGTGCGTGGGAAATAACCCATGGCATCGAGGTTGGCCGCCAGCACCGCGGCCGCCTGCGGATTGTGGGCCACGTCCAGCACCAGCGCAGGCTGCCCCGGCAGGACCTGGAAGCGCCCCGGCAGCGAAGCCAGCGCCAGGCCGTTGCGCACTGCCTGGATGGGCACCGGCAGGCGGGGGCGCATGGCCTCCAGCGCCGCCAGGGCGCCGGAGGCATTGAGCAGCTGATTGGCGCCACGCAGCGCCGGGTAACCCAGGGAGTTCAGCCGCCGTCCCCGTCCTGCCCAGGACCATTGTTGACGGTCGCCCTCGTGGTTGTAGTCAACCCCCAACCGCCAGGCATCGGCCCCCACCACCTCGGCCTGCGCCATCAGGCTGGCCGGGGGTTGCGGATCGGCAATGATCACCGGGCGCCCCCGGCGCATGATGCCCGCCTTTTCCCGGCCGATCGACTCCCGGTCCGGCCCCAGGTAGTCCATGTGGTCCAGGTCGATGGCGGTGATCACCGCACAGTCCGCATCGATGACGTTGACCGCATCCAGGCGCCCTCCGAGGCCCACCTCCAGGATCACCGCATCCAGCGGCTCGGCGGCCATGCAGCGCAGGATCGCCAGGGTGGTGAACTCGAAGTAGGTCAGGGTCTGACCCTGCCGGGCCGCTTCGACCGCCTCGAAGTGGGGCATCAGGCGCTCGGCATCCACCACTTCGCCGTTCAGGCGCAGACGCTCCTCGAAGTCCACCAGGTGCGGACTGCTGTAGACCGCCACCCGGTAGCCTGCCTGCAGCAGGATGCTCTCCAGCATCGCGCAGGTGGAGCCCTTGCCGTTGGTGCCCGCCACGGTGAACACCGGAACCTCGAAATGGAGGCCGAGCCGCTGCCGTACCGCCTCGGCGCGCTCCAACGTCAGGTCGATGCTGGCCGGGTGGAGCTTTTCACAATGGGCCAGCCACTGCGCCAGGCCGGCGTGAGGGGGACGTGACACGTTCTTCCACCTTGCAGGGAGCCGGGCCTTTGCATGACTATGAATCGGCCCACAACAAACGACGAAGGGGCGTCCTTGGACGCCCCGGGGTGCACGCGAACTCCCGAATCAGGCCACCGCGTCCGCGCTCTGGCGCTGCAGCATGGCCAGTACACGAGCGATGGTCTCCCGCAGCTCACGGCGGTCCACGATCATGTCCAGCGCACCCTTGCCCAGCAGGAACTCGGAGCGCTGGAAGCCCTCCGGCAGTTTCTCGCGCACGGTGTTTTCGATCACCCGCGGTCCGGCGAAGCCGATCAGCGCCTTCGGCTCCGCGATCACCACGTCGCCCACAAAGGCAAAACTCGCCGACACGCCGCCCATCGTCGGGTCGGTCAACACACTGATGTAGGGCAGCTTCGCCTTGGCCAGGCGGGTCAGCGCCGCATTGGTCTTGGCCATCTGCATCAGCGACAGCAATCCTTCCTGCATGCGCGCGCCGCCGGTGGCGGTGTAGCAGACGAAGGGCACCTTCTGCTCCAGGGCCGTGTCGACACCCCGAGCGAAGCGCTCCCCGACCACGGAGCCCATCGAACCGCCCATGAAGTCGAACTCGAAGCAGGCGGTCACCACCGGCATGCTCATCACCGAGCCCCCCATCACCACCAGGGCATCGGTTTCGCCGGTGGCTTCCAGGGCTTCCTTGAGGCGCTCGGGATACTTTTTGCTGTCCTTGAACTTCAGGGCATCGACCGGCATCACTTCCTGGCCGATCTCGTAGCGTCCCTCTGCATCCAGGAAGGCGTCGAGCCGGGCGCGCGCGCCGATGCGGTGGTGGTGCGAGCACTTCGGGCAGACGTTGAGGTTCTGCTCGAGGTCGGACTTGTACAGCACCGTTTCGCAGGCCGGGCACTTCACCCACAGCCCCTCCGGCACCGAGCGCCGTTCACTCGGATCGGTCTGCTGGATCTTGGGGGGCAGCAGCTTCTCGAGCCAACTCATGGATGCACTCCTTCGCTTGGGGGCTCCGCCGGGGAGCCCAGACTGTCCAGGGCCGCGCGGATCTCGCCGATGAAGCCGGCCGCAACCGACGTCACCCGCTCGCGCGGTTCATTCTCGATGAGCTGGATGATACGGGAGCCGATCACCACCGCGTCCGACACCGCGGCCACGGCCTGGGCGGTGGCGGCATCCCGGATCCCGAAACCCACCCCCACCGGCACGTTCACATGCCGCCGGATGCGGGGCACCATGCGCGCCACCGCGTCGGTGTCCAGGTGTCCCGCCCCGGTCACGCCCTTGAGCGATACATAGTAGACATAGCCGGTGGCAATGCGCCCCACATCGGCCATGCGGGCCTCGGTGGACGTGGGCGCCAGCAGGAAGATCGGGTCCATCGACCGCGCGCGCAGTTGCGCGGCAAAGGTTTCGCACTCCTGCGGGGGGTAGTCCACGATCAGCACGCCATCGACACCGGCGGCATGCGCCTGATCCACAAAGCGATCCGGGCCGAAGCGTTCCACCGGGTTCGCATAACCCATCAACACCACAGGGGTGCGGTCGTCGGTTTCCCGGAAGCGACGCACCATGTCCAGCACGTCGCGCAGCCCGATACCGCGCTCAAGTGCTCGCTCGCTGGCACGCTGAATCACCGGACCGTCGGCCATCGGGTCGGAAAACGGCACCCCCAGCTCAATCACGTCCGAGCCTGCTGCCGCCAGCGCGTGCATCAATTCGACCGTGACATCGGCGTAGGGATCCCCTGCGGTAACGTAGGGGATCAGGGCCTTGCGGCCTTCGGCAGCCAAGCGGGCAAACGTCGCAGCGATGCGGCTCATTGGGCACCTCCTGCAGTACGGATCACCTCCACCGGCTGGGTGCCGCCCTTGACGGACTGCCCTCGGCAGGACGGCCGGCAGAAGAACTCGGCACCGGACAGGTCTGCCACCGTACCGATGTCCTTGTCCCCTCGACCGGAGAGGTTCACCAGGATGTGCTGATCCGGCGACATCGTGGCGGCCAGCTTCATCGCATAGGCCACCGCGTGGCTGGACTCCAGCGCCGGGATGATGCCCTCGGTGCGACAGAGGTGGTGGAAAGCCGCCAGGGCCTCCTCGTCGGTGATGCCCACGTACTCGGCCCGACCGATGTCCTTCAGGTAGGCGTGTTCGGGGCCGACGCCGGGGTAGTCCAGTCCGGCGGAGACGGAATGGGTTTCGGTGATCTGCCCGTTGTCGTCCTGCAGGATGTAGGTGCGGTTGCCGTGCAGCACACCCGGCGCGCCCTTTTGCAGCGACGCGGAGTGGCGACCGCTGTCCAGCCCCAGGCCGGCGGCCTCGACACCGATCAGCCGGGTGCCCTCGAAGGGAATGTAGGGAAAGAAGATGCCCATGGCATTGCTGCCGCCGCCCACACAGGCCACCACCGCGTCGGGCTGTCGGCCGATCTGAACAGGCATCTGCTGCACACACTCGTCGCCGATGACGCGCTGGAAGTCGCGCACCATCGCGGGGTACGGGTGCGGGCCGGCCACCGTGCCGATGATGTAGAAGGTGTTCTCGACGTGGGTGACCCAGTCGCGCATGGCCTCGTTCAGAGCGTCCTTCAATGTCTTGCTGCCGGACTCCACCGGCACCACGCGGGCGCCCAGCAGATTCATGCGGTAGACGTTCGGGCTCTGGCGCTTGACGTCCTCGCTGCCCATGTAGACCACACATTCCAGGCCGTAGCGGGCGCAGATGGTGGCCGTGGCCACACCATGCTGGCCGGCACCGGTCTCGGCGATCACCCGCGGCTTGCCCATGCGCCTGGCCAGCAGCGCCTGACCGATCACGTTGTTGATCTTGTGCGCACCGGTGTGGTTGAGGTCCTCGCGCTTAAGGTGGATCTGCGCGCCACCGATTTCGCGGCTGGTGCGCGCTGCGTGGTAGACCGGGCTGGGTCGGCCCACGAAGTGAGCCAGCTCATGCCGATACTCGCGCTGGAACTCCGGGTCGACGCGACAGCGCTCGTAGGCCTCACGCAGCTCATCGAGTGCATGGCTGAGGGTTTCGGCGACAAAGCTGCCGCCATAGATGCCGAAGTGCCCGCGGGCATCCGGCTGCTGGTATTCGAACATGTTGGTTCCGTCCTGCTGCAAGGCGCTGACCGCCAACCGGCTTTCAGTTGGAGAGCGCTTCAGTACCCACTGTCGAGATCGGCCCGTCGTGCATCGGCCTCTCGCACCGCCTCACAGAAGCGGCGCATGGCCAAAGGGTCCTTGATGCCTTTGGAGACCTCGACTCCCGAACTCACGTCAACGGCCCAGGGCCGCACGCGCAGGACTCCATCGGTCACATTTGCAGGATTCAACCCACCAGACAAAACGACCGGAAGGGGGACGTCGGAAGGGATGAGAGACCAATCGAACACCTTTCCACCGCCGCCGTAAGCCTCCAGGTGGGCATCCAGCAAGACGGCCTTGGCATGTTCAGTCGCAGCGTACTGAGCGGCGAAGTCTAACAAATCGAAACCTTCGGACATCCGCGCGGCCCGCAGGTAGGGGCGCTGGGGGGCTTCGCACTGGCCAGGACCCTCATCTCCGTGGAACTGCAGCAGCAGGTTCGGAATGGCGGCACAGGCCTGCAGCACCTCCTGTTCGGTTGCATTGACGAACAAGCCAACCGGCGTCACAAAAGGCGGGATCCTCTGCACCAGAGTACGGGCGTGTTCCAACGAGACGTACCGCGGGCTGCAGGGGTAGAAGACAAACCCCAGCGCGTCCGCACCGGCCTCTACCGCTGCATCCACATCCTCCGGCCGGGTCAGGCCACAGATCTTGATTCGGGTGCGCTGGGAAGGACTCATCTCAGTGGGTCGGAATCCGCAACCGGCAACCAATCGCAGGCGGCCGTGTGCGTAGGCAGTTCAAGGTGCGCATCGTAGCGCGGCCCCAGGAAATACAGCCCGTCCGCAGCAAAGGTGGGAGCTGCCTTCTGCCGACTGCGCGAGGCCAGCACCTCTGCCAGCCAGTCCGCCGGTCGCACGCCGCTGCCCACTGCCACCAGGCAGCCCATCAGGTTGCGCACCATGTGGTGCAGGAAGGCACTGGCCTCGAAATCAAAGCGCCAGTAAGCCCCATGGCGACGCATGCCGATCCGATGCATGAACTTCACCGGACTGAGGGCCTGGCATTCGGCGGCACGGAAGGCGGAGAAGTCGTGCTCTCCGATCAGGCAGGCCGCAGCCGAACGCATGTTCGCCTCATTCAGAGGCCGGAACGTCCACCCCACCAACCCCTGCTCGAGGGCCGGACGCACGGCGGCCTCCCGCAGCAGGTAGGCGTACCGCCGCGACCGCGCCAGGTAGCGGGCATGGAAGTCGTCCTGCACCGGTTGACACCACTGCACGGCAATGTCCGCAGGCAGGAATGTGTTGGTTCCGCGGACCCAGGAAAAGTCCGCCCGCTGCAACCCGGTGTCCAGGTGGACCACCTGATTGACCGCATGCACTCCCGTGTCGGTGCGCCCTGAACAGACGGTGCGGACCGGCTGCGCCGCGAAGATGGCCAAAGCCCGCTCCAATTCGTCCTGCACCGTGCGCAGACCGGCCTGGCTCTGCCAGCCGTGGTAAGCCGAACCGCGGTAACTGATGCCAAGGGCCAGTCGCACGAAAAACAGATCCTCGATGGGTTCGCCAGCAGAAAGACAAGAGGCGCGGGACCAGGCCTGAGCCTGCTCCTCGCGCCTCGGCGGGCAGGTAGCGCGGGTCAGCTCAGGTTGTTCAGCATCGACTGGGCCTTGGCGCGCAACGCCCCATCGGCCTTCTCGATGACTTCCTGGAGCAGATCCCGGGCGCCTTCCAGATCGCCGATCTGGTGGAACTCTTCGGCCAGCTCGATCTTGCGGGCCAGCGGATCGGCGTCATCGTCGTCGTCCAGCCCCATCTCCAGCGACGGCCCGATGTCCGCCACCATCGATGCCACGGACGCCGGAGCGGACGGCGCATCGAGGTCCAGCGAGATGCCTCCCAGATCCATGCGGGACGGGGCCGGGGGCGAAGCGGGCAGATCGTCCAGCTCGAAGTCGATCCCGCTGATGGAGGGCACATCCCCGCGGGCAGAGGCGCCACCCAATGCACCCGATGCGGAGTGCTGGAAGCCGCTCATCCGTGCGGTGGGTGCATCGTCCATCTCGGCCGGAACGGAGATGTCCAGATCCACGGCCGCCGAGCTGCCGGATGGAATGTCGTCACCCAGGTTCAGATCCGGCACACTGTGCTCAAACCGCGAAGGCGAAGGCACCACCGACTGCGGCATGGTGCTGGCACCCAGAGCCTCTGCGCCGCCGGCTGCCGCGGAACTGCCCGCGGCAGGATGTCCGCCCGGCTCATACAACGGATTGTCCGGATCGATCGAGCGGCCAAGTTCCTGTGCTCGCAGCCAGTCGTCGCCCTGGCCACCGGTCAGGCCGTACAACTCACCGGCCAACAGCTCGAAGCCCTTGATGTCACGTCGCTTGGCGTACACCTCCAGCAGCTTGGCGCGAATCGCCAGCCGCTCGGGGTTGGTCCGCATGGCTTCCTTGAGGATCTCCTCGGCCTGCAGATCCCGACCGTAGGCCAGGTAGACATCGGCCTCCGCCACTGGGTCGACATCTCCGATGGCATCGATCTGGCTCAGCGAATAACTCATCGACGACGGTGCGCCCGACGCATCCCGCGTGTCGACGCGCTGCCCACCGCTGGCTCCGAAGAACGAATCGGGCTGCAACCGGCTCTCGAGGAAGGAGGTGACACCGCCCTCCTCCTTGTTGCGGTTGCGCAACCGATAGAAGCCAAACCCGGCCAGCAGCGCCAGGATCAGGCCCGCTCCCGGCAGCAGCATGGGGTTCTCGGTCAGAGATTCCAGCAGCGAAGGTTCCTCAGGCACCGGCGGGAGGCACCGGAACCCGCGAAGCTGCCGCCATTGGCACGGGTGCAGACGCGGCTACCAACGGTCCACTGGCTGCGCTGGCCACGATGGCGGGAGCCGACGCGGCCATCGCCACCGCACTCGCTGCAGCGGACGCCGCCGGCAACACCAGGGGCGAAGACGCGGCTGCCAGCACCGGCGCAGAAGCGGGCGCCTTGGCCGCAACCCCCGCAGCCGCGGACGCCGCAGGCGCCGTCACCGGGCTGACCGGCAGCTTGGGCAGAGCCGCCGCAGCGCTGGCCGCAGCCATCACCGGCGGCTTCACCGCAGCCGCATTGGACGTCGCAGCCGATGCGGCCTGGATCTTCTTCAGATCCTCCAGATTGCGCGCAAGCTCGCCGACCCGGTTGGCCGCGTCCCTCTGGCTGCGATCCTTGGCAATGCGATCCTCTGCCGACAGGGCACCGGCTGCAGAAGCTGCCCGACCCTTGTCCAACTGGAGGCGGTCGGGCGTGGCAGCCGCCGCGGACTTGCGATCCTGCACTTCGGCCTGCACCTTGCCGGCCGACTTGCGAGCGGGTTCAGCATCCTGCGTCTGTGCAGGCACCGCACCTGCGAGCCTCTGCCGGTAGGCGTTGAAGTCTGCACTGTGGGCCTGGATGACCTTGCGGGCCTCCTGGGCGTCCAGTGCCGCTGCCTGCTCTCCCGACGGCACCGTCAAGACTGCACCCGCCTTGAGCCGGTTCATGTTCTCGCCCTGGAAGGCCTGGGCGTTGCCTCGGAACAGACCGAGAAGCATCTGCTCCAGGGAGGCGCCACCGCCGAGGTGGCGGCCCGCGATGCCACCCAGCGTGTCGCCAGGCTTGACCCGGTATTCAGACGATCCGCTCGCCCGCTCTGCCGGTGCGGCCGCCTTCGCTGCACGCAGGGCCGGCTGGGGAACCTCCCCCGCTGCTGCCACCGGCTGGGCGGGTGCTGCAACCGGAGATGGCGCCGGGGCCGGCTCGGCAGGTATTGCCGCGGGAACTGCCGGGGCCGCCACCACGGGCGGCAAGGGCGCGGGCTCCGGTGAAACCGCCGCGGGCGTGGCCGGAGCCACAGGCGCCTTCGCAATCGCTGGGGGATCGAACAGGAGCGTGTACTCGCGCAACAGGCGACCGCTGGACCAGGACAACTCCAGGATCACATCAACAAACGGCTCCTGCACCGGCCGATCGCTGAGGATACGCAGGTAAGCGCTGCCATCGGCCCGCCGCTGCACCGTCACACTCGTGGCAGGCAACACCGGGTTGTAGTCCACACCCGCGATGCGGTAAGCATCCGGCGGTGCGACTCGCACACGCAGGTTGGATGCCTCATCCGGCGTCAGGCTGGTGACATCGATTTCGGCTTTCAGAGATTCACCGAGTGACGACTGCACCGACAGCCGACCCAGACTCAGGGCCGAGGCCGTCAGCGGCGCACCCAATGCGGCCACCATGGCAGCCATCGCTGCCACCTCTTTCAGAGCCAAGCGCCCTGTGCGATTCATTCGGACTTTCAAGGCGTCTCCCGCGCTACTGGGGGTTGACCCATCCCTATCCCCAAAGGAATGCACCAACCCGAAGGTACAGAATATCCGAAAAGACAATAACATCAAGAAGATACAAACACAAGCTCATGCAGAGCCTGATGTTCGAGGCCGATCTTCGAGATGTGGAGGATGTCGTGACAGACGTTGCCGAGTGACAACGTCGGTCACAGGGGTTTTCGGATCACTGCCCCAGCAGGATGCGCAGCATGCGGCGCAGGGGCTCCGCAGCCCCCCAGAGCAATTGGTCGCCGATGGTGAAAGCACCGAGGTATTCCGGGCCCATGGCCATTTTCCGCAGGCGCCCCACCGGAATCGTCAGCGTTCCCGTCACCGCCACCGGCGTGAGGTCGCGAATCGTGGCCTCACGGGTATTGGGAACCACCTTCACCCAGGCATTGTCCACGGCGATCATCGCCTCGATATCCGCCAGCGGCACGTCCTTCTTGAGTTTGAAGGTCAGCGCCTGGCTGTGGCAGCGCATCGCTCCAATGCGCACGCAGAAACCGTCGACCGGCACCGCGGCAGAGCCGAAACCCTCGCCCTGGCCCAGGATCTTGTTGGTTTCAGCCATGCCCTTCCATTCCTCGCGGGACACGCCATTGCCCAGGTCCTTATCGATCCAGGGAATCAGCGAGCCGCCCAGCGGCACGCCGAAATTGGCGGTGTCGGCCTCGGTCAGTGAACGCTGTTTGGCGATGACCTTGCGATCGATTTCCAGGATCGCGCTCTTCGGGTCGTCGAGCAACGCTTTGACCTCGCCGTTGAGCGTACCGAACTGGGTCAGCAGCTCACGCATGTGCTGCGCACCGCCGCCCGAGGCCGCCTGGTAGGTCTGGGTGGACATCCACTCGACCAGACCGGCCTTGTACAGCGCACCCACGCCCATCAACATGCAGCTGACGGTGCAGTTGCCACCCACCCAGTTGCGGCCACCGCCGGCCAGCGACTTCTGGATCACCGGCAAGTTCACCGGGTCAAGGATGATGACGGCGTCGTCCTTCATCCGCAGCGAAGAGGCCGCGTCAATCCAGTGACCGTTCCAGCCGGCTGCACGCAGCTTGGGAAACACCTCGTTGGTGTAATCACCGCCCTGAGCTGTGATGATGACCTCGCAGCGCTTGAGCGCCTCAATGTCGAAGGCATCCTGCAGACGGGTTTCGTTCTTCGCGATCGCGGGCGCCGCACCACCTGCGTTGCTGGTGGAGAAGAACAGCGGCTCGAAATGGGCGAAATCACCCTCGGCCACCATGCGGTCCATCAGGACCGAGCCCACCATGCCGCGCCAGCCGACCAAGCCGACCAGGGGGTTCTTGGACAATGCCATTTTCAGTTCACCTTTGCTCAACAAGACTCCGGACCCTGGTTCTCCCAGCTCGTTCGCCAGGGTCCAGAGGGAGGGTGTGGGCGAAACGATCCGAGAGCGTCAGCTCTTGGTAATGGTGGGAATGGTTTTGCAGGTGATGGCGGCCACGACCGCATCGCCCATGGCGGCGGTACCCACCTTCTGCATGCCCTCAGACCAGATGTCTCCGGTGCGCAGACCGGCAGACAGCACCGCCTGTACCGCGGATTCGATCCGTGCGGCGGCTTCGGGCTGATTGAGGGAGTAGCGGAGCATCATGGCAACGGACAGGATTGTAGCCAGCGGGTTTGCAACACCCTTACCGGCGATGTCCGGCGCACTGCCATGGCTGGGTTCGTACAGACCCTTGTTGGCCTTGTCCAGGCTGGCCGAGGGCAGCATGCCGATCGAGCCGGTCAGCATCGCCGCCTCGTCGGACAGGATGTCGCCGAACATGTTGCCGGTGACCACCACGTCGAAGGCCTTGGGCGCCTTGACCAGCTGCATCGCGGCGTTGTCGACATACATGTGCTGCAGCTCGACGTCAGGGTACTGTTGATGCACCTCGGTGACGATGTCCTTCCAGAACTGGAAGGTCTCAAGCACGTTGGCCTTGTCCACCGAGGTGACCTTCTTGCTGCGCTTGCGTGCGGCCTGGAAGGCGACGTGGGCGATGCGCTCGATCTCCGGGCGCGAATAGCGCATCGTGTCGAAGGCCTCTTCGGCGCCAGGGAAGTGCCCGTCCACCGCGGTGCGACGTCCGCGCGGCTGGCCGAAGTAGATGTCGCCGGTCAGCTCGCGGATGATGAGGATGTCCAGGCCTGCCACCAGCTCAGGCTTCAGGCTGGAGGCGTGGGTGAGCTGCTCGTAGCAGATCGCCGGGCGGAAATTGGCGAACAGGCCCAGGTGCTTGCGCAGGCCCAGGATGGCCTGCTCGGGGCGCAGCGGGCGGTCCAGCGTGTCGTATTTCCAGTCGCCCACCGCGCCGAAGAGGATCGCGTCGGCCGCCTTAGCCAGGTTCAGCGTCGACTCGGGCAGCGGGTGGCCAGCGGCCTCGTAGGCCGCACCGCCCACCGGCGCCGTTTCCGTCTCGAAGCTCAGGTCGAGCACGTTGAGCACCTTCACGGCCTCGGCCATGATCTCCGGGCCGATGCCGTCACCCGGCAGGATCGCGATCTTCATCGTCAGCTTTCTTCAGGAGTCTGGAGTCTTGTGGGAGCCACCGAGCAGGCCGCCGTGCTCAGGAGGCCAGCGTGTGCGCCAGCCAGGGCATCTTCGCCAGCCGCTCGGCCTCGTAGGCGCGGATCTTGTCCGCATGCCGCAGGGTCAGGCCGATGTCGTCGAAGCCGTTGACCAGGCAGTACTTGCGGAAGGCCTGCACCTCGAACGGGATTTCGCTGCCATCGCCCTTGACGACCACCTGGCGCGGCAGGTCGATGGTCAGCTGGTAGCCTGGGAAGGCTGCCACCTCGTCGAACAGCTGACCCACCACACGCTCGGGCAGCTGAATCGGCAGCAGGCCGTTCTTGAAGCAGTTGTTGAAGAAGATGTCGGCGTAGCTCGGCGCGATCAGGGCACGAAAACCGTACTGCTCCAGCGCCCAGGGCGCGTGCTCGCGGCTGGAGCCGCAGCCGAAGTTCTCGCGCGCCAGCAGGATGCTCGCCCCCTGGTAGCGGGGCTGGTTCAGCACGAAGTCCGGGTTCGGCCGGCGGCTGGCCGGATCCTGGCCGGGCTCGCCCTTGTCCAGGTAGCGCCACTCGTCGAAAAGGTTCGGACCGAACCCGCTGCGGGCGATCGACTTGAGGAACTGCTTCGGGATGATGGCGTCGGTGTCGACGTTGGCCCGGTCCATCGGCGCGACCAGGCCCTTGTGCACGGTGAAGGCTTGCATGGGGTGTCTCCGGGGTGGATCAGGCGATCTGGCGGATGTCGACGAAGTGGCCCTTCATCGCCGCAGCGGCGGCCATGGCCGGGCTGACCAGGTGGGTGCGCCCACCGTTGCCCTGCCGGCCTTCGAAGTTGCGGTTGCTGGTGGAAGCGCAGCGCTCGCCCGGCTCCAGCCGGTCGGCGTTCATCGCCAGGCACATTGAGCAGCCCGGCTCGCGCCACTCGAAGCCGGCAGCCTTGAAGATCTCGTGCAGACCTTCGCGCTCGGCCTGGGCCTTGACCTGGCCCGAGCCCGGCACCGCCAGCGCGAGCCTGATGTTCGGCGCAATGCGACCGCCCAGGCGCTTGATCACCGCCGCGGCGTCGCGCATGTCCTCGATGCGGCTGTTGGTGCAGCTGCCGATGAAGACCTTGTCGACGGTAATGTCGGCGATCGCCTTGTTCGGCTGCAGGCCCATGTAGGTCAACGCCCGCTCGATGGCGCCGCGCTTGACGTCGTCCTTCTCCTTGTCCGGATCGGGCACGCGACCATCGATCGGCAGCACCATTTCAGGGCTGGTGCCCCAGGTGACCTGCGGCTTGATCTGGGCAGCATCCAGCTCGACGACGGCGTCGAAGTGCGCGCCCGGGTCGCTGTGCAGCGTGCGCCAGTAGGACACGGCATGGTCCCACTCGACGCCTGCCGGCGAGAAGGGGCGGCCCTTGACGTAATGGAGCGTGGTGTCGTCCACCGCCACCAGACCGGCGCGCGCCCCCGCCTCGATGGCCATGTTGCACACCGTCATGCGGCCTTCCATGCTCAGCGCACGGATGGCGGAGCCGGCGAACTCGATGGTGTAGCCGGTACCGCCGGCCGTGCCGATGCGGCCGATGATGGCCAGCACGATGTCCTTGGCGGTCAGGCCGCGGGCCAGCTGCCCATCGACCTTCACGAGCATGTTTCTGGCCTTCTTGGCCAGCAGCGTCTGCGTGGCCAGCACGTGCTCGACCTCGGAAGTGCCGATGCCGTGCGCCAACGCACCGAAGGCACCGTGGGTGCTGGTGTGGCTGTCGCCACAGACCACGGTCATGCCCGGAAGCGTCGCGCCGTTTTCCGGGCCGATGACGTGCACGATGCCCTGGCGCTGGTCCAGGAAGGGGAAGTACGCCGCCGCACCGAAGGCCTTGATGTTGGCGTCCAGCGTCACGACCTGCTGCTTGCTGGTCGGGTCGGTGATACCGTCGTAGCCCAGCTCCCAACCGGTGGTGGGCGTGTTGTGATCGGCCGTGGCCACCACGGAGCTGACGCGCCAGACCGGGCGCTGGGCCAGCCGCAGACCCTCGAACGCCTGTGGGCTGGTCACCTCGTGCACCAGGTGTCGGTCGATGTAGAGGACGGCGGTACCGTCTTCCTCGGTGTGGACGACATGGTCATCCCACAACTTGTCGTAGAGAGTGCGTGCGGTCATGGCGGACTCGTCGAACCATCGAACCGCACGATCGACGAGGCCGACCGGCGGTCCACAACAGGGGGCAGCCACCCCAAAACGACAAAGCCCTCATGACCCGGCGGTCCGGTGTCAGAGGGCTTTGCGAGCTTAACGCTTAGGGCCTTGGCGGAGACGGAGGGATTCGAACCCTCGATGCGCTTTTGGCGCATACTCCCTTAGCAGGGGAGCACCTTCGGCCACTCGGTCACGTCTCCGAAGAAGTGAGATTATAGCGTGGAAATCCGGCCTCAGGCAGCCGCCTGATCCAGATCGAAGGCCTTGTGCAGTGCACGTACCGCCAGTTCCATGTACTTTTCATCGATCACGACCGAGGTCTTGATCTCGCTGGTGGTGATCATCTGGATGTTGATGCCCTCTTCGCTCAGGCAACCGAACATCTTGCTGGCCACACCCACGTGCGAGCGCATGCCGATGCCGACGATCGAGACCTTGCAGATCTTCGGATCGCCCGCCACTTCGGCCGCACCCAGCGCAGGCACCACCTGATTGCGCAGCAGGTCCAGCGTGCGCTGGTAGTCGTTGCGGTGCACGGTGAAGGAGAAGTCGGTGCGACCACCGTGCGAGACGTTCTGCAGGATCACGTCCACATCGATGTTGGCTTCGGCCACAGGGCCGAGGATCTGGAAGGCGATGCCCGGCTTGTCCGGCACGCCCACCACGGTCACCTTGGCTTCATCACGGTTGAAGGCGATGCCCGAGACAACGGCTTGTTCCATCTTTTCGTCTTCCTCGAAAGTGATCAGGGTGCCCGACTTGGCTTCTTCATCGATCGGGATGTCCCAGGAGGTGAAGCTCGACAGCACACGCATCGGCACGCGGTACTTGCCGGCAAATTCCACCGAGCGGATCTGCAGGACCTTGGAGCCCAGGCTGGCCATCTCGAGCATTTCCTCGAAACTGACGGTCGACAGCCGGCGCGCCTCGGGCACCACACGCGGGTCGGTGGTGTAGACGCCGTCCACGTCGGTGTAGATCAGGCACTCGTCGGCCTTCATCGCGGCCGCCACGGCCACGGCGGAGGTGTCCGACCCCCCGCGCCCCAGCGTCGTGATGTGACCCTCTGCGTCGATGCCCTGGAAACCGGTGATCACCACCACCTTGCCGGCAGCCAGGTCGGCGCGCACACGCAGGTCGTCGATGCTCTCGATGCGGGCCTTGGTGAAGGCCGAATCGGTCTTCACGGGCACCTGCCAGCCGGAGTAGCTCACCGACTGCATGCCCTCGGCCTGCAGCGCCAGGGCCAGCAAACCCACCGAGACCTGCTCACCGGTGGAGGCAATCATGTCGAGTTCGCGCAGCATGGCCGCCGTCTGTTCGGCGGGAGACAACTCCTTCGCCAAGCCGAGCAACCGGTTGGTCTCGCCGCTCATCGCGGAGGGAACGACCACCATCTGGTGGCCGGCACGGGCCCACTTGGCCACGCGCTTGGCGACGTTGCGGATGCGCTCGGTGGAGCCCATCGACGTGCCGCCATATTTGTGAACGATCAGAGCCATGTTGGCGTCGGGCAGGAGTTGAGGCCACCCATGGAGATAGGCACAGGCAGCCGGACAAAAGCTTGCGATTTTAGCGGGTCAAACCGCCGTTTCCAGAAGGCAGTGCAATTCGCTGCAAACAGAGCGCCTCGCACACCTGCCTTCAAGCCGAAGGGTCCGGGTCACCGGTCCCGGGATGCCACACCAGCCGGGCCTGGTCCTTGCCGATCGGCGCAAGGCAACGCGCATCCACCCCCAGCCCGGGCACGAACAACAGTCGCCCCTCCAGGTCAAAGAGCAGCGGTCCCTGGCGCGCCCAGGCCGGCCGCCCCGCGGACTGGTACTGCTTCTTGAGGGACCGCGGGGGACGGTTGGTCGCCCACTGAAACGTCTCACCGCCCCTACGGGAGCGCAGTTCGACACGCTCAAGCCTGGCCCAGGCCACGCCGTCGCTGTCGGCACGCTCCACCTCCAGCACGCCCCCCCAGTCGGGCAGCAGATACCGGCCGGGGCCCTGCACCCGCAGGCATGAACCTGCGTGCTCCACAGCACCGCTGGCTTCGCCCACTTCTGCTGGGCCGATCGAAGCGATGCGCAGGCTGCCACGGTGGCATTCGACGGCCAGTCGACCGCCCTGTCGCCCCTGCCCCTGTCGTCCTTGCAGAATCCAGCGCCGCCCGCCACGCGTGCTCATTTCCAGCGACAGTCGCTCAATCCACTCCCCCGCGACCGGACCGTCGCTCGCCTCGCGCAACCACAGACGCAGCGCGTTGCGCAGGCGCTGCGGCCCGAGTGCCTGCAGCGCTTCGACCTTCAGGGCGCCCGGACCCTGCCCGGCTGCCGCCAGATCGATGCGCGCCAGTGCGTCCAGACAGGCCTTGGCCTCCTGCGACTGACGGGCCGCACGTCCCAGCACCGCCACCGCTCCCGGGAAGGCTTGCTCCAGCGCAGGCAGCACCCGGTGGCGCAGCCGGTTGCGGGCATAGCGCGGATCGGCGTTGCTGCCATCCTCGATGTGCGACAGACGATACCGCTGGACGTAGGCCTCGATGGCACTCCGGGGAAGATCCAGCCAGGGTCTCAGCCAGGCGATGCCGTCACGCTCGATCTCGCGTGGCATCGATGCCAACCCCGCCGGGCCAGCGCCCCGCAGGGCCTGCAGCAGAAACGTCTCCGCCTGGTCGTCGGCATGCTGGGCCAGCAGCACGCGATTGCAGCCCGTTTTGGCCGCCATGTCGGCCAGGGCCGCATAACGCCCCTCGCGCGCCGCGGCTTCCAAGCTCTCGCCAGGCACCCATTGCAGACTCAAACGGCGCAGGTGAAAGCGGATGGGGACGCCACGGGCCGACCATCTGACCACCTGGCGCCGGCAGTGCACCGCCCAGTCATCTGCTGCCGACTGCAAGCCGTGGTGCACATGCAGCGCATGCAACTCGATCGCATCACGACCCAGGGTCGTGGCCGCGCGCCAGACGGCATGCAACAGCGCGGTGGAATCGCAGCCGCCGCTGAAGGCGACCGCCAGCCTCACCACCTCCCGCTCGTCTGCGGAAGAGGAATTCTGCGACATCTGCATCGGGCTTCGGCGCAACAGCCCTCAGGACGGCTCCCGCCGCCCGCATTGGGCTCTCAGGCCTTGGTGTCGGTGAAGCGGCCGTAGCGGCGCAACCGTTCGTAGCGCTGGTTCAGCAGGTCCTTGGGCTTGAGGTCGGCCACCTGGCGCAGGGCATCGTTCAGTCCACGCTTCAGGTAGGCCGCCATCTGCTTGGTGTCGCGATGGGCACCGCCCACCGGCTCGCTGACGATCTTGTCGACCAGGCCCAGCGCCTTCAGGCGGTGCGCCGTGATGCCCAGCGCCTCGGCCGCGTCGCTGGCGCGCTCCGAGGTTTTCCACAGAATCGAGGCACAGCCCTCCGGTGAGATCACCGAGTACACGGAATACTGCAGCATCAGCACCTGGTCACCCACGCTGATCGCCAGTGCACCGCCGGAACCGCCCTCGCCGATGATGGTGGAGATGATCGGCACCTCCAGCTGTGCCATCTCATAGATGTTGCGACCAATGGCCTCAGACTGCCCACGCTCCTCGGCACCGATTCCCGGATAAGCCCCCGGGGTGTCGACGAAAGTGAACACCGGCAGACCGAACTTCTCGGCCAGCTTCATCAGGCGCAGCGCCTTGCGGTAACCCTCCGGACGCGCCATGCCGAAGTTGCGCGCGGCGCGCTCCTTGGTGTCACGGCCCTTCTGATGCCCCAGCACCATGCAGGCCTGACCGTTGAAGCGCGCCAACCCTCCGACGATCGACAGGTCGTCGGAGAACGAGCGGTCACCGTGCAGCTCCTGGAAGTCGGTGAAGATCTCGTTGACGTAGTCCAGCGTGTAGGGTCGCTGCGGGTGCCGCGCGATCAGCGTCACCTGCCAGGGACTCAGACGCGAGTAGATGTCCTTGGCCAGCTGCAGGCTCTTCTTGGACAGCCGGTCGATCTCCTCGGAGATGTCCACGGCCGACTCGTTCTGCACGTAGCGCAGTTCATCGATCTTGGTTTCCAGCTCGGCGATCGGCTGTTCGAAATCGAGGAAATGGCGTTTGCTCATCGCTTTGAATCCTTCTGGCCTGCATGGCCCGCCCGAACCGGGCGCAGTTTAGTCTAGTGCCGCGGCCTGACCCAGGCCCCAATCTCAGGTCGATCAATACTCCACCGGAAGCGGGTCCAGGCTGCGCCACATGTACCAGGTGGCCACCGACCGATACGGCGCCCAGGCGTCTCCCAGTTCACGCACCTCGGCGCGCGACACCGGCTCGCCGCTGAAGTAATTCAGGCTGATGGCCTTGACCAGGCCCAGGTCGTCCACCGGCAGCACGTTGGGCCGCATCAGGTGGAAGATGAGGAACATCTCCGCCGTCCAGCGGCCGATGCCGCGGATGGCCACCAACTCTTCGATGATCGACTCATCGCCCATGGCGGCCCAGTCGGTCTCGTGCACCTCGCCCTGGACAAAGTGCTGCGCCAGGTCGCGCAGGTAGTCCACCTTGCGGGCGGATAGGCCGGCAGCCCGCATGGCGGTGCTGTCGACGGCCAGCACGTCGGTCGGACCGTGCCGCTGACCCGGCGGCAGCAGGTGCACGAATCGCTCCCACACCGCCTGAGCGGCCTTGACCGAAATCTGCTGTCCGACGATCGAGCGGGCCAGGGTGGTGAAAGCGTCGCCGCGGCTTTGCAGGCGGGCTTCACCGAACTGGGGGATGAGCTTCTTCAGGACGCGGTCACGGCGCACCAGGTGGCGGCAGGCCTCGTCCCAGTAGTCCGGGGTGACCAGGCTGACGGGAGCGTCCGCCATGGGCCCCTTCAAGCCTTCACCCAGGTGGTGCCTTGCGGACCGTCCTTCAGGACGATGCCCTGCTCGGCCAGTTCGGCACGGATGCGGTCCGCCTCGGCAAAATCCTTGCTGCGCTTGGCCTGCGCCCGGGCCTCGATGCGCGCCAGGATGTCCGCCTCCGAAAGCCCCGCAGGCGCCCCGCCCTGCAAAAAGCGCCTCGGCTCCTGCTGCAGCAGGCCCAGCACCCCGCCCAGGGCCTTGAGCACGCCGGCGGTCTGCGCGTCACCACCGCGGTGGACCTCCCCGGCCAGGTCGAACAGCACCGCCACCGCCTGCGCGGTGTTGAAGTCGTCGTCCATGGCGGCCTTGAAGCGCGCCGCGGCCGGGTGCGACCAGTCCAGCGCCCACTCGGCGGCGCTCACGCTGTCCAGCGCACCGTAGAGGCGGCGCAAGGCATTGCGCGCATCGTCCAGTCCGGCGTCGCTGTAGTTCAACGGGCTGCGATAGTGCACGCGGGCGATGAAGAAGCGCAGCGTCTCGCCGTCGTAGACCTGCAGCACATCGCGGATGGTGAAGAAGTTGCCCAGCGATTTGGACATCTTCTCGTTGTCGATGTTGACGAAGCCGTTGTGCAGCCAGTACCGCGCCGGGATCTGGCCGCAGGCGCCCTCGCTCTGGGCAATCTCGTTCTCATGGTGCGGGAACTGCAGGTCCAGACCACCACCGTGGATGTCGAACGATTCCCCCAGCAGCGCCGTCCCCATGGCGGAACACTCGATGTGCCAGCCCGGACGGCCCACACCATAGGCAGAAGGGTACTTGGCATCCTCCGGCTCTTCGGCCTTGGCCGACTTCCACAGCACGAAATCCAGCGGATCGTCCTTGGCATCGGCCACCGCGACGCGTTCGCCCGCACGCAGCTGCTCCAGCGACTTGCCGGAGAGCTTGCCGTAGCCCTCGAAACGGCGCACCGCATAATTCACATCACCGGAACCGCTGCGGTAGGCTAGGCCACGCTGCTCCAGCCGACCGATCATGTCCAGCATCTGCGGCACGTAGTCGGTGGCGCGCGGCTCGTGGGTGGGCCGCTCGATGCCCAATGCGTCCAGATCCTGGTGCATCGCCTGGGTCATCTCATCGGTGAGCGCACGGATCGAGATGCCCCGTTCCACCGCTCGGCGGATGATCTTGTCGTCGATGTCGGTGATGTTGCGCACATAGGTCACCTGATATCCGCTGTGCTTCAGCCAGCGGTGGATCAGGTCAAACGCAGTCATCATGCGGGCATGGCCGACGTGGCAGCGGTCGTACACCGTCACGCCGCACACGTACATGCGCACGTGAGCCGGCTGCGACGGCGCAAAGGGCTCCAGCGAGCGCGACAGGCTGTTGTGGACTTGAAGAGTCATGCGAGAGAGTTTCTTGAGTCGACAAGGGAAGGTTCCGCCCCGGCGCTTGGCGCTCTGCGGCAAGCCGACAGTCTGTGAAAGACATCACAAAACCCATGACCTCCCCCGCCCGGGCTGGAAAGGCAGTATACGGCGGCGCCACACTTCGGCCCCTTCCAACGCCCCCCACAATGGCGGGTGGACAAATCACATCACCCCTGCCCTTCCCGCCACCGCCCGAACAGCTGACCTTGCGCCTGTGAAACTCCCGCAATGGCCCCGCAGGCCTGCCCTGCTGCGGCCCCTGATCGCCGCGATCCTTGTGCTGCATCCCTTGTCGGCTTCGGCACAGGCCGCAGCGGCGCAGGCAGCGACAACGGGGTTGGCGTCCGCCTCACAGCCCGCAGCATCGCCCGCCGCAGGCTCGGCGCCCCAGACCACCTGGCCACAGGCCATGGAACTTGCGCGCACCGGCAAGAACGACCTGGCGATGGAGGCATTCGCCCGCCTCGCTGAACAGTGGCCGCAGCGGCCAGAGCCGCGCGTCAACCTGGCCGTCCTCCAGGCTCGGCGGGGCGACCTGCCACAGGCCCGAGCCACCCTGGAGCAGGCCCTGCGCAGTGACCCGACCTATGCCACGGTGTTCGCCCAGTGGCAACGTCTTACTGCCGAGCTGGCCCGCCAGGCCTATGCCCGGGCCGATCTGTTGCCCACAGCTGCGCCAGCCTCCGACAGCCTCAACCCCCTGCCTCTGGAGCTGGTCGACATGCCGATGCCTCCTGCCCCCGCTGCACCCCATGCACCTGCCGAGCCGGCGGCGGCGGTTGCCTCCTCTGGCTCCTCTGCCTCCGACACCACTGCATCGCCGCTCGAACCGGCCTCTGCCCTCCCGCAGGCCAGTGCCAGTCTGGAGCCGGGTCCTGGTGGGTCCACTGGCCAGGGTGGTCGCCACCTGGGATGGATCCTCACTGGCGCCCTGCTGGCGGTGGTAGCCGTCGGAGGCGCCTGGGCGGCGCGCCGGCCGGCCGGCACGATGAATCCCACGCCGGACACCCAGCCCCAGGCCACGCTGAGGGAGGAGCCCCGCCAGCCCACGCCGGCCGCACCGGAAGAACGCCTCATCGGCATCTACCGGGACATCGGCAAGGGGCGGCTGGACCTGGCCCTACCACGGGCACAGGAGCTGGCGCGCGACCTGCCGAACTTCCAGTTGGTACAGCAACTGCACGGTGACCTGCTGCTGGCCACCGCGGGCCTGCTGGATGCGCCGGCCACGCCCGCCTCTGCCGCAGGTCTTCCGGTATCGGTCGAAAGCGCCCAGCGCCTGCGCAGCCAGGCCCTCACCCGACTGGAGGCCCTGCGCTCGCCGCCGCCGCCCGGAACCGTGCCCCGCCAGCTGCTGGACCTGCCACCCGACGTGACCCTGGCCGTGGCGGTGGACACCTCCCGCTCGCGCCTGTATCTGCTCGAGCGCAGCGGTGCCGGCCGACTGCAGGTGCGCAGCTCGCACTATGTTTCGCTGGGCAGCCTGGGCACCGGCAAACGCAGCGAGGGGGACCAGCGCACCCCGCTGGGGGTGTACTGGATCACCAGCCGCCTGGAGGGCAAGCAGGTGGGCGACTTCTACGGACCGGGCGCCCTGCCGATCAACTTCCCCAACGAACACGACCGCCGACTCGGTCGCACCGGGGCCAACATCTGGCTGCATGGCACCCCGTCGCGGGAGTACGCCCGCGCACCGCGCTCCACCAACGGCTGCGTGGTGCTGGCCAACGACGACATGCGCATGCTGCTGCGCGAGCTGCAACCCCGCCGCACGCCGGTGCTGATCGCCCGGCACATCGACTGGGTCGCAGCACAGAGCCTCGGCAGCGACCGCCAGTTCGTGCGTGAGCTTCTCGGCAAATGGCAGAGCCTGCGGGCCCAAGGCGACCTCCGGCGCCTGGCCGGTCTCTACGCGCGGCAGTTCGACAACGGCGAGGTCAACCTCACCGGCTGGCTGCAGAAGCTCTCGCGGGAGGCCTCCGACGGCCGCCTGACACGTCGGCAGGTGGGTGAACCCACGGTGCTGAGCTGGCAGGAACAGGGTGACGCCCTGTTCGTCGAGTTTCCTGAAATCGACAGCACCCAGCCCGGGCGAAGCCTGCGCCGCCGCCAGTACTGGGCCCATGACAGTGGACAATGGAAGATCTTTTCAGAAGGAGTCTCCGAATGAGAAAAGTCACGCTCGGCCTGGCTGCGGTGGTTCTGGGCCTCGGCAGCACCCTGGCCGGGGGCGCCTGGGCCCAGAAGGTGAAGCTGGCCACATCGATGGGCGACATCGTGGTGGAGCTGGACGCCGCCAAGGCGCCGAAGACGGTGGCCAACTTCGTCGAGTACGTCAAGGCCGGCCACTACAACGGCACCGTGTTCCACCGCGTGATCCCCAACTTCATGATCCAGGGCGGTGGCATGGATGCCTCCATGAACGAAAAGCCCACCCGCAGCCCGATCGCGCTGGAAAGCCGCAACGGCCTGTCCAATGTGCGCGGCAGCATCGCGATGGCCCGCACGATGATCCCGGACTCGGCCACCGCTCAGTTCTTCATCAACGTGAAGGACAATCCCTTCCTCGACCAGCCGAACTCCCCGGACCGCCACGGTTATGCGGTGTTCGGCAAGGTGGTCACCGGCATGGACGTGGTCGACAAGATCAAGGCCGTGCCCACCGGCAACCGCGGCGGGCATCAGAACGTGCCGGCCGAGCCGGTCACCATCCTCAAAGCCACCCTGGAGAAATGACATGGCAGCCCCCCAAGTTGATCTGCACACCAACCACGGTGTGATCCGCATCGAACTCAACGATGAACGCGCGCCCCTGTCGGCCGCCAACTTCCTGGAGTACGTCAAGAGCGGCCACTACGACGGCACCGTCTTCCACCGCGTCATCAAGGGCTTCATGGTCCAGGGCGGCGGCATGGAGCCGGGCATGAAACAGAAGTCCACGCTCGCTGCGATCCAGAACGAAGCCAACAACGGCCTGAAGAACGACAAGTACACCCTGGCGATGGCGCGCACCAACGCACCGCACTCGGCCACGGCGCAGTTCTTCATCAACACCGTCAACAACGACTTCCTCAACTTCAGCTCACCCACACCGTCCGGATGGGGCTACGCGGTGTTCGGCAAGGTGGTGTCGGGCACCGAGGTGGTGGACCAGATCGAGAAGGTGCGCACCGGCCGCAGCGGCTTCCACGACGACGTGCCGCTGGAAGACGTGGTGATCCAGCGCGCCGTTGTGGTGGAGTGATCGCTCTGGTGGAGAGCACCTGGCAGCTGCAGGACTCGGCCAACGGCCCGGTGCTGCGCTGCTCGCAGGGCTGGCAACAGGTGGACCTGCTGTCGGACCTGCACCTGAGCCCTGCCACACCCCACACGGCGCACGCGCTGGCGCAGCACCTGGCCACCACAACGGCCGATGCGGTGCTCATCCTCGGCGACCTGTTCGAGGTCTGGGTGGGCGACGACGGCCTGGACGAACCCGGCAGCTTCGAGCGGCAGATGCTGCACCTGCTGGGGACGGCGGCACAGCGGCTGCCCATCGCCTTCCTGGCCGGCAATCGGGACTTCCTGGTCGGCCCCCGCTTCCTTTCGGCCACCGGCGTGCTGGCACTGCCTGAATCGGTCCGCCTGGAACTGGGCCGCCAGTCCCTGCTGCTCGTCCACGGCGATGCCCAGTGCCTGGACGACAGCGCCTACCAGGCCTTCCGCCGCGAAGTGCGCAGCAGCGCCTGGCAACAGGCCTTCCTGGCCCGGCCACTCACCCAGCGCCGCGCCATCGCGCGGGGCCTGCGCGAGGCCAGCGAATCCCGCAAGGGCGAGGTCGGCCCGGACGGCTACGCCGATCTGGACCGCCACGAAATGCTGCGCCTGTTGCAGCAAGCGGGCACCGCCACCCTGGTGCATGGCCACACCCACCAACCGGGCTGCGACGAACTGGCCCCCGGGCAGGTCCGCTGGGTGCTGTCCGACTGGGACTTCGATGGCCCCACCCCGCGCGGCGACCTGCTGCGACTGAGCGACGCCGGGCTGCAGCGACTGGTTGTACAAACCGCCGCTCCTGCCGCCGCGGCGGCGCGATGAAGCTGACCGACTGGTGGCGAGGCTGGCGCCAGCAGCGTGCGCTGGAGCGCCGCGCGGTGCCGGACGACCTCTGGCTCGACACCCTGCGGCGCTACCCCTTCCTGCGCCGCCGGCCGATGCACGAGCTGCAACGCCTGCGCGAGATGACCGCCCTGTTTCTGGACCGCAAGGAGTTCAGCGCAGCGGGTGGCCTGGAGCTGCGCGACGACATGGCGGTGGCCATCGCCGCGCAGGCCTGTGTCCCGGTGCTGCAGCTGGGGCTGGACTGGTACGACGGCTTCGTCGGCATCGTGCTGCATCCGCAGGAGGTGCAGGTCGAACGCACCTGGACCGACGAGGACGGTGTGGTGCACCAGTTCGAGGAGACCCTGGCCGGCGAAGCGGTCCACGGTGGCCCGGTGATGCTGTCCTGGCAGGACGTGCAGGCGGCCGGCGAACATCCCGAAGACGGCTACAACGTCGTCATCCACGAGTTTGTGCATGTCATCGACCAGCGCAACGGCGTGGCAGATGGACACCCACCGCAGCGCGACCTCGCCGCAGCGCGGCGCTGGGAGCAGGTGATGCAACGCGAGTTCGAGCGCCTGTGCAACCAGCTCGAGGCCGGCGATGCCACTTACCTCGACCCCTACGCCGCCCAGGGCCTGGAGGAGTTCTTTCCGGTCAGTGCGGAGGCCTTCTTCACCGCTCCTGGGGAGCTCCGCCACTTTCATCCCGATCTGTACGACCTGCTGCGCGACTACTTCGGCCAGGATCCGGCGCGCTGGGCTCCCTGAGGACGTCGTCACTTTCGGCGATGGTGACGCCGTTCCAGATGGCTTTCATGCGGAGTTCCGTTCCAGGTGCTGTGGGTTCGGCATCGTAGCGCTGTGCCAGGGCCGGCCAGGCCCGGACACCTGCGGTTGACCGGCCGGCGGCACGCTGCAGACGTTTCAACGGTATCATCGCACCAGCAACAACCCGCAGCGGCCCAATCGGGCTCGCAGGTTGACGTGGGATCGGGAGAGTCCGCACCATGGCCGCAAGGCCACGGTCGGCGCCGAAGGAGCAACCGCCCCGGAATCTCTCAGGCCAACGGACCGGCCCCACGCAGCGACTCTGAAGAGCGACCGATGTACACGTCCATCGGCTCGCACCGAAGGAGCAAGCGCCCGCAACCGCCCGAGTGCCCGCTCGGGACTGCAGCGTGAATCTCTCAGGTTCAGCACAGAGGGGGTGATCGATGCACGGTGGTCGTGCCGCGGTCTCCAACCCTCTGACGTCTGGAGTTCCTGAGATGAAGACCCCTCACATCGCCGTTCTCGGCGGCGGCATCACCGGCGTCACCACGGCCTACGCCCTCAGTCTGCGCGGCTTTGAAGTGACCCTGTACGAGCGGCACCGCTATGCCGCCATGGAGACCTCCTTCGCCAACGGCGGACAGCTCTCCGCCTCCAATGCGGAGGTCTGGAACCTGCCGTCCACCGTGCTCAAGGGGCTGAAGTGGATGCTGCGCGCCGACGCTCCGCTGCTGGTGTCGCCGATGCCCAGCTGGCACAAGCTGTCGTGGTTTACGGAGTTCATCGCCTCCATGCCCCAGTACGAGCGCAACACCATCGAGACCGCGCGGCTGGCGATCGCTGCGCGGCAACACCTGTTCGCCTGGGCCGAGGCCGAAGGCATTCAGTTCGACCACAAGCGCCAGGGCATCCTGCACATCTACCGCGACCAGGCCGGCTTCGACCATGCGGGCCGGGTGTCGGAGCTGCTGCGCCGCGGTGGCCTGGAGCGCCGAGCGGTCACCCCCGAGGAGATCAAATCCATCGAACCGACCCTGGCCGGTCGTTACCACGGCGGCTACTACACCCCCAGCGACAGCACCGGAGACATCCACCGCTTCACCTTCGGCCTCGCGCAGGCCGCGGCAAGGCGCGGCGTGATGTGCCTGTACGAACAGGACGTGAGCCGCCTGGAGCGCGATGCGCAGGGCGTCTTCATCAGCTCCACCGGCGCGGAAGGTCTGCTCACCCGCCGTCGCCACGATGCCGTGGTGGTCTGCGCCGGTGTGGCCAGCCGGGCCTTTGCCGCGCAGTTGGGCGACCGGGTCAACATCTACCCGGTCAAGGGCTACTCCATCACCGTGCAGTTGAACGACGAGGCCAGCCGCGCCGCTGCGCCGCAGGTCAGCCTGCTCGATGACGAAACCAAGATCGTCACCAGTCGCCTCGGGCCGGATCGCTTCCGCGTGGCGGGCACGGCAGAGTTTGCCGGCGAAAACCGCAACATCCGGGCCGACCGCATCCGCCCGCTGGTGGACTGGGTGCGCCAGTGCTTCCCCGGTGTGGACACCCGCGCTGTGCAGCCCTGGGCCGGCCTGCGTCCGATGATGCCCAACATGATGCCCCGCGTCGGCCGCGGTCGCTCGCCCGGCGTGTTCTACAACACCGGACATGGCCACCTGGGCTGGACCCTGTCGGCCGTCACCGCCGACATGGTGGCCGCAAACGTGGCGCAGGCCTTCGATCACCGCAGCAGCCCGGTTCACGGCATCGGCGGCCAGCCGGTGGTGCTGGGCCCCGGAATGGGAGCCGGCGCGTCAACCTGACGTCGCCTTTGTCGCAAACCCTCCGCATCCCATCATGAGCGCAGGGTCGCCAGTCGTCCGGCAAGCGACAATCCGGACACCGTTCGTCACAGCCCCACCGCCATGTCCCCAGCTCCCCGCCTGCCTGCCGACCTGAACCTGACCGTCGAACGCGCCCTGGTCGAGGACATCGGCACGGGTGACGTCACCGCCATGCTGGTGCCACCCGACCAGATGGCCACCGCCCGCATTGTTTCGCGCGAGGCGGCCGTGCTCTGCGGCCAGCCCTGGGTGAACGCCGTGTTCCGCGCGCTCGACCCGACCCTGGTGATCCGCTGGGCAGTGTCCGAAGGGGCCGCGGTGGAACCCGACCAGGTGGTGTGCATGCTCACCGGCACCGCGCGGCCGCTGCTGACCGGCGAGCGCACCGCGCTGAACTTTCTGCAGACGCTGTCGGGCACCGCCTCCGCGGTGCGCCGCTACGTGGATGCGGTGGCCGGCACCGGCTGTCGCATCGTCGACACCCGCAAGACCCTGCCCGGCCTGCGCAACGCGCAGAAGTACGCGGTGGTCTGCGGCGGTGGTCTGAACCACCGCATCGGCCTGTACGACGGTTTCCTGATCAAGGAGAACCATATCACCGCCGCCGGCGGCCTGCGCCAGGCCATTCACAACGCCCGGGCGCTGGGCTGCCAGGTGCCGCTGATGACCGAGGCGGAAACGATGGATGAGGCCCGCATCGCGCTGGACGAGGACGTGGACCTGCTGCTGGTGGACGACTTCCCGCTGGACGACATCCGCAGCGCGGTGAAGCTGGTTCGCGAGCACCGCGCCTGCGGTGGCAAAACGCTGATCGAGTATTCGGGTGGCGCCACGCTGGAAACCCTCCGGGCGCTGGCCGAAACCGGCGTGGACCGCATCTCGGTGGGCGCCATCACCAAACACCTGCGGGCCCTGGACCTGTCGATGCGCGTGTCGGTCTGAGGGGGATGCCGAGGCGGCGGCCTCGGCCGCCGATCGGGCCCGATCGGTTGAGATCAGCCCAGCACGGCATCCTTGTGCAGGGTCTCGAACTTCTTGCGCAACTGACGGCGCTCCAGGCGCAGGTTCTCCTGCAGGTCTGACAGGTTCAGGCACAGCTGCTGAAGGCGCCGCTCGTCGAGCAGGCGGTCGGAGTTGCTGGAGACCTGCGTGTCTTCGAACCGGGCATGGGTGGTGGTCACCAGGCCCTGCAGGTCGCCCAATCGGCTGTCCAGCGTCTGGGTGTTGCGCTGGAGCAGCTCTTCCATCTGCCTCAGACGGGCCTCCAGCAGGGTCGGCCCGGCAGCGGAAAGCACCTTCTCCAGTTCGCCCATCCGGGCCGCCAGGCCCTGCACCCCAGCGCGCTGCAGCATGCCCTCCAGGCGCTCCACATGCGACTCCAGCGTGTCGATGGCCACCAGACGGCGCTCCAGCGCCTGCAACATCGCCAACTGTTCCGCCTGAGCCCGCCGCTCGGCCGCCTGCTGGTTCTGGTCGATGCGTTCGGCCAGCTGCTGCAGGGCCTGCAGCCGCACTTCCTGGCGCTGCACCCCTTCGGCTTGTGCCGTCTGCAGGCTGTGGTCGAGCCGCTCGGCCAGGCTGTCCAGCAGCCGGGCCTGCTGCTCCTGCTGTGTGTGCAGTTCGGCGCGGTGCTGTCGATCCTGCTGGTCGATGGTGTCCATCAACCCCTGCAACTGGCGCTGAAGTTCACCCAACCGCCCAGAATGCTCCTCCAGGCGCTGCGCCAGCGGCAACACCAACGGCTGGGCCGAGTTCGGCAGCTCCAGACGCAAGCCTTCCCAGTGCACCGCAGAGTCACCGGCCAGCCGGTCCAGCCGTTGGCCGAGCTGCAGCAGCGTGTCGGTCTGCACCTGGCTCTGCGCCGCGGCTTCGGCCAACTGACGTTGTTGTTTGGCCTGATGGGTTTGCTGCCAGGTTTCCAGGTCCCCGCGCAGCGCGGCCAACTCTTCGGCGCGGGCGGTCGCTGTGCCCTGCTCCTGCAGGCGTTCGTCGGCCCGCTCCAGGCGCCGCAGCAACCCTTCCATCTGCTCCTCGTTGCGCCGGCCCTGCTGCAGGACGGCCTCCTGCTGTTGCTGCTGCAGCGCCTGCACCTGGGCCTGCAGGCGCTCCAGTTGCTCCCGCAGGGCCTGCCGCTCCCGCACAGCCTCCTGCTGCATCTGCTGGCTCGCCTGCAAGGCGAGCCCCTGGGCCTGCTCCTGGCCCTGCAGACGATCGCGCAGGTCGGCCCCCACACGGCGCAACTCCTCACCCAACCCGTGCACCGCCTGCGCCTGACGCTCCCAGGCTGCATGGCGATCGCGCTGCGCCTCCAGCTGCAACTCATGCGACTGGTTCGACAGCGCAGCCCACTCGGTCTGCCAGTGGCCCTGCGCAGCCTGCAGCTGCCGCCCCAGCCCCTCGGACAACTGGTGCAGCTCATCCAGGCGCCGCCCCTGTTCGGCCACCTGCTGGCCCTGGGCCTGCCGCAGGCTGTCTTCCAGCCGACCCACCAGGGTTTCCAGCGTCTGCAGTTGCTGCGCCTGTTCGGCCGTGCGCTGGCTGGCAGACTCCTGCTGCAGTCCAGCCATCCGGCGCCCGACCTGACCCAGTTCCTCGTGCAGTGCCTGCACCCGGCTGGTGAAGGACGCTCGCAGGCCCTCTTCCAGCGGGGTCAAACCCCGTTGCAGGGTTTCACCAAATCCACTGACGGCCGTTTCCAACCGTTCCAGCAGCTCGCTGCGGGACGCTTCACGATGCCGGTCGGCCGCCTCCAGCCCACCTTGCAGCTGCGCGGCCAGATGCCGGACCGCCGCAAGCAGGTGCTCCATCTGGTCGGCCAGCGACGCAGCCGCCCCCTGGCTGGCCAGCCCCGCCAGCCCGGTGGCCAGCTGTTCGGCAGACTCCTGCCGCGTGGACTGCAATCCCGCCAGCAACTGCAGGTGGCGGTTCGACTGTTCGGAGGACAGGTCCGACAGCAGGGCCCAGCCGTCGCGCACCTGTCCGGCCACAGCCGACAGCTCGTCCTGTACCCGCAGCAACTGGTTCTCCAGCCGCGCCGAGGCGGCCTGCGCGTCGGCTGACCCCTGCTGCTGCTGACCGCCCCAGTTGTGAATCTGCTGGTCGACCTGCACCAGCCGGTCGGCCAGGGGTTGCACCTGAGCGCGCAAACCCGCCAGCCCCTCCACCCAGCCCGGCTCCACTGTGGCCGACGCACGGGCCTGCTCCTGCAACCCTTCCACCGCCTGGAACAGCCGCCCCACCTGCCGCCCCAGCTCCGCCAGGGCTTCGGTCTGTGCGGCCTGCTGCTCCTGCTGGCTGCGCTGGGCCGCCTCGGCGCGACGTCGGGCCTCGCCACCGGCATCGCGCTGCAGTTGCAGGGTTTCGCCCAGCTGGTCGGTGAGCGCCGTCACCACCGTACGCTGCTCTTCCTGTGCAGCGCGCTGCAGTGCCTCGGTGGTCGCCAGCCGCTGGTCCAGCTGCTGCGCCCAGTGGCCCGGCAAGGGATCCAGCTGCCGGGCCAGGGCGGCCTCCACACGCTCAGACACCTGTTCGCTCAGCGCCGCCTGCGCCTCCTGGCGCTGCGCACGCTGCGCATCGACTGCCTGGGCGAGCTGCTCACGCTGCGCGAGCAGCTCGCCGTGCACTTCCTGCACACCCTGCCCGACCTGTTGGCCAACCTGTTGTCCGACCTCCTGCCCAACCTGCTGCGCCAGTTCCCGCCCGACCCCCTCCACCAGACCCTGTACCAGGCCCTGCATCGACTGCAACTGGCCGGCCAAGGCTTCGTCCTGGCCTTGCCGGGCGCCGCGCAGGCGATCTTCCACCTGCGCACCCAGCACCTGGATGGCGTTGTGGATGGACACGAAGCGCTGCTCCTGCTCCGCGCGCAACTGGGCCTCGGTGCCGTGGCGGGCGGACTGGATCTCCCCCACCAACTGCTCGCCCAGGGCGCGCAGCGACGCCTGCTGCTGCGACAGCGCCTCCTGACGAGCCTGTCCGGCCGCCTCCAGCGCCTGCTCCAGCCGACGACCCATATCGCCCAGTTCACCCAGTCGGCCTTCCACCGACTGGCCAAAGCGAAGCAGTTCGGCATCCACCCCGTCGAAGCGGCCATGCACCGCCCCCCGGATCTGCTCGCCGCTGCGGCCGATGACGCCGAAGTCCTCGGTCAGGCTGTTGCGATAGACCTGCAACTGGTCACTGAAGGCAGCGAAATGCTGCTCCAGTGCACGCTCCTGTTCGCTGCTGGCCAGCAGCGGGCGCTGCTGCAGAGATTGCAGCATGCCGCGAGCCCGCGCGAGGTACAGGGTCCAACCGGCGATGACCAGCGCCAGCCACAGACCGGCATAGGTGAACTGCTCGCGCGCCTGGCGGATGCTCGGAGCGGTGTTGAACTCGGTGGGCAGCTGGAAGCTGGGCTTGCTGTTGCGCAGCAGCGCCAGACGCGCCATGTCCTCGTTCAGGTAGTCGAGCACATGGTTGGCACCCAAGCCGGCCGGGATCAGCCAGCCGGTGGACAACAGCATCGCGGCAGCACGCGCCACCGGGGTCTTCAGGCTCATGCCTGGCCTTTCTGCAGTTCAACCCGTCCTCTGGCGGTTCACCATGAACCACCCGGAACGCTACGGTCAGGATTGCAGCACAGCCCCGGTCCAACCCGGCCCACTGCCGCGCAAGGCGTCAGCGAAAGTGCGAAAGAAACTGCAAAAAGCAGTCCATTCGCGGCTTTGATCCCGCAAACAGGGGGTCAAGGCGTCAGCAGTCGGCGCAGCCGCGCCATCAACTCCCGGGTTTCCTGCTCCGTCTGAACCGCAACCTCCAGCGGTGCGCGACACAAACCGGCCTGCGCGTAGTGCAGATTTTCGTAGAGCTCGCCGGCCGAGGGGTGCACCTTCAGGATCACCGACAGCGACTCGTCCATCGGCAGCACGGCCAGCTCTTCGGCCAGCCGTCGTGCCACCGCGCGGTATTGATGGGCATCGACCGCATCGCAGCTGAGCTCCAGTCGCTGCAGCAGCCTCGACAACGTGAATGCCACCGTCAGATGCGCGGGGATTCGCAGGCTGGTGGACATCAACGGATTCGAGCTCATCAGGTCACCTTCGGAAAACAGCAGGTGCCTGTGTTTCGGCCAGCTCCCGTCGATCTGTAGCCGCCGCGTTACTCCAATGCCGTGGGCTCCCGGCAGAACAGCCCCAGCGCAATGGCGCGGCTGTCGTGCACCGTGCGCAGCTGCTGGTAGGCCTGCGCAGCCTCCGGGTGGCGCAGCCGCAGCAGCTGCAGCCACTGCTTGAGGCGGCCGGCACGGTGGCGCGGTTCGTGGGAATGGGTGGTCCGATGCCAGAAGTCCTCCAGCAGCCCCAGGACCTGGGTCCACGACAGGCCTGAGGGCGGCAGTTCTGTGAACGCTGCTTCCAGGACGCCGGCCGCAGATCGATCCCTCAGAACCGCCAGCGCCAACCCCGGGTCGGCCACCATGCCGCGGCCCAGCATCAGCCGATCGCAGCCGGACAGTTCGCGGCAGCGCCGTGCATCGGCCACCGTCCAGATCTCACCGTTGGCCACCACCGGCAGGCGCACCTTGGCACGGATGTCGCCGATGCGCTCCCAGTACGCGGGTGGCCGGTAACCGTGTGCCTGGGTGCGGGCATGCACCACCAGCTCCACTGCACCAGCTCCTTCAATGGCCTGTGCGCAGTCCACCGCGAGGCGATCGTCCTTCAGGCCCAGGCGCATCTTGGCCGACAGCGGCAGCCCAGGAGGCAGCGCCCGGCGCACCGCCTCGACGATGCGGCCAATCAACTCCGGCTCCTCCAGCAGGGCAGCTCCACCCCGGTGGCGGTTGACCGTGCGCGCCGGGCAACCGAAGTTCAGGTCGATGCCCTCCGGACCCAGGCTGGACAGACGGGCCGCGTTGTCGGCCAGGCAGGCCGGGTCGCTGCCCAGCAACTGCGCACGCACCGGCACCCCGGCAGGGGTCACACCCCCCTGGCGCAGCTCCGGAATCATGCGGTGGAACACCCGCTCCGGCAGCAACGTATCGGTGATGCGGATGAACTCCGAGACGCAGCGCTCCACGCCGCCCACCCGCGTCAGCAGGTCACGCAACGTGGCATCCATCAGCCCCTCCATCGGGGCCAGGAGCAGGCCACCTCCGGGGTTGGCCATCGATCGAACCATCGTCACAGCGTCGGGCAGCGTCCCGGCCCGATGCGGCTCAGGCCGCACGGCGCCCCAGCAGCCGCTGAACCCCCGTCACCCCGAGCAGGACCACAGCCCCGGCCACCAGGCCGCCGAGCAGGTCAGCGCCCAGCGGCAGCAGCGCGTGCACCACCAGATGGCCCGCTGGCCAGACGGCGGCCGCCCAGGTGACAGCGGTCTCGATGGCATGGTGGGCCGCCGGCAGGCCATGGTTGAGGATGCCGCCCCCCACCAGGAACATCGCCAGCGTGCCGAGCACCGACAACGCCTTCATCAGGCCGGGCGCCAACCAGAGGATGGCTTCGCCGGCCCCTTGCAGGGCGTCACGGGCAGGTCCATCGGTCGATTCCGCACGGCGCACCAGGTACAGGCCCAGGTCGTCGAGCTTGACGATGCCGGCCACCACGCCATACACCCCCACCGTCATCAGCAGTGCCACGGCCACCAGCACCGTGAGCTGGGTGGTCCAGCTGGCAGCGGCCACCGCCCCCAGCGTGATGGTGATGATCTCGGCCGAGAGGATGAAGTCGGTGCGCACCGCGCCGCGGATCTTGTCGCGCTCGAAGGCCACCAGATCCACCGATGCATCCCCGGCCGCCCGCATCAGCGCCTCGTCGTGCCGGGCCGCCTCGCCGCGGTGCAGCCAGCGGTGCGCCAGCTTCTCCACCCCCTCGTAGCACAGGAAGGCGCCCCCCACCATCAACAGCGGCAGCACCAACCAGGGCAGGAACTGGCTGATCGCCAGCGCCAGCGGCACCAGGATGGCCTTGTTCAGCAGCGAGCCCTTGGCCACCGCCCAGACCACCGGCAGCTCCCGCTCGGCCTGCACACCCGCCACCTGCTGGGCGTTGAGCGCCAGGTCATCGCCCAGCACACCGGCGGTCTTTTTCGCAGCGACCTTGGTCAGGATCGCCACGTCGTCGAGCAGCGTGGCAATGTCGTCGATCAGAGCCAGCAGGCTGGCAGCGGCCATCAGAAACCTCTCAATCCTGCCAATGCCATCAATCGATGCTGATGCCGGCCTGGCGGATGATCGCGCCCCACTTGGCCGACTCCGCCTCGATGTAGCCGCGGAACTGGGCCACCGAACCGCCCCCCGGGATCAGACCCTGCTTCTGGAAGGACTCCATCACCGCCGGGTCCTTGAGCAGGGCGTTGACATCGGTGTTGATGCGCTGCACCACCTCTGCCGGCGTGCCGGCCGGGGCGAACAGGCCGTTCCAGGCCAGGGCCTCGAAGTTGGCCAGTCCGCTCTCTGCCACGGTCGGCAGCTCCTTCAGGTTGCCGATGCGCTGCGCACTGGTCACTGCCAGGAAACGCACCTTGCCGGCCTGCACCAGCGGCAGCAGCGCCGGGGCCACCGCCATCAGTGCCTGGGTGTCGCCGGCGGCCAGTGAGGCGGCAGCCGGCGGGGAGCCGTTGTAGGGCACGTGCACCGCGTCGAACCCGGCCGCCCCGCGCAACAGCTCCATCGACAGGTGCGAGGAACTGCCGTTGCCCACCGAGCCGTAGCTCACCTTGCCGGCCTGCTGCTTTGCCCAGGCCACAAACTCCGGCAGCGTCTGCGCCGGCACGCTGGCCGACACCGCCAGCACGTTCGGCTGCGAGGTGGTCAGCACCACCGGCAGAAGGTCGCGTGCGGGCTGGTAGGCCATCTTCTTGTACATGAAGGGCGCAAAGGCGATCGGCCCGTTGAAGCCGATGCCCAGCGTGTAGCCATCGGGCGCGGCCTTGGCCACCGCGTCCATGCCCAGCATGCCGCCGGCGCCCGCCTTGTTCTCCACCACCAGCGGCTGGCCCCAGCGCTCCTTCAGACGCTCGCCCAGCAGCCGCACGATCACGTCCAGCGAACTGCCCGCTGGTGCGGGCACCACCACCTTCACCGGCCGCTCCGGCCAGGTGGAGGCCAGCGCCTGGCCGACAGGGGCGGTGGCGGCCCAGGCCATCACGGCGCCGCCGATCAGTGCAGCGCTCCAGCGGCGACGGTTCAACACAATCTGGGACATGCTTGGACTCCTGACCGGCAGCACGGCTGAGCCGCCCCGGCGTCTGCGACAAGAGGAATGGAGCCCCGCATGATGCCAGCCCGGCAGGACCCGGGCACGCCGCCCCCCTCGTGCGGCGTCAGACCCTGCGCAGCAGGTTGATCCGCATCGGCCGGGTGAAGTGCCGGTAGCCGTCCTCGCCCAGCCGGCCGAGCCGCTCGAAACGCGCCTGCACCTCGGCACGGATGTCGTCGTCCAGGCGCCGCTCGGCAAAGGTGACGTCGATCATGCGGGCGGCAAAATCCTCGAAGTCGCGGTAACGCGTGGGCATCTCGAAGAACCGCTCGGCCACCATTTCCCACCCCCCCGCAGCCAGTGCACGCATCAGGGCCTGATAGGCCTCCCGACGCACCAGGCCCTCATCGTTGAACAGGCGGATCACCTCGTTGGCCAGGCCATCGAACACCGGCTCGGACACATACAGCCGGCCACCAGGCTTCAGCACCCGACGCACCTCGGCCAGCGCGGTGTCCAGCAGCTCCAGCGGCACGTGGTGCAGGGACTTGAGCATCAACGCCAGATCGAAGGACGCATCGTGCGCCGGAATCGCCTGTGCCCCCGCTTCCACCAATTCGATGCCCTGCCACTCCTGCGGCGGCAAGGCCCGGTTCTTGGCCATCTGGCGGCTGTCCACCTCCAGCGCCAAGGCCCGGCTGCCTGGATATCGGCCCACCAGCGCGCGCAGCAAATCGGCCTTGCCGCAGCCGAGTTCGATCACCGTCAAGCCGCGCTCCAGCGGGAGCCACTGCGCCAGCAGGTCCAGTTCATTGCGGATCAGGTGGTCGGTACACATTGGGGTATCCATGCAGGCATCTTCGGCCGCCCCCCCCGGCAGCCGCCGCGCCCCGCGGCGCCGGGGCGCCGGGCCCCGGCCCGCCCCCAGACGCCGCGCGCGCGGCGCCGCGCCGGCGCCCCGCCACGCGGCGCCGGCGCGCGCCGGCGCCGACAACCCCGACCGCCCGCGCGCCCTGAGCCAGCACCTCGGCGGCTGCGGCGCAGCGCCGCCGCGCGCGCGCGCGGACACCACCACGGGCGCGCCGCCCCCCGCAGCCGGCCCGCCCCCCGCGGCGCGGCGCGCCCCGGCCCACCGCGGGGAGACGCGCCCGCGCGCCGCCGCGCCAGGCCAGCCGCGCGCGGCGCGCCGGCCGCTGACGTGCCGCGCGGACCACCCACGCGGGAGCCCACCGACCAGGCCGCAAAGCCTTCCCCCGCCGCCCAGACCACCACCCGGGCCTGACCAGAGCCCACGCCAGCGCCCGCGGGGCGCCGAACCCGCAGACCCCACCCGCCCATCGCATGCCGACGACGCAGCCGGATTGACCGACCTCTACCCACGCCGCCCCGCACACCTTCAAGTCTCTTCCATCATCCAGGGTGCGCCGGCCTGCTCATGAAAGTAGGACGTCTTCTAACGTCTTCTACCCAGCAGCTGTACGCCGGAAATCGCAGTTCCCGCAACCAACGTCGGAACCGCGCCACAGGCCGCCATGCAGCCACCACAAACCCGCCTTAGTTCGTGACAAATGTATCAAGATGTTCAGACCCCCAGGCCCAATCCCGATGGAACGGCTCTGTTGCCTGGCGGGCCGAGAACCAGAGCCCAATCCGGGAGAACCCATGAACTGGCACCACCTCAAGACCCAAATCGCCGCCACGCTGCTCCTGCTGTCGGCAGCCGTCGGCGCTTCGGCACAGACCACTGCATGTGCCCCTACCGCGTCCGTCAACCTGCCGGTGGTCAACACCGGCTTGCCGGTGGTGCAGATCTGGACCACCAACGCCGCACCGGTGGTGGACAAGGACAACTACCTGACCGCCTGCCTGCGCATCCGCGACGGCAGCGTGCTGCGCTATGGCCAGGGCCTCTACCACGGAACCATCAAGATCAAGGGGCGCGGCAACACCACCTGGAACATGCCGAAGAAGAGCTACCGCCTGAAGCTCGATGCGGCCTCCCCGGTGCTCGACATGCCGGCCCACAAGGACTGGGTGCTGCTGGCCAACTACGCCGACAAGAGCCTGATGCGCACTGCGCTGGCCATGGAGTTCAGCCGCCGGCTGGGTTTCCCTTGGACACCTCGCCTGCGCTTCGCCGAGGTCTACCTGAACGACGAGTTCCTCGGCAACTACCAACTGGGTGAGAAGATCGAGGTGGCCCCCAGCCGCGTCGCGGTCACCGCGATGAGCAGCACCGACAACGCCGCGCCCGCAGTGACGGGTGGCTACCTGCTCGAGGTGGACTACCTGGACCGGCTCACCCCCGATGACCGCTGGTTCACCACCACCGCCGGGCTGAGCTACGCGTTGCAGAGCCCCGCCGCGGACAAGGTCACCACCGAGCAGATGGGCTATGTCTCGCAGTACGTGCAGCAGATGGAAAGTGCCATCCTGGCCGCCGACGGCAACGCCACGACCGGCTACCCGGCCTACATCGAAAGGACCTCGCTGGTGCGCTACTACATCCTGCAGGAGCTGCTGAAGAACAAGGATGCCGCGATGGGCTCCAGCGTCTTTCTGCACAAGCAGCGCGGTGGCAAGTTCGTGATGGGTCCACCCTGGGACTTCGACATCTCCGCCGGCAACATCGACTTCTACCCTGACGCGATGGGCCCCACCGGTTGGTACCTGATGAACAACGCCGCCTGGTTCGATGCGCTGATGCGCCGCGACCCCACCTTCAAGGCGGCGGTGGTCACCCGCTGGCGCAGCTTCCGCTGGCAGCTCTGGGACCTGAACCTGCTGGTCGAGTCCTACGCGCTGGCCCTGAATGCGTCGCAGAAAGCCAACTTCCAGCGCTGGCCCATCCTGGGCAGTTACGTCTGGCCCAACCAGTATGTGGGCGCCACCTACCGCGACGAGGTCAACTGGCTGAAGAACTGGCTGAACACCCGCGTGGCCTGGATCGACGCCAACGTGGCCAGATGAGCGGACGGCTGCGGCCGAACCCGCCGATCGGCTGCCTCCAAAACGCAGGGCTTGCCCCGGACCCGCTCCCTGGGTGACAGCCGCCGCAGCGGGGGCGGTGGTAGCGTCGCTGCATGACCCACTCTGACGACGCCGCCCTGCGCCCCTGGCAGGTGATGCTCGGCGGCATCTGCGCACTGGTGCTGACCATCGGCATCGCCCGCTTCGCCTACACACCGCTGTTGCCGCTGATGCAGACGCAGGCCGGGCTGAGCGATGCGGCCGGCGGCTGGCTGGCCACTGCCAACTACCTGGGCTACATGAGCGGCGCGCTGCTGGCGGCCTCACTGTCGTCACTGCAGCTCAAGTTCAGGCTCTACCGCATCGGCGTGGTGTTGGCGCTGGTCAGCACCTTCTGGATGGCATTGACGCAGGACTTGGCCACCTGGGCTGCCCTGCGCTACGTGGCAGGCCTGAGCTCGGCCGCCGGCATGCTATTGGCCTCCGGCCTGGTACTGAACTGGCTGATGCGCCACGGCCACCGGGCCGAGCTGGGCATCCATTTCAGCGGCATTGGCCTGGGCATCATCGTCTCCGGCGTGGTGGTGATGGGGCTGAGCCGACTGCAGCTGGACTGGGCGACGCAGTGGCAGTTCTTCGCCGCCTTCGGCCTGCTGCTGGCCGTACCGGCCTGGGCCTGGGTACCGCCGCCCGCCATCGCGAGCACCGCCTCCGTGTCGGCCGCGGCCGGCACCCCTTCGACCGGTGCACCCGCGGCCCCGCCGGCCCCACCTGCAGCCTGGATGCGCCTGATGCTGGCGATGTACTTTTGCGCCGGCTTCGGCTTCGTGATCAGTGCCACCTTCACGGTCGCCATTGCGGCCCGGCAGAGTGCGCTGGCGCACACCGGCGGCCTGGCCTGGGTGATGGTGGGGCTGGCGGCGGTGCCCGCCGTGCTGGCCTGGGACCACATCGCCCGGCGCATCGGCGACCTGCCGGCCCTGCTCTGGGCCTTCGGCGCGCAGACGCTGTCGGTGCTGCTGCCGGCGTTCAGCGACACGCCAGCCTGGTTCCTGCTCGCCGCGCTGCTGTACGGCGCCAGCTTCATCGGCATCGTCAGCCTGACGCTGGCGCTGGTGGGCCGCGCCTTCCCGGCCAACCCGGCCAAGGCGATGGCCCGGCTGACGCTGAGCTACGGGGTGGCGCAGGTGCTGGCCCCCGCACTGGCCGGCCAGATGGCCCAGGCCAGCGGCAGCTACCGGGGCGCGCTGCTGCTCACCGCCGGGGTGATGGTCGCGGGCATCGGCCTGCTGGTCGTACTGATGGTGCGCGAGCGATCAATCACGGCGGTGGATTGACGCCAACGTGTGGGCCTCAGTCACCCACCTCGAAGTCAGCCGCCTTGAACTTCAGCACCCTGCAGTTTTCGCTCACCGCCCGCTGTACCCCGTCATCAAACCCTGTCGGCGCTTCGGCCTCCAGCTCGATCGAGATTCGCACCTTCACGCCATGCTTGGCGGTGAACTGCTGGACCACCTCGTCGACGATGTCGGCGAACTGCTTCTTGGCCAGGGTCGGGTCGAGATCGATGCTGCCGTAGAAGCGACGTTTGGGCGCTGCAGCCGGGGGCGTGGGCGCCGGGAACGTGCCGCCGGTGCCCGTGCCGGGCTTGCGTTCCTCGACGCCCGGTGCCGGCGTGCCGGTGCCCGTGGTCAGGCTGCCAGGGCCAGGGGTCGGTGTGGGCCCGGTCTTGCGCACAACCTCTTCCTCAGCCCGCAGCTTTTCGACGTAGGCCTGGGCAACCGGCGGCGCAATCAGCAGCAGGCTGGCGTCCATGATGATGGTGCTGCGCTTGCCGTAAACAAACCCCAGATAGCGACCCTCAGACTTGCCCTGTGCGACGCCGAAGAAGTCCTCGCTTTCGACACCTGCGCCGATCGTCAGCTGGAAGACATGATCGTCCTTCAGACGCGGCAGGTAGAGGTACTGGCAGGTCTTCTGCCAGACCTCCAGTGCGCTGGCTTCTGGCTGCCCGTCCTTCCAGAACCATTGCCGCATCATCGAAGCCAAGTGGATCGGGGCCCACTCGGTGATCAGGAGTTCGTTCTCCTTCATCACGCGCTCGATTTCCTGTGATGCGTTGGCAGCACCCGGGTTCAACGGGAAGTGCTCCCACTGAATTTCACTGGGACCCTTGCCCGGCCGGACTTCCTGCACCGGCGCCAGCAGCCACTTGTAGGTCTCGCGCACCATGCGGCGCAGGGCGTCGTTGGCGTCGTCCAGGCCCTTCTGCGCCTGCTTGGCCTGGAGGCCGTCCAGGTTCAGTTTGCCGTCCTTTCCGTCGGTCACGATGGACTGCCAGGCCAACATGGAGCGCACCTGGTCGCGCAGGCGGGACACGTTGTCGTAATCGGCCGCCATGAAGATCAGGCGGTTCTGCTTCTGGCGGGGCGACTCGCCGCGGTTCTTCAGGATCTCGCAGGCGCGATCGACGGCGACGTTGTTGATGTTGCCAACTTGGCTGCGGCTGAAGCCGGCGTCCGGTGCCAGCACCACCAGGCGCAGCGCCCAGTCGTCGGGCACGTCACCGCTGCCGGTGAACACGTGAATGCCGGTGAACATGCCGGTTGCCAGGCTCTTGCGCACACGGTCCTGGATGGCCGGGAACACGTCCTCCTTGTCCTGGAAGCGGCGCTTGCGGTCTTCCATCTCGCGGCGCAGGTTGGGCCGGGTGTCAAACCAGAAGCGGTTGTTGCCGCTGTTCAGGTAGTGCAGGCGGTCGCCCAAGCGGCGCAGTGCGTCCTTGTAGACGCCCAGCTGCTGGCCGGGGATGGCCACGCCCAGCACCACGCGCTCCAGCTCCAGCCCGCGCACCAGCTGGTTGGCAGTGCTCGGGGCACTGCCCAGGAAGATGGCCCGCGCCGTGCGGCGGCAGGCCTGCACCGAGCCCAGGCGGGTGTCCTGGTTCTCGATCCCGGTGGTCTCGGCGCGCTCGCCGTCCACGTCGCGTTCCAGCACCGGGTCCCAACCCTGCGGCAGGTAGTAGATGATGTCGTTGCGGGTGTCGGCGTCGTAGACGGGCAGGCTGCCCGGCATGATCAGCGGGTCCTTGTTGTCGTCCTTCCACAGCCGGTGGATGACCTTGGCCATCAGCTTCAGCACGCCGCGGGTGCGCTGGAAATTGTCCAGCGACGACCAGTCCTCATACAGCCGGTCGAACACCTCGGGGTGGATCGGGTAGGCGTGCAGCAGGCGCTCGTAGTAACGGCCTTCCTGCGTCTCACGCGGCAGGTCGTCCTTGTGGGCCACGTAGTAGTCGGCGAAGGCGCGGCATACGCTCTCGGCGGCCAGCCGGTCGCCGATCTGGCTGAACAGCCGGCGGCGCACGATCTCGAAGGCCTCTTCGGTGGCCACCGGCTTCCACAGCGCCTGCACCCGGCCGAAGTAGTGCGCCAGGGCAGCCAGCGCCTTCACGCCGCGCTGGCTGCCGGCTTCCTTGTCCGATTCCGGCAGCGATGCCAGCAGTACGGCCGTGGGCACAGCCTTCAGCGCCTCGGTCAGGGCCTGGATGAAGCTGAGGTTGGAATCGAAGCTGCCGCCCGTGAGGGCCTTGCCTTCCTCGAACTGACGCACGTAGGCCACCAGCTCGTCGATCAGGACCACGCAGGGTGCATAACGCGCCAGCAGCGTCTCCAGCACGGCCTTGCCAGGTGAGGTGCCCGACGCGTCGGCATCGGCCACCAGGGCGTAGCCATCGGCGCCGCCGAGCTGCCAGGCCAGGTCGCCCCACAAGGTGCGCAAGGTCACGCCGCCATGGCTCACCGGCTGGTTGGGCGACGACTTGATGCCATCCAGCACCGCGATGCGCGCGTGCGGCAGCTCGGCCACGCCGGCTGCGTCCAGGATGGCAGACATGCCCGGCATGTCGCTGGCCGGCACCTTGCCACTGGCTAGGTGGTAGACCGCCAGCATGGTGTGCGTCTTGCCGCCACCGAAGGCTGTCTGCAGCTGGATGACCGGGTCACCGCCGCGGCCCGCCAGGCGCTTGACCACCGAGTCCAGCAGCAGCCGCATGCCCTCGGTAATGAAGGTGCGCTGGAAGAACAGCGTCGGGTTCTGGTACTCGGGTGTGGCGGTGCCGGAATGCACGCGCGAAATGTCGGCGGCGAATTCGGCTTGGGCGAAGGTGCCCTTAAGCACGTCTTCATGCGGGACGGCGATTTCGCGCCAGGGTTTTCAGACTCATTTCTTGTCCCTGAACGGGGTCGACGCGGTCGCCCCCTTTCCTTGCTTGCACTGGGGCCGACATGGTCGCCCAGCCGGTTGGGGCGCGATTCGCTCGCAGCCCGTTGCCTCTCACGACGTGTGCAGGTTTGCCGTTTCCCACGGCAACTTGTCGTCGTTCAACGCTTGAGAAACCACCGGATGGGGGTCCACAGGGCGGACAACCCGCTTGAGTTGTTGACGGGCATCGTACGGATCCACCAGCCGAGGAAACAGTTTCGATGGCCTGCTCGGCTGAATCAGCTGAAGGGCGACCCGGATCTGCCTGCAGGTCAGGGCCTGGACCGCTCGATCACGTTCAGCGAGCTCATTGGCGTTGACCCGGGCTGCAGCCAAGCCAGCCAGCGTGGAGCGCACCTTGCTGGCGGTTTCGTCGAACACGCTGCCGGGCTTGGTGCGGCGGTGCCTGCGGTAATCCTTGACCTCGATCAGCCACAGCGTGCCGTCGCCGCTGAGCGCCACCGCATCCACCGCCTTGGACCCCTGGGCAAAACTCTGGAACTGATTGCGGTGAAACGACGAGTCGTCGTACTTCCAGACCCACCAATCCGCAGGCATGGTGAGTTGCAGGCCGTCCACCTCAGCCGTGTGGCTCACGGTGCTGCCTCCATGTAGCGGTCGTTCTGCTTGAGGTTCTCGTCGAGCAGGATCAGGGGATCGATGTCCACCACGTCGCTGCCCTGCGTCAGCGTGACGACCCCACGCAACAGGCCAAGCCCGAAGTAGTGCGCCGGCACACGCCGGGCGCCTTGCGCCTGGAGTTGCAGGATCTCGAACTCCCGCAGCAGGAACAGGCTGTGCGTGGCCAGGATCACCTGCACCCCCTGCCCCGCGAGCGCGTGCAGAGCTTCGGCCAGCAGCCGGATCGCTGCGGGGTTGAGGTTGGCTTCCGGCTCGTCCCAGAACAGCGTGCTGCCGCGTTCGATCACGCCGTAGCGCAGCATGTAGATCAACAGGGCCAGCTTGCGATGGCCCTCGGCCAGCAATTGGGATTCGAGCCTGGAGCCGTCCTCACGCACGAAGACGAGATCACCGTCTTCCAGCACCAAGTCGCCGCCCAGCAGCTTCTGGATGCGTTGGCCCACGCCGGGCAGCAGTTCCGACGCGGCCATGGGCTCCAACGTGGACAGGCTGACCGCCAGGTCGCGGTAGGTGTCATCGAGCGGAAAGTTGCGGTAGCCCTCGAACAAGCCGATCAGCCCCTTGAACAAGGAGACGATCTCCTTGCTCGGAACGAAGATGGGGCGTGGCATGAAGGCGTTGACCGCCGCCTCGTCCGGGATCTGCTCTGCCACCACGCGGGCGGGCTGGTCCTTGCTTCGCTTGATCTGGACGGCCCAGGGCATGGGCTCCGGCAGGCCGGGCGATGGAGACGGCGCGTCCGAGGCCAGCCGGAACTGGAGGGTGGGGATGTGCCCATCCACCGCCGCCGCCAGCCGCGCGCCATTCTTGTGCCCGCGCCGGATCAGCCCGCCGATGTCCGACACCCGGAACAAGCCGGCCAGGCGCTCGTCCAGGTACGCCTCGGCGCGCTGCACATTCACGCGGGAGCGCCGAGCCGTCAGATCCGGCCAGGCACGGCAGAACAGATACCCCAGCTTCAATACCTGGGTCTTGCCCGTCCCGTTGTCGCCCACCAGCAGATTCAGGCCCGGCCCGAAGTCGAACCTGGCGTCCTTGAACACGGTGAAATGGTTCAGCGTCAGTTGCTTCAGCATCGCATCTCCCTTGCGGGTTCAGTAATCCATGGTGGTCTGGGTCCCCACCGGCCCGGATTCTGCCGCCGCGGCCTCGATGCTCGACCACGCCGCCACCAGCTCGTTGTAGGCCCGCGCATCCTCGGCCCAGCCCTGGCGCTCGCACAGGGTGTAGAGGCGGTAGGCCAGGGCGCGGATGGGCTCGGCGCGGGCGGGCATGCGGGCCAGCAGGGCACCGGCGGCGGACTCGCCGTCCTTGTTCAGGGCGCGGATCAGCTGGTGCAGGGCTTCCCACACCGGGGTGCGGGCATCGTCTTCGGGTGACCAGCCGGCGTCCAGTTCGGCCCAGCGCAGCAGGCGCAGGTTGCCGCCGCTGCTTTCCAGCACGCCGGCATCGGCCAGGCCGCTGACGCTGGTGCCCTTGGCGCGGGCCAGCACGTCGCCTTCACCGAACTTGCCGGTGGCCCAGCCCTGTTGCTCGAACCAGGCCAGGCAGAACTGCGTGTCGTGGTCGAAGTCGTCTTCGGCCAGGAAGCGGTTGATCAGCTGCAGCGCGGTCTTCACGCTCATCTTGCTGCCGTCGGCTTCCAGCACCGCGCTGTACTGGCTGAAGATGGCCATGCCGGGGCCGATGATGGCCTGGCTCAGGTCCACCGGCGCCACGGGCGAATTGACGCCGCCACGGGTCATCTCGTCCAGCGCGTCGGGCAGCGCGGCGTTCAGCTCGCGGATGAAGGCGCGGCGGCCGATGGTGGGGC
>JADJCH010000030.1 GCA_016703325.1 Burkholderiales bacterium | reverse complement strand
GCCGGATCCGCGGCGGCTGCTCGATAAGGGCGCGGCTGCCGTCGCGCCCTTCCTGTTTGTGCAGTAGGAAACACCGATGCGACACATCATCCTCGGCGCCGGTCCGTCCGGCGTCATCGCGGCCGAGACGATCCGTAAGCATGCGCCCAACGATGAGATCTACTTGGTGGGCGACGAGCCCGAGGCGCCTTATTCGCGCATGGCGATTCCCTACCTGCTGATCGGCAAGGTGGGCGAGGAGGGCACGCACCTGCGCCACACGCCGGACCACTTCGAGCGCCTGAACATCCAGCTCAAGCGCAACCGGGCCGTCAAGGTGGATGCCGCAGCGAAGACGGTGACGATGCAGGACGGGTCAGTGCACGCCTTCGACCGGCTGCTGATCGCCACCGGCTCCTCGCCGGCCACGCCGCCGGTGCCAGGCATTGCCGGCTCGGGCGTGCACAGCTGCTGGACCCTGGCGGATGCGCGGGCCATCATGGCGCTGGCCAAGCCGGGGGCGCGTGTGATCCAGATGGGTGCCGGCTTCATCGGCTGCATCATCATGGAGGCTCTGGCCATGCGCGGCGTGAAGCTGTCGGTGGTCGAGATGGGCGACCGCATGGTGCCGCGCATGATGGGCCCCACCGCAGGCGGCATGATCAAGCGCTGGGTGCAGGCCAAGAATGTCGATGTCTACACCGGTGCCCGTGTGGAAGCCATCGAGCGCGTGGCCACCGCGGCTACCCAGGCCGCCCAAGCCGCGCCGGCCCATACCCCGGGCCTGCTGAGCAAGCTGGCCCAGGCGGTCGGACTGGCGCCCGCACCTGCACCTGCACCGGTGCCCGCTCCGGCAACTGCGGCCGGCAACGCACCGATGCATGTGCGCCTGTCCACCGGAGAGGTCTTGAAGGCCGACCTGGTCATCAGCGCCACCGGCGTGAAACCCAACATCGGCTTCCTGGCCGACAGCGGTGTGCGTTGCCTGGTGGGGGTGCTCACCGACGAGCACCTGCAGACCAACGTGTCGGGCATCTACGCCGCCGGCGACTGTGCAGAAGCCTTCGACATGGTCAGCGGTCGCACCATCGTCAGTGCCATTCAGCCCAACGCGGCCGAGCAGGCCCGGGTGGCTGCGCTCAACATGGTGGGCAAGCCCACCGAGCTGCGCGGGGTCACGCAGATCAACGTGCTGGACACCCTGGGCATGATCTCCACCAGCTTCGGCAAGTGGGATGGCGTGCCCGGCGGCCAGCATGTGGAACTGCTGGATGAGGCGGCCGGCAAGCTGCTGAGCCTGCAGTTTGACGACGAAAGGCTGGTGGGCTGCAACTCCATCGGCTGGTTGGAGCATGTGGGCGTGATGCGCGGGCTGGTCGAAGGTCAGGTCAGGCTCGGCCCCTGGCGCGACAAGCTCATGGTCGATCCGACCCTGCTGATGGAGGCTTACCTGGCAAGCGCCCAGGCCCAGGGTGAACCGGCCCATCAAAAGGCCCGTTGAACCCGCCGGCCATTGCGGGCATGGGAGACTGAACGCATGCAGATCACTTTCAAGCTCTACGCCAGCCTGACCGAGTTCCTGCCCGCGGACCGCCGCACCAGCAACCAGATGAGCCTGGAGGTGCCGGCAGCGGCCACCATCGCCCAGATCATCGAGCCCTTCAGCCTGCCGATGAAGATGGTGCATCTGGTGCTGATCAACGGCAGCTACGTGCCTCCCGAGCAGCGTGCCACCCGCGCGCTGTGCGAGGGGGACGTGCTGGCCATCTGGCCGCCGATTGCCGGCGGCTGACCGTCACCGAAAGCTGCCTTCATGGCCTGGTCCACCCCGATGGGGCCTGTGTTCGAACGCGAACACGGGGTCACCGAAGCCGACTGGCTGGCCACTCTGAAGGGGGCGGTGGCCGACCATCCTTTGCGGCTGCGTGCGGGTGAGGCGGAGGTCGACATCGGTGGAAGCGGGCACCTGCTGCTGCGCTGGCAGGTTCTGCCGCCACGCAGCATCGCGCTGATGCGCATGCCGCGGCTTCAGGTGGCCTACCGCTTCAGCGGGCTCGATGCCGGGCAGCAGGCCGCTTTCCTGCGCTACTTCGACCTGTTCATGCAGCGCGGCGGCGGCTGATCGCGCCCCGCAGCGGGCGGCTGGTCGGGCGCTGTGCGCACCCGGGAAGTTCTGCAGGCCGGATCCTTCCGGGTTTTCGACCTTCAGGCGCCCCCGCAGCACCTACAGTGGGGTGATGCACCACCGCAGCGCCATCCTCCTGCTCAACATCGCCCACGCCGTGGATCACATGGCCCTCCTCATCTTCGCCACGGCGGTGGGCAGCATCGCCCGGGAGTTTGGCCTGGCGCGCTGGGAGGACCTGATGCCCTACGGCGTGGGTGCCTTCGTGATGTTCGGGCTGGGTTCGCTGCCCTCCGGTCGGCTGGGTGACCTGTGGGGGCGGCGGGCGATGATGATCGTGTTCTTCTTCGGCATCGGCAGCTCGTCGCTGCTGGCCGCGCTGGCGCAGGGCCCCTGGCAGCTGGCGGCAGCGCTGGCACTGATCGGTGCCTTCGCGTCGATCTACCACCCGGTGGGCATCCCGATGCTGCTGCAGGGCGCGGCGCGGCCTGGGGCCACCATCGGGCTGAACGGGCTGGCCGGCAACCTGGGCATCGCCGTGGCGGCAGGCCTCACCGGCCTGCTGATGCAGGCACTGGGCTGGCGCGCGGCCTTTGCGCTGCCGGGGCTGGCCTGTCTGGTGCTGGGGTGGGTGTTCATGCGGGTGGTGCCGCCGGAAACCGAGCCGCCGGCCCGGCGCAAGGGCAGCGCCCAACTGCAGCTCAGCCGTGCCCAGGTGGCGCGGGTGCTGGCGGTGATGACGCTGGCTTCGGCCACCGGTGGCGTGCTCTTCAACCTGACCACCAACGGCAATGCCCAGCTGCTGACGGAACGTTTTGCGGGAGTCATGGACGACCCGGCGCGCCTGGGTCTGCTGCTGGCCGGCATCTACGCAGTCGCCTCATTGGCCCAGGTGGTGGTCGGCCGGTTGATCGACCGGGTGGCTCTCAAGCCGCTGTACCTGGGCGTGGTGCTGGCGCAGGTGCCGCTGCTGCTGTTCACCGCACAGGCGCAGGGCTGGTGGGCCTGGGTCGGGCTGCTGGGGACGATGATCTTCGTCTTTGGCGCCATTCCCTTCACCGACGCGATGATCGCCCGCTATGTGGACGACGCCATGCGCTCGCGCGTGGCCGGCATTCGCCTGGCGGTGTCGCTGGGCATCAGCTCCCTGGCGGTGTGGCTGCTGGGGCCGCTGGTCAAGGGGGTGGGATTTCAGACCCTGCTGTGGGTGATGGCCGGTGTGGCACTGTGCACGGTGGTCACGGTGCTGGGGTTGCCGGGGCAAGGGCCCGGGAGTGAGCTGCGGGCGCGGTAGCAGCTGGTGCAGTAGCAGCTGGCGCAGCAGCGGCCTTGACGATCTTCAGCACGTCGCGGAATTTCGGGTGCCGGCAGTCGCCCAGCCACTCAAACAACACCATCTCATGGGTCACGATCGTGGCGCCGGCCTGCGCCAGGCGTGCCATGGCGGCGGCCTGATCGGCCGGGCGGCGCGAACCACTGGCATTTGCCACCACCCAGACCTGTTTGCCGGCGCGCAACAGGCCGAGTGCGGTCTGCAGCATGCAGACGTGGGCTTCGCAGCCGGCGACGACCACCTGGCGGCCATCGGGATTCACGTCTTGCAGCAGCTGCACCAGTCCGTCGGCGCAGGCATCGAAGTGGGTTTTCGCCAGAGTAAGCCGGCATTGCGTCCGGATCTGCTCCACGTTCGAGCCGAGGCCGGCGGGATTCTGCTCCGTGCCGATGACCGGGATGTTCAGCACGCGGGCGGCCTGGGCCAGCAACACGCCGGTGGCGACCACCGCGTCCGCATCGTGGATGGCCGGCATCAGCCGGGCCTGGTAGTCCACCAGCAGGAGCGTGCTGGCCTGGGCGATCATCGTGTCCATCGTCAACCCTTGGCGCCGGCCGACGTGCGGCCCAGCAGTTGTTGAAGGTAGGTGTTGAACAGGTCCTGCGAAGCCTGTTTGAACATGCGGATGCGGCCGGTGTGGCTGAGCACCAGCAGGCCGACGGTGTGCGCGAAGAGCGCCGTGACCTCTTCCAGCGCCCGCTGGGTGGGCAGCCCCAGCTCCTGCAGTGCCTCCTGCGTCGGCTGCAGCGCATCGCGCAGGCGGGCATTGAGTTTCTCGTTCAACTCGGGCGTCAGGCCGCGGGGCGTCATGCCCTGGAACAGGTAGAAGCCGAGATCGAGATCGCGCGGGTTCTCGCGGTAGAAGCCGAAGAACGCCGTGGCCGAACCACGCAGGCGTTGGGCCGGATCCGCAACCCCGTCCAGCGCCTGCCGCACCCGCTGGTTCAGGCGCTCCAGCGACTCGGCCAGCAGCGCGCCGTAGACCTCTTCCTTGCTGGCGAAGTAGCTGTAGAGGGCGCCCACGGTGTAGCCGGCGCGCTGCGCAATCAGGCGCATGCTGGTCTTCTCCATGCCGAGCTCGACGAAGGTGGCTCGCGCCGCGTCCAGCACCGACTGCCGTCGCACATCGGCCAGCGCCTGGTGGCGAAGGTCGCGTGGATCGGTGCTGTCCTGCTGGACGGTGGAGCGACGCGTGGGGGCGGAAGAGCGGGCCATGCCGTCAGTCTAAACGTTGACCCGATGAATTGAACAGTGTTTAATTTGTGCGGCTTTCGTTCAATTCCCGGAGATCCCCATGTCTGAATCTGCGCCTGAGACCCCGGCAACCCAGGTCAAACTGATGTCCGGTGTGGCCTACCGCGAATCATTGCGCAGCTACCGGCCGAAGGTCTACGTGGACGGACGTGAGGTGGCCTGTGTGGCCGACGAGGCGTCGCTGCAACCGGGCATCAACGCCCTGGGCTTCACCTACGACTGCGCCTTGCGGGCCGAGCTGGAGCCGATCGCGCTGGCCACCCAGTCCAGCCAGTCCACACGGGGCCGCGTGGTCAGCCGGATGCTGCATGTCAATGAATCGGCCGGTGACCTGCTGAACAAGCTGGAGCTGGTGCGCCTGCTCTGCCAGGAGACCGGTTGTGCTCAGCGCTACCTGGCGCATGACGCGCTGAACGCCATCGCGCAGGTCACGGCCCGCATCGACGACGCCAGGGGGACAACCGAACACCGCGCCCGCTTCGAGAGCTACCTGGCGCATGTGCAGGACCACGATCTGTCGCTCGGAATCGCGATGACCGATGCCAAGGGCGACCGCAGCCGCAGGCCGCATCAGCAGGCGAATGCCGACAGCTACGTGCACGTCGTGGCGCGGAATGCCAAAGGCATCGTCATCAGCGGGACCAAGGCCATCGTCACCGGCGCGCCGTACATGCATGAGTTTCTGGTGATGCCCAGCCGCGCCATGGGCCGCGAGGATGCCGACTTTGCCGTGTGCTGCGCGCTGCGGGTCGATGCGCCCGGGATCACCATCGTGTCCCGGCCTGCAGGTCGGCCGGGCGATAAGCTGGAGCACGGCGAGGCGCTGTTCTCCCGCAAGTACGGTCAGGCCACCGCCGTGGTTCTGTTCGACCAGGTCTTTGTGCCCTGGGAGCGTGTGTTCTATGCGGGCGACTGGGAGCACAGCCAGGTGCTGACCTACAGCTATGCCACGCACCACCGCCACAGCTGCATCGCGGCCCGCGCGGGCTTCGGTGACCTGCTGATCGGCGCCGGTGCGCTGATGTGTGAAGCCAACGGGCTGGACCCGGACCAGAAGAGCAACCTGCGAGACCCGATGGTCGAGTTGATCACGATCACGGAGAGCATTTTTGCCTGCGGCGTGGCTGCGAGTGTCTATGCCGAGCGCGACCCGCACAGCGGCAGCTTCATGCCCGATCCGGTGTTCAGCAACATCGGCAAGCTGCTGCTGGCCACGAAGATCTACGACATGCACCGCATCGCGCACGAGGTGTCGGGCGGCTTGATCGTGGCCTTGCCGGGACCGGACGAAGACCACAACCCGGCCACCGCCGCGAGGCTGTCGGAGGTGCTGCAGGCGGCTCCCGATGTTCCGTATGACAAGCGCATCCAGGCGGCGCGGTTCATCGAGGACCTGACCGCCTCCTACCAGGGCGGCTGGTACTCGGTGATCAGTTTGCACGGCGGGGGCTCACCCGCGGCGATGAAGCAGGAGATCTGGCGCAACTATCCCGTCGGCTCCAAGGTGGAGCTGGTGGAACGTTTGCTCGAACGCGGCGTGCTGCACGACGAGAGCCGGGGCATCACGAAGAACCGGCAGCCCGGCAAGTGCTGCGATACCGGCTGCACGACGCCCGGCAGCCCGATCATGGTGGCGCTGCCCGTCAGCAGGCGAGGTGATGCCACGGCGGGGTGAGTGCATCGGCGCCAGGGACGGCACGGCTGCCACTGAGCCTCTGGAGGCCGAGGTAGCCCCAGGTTCGGCGCTCCGGATCCGCCAACCCGCCCCGCGCTGACCGCTGCCAGACGCCGGTGGAGAATGTCTTCATGTCCACCGCCAGGCTTCTGCCTGCCACCCCAGCCGCCGCACTCACGCGCTGGCGACCGCCTCCCGCGCCGGGCCGAGGTGTCGTGTGGGTGATGGGCGGGCTGCTGCTGTTGATGCTGGGCGCGGCCGCCATCGTGCGCTGGGACATTTCGATGCGGCGTGAAGCCTTTGCCGCCGATGCCCGCATCGCCCACCGGCTGCTGAGCCAGCGCGCCGCGCAGCTGGAGGCGGTGCTGGCGACGCTGGCCCTGGTGGCACCGGCCCGCGGGGGCGATGAACCGGCCGAGCGCCTGCCGGCCCTGTGGCCGGCGGTGCTGGCGGTGCAGCGCAGCGATGCCGACCACCCCTGGTCCGACGCCGTGCTGGCTGAGGCCGAGGCGCAATCGCGTGCGCAGTCGCGTGCGCAGTCAGGCAGCGCGCGCCATGCGGTGCTGGCGGGGGTGGATGCCGCGCGTGGGCAGTACTGGATCGTGCTGGCCGGCCACCCGGCCAGCTGGGCGTTGCGGGTGGATGCGCGCCGCCTGGTGGGGGCCGAGGAGTGGCCGCTGTCCGATACCGGGCCGGTGCGGGTGTGGCTGGCGCGCGGTGACGAGGCACTGCTGCTGTACGCAGGTCCATCGCAATCGGAGCAGCCGGCGGGACTGACGCAGGGCTTCACCTTCGCCATGCTGCTGGCCACGCCCGGCCAGCCCTTCGAGCTGCACCTTCATCGCGCCACCGGGCCGGCGCAGTGGCCCTGGGCCTGGCTGCTGGCCTGGGGGGCGGCCTGTGCGGCGGCCACCGCCGCGCTGTGGGCACTGCAGCGGGCCCGCAGCGCGCAGCGCCGGCAGGCCGACCTGATGCGTTTGGCACAGGCCGCGCGGCTGAACACCCTGGGCGAGCTGGCCGCCGGCCTGGCGCACGAGCTCAACCAGCCCCTGGCCGCGGTGCTGGCCAGCACGCGCGCGGCGCAGCGCCTGCTGCCGCAGGCCGGCGGGGCTGACGGGGAGGGCGAACACGGCGACCAGGGCGGGGACGGCGCCGCGCTGCGCCAGGCCCTGAGCCTGGCGGCCGACCAGGCGCGCCGCGCGTCCGACGTGCTGACCCGCCTGCGCCGGCTGGTGCAGGACCCGACGCGGGGCGCGGCCCTGCAGCCAGTGGGCCTGCAGGCGCTGTGCAGCCAGATGCTGCACCTGCTGGGGCCCGAGCTGCAGCGGCGCGGCGTGACCGCATCGGTGAGCGGCCAGGTGGGGGCGCTGCACGCCGATCCGGTGATGCTGGAGCAGATCGTGCACAACCTGGTGACCAACGCCCTGCAGGCACTGGAACAGGCGGGTACCCCGGCGCCCCGCATCGAGCTGCGGCTGCAGCCCGCCGCCGACCCCACGCAGGCGCAACTGCGGGTGTGCGACAACGGCCCCGGGTTGGCGCCGGAGCACCTGGAGCGCGTCTTCGAGCCCTTCTTCACCACCCGCGCCGGTGGGCTCGGCCTGGGGCTGCCGCTGTGCCAGACCCTGGCGCAGACGCTGGGCGGCAGCCTGGAGGCGCGCAATGCCGTGGCGCCCGGCGGCGGCGTCGCGGGGCCGAGTTGGTGCTGACGCTGCCGCTGGTGAGTGCCGTGTCGGGGGCCGCTCCGGGGGCCGCCGCTGAATCCGGATCGAAAGGCTTGTTCCCATGAGTTCACCCGCAGCCACCCCCGGCCCCGGTTCGGCGGTGTCGCCGCTGATCCACCTGGTGGACGACGACGAGGGCGTGCGCCAGGCGCTGGCGCTGCTGATCGGCACCGTGGGCCTGCGGGTGCAGGCCTGGGCGCACCCGCAGGCCTTCCTGGACGGCTTTGACCGCCAGGCCGTGGGCGCCATCGTGCTGGACGTGCGTTTGCCCGGTCTGTCCGGGCTGACGGTGCTGGACCTGCTGCGCCAGCAGGGCGTGGACCAGCCGGTGGTGATGCTCACCGGCCACGGCACGGTGGAGCTGTGCCGGCGCGCCTTCAAGGCCGGCGCGGCGGAGTTCCTGGAGAAGCCGGTGGACGACGACGCCCTGCTCGAGGCGCTGCACAACGCCGTGCGCCTGCATGTGCGCACCCGCCAGCGGGACGCCGCCGGCCGGGAGGCCCGCGAGCGCTTTGCGCTGCTGTCGGCGCGCGAGCGCGAGGTGCTGTCGCTGGTGGTGGCGGGCCTGACCAACAAGGAGATCGGCCGCGCGCTGGTCCTGTCGCCCCGCACCGTGGAGACCCACCGCGCCCACCTGTGCAGCAAGCTCCAGGTGCAGACGCTGGCGCAGATGATCCGCAGCTACGCGCAGCTGGTGGACGACGAGGCGGCCCCGGTGGGTCAGCCCGGCACGCCGCCGGGCTGACCCACCGGGGTTTTCCCCGCCACGCCACGGCCCCATCCGTGAACCTACGGATGCCGGGCGCGGTGCGTGCGGATGGTGCGAGCGGGGTGGTTTTCCAAGAATGACGGCACGGCTGAACCGGCCCCTGAAGGGAACCGCCGGCCCGGCCCCCACCCGCCAACGCATTGGAGCCCACCTTGAAGACCACCCGCATCGCCGCTTTCACTCTCGCCACCCTGACCGCCCTGACCACCAGCACCGCCTTCACCAGCGCCCAGGCCCAGGCGGTGCGCAGCGAGCGCAACATGTCGCTGGAGCTGGCCAACCGGCTGGCTGCCGCCGCGGTGTCGTCCTGCCTGGCCGCAGGCCACAACGTCACCGCTGCGGTGGTGGACCGCGCTGGCCAGCTGCGCGCCCTGCAGCGCGCCGACAACGCCGGGCCGCACACCATCGGCGCCGCGCAGGCCAAGGCCTTCACCTCCGCCTCGGCCCGCAACACCACCCTGGCCATGATGGAGGCCGCGCAGAAGAACCCGGCCGCGGCCAACCTGGTGCACATCCCCGGCTTCCTGCTGCTGGGTGGTGGGGTGCCGGTGCGCGTGGGCAACGACGTCATCGGCGCCATCGGCGTGGGCGGCGCACCGGGCGGGCACCTGGACGAGCAGTGCGCCGTGGCTGCGCTCGAGGCCGCCAAGGACCTGCTGAAATGAACCGCGCCGCCCTCACGCTGCTGCTGGCGCTGGCCGCCGCGGTCGCCTGTCTGCCGGTGCACGCGCAGGTGCCGCCCACGGCCCAGGAGGCGGCGGCCTACCACGGACTGCATGCGGCGGCACACCGGGGCGACCTGGCCGCCATCCAGCGCCTGGCCACCTCCCCGGCGGCGCTGGAGGCGCGCGACAGCGCCGGCCGCACGCCCCTGCACGTGGCCACCTTCGCGCGCCAGCACGCTGCGGTGCGGGCCCTGCTGCAGGCGGGGGCCAATACCGCGGCGCTGGAACAGGGCCGCTACGACGCCGTCACCATCGCCGCCGTGGCCGACGACGAAGACAGCCTGCGCGTGCTGCTGGCCGGCGGTGCCAGCGCCCGCCTGGTCACCAGCCGCTACGACGGCACCGCGCTGATCGCCGCCGCCCACCTGGGCCACGACGGCGTGGTGCGCCAGCTCATCCAGGCGGGGGCGCCGCTGGACCATGTCAACAACCTGCACTGGACCGCGGTGATCGAGGCCATCGTGCTGGGCGACGGTGGCCCGCGCCACCAGGCCACGCTGAAGGCGCTGCTGGACGCGGGCGCCAGCACGCAGCTCAGCGACCGCAGCGGTGCCACGCCGCTGCAACTGGCCACGGCGCGGGGCTACGGCGAGATGGTGCGCCTGCTGCGGGCGGCCGGCGCGCGCTGAAGGCGGTACGCCACCGCCGCATCGCGTCGTCGCGGGTGGCCCTCAGCGGCCCCTCAGCGACCCTTCAGCAGCGCCTCGTACTCCCCGCGCAGCCGCTTCCAGGTGGCCCACAGCGACGGTGCCGTTGTCCCCTCCACCCGTGCCAGCAACAGTTCCAGGTGGGCGTGCCAGCCGGCGCAGACGTTGAGGATCAGGTTGTCGCCGCTGAGCTTGCGGTGCGTGAGGGTCAGCAGCACCCGGTCGCCTGCAGGCTCCAGCTCGAAGCAGACATCGCCCACGCTGGGCCAGAGGTAGCGCAGGCGGCGCGGCGGGTCCACTTCGATCACGCCGCAGGTGGCGCGCGATTCGGCGGAAAAGCCCTCCGGCCGCTCCGCCGCGGAGGCAGAGAGTTCATCGTTGCGCCAGACGAGCTCGAAGGAGCTGCCGGGCTGGAGCGTCATCCGTCCCTCGGCCAGCCACTGGCGGCGCAGGTCGCTGTCGGTCAGGTGGGCCCAGACCCGCTCGATCGGCCCGGGCAGGCTGCGGCGGATGCACAGGGTGGACCGGTCGGCCAGCGTGCCGTGGCGGGTGTTGTCTTGCAGGTCAGCCATGGGGATCGTCCTTTCGCGGTTGGGTGGCGGGGAGAGGTCGGTGGCAGGCAAGGGCGCTTCGACACCCGGCGACGCATGACCATCGGCCTGCAGCAGCAGGGTGTTCAGTCAACCGAATGGTTGAACAATCCAGCTTACCGCCGCAGACCCGCCGCTCCCACCATCGCGCAGCCCGAGGCCAGCAGCACGGCGCCACAGCCTCGCGTCAAGGCCGGCAGCCAGCGACCGAAGCGCCGGCGCACGCGGTCGTGGCCGGCTGCCGCGGCAACCAGGGAGTCCCAGCCCAGCACGGCCAGCACCATCCAGGCTCCCATCAGCCAGCGCCAGCCGGTGGTCACCTCCGCGCCCAGCAGCGCAGCCAGGCTGGCGTAGAACAGCGCGTTTTTGGGGTTCAGCGCACCCGAGACAAAGCCCTCCCGCAGGGAGCGCCAACGGTCTGCCGCGGGTGCGGGCCCCGTGCCAGAAAAGGCGCCCAGACCTGCCGGCTCCAACGCCGCCGCTGCTGCCTGTCGCCAGCTCGCCCAGCCCAGATGGATCAGGTACAGCCCACCGGCCACCTGCAGCAACCTGAACAGCAGCGAGTCCGGCGCCAGCAGGGACATGCCGCCCAGCGCTGCGGCAATGAACAACGCGTTCGCCGCGGCGATGCCGACACAGGTCCACAGCGCCCGGCGCCAGCCGCCGGCCAATGCGGTGCGCACGACCAGAAAAAAATCGGGCCCCGGCGACAACAGGGCCAGGAAATGGGCCGCGGCGACCCAGACGAACAACTGCAGCACAGGCGCAACCTCCACGGCGCCCACCCCTGAACGCCCGGATGCAGTCTGGCGACCGCGCACTGTGCCGTCTTGCAGGAAATTGCAGGCTGCGCTGCCCGCGGCTGGGGACCAGGCCCGTCAGGCCCGACCGCTGCGGTAGCGGTGCGGCGTCACGCCCACATGCGCTTTGAACACACGCTGGAAGTGGCTCTGGTCCGCGAACCCCAACCGGCAGGCCAGGTCGGCCAGCGAGGCACCGTCGTGCAACAGGTCGCGGGAGCGCGCCACGCGCTGGTTCAGCAGCCAGGCGTGCGGCGTCAGCCCGGTGTGCCGGCTGAAGTGGCGGATCAGCTGAAAGCGGCTGAGGCCCACCCGCCGCGCCAGATCGGTGAGGTCCGGCAGCGGCCCCTCGCCCTCGGCCAGCTCGCGCAGCAGCGGCTCCAGCGCCCGGGGAGCGGTCGGGGCGTCAAAGCGTGTGGCGCCCTGCGCCGGCCAGAGCACACCGACCAGGAAATCGATCAGCGCTGCCTCCTTGTCCGCCAGCGCCACATCCGGCGCGAAGAGCTGCGTGTTGAGTGCGTCGAAGGCCCGGTGCAGGAGGGGGGCTTCGCCGTGGACGAGCAGATCCTCCCCGCCCGGGGCGAGGCCGCACTCCGCACGCAGGCGGTCCCACCAGAGTGCGTCCAGGTGCAGCATCTGGTAGCTCCAGGCCTCGCCCGGCGCCGGGTTGCAGGCGTGCACCACGCCCGCCGGCACCACCACCAGCGAGCCGGCATTCAGCGGGTGAACCGCAGCACCCGGTCGGCTGAAGAGGCTGAGGCCCCGATCGACCACGCCGATCGATACCGAGGGGTGGCTGTGCGGTCGGTAGCAGGCCCGGCTCCCGCTGGCCCGCCGCGTCTCCACCACCACCGGCCAGTCAGGGTCGCGCCAGAACTGGGCGGAGGGGGAAGGGGCCTGCGACATGGGGTGAATCATGCCGCAGCGCTGCGCCGGCATCGTCAACGGGGCGAGCGTGCTTGCCCTGCTGCCGCCGTGGCCATGCCGATCCGCTCTACTGTCGCTCGTCGATGGGTTGCGAGGCGCCCTCAGACGGAAGGCGTCCACCGATCGACCCCAACGGAGTGAAGACATGAGCTACATCGATGGTTTCGTGATCGCGGTCCCCACCGCCAACAAGCAGCAGTTCATTGACCATGCGAGCCACTTCGACGCGCTGTTCATCGAACTGGGCGCCCTGCGTGTCATCGAGAGCTGGGGCGATGACGTGCCCGACGGCAAGCTCACCGATTTCCGCCGCGCCGTCCAGGCCACGGCCGAGGAGACGGTGGCCTTCTCCTGGGTCGAATGGCCGGACAAGGCCACCCGCGATGCCGGCATGAAGAAGATGATGGAAGACCCGCGCATGGACCCGTCCACCCCCGGCAACCCGCCCATGCCGTTTGACGGCAAGCGGATGATTTTTGGCGGGTTTGAGACGGTGGTGGAAGTGAAGGCTTGAGGGGGACGGCTGCTGGCAAGCGGCCGGGTGAGCTACCACCCGCTGAGCAACTACCTGGGTGAAGTCGACGGTTGCAGCCTGTTCGAATCGCTGCTGTCGGGAGCGCGCACACAGGTTACGGTGCGCCGCAAGGTCGTCGATGCCACCTACTTCAGCCCCGCCGTGCCGTCCACGCACAAGCCGGCCTTTGTGGTGGGCGAGGGCGTGTCTGTTGTGGCCCCGAATGCGCTGCCGGGGGCTGTGGGAGCTGGCGCAAGGCAGGCCGTTGCCGCGGCGCTTTGTCGTACTGGGGGCCGGCAAGACGGCGATGGACACCTGCATCTGGCTGCTGCAGTCCGGCACCCCGGCCGACGCGATCACCTGGGTCATGCCGCGTGATTCATGGGTCGTCAACCGCCTGACCACGCAGAACGGGCCGGAGTTCTTCCAGGAAGCCATCGGCGGTCAGGCCGACCAGATGCAGGCCTTCGCCGAGGCCCGCTCCATCGACGACCTGTACCTGCGGCTCGAAGCCTGTGGATCGCTGCTGCGCATCGACCGCGGGCGCATGCCGACCATGTTCCACCTGGCGACGCTGTCGCAGGCTGAGGTGGACGAGCTGCGCCGCATCCGCAACGTCGTGCGGCTGGGCCGCGTCAAGGCGATCGATGCCGGCGGGATGCAGCTGGAACAAGGCGAGGTGGCGATCGCGCCCGGGGCGCTGTTCGTCGACTGCACCGCGTCGGCCGTTCAATTCAAGGAGGCGGCTCCGGTGTTCCAGGGCAGCCGGATCGTGGTGCAGTTGCTGCGTGCACCGCTGGTGGCTTTCAGTGCTGCGCTCACGGCCCATGTCGAAGCGCACTGCGACGACGAGGCGCACAAGAACCGGCTGTGCAAGCCGGTGCCTTTCCCGCGCACCCCGGCCGACTACGCCCGCACGGTGGCGGTCAACATGGGCAACCAGCTCCAGTGGGGTCAGGACGCTGCGCTGCGCCAGTGGATCCGCCAATGCCGGCTCGATGCCTTCGGCCGCCTCACCAGTGGCGTGGACAAGGCCGATGCCGAGAAGCAGGCCCTCCTGGCGCGCCTGAAGACGCAGTCCCAGGCCGCGGCGGCCAACCTGCCGCGCCTGCTGGCGGCCGCTGCCGCTGGCTGAGGCTGTGGCTCAGGCGACCAGCGAGAGGACGTGGCCGTTCTGAGGGTCGGCGTGGCCGTCGAGCAGCGCTCGGTAGGCCGCCTCGACCGCCTGCGGGCCCTGGCCCGAAACCACCTTCAACCACGGCGGTTCTGCGCCGGTCACCGGCTGCATGAAGGCCAGCCAGGCGGCAGCCAGGCGCTGCTGCAGGCCCGCCACCCCCCACTGTTCGATGCGCCTGCTGGCCTGTGCCGGCGCGAAGAAGAGGGTCGGCCGCGGGCCGGGCAGGTCGCGGCTGCTTCCCTTGGCAGCCAGTTCGTCCCAGTGCGTGCCGCCCACCGAGCAGCTGTGCATCAGCTGTGCATCGAAGGCCTCATGGATGCTGCGGCGCAGACCGGCGCTGCCGCTGAAGTCGACGTAGACGGCCGGCGTGGCGCTGTCCAGCCGCGTCAGATCGTCATAGGACAGCACCTCGTCGTAGCACCCGAGCGAGCGGGTGAAGGGCAGGTTGCCGGCGGAGGTGAGTCCGACGCTGCGCAGCGCACCGGGCTGACCGCGTCGCTGCGCCAGGCAGAAGGCGGTGCCGTAGGCGGTCTTGCTGGACGCGCTGGACAACAGCACCTGCTGCGCGCCGAAACCGGCGTTTTCGGCGAGGAAGTCGTCAAGCAGGAACGAGGTGGTGAACAGCGGGCGCAGCAGCGCCTGCTCGGCCTCGTGCCCGGCTCGGTAGCCGGGGTCGGCACTGCAGCGGGCGTAGTGGTTGTAGACGGTGTGCAGCGCACGGCGGTGCTCGCTGCCGTCGAGGAATCCCGCGGCGTTGGCGCGTGCGGGCTGCACGGTCAGCTCGTCAGCGATCGGCCAGTAGCCGTAGAAGCGTTCGCCCGGCTTCACGGCGTCGTGGCGGGACTCGATCGCGCTGCCGAAACCCCACACCGGCAGGCACCCGGTGGCGGCGTCGCCGGTCGGAAAGAAGTCCCAGTAGCGCATCGCGTCGCCGAATGCGCCATAGGTGATGTTGTTGGCGGTCAGCGCGAAGCGTTCGATCCGAAAGCGCACCTCGCCGTCCGCCAAGACGCGCGGGGGCGATTCGTCCCAGCGCAGGGCGCGCAGGTCACAACGGTCGATGATCAGGCGCAGCGTCATGTGGATGGGCTCCGGCGGAAGGGGCGGCAGGTGTCAGGGCCCGACGGGACCCTCCGCAACAGTATCGCGTCAGAAGGCATTGGGTGAGGTGCTGGTGAGGTGCGGGCGAGGTTGTGGATGCAGCCGCGGCCCCCGGATTTCCAGGCGTATAAGCCCTGACTTGCGACATTCCTCTTGAAGCGGCAGCGTTGGGGGCCGAAGTTCGGGCGATGCGGAAACCTCTGTCGATGGGTGCACCAGCGTTTCAGTTTCTCGATGTCACGCTGCGGCCGTCGCTGCGCCAGCTCCGTCGGGGCGGTGTGCCCCTGGCGCTGGGTTCGCGCGCCTACGACCTGCTGCTGCACCTGGTGGCCCATGCCGGGCGCGTGGTGCCGCGCGATGAGCTGATGCAGGCGGTTTGGGGCGACACCGTGGTCGGCGACAACAACCTGAACGTGCAGGTGGCCGCCCTGCGCCAGTTGCTGGGGCGCGAGGCGGTGATCACCGTGCCGGACCGGGGGCTGCGCTTCGGCCACCCGGTGCGAGCGGTGGAGGAGTTGGAGTGGGTGGAGGGGGTGGAGGGGGTGGAGGAGCTGCCCAAGCTGCCCGACCGGCCTTCGGTGGTGGTGCTGCCGTTTGCGGACTTTGGCGCCGAGCCGCGCTGGGCCTGGTTTGCCGACTGCATCGTGGAGGACGTGACGACCGCGCTCTCGCGCTTTCGCGATCTGTTCGTGGTGGCGCGCAACTCCGCCTACGCCTGGCGCGCTCAGGCAGGTGGCGGGCGCGATGTGCGCGGAGTGGCGCGCGTGCTCGGCGTGCGCTACGTGGTGGAGGGCAGTGTGCGCATCGTGGGGCCGCATGTGCGTGCCACGGCGCAGCTGATCGACGCCGTGTCGGGCAGCCATGTCTGGGCCGAGAACATCGACGGCGGGGTCGAGGACCCGTTTGCCATGCAGACGCGCATTGCCGAGGGCATCGTGTCGGCGCTGGCGCCGCAGATCGACGCGGCCGAGGCCGCGCGCATGCGCCGGGCGCCGCCGGGCGATCTGGGCGCTTTCGGCAAGGCGCAGGCGGCGTGGGCGGTGGTGTCGGTGGGCGAGATGGCGTTCGACACCGGGCCGCGCGACCGCGCCGCGACCCTGGCACGGGAGGCGCTGGCCGCCGACGCGACCTGTGGTCTCGCCTGGCGGGTGCTGGCCGCGGTGCAGTGGTGGCATGCCTACCACGGCACCAGCGATGACTTCGCGGCCACGGTGGCCGCCGGGCGGGAGGCGGCCGATGCCGCGATCGCCATCGACGCTCAGGACCACCATGCCTGGCGGCAGAAGGGCCTGCTGGCCTTCATGGCCCAGGATCCGTCCTCGGGTCTGGAGGCCTTGCGGCACGCGCATGAGCTCAACCCCAATTGTGCGGTGACGCTCGCCTGGCTGGGGCTCAACGAGGCCCTGCACGGTGAGACCCAGCGCGGCGTGCCGCTGGCCGAGGCGGCGCTGCGCCTGAGCCCGCGTGACCCCGCACGCGGCGAGATGCTGTGTGCGCTGGGCTTTGCCCAGTTCGCACTGCGTGACTATGCGGGCGCGGCCGCATCCGCCCAGGCCGCGCGGCTCGGCATGGTCAACGCGGCGCCGCCGCTGGTGCTGGGGGCCATCGCGCAGGTGGGCACGGGGGACCTTGCGGCGGGCGCAGCCACCTTCGCCCTGCTGCAGCAGACGGCCCCGGCGCTGACCGCCGCTCGCCTGGCCGGCCGCTGGCTCTCGACCAACCCGGACTACCACCGCCGCGCGCACACCTTCCTGCGCGTGGCCGCTGGGCTGGCCCCGCCGCAGGCCGCCGACGCACTGCGATAGGGTTTGCACCGGGTGACCGACGATTTAGTTCTCTTTAGCGGGACCTGTTTCCACCGCCGGCCGACTGCGTCACGATGAAGCCATGCGCCAGGGCCGTTGAGCCCGGGGTGATCTCAGGGAGGGACCATTCGTGACGCCGCAGGAGACCACAGACATGGCCGCAGAAGACGAGTTGACGGTGGGGCGCGTCGTCCAGGGCTCCGGCAGCTACACCAGCCGGCAGGGCTCGGTGTATGCGCCGGGCATCAGCGCCGAGACGGTGGGTGCCAAGGCGGTCTTCCTGGGAATGGTCACCATCGCACCGGGGGGGCGCACCAAGGCCCATCTGCACGCGCTGCACGAATCGGCCTTCTACCTGCTGAGTGGCGAAGCGGTGGAGCTGTGCACCGGCGCCCGCCTGGAGCAGCGCGACACGGCCCACGCCGGCGACTACCTGTTCATTCCCGCCAACGTGCCGCATGTGGCGGTCAACCGCGGCAGCGCGCCTGCGGTCTTCATCGGCGTGCGCAACGAGCCCACGGCGCAGGAGAGCGTGGTCATGCTGCCCGAGCTGGACGGCCTCGTGCCATGAGTGCCTACGTGATCTTCGACGTCGAAATCCGTGACCTCGAGCGCTACCAAACCTTCATGAAGGGGGTCAAGCCGGCGCTGGACGCCGCGGGTGCGCGCTACCTGGCGCGCGGCGGTGCGCACCAGGTCCATGAGGGCGACTGGCTGCCGCGGCGCATCGTCATCCTCGAGTTCCCATCGGTCGCGGCCTGGGAGGCCTTCTACAACGGCCCGACCTACCAGAGCCTGAAGTCGATCCGCGACGAGTGCAGCTCGGCACGGCTGGTGTCGGTGCAGGGTCTGGAGTGAAAAAACTGTCGTCGCTGCGCAGGTCAGTGCGCCCGGTGCAGGAGCGCTCCGCCCGCTTGCACACGTTCTGGAAATTTCCAGCCTCTGCAGGCGGCCCGTTGCGGCGGCCAACCACCGTCCACGTGAGGCGGGCACGGGGACGAGCAGAGCCCTTGGGATCCATCACGCAGAAGGAGAACCGCGATGAAGAAAGCTGCCGTCGTCTTCGCACTGTCCGGCGCCACGCTGTTCGGCCTCGGCCTGGCCACCGGGCTCACGGCGCAGACCTTGACCGACACGCCCCAACGCAAGGAACAGAAACGAACGGACCTGACCGGCGCCCCCCACATGGAGGTGATCGCCTCGATCGTGGAAATCAAACCGGGCGAGAGCAGCGAGCTTCACCTCCACCATGGCGTGGAAGCGTTCCACGTCCTGCAAGGCAGCTCGATTCAGGCCCCCGGGAAAGAGCCGGTGATGCTGCCGTCCGGGCTGACTTCGCTGAACCTGAGGGATGTCCCGCATGGGGCGTTCAAGGTGGTCGGCGACACGCCCTTGAAGCTGCTGACGGTTCACATCGTGGACAAGGGCAAGCCGCTGTACGACTATGTCAAGTGAATTCCGGCGGGCCGATGTGCCTCGATCCCTGGCGCCGCCTGAGGTCCGGGCCAGTGCTGCGGCCGTGCCCGTGCGCAACAACGCCGCACGGCTGTTCGGCTACGACCTGTTCATCTCCTTTGCCCTGGGGCCGCCACCGCGCAGCAGCCGCAACTACGCGGCCGACCTGGCGCGGCGCCTGCGTGAGCTCGACTTCAACGTGTTCTTCAGCGAAGAGGAGGCGCCGCCGGGCGGTGTACTCGACAGCACCCTGGTCAACGCGCTGAAGCGCTCCCGCGCCCTGGTGGTGGTGGCCAACCGGGGCACGCTGAAGGAGCCGCGCTGGGTGCGACGGGAGGTCGAGGAGTACCGTCGCCTGAACCCGAAAGGCGCGGTCATCCCGATCAGCATCGCCGGTGCGCTGCAGGACCCGGCGCTGGCCGCGTCCGCCCATGAATGGCTGGCGTTCCAGGACAAGATCTGGCTGGACGAGCCCGACGACGCGACGGCCACCGGCATCGCCAGCGAGGCGGTGGTGCAGCGCCTGGCGGTGGCGCCGGACTGGATGCGCTCCAGCGTGAAGTGGCGCTGGGCGGTGCGTGCCGTGGTGGCGGCCCTGGCGGGGCTGGCCATCGGGCTGGGTGTTGCGGCACGGGTGGCCAGCCTCAACGCCGATGAGGCCTTGAAGGAGCTGCGCTCCTCCACCGCACAGCGCCTGGCGGACGGCGCGCAGGGCCTGCTCGACGGCGAGCGGGTCGGCGGCGTCGAGCTGGGCCTGCAGGGCCTGCTGGCCGCCCACGCCATGGCGCCTTCGTTGGAGGTCGACAACAGCCTGCAGCAGGCGGTCATCGCGCAGACCCATGTGGGCAAGGTGGTCCACAGCGGCAGCCCGGTGCTGTCGGTGGCGTTCAGTGGGGACGGCCAGCAGATCCTGTCCGACCACGAAGACGGCATCCTGCGCACTTGGGATGCCGCCAGCGGGATGCCGGTGGGGCCGACGCCCCAGGCGCACCGCAAGCCGGCCATCATCGAGTTCAAGCGGGTGGCCTACAGCGCGGACAACCGGCTGGCCCTGGAGACCGACAGCGAGGGTGGGTTGACACTGATCGAGGTCGTCGGCGCTCGGGTTTTGGCCAGCCAGGGCGAGGCCCACCGCGCCGGTTATGGCACGCCCGGCGCGGCGTTCAGCCCGGATGGACGCTACATCGCCACGGGCAACAACGCAGGCATCCGGATCTGGGACGGACACACGCTGAAGCCTGTGGGCGGCGTGCGCCGCAGCGACGACCGCTTCGACAGTGCCCATGCCCTGGCGTTCAGCCCGGACGGTGGCTGGCTGGTCACCGGAAGACACAAGGCGACCGATCTGGCCCGATTGGAATTCGACGACAAGGCACCGGAACTGGCGACCTTGGTGTTGTGGAAGTGGAATGGCCAGGCACTGCAGAAGGTGGGGACGTTCAACGACAGCGCGGACGACGTGACGAGCGTGGTGTTCAGCCCGGATGGCCAGTTCGTCGTTTCCGGGGGGAGTGACGGCCGTGTTCGCGGCTGGAATGTCCGCGACCGACGGTCCGCCGGGCCACCTGTCTTCAGTGGCCTGCGAGACGGCGTGCGCAGCCTGGCCAACAGCCGCGACGGGATGCAGATGGTCGTGGGGGGCGCGGACGGATCGCTGGTCACGCTGCAGGCCGCAGGCCTGGGCGCCATCGGTCAGCCTCTGTCCGACAACGGTGAGCCGTCTGCGAATGTCCGCCATCTGATGTTCAGCCCCGATGGTTCGCTGCTGGCGGTCAAGCGCGCAACGAGTGTGCATCTCTGGGACATGACGACCACCCGCAGGCTCGGCGCGTTGCCCATGCCGCGGGAGATCGACCACGGGTCTGAATCGCCTGACAGCCAGATTCCGGGTCTGTCCTTCAGCGGCGATGGCACGCGCATGGCCTCCGGCAGCCTGGACGGTTCCATCCAGCTCTGGGACGCGAGGCGAGTGCAGCGGCTTGGCCGCCCCTGGAGCGCACACCGAGGTCCGGTTCAGCACCTGGCCTTCAGCCCCGACGGCAAGACCATCGCCTCCGGCGGCGAAGACGGCCAGCTGGTGCTGTGGACCTTGTCGAACCCGCCTGACCCGCCCCAGGGCGATGTCCTCGACATCGACGGCCAGCCCGTGCGCCGCGTGGCTTTCAGCCCGGAGGGTTCGCGCCTTGCCGTGGGCACGAAGGACGGCCTGCTGCGATTGTTCGACACCGCAAGCCGTCGCTTGCTCGTCAAGGCGAACCTGCTCGAAGAGACCGAAGCCGATGCCGGATTGGCCGATGCAGAGGTGCACAGCCTCTGGCTGGCATTCAGTGCAGAAGACGGCCGGCAACTCCTGGCCGGCTTCAGCGACAGTCAAAGTCTCTTTGGCATGCAGGTCCGCGACGGCAGCAGCCTGAAGGTCAGCCACCGCACCGAGGTTCCGGACGGCATCTCCAGCGCAGCGCTGCACCCGGATGGCTCGGTGCAGGCCTGGGGAACCCAAAGAGGGCTGATCGAGATCCGGTCCACGACCACAGGCGAAATGATGGACAACCTGCCCCTCAGGGGCCACGCGCGCGTCACCGCCGTGAATGCCCTGGTCTTCGGTGGCGATGGCCGCACCCTCGTGTCCGCAGGCGCGGACAGCACCGTCCGGCTGTGGGCCTGGGAACACGGGGTCGCCAGGTCACTCGGTGTGCCCTGGCGCGGACACACCGCAGAACGCGGCGTGCTGGGCCTGGCGATGAGCCCCGACGGAAAGCTGATCGCGTCCTCCGATGCGGACGGCAGCGTGCGCCTGTGGCCGGGTCGTGCCGCCTGGGCCGACCTGCTGTGCGCCAAGCTCACCCGCAACATGAGCCGCCAGGCGTGGCGGGACAACGTGTCCGCCCGCATCGACTACGTGCGCCAATGCGAGAAGCTGCCTGTGCCTGACTAGAAGGATGTGAACCCGGTTGCACGGGCTGCTGCGGCTGCGTCAGCTGGCGGCCTGAGCCGCCATCCCCCATCCCCCATCCCCCTTAAGCTGAAGTTCCCGCACCGCGAGCCCGAATTCTCCTGTTCCATCAACGACTTACGATGGATGCCGGGTTTGGGTTTCTGACTACGGCTGGATGGCCTGGATCAGCGTCAGGGCGCTGCTGGTGTGGGGTGGGGGGTGAGTACTTCGGTTGGCCATCGGCGCCGACGCTGGGCGTGCGGCAGGTGTTGCGTACGAGGGTCGCCATCTTGCCAGGAGGGTGGCGAAGCTGTGCGCAGGCTGCTCGTCGTAGTGTTCGTTGCAGCCTTGTGCTGCGCCGATGCCGAGCGCCGGCCGGTGCCACCGGGTCGCGGGTGGCCTTGGCGGCCTGATCCGTGTGGCGAACATCAACCGCGCCAGGCCTCGCGCATGTGCCACTCGACATGGCACGCCAGCATGCACAGCAGGATGTGCGCGGTCGGCCGGGGTGGTGGATGGGCCGCACTTCAGGTCCCCGTTTCAATGCGAACGCACGCTCCACGTTGGCAGGGCTGTAGGGCACAGGTGGGCGCATCCATGCTGCTCGCCCAGCAGGTGCGAATGACGTACAGCCCATCGAGCGCGCCTGCATCGATGGCATCCTGCCTTCGCGCCCAGGTCGTGCCGCATCGCCAATGCTCAGCTCGAAGTGTTTGGCCACCTTGTGGCGGTTGACGATCTTGCCCACCTGCACGCCGATCCTGTCCTGCCCGGTGAGCCGGCCGGCATCCACGCTGGCCTTGATCACGGCCAGCAAGGCCTCGGTGGCCTGCAGCAAGCTCTCGCGCTTGTGCGCCCGCAGCTTGGCCAGTGCGTCGTTGCGGCAGGCCACCAGGCGCTCGCCGGGATAGTCTGGCGAGGTGATCTCGGCCAGGTTGCGCTGATCGAACAGGCCCAACTGCAGATGGCCCTACTCGACCAGCGATCGGATCGAGACGCTCTTGAGCGCGGTGATCCAGTCAACCCCAGCTTGGCCGCGAAGCTCGTCGATGGCCTTCTGCGAGACCATGCCGCGGTCACCCACCATCACCACCTGCGTCAAGCCGAAGCGCTCACGCACGCGCTGCACGGCGGGCAGGAATGTCAGGCTGTCAGAGGTATTGCCCTCGAACACCGAGACAGCCACCGGGCAGCCACCGTGGGCACGCGAACGCACAACCTCGAAGGCCTGTGATGCGGGAACGAAGGTCTCACCCTGCAGCGAGCGCCGGATGATGTCGATCAGCGCATCGGGCAGGTGAGACAGGTTGCCCAGGGTCTCGTTCTTGACCTTGCCGTCTTCGGGTAGCTGCGGCGCAGCAGGTGGCAGTAGACCTTGTCCTTGGGCGCTTGGTGGTGACGACGTGAGCGTACCTGTCCTGGATGGCATGCAACGTATTTTGTGCTGATTACGCTGCAAATGCAATCACATTAGTGACCACATACAGGCAAGAAAAAGGCCCGGGAGGGCCAGATTCGTGAGCGGCGACAGGGACTTATCGGCGCCAGGCCTCAGGCATTGGCGCGGAACTTCAGCTTAAGCGAAGCGCCCCTCCTGCTCGATCAGGCGCGCCAGCAGGCGGCGCACCCGCACCGGGGCAACGTCGCTGGTGATCAGCACCGGGTTGAGTGCGAAGAAGTCGCTGGTGGCCATCTCGCGCTGCACCGCCTCGATGATCGGGCCGTCCTCGCTGACGAAGGCGTTGTGCATCGCCTGGATCTTGAACTGGTTGAAATCGGCATCCTCCACAACGTGGTTGCGCCGGGTGGCGAACCAGTAGTGCGTCTCGGTGGCGCTGGCCGGGGTGCAGGTGTGCAGGTCGTATTGACCCTGGGTTCGGTCCAGCGTGAGTGGCGCTTCCCCCTCTTGCGGGGCGTCCTGCGTGGCGCCAATCGTCAGCTGGATGGTGGCCGGCGCATGCCAGGTGACGCTGACGAAGTGCCGTGCCGACTGGGCCGGATCCGGCAGGAAGGGCGCCAGGATGCCGATCGGCGGCGTCTGCTGCCACTCCCAGCGCACGTTGACGGTGCCGTTCTCCTCCTGGACCGGCGGGATCTGCGGCGTGAGCTGGCCGCGGGTGGTGATGATCTCGCCGTGCACATGGTCGACATGGCTCAGGTCCATCACGTTGTCGATGATGAGCTCGAAGTTCGCCTTCATCGGCATGTAGGTGTGGCCGATGCCGGTGGGCGGGCCGTCGTCCAGCGGGCTGAAGTCCGGCAGCTTGGCGGGGTCGGCCGGCTCGTCGCCCATCCAGATCCAGACGAAGCCCCACTTCTCCTGCAGCGGGTAGCTGCGCACCTTGGCCGCCGCCGGGATCAGCTGGTTGCCGTGCGGGTTGTGGGTGCAGGCGCCCGAGCAGTCGAAGCGCAGCGCGTGGTACTTGCACACCACGTCGTCGCCGTGGCGCTGGCCCATCGACAGGGGCACGAAGCGGTGCGGGCAGCGGTCATGCAGGGCCACCGGCGTGCCGTCGCCCTTGCGGTAGAGCAGCACGCTGGTGTCGAGCAGCTGGCGCGCCAGCGTGCCCTCGGTGGGCAGCTCGGTGGACAGCGCGGCGGCGTACCAGCAGTTCATCAGGTAGCGCGTGGCCGGCTTGCCGACCGGGTTGCCGCTGGGGTGGCGGACCCTCTGGACCGGCTGGGCGGCCGCATTGGTGCTGGCGCTGGCGCTGGCGTTGGTATTGACGTTGGTGGTGCTCATGGTCAGTCTCCGTGCGCCGGTCAAAACCGGCGGGTGGAGTTCATACGTTGAAGGCAGCAGCGGCGGCCCCAGTCGCGGCAATTCGTAAGGGTTGGGCGAAGCGTTGACAGGGGGGACGTCGGCCGGGTGTGAGCTGCGTAATCCATGCCCCACGGCGAGGTGGGACGTCGGTGCCGAGGTGGTGGAGACACACCGAAGGCCACCCTGTCTGGCGCGGGCCTTGGCCCAAGGGCGGCGGACCCCGCCAGTCAGGACCCCGCATGCGCAAGCACCTGCTCGGGAACCGGGAGATCGCGCGCCCTTCTGGGCCGCCGCGAGGCCTGGCGCATGAAAAGCCTTCGGGCGTACAGCGATGAGCCACGGGCGCGGGAAGTCGGATCGCGGCGTAGTACCGAAGAAGCTGGCGAACAAGGCTGGGGGGAAGCTCCTGCGGCGGCGGGGTGGAGGCGGCAGGAATGCTGTTGCAGCGCGCATGTCCCGGCGATCGAGCCGGGTCAGACATGGGAGTGCGCTCGATGGCATAGAAGACGGCAAGAGGCCGTCGTGGTGCGTTCGCCGGACTGCTGCACACATTAGCGGTGAAGCCTGCGGGCGGCCTACCTCGCGGTCAACGCGTGCGGCTGCGGGTGGGGCCGACTTGGGGCGGTACGGACAAGCGCTGGAGGAACCTGGACTTGTCCGACCGGCTGGCCCCCGGGTACGACCCCCCCCCCCCGGAGGGGCTGGACCGACGGGCAAGCCCCTCTGGGCGTGCCCGCGCTGGGGACAAGATGTGGGGGCGACGGTCGAAGTCCTGAACGCCATCTACGGGACTTCCTCGGGTTCAGCTACGGCTTCGGCCGGGGAAGCGCGCACAACGCGTGGACGCCGTGGCCGTGGGTGTGAAGGGTGAACTGGTCTCGATGCGGACATCAGCGTTCTTCGACACCATCGAACGGCTGATCAAGTTCATCGAGCATCGCGTGGCTGATGCGCGCTGGTGCGGCTGATCAAGAATGGCTGTACGCGGGGTGCTGGGAGGCTGACGCAAGTGTGGGTACGGTGCAAGGCGGCATCCGTCCGCTGCTGGCGAACATCTACCTGCACTGCGTTGACCTGTGGGTCGGCAATGGAGGGGCAGACACGCCCGGGGCGACGTGATCGTGGTGCGGTATGCCGACGATTGGGTGGCCGGGTTCCAGTACCGGATGATGCCAGCGCTTCGAGCGCGCGGGGCCAGTGGGCCAGTTCGGGCTGAAGCTGCACCCTGAGAGAGCGGCTGATCGAGTTCGGGCGCTACGCCCGGGAGCCGCGCCCAGAGGGGCAACCGGACACCTTCGACTTCCTGGGCTTCACGCACTGCTGGGCAAGAAGGAGGAAGTGGTGCTGAGGAGCACCAGCGGCAAGCGCCTCGCGCCGGTGCTGGGGTGAAGAGGTTGAGAGGCGGTGCACCAGCCCATTGCAGCAGGCCAGTACCTAGCGGTGGTGGAACCAGCGTCTGATCGTCACGACCCAGGCAGGAGCCGTATGCGGTAGTGCCGCACGTACGGATCTGTGAAGGGGGTGATGGGTGACTGTCATTCCTACTTCGACTCGTGTTGAGATGAGCGGGAAGGTGCGCGGCCGCCGGGGAGCTGGCCGCGCGGGGGAAATCGGAAAGGGAGCGTCGTTCGGCGTGGTGCGGTTCAGCCCGGTGCCGTCCAGCCCGGCGCAGCCCAACCCAGGGGCGCCAGGCTCAGCCGGGGCGAGTGCGCGCGCGAGCAGCAGGGCGTGAAGCGGCGCTCCACGTCGTGCTCATGGGTGCCGTAGACCAGGTCGCGGTGGTCGGCCTCGCCCGCCACCACCTGCAGGCAGCACTGGCCGCAGATGCCCTGCTCGCAGCTGATCGGCAGCTCGATGCCGGCGGCGAGCAGCACGCGCGCCACGCTGTCGGTGGGCCCCACCGACAGGCGTTGACCGGTGGGGGCCCAGTCCAGCTCGAAGTGGCCGGGCTCCACGGCTGCCGCCGCCGGGGGGGGCGGGGCGGCAAAGTGCTCCACCACCACCCGCTCGGCGGGCCAGCCGGCGTCGTCGGCCGCGCGCTGCACCGCAGCCATGAAGCCTGCCGGGCCGCAGCAATAGGCCAGCGTGTCGGCGCCCTGCTGCGCCAGCAGCGCGGCCAGGTCCAGCGCCGGGTCGGCGTCGTCCGCATGCACCTGCACGCAACCCGACCAGGGCGCTTCGAGCAGCCGCCGGGCAAAGGGCAGGCGCTGGGCGCTGCGCACGCAGATGTGCAGTTCGAAGTGCTGACCCGCCGCCCAGAGCACTTCGGCCATGGCCAGCAGCGGCGTCAGGCCGATGCCGCCGGCCAGCAGCAGGTGCCGCGGCGCCGGACGCAGGGCAAACAGGTTGCGCGGCGCGCTGACTCCGATCCGGTCGCCCGCCTGCAGGTGGGCGTGCAGCCAGGCCGAGCCGCCCCGGCCGGTGGCCTCGCGCTGCACCGCGATCAGGTAGCGCCCTCTTTCGCCGGGCGGATTGCACAGCGAGTAGCTGCGCCGCCGTGGGATCGCCCCGGGCGCGTCGTCCGCAGCCGGCAGGTGCAGGTCGATGTGCGCGCCGGCCTCGAAGGCCGGCAGCTCGGCGCCGTCGGGGAGGCGCAGCTCGAACGCGACGATGTCGTCGCACAGCGTCTCCCTGCGGGTGACGACAAGGGTCAGCGGCGGCGCTTCATGCAGGGCCATGGGGAGTCTCCGGTGTTGTTCTGGGTGGACAACCATTGCAACCACCGGGCCAGGGCCCGCCGGCACCGGGTTCCGCGCGCAAGCTGTTGATTTCCATACATGAGGAGCACTGCGGATGGTTCCGGCGCCGCGCCGGCTTCATGATCCCAGTCAAGCACCGCAAGCGGACGGTTACTGGTTTCAGGCAGTCCGCGCGGGTCCTCACACCGGAGACAACCCCAAGATGATTCGCGCCATCAGCCCGAGCAACGACACCCGCACGCTGGCGGCGCACCTGCACTTCGCGCCGGAGGCCGGGCGCATCCAGCTGTTCGACCAGCGCATGCTGTTGATGCACGTGGGCGCCTTCGCCGACCTGCGGCGCGAGCTGGTCAGCCAGCTCGGTGCGGCGCAGGCGCGCGCGCTGCTGATGCGCCTGGGCTGGCAGCAGGGCTTCGAGGACGGCCAGCGCGTGCGCCGCCTGGTCGACGCGCAGACGCCGCAGGCGGTGGCGCAGGCGCTGGCGATGGGGCCGCGCCTGCGCGAGATCGAGGGCTTCGTCAGCCACCAGCCGGTGGACGACATGCAGCTGGACGTCGAACAGGGCCGCTTCTGGGGCAACTTCCTCTGGCACGGCAGCTGGGAGGCGCAGGCCCACCTGGCGCACGGCGGCGTGAGCGGCGAGAGCGCCTGCTGGACCATGGTGGGCTACGCCGACGGCTACAGCAGCGCCGTCACCGGCGTGCCGATCCACTGGCGCGAGGTGGAATGCGTCGCGATGGGCCACGCCCGCTGTCGCGTGGTTGGCCGCACCCTGGCCGACTGGGAGGCGCACGACGCGCGCTGTGACGATGCCAGCTACCTGCGCATCGACAGCTTCGTCGGCTCCCCCGGGCGCGCGCCGCTGGTGGTCGCGCCGGTGCCGACCCTGGGTGCAGCGCGCGGCAATGCGTCGGATGTCCCCGCCCAGCCGACGGCTGCGCCGGCCCGCAACCCCGCCGCCGGGCCTGGCCGGCTTCGTTGGCGCCTCGGGCGGCTTCAACGCGGTGGCGCACCTGGTGCGCAAGGTCGCGCCCACCGATTCCACCGTGCTCTTCAAGGGCGAGAGCGGCGTGGGCAAGGAATGTTTTGCGCGTGCGCTGCACGCCGTGAGCCCGCGGGCGGCGGCGCCTTTCATCGCCATCAACTGCGCGGCCATCCCGCCCGACCTGGTCGAGGCCGAGCTCTTCGGCGTCGAGCGCGGCGCCTACACCGGTGCCGACCGGCCGCGCCCCGGGCGCTTCGAGCGCGCCGACGGCGGCACCCTCTTCCTCGATGAGATCAGCAGCCTCAGCCTGGCCGCGCAGGGCAAGGTGCTGCGCGCGCTGCAGGAGCGCGAGATCGAGCGCGTGGGCGGCACCGAGCTCAAGCGCGTGGACGTGCGCATCGTCGCCGCCGCCAACCTCGACCTGCGCGAGGAGATGGCCGCCGGGCGCTTCCGCCGTGACCTGTTCTACCGCCTCAACGTCTTCCCCATCGACATCCCGCCGCTGCGCCAGCGGCTGGAGGACATCCCGCTGCTGGTGGCGCACTTCCTGGCGCGCAGCACCCAGCGTTTCGGCAAGACCCTGCAGGGCCTGACCCCACGCGCCAGCAGCGCCCTGTTCGACTACGACTGGCCCGGCAACGTGCGCGAGCTGGAGAACATGATCGAGCGCGGCGTCATCCTGGCCGAGGAGGGCGGCGCCATCGACGTGCAGCACCTCTTCGCCGGCGGCGAGCAGCTGCGCGGCCAGACCTGGGGCCTCGGCCACGGCGGCGTGCTGGTCCAGCCGCCCGTTCCGTCAGCCCTGGCCCCCGAGGCCGACGCGCCGGACCCGCGCGTGCAGATCCTGGTCGACCAGCTGCTGGCGGCCCTGCCGTCCTTCGACGCCATCGAACAGCTGCTCATCGACCGCGCGGTGCAGATCTGCGAGGGCAACGTCTCCGCCGCCGCCCGCCTGCTTCGCGTCGGGCGCGGGCAGATGGACTACCGGTTGAAAAAGCGCGAGCGCGGCGGCCTGGACTGAAGGCCCGGTCGGCGGCAGTCGATCGAACCCTGCGAGGGACTTCGGTCCTGCGCAAGTGAATTGCTAGTGTAGTGTTTGATTGTTGAAGCAACTTAATTGAACAACACGACTCCAATGGTCTACTACGGACAGAGTTGGAGCCAGGAAGTGCGAGTTGCCCCTGCGATCGAGTTGAGTCAAGAGGAGGAGGCTGAGTTGATCCGGCTGGCGCATTCGAAGGCGACCAGCGTTCGACTGGCCGAGCGTGCGCGCATTGTTTTGCTGGCCGCGCAAGGCCTGCAGAACCTGCAGATCGCCCAGGAGCTGGGCATCGACCGGATCACGGCGGGTCGCTGGCGCCAGCGCTACATCAAGTCCGGACTGGCGGGCATCGAGCGGGACCTGCCGCGCGGGGCACCGCCGGTCAAGGTGGACGTGGCCAAGCTGGTGGAGCTGACCACGCAAAGCCAGCCCGAGGCCGCCACGCACTGGAGCACGCGCAAGATGGCTGCGGTGCTGCAGGTCAGCCCCAGCACGGTGATGCGTCATTGGCAGGCCAATGGGCTCAAGCCGCACTTGGTGCGTGGCTTCAAGGTCTCGCGCGACCCGAAGTTCGTCGAGAAGCTCGAAGACATCGTGGGGCTGTACATGTCCCCGCCCGAGCACGCCCTGGTGCTGTGCTGCGACGAGAAGAGCCAGGTGCAGGCACTGGACCGCACGCAGCCGGGCCTGCCGATGAAGAAGGGTCGTGCGCAGACGATGACGCACGACTACAAGCGCCACGGCACGACCACGCTGTTCGCTGCGCTCAACGTGCTTGACGGCACGGTCATCGGCCAGTGCCAGCAGCGGCACACGCACGCCGAGTGGTTGAAGTTCCTGCGCCAGATCGACCGCGAGACGCCCAAGGGCAAGACCCTGCACCTGATTGCCGACAACTATGCCACCCACAAGCACGCGGCGGTGCAGGCGTGGCTGGCCAAGCACCCCAGGTTCCACATGCACTTCACGCCGACCTCGGCGTCTTGGCTGAACATGGTGGAGCGCTTCTTCCGCGACATCACCACCGAACGCCTGCGGCGCGGCGTGTTTACCAGCGTGGGCGAGCTGGAGGCGGCGATCAAGGCGTACGTCGCGCATCACAACACCAGTCCCAAGCCGTTCATCTGGACCAAGAGCGCTCGCGACATCTTGCAGAAGGTCATTCGCGCCAACTCCCGGTTAAGTGGGAAACAGAATGGAACACTGCACTAGACTGCCGTCTGCCTTGACCGGCGACCCGGGCTGGCTGTTCACAGGAGGTGTGTCACATGCGCAAGTCCTTCTGGTGGGCTCTCCTGGCCTACCTGGTGCCGACCTTTCCGCTGGGCTATTTCTGGCACCTGGTCACTTTCGCGGATCGATACCATCGGCTGGAGATGTACCGCGACGAAGTCATCATTCCCTTGGGCTTGGCCTCGATGGTGATTCAGGCGCTGGTCTTTGCCTGGGCCTATCCGCGCCTGTTCCCGGCCGCCCGCGTGCCCTGGCAGCGTGGCGCCTTGGGTTTCGGGTGCGTCTTCGGCGTCATGGCCTGGTCGTTCGTGGTGCTGCCGGTTGCGGCCAAGTACCGCATGGCATCGGTGCAGGAGTTCATCCTGCTGGAAAGCTGCTTCACGGCGCTGCAGTTCGCGATCGTCTCACCGCTGATCGCCCTGGCCCACCGGGCCGGTGAGCGGAAGTCGGCCCCTGCCGTTTCGACCTGATGAGCCACCCAATTCGCCCTGCGACCTGATGGAGACGTCATGCTGGTGACCGTCGTCGGTTCTGGAAAGCTCGCCACCGAGTTGCTTGAACACCTCGAGCTTCCTGAGGACATGAAACTCCAGGCCTGGAGCGACCTCGGGCCGGGAGCAGACGCCGCCTTCGTGGTGCATGCCGGCTCCGGGCGCGAGCTGGAGCCGGTCATCGCCTACTGCGAGTGCAGCGGTGCCACGCTGCTGGAACTTGCCACGGGATCCGTCCTGGAGAACGCCTGCCCTGCGTTTCCGGTGGTGTTGTGCCCGAACACGAACATCCTGATGCTCAAGTTCATGAGCTTGCTCGCATCGAGCGGGCCCCTCTTGCGCGGCTACCACATCCGGCTGGAGGAGTCCCACCAACACGGCAAGACCAGCGCACCGGGCACGGCGCTGGCACTGGCCGAGTCCCTGGGCCTGCGCCAGGAAGCCATCGTTTCCGAGCGCGATCCGTCTCGGCAAATGGAGGTGTTCGGCGTCCCCGACGAGCATCTCGCCCGCCACGCCGTGCACCGCATCCGCATCAGCGACGGGGTGTGCACACTGAACCTGGAGTCACGGGTCATGGGTGCAGCGCCCTACGCCTGTGGCGTCGGGCAGTTGCTGCGCGCCCTTCGCACCCGCACGCTGGCGCGGCGCGTCCATCGGGTGGAAGAGCTGGTCAGCGCCGGCTGGCTCTAGACACGGCCTCGTCACCCGGGATCCGACTTCCGCCGAGCCGTCCAGGCCACGGCCGATGAGACGGTGGCCTTCTCCTGGGTCGAATCGCCAGACAAGGCCACGCGTGACGCCGGCATGAAGAAGATGATGGAAGACCCACGCATGGACCCGGCCAACCCCGACAACCCGCCCATGCCGTTTGACGGCAAGCGGATGATTGTTGGGGGGTTTGAGACGGTGGTCGATCGACTGGGGGTGTTGGTGAGGTAGGTCCCAGCGCCCCGGGTTGACGATCAAGGCCGCACCTTGCCGCGCCACCCACAATATCCGCCGCGCCCATCCGTCTACTTGGTATGGACGCCTTTGCCGGCCTGCCGCGCCAGCCCCAACCACCGATGACTGCCAACTCCCCGCGCTTCACCGAGATCGTTGCGCGGGAGCGCGCCCGGCTGGGGCATTTCATCCGGGGGCAGGTGCGAGATGCGGCGGACGCGGAGGACATCCTGCAGGACGTGCTGCTGGAGTTCTACGCGGCAAGCGACGCCATCGAGCAGGCGGGCGCCTGGCTGTTCCGGGTGGCGCGAAACCGCATCATCGACCGCGCGCGCCGCAAGAAGGAAGAGCCGCTGCCGAGCGCCGATGAGGGCGAGGACGAAGCGTCCGGGCGCAGCTGGCTGGAGGAGAACCTGCCCGATCCGGCCGCAGGGCCGGATGCGGCCTATGCGCGCTCGGTGCTGCTGGGTTCGATCCAGGCGGCGCTGCTGACGCTGCCCACCGAGCAGCGCGAGGTGTTCATCGCGCACGAGATCGACGGGCAGTCCTTCGCGGCGATGGCGGCGCGCTGGGGCGTGCCGCAGAACACCCTGCTGGCGCGCAAGCGCTATGCCGTGCTGGCGCTGCGCGAGCGGCTGAAGGCCGAGTACGGCGACCTGATCGTCTAGGGCGGACCCCGCCCTTGCCCCCATTGTTCTGTTGGAGAAATCCATGCGAATCCTTCCCCTGGCCCTGATCGCCGTCGGCGTGTTCGGCCTGCTCAAGCACTTCGGCCTGATCGACCCGGCCTTCATGCACCTGTTCTGGCCGCTGCTGCTGATCGGCATCGGTGTGGCCATGCTGGCGCGGGGGCCGCGCTGGCGGGCGGACATGCACGAGCGCATGCACGGGCGCTGGGAGCGGCGCATGCAACGCCACTTCGGCCCCGGCTGGGCCAACCTGAGCGAAGAGGAGAGGGAGCGCTTCCGCGCCGGGATGCGGCAGTGGAAGGGCGGTCCCTGCCGGACGGACGGCGCGTCGCCGCCGGCCGCGTCGCCCGAGCCCGGGCAACCGCGCTGACCGACCAGGGCTGCAGCCGATCGCGCCCCAATCGTTCATTTATCAACTCAGTCATTCGTCCATTCACCCCATTCGGTCTCGACCCGGACCGTTCACTTCGACCTGGAGCACAGCATGCGCATCTTCCCCATCGCCCTCATCGTCATCGGCTCGCTGGGCCTGGCCAAGTACCTGGGCCTCATCCCGGTCGGCAGCTTCCACCTGATCGGCCCACTGCTGCTGATCGCCCTCGGCGTGGCGCTGCTGCTGCGACGCCCGAGAACCTGCCACGGCGGCTGGCGAGGGCGCCGCGGTGGCGAGGGGAACGGCCCCGGTCAGCCGTCGGTCGAGAAGGCCTGAGCGCTGCCGACCGGCACGTCGCCTTGCCCTGCCAACCCTGCCACCTCGGGATGCACGCCAGGGCAGGTCGTCCTTCACGCCAACCCCTTCAACCGATAAATCAACTGCGCCCGGCTCAACCCCAGCAGTCGCGCCGCAGCCGACTGGTTGCCACCCGTGGCAGCCATTGCGCTGCGCACCAGTTCGGTTTCGAGCTGGTCGAGGGAGAGTTGGGCGTCCGGGGTCTGCGCGGACTGGCCGCAGAGCAGGGCCTGGACGCGGTGGGCGAGTTGCTGCGCGGGGCTGAGGGGGTCGGTTGCCGCGTTGGCTGGCGCTGCATCCGCCTCCACCTGCACCGGGTCGTTGGCGGCGCCGACGCCGCGGTGGCGCAGGCTGCCGTCGCGCTGGAGGGCCAGCCATTGGGCGGAGAGGGCCTCGTCGCCGAGGAAGAGGTGCATGAGGTCGATGGCGCCGCCGTCGCTGGCCAGCACCACGCCGCGTTCGACCAGGTTCTCCAGCTCACGGATGTTGCCGGGCCAGGCGTAGGCGAGCATGGCGTCGATGGCGCGGCCGGTGAAGCCGGTGACCTGGCGGCTGTCGCGGCGGTTGAACTTGTGCAGGAAGTGGTTCATGAACACGGGGATGTCCTCCCGGCGTTCGCGCAGCGGCGGCACGCGCACGGGCAGCACGTTCAGGCGGTAGTACAGGTCCTCGCGAAAGCGGCCGGCCTCCACCTCGCGCCTGAGGTCGAGGTTGGTGGCGGCCACCACGCGCACGTCCACCGGGAGGGTCTGGGTGCCGCCCACGCGCTCGATCTCGCGGGCCTGCAGGGCGCGCAGCAGCTTGCCCTGGGCGGTGGCGCTGAGGATGCCGATTTCGTCGAGGAAGAGGGTGCCGCCATGGGCGCGCTCGAAGCGGCCGGGCCGGGTGGCCAGCGCGCCGGTGTAGCCGCCCTTGTCGACGCCGAAGAGCTCGCTCTCGATCAGGTCGTCGGGGATGGCGGCGCAGTTGATGGCCACGAACGGGCCCGCCGCACGGGGGCTGATGCGGTGCAGCGCCTGCGCCAGCACCTCCTTGCCCACGCCGCTTTCGCCCAGGAAGAGCACGGTGGCCTGCGTCTGCGCGGCGCGGCGCACCATGTGGCACACCGCGTTGAAGCCGGCCGAGACGCCGACGACTTCCAGATCGTTGAGCAGCGTGCCGGAACCCGCGGCATGCACGGGAAGGGGTGCGGCCACGCCCAGGCTGAGGTCGTCGGCGCGCAGGCTGGCGAGGTCCGACTCGGCGCCGGCCGAGCCGGCTTCGGCCCAGGCTTCGGCCGGGCGGCCGACGATGACGCAGTGCGGCGCACCCTGGGCGCGGCACTGGATCTCGCGGAACACCACCGGGCGGCCCATGAAGCGGCTGACAAACCCGCTGGCGTAACCGGCCTGCTGCCAGCAGACGGTGTCGCTGCCGATGCCGTAGAGCTGCACATGCGCCTCGGCCTCGGCGCTGCCGTGCCAGTTGAATTCACCCAGGAAGTGGCCCACCTCCTCGTCGAGCTCGAGGTGGACCTTCTCGACGCGGGCCACACCTTCGAGCATGTGCAGCTGCGGGCCGATGTAGACGGCGTCGATGGGGCGGTCGTAGCGGCGGAACTTGCGCGCCAGGTCGGCGTCGTTGGCGCCGCAGTTGTAGCCCATGCGGGTGATGAGGCCGCGCGCCTTGTCCAGCCCCAGGCCCTCGATCAGCTCCTGGCGCAGCACGCCCATGGCGCTGTTGTGCAGCAGCAGCATGCGCTGGTCGTTGAGCCAGATGCGGCCGTCGCGGGCGTCGAAGTGCAGCCGCGAGACCAGCTCGTCGGTGGGCTCCAGGGCTTCGCAGCCGTTCCCGTGCCGGCAGCCGACGGGGTGGAGGCGGTGGGGGTTGGGCGTCATGGCGGCGGACTCCGGTGGGAACTTTTGGCGGGGAGCAAATCCCCCCTGACCCCCCTTTTTCAAAGGGGGGAACCCATCCCCCGCGTCGCAGTCCTCGGCGTCGCCTGTTTTCCTCCCCCTTTGGAAAAGGGGGCCGGGGGGATTTGTCTTCCTCCCCCCTTTGAAAAAGGGGGGCCGGGGGGGATTTGCCGCTGCTTCAGCGCAGGCCGGGGGGGGGACCAGCCCCCCATCGGACTACAGGGGAAACACCGCCTTTAGCCACAGCGAGGTGCCTTCGGAGTGGTAGCGCGCACCGGTTTCCTTCAGCACCCGGGCTTCCAGCGAGGGGCTGGTCGGAGCGGTCTGCCAGCGCAGCGCCGGGCCGAGGGCGAAGGCGCGGGTGCGGAATCCATCCGCGCCAACGCTCGCTCCGCCGGCCTTGTCGTCGGTGGTCTGGTGGATCAGGTAGCCCTGCAGGCCCAGCTGCCAGGCGGGCGCCACGCGCAGGCCGAGGTTGTAGTCGGCGTGCAGGTACTGGCCGCTCTGGTAGTCGGTGGCGCTGTTCTTGCGGTTGATCGAGTAGGTCACCTTCGTGGAGGCGTCCAGCGAGCCGTCCAGCCAGGAGGCCACGAACACCGGGCGCAGCGTGGTGATGTGGTTGCCGGTGTTGACCATCCGGTTCTTGTCGTAGTCGCCGGTGGGCAGCACCACCGCCAGAGCGGCGGCGGTGTGCAGCTGCGGGCTGTGGTGCCAGGCGATCAGCGGGGCCACCTCGATGTCGCCCAGGCCGGTGTGGCTGCCGCTGGCGCCCGCGGCGTCGACCTTCACACTGACCAGTGGCAGCACGCCGTAGAAGCCCAGCTGCCCGCCCAGCACCTGCTGGTCGGTCATGTAGACCAGGCGGGGCACCACCACGTTGGCACGCACCTTGAAACCGGGGATCAGGCTGGCGCCGCCGCCGCCGTTGAAGCGGTTGGCGCTGTAGTGGTTGACGTAGACCAGGCCGTAGAGCCCGGCGGGCGGCAGGGCGCCGGCCAGGAAGCCTTCGGCCCCGGCGGCGGCGGTGGTGGCACCGCCCTCGGTGGCCTGCGCGCCGGCGGTCAGCGCCAGCAGGGTGGCGGCCGCGACCGCATTCAGGCGTTTGGCCCAGGCAGGGCGATGGGCCATGGGGGGGTGTTGAACAGTCACGCTTGTCTCCTCGTTGGGATGGAATGGAACGATCTGGTTTCCGCCCGCCGGTCGATGCCGGCATGCAGCGGCTCGCCTCTCCGGCCCCGCGCCGGGAGGGGTTGTGGTTCTGGAAATCAGCAGGGGGCGGCGCGGTGCGCGCCGCCGGGGCCGTCAGGCCGTCGCGTTGCGCGCCGCCAGTTCCCCCGCTCGGGCCACGCTGGCGGCCACGCCGCCAATCGCCCAGCGGTCCGGATGTACCGGGTCGATCATCACGCGCACGCGCTGCGGGTCACCGCCCAGGTTGCGGGCCACGACCGCGCTCATCTCGGCCATCACGCGGTGCAGCATCTCCACCGGGCGGCCTTCCATCAGCGCCATGCGGATCAGCGGGATCTCGGCCTCGCCGCGCGGCGTGTGCTCCAGCACCTCGTCGGCGGGCTCACCGGCGATGGCATAAAGCTCCGGGTCGATCTCGGTGATCCAGACCTGCAGCCGGTCGGGCGGCGCCTCGATGACGCGCGCGAAGGTCGCGGAGGCCTCGCGCAGCAGCTGCTTGAGCACCGGGCGCGGGTGGCCGGCGAGCACGTGGATGTTGGCGACGGGCATGGGGCCTCCTCGTCAGATGGCAGAAACAGAAGGGGACCGGGTGCGCAGGGACCGTCGCGAGCAGCCCGAGGTTGCGTCGAGCACCGCAGCCGTACTCCCGTACGGCGAGGAGCACAGGCGCGAGATCGGGTTGCGCAGTAGGTCCATGCGTATCCGGTCAGGGCAGGCCGCGGCGGCGGCCGGCATCGAGCATCAGCGTCGAGCCGGTCATCACGTCGGCCTCGGGGTCGAGCAGCAGGCTCACCGCCCAGGCGACCTGCGCGGGGGTGGTGAGCTGGCCGAGCGAGGAGTCGGCGCGCATGGCATCCAGCACCGCCTCGGGTGTGCTGCCCTGCAGCCGGGCACGGTCTGTCGCCACGCGGTGCAGCCGCTCGGTGTCGGCCGGGCCGGGCGCCAGGGTGTGGGCGGTGACGCCGCGCTTGCCGTAGGCCAGGCTGAGCTGGCGCATCACGTTGAACAGCGCCGCGTTGGCGATGCCGGCGGCCGCGGCATAGGCGGTGGGCTCCAGGCCGTAGTGGCCGGCGATCGCAATCAGGCGGGACTGCGGCAGCAACCGTTCGTCAACCGCGCGCACCAGCCGCAGCAGGCCACCGACCTTGATGTTGACCGCCTCGACCATCGCAAAGGTGGGTGCCGACAGGATGCCGCCGGCCACCGCCACGCCGGGGCCGTGCACCACCATGCGCACCGGCAGGTTGGCGGCCTCCACATAGCCGCGGATCTGCTCGATGGCATCGTCGCCGGCGATGTTCGCCTCGCAGGCGATGAGTGCATCGCCGTGCCGTTGCGACAGCTCGGCCAGGCTGGCGCGGGTGCGCGCCACGGCCATCACCGTCAGGCCGCGGCCGATCAGCCGCTCGACGATGGGCTGGCCGAAGGCGCCGGTGGCACCGACGACGACGGCGAGTTCGCGTCCCGCCCTGGTCATGCCGACGCCTTCGAGCGCACCACGTCCTGCAGCAGACCGCGCTCCTTGGCCAGGGTCATCGCGGTGTCCTCGATCATGTCCTCCTGGCCGGCGATCATCTTGCGGCGGCCGAGCTCGACCAGGATGTCGCGCGCCGGCACGCCGAAGCGCGCTTCGGCCTTCTTGGCGTGCAGCAGGAAGGTGGAATACACGCCCGCGAACCCAAGGGTCAGCGAGTCCCGGTCGATGCGCACGATGCGCTCGGCCATCAGCGGCAGGATCACGTCCTCGGCCACGTCCATCAGCTGGAACAGGTCCACCCCGGTGTGAATGCCCATGCGCTCGCACACGGCCAGGAGGACCTCCAGCGGTGTGTTGCCCGCGCCTGCGCCCAGGCCGCCCACCGATCCGTCGATGCGGCTGGCGCCCGCGGCAATCGCGGCGATGGAGTTGCTGATGCCCAGGCCCAGGTTGTGGTGGCCGTGAAAGCCGATCTCGGTCTCGGGCTGGAGCACCTCGCGCAGGCGGCTGACCGCGGCGGTGACGTGTTCGGGCAGCATCCAGCCGGCCGAGTCGGTGATGTAGATGGTCTGCGCGCCGTAGCCCTCCATCAGCTTGCCCTGCTGTGCCAGCCCTTCGGGAGAGTTCAGGTGGGCCATCATCAGGAAGCCGGTGGTGTCCATGCCCAGCTTGCGGGCGTAGGCGATGTGCTGGGGCGAGGTGTCCGCCTCGGTGCAATGGGTGGCCACGTGCACGCTGCGCGCGCCGCAGTCGCAGGCGCTCTGCAGCTCGCGCATCGTGCCCAGGCCCGGGATCAGCAGCACCGAGACTTTCGTGCGCTTCACCGCCGCGGTCACGGCCTGCAGGTACTCCTCGTTCTTCGCCAGTGCAAAGCCGTGCTGCAGCGAGTTGCCGCCCAGGCCCGCGCCGTGGCTGACCTGGATCATCGGCACGCCGGCCGCGTCCAGCGCGGTAGCGACCTGCACCATCTGCTCCACCGAGATCTGCTCGCGCTTGGCGTGCATGCCGTCGCGCAGGCACATGTCGTGCAGCATCACCTTGCGGCCCTTGAGGCTCGCGCTGAGGGCGTCGTAGGCGTTCGTCGTCGTCATGTTCGGTTCTCCCCTCGGGCTCAGGCGGAAGCTGCAGCGCCAGCCGACTCGGCGGCGACGGGCTTCAGGGTGATCGTGCCGGCCAGGATTTCCGCGGCGAACATCTCCGCGGTGCGGCAGGCCGCGGCGGTCATGATGTCCAGGTTGCCGGCGTAGGTGGGCAGGTAGTCGCCCAGGCCCTTCACTTCCATGAAGACCGCGACGCGCTTGCCGTCGAACAGCGGGCCGTTGACCAGGCGGTAGCCCGGCACGTACTTCTGCACCTCTTCAATCATCGCCAGCACCGAGTCGATGATCCTCTGCTGGTCCGGCTCGGTCTCGGTGAGGCAGTTGATGGTGTTGCGCATGATCATCGGCGGCTCGGCCGGGTTGATGATGGCCAGCGCCTTGCCCTTCTTCGCGCCGCCGACTCGCTCGATGGCGTTGGAGGTGGTGTAGGTGAACTCGTCCAGGTTGGCGCGGGTGCCCGGGCCGATGGACTTGGACGCGAGACTCGCGACGATCTCGCCGTACTCCACCGGCTGCACTCGGCTGATGGCGTTGACGATCGGGATCGTGGCCTGGCCGGCGCAGGAGATCATGTTGACGTTCATCTCAACGCGATCTGCATGCTCCTTCAGGTTCACCGGCGGCACGCACAGCGGGCCGATGGCCGCCGGGGTCAGGTCGATCATCAGCACGCCCAGTTCGTTGAGCTTGCGCGAGTTCTCGGCATGCACGTAGGCGCTGGTGGCGTCGAAGGCGATCTGGATGCCGTCTTCCAGCACATGCGGCAGCAGGCCGTCCACGCCCTCGGCGGTGGTCTTCAGGCCCATGTCGCGGGCGCGCTGCAGGCCCTCCGAGTTCGGGTCGATGCCGACCATCCACACCGGCTCCAGCACGGGGCTGCGCTGGATCTTGTAGATCAGGTCGGTGCCGATGTTGCCGGAGCCGATCAGGGCGCAGCGGATCTTCTTGCTCATGTCTTGGTTTCCTTGGTTCAGTCCGTCAGCTGAAACGCACAGCAACGCTGCCGAGGTCCTGGAAGCGGGCGCAGACGAAGTCGCCGGGCTGCACCGCGATGGCCTCGGTGATGCCGCCGCTCATCACGAAGCTGCCGGCCGGCAGCACCTCGCCGAGTTCGTGCAGCACCTTGACCAGCAGCGCCACCGCGTCGGCCGGGTGGCCCATCACCGCGGTGCTGGCGCCCATGGCCACCGGCTCGCCGTTCTTCTCCAGCACCACGCCGAGGCAGTCCAGCTCCAGCCCGTCTGGTCGCAGGGCGCGCCCACCGGTCAGGTAGCGCGCCGAGGAGCCGTTGTCCGCCACCACGCTGGGCAGGTCGAACTTGAAGCCGGAGAAGCGCGAGTCGATCACCTCGATGGCCGGCACGACGAAGTCGGTGGCCGCCAGCACCTGCGCGCGGGTCACGTCCGGCCCGGCCAGATCGGCTTTGGTGACGAAGGCCACCTCGCACTCGACGCGCGGGTGTACCAGATCGTCGGTGCGCACGGTGCTGCCCTCGGCCCGGGCGAAGTCGGCCAGAAGGAAACCGATCGAGGGCACGGTCACCCCCATCTGCACCATCTTGGCCTGGGAGGTCAGCCCGGCCTTCCAGCCGGCCTGGCGGCGTCCAGCGGTCTTCCATCGGCGCAGCAGTTCGAGCTGCACCGCGTAGCCGTCGCCCAGCGTCATGCCAGGGAAGTCGTCGGTGAGCTTGGGGATGGCGCGCGCGCCGGTCTGGGCGGCTTCGATGCGGTCGGTCAGCTGCTGCACGGCAGCGGCGTCGAGGGTGCGGCGCATGTCGGTGGCTGCGGAGATTGCGGTGGTGGTTTCAGTGCTCACAGCGCCGCCTTTCCATGGGAACTGGAGAAAAACCGGGCCCGGCAGGTGCCCAGGCCGCCGATGCGGCAGACCAGCTCGTCGCCCCCGGTGACCGTCACCAGCGGCGACTGCGAGCCGGAGAGGATCACCTCGCCGGCGCGGAAGGGCAGGCCCAGCCGCCCCAGCGTGTTGGCCAGCCAGACCACGGCGTTGACGGGCGAGCCCTGCACGGCCGCGCCCACGCTGGTGGCGTGCAGCTCGCCGTTGCGGTGCAGCGCCATGCCGGCGAGCTGCAGGTCGAGCTTCTTCGGGTCGCCCTTGGCGTCGCCAAGCACGAAGACGCCGCAGCTGGCGTTGTCCGCCACGGTGTCCTGGATCTTGATCTTCCAGTCGCGGATGCGGCTGTCCACGATCTCGAAGCAGGGCGCCACCCAGGCGGTGGCGCGAATCACGTCGGTGGCGGTGATGCCGGGGCCGACCAGGTCGCGCTCCAGCACGAAGGCCAGTTCCGCCTCGGCCTTGGGCTGGATCAGCCCGTTCAGGTCGATGCCGTCGGACTCGCTGCAGACCATGCCGGAGGTGAGCTGGCCGAAGTCCGGCTCGTACACACCCAGGAAGTCCTGCACCGGCTTGGAGGTCACGCCGATCTTCTTGCCGACGATGGTTTCGCCGGCCATCACGCGCCGCGCCACGTAGCGCGACTGGATGGCGTAGGTGTCCTCGATGCGGATGTCGGGAAAGCGTTCGAGCAGCGGGGTCACGACGCGGCGCTCGCGCCAGGCGTCGTAGAGCTCGTCGCCGCAGGTCTGGATCAGGTCGGGTGTCATGGACGAGGCCTTCAGAGCTTCACACACACGTTGCGGGTCTCGGTATAAAACTCCAGCGAGTGCACGCCGCCTTCGCGGCCGATGCCGCTGTGTTTGCTGCCGCCGAACGGTGTGCGCAGGTCGCGCAGGAACCAGCTGTTGATCCAGGTGATGCCGACCTCGATGCGCTCGGCCAGGCGGTGCGCACGCGCCAGGTTCTGCGTCCAGATCGTGGTCGAGAGGCCGTAGTCGGTGTCGTTGGCCAGGCCCACCACCTCGTCCTCGCTGTCGAAGGGGCGCAGGTGGCAGCAGGGGCCGAAGACCTCCTCGCGCACCGCGCGGGCGTTGTCGGCCAGGCCGGTCCAGATCGTCGGCTGCACCCAGCAGCCTTCCGCCAGCTCGGCGGGCACGGTAGGCACGCCGCCGCCGGTGACGACGGTGGCGCCTTCCTCCACCGCCAGGCGGTAGTAGCCCAGCACCTTCTGCAGGTGCTCGCGGCTGATCAGCGGGCCGTAGGTGCTGTGGTGGTCTTCCGGGCGGCCGTACTGCACCGCCTCGACCTTGGCCTTCAGCGCGTCGCGGAAGCGCTCGAAGATGGGCCGCTCGACGTACACGCGTTCGGTGCCCAGGCAGACCTGCCCGGTGTTCAGGAAGGCGGAGCGGAAGATGCCGTCCACCGCGGCGTCGAAGTCGCAGTCCGCAAAGACGATGCCGGCGTTCTTGCCGCCGAGCTCGAAGGAGACGTCGCGCACGCCCTCGGCCGCGGCCTTCATGATCGCGGTGCCGGTGCGCGTCTCGCCGGTGAAGGTGATCGCGTCCACACCCGGGTGGCGGGTGACGAACTCGCCGGTGGAGCCCGGGCCGAAGCCGTTGACCACGTTGTAGACACCCGGCGGGATGCCCACGCTGTTCATCACCTCGCCCAGCAGCGCGGCGGTCAGCGGCGTTTCCTCGCTGGGTTTGACGACCACGGCGTTGCCGCAGGCGAGTGCGGGACCGAGTTTCCAGGTCATCAGGAGGAAGGGCGCGTTCCAGGGGCAGACCACGCCGATCACGCCCTTGGGCTTGCGGATGGCGTAGTTCAGTGCACCGCGGCCGTCCGGCGTGTCCATGCGGAAGCTCTCGGTGGCCACGTTCTTCACCACGTCGGCAAAGACCTTGAAGTTGGCCGCACCGCGCGGGATGAACACCTGCGTCATCACGTGGTGGGGCTGGCCGGTGTCGGCCATCTCGGCCGCGACAAATTCGTCGAAGCGGCGGGTGATCTCGTCGGCCACCGCATGCAGCAGCGCGCAGCGCTTCTCCATCGGCATGCGACCCCATTCGCCGGCCATCGCACGGCGCGCGGCCTGCACCGCCGCATCAACCTGCGCAGCATCGGCTTCGGCGATGTGGGCGATGACGCGGCCGTCCACCGGCGAGCGCTTGTCGAACAGGCGAGCGCCGTCAGCAGGGACAAAAGCGCCGTCGATGAAGGAGGTGATGGTGCGGGTCATGGCAGCGTTCGACCCGGCGCGGCAGGGAAGCCGCGTCGGTCAGGAGAAAGCAGTCGAAAAGGAGGACGCGGGCGGCGCCGTTGGCCGGTCAGCGGTGGTTGCCGGGGCCACCCGCGTCACAAACTTGAGACGGATCTCAAGAAGGAGCCGATGTTGCTCAGGTCACGACGGTCAGGAAGGTCTCGTGCAGCTTGCGGTGCGCCACGTCCAGGCCGCCGCCTTCGCCCAGGCCTTCCCAGGTCCAGGCGATCGGGGGCAGGTCGGGGTAGGTGCTGTTGCCGCCGGAGTAGGTCTCGAAGCGGTTGCCCGACGGATCCCAGGCGTAGATCGTGCCGCCGCGGGTGATGCCGTGGCGGGTCGGGCCGATGTCGACCTTGATGTCGTTGGCGGCCATGATGTCGGCGGCGCGGAAGACGCGCTCGACGGACTCCATGTAGAACGACACGTGGTGCAGCTTGCCCGGCTCGGGGTGCACGACGAAGGCGATGTCATGCGCCTTGTTCGAGCAGCACAGCCAGAGTGCACCCTTGATGTCGGTGTCGGGCAGGGTGACGTACTCGGCCAGGTGGAAGCCCAGCACATTGGTGAACAGGTCCAGCACCTTGTCGACGTTCGGGCCGTAGAGCAGCGCGTGGTCAAAGCGCATCGGCGCGATGCCCTTGTCCATCTTGGGCGAGTAGTGCGACGGATCCTTCTCGCCCCGGTCGCAGCCGGCGAAGGTTTTGGTGGCGTACAGCTCGATCTGGTGGCCGCTGGGGATCTCGAAGCGCACGCGCTCGCCGGTTTCCAGCAGGTCGCCGGCGGGGATGCGCTCGGTCTTCAGGCCCCAGGCCTGAACGTCCCTTTCCAGCTTGGCGAGGGTGGCTTCGCTGTCGACCTTGAAGCCGAAGAAGTCCATGCCGGCGCGGTCGGCCTGGCGCAGGATGATGCTGTGGTGATCGCGCTCGTCCCAGCCGCGCAGGTAGACGCGGCCCGAGGCATCGCGGCCCGTCTCTTCGAGGCCGAGCACGTCGCGGTAATGGTGGACGCCTTCATCGAGATCCAGCACGCGGATCTGGATGTGCCCGGGGCGCAGTACGCCTGTCAATGCCATGGTCAGTGTCTCCTGTCGTCGTGATCGAGTGGGGCCTGGGGCATCGACGACGCTGCCCTGCGACCCGTGATTTGCCGCGCACTTTAGGAGGGGGGGGCCGCAAGCGTCCAATACCATCGAACTCTTGTTGCAATACCTTTCAGGCATGCTGCATGGCAGCATTGGTTCGTACTTGGTATGACAAACCTGTGCTCTGCACGGAATCATGAAAATCACGAGCCGAGAATCAAGGCGCCGGCCAGGACGCCGCAACGGTCTGCACCCAAGAATTCCCCTCGTTTGCAACCCAGCATTGAGGTACCGAGGTGGCTGTTGACGAGGGGATGCCGGCGCACGGGCCGGCCGCAGGAGGGACAGGGGCGACCACGAACAGGCAGCTCGCGCCGTTCGCACGCCGGCGTGACACGCTGGACAGCGTCGTGCTGGCGATGCTCACCGCCGCGGCGACCGCGCCCGCCTTTGCAGAGGAGGCCACCCGGGAGGTGTTGCCGTTGTCGGCGGTGGTCATCACCGCGACGCGCATCGAGCAGTCGAGCTTCGACCTGCCGGTATCGATCGACGTCGTGGATGGCGAGGCGATGCGCAACGGCCAGATGATGGTCAATGCCGCCGAGAGCCTGCAGCGGGTGCCCGGTATCGTGGCGCCCAACCAGTACCGCTTCTCGTCGGACCAGCAGGTGTCCTCGCGCGGCTTCGGCGCCCGCTCGGCCTTCGGCGTGCGCGGCATCCGGCTGTATGCCGACGGCATCCCCCAGTCGATGCCCGACGGCCAGGGCCAGATGGGCACCTTCAGCCTGAGCTCGGCCGCGCGCATGGAGGTGATGCGCGGCCCCTTCTCGGCCCTGTTCGGCAACTCATCGGGCGGCGTGATCCAGATCTTCACGCGCGACGGTGAAGGCGAGCCGCGCCTCACCGGCGGCACCTACGCGGGCTCGTACGACACCTGGCGCGTGGGCGTCGGTGCCGAGGGCCGCCAGGCGGGCCTGGGCTACCTCGTCGACGTCTCGCGCTACCAGAGCGGGGGTTACCGCGAGCACAGCGCCGCCCGGCGCGACCACGCCAACGCCAAGCTGAGCTGGAACCTCGCCGAAGGCAGCAAGGCGACGCTGGTGCTGAACGCACTGGACCAGCCCTACAACCAGGATCCACAGGGTCTGAACCGTGCACAGATGACCGCCGACCCGCGCCAGACTCCGGCCAACTCGATCACGCAGGACACCGGCGGCAGCAAGTCGCAGACCCAGGGCGGCCTGAACATCGAGCACCGGCTGGGCGCCCGGGACACGCTGCGCGGCGTGGTCTGGACCGGCGTGCGCAAGACGCTGGGCCGACTGTCGATCCCGCTGAACACGGCCGAGGTGATCAAGGGCTCGGGCGGGATCAGCGCCATTGACCGCGACTTCCACGGCAGCGACCTGCGCTGGACGCACCAGGCCGATACGCCCACCGGCGCGCTGACGCTGACGCTGGGCATGGATTACGAGTTCATGAAGGACGTTCGCACCGGCTACGAGAACAACGCCGGCACGATCGGCGTGCTGCGCCGCGACGAGGACAACATCGTCCGCAACTTCGACCAGTACCTGCAGGCCGAGTGGAAGGTCGGGGCAGACTGGATCCTCAGCGGCGGGCTGCGCCACAGCCGGATCACCTTCCGCAACGACGACCGCTACATCCGCACGACCGGCGTGGGCAACCCGGACGACAGCGGCGGCGTCACCTACCGCAACACCAGCCCGGTGCTGGGCGCGGTGTACCACCTGAGCCCGACGGTGAACCTGTACGCCAACGCCGGCAAGGGCTTCGAGACGCCGACCTTCATCGAGCTGGCCTACCGGGCCGGCGGCGCGAGCGGCCTGAACTTCGGCCTGCAGCCCTCGACCAGCCGCAACGTCGAAACCGGCGTGAAGGCCCTGGTGGGCCGCAGCACGCGGATCAACCTCGCGCTCTTCGAGGTGCGCACCGAACGCGAGATCGTGGTCGACGCCTCGGCCTTCGGCCGCAGCGTGTACGCCAACGCCGGGCGCACCCAGCGCCGCGGCCTGGAACTGTCGATCGACGGCCGGCCACTGCCGCAGCTGCAGGCCATCCTGTCGTACAGCCGGCTCGACGCCACCTTCGCCGACAGCCATCGGACCTCCGCCGGCACGACGATCCAGGCCGGCAACCAGCTGCCCGGCACGCCGCGCGACACACTCTACGCCGAGCTGGCCTGGCGCCACCACGCCAGCGGCTTCGACACCGCCGTCGAGGCGCGCGCCAGCAGCCGCGTCTACGTCAACGACGTCAACGGCGACGCGGCCGCCGGCTACGCGGTGGTCAACTGGCGCGGCGGCTTCGCCCAGCAGCTCGGCCGCGTCGAGCTGAGGGAATTCGTGCGCATCGAAAACCTCACCGACCGGCGCTACGTCGGCGGCGTGCTGGTCAACGACGCCAACGGCCGCTACTTCGCCCCAGCGGCCGGCCGCAACCTCATCGCCGGCATCAACGCCGCAATCGACTTCTGATGAAACGAACCAACCTCTACCTCCGCTTTGCCGCCCTTCGCGCCCTGCTGGGATTCGCCGTGGCGGCACTGGGCTGGGCGACCCCGGCCAGCGCCGCGCCGGTCGACGACGCCCGCCTGGCGGCGGCCTCCGGCGAGCGCGCCAACTGGCTCAGCTACGGTCGCGACTACGGCAACCAGCGCTTCTCGCCGCTGGACCAGATCAACCGCGCGACGGTCGGCCAGCTCGCGCCGCGCTGGATCTACCAGACCGGCAGCGCCGCCAGTTTCCAGGCCACGCCGCTGGTCGTCGACGGTGTGATGATTCTGTCGATGCCGTTCAACCACGTCGCCGCGATCGACGCGGTCACCGGCGCGCAGCTCTGGCGCTACGAGCACAAGCGCCGCTCGCCGAAGATGTGCTGCGGCCCGGCCAACCGCGGCGTTGCGGTGGGCTACGGCAAGGTCTTCATCGGCACGGTCGACGCCCGCCTGATCGCGCTGGACGCCCGGACCGGCAAGCCGCTGTGGGACATCGCGCTGGCCGACGACGACTCGCCCAGCGAACACCGCGACCAGCTGGCCGACGACCCGTTCAAGCAGCTGGCCACCACCGGCAGCACCGGCGTCGGCGCCAACATGGCGCCGCTGGTGTTCGACGGCAAGGTCATCGTCGGCATCACCGGCGTGGGCTACGGCCTGCACCTGGAATCGGCGCGGCCCAACGCGCCGCTGGGCGCGGTGATCGGCATCGCCGGGCGCTACGGCCGACCAGGTTTCTACGCCGCCTTCGACGCTGCCACCGGCCAGCGTGTCTGGCAGTTCGACACCGTGGCCGCCACGGGCTGGGAAGGCCAGTTTCGCAGCAGCACGCCCGACGGCCTGCCGCTGCACCGCGACATCGAGCGCGAAAGGCGCGAGCTGCCCAGGTATCCGCAGGCCGCCCGGCACGGCGGCGGCTCGGCCTGGACCACGCCGGCCATCGATGCGCACAGCGGCACCCTCTTCGTCGGCACGGGCAACCCCTCGCCGCAGATGGACGACCTCTCGCGCCCGGGCGACAACCTCTACACCGTTTCCCTGGTGGCGCTGGACGCCCGCAGCGGCCGGGTGAAGTGGCACTACCAGCAGGTGCCGCACGACGTCTGGGGCTACGACGTGGCCAGCCCGCCGGTGCTGTTCGACCTGCCCACGCCCAAGGGCCCCGTCGCCGCGGTGGGCCAGGCCTCCAAGACCGGCTGGTTCTACGTGCACGACCGCGCCAGCGGCGAGCTGCTGTTCAAGTCCGAGCCCTTTGTGCCGCAGCACAACCTGTTCACGCCGCCCAGCGCGGCGGGGGTGCGCATCGCCCCGGGTGCGATCGGCGGGGCGAACTGGTCGCCCGTCTCCTACGACCCGGGCACGGGCCTGGCCTACGTGGCGGCCTCGCACGTGCCGATGCGCTACACCGTCAAGGAAATGCCGGCCACCGCCGAGCGGCCGGCGCTGCGCTACTCCTCCCTGGAGACGATCGACGAGCCGAATTGGGGCACGCTGAGCGCGATCTCCACGCGCGAGGCCGGCCGCATCCGCTGGCAGGTCAAGACCGACACGCCGCTGGTCGGCGGTGTGCTCGCCACCGCTGGCGGCCTGGTGTTCAGCGGCGAGGGCAACGGCTACCTGAGCGCCTTCGACGCCGCCTCGGGCGAGCGGCTGTGGCAGTTCCAGTGCGGCGCCGGCGTCAACGCGCCACCGGTGAGCTACGAGGTGAATGGCGTGCAGTACGTGGCCGTCGCGGCCGGCGGCAACGCCAATTTCGGCTTCCGCCAGGGCGGCGCCTTGGTGGTGTTCGCGCTGCCGAAGCGGCGTTGAGGAGCCGATCCAGCCCCTGTGAAGGCGGCCTGGGATGACGCGAGTCCAATACCCTCCAGGCATGTCGAGCGACCTTGCGGAGCCGAACCTGGTATGACGCCGGTTTCAGCCGCACAATCGCCTCCGGGTCGGACCCGCAGTGATCGGCACCGCCGACCTCGCCCTGGAGACCCCCTGTGGAACTGCGACACCTGCGCTACTTCGTCTGCGTCGCCGACGAGCAGAACATCGGCCGCGCTGCGCTGCGCTTGCACATCTCCCAGCCGCCGCTGACCCGGCAGATCCAGCAGCTGGAGGACCAGCTGGGTGCGCAGCTGTTTCGCCGCACGCCACGCGGAGTGGAGCTGACCGACGCAGGGCGGGTGCTTTATGAGGATGCGCGCAGCATCCTGGCGCAGGCGGACCGGGCGGCGGAGCGGGCCAGCAAGGCGGCACAGGGCCTGCTGGGGCGGGTGGACGTGGCGATCTTCGGCTCCGGCATCTTCGGCGCCATCCCGCAGCTGCTGCGCCAGTTCCGCGCGGACTCGCCCGAGGTCAACATCGTGCTGCACAACATGACCAAGGACGAGCAGCTCGACGCGCTGCGGCACGGCCGCATCACCCTGGCGTTCAACCGCCTGATGCGCCCGGTCGAAGGGCTGACCTGCGAGACGCTGTTGACCGAGCCGCTGTACGTGGCCATGCCTTCAGGCGACCGCCTGGCCGCGCGCACCGCGGTGGCGTTCGAGGAGCTGCAGGACCAGCCGCTGGTGCTGTTCCCCACCGGCTCGCGTCCCAGCTTCATCGACCGTGTGCTGCAGATGTGTCGCGACAGCGGCTTCGCACCGCTGGTGGCCCAGGAGGTGAGCGACGTGGTGCACGCCGTCGCCCTGGTGGCCACCGGCTTCGGCATCTGTCTGGTGCCGCACTCCGCCACCGCCATGCACGTGCCCGGCGTAACCTACCGGCCCCTGCACCACCCGACCCAGTCACGCGTGGACCTGTGCTGCATCTACCGTGCCGACGACGACTCGCAGATCCTGCGCGCGCTGCTCACGTCCATGCGGCAGAGCGTGACGCGGCTGGATCTGCCTTGAGCAACCGATCAATAGGGGCCGCGAAAGGGGCTCGGATCGGCTCGATCCGGAGGGAAAATCGCGCTCATGAATACCTCCACCGACCGCGGTCCGGACGGGGTTGAACCCGTTGCCGAAACCTCCCCCATCGACGATCCATGGCAACGCCTGTGCCGCGAGCTGACGGCCTGTGAGCCGCCGTACCCTGCCGACACCGTGCGCTGGGCGCTGGAGCAGCGCGAGGCGCTGACGCCTCACTTCCTGGCGCTGCTGGAGCGGGTGAGCCGGGATCCGGCTGCCGCGTCGGAGGATGAGGTGGACCTGTACACCTGGGCCTACATCTACCTGGCGATCTGGCGCGACTCCCGGGCCTGGGAGCCGATGCTGGCCCTGCTACGGCAGCCAACCGACGACATCGAGGGTGTGCTCGGCGACTCGATCCACGAAACCTACGGTCGGGCTTTGGCGGGCGTGTGCCCGGGCGACGTGGCGCCGCTGCGCGAGCTGGCGCTCGATGCGTCGCTGTCGGTGTGGCACCGCATGGCGGTACTGGATGCCTGGCGCCTGCGAGTGCAGCTGGCCGATGCGCCGCTGGAGGAACTGGAGGACGTGCTGCTGTCGTTGGGCCGGCAGTGCGCAGCGGAGATGCTCAACGTCACCGACGAAGAACTTCAGGCCAACGACACCGACGGCGAAACCGATGCCCCCATTTACCTCCTTGCCGAGGTCGTTGCGACGGCCGGCAAGCTGCGATCACAGCGCCTGCAGCCGGAGATCTACCACTGGTTCGAAGAAGGTCTGGTGGATCCTATGACGATCAACCGGGACGACTACGACCGATACATGCACGCCAGCCTGATGCATCCGGTGGAGGGCGAAATCGATCGTCACGACAGTTTGATCGTGGACCCTGTGGAGGAAACGCGCTGGTGGGCTTGCTGGTCCGAACGTCCCACCTCCTCCTCGCAGTCGCCCGAGCCCATGCGCCTGTCTGCGCCCTGGGCGATGCCTGCGGCTGCGTCCCACGTGGATGTCCCCGCGCCGACCACCTTCGTTCGCACCGAACAGAAGGTCGGCCGCAACGATCCCTGCCCCTGCGGCAGCGGCAAGAAGTACAAGAAGTGCCACGGGGCAGGGTGACCTGCCCCAGCGCGGGTCACCTCTGGCGGCTTGTGTTCACCGGCGCCCCATGCTTCAAGGCTTCGGCAGGTGGTAGTCCACCTTTCCGCCTGGCCCTTCGCTGACCCAGCCCTGCTCATAGAGGGTCTGGGCGCAACGCCGGCCCCGTCAGGGCGGCCCGGCGGGTTTCCGGCCCCTTGTGCCCGGCACGGCAGCTCGGCGGCGATTTCGGCGCTGGGTTGGCGGGGGGGCGGTGGGCGCGCCGCGGCTCGGTACAGGGCGGCGCTGGGCAGGTGCGTGAGCGCAGAAGGCACCAGCACGGGCTCGTCCAGCGCCACAGGCTCCATCGACTCCAGGAGATCGAACTGCGCCGCAGCCGGGTGGGCGGCGGCCTTCCTTGTCGAGGATGTGCCGGATTTTTTTGCCGCCGAAACCTTCCTGGCTGCCGGCGTTCGGGTCGGCGGTTTCTTTGCTACGGTCTTCTTCGTCGCGGCATTCTTGGCGGCGGCCTTCTTGATGTTGGCCTTCTGGGGGGGGGTTCTGGTGGGCCCGCCCGGGGCTTTTCGGCGGTTGTTGCCCTGCGTGCGCCGGGGCGGGGTGGTGGGTGCAACCGGTCGGAGACTTCTTCGCCGCTGGGCAGTGGCGGCCGCGGTTTTCTTGGCCCCGGCCTTCTTGGTGGACAGCTTCTCGGCCGGGGGCCGCCGGGAAGGGCCCCCCCCGCTGTCCTCGGTCCCGGCGATGAAGTTCAGGGCGGCGGCGCTGGGCCCATCGGCCCGCTGGGCTGCGTGGCGCAGGCCGGCCCCCACTGCGCAAAACCGCGTCCCGCGAGACATCACCGCTGCGGGGCTGCAGCCGCCCAGAGGCCGGAAGTCCAGCGCATCCTCCCGTTTTCCTTGATCAGCTCCACGGCCGCTGGCGATGAGGCGGAAGATCGGCCGCGCCGGGGGGGCCCGCCCCGGGAAGGCCTGGGGGGGGGGGCCGGGGGGGGGGGGGGGGGGGGGCCTTCCGCCTGGGGCTGGGTTTTCGTCGTCCACCAGGATGCCTCGACTCGCCACTCGCTGAGCGCCAGCAGCACCTCGTGATCCGCTGTTCAAAGGGCGGATGGTAGGCGTTCGGGGGCCTTCAGGATCATGTCTGCTCGTGATCTGGGCGCCGTCCGGCGATGCGGCCATGCGCCGGCAGGCGGCGCTGTGGGAGCGGCTCGGTGCCCTGAATCGCTGCGGGCAACCAGAGCGTGACGGTGCTGCCCGCACCGGGTTGGCTCTGCAGGTGCAGTTCCCCGCTGTGCAGGTCGATGATTTCCTTCACGATGGCCATGCCCAGGCCGGTGCCGGGAATGTTCCCGGAGCTGTCCGCGCGGTAGAACCGTTCGCAGACATGGGTCAGCTGTTCGGCCGTCATGCCGATGCCGGTGTCGCTCACTGCCACGCCGATCTGGTTGCGACCGTCGTCGTCGCAGCGCTGCAGGAGGGCTATGTTCACCGGCCCGCCTGCGGGGGAGTACTTGTAGGCGTTGGCAATGATGTTCAGCAGGGCCTGTTGCAGCTTCTGACCGTCACCGATCACATCGGGAAGCTGGAGGTCGGACTGCACCTGTGCGGGTTCCCGGCCGGGTGGCAGCCGGTAGCCCTCCAGCACTGCGCGCACCAGGTCGGCGAGGGCGTGCGGCTCGCGACGGAAGTCCTGTCCTCGGCGCGATTCGATGCGTGCCAGGTCGAGCAACTGGTTGATGATCTCGATCATCAGCCCGGACTGCCGGGCGATGGTGCCCAGCAGGTCCCGGGTGCGGGACTCGTCCATGCGGCGCAGCGTCAGCAGCTGCACGAAGCCGTAGATGCTGGTCATCGGCGTGCGCAGTTCGTGGGCGGCGGTGGAGAGGAACTCGCTCTTCATGCGGTCCACCTCCGTCTCGTGGGTCACGTCACGCAGGTAGAGCACCTGGGACACATGGGCGGCCTGGGACAGGCGCAGGCCCGCCTCCACCACCCGGTGGCGGGGGCTGTCCAGTTCGAACAGGTCCCGGCGGCGGCGGGTGGCCTCCAGCAGCTCTGCAGGGGACGGGCCTCCCCGGTCCAGGCCGGTGGTGTCGGCCTGCAGGCGGCGCAGGCGTGCCAGCCCCGGGAAGGGCCGGCCGGGGCGGCTGCGACCGACCAGCAGGGTGGACAGGTCCGATTCCGCCAGTCCTGTCACCTGCGGCATCGTCAACCCGGTGAGGCGAAAGAAGGCATCGTTGGCAAAGCGCACCCGGCGCTGGTCGTCAAATGAGACAAATCCATCCGGACTGAGAGAAAAGATGGTGTCGAGCTGCTCGTTGCGATCGTTGAGCGCCTGGGTGCGTTCGTCCACCTGGCTCTCGAGCGACAGGCGGTAGCGCAGCAGTTCGGACTCCACGGCCTTGCGTTGGGAGATGTCGCGCTGCAGCAGGAAGATCAGCCCCCGGTCACCCCACTGCACCCGGCTGACGGACACCTCGGCGTCGTAGCTGCTGCCGTCGCGGCGCTGGTGGCGGGTCTCGAAGAGCTGGCCTTCGGGCCCCACATGCTCCAGCAGCTGTTCGATGTCGCTGCGGGTGAGGTTGATGTCCCAGTCCTGCATGCGCTGCTGCTGCAGGTCCTCGACGCTGCAGCCGAGCATCGCGGCCGCCTTGGGGTTGGCCTCCAGCACCCGGCCATGAGGTGAGAGCAGCAGGATGCCGTCATTGGCGTGCTCGAAGAGGGCGCGGCTGCGCTGGGCTTCTTCCGTGAGCGCGGCCTGGGCTGCCAGCTGGCGGGCATCCTGGTCGCACAGGGTCTGCAGCAGTTCGTCGAAGTGCCGGGCCAGTTCGCCCAGTTCGTCTTCGCGCAGGGGCGGGCCGCAGCGCACCTGGCGGTTGCCGGATTGCACCAGCGTCATGGTGTCGCTGATGTGCCGCAGCCGCTGGGTCAACTCCTTCCCGGCGCGCAGGACCAGGGTGGAGATGGCCAGCATGGTCAGTGCGAACAGCGCGGCCACGCTGGTCAGCAACCACCAGAACAGGCGGCGGTACGGGGCGTCCGGAAATCCCACTCCGAGCATGCCGATGGTCTGCCCGCCGGTGTCGGTGATGCGCTGAAAGCCGGCGAGGTAGCGTGTGCCGGCCAACCACTGTTCGCCCAACCAGCGCTTGTCCGTCTGCAGCACGCCGGCCACTGCCTGCTGCGGGGCAGAGATCGCGCTGCTGTGCTGGCCCTGCAACCGCTGGCGGCTGGCGGTGATGCTGTCGCCGCCGACGTACAGGGCGGTCATGCCCTCCGCATTGCCAGGCAGGCTGCCCACCGGATAGATGATCTCGCGCAGGTGTTCGATCAGGGCGCTGTTGTGGTTGAGCACGATGCCTCCCACCAGCACCGCATCCGCACCCCGCACCGACAGCGGCAGGTGGGCGGCGGCATGGATCAGCAGCACGGGTGCGTTGCCCCGGGGCCCCGATGCGCTCGGTGTTTCCGCCGGTGTGCCGGAGGGTTCGGCCAGCGGCGGAAGGAGGGCCGCCAGTTGGGTGCGTTCAAAGCGCTCAAACCCGGCGCTGGCCACGCCGATCGATGCCTGGCGGATCACCGCGCTGGGCGGCAGCACCGGGTGGGCAGGCTGAGCGCTGCTGGAGCCCAGCACATGTCCATCGGAGCGGGCCAGCACCAGGTAGTCCAGGCCTGCGCCTTCTGCTGCGGTGCGCAGGTGGCGGTCGATCTCTTCGCGAGGGGCGGCCGTGTCGTTGAGTTGCACCAGACGCTGGGCACGGGCCAGTTGGGCCAGGCGGATGCCGGTCTGGCTGCGCTGCTGCTCCAGGTAGTTCTCCGCCGCGGCAAGGTGGCTGCGCAGGTTGCCCTCCAGCAAATCCTGTGCAAAGTGGCCGCCGATCACCCCCAGCACCAGCATCAACAGGGGCAAGGCCAGCAGCAGCGGCATCAGGCCCAGGGCCATCAGGCGGGTGCGCAGGGACGGGCCGCGGCCCGCACGCCAGCGATGCGCCAACCTGGAGAGGGCACTGTTTTGTCCTGCTTCGTTTGCCTGCTGGATGCGCGACGGCGGGGCCAGTGGCAGGGCAGGGCAGAAGGGCTGGTTTTCCGGCATTCATCGGGTTATCGGTTCGCACCCGAGGTCCTTAAGCTGACCGAGGCGCTGCGGCGCCAGACAAGCGGCAATGAAGATGCGGAGAGTGACCGAAATGCCTGAACTGAAAATGAATCGACGGGAATGGTGGGCCGCCGCGGCCTGTCTGGGGGGCTCCGCGGCCGGCCTGACCGGCTGCAGCCCGCCGGCACCGCTGCGCATCGGCTTCATCGGTGGGCTGACCGACCGCAACTCCGACAACGGCCAGTCCGGCCAGAACGGCGTGATCCTGGCGGTCGAGGCCTTCAACCGGGCCGGCGGCGCGCAGGGCCGCCTGGTGGACCTGATTTCCCGCGACGATGCGCAAAACGCCGAGATCGCCGCCCGGTCTGCGCAGGACCTGGTCGCAGCGGGAGTGGAGGCGGTGATCGGCCCCTTCACCAGCGGCATGGCCAAGGTGATCGTGCCGATCACCGGCGCTGCGGGCCTCTTCGAGATCAGCCCCACCATCACATCCATGGACTTCTTCGGGCAGGACGACCACCTGTTCCGCATCAACCGCACCACCCGCGACAACGCACAGGACTACGCCCGGGTGCTGATCTCCCGCGGACAGAAACGGGTGGCGGTGGCCTTCGACACGCGCAATCGCAACTTCTCCGAGAGCTGGTTGAAGGAGTTCCGGGCTGCGGTGACCCAATCGGGTCACACGCTGGCTGTGGAGGTGCCCTACGAATCCGCGGCGGAAGCCGACTTTGCCGGCGTGGTGCGGCGCATGCTCATCGGGCGGCCGGACGGCTTGTTGTTCATCTCCGGTGCGCTGGACGTGGCGCACCTGGCGCAGCAGGCACGCAAGCAGGCGCCGCGGCTGCCGATCGCCGCCTCCGAATGGGCGGCCACGGAGCAGCTGATCGAGCTGGGCGGGGCGGTGGTGGAGGGGCTGCTGATCGTGCAGAACTTCGACCGCGACGACGGTTCAGCGCGTTTCCGCGAGTTCCATGAGGCCTACTTCAGACGCTTCCAGCGCAAGCCGGGTTACAGCTCCGTGTCGGCCCACGACGCGGCCACGGTGCTGCTGACCGCCCTGTCGCGGCGCAGCAGCGGGCAGTCGATCAAGGCGGCGGTGCTGGCCAATGGCCCCTACCAGGGCCTGCAACAGACCATCGCCTTCGATGCGAACGGAGACACCCCACGCAAGGTCTTCTTCACCGAGATCCGCGACGGGCGCTACGCCCGCATCGCCTGACCGCTGGCAGCGCAACCCGCGCTGTCCAGGCTTTTCAGCCCTGGGGCAGCAGCGCCTCCAGGTCGGCTTCCAAGGCCTGCGGCGGGGTGGCCGGGGCATACCGCTTGACCTTGCGACGGTCTGCCGACACCAGGAACTTGGTGAAGTTCCACTTGATCCCTTCGCTGCCCAGCAGGCCGGGGGCGGCCTCCTTGAGCCAGCCGAACAGCGCATGGGTGCCGCTGCCGTTGACCTCGACCTTGCGGAACATCGGGAAGCTGACGTCGTAGGTCAGGCTGCAGAAGGCCTGAATCTCTGCCTCGTCTCCCGGCTCCTGGTGGCCGAACTGGTCGCAGGGAAAACCCAGCACCACCAGCCCGCGGTCGGCGTAGCGGCGCTGCAACTCCTCCAGCCCGGCGTACTGTGACGTGAAGCCGCAGCGGCTGGCCACGTTGACCACCAGCAAGGTCTTGCCGGCGAATTCGGCCATCGGGTGGCAGCGCCCGTCGATGCGGGAGACGTCGATCTGGTCCAGGTTCATGGGGAGTCCTTCAACGGGTCAGCGGTTGGGGTAAGGGGACAACAGGGCGCGTGCGGCCTCGATGCGCAGGGCCAGCGGCACCTGGGGATCGGTCATCACCTCCTGCAGGAACTGGCGCGGATCGCTGGCGCTGGAAGGGTTGTGGGCGGGGTTGTGGGTGGACGCCCATTCCACCGGCGCCGAAGGCTGCGCTGCAGACGCAGCCATGGCCGCAGGCGGCTGAGCGGTGGCCGCCTCAGACTCCCAGAGCGCCAGGCAGCGCCGGACGTCGGCCAGCGGAATGCTGCGCAGCCGGGCCAGCAGCTCGGCCTGGCCATCCGGGTTCGGCGCCAGCTCCAGCCAGGGCTCGTCATCGAACATCGGCGCCAGATCGGCGGCGACAAAGGCGGACCAGCGCTCGCCATCGGCCTGGTTCTCGCCTGAATCTGGACTGGGGCTGCAGCGGGCCGGCACCTGGGGCGGTGGGCCTGGAGCGATGTTCTCCTGCTCCGGCGGCCATTGCTGCAGCCGCTGCGATCGGACATCGGCCAGAAAGCGACGCCGCAGTCCGGCCAGGAAGGCGCGGGCCAGCGGCAGCGGCAGGGGTTCTGCCAGCGAGAACCACAGCTGCATCCCTTCCCTGCCTGACACCGCAATGGCCGGGGCGGGCAGTTCCAGCGTCTCCTGCACGGCGCGCCAAAGCCCCCCCAGCGCGGGCCAACCGCCGGTTCCGTCCATTTGCAGCATCAGGGTGCGGGTCTGAGCGTCGGCGTTCACCCAGGCATCTGCGACACCTGTTGCGGCGCTGGAAGCTTGCGCCAGCAGGTAGAGGCGGCGGCATTCGCTGTGCAGGCGACTCATGGGAGATGCGATGGAGGTGGTGGAGGGATCGCTGGCGAGCCTGCACTCTATCGGAACCCGCAAGGCTGGGGCCGCCTCAGCCGCGCGAGAGTTCGCAAGCGCGCAGGTGCAAGGCGTGCACGCACCAAGGCGGTGAGCTCTGCGCCGAACCGGTGCCTGACGGAACCGCCTCCAGCCCGTTTTCAGGCTCTGGGGTGGGAGGAGACGCTGCCGGCGGGCGTCCATGCCTGGATACCTTGATGCCGATCAGGCCTGGAACGGCGTTTGCTTAACTCTGGTTGTCGTTTCGGTATGGCTGCTGGAACAGCGACCAAGACCCCCGCTGAAGATGGCGGAGTTGTTCATTCGCATTCCATTCACTTGCGTCTGTCTGCAGGTGCCTGCGCAAGTGGGCGCTGCGGCAGACCGGGTGGCCCGACGGGTGCTGCGCTGACGCGTGGTCCCAGGTCCGCCCCAATCCAGGATCGCAGGATCAGCATGAAGATCGTTCTCGTCGGCCACGGCATGGTGGGCCATAAGTTCCTTGAGTCTCTCGTCGAAGCCGGTGTCACCGGCGCCGAGGTCACCGTGCTCTGCGAGGAGCCCCGGCCTGCCTACGACCGGGTGCATCTGTCCGAGTTTTTCTCGGGCAAAACCGCAGCCGACCTTTCGCTGGTCGAGCCCGGTTTTTTTGAGCGAACCGGCTATTCGCTGCGGCTGAAGTCGCGCGCCGCGGCCATTGAACGGCGTCGCAACACCGTGACGACGGTGGACGGCGAAGTGCTGGCCTACGACAAACTGGTGCTGGCCACCGGCTCCTACCCTTTTGTGCCTTCGGTGCCGGGGCGCGACCGCGACGACATCTTCGTTTACCGCACCATCGAGGATCTGGAGGCGATGAAGGCCCGCGGCGCCCGCAGTCGGCGCGGCGTGGTCATCGGCGGGGGGCTGCTCGGCCTGGAGTGCGCCAAGGCGCTGCGCGACATGGGTCTGGAGACCCACGTGGTGGAGTTCGCGCCGCGGCTGATGGCCGTGCAGATCGACGAGGCCGGGGGCAAGGTCCTGCGCAGCAGGATCGAGGCGCTGGGGGTGCAGGTGCACACCAGCTGCGAGACCGTCAAGATCACCGACGGCGCCTCGGCGTACCACCGCATGGTTTTTGCCGACGGCAGCTGGCTGGAAACCGACATGATCGTGTTCTCGGCCGGCATCCGCCCGCGCGATGAACTGGCCAGGCAGTGCGCGCTGGCCATCGGCCCGCGCGGCGGAGCAGTGATCGACCACCACTGCCGTACCGCCGACCACGACGTCTACGCCATCGGTGAGTGCGCCAGCTGGAACGACCAGACCTTCGGCCTGGTGGCGCCCGGCTACGACATGGCTCGGGTGGCGGCCCGGCACATCGCCGGGCAGGCCGATGCACAGTTCCTGGGTGCAGACATGAGCACCAAGCTCAAGCTGATGGGGGTGGACGTGGCCTCGATCGGCGACGCCCACGGCAAGACGCCGCGCTGCAAGACCTTCAGCTACACCGACGAGCTCCGCCGGATCTACAAGAAGATCGTCGTCAGCCCGGACGGCAAGCAGCTGATCGGTGCGGTGCTGATCGGTGACGCAGCCGAATACGGCACCCTGCTGCAGATGGCGCTCAACGGCATTGCCCTGCCGGAGGACCCGGAGTTCCTGATCCTGCCCTCCAGCGACGGCAAGGCCAAGCCCGGCCTGGGGGCCGATGCCCTGCCCGACAGCGCGCAGATCTGCTCCTGCAACAACGTCAGCAAGGGCCGGATCGCCGCGGCGGTGGGCGAGGGCTGCACCACCATCGGCCAGCTCAAGGCCTGCACCCAGGCGGGCGCCACCTGCGGCGGCTGCGTGCCGCTGGTCACGCAGATCATGAAGGCAGAGATGGCCAAGCGCGGCCTGGCGGTCAACAACCACCTCTGCGAGCACTTCGCCTATTCGCGCCAGGAGCTCTACCACCTGATCCGCGTCGGCCGGATCAAGACCTTCGACGAACTGCTGGCCAAACACGGCAAGGGTCTGGGCTGCGACATCTGCAAGCCCGCGGCCGCATCCGTACTGGCCTCCTGCTGGAACGACTTCGTCCTCAAGCCCGAGCTGGCCGCTCTGCAGGACAGCAACGACTACTACCTGGGCAACATCCAGAAGGACGGCAGCTACTCGGTGGTGCCGCGCATGCCCGGCGGCGAGGTCACGCCCGACGGACTGATCGCCGTGGGCCAGGTGGCCAAGAAGTACGGCCTGTACACCAAGATGACCGGCGGTGCGCGGGTGGACCTGTTCGGTGCCCGCGTCGAGCAGCTGCCGCTGATCTGGGAGGAGCTGATCGCCGCCGGCTTCGAGAGCGGCCACGCCTACGGCAAGTCGCTGCGCACGGTGAAGTCCTGCGTCGGTTCGACCTGGTGCCGCTATGGCGTGGACAACTCGGTGGGCCTGGCCGTGGAGCTGGAGAACCGCTACAAGGGCCTGCGCGCGCCGCACAAGATCAAGTTCGGCGTGTCCGGCTGCACCCGCGAGTGCGCCGAGGCGCAGGGCAAGGACGTGGGCGTGATCGCCACCGACAAGGGCTGGAACCTCTACGTCTGCGGCAACGGCGGCATGAAGCCGCGCCACGCCGAGCTGATCGCCAGCGACCTGAGCAAGGAACGGCTGATCCAGCTGATCGATCGCTTCCTGATGTTCTACGTGCGCACCGCGGATCGCCTGCAGCGCACCAGCACCTGGCGCGAAAACCTGGAAGGTGGCCTGGGATACCTGAAGGAGGTGTTGATCGACGACAAGCTGGACCTGGCCGCCGAGCTGGAGGCGCAGATGCAGCACGTCGTGGACCACTACCAGTGCGAATGGAAGACCGCGGTGACCACGCCGGAGGTGCGCCGGCGCTTCCGCAGCTTCGTCAACAGCGACGTGGCCGACGAGCGCATCGTCTTCGTGAAGGAGCGCGGCCAGATCCGACCCGCGCTGCCGGAAGAACGCGCCACAGACCTGCAGCCGAGCTGAATCGACCCGACCTGCGTCCAAGGACCTCACTGCCATGACCACCGATACCTTGAACTGGACCGCCGTCTGCGCGGCCGATGCCATCCTGCCCAACACAGGTGTGTGCGCCCGGGTGGAAGACCGCCATGTGGCCGTCTTCCGCGTCGGCAGAGACCGCTTCTACGCCATCGACAACATCGACCCCAAGTCCGGCGCCAGCATTCTTGCGCGGGGGCTGGTGGGCAACCTGGGGGAACGCATCGTGGTGGCCTCGCCGATGTACAAGAACCATTTCGACCTGGCCACCGGCGAATGCCTGGAGGCACCGGAACAGTCGGTGCGGGCCTGGCAGGTGCGCTGCGAGGGTGATCGCCTGCTGGTGGCCTGTTGAGGCATTGATGAGACATTGATGAGGCCTTCATGAGGCCTTCATGAGGTCCTGATGATGCAGCGGGCCCACCAACCCGCCGCGGCCCGGCTTGACCGATACTCTGCGGCGATGACCGATCGCCGCTCAAATCCTGCCCAATCCGAGGACTCGTCCCCGGTTCCAGCGCTGCCGCCGAGCGACACCTTGTCGGTGTCCACGCTGCTGCTCAGCTCCAAGCGTCTGCAGATCGATTCGGCGCGTCGCCTGGCGCGGCGCGCCGAGTTGGTGGACCAGATCGGTCGGCTGATCCACGTGCTGCAGACCGAGCGGGGCGCCTCCAGCGTTTGCCTGAGCACCGGCGGAACCCGCTTTGTCCAGTTGCGCGAGCAGGCGGTGCACGAAGCCGCCGCAGCCGAACAGGCCCTGCGCGCCGGCTTTTCCCATCACGTGTCGGCCCAGCAGGGTTCCAGTGCCCGCATGCTGGACCTGATGGCCTGGGCGTTGTTGGGTCTGGAGGGCCTGGACGAGCTGCGCGGGCGCATCCAGTCCCGACAGGTCTCTGCGGTTGAGGCAGTGTCGGCCTACAGCCGTTTGATCGGCGGGTTGCTGGAGTTGATCGGCGAGCTGGCCGATGCGGCGCTGCTGCCGGCCATCTCCCGGCTGCTGGTGGCCCTGTTGCATTTGGTGCAGGGCACGGAGCTGACGGGGCAGGAGCGGCTGGTGGGTGTTGAGCTGTTTGCCGGCGGCCGCTGTGATGAGGTTCGTCAACAGCAGCTTCACAGTCTGATCGACGCGCAGGAGCGCAGCCTGGGCGTGTTCGAAGCGTTTGTGCAGGGTGAACTGCTGGAGCGCTGGAACGCCGCGCAGCAGGCGCCGGAACTGATTCATCTGGAACGCCTGAGGCGCCGGCTGTGCAGCGCGCGCAGCGGGGCAGCGCTGGAGCCGCGGGAGTGTGACGTCTGGTTTGAGGTGTGCAGTCAACGCATCGGTGGCCTGAGGCGGCTGCAGGAAGAGCTGGTCCGGCAGCTGCGCGAGGAGTGCGACCGGCAGGTGCTGCAGGCCGAACAGGAGCTGCAGGATTCGCAGGGCCTGCTGCTGCATCTGCGGCAACGCCCGCCGGCGCATGCCGACGCGGCGGCGCGTTTTTTGGATCCGGAGCTGCCCACACAGCCGGTGCCGACGCTGATCCAGGCAACGGCCCCAGCCTCCTGGATCGACGACCCGGCGGCTGCTCACCCCGAGGCCGCAGGACTGCAGGAGCTGTTGCGCCAGCAGTCGGCACGGCTGTCACAGGTCGAGGCCGAACTGGAGGCCACCCGCCGCACACTGGCCGAACGCAGGTTGGTTGACCGTGCCAAAGCCGTGCTGATGTCGCGCATCGGGCTGAGCGAGGAACTGGCCTTCCGTACGCTGCAGAAGGCTTCGATGGATCAGAACCGCCGCCTCGTCGAGGTGGCGCAGGCCTTGCTGGCGCTGCCTGACCTCAGCCAAGTGGTTTCGGGTACGGGGCGAGAGCCCGATGCAGGGCAACGCCGTACTCCGGGCGCGTTGCGCGGCGGTGCGGATCCGTCTCGGGGCAGGTGAGCACATCTGGTGCATCGACTGAGGTTGCACTGCACCATCGCTGTGCCGGCGCTCGACCCCAGGCAGCAGAGCGCAGCGTCCCGCAGTTCCCTGTTTGCCGGTGGCCCAAAATTTGCTTCATGTGAACTGATGCGGCGAAACAGACCGATGAAGGTCTGGATTGAACCGGTATGCGGCAGAGATGCCTCAGCTGGCTCCCGCTGAACTGCAATCGCAGGGCACATGGCCGCACACGATGGCGAGTTGGTTTGCCGCACGGTGCTGCTTCAGCCGCCCAGCTCTTGTTTCCTTGACCCAGGGCCTTCATGCCGCTCACCACCACGAGTGCAGTGCTGAGCGATGGAGGCTGGAAAGACCCTCATGGCCTACCTCGCCCCTTCCGAGTTCGTCACCAAGATGGTGGACGCCGGTGAATCCAAGCTGCTGATGTCCACCAAGGACACCCTCATCCGGGCCTACATGGCCGGCGCCATCCTGGCCCTGGCAGCGGCCTTTGCCGTGACGGTCACGGTCAACACCGGCAACCCGCTGATCGGTGCGCTGCTGTTTCCGGTGGGTTTCTGCATCCTCTACCTGCTGGGTTTCGATTTGCTCACGGGGGTGTTCACGCTGGCCCCGCTGGCGGTGATGGACAAGCGCCCCGGTGCGACCTGGAGCGGTGTGATGCGCAACTGGTCGCTGGTGTTCTGCGGCAACTTCGCCGGTGCAATGACGGTGGCGGTGTTCATGGCCATCATCTTCACCAGCGGCTTCACCGAGGCGCCCAACGCCGTCGGCCAGAAGATCGGCCACATCGGCGAGGGCCGCACGGTCGGCTACGCTGCGCACGGCGCGGGCGGCATGCTGACGCTGTTCGTGCGGGCGGTGATGTGCAACTGGATGGTCTCCACCGGCGTGGTGGCCGCGATGATGTCCACCAGCGTGTCCGGCAAGGTGATCGCGATGTGGATGCCCATCCTGGTGTTCTTCTACATGGGTTTCGAGCACAGCATCGTCAACATGTACCTGTTCCCCTCCGGCCTGATGCTGGGTGGCCAGTTCACCTTCATGGACTACATGCTGTGGAACGAGATCCCCACCGTGCTGGGCAACCTGGTGGGCGGCCTGACCTTTGTGGGCGCCACGTTGTACTCCACCCACTACAAGAAGGCGCCCAAGCGCATCCAGGCAGCGTGAAGGCGGGGGGCTTGAGCATGCGCAGCCTGTCCGGCAGTGCGCAGATCGCAGGCGGTTGAAGATGGCCACCTTGCTGCGGGTGAGCCTGGGCCAGCATTCGCTGGCTGGGCGACACCCGGTCAACCAGGATTTCCATGGGGCCGTGCTGCCCGAAGGCAGGCCCTTGCAGCTCAAGGGTCTCGCGGTGGCGCTGGCCGACGGCATCGGCAGCAGCGAGGTCAGCCAGGTGGCCAGTGCCGCAGCGGTGCGCGGTTTCCTGGAGGACTACTACAACACCTCCGAGGCCTGGCCGGTGCGCCGTGCGGCGCAGCGGGTGCTGATGGCGATGAATTCCTGGCTGCATGCGCAGACGCAGCGCAGCGATGCCCGCTTCCACCCCGACCGCGGCTACGTCTGCACCTTCAGCGCCCTGGTTCTCAAGGGCCGGGAGCTGCACCTGCTGCATGTGGGGGACTCGCGCATCTACCGCGTCCACCCCCACGCGCTGGAGCAGTTGACCGAGGACCACCGGGTGCGGCTGTCCTCGGCCGAGTCCTACCTGGGCCGGGCCCTGGGGGCTGCGGCCAGCGTCGAGATCGACTACGGCAGCTGGACGGCGGAGGTGGGGGAGGTCTACCTGCTGGCCACCGACGGGGCCTACGAGTTCCTGGATGCCGCCGCTGTGCGCGACGCGCTGCAGCAGCATGTGGACGACCTGGGCGCTGCCGCGCAGGCCCTGGCGCAGCGGGCCTACGACAACGGCAGCGACGACAACATCACGCTGCAGCTGTTGCGCATCGACGCGCTGCCTGAGCTGGAAGCCGCCCAGTTGCCGGTGCAGCGCCTGGGCCTGAAGCTGCCGCCGGTGCTGACCGAGCGGCAGGCGTTCGAGGGATACACCATCGTCCGGGAGCTGCACGCCAGCGCCCGCAGCCACGTCTACCTGGCCAACGAGGACGCCTCCGGTCGCAGGTGTGTCATCAAGACCCCGGCGGTGGAGATGCAGGAGCAGCCCGAGCACCTCGATCGCTTCCTGCTGGAGGAGTGGGTGGCCCGCCGGCTGGACAGCCCGCATGTGCTGCAGGCCGTGGACAACGAGCGGCCGCGCGAGCACCTGTTCGTGGCCATGGAGGCGGTGGAAGGCGGCACGCTGGCGCAGTGGATGATCGACCACCCCCGCCCGGAGCTCAGCGAGGTACGAGCCCTGGTCGAACAGATCGCCAAGGGGCTGCAGGCCTTTCACCGCAAGGAGATGCTGCACCAGGACCTGCGGCCGGAGAACATCATGATCGACCGCGGCGGCACGGCCAAGATCATCGATTTTGGCTCGGTGCACGTGGCCGGGCTCACCGAGGGCAGCTCCGAAGCACGGGCCACGGCCCTGGTGGGCTCCCTGCAGTACACCGCGCCGGAGTATTTCCTGGGCGATGGCGGCACGGCGGCCTCGGACCTTTTTTCGCTGGCGGTGCTGACCTACCAGATGCTGTGCGGCCAGCTGCCCTACGGGCTGCAGGTGACCCGATTGCGCAACCCGCGCGACGTGCAGTCGCTGCGCTGCGTGCCGATCCGCTCCCTGCGGCCGGATCTGCCGGCCTGGCTGGATGCGGTGCTGCGCAAGGCCCTGCACCCGCAGCCGCACAAACGCCAGGCGGTGCTGACCGAATTCATCGCCGACCTGCACTCTCCCGGCAGCGAGTTCCAGGGCCAGCGGATGCCGGCCTTGATCGAACGCGATCCGCTGCGCTTCTGGCAGGGGCTCAGCGTGCTGCTGGGCCTGGCGGTGCTGGTGCTGGCTGGCCTGCTGCTGTCGCGCCCCGGCGCCTGAACCGCAGCGCCGCAACTTCAGCGCATGAAACTCAGCGCTGAAACCACCGGTTCACACCAGTTCACACCGGCTCACACCGGCTCGCCAAAGCGCTCCCGAATGGCCAGCACCTGGGGCAGCAGGGTCATGAAGGCTGCCACCAGGTGGGGCTCGAAGTGACGCCCGGACTGCTCCTGCAGAAAGCGCACGGCGTCTTCCACCGTCCAGGCCTTCTTGTAGGGCCGGGCAGAGGTGAGGGCGTCGAACACGTCGGCCACCGCGGCGATGCGGGCGGCCGCCGGAATGGCCTCGCCAGCCAGTTGCGCCGGGTAGCCACTGCCGTCCCACTTTTCGTGGTGGTACAGCGCGATGTCGCGCGCCATGCACATCAGGGCCGAGTCGTCGCCGCCCAGCAGCTTGGCGCCGATGACGGTGTGCTGCTGCATCAGCGCCCACTCCTGGGCGTCCAGCGCGCCGGGTTTGAGCAGCACCCGGTCGGGGACGCCGATCTTGCCGATGTCGTGCATCGGGCTGGCGTGCAGCAGGAGGTCGGCCTGGGTTTCGCTCCAGCCGATGTGGCGGGCCAGCAGGGCGCAGGTGTGGCTCATGCGCAGGATGTGGTTGCCGGTTTCCACATCGCGGTACTCCGCGGCCATGCCCAGGCGCTGCACCACCTCCAGCTGGGTGCGGCGCAGTTCTGCGGTGCGTTCGCGCACCAGGGCCTCCAGGGTGGCGGCCTGGTCGAACAGCATGCGGTGCGCCAGCTGGGCGTCCAGCAGGTTGCGCACGCGCATCAGCAGCTCGTTGCGGTCGAAGGGTTTGGCGATGAAATCCCTGGCCCCGCCGGCCAGCGCCGGCAGCAGGAAGTCCCGGCTGCTCTGCGCGGTGAGGATGACGATCGGCGGCAGCAGCGGGTCGTCGAGCGCGCGCAGCCTGCGCATCACCTCGAAGCCATCCAGGTGCGGCATGTTGATGTCCAGCAGGATCAGGTCGGGGCGGTCCTGCTGGTAACGCTCCAGCACCTGACGCGGGTCGCCGACCAGATCCAGCCGGTGGTAACCCTGGCTGCGCAGCATGCGGTCGAGCAGCTTGAGGTTGGCCGGTTCGTCATCGACGATCAGGAGGCGTTCGGGGCGCGAGGCGGGGCTGTTCATCGCATTTCGGGAAGAAGTTCCAGGTGGGCCTGCTGGGGTTCGGCCGCGCGCGGTTCTTCTTGAGGATGGGGTCGCTGCGCCAGCGGCAATTCGATCCAGAAAGTGGCACCTTCGCCCTCCGGGCTGATCACGCCCACGCTGCCGTGCATCAGTTCGGTCAGCTGGCGGGTGATGGTCAGGCCGATTCCGGTGCCTTCGACCTCGCTGGACTCGGCACCCAGGCGGTTGAAGGGCTGAAACAGTTCATCCAGGCGGTCGGCCGGGATGCCCGGGCCGTCGTCGCTGATGCTCAGGCGCAGCCGACCCACGGGATGCTGATGGGCCGTCAAGCGGATGCGACCCTGTTCACGGTTGTACTTGACTGCGTTGGACAGCAGGTTCAGCAGCACCTGCTTGAGCCGCTTGGGGTCGGCGCACAGCTGCAGCTCCGGCAGGCCGGCCGATTCGACCCGCAGGCCACGGGCCTGGGCCTGCGGCGCGATCAGTCCCAGGCAGTCGGCCAGCACCTCCTGCAGGTCGACGCTTTCCAGCTGCACCTTCACCCGGCCGGACTCGATGCGCGCCAGGTCCAGGATCTCGTTGATCAGCCCCAGCAGGTGGTGGCCGGCCTTGAGGATTTCCTGCACGTCTTCCTGGAGGGTTTCGGGCAGGTCGGGGTCGTACTGCAGCAGCTGGCTGAAGCCCAGGATGGCGTTGAGCGGCGTGCGCAGCTCGTGGCTCATCTGGTTGAGAAACTCGGACTTGGCGAGGTTGGCGCGTTCCGCCTCGTCACGGGCCAGCTCCAGCTGGCGCAATGCCTGGGCTTCCACGGTGATGTCGCGAAAGCCCCAGACCCGCACCCAGCGACCGGCCCGGTGCATGGGATGGCAGCGCCGCAACAGCACCCTGCCATCCTTGAGCTCCACCCGGTCCTCGGCCGGTTCGCTGGAGGTGATGATCTCCTGGATGCGCCGGATCTCCCGCGGCGGATCCCGGAACTGCGCTCCGGCATGGCGCATCACTGTGGCGGGGGTGAGCTCCCGAGCCTCCTCCGGCGGGATGCCCCACATCTGCAGCATGCGCTCGTTGACGAACAGCAGCGACTGCCCGGCGTCGGTGGCGTCGGAGGCGAAGATGGCATCGCCGGTGGCATTGAGGGTGAGCGTCAGGTTGTCCAGGCTGCGCTCCAGCGCCTCGGCCGCCTGGCGGCGTTCGGTGACGTCGTGGACCGTGCCGAGCATGCGCAGGGCGCGCCCCTGGTCATCGAAGGAGACCTCGGCACGGCCATGAATCACCCGTTCGATGCCATCGTGTGCACGCAGGCGGTGCACACAGTCGTAACGGCTCTGGCCGGCCAGGGCCGTGGCCAGTTGCAGCTCGATGTCCTCCAGGTCTCCCGGGTGGATGGCTGAGCGGAACAGGGCGTAGTCCGGCGTGCAGCTTCCCGGCGCCAGGCCCCAGAGCCGGAAATGTTCGTCCGACCAGTCCAGCGCACCACTGACCGGATCCCAGTCGAAGCTGCCCACCTGCGCCAGGTGCTGGGCCTCCTGCAGTCGGGCTTCGCTGCGCTGCAGTTCAGCCAGGCGCAGGCCCTCGTTGTGCTGCAGCAGCGCATGTTCGGTCATCATGCGGTGGGTGCGCAGCGAAGCCAGCTGCACCGTGGCCAGGAACAACATGCCGACCAGGGCCAGGTTGAGGCCGATGTCGGCCTGGCCCGCGGCCGCCGTCAACGCCAGCCCGATCACCGCCGGTGCGCCGAACAGCGAAGGCGCCACCAGGTCGAAGGGCGAGACGATGTACGAGCCGGCGACCATCAGCACCACCGCCAGCCAGATGTAGAACACCGATTCGGGCCCGTCGGCCAAGGTCGGCAAGGCGGCGCCCCAGACCAGCCCGTGGGCCAGAAAGGCGAGGCGAAAACCCAGGATCCAGGCAGGCGCCGCCACCGGCTGGCCCAGGTTGCGGCGGCGGCGCAGTGTCGCCGCGATCAACAGCCGCAGGCCCAAAGCCATCGCCAGGGCGGTCAGCCATGACCAGGCTTCAAGCTGGTGATGTGTTTCACCCAGCCCGACCACGAGCAACAGCCCGGCTGCCGCGCTGGCGCCGACGGCGGCATGCACGCCACGCTCATGCTGTTGCAGGCGGGCCCCGGCGAGTGCTGCGGTCAGGGTCGGAGCCAGAGGTTTCACCCGCCCGATTGTGGTTACCCGATGGGGAACTTCAAGCTGGGAGAAAACCCTCCCACAGGGGGTTTCTCCCTCTGCCGGGCGGATGCTTCAGGTAGTTCTGCTTGCGCAATGCATCACTTTTCACCGGCGCCCGGTACCCAGCGCAGGGCCAGCGCAAACGAACGCGGCGTGGTGGGTGCCAGGAAGGACTCGTCGCGCCAGTTGGCCGGCGCCTGCAGGGTACCGGTGGCGTCGAAGGCGTTCTCACCCAGCAGTCCGCCGGTGGCCGCGTGGCGGTCCAACACGTTGTGCACCTTGCCCAGCAGGGTCCAGCCGGGGGCGAAGTTCCAGCTGGCGTTCAGGTTCAGCAGCGCAAAGCCGCCGGCCTTGCCGCTGCCGAAGTAGTCGACACCATCGGCCTGATGCTGGTTGTTCTCGTTGCCGCGCAGGTAGACCGACGACTGCGCCTGTACATTGGCACCCACGCGCAACTGGGGCAGCAGCTTCCAGCCCAGGTCCAGCTTGAGGATGTGCTGCGGGATCCCGGGCAGGCGGTTGCCCTTGCCCACTTCGATCTCGTCGTCGCCGGTGCAGCTGGCGCCGGATTCGGCGCTGCTGTTGGCTTCGGAGACCAGGCAGGTGCCGCTGCGGAAGGTGGCATCCAGGCGGGTGTAGTGGAAGGCGGCATCGAAGCGGCCCTCCCGGCCCGTCAGGCCAAACTCCAGGCCCTGGCGGCGCGTGCGCCCGGCGTTGGTGAAGTAGCCGGCGGCGCGCTGGTTGCTGACGAAGAGGATGTCGTCGTGGTTGGTGGTGCTGAACAGCCCCGCCTGCCAGCGCCAGCCGGCGGCGAGCGGCCCGCGCACGCCGGCCTCGATGCTGCGGGAGATCACCTGCTTGAGCGGGGGGTCGGCCTGCAGCGCATTGGGCAGCAGGCAGGGCTGTTCAGGGTCGGAGCATCCCAGCTCGATCGGGCTCGGTGCGCGGTTGCCCTGGCTGGCATTGGCGTAGACGCTCCAGCCGTTGCGCACCTGCCAGACCGCGCCCAGGGCGGGGTTGAAGGCCTTGAAGCTGTGGTCGCTGTCCAGCTCGGTGGTCAGGCCCTGTTGACGGCCCACATCCACCGTCGTCACCCGGGTGTGGTTGTAGCGGCCGGAGGCGGTGACGGCCAGGTCCGGGCGGACCTGGAAGGTGCCGGTGGCGTACAGGCTGCTCGTGCGGCTGTTCCCGCGGATGGCCGCATTCAGCTCCTCTTCTTCCACCTCGGTGACGGCGCGGGTATCGTCGAGTTCACCTTCGGCCTCGGACTGCTCGAACTCGGTGCGGCCGCGTTCATGAGAGGCGCCGATCACGATGAAGCGTTCTGCACTGCGCTTCTGCCACTGCAGCGTCAGGCCGGAGCCGGTCTGCGTGCCGCGGCTGCGGTTCTCGACCCCCGTCTCTTCCGAGAGGCCATCCCATTCGTCGTTGAGGTCGCCGTTGACGGTGCGGGCCTGGAGCCGGCGCAGATGGGCCTGGGCATCGACACGGGCACCGTCGCCCAGGTCCCAGCCGGCGCGCAGGTTCAGCCCGGCCAGGCGGTTCAGGGTCTGGTCCGGTCGGGTGTAGACCTGCGTGCGGTCCACCTCCAGCATCGACACCGGCAACAGGCCATTGCCGATCAGGTCGTTGTCGGCACCCATCACGCTGGCCGACCAGTCGAGCGGGCCATCGCGGCCGTTGAGCTTGACGAAAAGCTGGCGTACATCGCTGGGCGAGTGGTCACGCCAGCCGTCCTCCTTGTGCAGGGCCGCTGCCACGAAGAGATGCGTCATCTCACCCAGGCTGCGGCCATGCGACAGCTCCAGGCTGCGGCGGCCGAAGGAGCCGATCCCCAGCTCAACCTCGCTGCCCGGGTGGGTATCACCGCTCTTGGTGCCCAGCACCAGGGCACCGCCCAGTGTGTTCAGGCCGAACACCGGGTTGGAGCCGGGCATCACCGTCAGGCTGGACAGGGCGTTGCGCGGCACCAGGTCCCAGTTGACCACGTCACCGAAGGCTTCGTTCAGCCGCACGCCGTCCAGGAACACCGACAGGCCCTGCGGCTGACCCAGCAGCGGGCTGGCGTTGAAGCCGCGGTAGTTCACTTCCAGCTGGTAGGGGTTGCCCTGGGTCTCGACCACGTTGACGCCGCCCACCTGGGAGCGCAGCAGATCCGGCAGGTTGCGGGCGTCGGCCTCGCGCAGCTTGGCTGCGCCCAGATGTTGGACGTTGCCGGGCACCTTGTCGCGTTCGATGCCCGTGCCGGGCACCGGGCTGCTGCCGACGATCTCCACCCTCTCCAGTGCCGCGCCGGGTGCCGCGGTGGGGATCGCGGCCGGCGCCTGCGCCCAGGCGCTGCCGATCACACCGGCCGCCAGGCAGGCCGCCCAGGCCAGGCGATGAGGTTGAAGGTTCAGGTCACAGGCAGAGCGGTTTCGGGCGTGGGCAGCAGTCATGGCGGATCGGGTGTGGAGTGCGAGCCCGTCGGATCCGGCTGTGAAGGGGATCAGGTTGAACAGGCGATGCCTACACGTTAGAAAACGTGTCCCGCACCCACCAGGGAATTCTTCCCGACCCCAGGAAAGCCCCAGTCGCCCCTGTCGGAAGCGGCCCACAGCGCCCCAGGGTTGACCCTGTGCGCCGCGGCGGCATCGGGCGCCGGCGGGTTCTCAATCGATCAGACCATGCTCCTGCCCGTAACGCAGCAGCTCCCGGGCGTTGCCGACACCGAGTTTCTGGCGCACCAGGGTCTGGTGGTTGGACACCGTCTTGTCGCTCAGCCCCATTGCCCGGGCGATGGCCTCGATCGAGTCGCCTGCGAGCAGGTGGTGCAGCACCTCCGCCTCCCGCGGGGTGAGACTCTCGTGCGGCAGACGGCTGCCCAGCGAGCGTGCGGCGTCGGCCAGCGCCGGGGGCACGGCGCTGCCGCCGGCCGCCACGGTGCGGATGGCGTCGATCAGCCGCTGCGGGTCTGCGCTCTTGGGGACAAAGCCGGCGGCACCGGCGCGCAGCACCTGGGCCACCATGGCCGGGCCGTCGTGCATGCTGGAGACCACCACCCGCAGCCCCGTACCACGCTGATGCAGCTGGCGCAGCAGATCCAGGCCGTTGGACCCAGGCATGGACAGATCAAGCACCAGTACATCCACCGCCGGTGCATCCTGTCCCGTCAGGGCGGCCAGTGCCTGGGCACCGTCGCCGCACTCGGTCACCACCCGCAGGTCGGGCTCCAGCTCGATCAGGCGGCGCCAACCCAGGCGCACCACCGCGTGGTCATCGACCAGGGCCACTTGAAGGATCCGGGTTGGGTTCACATCCACCTCATCTTCAGATTGTCAGGCCTGCAGCGGCCAGGACCAGCGCGCCTGCAGCACCCAGCCGGGCTGGGCACCCACCCGCGGCAGCGCCGCCAGGTGCGGTGGTGGTGGCAGCGCTGCCAAGGGTCCGTCCTGCCATTGGCCACCCAGTGCCCACACGCGTTCCTTCAATCCCGCCAGGCCGTTGCCGCGGCGCAGGGCCCGGGCCGCCGCGGTGCCTGGGTCGACCCCGCCGCAACCGTTGTCCTCTGCGCGCCAACACAGGCTGCCGCCGCGGTCCTCCCACCACAGGGCCAGCCGCACCTGGCGGGCGCCAGCGTGGCGGGCCGCATTGGTGAGGGCCTCCTGGCTCATGCGGTACAGCGCCAGGGCCAGCACCTGCGGCCAGGGCTCCAGGCCATCCAGGTCGTCCCCCAGTTGCAGCGCCAGTTCCCAGGTGCAGTTGGTCTGCGCCGTGTCGTGGTCAGGCTCGGGTGCCTGCGAAGGGCTGTGCCGCCAGCTGTCCACCAGTTCCTGCAGCAGCAGGGCCAGCCGCTGCGGTTCGACCTGTCCCTGTGTTGCCAGTGCCGGGCCCAACGGGTTGAGCTGATGCAGCAGCCCGCGCACGTCGTTCTGCAGCTCCGCGCAGCGCCCGCCCATCTCCTTCACCACCTCCTGCATCGCGGGCAGCTCACGCTCGTGAGGCGCCATGGCCAGCTTGCGCTCCAGCCAGGCAGCGTCCAGGCGCAAGGCGGTGAGGCGCTGGCCCAGCTCATCATGCAGTTCGCGGGCCAGGCGGTGGCGCTCATCCTCCTGCAGCGTCTGCAGTTGCCGGCTCAGGCTGCGGCGCTGGCCGTCCGCCTGGGCCAGTGCTTCGGCCAGGTGGCGCAGTGCGCTGGCGATGCTGTCCAGTTCGCGCACCGGCATCGCCGGCAGGTGCAGGGCGGCCTGGGGGTTCTCCCGCTCGATGTCGCCGATGGCGGCCACCAGCCGGTGCAGCGGCGCCAGGGCGCGACGCACGTTCAGGTGCATGGCCAGCAGCACCGCCACCACCGTGAGCAGCAGCAGAACCAGCATGCTGGTCAGGTTGGCCAGAGCTTCGCGGCGCTCACTTTCGCGCGAGGTGTCCAGCGACACCACCCAGTGCAAACCGTCCGGTCGCGGCACCAGCCAGGACACGCGCTGCGGCGGGACGCCGGGTGACAGTCTGCGATGCGCGTCCAGCAGGGTCTGGATCCATGCAGGTTCGGGGGCCACCCTGGTGGCCAGCAGGCTGCGGCCCTGGGTGTCGTGCACCTGCAGCAGCAGGTGGCGCAGCGGAGCCTCGCGCTGCAGGCCGTGCAATGTGGCCAGTGCCGCGCTGTCGCCCACCTGGCCGAGTGTGCCGAGCTGGCTCATCAGGGTGGCCAGCTGCCAGGCGGCCTCGACTTCCTCGTCGATGTCCGACTCCGCGCGCAGCAGGCCCAGCACCAGCGCCAGCAGCAGGCCCGCCAGCGCCAGCATCCCGGAGCGCCGCATGAGCAGGCGCGGCAGCTCCCGTGGAGTGGATGCGCTGGCCGTGGGCTGCGTCTGGCGATCGGCGGGCCCGGCCACAGCCGCTCACTCCATCGCCTGGGAGCGCACCATGCTGCAGTACAGGCCCTGGCGGGCCATCAGCGCAGCGTGGTCGCCGCTTTCCACCACCCTGCCGTCGGCCATCACGCAGATGGTGTCGGCGTTGCGCACGGTGCTGAGGCGGTGGGCGATCAGGATCAGGGTCTTGCGGCCGTGCCACTGCTCGATGGACTGCTGCACGATGCGCTCAGACTCGGTGTCCAGCGCGGAGGTGGCCTCGTCGAACACCCAGATGCGGGCGTCCTTGTAAAGCGCCCGTGCGATGGCCAGGCGCTGGCGCTGGCCGCCGGAGAGTTTGCTGCCGTTGGCGCCGATGGACGTGACCATGCCTTCGGGTTGGGCACTCACGAAGTCCCAGAGGTTGGCCGCGCGCAGGCACTCCTCCACCCGGGCGGCATCCAGGGGCAGGGCATAGACCACGTTTTCGGCGATCGAGCCGTCGAACAGCACGATGTCCTGGGTCACCACCGCGAACTGCCGGCGCAGCGAGGCCTTGCGGATCTCGCGCAGGTCGATGCCGTCCAGCAACACCTGGCCGGTCTGGTGCGATGAAAAACCGAGCAGGGTGCTGACGACGGTGCTTTTGCCGGAGCCCGATGCACCGACCAGGGCGATGGTGTGGCCTGCGGGAATGTTCAGGTCCAGTCCGCGCAGCGCGGGTTGCTCGCTGCCCGGGTAGGTCAGCTGGACCTTGTCGAAGCGGACTTCACCTCGCACCTGCGCCGGGTCCAGCTCCCGGCGGCCGGGATCGGGTTCGGGCGGCGTGTCGATCATCGCGAAGCAGGCGTTGGCGTTGATCAGCGAATTGGTGATCGGCTGCGACACGTCGGTGAGGTGGCGCATCGGCGAGATCGTCATCAGCAAGGCGGTGATGAAGCCGACGAACTCCCCCACGGTGGCCTGCCCGCTCTGGGCCTCCACCAGCGCGATGGTCAGGATGATCGACACGCCGATGGCCGCAATCACCTGGGTCAGGGGCGTCATCGTGGCGCCGGCGGTGGCACTCTTGATCTGCATGCGACGCAGCTGCATCGCTTCGCGGCGGAAACGGTCCTGTTCGAAAGCGGCTGCATCAAAGGTGCGCACCACCCGCCAGGCCCGGGCGATGTCGTCGGCAATGGACGCCAGCCGCAACCCGGAGGCGTAGGACTGGGCGCCCACCTTCTTCACCCTGCGCTGCACCTGGCGCACCACAAAGGCCAGCAAGGGCAGGGTGATCAGCGAGACGAGGGTGAGCTTCCAGTTCAGGTAGAACAGGTAACCCAGCAGCGCGAGCAGGGTGGCCCCGTCGCGCAGCAGGGTGATCATCGCGCCGGCCATGGCGCCAACGGCGGCCTGCGGGTCACTCATGACCCGCGCGGCCAGCACACCCGGGCCCTTCTCGGTGTAGAGCTGCGCGTCGGCGGCCATCACCGCGTGGATCATGTCGGTGCGCAGATCCAGCACAACCTTGGAGTTGGACCAGTGGAACAGGTAGGAGCCGCAAAAAATCAACGTGCCGCGCAGGGCAAACAGCCCGACCACGATCAGCGGCACGAACCAGACCGGGAACCCCAGGTCGGCCTTGAAGCCGCTGTCGAGCAGTTTGCCCAGCAGCGCCGGCACCGCCGGCTCGACCACCGCCGCCCCCAGGAAGCAGCCCACCCCGCAGATCAGGCCCGCCTTGTGCGGGCGGGCATAACGCATCAGGCGGCGGAAGGTGGCCTTGAGGTCCATGGATCGATCGGGGTCGGGGCAGTGGCGGGAACAGGGACGCGATCATAGAGGGCCGAGGCGTCGCCTCGGTCCATCGGACCCCGCGCCCCGGACCCGCCGGTCCTCTGTTCCTCTGTTCCTCTGGTCTTCTCAGTCGCCTCAGTCGCGCACCGGCAGGTAGCGCACCTTCAGCACCCCGGGAATGGCCGCGAGCTGCGCCAGCGCGTCCTCGGTCACCGGGCTGTCGACGTCCACCAGGGTGTAGGCCATTTCGCCGCGCGACTTGTTGACCATGTTGTGGATGTTCAGGCCGGCGGCGGCCATCGCGGTGGAGATCTGCCCGAGCATGTTCGGCACGTTGCTGTTGGCGATCGCGATGCGGTAGGCCGACTCGCGCGCCATGCTGACGTTCGGGAAGTTCACGGCGTTGCTGATGTGGCCCTGCTCCAGGTACTCGCGCAGCTGGTCCACCACCATCACGGCGCAGTTCTCCTCGGCCTCGCGGGTGGAGGCGCCCAGGTGCGGCAGCGCGATCACCTTCGGGTGGCCCAGCAGGCTGGCCTCGGGGAAGTCGCACACGTAGTGCGCCAGCTCCTTGGCGCCCAGCGCGTCCAGCACCGCGGAGTGGCTGACCACGCCCTCGCGGGAGAAATTCAGCAGCACCGCGTCGGGGCGCATCAGGCCGATGTTGCTCTCGTTGATCAGCCCCTTGGTGGCGGCCACCAGCGGCACGTGCAGCGTGACGAAGCGGCTGGCGCGCAGCACCTCGTTGACGCTGCCGGCGCGCCGCACCTGCGAGGGCAGGCTCCAGGCCGCGTCGACGGTGATCTCCGGGTCGAAGCCCAGCACGTCCATGCCGAGCTTGATCGCCGCGTCGGCCACCAGGCAGCCGATCTTGCCCAGGCCGATCACGCCCAGCGTCTGGCCGGCCAGCTCGAAGCCGGCGAAGGCCTTCTTGCCGTCCTCGACCTGCTTGTCCAGATCGGGGGCCGCGGCTTCCAGCGCACCGACGTAAGTCAGCGCGGGGGCAATGTGGCGCGCGGCCATCAGCATGCCCACCAGCACCAGCTCCTTCACCGCGTTGGCGTTGGCGCCCGGCGCGTTGAACACCGGCACGCCGCGTGCCGTCATCGCCGGCACGGGGATGTTGTTGACACCGGCCCCGGCGCGGCCGATGGCCTGCACCGTCGGTGCGATCGACAGACCGTGCAGGTCGGCCGAGCGCACCAGGATGGCGGCCGGGTCGGTGACGTCCTTGCCGACCTGGTAACGCTCCGCGCTCAGGCGCGACAGCCCGGACGCCGAGATCTGGTTCATCACCAGGACCGGGAAGCGTTGGTTGGCGCGATCAGGCATGGGCGGCCTCGAATTCCTTCATGTAGGCCACCAGGGCTTCCACACCGGCCACCGGCATGGCGTTGTAGATCGAGGCGCGCATGCCGCCCACCGAGCGGTGGCCCTTGAGCTGCACCATGCCGCGCTCCTTGGCGCCCTTCAGGAAGGCCTCGTCCAGCGCCTCGTCCTTGAGGCGGAAGGGCACGTTCATCAGCGAGCGGCAACCCTCGGCAATCGGGTTGCTGTAGAAGCCGGAGGCCGCCAGATAGTCGTACAGCACCGCGGCCTTCTTGCGGTTGTGCGCTTCCATCGCGGCCAGGCCGCCCTGGGCCTTGATCCACTGGAACACCAGCCCGGCGATGTAGATCGCATAGGTGGGCGGGGTGTTGTACATGGAGTCGGCGTCGGCCTGCTGCTTGAAGTCGAAGGCGGACGGGGTGATCGGCAGCGCCTGGCCCATCAAGTCCTCGCGCACGATGACGATGGTGAGGCCGGCCGGGCCGATGTTCTTCTGCGCGCCGGCGTAGATCAGGCCGTACTTGGACACGTCGATCGGGCGCGACAGGATGTTGCTCGACATGTCGGCCACCAGCGGCACGTCACCGGTGTCGGGCGTGAAGTTGTATTCCACCCCGCCGATGGTCTCGTTGCTGCAGATGTGCACGTAGGCGGCATCCGGGTCGAGCTTCCAGGTCTCGAAGGCGGGCACGGAGGTGAAGTGGTCGGCCTCCGAGGTGGCGACCACGTTCACCTTGGCGTACTTCTTGGCTTCCTTGATGGTCTTCTTGGACCACTCGCCGGTGTTGACGACGTCGATGCTGGTCTTGCCGCGCAGCAGGTTCATCGGAACGATGGCGTTCTCGCCGATCGCACCGCCCTGCATGAACAGCACCTTGTAGTTGGCGGGGATGCCCATCAGCTCGCGCAGGTCCTTCTCGGCCTGGGCGTGGATGGCGATGAACTCCTTGCCGCGGTGGCTCATTTCCATGACCGACATGCCGGAGCCGTGCCAGTCGAGCATCTCGGCGGCAGCTTGTTGCAGGACAACTTCGGGAAGGGCAGCGGGGCCGGCGGAAAAATTGAACACGCGGGTCATGGGTGGGAATCCTCTGGACGATGTCGGCAGTTCTGACGGCTCGAAGATGAACCGCCCGAGAGCTTACCCGAGCCGTGCCGCGCCACGGCCCGCCGTCCACCCTTTCCGCTTGTGGTGGATCAGGCCGCCTGCAGGCTCTCCGCCACCAGCCGCCGCAGCGTGGGCAGACAGGAGCCGCACTGGGTGCCGCACTTCAGCGCGCCCTGAAGCCCCGCCAGGCGCTGGTCGGCGTTGCCGCTGCAGTGGCCCAGCTGTTCTCGGATGGCCTGTTCGCTGACGTTGAAGCAGCTGCACACCTGCGGGCTGCGCGGCGCCAGGTGGGCCGACGCCTGGCGCACCGGCGCGAGCAGGCCGCGCCCAAGTGCCTCGGCCGGCAGTTCGTCCAGCAGCAGGGTGCGCAGCCAGGACTCCGACTGGGTGTCACCGGCCAGCAGCAGGCCGCTCAGGGGGCGGCCGCCGCTGCGGTCTTGCAGGGGGCTCGTGTCGTTCTCGGCCTGGTACTGGACCATTCGGCGCCGGGCGCGGCGGGCATCTTCGTAGGACAGCGCCTGGCGGCTTCCCAGCCCCAGCAGGGTCTGCACCCGGTCCAGCCAGCCGCGCAGGGCCTGGGCCTGTTCTGCGGTGGCGGGTTCGGCTTCGGCCGCACGCAGCAGCACGCCGCTCAGGCCACCGGCGTGGGGCTCGCGGCCGAAGGGCAGGCAGACTGCAAAGGCGCATTGGGCCAGCAGCGGCTTGAGGGCTTCACGTGCCGCCAGAGCCTGGGCCTGCGGCAGCCACACCAGTGCCACCATCTGCCAGCCCAGCCCGGCGGGCTGCAGCGACACCGCGGCGTGTTTGAGCTCCGGCTGCTTGGAGTGGGGGCAGGAGGCCGGCTGGGTCAGACCGTTCACGCCGGGCATCGGCCGGCCGTCCAGGTCCTGACCGCCCAGCACGTCGCCGCCCCAGTGCATCGGGATCCAGGCCTGCCCGGGGGCCAGGTCGGTGCTGGCGCGTGCGGGCAGCACCAGGCCGCCGCGGGGGGAGCGCAGCCGCACCAGATCGCCTTCGCTCACACCGGCTTCGGACAAGGTCTGCGGATGCAGCTCCACCACCGGCTCCGGCACGTGGCCGAACAGGCGGCCGAGCGTGCCGGTGCGGCTCATGCCGTGCCACTGGTCGCGCAGGCGGCCGGTGTTCAGGGCGATGGGGTACTCGACGCTGGTGGGTTCAGCCACCGGGCGGTAGTCGATGGCGACAAAACGGGCACGGCCGTCCGGGGTGGGGAAGTGGCCGTCGGCATACAGCCGCACCCGGCCGCTGTCCGCACCCTCGGGCAGGGGCCATTGCTGCGGACCGTCGCGATCGAGCATGTCCCAACTCAGCCCGGTGATGTCCAGGTCGCGGCCGCGGGTGGATTCGCGGTGCTCCTGCCAGATCTGCTCGGCGCCGCGCTCCGCGTCGCCCAGGTCGTAGGGAAACAGGGTGGTCTGGCCGTGAAGGTTCTGCGGCAGACGCTGCTCCAGCCGGTGGGCAAATTCGACGCCGATGGCCCAATCGTGCCGGGCCTCCCCAGGTGCGGGGATGGCCGCGCGCACCCGGCTGATGCGGCGTTCGCTGTTGGTGACGGTGCCGACCTTCTCGCCCCAGGTGGTGGCCGGCAGCAGCAGGTCGGCAAAGGGCGCGGTGGCGGTGGTGGCGTAGGCGTCCTGCAGCACCACGAAGGGACAGCGCTGCAGCGCGCGCTGCACGGTGGCCTGGTCCGGCAGGGACTGGGCCGGGTTGGTGCAGACGATCCACAGTGCCTGCAGCTGCCCGGCGGCGGCGGCCTGGAACATCTCCACTGCGCTCAGGCCGGGCTGCTCCGGCACGGACGGCAGTCCCCACAGCGCGGCCACCTCGGCCCGGTGCATGGGGTTGGCCAGGTCGCGGTGGGCTGACAGCAGGTTGGCCAGGCCGCCCACCTCGCGCCCGCCCATGGCGTTGGGCTGGCCGGTAAGGGAAAAGGGACCGGCCCCAGGCCGGCCGATCTGCGCCGTGGCCAGGTGCAGGTGGATCAGCGCGGCGTTCTTGTCGGTGCCGGCGCTGCTCTGGTTCAGTCCCTGGCAGTACAGGGAGAGCGTGGCGCCGCCGGCTCGGTCGGCCTGCGCGAACCATCGGGCGGCCTGCACCAGGTCGGCCAAGCGGATGCCGCAGATCTCGGCGGCGCGTTCGGCGTTCCAGCCGCGCAGGATCTCGTGCAGCGACTCGATGCCGCTGGTGTGCTGCGCCAGCCAGGCCAGGTCGGCCAGCTGCTCCGCAAAGATCACGCTGAGCATGCCGTGGAACAGTGCCACGTCGGTGCCGGGGCAGATCTGCAGGAACAGGTCGGCACCCTCGGCGGTTTCGGTGCGGCGGGTGTCCACCACGATCCAGCGCTGGTCGGGTTTGGCACGGCGGGCGTCCTCCAGCCGGCGGAACAGGATGGGGTGGGCCCAGGCGGCGTTGCTGCCGGCGATGAAGACGGTGTCGGCCAGCGCCAGGTCCTCGTAGCTGCAGGGCGGGGCGTCAGCGCCCAGAGTGCGCTTGTAGCCGGCCACCGCGCTGGACATGCACAGCCGGGAGTTGGTGTCGACGTTGTTGCTGCCGATCAGCCCCTTCATCAGCTTGTTGTAGACGTAGTAGTCCTCGGTGAGCATCTGGCCGCTGAGGTAGAAGCCCACCGAGTCCGGGCCGTGCGAGTCGATCGTCGCAGCCAAGCGGTCGGCCGCCAGCTCCAGCGCGGCGTCCCAGCCCAGCGGCTGCATTGCGCCGCCGCGTTCGGCGCGCCACTGCGGCTGCAGCAGGCGGCAGGTCTGCTGCACCGCGGGTGACGCCGTGAGGTGCAGGGTGCTGCCCTTGGTGCACAGGCGGCCGAAGTTGGCGGGGTGGTCCGGGTCGCCGCGCACGCCGGTGATCTGCGCGCCGTCACTCTCGATGATGACGCCGCAGCCGACGCCGCAGTAGGGGCAGGTGGAACGGGTTTCGCGCATGGGAGGGTTTCCTGCGGGAGGCCGGGTGGGCGGTTGGGCGGTTGGGCGGGAATGAGGGCGTCCAAGACGAAGGGCGGGCTCAGGCGGCCAGGGCCACCTGAGCGTCGGTGGCGACGGCCGCCGGGCCGCCCTGCGGCAAGGCCGGCAGGGCGGCTTCGCCGAACATCAACTGATCCCGGAAGGCGGCCACGCTGCGGCACTCGCGGATCAGGCGGAAGTACCAGCTGCCGTCGGCCGTGTCGCCATACAGGCAGGCGCCCACCAGTCGGTCGCCGCGCAGCACGAGCTTTTTGTAGACGCCGTCGAAGGGGTCGCTGAGCACGATGTCCTCGCTGCCCTCGCCCCCCATGAAGTCACCGGCGGAGAACAGATCGATGCCGGTGACCTTCAGCTTGGTGGAGACCTCGCTGCCGACGTAGCGGCCCAGCCCGACCTCGGCCAGGTGGGTGGCGCAGACCCGGCCCTGCTCGAACAGCGGCGCCACCAGGCCGTAGGCGATGCCGCGGTGGGCGGCGCATTCCCCCACGGCGTAGATGCGCGGGTCGGTCACGGTCTGCAGGGTGTCGCTGACGACGATGCCGCGCCGGCAGAGCAGCCCCATCGATTCGGCCAGGGCAGTGTTCGGGCGGATGCCGGCGGCCATGACGACCAGGTCGGCCGGGACTTCGCTGCCGTCCTTGAAACGCACTGCGCGCACCCGAGAGGCCGCTTCACCCTCACCGGCGAGCAGGGCTTCGGTTTGCGTGTGGACCCGAAAGTTCAAGCCGCGTGACTCCAGTGATCGCTGCAGCAGACGGGCGGCCTGCGGGTCGAGTTGCCGGTCCAGCAGCCAGGGCGCCAGGTGCACCACGGTCACCTTCATGCCGCGCAGCTTCAGCCCGTTGGCCGCTTCCAGGCCCAGCAGGCCGCCGCCGATCACCACCGCGTGCCGGTGCGTGCGGGCCGCCTCGATCATCGCTTCGGTGTCGGCGATGTCGCGGTAGCTGATCACCCCTTCCAGCTCCCGCCCAGGAAGGGGCGGGATGAAGGGGGTGGAGCCGGTGGCGATCAGCAGGCGGTCGTAGCGGGCCTCGATCACCTGGCCGTCGGCCGTCTCAGCTCGAACCCGTTGGCCGGCGCGGTTGACGTTGGTGACCCAGGCGCCCAGATGCAGCCGGATGCCGTGAGCGGCGTACCACTCCAGGGGATTCAGGATGATCTGTTCCAGGGTCTGCTCGCCGGCCAGCACCGGCGACAACAGGATGCGGTTGTAGTTGGGGTGCGGCTCGGCGCCGAACACGGTGATCTCGTAGAGGTCCGGCGCGATCTTCAGCAGCTCCTCGAGGGTGCGCACGCCGGCCATGCCGTTGCCGATCAGGACGAGACGAAGTTTCTGGGGCATGACGGGTTTCCAGACGGACAGGAAGGAGGAATGCGCTGCGGCAGCAGCACACGGCAGGATGGGGGAAGTGCAACGGCGCAGGGACCTGGAAGGTCTGAGCGGTGGGACCGCCGCATCGGTGCAAACGACCGACGCCTGCCGACCGGGCTGGCGCATGAAACCTGTCGCGCCGCCTTTGGCGCGTCGGGGCTGGCAACGGGGGCCCCGGGGTGTGCAGGGTTTTCTGCAAGGAGTGTGCCGAGGGTCCTCAAGGTGCGTTGCGCCTTGGGGTTTGACAGCAGGGCATCGTGTTGGTGCGTTCTGCCGGGTGACGTACTGGGCTGGTGCAGAGGACGGCCCCGAAATGCGGCAAGAGACTTGCTTGCCAGGGGCGCCATGAGTTTTGACATCGACATCGGGCACAGCAGCAGTCCCGGCCCCCGTGAGCACAACGAGGACTTCGCTGCGGCGATGGTGCCGGCGGCCCATGAGGTGGGGCGCGGGCTGATCGCCGCCTTGGCCGACGGGGTGTCCACCGGCGGTCTGGGTCGCGAGGCGGCACAGACTTCGGTGATGGCGGTGGTCAACGACTTCCACGCCGCACCGGCCCTGTGGGAAACCACCGTGGTGCTGGACCGGCTGATTGGCGCCCACAACGCCTGGTTGTTCGACCACAACCGGCGCCGCAGCGGACCGGGGGGGAACCAGAAGTCCGGCCGCAGCACCCTGACGGCGCTGGCCCTGCAGGGGCATACCTGGACGGTGGCGCATGTGGGCGACACGCGGGCCTGGCTGCTGCGTGCAGGGGAGTTGACCCAACTGACGCAGGATCATGCGCTGGACCACATCGATCTGCGCAGCCAGCTCACCCGGGCGGTGGGGCTGGACCAGTCGGTGCTCGTCGACTATTACCAGGGCGAGCTCCACGTCGGCGATCTGCTGCTGCTGACCAGCGACGGTGTGCACAACGTGCTGCCGCGCGCCCGGCTGCAGGCGTTGATCACTGCTGCAGTGGCCGCAGGGGCAGGCTCTGCGCAGGCCGACCAGGACACGACCGCGCAGGCGCTGAGCCAGCGGGTGGTGGAGGCCGCCCTGTCGGCACGCACGCCGGACAACGCCACCGCGCTGGTGTTGCGGGTGCGTGGCCTGGCGGGCTGGCAACTGGCGGACACCCGTGTCGGGGCCACCCAGCTGCCCGTGCCGCCGCGTTTGACGGTGGGCGATGTGCTGGACGGCTACACCATCACCGCGGTGGTGGCCGATACCGGGGTGCACCGGCTCTACCAGGCGCGTGACGCCGCCACCCGGGAGTTGGTGGCGATCAAGACGCTGCACGAATCCCGTGCCAGCGACACGCAGGAGCGCGAGATGCTCGCGCACGAGGCCTGGTTGGGCCTGCGTGTGGGTGAGCAGGGCGGGGCGGGCAGCCAGGGCTTCGTGAGGGTGCGCGAGCAGCGCGCCGCCTCGGCGTTCTACACCGTGTTTGACTGGCACAGCGGCCGCACGCTGGAGCAGCTGTTGGAGACACCCGCCGATATCGTGCCGGGGGAGACTGCCGGCCGGGCCCCGGCCCCGCTCGACGTGGCGGAGGTGGTCCGCGCGGGTCTGGCGGCTTCCAAGGCCATTGGCCGGCTGCATCGGCTGGGCGTGATTCACCGCGACATCAAGCCCGGCAACCTGCACCTGGGTGAGGACGGCCAGTGGCGCCTGCTCGACCTGGGGGTGGCGGTGTCAGGGCGGGAGCCGGAGGCGGTGCGCGCCCTGCATGCCGGCACGCCCAGCTACATGAACCCGGAGCAGTGGGAGGGCGACCACGGCCAGCCGGCCCATGCAGGCAGCGACCTGTTTGCCCTGGGGGTGACGCTCTACCAGTGGCTGGCGGGCCGGCTGCCCTACGGGGAGATCGAACCCTGGCAGACCGCACGTTACCGCCGTGACCCGATCGCGCCGTCGCGCCTGCGACCGGTGGTGCCGATCTGGCTGGACCATGTGGTGCTGAAGGCGGTGGCGCGCGATCCGCGCGAGCGCTTCGAAACCGCCGAGGAGTTTGCGCTGGCACTGGAGCGCGGAGCGTCGCGCCCTCTGAACGCCCCCTTGGCCACACCGCTGATGAAGCGCGACCCGGCTGCGTTGTGGAAGGTGGCTCTGGCGATCTCCGTCGCCTTCAACCTGCTGCTGGTGATCTGGCTGCTCTTTTTGCCCCGGTGAGTGGCTGCCGCGCCCCTCGGCGCGGCAGCGTTGGCCTCAACGGGCGAAACTTTGGCTCGTGCCGCTGCGGCTGCCCACGGCAGTGCCGTGCATGGCATTGGGACGGGCGCGGCCACCCTTTTCGGCCCAGGTGCGCGTCCAGCGGATCTGTACCAGCCGCAGCATGACGAGCATGGCCAGGGCGAGCACCGCGAAGGCAACGAAGCCCCAGAGGTAGGTGTTGGCGTACTGCTTGGACAGGCCCATGGCGTTGGGCAGGAAACCGCCGCCGAGGGCGCCGATCTCGCCGATCATCGAGCCGGCCACCGCGGTGGTCAGCGGCCAGCGCAGCGGCACCAGCTGGAACAGCGCACCGTTGCCCGCCCCCAGCGCCGCAAAGCAGAGCATGAACAGCAAGGTGGTGACCGCGAGCGATCCACCGGCCTGACCACACAGCACCAGCGAGACGGCCACCAGCACCAGCACGCCACTGAGGGTGTTGATGCCACCGACGCGGTCGGAGATGTAGCCTCCCACCACCCGCACACCCGAGCCCATCAGCGTGGCCAGCATGGTCAGCTGGCCGGCTTCCACCTTGGTGACCTTGAATTGTTCGTAGAAGTAGGTGGGCAGGAAGCTGGCCAGGCCGATGAAGCCGCCGAAGGTGATGATGTAGATCAGGCTGAAGGCCCAGCCGTCCTTCTCGAACAGGCAGGAGATGTGTTCGCGCAAGGTCTGATGTTCACGATCGGGCGGTTCCTTGGCCGCAATCCACATCACCACCATCGGCAGCAGCATGGTGCAGGCGGCGAGTCCGTAGACGGCCTGCCAGCCGAACTTCAGTGCCAGCGGCGGTGCAAACAGCACGGCCAGCACCGTGCCGGAGTTGCCGGCTCCGGCAATGCCCATCGCCAGGCCCTTGTACTTGGGGGGGAACCAGCCCGAACCCAGGCTCAGCGCAACGCCGAAGCTGGCGCCGGCAATGCCCAGCAGCACGCCCATGGCCAGCACGTCGTCGTAGGTGTCAACGGCGAGATAACCAAAGGTCAGCGCCGCAATGATCAGGCCCATCTCGACCATCGCCGCGTTCCTGCGGCCGATGTACTGCGCCAGCACACCCAGCGGAAAGCGCATCAGCGCACCGGCCAGGATCGGCACCGAGATCATGAAGCCCTTCTGTGCCGGGGTGAGCTGGAACGTCTCGCTGATGAAGGGCGCCATTGCGCCGTTGAGTACCCAGATCGCGAAGCAGAAGTCGAAGTAGAGGAAGGACGCCAGCAGCGTGGGCCAGTGTCCGGATCGCAGGAAGGTCTTGAAGCCAGCCATGGTGAGGTTCAGGGAGGGGTCGGGCGTTCCAGGTCTAGACGACCGGGTCGGGCGGTGCCTGGGGTTGATCCGTCTGGCCGTGGGGCCATCCGGCAACTGTCCGCAGCCGGGAAGGCGGCGGGTATGCACAGCTGTGTGCACTGCACCGGTGCAGGGTCACCGGCAGGGGGATCGCCTCGTCGCGACCTGCAGTCTCTGTAGCAAACAAGGTGCCAGAACCGGTCATGCACCGGGGTGGCCCGTTGTGTGCTTCATTCTGACAACTCATTGAGCCCCAAGTTGAGCCCCGCCGGGCAGGTATGCCATCCATGACCAAGGTTCTCGTCGTTGCCCCTCCGCCGCCACAGGCGCCCGACCTGGTGTCCGACCTGGTCGCCCAGGGGTTTGCCGTCGAAGGCCGTTGTGAAGGCAGCGACATGGTGCGCGAGGCGATCCGGCTGTCGCCCGATGTGCTGGTGCTGTGGGAGCCCCATCCGGGCCCCGCGCTCTTCGAGAATGCACAAGTGTTGTGCACTGCAGCACCGATGGCGACACTGGTGTTCACCGCGGATGTGCATGCCGAATGGATGGACCGTGCACTGGATGCCGGCATCGACGGCTGGGAAGTCAACGGCTACGGTGTCGAGCGGCTGCGCCCGCTGATTCAGCTCACGCTGTCTCGTTGGCGCCGCAATCTGCGTGCGCGGGAGGAGCGGAATTCACTGCAGCAGCGTTACGAGGAACGCCGGCTGGTGGAGCGGGCCAAAGGGCTGTTGATGAGCACCCGGCGCATCGACGAGGACGAGGCCTTTCGGCTGCTGCGTTCGGCATCGATGCATGCCAAGCTGCGCCTCGGTCAGGTCTCTCGGCGGGTCATCGACTCCGCCCGTTTCGCGGAGGGCATCAACCGGGCGGGGCGTCTGCGCATGTTGTCGCAGCGCATCGTCAAGCTCTACGCCCTGCTGGTGGCCGGAGTGGAGCAGGCCTCCTCGCGGGCCTTGCTGGCGCATTCGCGCCAGCAAGGCGAAGCGATCTTCGCCGCGCTGGAGAAGTGCCTGTCGCGGCCGACCTTCGGTGATCTGATCGATGCTTCGGCCGCGGTCTGGTCTCAGCTGCGCTCGATGCTGGACGGGCCGGTCAACCTGCAGACCCTGGGACGCATGCACGAACTGGGGGAGGAGCTGCTGCAGCAGGCCGAGCGCCTGACCGCAGCGGTGGCTTCCGCCGGGCTGGGGGCGGGCATGCAGGTGATCAACGTTTCCGGACGGCAGCGCATGCTGGCCCAGCGGGTGGCCAAGCAGGCGCTCATCGGCTCCCTGCTGCCTCAGTCGTCAGGGGATGCTGCACCGGCGACTCAGGCCTTCGAGCAGGGGCTGAGCTACCTCGTCGAGCTGCCGCTGAGCACGGCCGCGATCCGCGATGACCTGGCCAGGGCGCGAGCCGCCTGGGAGCAGATGCTCCAGGGAGTCGCCCAGGCTGGACAGCCGGCCGGCCAGGTGGCACTGGCCGGTGCCAGCGAGGAGTTGCTGGAGATCTTCGACCGGTTGACCGGCACCTACGAACACAGCATGCAACTGCTCACGGGCTGAGCATGTCATTCCCCGGGGCGGTCGGGGCGAAGTGGCAGCCGGCAGGAAAGGCGCTGAGGCGTCGATTTCTGCCGCGTGATGTGACACCTGGGCCGGGGAGTGGATGCGGGTGTCCGTATCATCGATCGCGCAGTGCCTGCGCGGCGAGTGAGTCCATCTCCGGTCACGATCCCTGCGTAGAGCGGTGCTCGCCGTCCCCCTGCCATCTACCGTTGTGCCCCATGTCCGATTCTGGTGCTCCCCTGCCTGCTGAACTGGCTTCGACACCCCTGCTGGAAGGACTGCTGGCGCTCCTGCAGGTGCAGGGCGTGATGTTGTCCGTCAAGGATGGCGAAAGCGGCCGCTACCTCTGGGCCAACGAGGCCTGGTGCCGTCTGCTGGGGACCGAGCCGGCGCGGCTGGTCGGTGCCACGGATCTGGAGCTCCTGCCGCTGGGCGACGCCACGGCGGTGCGTTCGGGCGACCAGCGGGTGCTGGGGTCCGGTGGCGTCGCGGTGGGGGAGCAGCGCCTCGAGCGCCAGGGGCAGCGTCAGGATCTGCGTACGCTGCGTTGCCTGTTGCCTGCGTCGAAGGGCGAATCGGCAGAATCGGTGGGAGCAGGTCGAGCGCCTTCGACGAGGGTGCTCAGCTTGTGGTGGGACGACAGCACCTCCCGGCGCCAGGCGGCCCAGCTGCAGCAGGCCCTGGGTCAGATCGAGCGCCAGCACGCTGCGGCGGAGCAGCTTCGGCGCCAGCATGCCGAGGGGCTGGATCGGCCCAGCGAACTGTTCCGCCGCGAGCATTTCGAGGAGCACCTGCGTCGCGAGGTGGCGCTGTCGCTGCGCGAGCAGCGCGAGTTCGCCCTGGTGCTGCTGGCCGTGGACCGCAGCGATGGCCTGCGCGAGCGCCACGGTGAGGCCGGCCTGAAGCGGGTGGCCGAGACCGTCGGCCAGCTCATGCGCAGCAACACCCGTGCGATGGACGTTCTGGCGCAGCTGGGTGACGATCGTTTTGCCATCCTGCTGTCTGGGGTGGGCCTGGCCACCGCCCACAACCGCATGGAACAACTGCGCCGCGCCTGCACCGGCCATCTGGTGGTGCTGGGAGGGCAGGCCTTCCATTTCGAGATGTCCGTGGGCGTGGCCAGCTTTCCGCACACCGCAGAGACCCTCGAGGAGCTCAGTCAGGCGGCGATCCGTGCCCTGCAGGATGCCCGTCGCCGGGGGGGCAACCGGGTGGCGCTGGCCACCATCCGCTTTGCAGGTGTGCCGGCGCAAGCCTGAACCTGCGCAGACGCAGCCGGCCCGACGCCGGCTTCAGGCGGTGAAGGCCTTGTGCAGCATGTACGCCGCCAGGGCATACAGCACCAAGGCAAACACCCGCTTGAGTGACTGGACGTTCATCGCATGGGCAGTGCGTGCACCCAGCGGCGCCAGCAGCACACTCGCACTGGCGATCACCGCCAGGGCCGGCAGCCAGAGGTAGCCCACCGCGCCGGGCAGGCCGCTGTCGAGGTTCCAGCCGCCGATCACATATCCCAGCGTGGCCGCCAGCGCGATCGGGAAACCCAGCGCTGCCGAGGTGGCCACCGCGTTGTGGATGGGCACATTGCACCAGGTCATGAAGGGCACCGAGATGAAGCCGCCACCGGCGCCCACCAGCCCGGAGATGAAGCCGATCACTCCGCCCGCGGCCACCCTGCCGCCCGCGCCCGGCATCTGCCGGCTGGGGGCGGGCTTCTTGTCCAGCAGCATCTGGGTGGCGGAAAAGGCCACGAACAGCCCGAACACCAGGGCCAGCGTGCTGCCCTTGAGCAGGGCAAACACGCCGGCGCCCGCGGCCAGCCCACCCATCACGATGCCTGGTGCCAGTGTGCGCACCAGCTCCCAGCGCACCGCGCCGCGCTTGTGGTGGGCCCGCACGCTGGAGATGGAGGTGAACAGGATGGTGGCCATTGAGGTGGCAATCGCCATCTTCACCGCCAGCGCGCCGCCCACTCCCCGCTGGGACAGGATGAGGGTGATGAAGGGCACCATCAACATGCCCCCGCCGATGCCCAGCAGGCCGGCGAGGAATCCGGCGGTGCAGCCCAGGGCCAGCAGTTCCGCCACGAGGGGAAGGTCAAAGCTCATCTCGTCTTGTTCAGTGGGGGTTCAGGGGCGATTCAGCAGCTGCATCACCGCTGCCCATTCGATCTCGGTCACGGGAGTGATGGACAGCCGGCTGCCCGGGCGCAGCACTTCCATCGTCGCCAGCTCCGGTCGGCTGCGCATCTCGGCCAGCCCGAGCAGGCAGGTCTTGCCGCGCAGGCGGATGTCGACATTCACCCAGCGCGGCTGGTCGGGACGGGCCTTGGGGTCGAACCAGGGGCTGGCGGGGTCGAACTGGGTGGCGTCCGGGTAGGGGGCGCTGGCCACCTCCGCCAGCCCGGCAATGCCCGGCTGGGGGCAGGAGGAGTGGTAGTACAGCACGCCGTCGCCGATGCGCATCCCATCGCGCATGAAGTTGCGCGCCTGGTAGTTGCGTACGCCGGTCCAGGGCACGGTCTGCCCGGCACGGGCGGCCAGATCGTCGATCGAACATTCGTCCGGCTCGATCTTCATCAGCCAATGGCGGTGGTTGGGAGCAACGGTCATGGGCAGGGGCACATCCGGCAACGGGTGCGGCATCCTGCCAGAACCGGCATCGGCCCGGTGGGGCCGAGGAGCTTGGATCTCCGGGTGAATCTCCGGAGAAAGGTGTCCGCCGCGAGCCGAAGGCCGCATTCCTGAACCCAGGGGATTCAGGGGGGCAAGGTCAACCCGGCTTCGGGTTCATCTGACGCGAGACGATCGCACCAGCCGGGGGATATTCCAAGCCCAGGCTCGCGAGAGCATCGGTTCAAGGAACTAAAAACCTCCGCGAACGCGGCGGACGCCCGCATTGTAGGCCGCTCACCCCGGCCCGGCGCAAGCTCAGAGCAATTGGCCGTCGTGACCGAGTGCCGCATCCATGCGGCGCACCAGCGCGTCCACGTCGATGCCATTCAGCGCCTCCGAAGATGGCGGGGCAGGCTGCGTCTCGACCTGATGCGAGCAGGCGGCAGACTCGGCTCGGGAGCGCAGCTGCGTCAGTTCATAGGCCAGGTTCAAGGCGGCCAGCACGGCAATGCGCTCCCGGGCCTTGACCTTGCCGGCATCGCGGATGGTGCTCATCTCGCGGTCCACCTGGCCCACCGCCTCCAGCAGGTCGGTTTCGTGCCCCTCCGGGCAGGCCAGGATGTAGCTCTGGCCGAGGATCGTCACTTCGAGCTGCTTCATGCGCCACCTCCGCTGGCCTGGCTGTGGTTGCCGGAGCGGTCGTGCTCGTCCACGTCACCCACCGGCAGGCGTTCGATCAACGCGTCGATGCGGCTGCGCGCAGCAGCCAGGCGCGAGCGCAGGTTGTCGCGTTCACCCACCACGGTGGCCAGTTGCTGCTCCAGCAGCGTGTTGGTGCGCTTGAGTTCGTCGTGCCGCAGCAGCAGGCGTTCAACCCGGTCGGCGAGGTCTTCGAGTGTGGACATTGCGCAGGTAAGGGTGCTTGAGCGGGGCAGGACGCCCCGAGCCGGACGATTGTAGTGGGCGGGTTTCTCCGTGATTACAATCACGCCCGTTGGTGCTCGTGCCGGCGTTCACGTCGGCGCGGTTAAACGGGAAGCAGGAAGGCACTCTCCATCGGAGAACGCCCAACCTGCGCTGCCCCCGCAACGGTAAGCGGACGGGAGTTCACGCTCCCTGCTGCTGCGCACACACCACTGGTCCGCCGTACGGGCCGGGAAGGTCGCAGCGGTTCGTCCGTCAGCCCGGATACCGGCCAGCAAGGTGACGCCGCGCAGCTGTGTGTGGTGTCGTGAGGTGTCCGGCCGCGGGGAAGCGGTGGGGCACGCTTTGATCTGCATCCCTTCTCATGTTCTCCCCCCTTTCGGGCCCGAGTGCCCCCTTTTGCGTGCTTCGCGCGGCTGCACGGGCCGCTGCATTCCTGTGTATTGGCCTGGCCGGCCTGTCGAGCGCGCTGGCGCAGTCTCAGGCCGCGTTGGAGCCGGTGGTGGTCACCGGCACTCGCTTCAGCGACGATCCGGGGCATCTCCCCTTCGGTGTGAGTGTGCTGACGGCCCAGGACATCCGGCGCAGCGGCGCCTCCACGGTCAACGAGGCCATCATGAGGCTGTTGGGGGTGCCCGGCCGGCTCGACCTGTACGGCGGTGGTGAGTACGCGCTGGACCTGCGCGGCTTTGGCAGCACCTCCGACAACAACATGGTCATCGTCGTCGATGGCCTGCGGCTGAGCGAAGGGGACCTGGGCGGCACCCGCCTGGGCGGCATCCCGATCGACACGGTCGAGCGCATCGAGGTGCTGCGCGGCAGCGGTGCGGTGCTTTATGGCGAAGGGGCCACCGGTGGGGTGGTGATCGTTACGACCAAGGCAGGTCGCGGCGTGGAGCGGCGCAACACCGCCCGTTTGTACGCAGCCGCAGGCAGCGATGCCACCCGCGAGCTGCGCGGCGGGGCCACGGTGGTGGGCGGGGACTTCTCGCTGGACCTGGCGGCCAACCGGCGGCTGTCCGATGGGCACCGCGACAACAGCGAGTCCGCTGTGCGCGGCGCCTCGGTGGCCGGGCAGTGGGCGGCCGATGGCCTGCGCTTGGTGCTGCGCCATGGGGAAGACCGGCTGCAAGGCGGCCTGCCGGGGCCGCTGTCGCTGGCGCAGTACAACAGCGATCCGTCGCAGACGGCCAACCCGAACGACTGGGCCGCGATCATCAACCGCCGCAGCAGCGTGCAGCTGGACTGGCGCAGCACCAACTGGGACATCGGCTTCGATGCCGGGCAACGCAGCAAGCAGCTGCGCAGCCTCAGCACCTACTTCGGTTCGGCCTCCCGGTACGACTACGACATCGACGCCGATCAGGTGGCTGCCCGTGCGCGCTTCAACAGCACGTTGGCGGGACTGCGCAACAGCGTGGCCGGTGGGTTTGACTTCAGCCGTTGGGAGCGCGAGGTGGCCGGCACCTACGGGTCCAGTGCCCGGCAACGCAACAATGCCGTCTACCTGAAGGACGACCTCACCCTGACCGGCGGCACCCGGCTGAGCGCCGGCATGCGCCACGAGGCGCTGCACAAGACCCACAGCGCAGTGGCCCAGGCCATGGACGACACCATGCATGCCTGGGAACTGGGTGTGGTGCAGCCCCTGTCGCAACAGTGGCAGGTGTATGGCCGCCTGGGCCGCAGCTTCCGGCTGGCCAATGCGGACGAATTCAGCTACACCTCCGGCACGCCGCTGCGGCCCCAGACCTCACGCGACCTGGAGGTGGGCGCACGCTGGAAGAACCGCCACGACCATGCCGATCTGCGCTTGTACCGCAGCAGCCTGCACGATGAGATCGGCTTTGACACGGGGGCCAATGGTGGCTGGGGCGCCAACGTGAACTTCGAGCCCACCCGCCGCCAGGGTGTGGAGCTGGAGGCCGGGCATGCGCTGACGTCCACACTGGACCTGCGCGGCACGGCCGCCTGGCGGGAAGCCAAGTTTGTGTCTGGCAGCTATGCCGGCCTGGACATTCCGCTGGTGAACGCGGTCAGCTCATCGCTCGGAGCGCAATGGCAGGCGCTCCCGGGTCACCGACTGGGCGCCCATGTTGTGTATGCCTCCTCTCGCCACCCAGACCTCGCCAACAGCTGCAGCATGCCCTCGGTGACCACGCTGGACCTGCGCTGGGCCTGGGAGCTTCCCATCCTGGAGTTGAGCCTGGCGGTAGCCAATGCCACCGACCGGAAGTTCTACACCCAGGCCTACAACTGTGCGGCGGGCCAGCCCTCGTCGATCTACCCGGAGCCGGGTCGCAACCTCACCGCGGCGGCGCGGATGAGTTTCTGACCTGAATCCGGCTCTGAGGTCTGGGTCATCATGGCAGCACATCGGCCGCAGGAGCTCCAGATGCCACCCGTTCATGAATTGATCCTCGGCGGCGCCCGCAGCGGCAAGTCGAGGCGTGCGGAGGACCTGGCGGCCGGCTGGTTGGCCGGGGGGGCCAACCGGTCGGCGCTGCTGGTGGCCACCGCCCTGGCCGCAGACCCGGAGATGGCCGCGCGCATCCGTCGCCACCAGGCCGATCGGGCCGTGTTCGCTCCCGGCCTGCGCACGCTGGAGGTGCCGCTGGAGCTGCCCGCCGCGCTGCGCGAACAGGACGACCCGCAGTGCCTGCTGGTGGTGGACTGCCTGACCCTGTGGATCACCCAGTGCCTGCTGCCACCCCCGGGCTGGCCGGCCCAGGACTGGGCGAGCCTGGAACGCGGGTTGCTGGACGCGGTCCGGCAGGCCCGCAGTCCGCTGGTGTTCGTCTCGAACGAAATCGGGCTCGGGGTGATGCCCTTGTCCACCGAGGCCAGGCGCTGCGTGGACGCGCTGGGCCGGCTGCACCAGCGGCTGGCCGTGCTGTGCGGCCGGGTCACCCTGATGGTGGCGGGCCTGCCCCTGAGTGTGAAAGGCAGCGCCGCATGAGCCGGTTCCTTCCCGGGTGGCCTGTGCTTTGGCTGCTGGCCTGGCTGGTCTGTTGGATCGCCCCTCCTGCCCTGGCGGCAGCGGTCCAGGTCATCGACGACCGGGGCGTGACGCATCGCTTCGCCGCGCCACCCCAACGCATCGTCTCGATGCTGCCGTCGCTGACTGAGAGTGTCTGCGCCTTGGGCGCCTGCGGCCGCCTGGTGGGGGTGGACCGGTACTCCAACTGGCCGGCGTCGGTCGAGAAGCTGCCGCGGCTGGGCGGTCTGGACGATGCGCTGATCGAAGCCATCGTGGCGTTGCGCCCGGAGGTGGTGCTGGCTTCCACCTCGGCGCAGTCGCTCGACCGGCTGGATGCCTTGGGCCTGAAGGTGGTCCGGCTGAAGTCGGACAGCCATGCCGACACCCGCCGCAGCCTGGTCCTGCTGGCCGGACTGCTGGGCAGCCCGCAGCAGGCGGCGCAGGTCTGGTCTGCCATCGAGCGAGATCTGGCGGCCGCGGCCGCGCGGGTGCCGCCCGCCCTGCGCGGTGCAAGGGTGTACTTCGAGATCGCCGGCGGGCCCTACGCGGCGGGGCGCAGCTCCTTCATCGGCGAAACCATGACGCGGCTGGGTCTGGTCAACATCGTGCCCGCGGAGCTGGGGCCGTTCCCGAAGCTGAACCCGGAGTTCGTGCTGCGCGAGCGCCCTGACGTCGTGATGGGGGTGCAACACGAGGCCGCGGCGATGCTGCGACGCCCCGGCTGGGCGCAGCTGCCGGCGCTGCAGCAGGGGCGTCGCTGCGATTTGCCGACGCCAGCCTACGAGATGATGGTGCGCCCCGGCCCACGCCTGGGCGAGGCCGCCGGCATCCTGGTGGACTGCCTGATGAGCATGAGCGCCCCCGGTGCAGCACCGGGGGCGGGGCGATGATGGAACTCCCGCGAGCAGTTTCTCCCGTTCCACCCGTTCCTGCGCCGCAGGCTGCGGAACGGCTGGCCGCGGCTGCGGCGGGGCACCGCCGCCAACGCCGTCGCCTGCTGGGCTGGCTGGTTCTGGGCTTGACGCTGGGCCTGTTGGCGGGGCTGGTCACTGGCAGTGCGGGCTTTTCGATGGCCTCCCTGCGCTCGGACCTGGCGGGTGAGCAGGCCTGGCTGATCCTGGGCGAGATCCGCGCGCCGCGCACGCTCGGTGCCGCGCTGGTCGGCGCGTTGCTGGGCCTGGGTGGGGCGCTGGCGCAGGGGCTGTTCCGCAACCCGCTGGCGGACCCCTACCTGCTCGGCGCGGCCGCCGGTGCAGGCCTGGCGGTGGTGCTGGTGCTGGCGGGCGCCACCCTCGGCGGGCTGCAGATGAGCCTGACCGCGGCGCTGTGGCTGGAACAGGTCGGGCTGATGATGGCCGCCTTCATCGGCGCCATCGGCGGCGTCACGTTGACGCTGCTGCTGGCCCGGGGGGCCCTGCACACCACCCGGCTGCTGCTGTCCGGGGTGGTGCTGGCGGTGCTGCTGGGCGCACTGAGCGACCTGGTCACGGTGATCTCGCCGGACGCTTTGCGCGGCAAGCAGGCCTTCATGCTCGGCAGCACCAGCTTCCTGGGCTGGTCCTCGGTGGCGCTGATGGCCGCCGGGCTGACCCTGCTGCTCGGCCTGGCGCTGCGCCATTCCCGTGCGCTGGACGCCCTGACGCTGGGCGAGGACAGCGCCGCCAGCCTCGGCCTGGAACTCGGCCGGGTGCGCCTGGTGCTGGTGCTGCTGCTGTCGGGCGCCACCGCGGTGGCGGTGTCGCAGGCCGGGCTGGTGGCCTTTGTCGGGCTGGTCGCGCCGCACCTGGTGCGCCGCCACGCGCCAGGTGCACATGCCTGGCTGCTGGCGGCCAGCGCGCTGATGGGCGCGGTGCTGCTGCTGCTGGCCGACGTGATCTCGCGCGCGCTGATCGCACCGCAGGAGCTGCCGGTGGGTGTGGTGACCGCGGTGCTTGGCGGGCTGTACCTGTGCCTGCTGCTCAATCGCCGGGGGCGCAGCGCATGACCGCGCCCGGGTTGCATCCTCCCGTGCTGGAGGCCGTGGATCTGCAGGTCGGCTATGGCGACGGTGCTGGTGATGGTGGCGGTGAGCGGCTGGTGCTGAAGTCGGTGAGTTGCCGCTTCGAGCCGGGCTGGACCGCCATCGTCGGCCCCAACGGTGCCGGCAAGAGCACCCTGCTGCGGGTGCTGGCCGGGCTGCTGCCGCCGCGCACGGGTGAAGTGCGGATGGACGGCCGCCGGCTGGCCGACCTGAACGCCCGGGAGCGGGGCCGGCGCATCGCCTGGCTGGCCCAGCAGGGCGAGGTCACGGGCGAGCTGACGGTGCGCGAGACGGTGGCGCTGGGCCGCCTGCCGCACCTGGGGTTGTTCGGCACCCCGGGGGCCGCCGACGAGGCCGCGGTGGACCGTGCGATGGCGGAGGCCGAGTGCGACGGCTGGCAGGACCGGCGCCTGAACGCCCTGTCCGGCGGCGAGCGCCAGCGTGTGCTGCTGGCCCGGGCTCTGGCTTCCGAAGCGCCGGTGCTGCTGCTGGACGAGCCCACCACCCACCTCGACCCCCCGCACCAGGTGGCGCTGGTGCGCCTGGCGCAGCAGCTGGCTCATGGGCGCACGGTGGTCACGGTAATGCATGACCTGTCGCTGGCGCTGGCGGCCGACCGCCTGCTGCTGCTGCAGGAAGGCCAGGTGCGCTGCGCCGGCGCCCCCGCCGATGGCGAACTGCGCACGGCGCTGGAGGTGGTGTTCCGCCACGCCATCCGCATCGTCCAACAGGAGGGTCAATGGGTCGCCCTGCCCCAACTGGCCACCGTGCCCGCCCTTTGAACCCATCCCCGCCTTGCCCTCGATCATGACCGCCCGAGCCATCATGGTGCTCGGCACCACCAGCGGGGCCGGCAAGAGCTGGCTGGCCACCGCGCTGTGCCGCTGGTACGCCCGCCAGGGCCTGAAGGTGGCGCCCTTCAAGGCCCAGAACATGAGCAACAACGCCCGCGTCGTGCCCGGCCCGGGCGGGCGCATGGGCGAGATCGGCAGCGCGCAGTACTTCCAGGCACTGGCCGCCCGCTGCGTGCCCGAGGTGCGCCACAACCCGGTGCTGCTCAAACCCGAGCACGACACCGCCAGCCAGGTGGTGGTGCTGGGCGAGGTACGGCGCGACCTGGGCGCGGTGCCCTGGCGTGAACGCAGCGAGGTGCTCTGGCCGCACGCCCGCCAGGCCCTGGCCGAGTTGATGGCCGAGAACGACGTGGTGGTGATCGAGGGTGCCGGCTCGCCCGCCGAGATCAACCTGCACGCCAGCGACTACGTCAACATGCGCACGGCGCTGGTGGCCGAGGCGGCCTGCCTGCTGGTGACCGACATCGACCGCGGCGGCGCCTTCGCCCATCTCTACGGCACCTGGGCGTTGCTGCCGCCGATCGAGGCGGCGCAGGTCCGCGGCTTCGTGCTCAACCGCTTCCGGGGCGATGCCGCGTTGCTCGCCCCCGGTCCCCAGCAGCTCCAGGCGCTCACCGGTGTGCCCACCGTGGCGACCCTGCCGATGTGGCGCGAGCACGGCCTGCCGGAGGAAGACGGCGTCTACGACGGCCATGCAGGTGGTTTTGCTGGCGGACTTGCGGATGCTGCAGGCGAGGGTGCGCGGCCGCTGCGTGTGGCGGTGGTCGCCTGGCCGCGCATCAGCAACCTCGATGAGCTCCAGGCCCTGCGCAACCTGCCGCAGGTGCGGCTGGTGTGGGCGCGGCAGCCGGCGGATCTGGACGGTGCCGACTGGATCGTGCTGCCCGGCTCCAAGCTCACCAGCGCCGACCTGGCCTGGCTGCGTGCGAAGCGGCTGGATGCCGCCATTGCCGCGCACGTGCAGCGCGGTGGCGCCGTGCTGGGCATCTGCGGCGGGCTGCAGGTGCTGGGCGAGACGCTGTCCGACCCGGATGGCGTCGAGTCCAGCACCGTCCAGCCCTTCGGTGGCAATGCACCCGGCCTGGGCCTGCTGCCGCTGGTCACCCGCTTCGAGCGCGAGAAGCGCCTCACGCCGGTGCGCGTCACTTTCGGTGCGCTGGACGGTGCCTGGGCGGCCCTGTCCGGCGTGGCCTTGGACGGCTACGAGATCCACCAGGGCGTGACCGTCTTCCACCCTTCGCTGGCGCGCTGCGCCGAGGTGCTGCGCAACCCCGCTGGCGAGGTGCTGGGCTGGCAGCAGGGCAACGTGCTGGGGCTGTATGCCCACGGCCTGTTCGAGTCGTCCGCGGTGCTGCAGGCGCTCTTTGGGGCGCGCTGCCGCACCTTCGACGAGGTCTTCGACGGCTTGGCCGACTTCATCGATCGCCATTTCGAACCCGGCGTGCTGGCGGGCCTGATCCAGCCGGCCTGATCCTCCCTTGTTTCCCGGAGATGCCATGACTTCGACGACCCTGAACCCCTCCTTCGTTCTGCCCGCGGTCCCGGACCTGCGCGATGTGGCCCTGTCGGCCCGGCTGCAGCAGCGCATCGACCAGAAGACCAAGCCGCTCGGATCGCTCGGCCGGCTGGAGACTCTGATGCGCCAGCTCGGCGAGATCCAGGGCCGCGAGCAGCCGCAGCTCGAATCGCCGCAGGTGGTGGTCTTCGCCGGCGACCACGGCCTGGCTGCACGCGGCGTGTCGGCCTATCCCAGCGACGTGACCTGGCAGATGGTGGAGAACTTCCTGGCCGGTGGTGCCGCGGTCAGCGTGCTGGCGCGCCAGCACGGCCTGGCGCTGACGGTGGTGGACGCGGGGGTGCGCCACGACTTTGCGCCGCGCCCCGGTCTGCAGATCCGCAAGATCGCCCCCGGCACCGCCGACATGCTGGCCGGCCCGGCGATGAGCGCCGCGCAGTGTCAGGCCGCGCTGGCGGCGGGCGCCGAGGTGCTGCGCGGGCTGCCGGGCAATGCGCTGATCTTCGGCGAGATGGGCATCGGCAACACCTCCGCGGCGGCGCTGATCCTGGCGCGCCTGAGTGGCCAGCCGATCGAGCGCTGCGCCGGGCGCGGCACCGGGCTGGACGACGCCGCGCTGCAGCGCAAGCTGGAGGTGCTGCGCGGCGTGCTGGCGCGCCACCCCGGCGTGCTGGCGCCGCTGGAGGTGCTGACCACCTACGGCGGCTTCGAGATCGCGCAGATGGTTGGCGCCGTGCTGCAGGCCGCCGCCGAGCGCCGCGTGATCCTGGTGGACGGCTTCATCGTCGGCGCTGCGGTGCTGGTGGCCGCGCGGCTGCGCCCGGCCGTGCTGCAGCGCTGCGTCTTCGCGCACCAGAGCGACGAGTCCGGCCACCGCCTGATGCTCGACGAACTCGGTGCGCAGCCGCTGCTGCAGCTCGGCCTGCGCCTGGGCGAGGGCTCCGGCGCCGCACTCGCCTGGCCGTTGCTCGAATCGGCCTGCCGCATCCTGGCCGAGATGGCCAGCTTCGAGTCGGCGGGGGTGTCCAACAAGGACGCCTGACCTCCAACGCCCGACCCGGACACAGGCCATGCAGTTTTTCGCCCGCGAGCTGCGGCTCTTCCTGATCGCGCTGCAGTTCTTCACCCGCATCCCGGTCACCGGCCGGCTGGCCGACTGGGTCGGTTGGTCACCGGAGGCGATGCACGCCAGCGCCCGCCACTACCCGGCGGTGGGACTGCTGGTGGGGGCCTTCAGCGCGGCGCTGCTGTGGGGCGCGACGCAGCTCTGGCCGCTGCCGGTGGCGGTGGGGCTGGCGATGGCCGGCTCCGTCTGGCTGACCGGCGGATTCCACGAGGATGGCCTGGCCGATACCTGCGATGGCCTGGGCGGGGCCGTCTCGCGCGAGAAGGCGCTGCTGATCATGAAGGACTCTCGCCTGGGCAGCTACGGTGCGCTCGGGCTGGTCTTCGTGCTGGGCCTGAAGGCGGCGGCGCTGCACGGCCTGGCGTCGCAGAGCCTGCCGCTGGCTGCTGCGCTGCTGGTCTGGGCGCATGCGGCGTCGCGCGCACTGCCGGTGGTGCTGCTCTGGCTGCTGCCCTATGCGGGGGACGTCGAACACGCCAAGGCCAAGCCGATGGCGCAGCAGATCTCCGGAGCCGGCCTGGCCGTTGCGCTGGGCTGGACGCTGCTGGCGACCGGCGCGCTGACCGTGCGGCTCGACGCCTGGGGGCTGCCGCTGGCGGCGCTGGCGGGCTTGATCGCGGCGGGGGCGTGGTGCGCCCGCTGGTACCGGCGCCGATTGGGAGGCTTCACCGGCGACACGCTGGGCGCGGCCCAGCAGCTCGGCGAGTTGGCAGCCTACCTGGTGGCGTTGGCGATGCTGACGGCGGGCGGCTGAGATGTCGCTCATGGCTGAACTTTGGATCTGGCGCCACCCGCGACCGGACGGCGCCGCCGGCCGCTGCATCGGTGCCGGCAGCGACCTGCCGGTGGACCCGCGCCGCGCCAAGCGGCTGGCGCACCGCATCCGCCGGCAGGCCCGCCGCGCCGGGCTGCCGCGGGTGGTCGCCACCTCGCGCCTGCGCCGCTGCGCCGACGTGGGCCGCTGGCTGCGGCGCTGGGGCTGGCGCCACCACATCGACGACCGGCTGGCGGAGCTGCACTTCGGCAACTGGGACGGCCGACGCTGGACCGAGATCGCGTTCGCGGAGGTCGCCGCCTGGGAGGCCGACTTCCTGGGCCACGCGCCCGGCGGTGGCGAGAGCCTGGCCGCACTGCGCCAGCGCCAGGCCGAGTGGCTCGATGAATCCGGCGACCTCCGGGCACGCCTGGTGGTCGGCCACGCCGGCTGGATCAATGCGCTGCGCACCCGCCATCTCCCGCAGCTCAGCGCGGCCGACTGGCCCCGTCCGCTGCGCTACGGTCGGTGCTGGCGCGAGCCTGGTGCCCCTCACCCTCCGCTGCAAGCAGAACCCGATGAACCCTGACCTCCTGCCCCGCCGCATCGTCTGCCTCACCGAAGAGACCACCGAGACGCTGTACCTGCTGGGCGAGCAGGCCCGCATCGTCGGCATCTCCGGCTACACCGTGCGCCCGCCGCAGGCGCGGCAGGAAAAGCCCAAGGTCAGCGCCTACCTGAGCGCCAAGATCGACAAGATCCTCGACCTGGAGCCGGACCTGGTGCTGGGTTTCTCCGACCTGCAGGCCGACATTGCCAGCCAGCTGGTGCGCGCCGGGGTGGCGGTGCATGTCTTCAACCACCGGGATGTGGCCGGCATTCTGCGCATGATCGCGATGGTGGGCGCCATGGTGGGCGCGCAGGACCGGGCGACAGCGCTGCTGGCCGAGTTGCAGGCGGGCCTGGACGCGGCAGCCGAGCGCGCGAAGGCGCTCCCGCGGCGCCCGCGGGTCTATTTCGAGGAGTGGATGGACCCGCTGATCTCCGGCATCGGCTGGGTCAGCGAGCTGATCACGCTGGCCGGCGGCGAGGAGTGCTTTCCGGAGCTGGCCGGGCGCTCGCACGGCAAGGACCGCATCATTGCCGACCCATTGGAGGTGGCCCGCCGCAGGCCGGACCTGATCCTGGGTTCCTGGTGCGGCCGCAAGTTCCGCCCGGAGCAGGTGAGGGCCCGCCCCGGCTGGGAGCAGGTGCCGGCGGTGCGCGACGGCCAGGTCTTCGAGGTCAAGTCCAGCGAGATCCTCCAGCCCGGCCCGGCGGCCTTGACCGACGGGCTGGCGCAGATTCAGGCGCGCATTGAGGACTGGGCCCGACGGTCGGTCTGATGGCGTCTTGCGCTTCAGGTCGAGCGCTTGCGCCTGGGCGCGCGCCGGGCGGCTGCCGACGGCGGGCCCAGCTCCCGCTCCAGCCGCGACTCGAAGGCCTGTGCCTCCAGCGGTGTCACCCAGTCGTGCAGCAGGGTGCCGGTGACGACTTTTTCGAACTCGGCGGCAAACAGCGGGGTGACGTTCTCCGGGTCGGGGATGAAGTGGCGGTCGGCGATCAGGCTGAACTGCACCGTGTTGTTGTAGCTGAGGATGGACACGCCGATGCCGATGTTGCCCGACTGCGGCACCCAGAACATCATCTGGTCCAGCAGCTGGCCCGCCAGGTACAGCGGTTGGGTGGGGCCGGGCACGTTGGTCATCACCGCGCTGGCCTTGCTGGCCAGCACGTCCAGGAAGGGCTCCTGCAGGGTCTTGGGCAGCAGGCCGGTGGCGCCCAGCAGCATCAGGGTCAGCGGAGGCTGGTAACTGCCGCGCAGCTCCAGCATGCGCTCGCGCAGCAGCTGCAGCCGGGCGAAGGGGTTGGCTTCGTACAGCGGCAGCAGCAACGTGACCAGGCCGAAGCGGTTGCCCAGCCGGCCCTCGTCGTCACTGCGGCGCAGGTTGACCGGCACCATCGCACGCAGTTGCACCTCTTCCAGCGGGTCGCCGCGGCGGGCCAGGTACTCGCGCAGGGCACCGGCCACCGCGTTGAGCAGCAGGTCGTTGACAGAGCAGCCCAGCGCCTTGCTGACGGCCTTCACCTCGGCCAGTGGAATCGGCTCGCACCAGGCCACCCGTTTGTGGCTGCTGGTGCGGCCCTTGAGCCGGGTGGGGCTGTCCGGCGGCATCGCCAGCAGCCTGGCCAGCTCATTGGCAAAACCGGCGGCATGCCGGCCCAGCGCCACCAGCCGGTCCGGCTGGGCCAGCGTCACCTGGGACTCCTCCCAGAAGCGTTCACCCAGCCCCATGGCTGCGTGGGTGGCCTGGGCGAGCGGGTCGAGCAGCGCGGCCCAGGGGTCGGTGTGCCAGTCCGGCGCCGGGTGGGCGGAGCCCCGGGGGTCGGCGTTTGCGTCTGCGTCTGCGTCTTCGCCAGGCTCATCGAGTTTCGTCGGCGCGTCCAACACATCGGCCGGTGCGTCGGCACTCAGGTCGGTGAGCGACAGCATCACCCCCACCAGCGCGATGCCGTCGGCGATGCAGTGGTGGATGCGCGTGACCACCGCAGCGCCCCCATCGCAGTCTTCGATCAGGTCGAAGCGCCAGAGCGGGCGCTGGGGGTGCAGCTGCTCGGTGGCCAGTTCGCTCACCAGGTCCTGCAGCTCCCGAGGCCCGGCGGGCGGGGGCAGGGCGCGGCGCACGAAGTGGTGGTCGAGGTCGAACTCAGGGTCGTCTTCCCACCACCAGCCGGACCAGTCGTTGACCACCCGCTGGCGGAAGCGCCGGAAACGCTGCACCAGCCGGCGCTGCAGGGTTGCACGCAATCTAGAGGCGTCTACCGGTTTGTCCAGATGCAAGACGCCGACAATCATCATCAGGTTGGACGGCCGGTCCATCCGCAACCAGGCGGTGTCGACCGGTGACATGCGTTCCCGTGCGGGCATGAAGCTGTCTCCTCTGCGTGCCGCGGTGCGGCGCTGTACAGGACGTCTACCGTGCCCCAACTCCAAGGCAGTGAACATGAGCAAACTCAAGACCCAGTTTGAAACGGCGGTGGCCGACTCCAAACAGCTCTCCGAGCGCCCCAGCAACGCCACGCTGCTGCAGCTCTATGCCCTCTACAAGCAGGGCAGCGAGGGCGATGTGCAGGGCTCGCGCCCTGGTTTCACCGACATGGTGGGCCGCGCGAAGTACGATGCCTGGGCCAAGCTCAAGGGTACGGTCGGCGATGACGCGATGCAGCAGTACATCGACCTGGTCGAATCCCTGAAGGACTGACGCCCAGATCCAGGCATTCAGCCAGCGACCACCGTGGAACCGGCTCTGCCGGGCCACAGGTGCTGCCTTGCAGGCCGCGCCGGGGCAGCGCCCCGGCCCTTCGCCAGGCTTGAACGGCCCACAGGGCCCTTCAAGTCCGGGCTCAGCCCCCCCGGCGGGGAGCGGCGTGAGCCGCTGCGGGGGGGGAGCCAAACTTTTCGTCGCAGAAGCGGTGAATCTCCTGCTCGATCTTCGGCCGCAGGAAGGCGAGCAGGAAACCCAGCTTGGCCTGCACCTCCACTTCCTTGGTGTTGACCCGGATGTGGCCGTGCACACCGCTGCGGCTGAAGTTCAGCGTGTCACCTTCCCAGGCGTGACGCATCTCGAACTCGGCGGCCAGTTCGTCGGCAATCTTCTCGGCCGCCTTGCGGGCCTTCGCCAGGGTCATGCCGTGGGCACGGCGGATGCAGATCTCGCTCATGGGTCGGTCGGTTTCAGGATCAACCCATGATACGGGGCCGCGACCGGTGCACCTATAGGGGCTGCCAGCAGGCGCCTGTGGGCCGCCCCTTCGGTTCTGCGCGGCCTTGGCGCAGCTGTGTCCCAGCCCGTCAGGCGGTGGCGTCCAGCGCTGCCGCCAGCAGGCCCAGGCCCTCGTCCAGCAGCGCATCGCTGGCCGTCAGCGGCACCAGCACGCGGATGACGTTGGCATACACCCCGCAGGACAACAGGATCAGCCCCCGCTTGGCCGCCTCGGCGACCACGGCACGGGTGCGTTCGGCGTCCGGGCGGGTCAGGTCACCGTCCTTGAACAGCTCGATGGCCACCATCGCGCCCAGGCCGCGCACGTCGCCGATGGTGGGGTGGCGGGCGGCGATCAGGCGCAGGCCGGCGGTCAGGCGCTCGCCCACCGCGTTGCTGCGCGCCAGCAGGTCCTGCTCCTCGAAGGCCTGGATCACACCCAGCGCGGCGGCGCAGGCCATCGGGCTGCCGGCGTAGGTGCCGCCCAGGCCGCCTGGGGCGGCGGCGTCCATCACCTCGGCGCGGCCGATGATGGCCGACAGCGGAAAACCACCGGCCAGCGACTTGGCCATGGTGATCACGTCCGGCGCCACGCCGGCTTCGGCCCACCAGCGTTCGCAGGCCAGCCAGGTGCCGGTGCGACCGGCACCGGTCTGCACCTCGTCGGCGATGAGCAGGATGCCGTGCTGGTCGCACAGGGCACGCAGCGCCTTCACGAAGTCGATCGGCGCAGCGTAGAAGCCGCCTTCGCCCTGCACCGGCTCCAGGATGATGGCCGCCACGCGGGAGGGCTCGACGTCGTACTTGAACAGCGCCTCGATCGACGCCAGCGAGTCCGCCACGCTCACGCCGTGCAGTTCACAGGGGAACTTGGCGTGGAAGACCTCGGCCGGGAAGGGGCCGAAGCCGACCTTGTAGGGCGCCACCTTGCCGGTCAGCGCCATGCCCATCATGGTGCGGCCATGGAAGCCGCCGCCGAAGGCGATCACCGCGGAGCGCTTGGTGTAGGCGCGCGCCACCTTGATGGCGTTCTCCACCGCCTCTGCGCCGGTGGTCATCATGAAGCTCTTCTTGGCAAAGTCGCCCGGCGCCATGGTGTTCAGGCGCTCGGCCAGCTCCACATAGGGCTCGTAGGCCAGCACCTGGAAGCAGGTGTGCGTGACGCGGTTGAGCTGCGCCTGCACCGAGGCCATCACGGTGGCGTTGCGGTGGCCGGTGTTGAGCACCGCGATGCCGCCGGCGAAGTCGATGTAGCGCCGTCCCTCGACGTCCCAGACTTCGGCGTTCTCGGCACGGTCGACGAAGATGTCCAGCGCCTGACCCAGCCCGTTGGGCAGTGCGGCGCGGCGGCGTGCCATCAGGGCGGCATTGGTGGCGTGGGCTTCTCGTTGCATCGGGTGGTTCTCCTGAGGGCCGGGTGGGTGCTGCGGTGGGATGTGCGGGCGTTGGGACGACAACATCGGCTGGTGCGTCCAGACCCAGCCTGGGCTGCGGACCGACATGGCGCCGACATGGCGCCGACATGGCGCCGACAGTGCCCGGACTTTAGAGACGCATTGACCCGGCTACCATGTACAGACACGGCGACCGCTTCGGCGCACTGTGCAGGCACAGGCTCCGGTACAGGTCGACCTGCTCCCACCGGCATTCGATGTTCACCCTCCAGACCCAGTCCACCGTTCCCCTGGTCACGCAGAT
>JADJCH010000029.1 GCA_016703325.1 Burkholderiales bacterium | reverse complement strand
AGGCGGCTGACATCAAGCAGCTTGCGCGGGGTGCTGTCGGGTTTAAGGCATCGAACACGATGTCGCCGGGTGGAGCCAAATCCACTTCGCGACGGTCTCGGCCAGTTCGCGGATGGTGACGTCTTCGCCCGTGCCGCAGCACGCCCCCGCCGCTGTTAACCGGGGGCCGTCGTAGCCGGCTTGCATCAGGTGCATGCAGGCGTCGGCCGTCATCGACGTAGAGGAACTCGCGCATCGGGCGGCCTGAGCCCCGACGGTGTAGCTGCTGTCACCGCGCAGTTTAGTCAGGCCTGCGCAGCAGCGCGGGCAGGACGTGGCTGTTGGCCAGGTCGTAGTTGTCGTTGGACCCATACAGGTTGGTGGGCATGACACTCACGTACTGGCGGCCGTGCTGGGCGTTGTAGGCTTCGCAGAGTTTGATGCCGGCGATCTTGGCGATGGCGTAGGGTTCGTTGGTGGGTTCCAGCGGGCCGGTCAGGAGGTAGTCCTCCTGATCGGCCGGGGCAGTCGCGCGGGTAGATGGTGAAGACCCCAGGAACATCAGGCGCTGCACGCCGGCGCGGTGGGCGCCTTCGATCAGGTTGGTCTCGATGATGAGGTTCTGGCGATGAAGTCGGCGCGGTACAGGTTGTTGGCCTGGATGCCGCCCACGCGTGCTGCGGCGATGAACACATAGTCCGGCCGGTGTTCGGCGAGGTAGGCGTAGACCGCGCGCTGGTCGAGCAGGTCGAGCTCATCGCGGCTGGGGGCCAGCACCTGGCTGTAGCCGCCCGCGCTCAGGCGGCGCACCAGGGCGCTGCCCACCATGCCGCGGGCGCCGGTGACGAGGATCCGTGGGCTCATCAATGCATCTTCCAAAACTTCAGTTCAAGTGCGGCGGGAAATTTCGCTTACGTGCCAAAGTATCTTGACCGCATAGAGGGTTCGATCTCACGCTCCAGCGCCTTCAGAAACTTCTCTTGAAATTCAAAAGGATCTTTGATTGAAGGATCGACGCTTGAAACTCTTACCAACATTCCATCTGGGATGGTACCCAGAATCCCCAGTTTAATCTGCGTCAGCTTGCGCTCGAGGCCAGGGAGGATTGAATCATTGTTGAGGGTAATCCAATAAGTGATGGGCTCACTTCGGGCACCCATCGTCGCTATCAGCCGCTGGACTTTCAGGGTCTTTGAATCCAACTGGATTTGTGATATTCCTGCCCCTTTGACTGCAAAACCCTGAGTGCTGTAGCAAAACTCCGGGCGATGGACTGACGTTGCATCAGTAGCTTGGTCAGCACCGTACGCGATGGTGAACATCACACGTCTGCCGTTGGGATCAACGTACGTGCGTGCGATAAGTTGCGTATAGATCTTGTCCAACTTCTCCTGCACCGATGGGTCCGGAAGAACAGGAACCATGGCAGGGTCCACATTCCATCCACCAAACGATCTGGGAATCTGTGCCTCAAGGTCGACTCGCTCCAGGACGTCTGCCGCCCTTCGAGTGGGTCGAACGGCATGGACAGACGCAGCGGAACCGCATGCCGCAAGTGCGAAAAGCAACCCTCTCCGGTTCATCATTGCTGTTCTCCAAACTTCTGTTCACCTGCCAAGAAGGGAATCCGACCTACCAATGCATCAAGTGAGATCATGAGCGTCAGCGCAATCACGAACAGTAACATTCCGGCAAAACCATGAAGAAAACCCTGCCCAGCTTCATCTCCCAAGTAATAGGTCACCAATACAAGCACAATCACACGCGTGACATTCGCCACAAATGCAATTGGTACAACACAGACTGCCAGTAGGGCATTCCTTCGTACAGATGTGTGGCCCATCATGTTTAGATACAACAATCCAAGCGCCTCGAGCGTGAATATTGAATTCAACCCAGCACAGGCATCAGCGACAAGCATCTGATACTGGGATATGTAGATGATCACTCCGGTTCTTGAAACCGGCAGATCAAAGAGATGCATAGTGGCTTCAGCCACCACGGAAACACCAATTTTGAGGGGAGTTGTGATTGCCTGAACGAACACGCCAGGTAGGGGAATCATGAAGAGGAGAAAGAACAAGAAGAAACCGCCCCACTTGAGGCCAGACATTCCTTTTGACAGCAGCAGAACAGCCGATATAACCGCAATAAGAGAAAGAACTTCCAGGGTATCAACATACTGGGATCGTCCAATGACGTACCCTGCCAACCCAAAGAGCAGAAACAGCCACCCCACGATGGAGTCGGCTCGATCCGGCAACGTGCGAAGTGCGTCCCTACGTTGCCACGCCAACCAGAGAGTGACACCGAGGATGATGGGGCCATGACCTTGCTCATCACTCGCCCAGACTCGTGTGAACAGCATGTGAAGGGTCGGCAGCGCAAGAGCAAGCAAGCCGAGCATCCAGGGGTTGAACATTTCGCGAAGCCCGGCGATCACATTCCGCCGCTCCGAGCTTGGACTGCTGACGTGGCCGCCGACCTGGGGCTGAACTGACATGGGGTTTACCTAGAGCAATAGAGGGTCAGTGCTGAGGCTACCAAGCAACTGGACGGCCTTTGCCCCCCATCTCCGGGGTTTGCGCAGCGCTGCCGCGCAGGAAGTCGCGTTTGCGGCGGCTGGCGTGCGGCGGGAGGCTCAAGTTCTGGGCCTGTGCGCTGCGGGCGCCACGGCCGCCGGGGCGGGTGGTGGAGGCTACCCCGCCGCGATCGTCTCCACCTCGAACCCGACGAGGTTGCGCTGCGCCCGGCTGAATTCGATGCCGATCAGGTGGATCGGCTCGCCGCGGGCGCGGTACTTGTCGGCATAGCCCCGGGCCTGCAGCTGGCGCAGGGCCTCGCCGCTGGCCTGCTGCTCCACCACCTTGAATTCGAACAGGAACACCTGGCCGGCGTGCAGCAGCGTCAGGTCGATGCGGCCGTGGCTGGTGGCGTCTTCCACCCGCAGGTCCAGCCCCAGCGCGGCGAAGTGGCTGTAGAACACGCTGGCGTAGTGGCCTTCGAAGCCCGCCAGCGGGCTGCGGCGGTACCAATCGTGCGGGATGCTGGCGTACAGGGCCTCCAGCAGGCGCTGCAGGCCGGCCCAGTCGCTGCGCTGCAGCAGCTCGCCCAGCTCCACCCGGGAGGTCACCACCTGGCGCGCCGGCACGCCGTAGGCCGGCAGCAGCGCCCGGTTCAACGCCAGCTCGACTTCGCGGTTCGGGTAGCCCAGGGTGTACATCGGCTCGTCGTGCGGGCTCGCCTGCGTGCTGCCGTGCAGCGTGAGGTAGCCGGTCTGGAAGAGCAGCGCTTCAGGCTCGATGTGATCGACGTCGAAGCTCGACAGCAGCGCGGCGTCGCTTTGCAGCCGCTGCAGGTCCGGAATGAAGAACTGCCGCTCGGCCAGCAGCCGCGTCAGGAAGGTGGGCGTGCCGGTCTCGAACCAGTAGGGGCGGAACTGCCGGTTGCGAAACAGCAGCAGCACGTCGAAGGGGTTGTACACGCCCTGCCCGCCCCAGTTGTAGCCGTTGTACCAGCTGCGGATCTGCTCGCGGTCCAGCCCCGGCAGCTCGGGGGCGAAGACGCTGTCGATTTCCGCATCGGTGTAGCCGCACAGGGCGCTGAACTGCGGGTCCAGCGTCAGGTCCTGCAGGTTGTTCAGCCCGGAGAACAGGCTGACCTTGCTGAACTTGGAGACACCCGTCAGGAAGACGAACTTCAGGTGCGCATCCGACCCCTTGAGCACCGAGTACAGGCTGCGCAGGCCGTCGCGCATCTGCGCGGCGATGGCGGGGTCGCCCAGGTTGTCCAGGATGGGTTTGTCGTATTCGTCCACCAGCACCACGGTGCGCTGGCCGGCCTGTTGTGCGGCCTCGCGGATGAGTTCGCCAAAGCGGCCGCTGAGTGATTGGTGGCGCAGCTTCACCCCCAGGCGCGCCACATGGTCGTCGATCTGCTCATGCAGGCGCTGGTCCAGCTCTGCCCGGTTGCGCACCTCCCCCTGGCCCAGATCGATGCGGATCACCGGATGGCGCCGCGACCAGTCCCAGCGCGGCTCGGCTGCCAACCCCTCGAACAGCGCCCGGTTGCCCTCGAACAGCTCTTTGAGGGTGTCCACCAGCAGGCTCTTGCCGAAGCGCCGCGGGCGGCTGAGGAAGTGGGTCTTGCCGGCTTCGATCAGGTCGACGACCAGGCCCGTCTTGTCGACGTAGTAATGCCCCTGCTCACGGATCTCACGCAGGTTCTGGATGCCGATGGGCAGGGTTCGGCGGGACGGCAGCGTTTCCATGGCGGCAAGTGTACGGAGCAAGCGGCTGACGGGCAGCTGATGGACAGCTGGCGGACACCTGGCGGACTGCCGGGTGGTGGAGGCTACCCCGCCGCGATCGTCTCCACCTCGAACCCGACCACGTTGCGCTGCACCCGGCTGAACTCGATGCCGATCAGGTGGATCGGCTCGCCGCGGGCGCGGTACTTGTCCGCGTAGCCCCGGGCCTGCAGCTGGCGCAGGGCCTCGCCGCTGGCCTGCTGCTCCACCACCTTGAATTCGAACAGGAACACCTGGCCGGCGTGCAGCAGCGTCAGGTCGATGCGGCCGTGGCTGGTGGCGTCTTCCACCCGCAGGTCCAGCCCCAGCGCGGCGAAGTGGCTGTAGAACACGCTGGCGTAGTGGCCCTCGAAGCCCGCCAGCGGGCTGCGGCGGTACCAGTCGTGCGGGATGCCGGCGTACAGGGCCTGCAGCATCGGCTTGAGCTCCGTCAGATCGGCGCCCTGCAGGATGCTGCTGAGGTGCTCCTGCGTCTGCACCAGCGTGTCTCCCGGCACGCCGTACTCCTGCAGCAGGGCCTCGTTCAGGCTCGCCTCCACCTCCCGGTTCGGGTAGCCCAGGGTGTACATCCACTTGCCCGGCAGGGGCTCGCGCACGTCGTGCAGGGTCAGGTAGCCGGTCTGGAACAGCAGGGCCTCAGGGGCGATGTGCTCCACGTCGAAGCTCGACAGCAGCGCCAGGCTGCTGTGCAGCGCGCTCAGCCTGGGGAGGTAGAACTGCCGCTCGGCCAGCAGCCGCGTCAGGAAGGTGGGCGTGCCGGTCTCGAACCAGTAGGGCCGGAACTGCCGGTTGCGAAACAGCAGCAGCACGTCGAAGGGGTTGTACACGCCCTGCCCGCCCCAGTTGTAGCCGTTGTACCAGCTGCGGATCTGCTCGCGGTCCAGCCCCGGCAGCTCGGGGGCAAAAACGCTGTCGATGTCCGCATCGGTGTAGCCGCACAGGGCGCTGAACTGCGGGTCCAGCGTCAGGTCCTGCAGGTTGTTCAGCCCGGAGAACAGGCTGACCTTGCTGAACTTGGAGACACCCGTCAGGAAGACGAACTTCAGGTGCGCGTCCGACCCCTTGAGCACCGAGTACAGGCTGCGCAGGCCGTCGCGCATCTCGGCGGCGATGGCGGGGTCGCCCAGGTTGTCCAGGATGGGTTTGTCGTATTCGTCCACCAGCACCACGGTGCGCTGGCCGGCCTGTTGTGCGGCCTCGCGGATGAGTTCGCCGAAGCGGCCGCTGAGTGATTGGTGACGCAGCTTCACCCCCAGGCGCGCCACATGGTCGTCGATCTGCTCATGCAGGCGCTGGTCCAGCTCTGCCCGGTTGCGCACCTCCCCCTGGCCCAGATCGATGCGGATCACCGGATGGCGCCGCGACCAGTCCCAGCGCGGCTCGGCCGCCAGTCCCTCGAACAGCGCCCGGTTGCCTTCGAACAGCTCTTTGAGGGTGTCCACCAGCAGGCTCTTGCCGAAGCGCCGCGGGCGGCTGAGGAAGTGGGTCTTGCCGGCTTCGATCAGGTCGACGGCCAGGCCCGTCTTGTCGACGTAGTAGTGCCCCTGCTCACGGATCTCACGCAGGTTCTGGATGCCGATGGGCAGGGTTCGGCGGGGCGGCAGCGTTTCCATGGCGGCAAGTGTACGGAGCAAGCGGCTGACGGGCAGCTGATGGACAGCTGGCGGACACCTGGCGGACTGCCGGGTGGTGGAGGCTACCCCGCCGCGATCGTCTCCACCTCGAACCCGACCACGTTGCGCTGCACCCGGCTGAACTCGATGCCGATCAGGTGGATCGGCTCGCCGCGGGCGCGGTACTTGTCCGCGTAGCCCCGGGCCTGCAGCTGGCGCAGGGCCTCGCCGGTGGCCTGCTGGTCCACCACCTTGAATTCGAACAGGAACACCTGGCCCGCGTGCAGCAGCGTCAGGTCGATGCGGCCGTGGCTGGTGGCATCTTCCACCCGCAGGTCCAGCCCCAGCGCGGCGAAGTGGCTGTAGAACACGCTGGCGTAGTGGCCCTCGAAGCCCGCCAGCGGGCTGCGGCGGTACCAGTCGTGCGGGATGCCGGCGTACAGGGCCTGCAGCATCGGCTTGAGCTCCGTCAGATCGGCGCCCTGCAGGATGCTGCTGAGTTGTTCCTGCGCCTGCACCAGCGTGTCGCCCGGCACGCCGTACTCCTGCAGCAGGGCCTCGTTCAGGCTTGCCTCCACCTCCCGGTTCGGGTAGCCCAGGGTGTACATCGGCTCGTCGTGCGGGCTCGCCTGCGCGCCGTGCAGTGTGAGGTAGCCGGTCTGGAAGAGCAGCGCTTCGGGCTCGATGTGATCAACGTCGAAGCTCGACAGCAGCGCGGCGTCGCTTTGCAGCCGCTGCAGGTCCGGGGTGAAGAACTGCCGCTCGGCCAGCAGCCGCGTCAGGAAGGTGGGCGTGCCGGTCTCGAACCAGTAGGGCCGGAACTGCCGGTTGCGAAACAGCAGCAGCACGTCGAAGGGGTTGTACACGCCCTGCCCGCCCCAGTTGTAGCCGTTGTACCAGCTGCGGATCTGCTCGCGGTCCAGCCCCGGCAGCTCGGGCGCGAACACGCTGTCGATGTCCGCATCGGTGTAGCCGCACAGGGCGCTGAACTGCGGGTCCAGCGTCAGGTCCTGCAGGTTGTTCAGCCCGGAGAACAGGCTGACCTTGCTGAACTTGGAGACACCCGTCAGGAAGACGAACTTCAGGTGCGCGTCCGACCCCTTGAGCACCGAGTACAGGCTGCGCAGGCCGTCGCGCATCTCGGCAGCGATGGCGGGGTCGCCCAGGTTGTCCAGGATGGGTTTGTCGTATTCGTCCACCAGCACCACGGTGCGCTGGCCGGCCTGTGGGGTGGCCCTCGCGGATGAGTTCGCCCAAGCGGCCCGCTGAGTGATTGGTGACGCAGCTTCACCCCAGGCGCGCCACATGGTCGTCGATCTGCTCATGCAGGCGCTGGTCCAGCTCGGCCCGGTTGCGCACCTCCCCCTGGCCCAGATCGATGCGGATCACCGGGTGGCGCCGCGACCAGTCCCAGCGCGGCTCGGCCGCCAGCCCCTCGAACAGCGCCCGGTTGCCCTCGAACAGCTCTTTGAGGGTGTCCACCAGCAGGCTCTTGCCGAAGCGCCGCGGGCGGCTGAGGAAGTGGGTCTTGCCGGCTTCGATCAGGTCGACGGCCAGGCCCGTCTTGTCGACGTAGTAGTGCCCCTGCTCACGGATCTCACGCAGGTTCTGGATGCCGATGGGCAGGGTTCGGCGGGGCGGCAGCGTTTCCATGGCGGCAAGTGTACGGAGCAAGCGGCTGACGGGCAGCTGATGGACAGCTGGCGGACACCTGGCGGACTGCCGGGCGGCGGGCTACCCCGCCGCGATCGTCTCCACCTCGAACCCGACCACGTTGCGCTGCGCCCGGCTGAATTCGATGCCGATCAGGTGGATCGGCTCGCCGCGGGCGCGGTACTTGTCCGCGTAGCCCCGGGCCTGCAGCTGGCGCAGGGCCTCGCCGCTGGCCTGCTGGTCCACCACCTTGAATTCGAACAGGAACACCTGGCCCGGCGTGCAGCAGCGTCAGGTCGATGCGGCCGTGGCTGGTGGCGTCTTCCACCCGCAGGTCCAGCCCCAGCGCGGCGAAGTGGCTGTAGAACACGCTGGCGTAGTGGCCCTCGAAGCCCGCCAGCGGGCTGCGGCGGTACCCCTCGTGCGGGATGCCGGCGTACAGGGCCTGCAGCATCGGCCTCAGTTCCGTCAGGTCGGCGCCCTGCAGGATGGTGATGAGGTGCTCCTGCGTCTGCACCAGTACCTCCCCCGGCACGCCGTACTCCTGCAACAGGGCCTCGTTCAGGCTCGCTGCCACCGCGCGGTTCGGGTAGCCCAGGGTGTACATCGGCTCGTCGTGCGGGCTCGCCTGCGTGCTGCCGTGCAGTGTGAGGTAGCCGGTCTGAAAGAGCAGCGCTTCAGGCTCGATGTGATCGACGTCGAAGCTCGACAGCAGCGCGGCGTCGCTTTGCAGCCGCTGCAGGTCCGGGGTGAAGAACTGCCGCTCGGCCAGCAGCCGCGTCAGGAAGGTGGGCCCCCCCCCCCCCCCCGGGCGGCCGCCGCCCGCGGACCGCCGGCGGCCGTCGAAGCCCCCGCCCGGTTGTCCAGGATGGGTTTGTCGTATTCGTCCACCAGCACCGCCACGGTGCGCTGGCCGGCGCTGTTGCGCGGCCTCGCGGATGAGTTCGCCCAAGCGGCCGCTGGTGATTGGTGACGCGCTTCCCCCCAGGCCCGCCCGCGGGCCAGTCGCATCTGCTCGTGCAGGCGCTGCTCCAAAGCTGATGCGAACCACCGGGTGGCGCCGCGACCAGTCCCAGCGCGGCTCGGCCGCCAGCCCCTCGAACAGTGCCCGGTTGCCTTCGAACAGCTCTTTGAGGGTGTCCACCAGCAGGCTCTTGCCGAAGCGCCGCGGGCGGCTGAGGAAGTGGGTCTTGCCGGCTTCGATCAGGTCGACGGCCAGGCCCGTCTTGTCGACGTAGTAATGCCCCTGCTCACGGATCTCACGCAGGTTCTGGATGCCGATGGGCAGGGTTCGGCGGGACGGCAGCGTTTCCATGGCGGCAAGTGTAGGCAATGGTTTGCCGGTGGCGGTGGCAGGATCAGCGTGCCGGCCACCCCATCTTCCATTTCGGCCGAGGAGGAAGCCCCATGCAGATCGCCATCGAAACCCTCGTTCGTGCCCCCGTCGCCGCCGTCTGGAAGGCCTGGACGACGCCGGAGGACATCGTGCAATGGAACAGCGCGTCGCCCGACTGGCACACGACGCACGCCAGTGTGGACCTGCGGGTGGGCGGCAGCTTCTCGTCGCGGATGGAGGCCAAGGACGGCAGCATGGGCTTCGACTTCGAAGGGGAGTACACGGAGATCGTCGAACACCAGCTGCTGGCGGCCAACTTCGGCGGGCGCGCGCTGCGGGTGGAGTTCATCCCCGGCGAGAAGGGGGTGACGGTGTGCGAGACCTTCGAGGCGGAATCGACCCATTCGGAGCAACAGCAGCGCCAGGGCTGGCAGGCGATCCTGGACAACTTTGCGCGGCATGTGGAGGCATCGCGGTAGCTGGCGGCCCGCAGGCGCCAGCCCCGGCCTCAACGCAGTGCGCTCAGCGCCTTGTCTGCCTCGGTGTGGCCGGCGTCACGAGCCCGGACAAACCATTGCCGCGCCAGCGCCAGGTCGCGCGGCAGGTACTGGCCGTCGCGGTAGAACTGGCCCAGGGCAAAGGCCGCTTCCGGATTCTCCAGGGCAAAGGACTTCTCGAGCTGAGCGACGCCGCCCGCGACATCCCGCGCGCCGCCCACGCCGCGCAGCAGGCAGCTGCCGTGGTTCAGCAGGCCGCCGCTGTTGCCCTGCCCTGCGCTGCGCCGGGCCCAGGCGCAGCCACCTGCCGGGTCGGCCGTCACGCCCTCGCCACGCTCCAGGACGTAGCCGTAGGCTGCCTGCGCCGGGGCGTGGCCGGCCTCGGCGGCCAGGCGCCAATAGCGCACGGCGCGGGCCTTGTCCATCGGGCTGCCGTCGTCACCGTTGTAGTGGACCATGCCGATTTCGTACTGGGCCTGGGTGTGGCCTGCATCGGCCGCGGCGCGCAACCACCTGAAGCCGCCGGCGCGGTCCTCCGGCCCGCCCACGCCGCGGAACAGCGTCAGCGCGTAGGCGAACATGCCTTCGGTGTCGCCAACCTCGGCCGATTTGGCGATCCAGCGCCGCCCCGCGGCCTCGTCCTTGGGCACGGTGCGGCCGTTGAAGTAGGCATCGGCCAGCAGGTACAGGGCCATGCCGTCGCCGGCCTCGGCACCGCGACGGGCGTGCTGCACGGCCTTGGCAGCGTCGGCCGCCACGCCGTAGGCCGCGCCGTTGCTGTAGAGGCTGGCCAAGTCGCCGTGCAGCGCCGGGAAGTCGCGCGCCGCAGCCTCGTACCAGCGCAGAGCCTGGGCGGTCTCGCGCGGCACACCGGCGCTGCCGGTCAGCAGGGTGTGGGCGGCAAACATCTGCGCGGCGCTGTCACCGGCCTGCGCGGCCGGGCGCAGCTGCGCCATCGCGGCACGGGCATCGGCGCTGAGACCCCCCTTGCCGGTCAGCAGGGCCCGGCCCAGGCCGCTCTGCCCGCGCACGCTGCCCTTGTCGGCGGCCTGGCGGTACCAGCGCACGGCCTCGGCCTCGTTGCGGGCGGTGCCGATGCCGAACTCGTAGAGCGTGCCCACATTGCCCAGCGCGACCTCGTCACCGCCCTGGGCCCCCTGCAGGGTGTAGCGGAAGGCGGCGGCATCGTCCTTGGGCACGCCGATGCCGTTGGCGTACATCGCGCCCAGCGCGCTGGCCGCCGCCGCATCACCGCCCTGCGCGGCCAGGCGGTACCACTGGGCCGCGGTCTCGGCGCTGGGCCTGACCGCACCCACGCCGGCGCGGTAGGCATCGCCCAGCACCCGGGCCATGCGCGCATCGCCGCTGCGGGCGGCCTTTTCCATCGCGCCCAGCACCTCCAGGCCCGAGGGGATGTGCGGCGCCTCGGCCAGCGCCCTGGCGGCGTCCGCCCGCGCCTGCACGGCCGCGGCGCGGCGGGCGGCCTCTTCGTCGGCCACGGCCTTCTGGAAGGCGGCGTAGCGGGCATCGCGCTCCTGCGCGCGGCGGCGGTAGTAGTCGGCCGTCTGCCGCGCCATGTCGGCCTGCGCGCCGGCGATGATGCCGTCGGTGTGGCGCTGCTCGGCGCGCATGAGCTCGTTCATGCGGGCACTGAAGCGGTCGGCGTCGCGCTGGGCGCGCCAGTCGAAGGCCTGGGTGAGGGCCGAACAGCACAGCAGCGCCAGCCCGGCAACGATGGGGGTGAGGCGGCGCGCGCTCATTTCAGCGGCCCGTCCACCAGCCACACGGTGTCGCAGTAATGGTCGCCGTCATTGACAAAGGCCTTCTGGCCCTTGAGCGCGTCGTAGTGGAACTGCGCCAGGTCGTTGAACATCGACGCGGCCAGGTCGTTGCGGTCAGACGGATGCACCAGCCCCTTTTTGACCAACTTCCAGCCCGGCTGAGGCCGGCAGTCCGCGGTGGCCGCGATCAGGTCCACGTCCTGCACGCCGCGCCCGTCACGCACCTTCACATGGGTGGTCATGGAAAACAGCGTGTCGTCCTTCAGGTACAGCCGCACCGCCCAGTAGGTGTGGAACTGCGGCTCCTTGAGCTGGTGCCACCACAGCATCTCCATGCGGCGCAGCTGCATCTGCTGCTCGAAGGCCTGACGCTCGGCCAGACGGGCGGCGGCCAGGCGCTGCGTTTCCTCGGGCGAGCTGCCGGCGTACTGGCTGTCGGCGGTGACGATGACCAGCCCGGTCTCGGGCTCGACGCGCTTGACGCTCTCGTAGCGCACCGGCTGCTCGCCGTTCTGCACCACCTTGCCGTCCGGCCGCACCAGCGCCTTGCCCAGCACCGCCAGCTGGGGGTTGACCCAGCGCGTGCGCAGCTCGCAGGGGCCAGGCACGGTGGCCACCTCGTCGCCCTCGTAGTTCAGCCACACGCCGCGGTACGTCTCGCCGCCCAGGTTCAACCGCGCGTGGATGCGCCCGTTCTCGGCCGTGGCATAGCAGTAGGCCTTGGGCAGCTTGGCCACCCGCCTGCCCTGGCGGTCGATCAACTGGCCGGTCAGCTCGTTGTCGCGGTGGTTGATGTCGGTCACCACCAGCGCCACCTCGTCGCGGAAGGCGCGTGCATCGCGGAAGGTGGGCGGGATGGCCCATTCACCGGCCTCGTTGATGTAGCCGTAGCGCTGGGCCGCCTCGTCGTAGCGCACCGCCAGGCCGCGGAAGAAGCCCCGCTCGGCCAGCAGGTCATCGTTGTCGATGAAATGGTTGAAGGGGGGCCTCGGGCCGGCCGCAGACGGTTTGTCCAGCAGCAGCCTGCCGTCCAGCGCGTAGACGGCCAGGATGTCGTAGCGCGAACTGGGCCGCTGCGTCACGTCCAGGATGACGTCGTTGCTGATCACGAAGTCATGCCCGTCCCCGGGCGCCGAGACCACCACCTTCATGTCCGGCGTGATGACGCCCTTGACACGCTCCGCCCCCTTGCCGGCATCAAAGGTCAGCAAGCCCGGGCGCGCCGAATACTTGATGAACGGGCTGCGCCGGCTCAGCTCCGGCGCATCGGCCACACGCCGGCCCGTGGTGTCGATCACCCGCCAGTTGCTGGGCCCGGCATCCCAGACGATGGCTCGCCCGTTGTGGAAGGGCAGCGCGCCCCCCGTGAAGGTGGCCGGTATGACCCACTGCCCGACGGCGTTGATGTAGCCCATGGCGTGGCCCTGGCCCGCGGTGCGCAGCCCGTCGGCCTCGTAACCCAGCGAGTGCGGGTAGAAGCTGAGCCTCACCCCGTCGGCATTGATGGCCCCGTAGACGGGAGCGGCCCGGGCCGGCCCGGCGGCCAGCAGCGTCAACAACAGGGGCAGACAGCGCCAGGCGAGGCGAAATGTGGTCAAGGTCGAACTCCCAACAAGGCTTTGTGAGGCGGGTGGCGCCGCATCACGCGGAGATGCCGGCCGCCAACCGTCAGCGATTGTCAACAGCCGCCCCCGGCATCCACAACCGGCAGATGCCACGGATCGGCCATTTCGTTGGCACGTCCTGTTGGCACGTTCTGTTGGCACGTCCTGTTGGCACGTTCTGTTGGCGAGCTGCTGGACAAGGCGGCCGGTGCCGGCAAGGCGGACTGATTCACCCGCAGGAGCGATGGCTCTGCGCGCTCTTCAACTCCGAATGCCGCCATGGCATTCCGCCTGATCCACGAAGGCCCGCCGCACGGCCAGGCTGAAGGCGCCAGCGCGCCGGACCCGGTGGCGATCATCTCGGTGCACGTCAAGAAGACGGTGCTGACGCCGGCCAACCTGTCGTTGTGATTTTTGGCGGCCGCAGGCGGCGCAGGCAGAATCGCCGCCGTCGCACTCTGTACGGATGGATCTGCCATGCAAGCTCAAATGCAACGCCCCACCGGCGCCTTTGTCGGTGCCTCCTGGGCCGCCCTGCTGGTGGGCGCGGTCGTGTACCTGACGGGGCTGTGGAACGCCGGCATGCTGCTCAATGAGAAGGGCTACTACTTCACCCTGCTGATGTACGGCCTGTTCTCGGCGGTGTCGCTGCAGAAGTCGGTGCGCGACCGGCTGGAGGGCATCCCGGTCACCGGCATCTACTACGGACTGTGCTGGGTGTCGCTGGTGCTGGTGCTGCTGCTGCTGACGGTGGGGCTGTGGAATGCGGCGCTGGCGCCGTCGGAGAAGGGGTTCTACGCCATGTCCTTCCTGCTCAGCCTGTTCGGCGCGGTGGCGGTGCAGAAAAACATCCGCGACCTGGCGCCGTTCAAGGACGAGGCTGCGGCCGCGGATGCGCGTGAGGCGGGCTGACCCGCCCCTCGCGAAGTGATGACCCTCCTCCCGCCGCGACCGGCAGCCATCGGATGCCCATGACCTGGGCCGCCCCGGTGGCCCTGACCGGCTGCTGCCTGGCCTGCGTGGCCGCGCTGCTGCTGGCCGAGAGAGCCGGCTCGCGCTGGGGCCGGGTGCTGCTCAAGCTGGGGGCCAGCTCCAGCTTTGTCGCGGTGGCGGTGTCGCTGGGCGCGCCCGGCAGCGTCTACGGGCGCTGGATGCTGGCCGCGCTGCTGCTGGGGTGGTTGGGAGATGCGCTGCTGCTGTCGCGCCAGCCGCCCGCCTTTCTGGCCGGGCTGGGGGCGTTTCTGCTGTCGCACCTGTGTTTTGCGCTGGCCTTCCTGGGCGGGGCGCTGTCCACGTTGGCGATCGGCATCGCCAGCGTGGCGGCACTGGCCTTCGGTGCCGGGGTGCAGCGCTGGCTGGGGCCGCATCTCACGGCCGGGTTCCGCTGGCCGGTGCGGGCCTATGTGGCGGTGATCCTGCTGATGTGTGTGGCCGCGGCCGGCCATGCCGCCGCGGCCGGGCGCTGGGCGGTGCTGGCGGGAGCGCTGCTGTTTGCGCTGTCGGACCTGGCGGTGGCGCGCGACCGTTTTGTGCACGCCGGCTTCGCCAACAAACTTTGGGGCTGGCCGACCTATTTTGGTGCGCAGCTGCTGCTGGCCTGGACGGTGGCGGGGGCCGCATAGGCCCGGGCACCGGGCGCCATCCACACCGGCAGTCCACAACGGCAGTCCACACCGGCAGGCGCGAGCCGGGACTACAGTCGGGCTCGGCGAGATGTCACCCGGGCACGGCACGGGCCACCCAGGGCCTTGAACTTGCTTCCGTGCTGGAGCTGACCCCGATCCGCCTTTTTCACCTCCTTTCACCGCATCTCACCGTCGCTGAGCGCCTCAACCGGAACGATCCCGCCTTGTCCCTTTTCGCACCCTGGCTGCCGAGCCGATCCGCGCCCGCCGCCACGCCCCCTCGCACCACCCGGCAGCAGCAGACCGCTGCGGGGCACGGGTCCACCGGCCTGGGTCCCTCGGAGGTCCGCGCATGATCCGCCTGGGCTGCAGCGTCGCGCTGGACTACCGCATCGACGCGCCGGGCGCCGATTTCATCTTCAACATCCAGCCGGCCTTCACCCGCCAGCAGCGGGTGGTGGAGGAGAAGCTGAGCATCGCCCAGCCGGTGACCATGCAGGCGCACACCGACCCGATCACCCGGGCGCGTTACCTGCGCCTGCATGCCCAGGCGGGGCCGCTGAGCCTGCGGCACGAGGCGGTGGTGGAGCTGGCGCACCATGTGGCCCCGGCTGCGGGCCTGCCGGAGGTGCCGGTGGCGCAACTGCCGTCGCAGGTGCTGCCCTACCTGTACCCCAGCCGCTACTGCGAGTCCGACCGGCTGGCGCCCCTGGCGCTGCAGCACTTCGGCGCGATGCCGCAGGGCTCGCGGCGGGTGGTGGCGCTGTGCGAGTGGGTGCGCCAGCGGCTGACCTTCCGCTCCGGGGTGTCCACCGCGCAGACCTCCGCGCGCGACACGCTGGCCGACGGGGCCGGGGTGTGCCGGGACTTTGCGCACGTGATGATCGCGCTGTGCCGGGCGCTGAACATCCCGGCGCGTTTTGCCACCGGTTTCGACTACGGCGCCGACCCCGCACTGGGTCCGCCCGATTTCCACGCCTATGTGGAGGCCTACCTGGGCGGGCGCTGGTACCTGTTCGACCCCTCCGGCACCGCCATCCCGATGGGCTTCGTGCGGCTGGGCACCGGCCGCGACGCCAGCGACGCCGCCTTTGCCACTCTGTTCGGTCCGGTGCAGGGTGAGCCGCCGCGCATCCGCATCGAAGCCCTGCCCGACGAAGCCGGCCGGCTCACCCTGCCCCAGCACAGCAGCAACCTGCTGTCCACCGACGACGGCCAGCCCTGAGAATCCGTGCTCCTGAGCATCCGAACACCTGAGCACCTGAGCACGACCATGCACATCCGCCTCGCCCGCCCCGACGACCGCGACCAATGGCTGCCGCTGTGGCGCGGCTACCAGAGCTTCTACAAAGTCGACCTGTCGCCCGAGCAGACGGCGCTGAACTGGCAGCGCTTCCACGACCCGGCCGAGCCGATGCACTGCGCCGTCGCAGAACAGGACGGCCGGCTGCTGGGCATGGTGCACTACATCTACCACCGCAGCTGCTGGACGGCGGGCGACTACTGCTACCTGCAGGACCTGTTCGCCGCCCCGGACTGCCGCGGCCAGGGTGTGGGCCGCGCGCTGATCGAACACGTCTACGCCGCAGCGGAGGCCGCCGGCGCCTCACGCGTGTGGTGGCTCACCCACGAGACCAACACCGACGCCATGCTGCTGTACGACCGCATCGCCGCGAAAAGCGGGTTCCTGCAGTACCGGAAGCTGCTGGGCTGACGGAGCGCGGCCGGCTGACAACCGCTGCCGATCAGAGGCGCCCGAGCCGCTGGCGCACTCGATCTGGATTCTGGGCGGTGTGCAACACCATCACCACCAGGATGTCGTCGCCATCGCGGTAGAAGACTTCATAGGGGAAGCGGCGCATCACCGCGCGCCGCAAGGGCGGCAACACCATCGGATGGGCCTGCGGCCTGCGGCCTGCGCTGCAACTGGGTCAGAGCAGCCTCCAGCGCAAGCTCGAACGCCGCGCCCAGGCCATGACGGCGCTGCTCGTACCACTGTCGGGCCTCGCGAATGTCCTCAAACGCCTCCGGAGTGAGGATCAGCTGAGGCAGCGTCACGCGGCATCGCGCAGCCGACGCCGGGCTTCCTCCCAGGAAACTCCGGAGGCGGGATCGGCGTCGTAGCGCGCCAGACGTTCATGCAGCTGGACGGCCACAGCAGGAGGCACGGGAGCGGCCTCCTGCTCGGCGGCAATGCTGTCCCAAAGATCCTCGACCAGCTGCAGCTTCTCGGCCGTGGGCAGGGCGAAGAGGTCGGCGCAGGTCGATTCGGTTCGCGGCATGGACACCTCCTGGCACGCCACACAGGGCGCGCTCAAGCAACTGTACGCGCCTCCCTACTGCCTTCCAGGTTGCTCACGCAGCGAGCGCAGATCGTCGGGTGCGCGGCGTGGCTGCCCACGTCGTCGCGGTAGTGCCAGCAGCGCTCGCACTTCACCGCGGTCGACGGCGACACCGTGACCTTCAGCTCGTCGCCGTCCACCACGGTCACCGCCGAGGTGATGGTGACGAACTTGAGGTCGTCGCCCAGGCTGCGCAGCAGCGCGGCATCGTCGGCGCCGGCGGTGATTTCCAGCGTGGCCTGCAGCGAGGCGCCGACCTGGCCGGCGACGCGCACGGCCTCAATTTCCTTGTTGGCCACGTCGCGGATGGCGCGGATGCGGCTCCACTTGGCAATCAGGGCCTCCTCGGGGGTGACGAAGGGCCAGAAGGTCTCAAAAAAGATCGAGCCACGGGTCTTGTTGCCGGCGAACACCGTCCACGCTTCCTCGGCGGTAAAGCTGAGGAAGGGGGCCATCCAGCGCAGCATGGCGTGCGTGATCTGCCACAGCGCGGTCTGGGCGCTGCGGCGCGCCAGCGACTTCGGTGCGCTGGTGTAGAGGCGGTCCTTGAGCACGTCGAGGTAGAAGGCGCCCAGGTCTTCAGAGCAGTAGACCTGCAGCTTGCTGACCACCGGATGGAACTCGTAGGCGTCGAAGTGCTTCAGGATCTCGGCCTGCAGCTCGCCGGCGCGGGCCAGGGCGTAACGGTCGATCTCCAGCAACTGCGCGGCGGGCACAGCGTCGGTGTCGGGGTTGAAGTCCGACGTGTTCGCCATCAGGAAGCGCAGGGTGTTGCGGATGCGGCGGTAGGCGTCGATCACGCGGGCGAGGATCTTGTCGTCGCCGGCGATGTCGCCGGAATAGTCGCTCGCGGCCACCCACAGGCGGATGATCTCGGCTCCGAGCTTCTTGGAGACGTCCTGCGGGTCGATGCCGTTGCCCAGGCTCTTGCTCATCTTGCGGCCCTGGCTGTCCACCGTGAAGCCGTGGGTCAGCAGGCCCTTGTAGGGCGCGCGGCCGTACAGCGCGCAGCCCAGCAGCAGCGAGGAGTGGAACCAGCCGCGGTGCTGGTCGTGGCCTTCGAGGTAGAGGTCGGCCTCGGGGCCCTGGGCGTGGAAGGCGCCGTTCGGATAGGCATGGGCGTGGCTGCCGCGCAGCACGTGCTGGAAGGTCGAACCGGAGTCGAACCAGACTTCCAGGATGTCGCTGCTCTTGGTGTAGTGCGGCGCATCCGCGCTGCCCAGGATCTCCGCGACGCTCACGCGGCTCCAGGCCTCGATGCCGCCTGCTTCGACGATGTCGGCGGCCTGGTCGAGGATCTCCATCGTGCGCGGGTGCAGCTCGCCCGAGTCCTTGTGCAGGAAGAAGGGCAGCGGCACGCCCCAGGAGCGCTGGCGCGAGATGCACCAGTCGGGCCGGTTGGCGATCATGTCGCGCAGTCGGGCCTGGCCGTTCTCGGGGTAGAAGCCGGTGTGGTCGATGGCGGCCAGCGCCATCTGGCGCAGCGTCTGGGGCGCCTTGTCTTTGGTGAAGACACCCTCGCCTTCGTCCATGCGGATGAACCACTGCGCCGCGGCGCGGTAGATCACCGGCGTCTTGTGGCGCCAGCAGTGCGGGTAGCTGTGCACGATGGGCTGGGTGGCCATCAGGCGGCCGTGCCCGCGCAGCGTCTCGATGACGTGGGCGCAGGCCTTCCAGATGTGCTGGCCGCCGAAGAAGGGCAGCTCGTCGGCGTAGACGCCGTTGCCCTGCACCGGGTTGAGGATGTCGTCGTACTTCAGGCCGTGGGCGACGCAGCTGTTGAAGTCGTCCAGACCATAGGCCGGCGCGGAATGCACGATGCCGGTGCCATCCCCGGCGGTGACGTAGTCGGCCAGGTACAGCGGGCTCTTGCGGCGGTAGGAGTATTTGCCACCCTGCTCGGCCGTCAAGGTGTCATGCAGCGGGTGGCGGAACACCTGGCCGCGCAGCGCCTCGCCCTTCGCGGTGGCGAGCACCTGACCTTCCAGGCCGAAGCGCGCCAGGCACTTCTCGACCAGCTCCTCGGCCAGCAGCAGCACGCCGCGCGGGGTGTCCACCAGCGCGTAGGTCAGTTCCGGATGGGCGTTGAGCGCCTGGTTGGCGGGGAGGGTCCAGGCCGTGGTGGTCCAGATCACCGCAAAGGCGCTCTTGCCTTCATCTTGACCCGGCAGCGCTTCCAGACCGAAGGCGCGGGCCAGGCCGGCGGCGTCGTCGGACTCGAAGGCCACGTCCAGCGTGTCGCTCTTCTTGTCGGCGTACTCGATCTCGAATTCGGCCAGCGAGCTGCCGCAGTCGAAGCACCAGTACACCGGCTTGAGGCCGCGGTAGACGAAGCCGCGCTCGATCACGCGCTTGAAGGCGCGGATCTGGCCGGCCTCGTTGGCCGGGTCCATCGTGCGGTAGGGGCGCTCCCAGTCGCCCAGCACGCCCAGGCGCTTGAAGTCACCGCGCTGCAGCTCGATCTGCTCGGTGGCGTAGGCGCGGCTTTTCGCCTGCATGTCGTCGCGGCTCAGGTTGCGGCCGTGCTTCTTCTCGATCGCGTTCTCGATCGGCAGTCCGTGGCAGTCCCAGCCGGGGATGTACTGCGCGTCGAAGCCGGCCAGCTGGCGGCTCTTGACGATCATGTCCTTGAGGACCTTGTTGACCGCGTGGCCCATGTGGATCTGGCCGTTCGCATACGGCGGGCCGTCGTGCAGCACGAACAGCGGTGCACCCTTGCGCGCCTCGCGCAGGCGCATGTAGAGGCTGCCGCCAGCGGCGTTGGCCGCATCGTTCCAGTCCTTCACCCAGCCCGGCTCGCGCCTGGGCAGGTCGCCGCGCATCGGGAAGGGGGTGTCGGGCATGTTCAGCGTGGCGCGGTAGCTGCTCTCGGGCGCGGCTTCGGCGTCACGCTGGGGCTTGGCCTTGGCCTTGGGGGAGGTCTTGTCGGTCATGAGGGCTTCGCACCCGCTGGGGTGCGCTCGTCACGGGGGTGCGAAACAACGCGGGAGCCCGGCGTGCCGGGCGGGCAGAGGGAAGTCGCGGGAGGCGCGCCGCAACGGCGCAGACCGCCAGGACAGCGGCTGCCCCCGGGGTCCACGGGCCGTCGGCCCGCCCCTCAGCAAATTCGGTCGCGGGTGGTCTGCCGCCGCGTCGCGCTGTGCGAAGCCAACCGCCCGGCTGTGGGGCCACGGCCGTGGGGAGGCGGATCGGATCGGCGGAACATGACCGGATTCTAACGAGCCCCCCCGTTGCCCTGGGGCACACCTGGGTCCGGCGCGGCCTGCGCCGTGGCGGGCAGGCCCGGGCCGGCACGTTCGGCCAACACCTCCAGCGCCTGGGTGAACTGCAGGTCGTCCACCGCCCGGCGCAGGCGCAGCCAGCGGGCCTCGCCCCAAGCGGCACGCAGCGGCTGCGACAGGGCCTGGAAGCTGTCCAGCGCGGCCAGGTCATGCCGCTGGAGCTGGTCGGCCAGTCGCGCCAGGCGCGCTGCGTCCGGCGCCGGGCCCCCTGCGTTGCCCTGCAGCGGGTGCAGCTCCTGCCGGTTCACCTCGTCCAGGAAGCTGCGGCTGGCCTCGGTCAGGCCGAGCAGGGCCTGGGTCAGCTGCTCCTGCGCCGCGGCGCTGTCCCGCCCCTGCCGCAGCGCCTCCTCCAGGGCCGCTGCGGCCGCGGCCAGCGCACGCGCCCCGATCATTCCGGAGGCGCCCTTGAGCTTGTGCAGTTGCGCCAGCCAGCGCGGCAGAGGCAGCGGGTTGCCCTGGACCTCGGCCAGCGGCGCGAACTCGCGCAGCACCCGAGACAGCAGCGAGGCCATCAAGGCGCGGTCCTCGCCGATGCGGGTGAGGGCGTCCTCCCGGTCGATGCCGTCGATTTCAGGCAACCCGGCGCCGGGCGGCGGTGGCCCACCCGGCCGCTGCGTGGCCTGGGCGCCGGCATCGGCCGGGTCAGCATCGGCCGGGTCAACCGGTGGGTCCATCGGCGGGTCCATCGGCGAATCAACAGGCGGGTCAACAGCCGGGTCAACGGGCAGCTCACCGGCCACGGGCCAGGGCGTCAGAGGCAGGCCTCGGGCGGCATCGACATGGCGGCGCAGGGTCCAGGCCAGGCGCTGGGGGTCCAGCGGTTTGGCAATGAAGTCGTCCATGCCCGCCTCCAGCGCGCGCTGGCGCTCGGTGGTCAGCACCCCGGCGCTGAGGGCCAGCACCACCGGCTGCCGCAGTGCCGTCATCCGGCGGATGCGACGGGTGGCCTCGTGGCCGTCCATCACCGGCATCTGCACGTCCATCAGCACCACATCGAAGCGGGCCTCCGGCGCTGCCAACGCCGCCAACGCCTCGGCGCCCCCCTCGCAGCACCGCACCCAGGCTCCCTCACGCAGCAGCAGGCGCTCGGCCACCTCGCGGTTGGTGTCGCTGTCGTCGACGACGAGCACCCGTACATCCGCCAACAGCCCCTTGGGACCGGCACTGCCGGCGGCCGCATGTCGGCTGTCCGGGGCCGGCTGCGGCGTGCCCTGCGCACCTGGGGCCCCGTTGGCTGCGACGGCCGTGACGGCTGTGACGGCCGCAACAGCCGCACCAGCCGCGACGGCCCCGGCACCCTCGGCAGCGCCGGCCGCTCCCGCGGCCACCGGCAGCAGGTCCAGCTCGAACCAGAAGGCGCTGCCCCGTCCCGGGTGGCTGTCCACCCCGACCTGCCCGCCCATCATCCCGACCAGGTGGCGCACGATCGACAGGCCCAGCCCGGTGCCGCCAAAGCGGCGGTTGGTGGCCGCATCGGCCTGCACGAAGGGCTGGAACAGGCGCGCCAGCGCCACCGGCTCGATGCCGATGCCGGTGTCGCGCACGACAAAGCGCAGCCGCACCGCGGCGGCTTCCGGGCCCGGCAGAGCCCTCCAGACGGGACACCTCCAGCTGCACCTGGCCCTGCTCGGTGAACTTGATGGCGTTGCTCAACAGGTTGGTGAGGACCTGGCGCAGCCGGGTGGGGTCGCCCAGCACCCGCGCCGGCAGACCGGGCTGCAGTTCCAGTTGCAGCGTCAGCCCCTTGGCCTGGGCCTGCGCGTCCAGCAGGGCGGTGACCTCCCGCAGCAGCAGCGGCAGGTCCAGCTCGATGTGCTCCAGGCTGAGCTCGCCGGCCTCGATCTTGGCGATGTCCAGCATGGCGTTGAGCAGGCCCAGCAGGGTGCGGCTGGCCAGCTGGATGCGGTCCAGGAAGTGGCGCTGCTCGCCGTCCAGCGGGGTGCCTTCGAGCAGGTGGGACAGGCCGATCAGGGCATTGAGCGGCGTGCGGATCTCGTGGCTCATGTGCGCCAGGAAGGCGCTCTTGGCGGCACTGGCGGCCTCTGCGGCATGGCGGGCCTCCAGCGCGGCGGCGGCTTCGCGCTGGACGGTGATGTCCTGCAGCGCGCCGACCAGGCGCAGCGCGCCGGCCTCCCGCCCGCCGGGGCCGTATTCCGCCTCACCGATGGTGCGCACCCAGATCGACCGGCCGGCGGCGGTGACGAAGGGCAGCTCCAGGTCCCAGCCTTCGCCGCAGTCGATGGCGCGCTGCACCGCGGCAGCCAGCACCTCGCGGGCCGGGGGCGGATAAAACTGCACCGAGCTGTCGTAGTCCGGCGGCAGCGGCGCCGTCCATTCGTGGATGGCACGGGTGCCGCGGGTCCAGGTCAGCGCCCGGCTGGCCAGGTCCATCTGCCAGCCCCCCACCGCCGCCAGGCGACTGGCGCGCTCCAGGAAGGCCTCGCTGTCGGCCAGCCGGCGGCGGCTCTCCGTGAGCTCGGTGACGTCGTGCACCAGCACGTAGAAGCCCAGCACCTGACCGTCCAGCACGTCCGGCAGGTAGTGCACCAGCGAGTGGATCTCGCCACAGCCGTCCGGGCGTGGGAGGCTGCGCTCGAAGGTCTGCGGCTGCCCGCGCAGCACCGCCTCGATGCGCTCGCGGTTCTGCTCGAACAGCGTTTCCCCGACCAGCTCGCGCAGGTGGCGCCCCCGCATCTCGCCCGGCGCCAGGCCCAGCCAGCGGTGGTAGGCGCGGTTGGCCACCCGGTTGAGCAGGTCACGGTCCCAGAAGCCGATCATCGACGGCACCGCGTCCAGGATGGTCTGCAGGTCGCGGTGGGCGGTGGCCAGCTCCTGGGTGCGCAGCGCCACCTCGCGCTCCAGCCGCGCATTGAACTGCTGCAGCGACCGCTCGGCCTGCTTGCGCTCGCCGATGTCGCGGATGGTCTTGCCGATGCCCTCCAGTGCGCCGTCAACGCCGTACATCGGCGCCACCGTGACGGAAACCTCCACCTCCGACTGGTCGGCACGCTGATAGACCTCGTCATGCGTGGGCAGCGACTCGCCGCGCCGCACCCGGGCCAGGCGCTGCCACTCCACGGCACGGCGGTCGGCGGGCACCAGGCTGTGCGCCGGCTGGCCGATGGCCTGCTCGGCCGACCAGCCCAGGATCTGCTCGGCCGCACGGTTCCAGGAGGTGATGCGCCCCTCCAGCGACTGGGTGACGATGGCATCGCTGGAGTTGGCCACCAGGTTGGCCATGCGCACGCTGTGGGCCCGGATCAGGCGCTTGCGTCCCTGGTTGGTGGACTGCGCATAGACCAGTGCCGCCAGCAGCAGCGAGGCAAAGATGCCCGCCCAGAGCACGCCCCAGGGCGAAGTCAGGTTCAGCTGCTCGGCCAACAGCGGCGTGGGCTGCACCTCCACCTGCCAGCGCCGCCCGAACACATCGCGCCAGGTGCGCTGCATGCGCCCGGCGGGTTCGTCGTCGTCGCCTCCGGAATCAAAAAACCGCACCGGCTCGCCGTCCGGGCCGACATCGTCCAGGAGCAGGCGGAACTGGCGCCCCCCCAGGTCCAGTTGGGAAGTCTGCAGCACCTCGTCGATCACCAACGGGGCGTAGGACCAGCCGAAGGTGGCCTGCTCTCTCTGCGCGGGTGTTTCCAGAGGACGACCGCCGTGGTAGATCGGCAGCAGGATCAGGAAGGAATGCAGCGGCCGCCCGGCCGCCTGCACCAGGGTGATCGGGCGGGTGATGGCCGCACGGCCGCTGCGCATGGCCCGCAGCGCCGCATCGCGCCGGTCCTGCTGGGAGGCCACATCCAGCCCCACGGCGCCGAGGTTGCGCTCGGTCGGCTCGATGTACTGGATGACAAAACGCTCTTCGTCGTGCGGCAGCAGCTGCTGGATGGCAAAGTCCGGGGCGCCGTCGCGCCGGGCCTGCTGCAGGAAGAGGGCTTCCTCGGCCGGAGGCACCCGGCGAATCACGCCAAAGCCGCGTGCGCCCGGAAACTCGCTGTCGATGTCGCGCGACTGGTGGTAGGCCCGAAACCGCAGCCGCGTCAAGCCTTCGGTGCCGGCGCTGATGACGGCCCCGCGGGCACCCCGCAGGCCGTACTCGTAGAGGTGGATGCGCTCGACCAGCTGGTCTGCGGTGCGTTCGGTCAGCAGCGCCAGCGCCTGTGCCAGGCGATCTTCGTTGCGGCCGGCCTGGTCCAGCGCCAGCAGCAGGCTGATCAGCAGCCCGACCCCCAGCAGCGCACCGCCCGTGACCTGCGCGCGGTGGGTGATGCGGCGTTCAGGCATCCGCCGGCCCGGAGCTGGCGCGGTCCACAGCGTCCGCGGCGTCCATCGCATCCACAGCGTCCACTGCGTCGCCGCGTGGGCCGGGCAGCCAGCAGGCGCGTGCCCGCCCGCGCCGTTTCGCCAGGTAAAGCGCCTGGTCGGCCCCTTCGACCAGTGCGGCGGCGCTGCCCGGTGTGCGCTGGGTGCAGCCTCCAACCGACACCGTCACCCGGCCCCCGCAGAGGGAAGAGCCTGCATGGGGCAGGCCCAGCTCCACCACCGCCGCCACCAGGGAATCGGCGATGAAGCGTGCGCCGGCCTCGTCGGTGGCCGGCAGCAGCAGGGCAAACTCTTCGCCCCCCCAGCGGGCGGCCTCGTCACCGGGCCGGCGCGCCTGGGCCGCGATGGCCTGGGCCACCTCGCGCAGGCAGGCGTCTCCGGCGCGGTGGCCCAACCGGTCGTTGTAGGCCTTGAAGTGGTCGATGTCGATCATCAGCAGCGACAGCGGCGCTCCCTGGCGCTGCGCGCGCAGCCACTCACGCTCGAGCTGCTCGTCGAAACGCCGCCGGTTGGCCAGCCCGGTCAACGCGTCGGTGAGGGCCGCGCGGCGCAGCTCGTCGGCCAGCTGCTTGAGGCGCAACTGGGTGCGCACCCGCGCCACCACGATCGGCGCCAGCGGGGGTTTGCCGATGCAGTCCACCGCCCCGGCGGACAGGCCGGCCAGCTCGGTGGCGGTGTCGTGCTGGGCGGTGACGAAGATCACCGGCACGCTGGCCAGATCGGCATCCGCCTTGAGTCGGCGGCAGACCTCGAAGCCATCCAGCCCCGGCAGCCCGGCGTCCAGCAGCACCAGGTCCGGCGCGGCCTGCCGGGCCAGCGCCAGCCCCTCCTCGCCGTCGAGGGCAAATCGCAGCTCGCCCATTTCGTCCATCTCACCCAGCAGCCGGGCCAGCACCTGGATGCTGGCCGGGTCGTCGTCGATGATCAGGATCGAGGCGTCCTGCCGCATCTTGCGCCCCTTCAGGCGGGCAGCAGCAGGGGGGCACCGGCGGCGGCGGGATCCCACCAGGGCAGCAGCAGCTCGATGCACACGCTGCCCGGGGGCTGTTCCTGCACCGACATGGACACCCCCACCACCGCCAGCAGGTGGCGCACCACCGCCAGCCGCAGCGCCCGCAGCGGGCTGCGCTGGCCGGGCTCGGGCCGGCCCAGCGGCCAGCAGGCCTCCCGCAGGGCCTGCACGGAGGGGAACTGAGCGGCCGCAGGCAGCAACTGCAGCCGCAGCCCCTGCTCCCCGCGGAGCAGCCGCAGCGGCACCGCGCCGGAGGCCGGCTCGCAGCACACCTCCAGGGCCCGGGCCAGGCCATGCACCAGGCGCTGCGGCTCCGCAGCCACCGGCGGGCCCGGCGCGGCGTCCACCGCCCGCAGGCTGGCCAGTGCCTCGGCCAGTGCGCCGCGCAGCACCTCCTGCGCGGCGGGGCTGAGCCGGGCCGCCTCGATCGCTGCCTGCATCACACCGGCCGCGTCCACGGCGGACAAGGCCAGCACGGGCCAGGCGGGATCGTCCTCGATCAACAGCCCCAGGTCGGCCAGCAGCACCTCCCCGGCGGCCAGCCGTTGCAGCGCGGGCGCAGCCGCCGGACCGAGTGACGCCAGTTCGGCGGCCAGTTGCTGTGCTTCCGCACGCAGGCGGCCGGCCAGCCCGGCGATGGTGGCGGCCCGGCTGGGCAGCAGGTCTTCCAGCGCCTGGGGCGCTGCGGTGGGCGGCTCGATCGGCACCCAGCGCAGCAGCAGGGGCCGACCGGCCGGGCCCTGGGCACCGCTGACCTCCAGCCGGGTGCGCAGGGGCTGGCCGTCGCAGCGCACCACCTCCAGCTCCAGGGACTCGCGCCCGTGGCGCAGCAGGACCTCCAGCTCGGCGGTGGCATCCGCGTCCGTCGGTGCAGGCAGGTCGCTGTCCCGCGCACGGGCGGACCACCACAGCTCCCGCAACCGCCGCCCGCAGGCGTCGGCCACCGGCAGGCCCAGCAGGTCGGCCGCGGCCTGACTGCAGAACAGCACCCGCCAGCCGGCGTCCAGCAGCATCAGCGCACAACCGTGCGGCCCCGCCAGGGCCTGGAGCTGCTCCTGCAGCGACGGTCCGCTCGGCGCCGCCCCCAGCGGGGCCGACTCGCGCCCCGGGCCCGGCCGCGGCAGGTGGGCGCGGATGCGCGCACGCAGCACCGCGGGCGCCACCGATTTGAGGATGTAGTCCGAAGCGCCGGCCTCGAAAGCCGCCGCCTCGGTGCGGGCATCGTCGCGGCGGGTCACGAACACCACCGGTACGTCCCGCAGCCGGGCGTTCAGGCGCAGGCGGTGGCAGACCTCCAGCCCGTCGAGCCCCGGCAGGCCGGCATCCAGCAGCACCAGCTCCGGCTGCACCGATTCGGCCAGCTGCAGGGCCTCGTCCCCGCGGGTGGCGAAGTGAAACTGCACGGCCGCGCCCTCGGCCTCCAGCAGGTTGCGCAGCATCTTGATCGACACCACATCGTCATCGACGATCAGCACCCGAGCCGGGCGACCGGGGGATGCGTTGGCGCCGGACAGCCGCTCGCCCGGGGCGCGGTCCTGGCGGCGCAGCTGCGCCCGCACCCGGGCCAGCAGCTGCTCGCCCACGATCGGCTTGTGCAGGAAATCCACCGCGCCCAGCTCCAGCGCGCGCGACTCCAGCCCTTCGGCATCGTGCCCGGTGATCAGCATCACCGGCACCCGGGCCAGGGTGGGCTCGCGCTGAAAGGCACGCACCACATCCAGCCCGCTGGCGTCGGGCAGCATCTGGTCAAGCAGCAGCAAGTCCGGCGGCAGTTCGAGCGCCAGGCCCAGCGCCTGCTCGGCCGTTTTGGCGAAGCGGATCTGCGCCTCGTCGGACAGCAGGCACCACAGCACCTGGATGGTCGAGATGTCGTCATCGACCAGGAGAATGTGGTGGCGCTGTGTTGCTTCCATGCCCCGCTCCGGCAAATTCCTTCGGGGGATGCTAGCAGCTCCGTTCAGCCCCTCATCGTCTCAGCCTTCTGCACCCTGGACCTGCACCGGCACCCGCGCCGCGAGCGCACACAGCAGCTCGTAGGAAAGGGTGCCGGCCGCGCGGGCCACCTCGTCCACCGGCAGCAGGTTGCCCCTCGGGCCGTGGCCCCACAGGGTGACCTCGGTGCCGATGCCGGCCTGCGGCAGCGCCGTCAGGTCCACCACCAGCATGTCCATGGACACCCGACCGACGGTGCGTGTGCGCACTCCGTCCACCAGCACCGGGGTGCCCGGCCCGTCCGAGCCGCCCGGGGCATGGCGGGGGTAGCCGTCTGCATAACCGCAGGCGACGATGCCGATGCGCATCGGCCCGGTGGCACGGAAGGCGCTGCCGTAGCCCACGCTGTCGCCGGCCATCAGCTCCTGGGTGGCGATGACCTGGGAGCGCAGCGTCATGGCCGGAAGAAGCTGCCAGTGGGCGGCATCGTGGGTGGGGTAGTCGGGGGCGCTGCCGTAACTCAGGATGCCGCTGCGCACCCAGTCGGCCCGCACCTCCAGCTGCTGCCCGTGCCGCAGGATGGCTGCGCTGTTGCTCAGGCTGCGTTCGCCCGGCAGGTCGCGGGTGGCTTCGGCAAAGGCCTCCACCTGGTGCGCAATGCCGTCGGCGCCGAAGCGCAGCGCATCGGCATCCGAGAAATGCGTCATCAGCGAGATCTCATCGACCTGCGGCAGCGCATTCAGCCGTGCCCAGGCGCTGCGCAGCGCCGGCCCGCGAAAGCCCAGCCGGTTCATGCCGCTGTTCATCTTCAGGAAGACGCGGTGAGGCTGGTGCGTCTTGTGCGAAGCCAGCCAGCCGATCTGCTCATCGCAGTGCACCACATGCCAGAGGTTCAGGCGCGAGCAGAGCTCCAGGTCGCGGGGCTCGAACACCCCCTCCAGCAACAGCACCGGGCCGCGCCAGCCCAGCGCGCGCACCCGCACGGCTTCGGCCAGGTCCAGCAGCGCCATGCCGTCGGCCCCCAGCACGCCGCTCCACACCCTTTCGATGCCATGCCCGTAGGCATTGGCCTTGATCACCGCCCACAACCGGGCGTCCGGCGCCTGCCGGCGTGCCTGGCGCAGGTTGTGGGCAATGGCGTCGGGATGGATCAGTGCTGCGATGGGCCGGGGCATGAAGGAGATTGTGGCCGATGCGTCCAGCGGGTTTTCCTTCCTTCCCCCGGCGGGGTGCCCGCCGCTGCGCATGCTATAACCGCGCCGCGTTCAAAAGACCCCCACCGGCGGCGGATGAAAAAAGGCTTCTACACCATCATGTCAGCGCAGTTCTTCAGCTCGCTGGCAGACAACGCTTTGTTCGTCGCTGCGGTGGAGCTGCTGCGCACCTCGGGCGCCGGCGAATGGCAACGCGCCGCGCTGGTGCCGATGTTTGCGCTGTTCTACGTCATCCTTGCCCCCTTCGTCGGTGCCTTTGCGGACGCCATACCGAAGGGGCGGGTGATGTTCGTCTCGAACACCATCAAGGTGGCCGGTTGCCTGATGATGCTGTTCGGCTCCCACCCGCTGCTGGCCTACGCGGTGGTGGGCCTGGGTGCCGCGGCCTACTCGCCGGCCAAGTACGGCATCCTCACCGAGCTGCTGCCGCCCTCCCAGCTGGTCAAGGCCAATGGCTGGATCGAGGGGCTGACCATCGCCTCCATCATCATGGGCGTGCTGATGGGCGGACAGCTGGTGGGCGGGCATGTGGCGCCGCTGCTGCTGGGTTTGGATCTGCCGCTGGTCGACACCGGTGTGGACAGCCCGGCCGAGGCCGCGGTGGCCACGCTGATCCTGCCCTACATCGTGGCCGCGCTGTTCAACCTGCGCATCCCGCGCACCGATGCCGAGCTGCAGCCCATGCCGCGCGACCCGCTGCAGATGGTGCGCGACTTCTCCGACTGCAACGCGCGGCTGTGGAACGACAAGCTGGGGCAGATCTCCCTGGCCACCACCACGCTGTTCTGGGGCGTGGGGGGCAACCTGCGCTACATCGTGCTGGCCTGGGCGGCAGCGGCGCTGTCCTACAACACCACCCAGGCCACCTCGCTGGTGGGGGTGGTGACCATCGGCACCGCGGTGGGTGCGGTGGTGGCCTCGGTGACGATGCGGCTGGACCGCGCCACCGCCACCATCCCGCTGGGGGTGGGCATGGGCCTGCTGCTGGTGGGCATGGTGCTGATCGACAACGTCTGGTTGGCCGCCCCCTTCCTGATCCTGCTGGGCGGCTTCGGCGGCTTCCTGGTGGTGCCGATGAACGCGCTGCTGCAGCACCGCGGCCACAACCTGATGGGCGCCGGCCGCTCGATCGCGGTGCAGAACTTCAATGAGCAGGCCTGCATCCTGGCGCTGGGCGCCTTCTACACCGGCATGACCCGCTTCGGCCTGTCCGCCTTTGCCGCCATCACCGCCTTCGGGCTGCTGGTGGCGGGCACGATGTGGGCCATCGGCCGCTGGCACCGCCGCAACTGCGTGCAGCACCGCGAGGAAGTCGAGCGCCTGCTCGCCATTGCCCGCAGCGACGGGCACTGATGGCGCCCCCAACCCCCGCGGCCGGCGGCCTGCACGGCCAGAGTCCCTGGCCGGGCTGGGCGGTGGCCGCGCTGCTGGTCAACGCCGCCACCTGGGGGCTGTCCTGGTGGCCCTTTCGCCACCTCAACGCCGCCGGCCTGCACCCGCTGTGGATCACCGCCTGCGTGTACCTGCTCGCCTGCATCGTCATCCTGCTGTGGCGGCCGCGGGCCTGGGGCCTGCTCCGGCGTGAACCGGCGCTGTGGGCCATCCTGCTGGCCTCCGGGCTGACCAACGCCACCTTCAACTGGGCGGTGACGGTGGGTGAGGTCACCCGGGTGGTGCTGCTGTTCTACCTGACGCCGCTGTGGACGGTGGTGCTGGCCCGCTGGCTGCTGGGCGAAGCCGTCACCCGCGCCGTGCTGCTGCGGGTGGCCCTGGCCCTGGCCGGTGCGGCGCTGGTGCTGACCGCCCAGCCCGGCGGCGCCGGCGCCGACCTGCCGGCGACGATGCGCTGGGGGGCGGATGCGCTGGGGCTGCTGGGCGGGCTGTGTTTTGCGGCCACCAATGTGCTGCTGCGCCGCGAAGCGGGCCAGCCGGAGGAAGGCCGGGCGCTGGCGATGTTTGCCGGCGGGGTGGTGGTGGCCGGCGGTGTGGCCGTGGTGGCCGCCGCGCTGACCGCCGCCGACCCCACGCTGGGCGCGGCCCGGGTGCCCTGGCCACCGGCCTGGGCCTGGGGCTGGGCGCTGCCCACGGCGGCACTGGCGCTGGCCTTCCTGGTGTCCAACCTGGCTTTGCAGTACGGGGCGGCACGGCTGCCGGCCAACGTCACCGCGGTGATCATGCCCACCGAGGTGGTGTTTGCCAGTGCCTCTGCCCTGGCCTGGGGTGGAGAGCGGCCCGCGCTGGCCGTCTGGCTGGGCGGCGGCTTGATCCTCTGCGCCACTGCGCTGGCGGCCCGCTCCAGGGACTGAAGCGACGCGGCAGCGCCGCAGCCACGTCGCAGGCGCACCTGCCGCTCTGGTCAGAGCGTCAGAGCGCCATCGGCACCGTGGGCTCGAAGGTGCGCTCGAAGGCCGGGTCGTGCTGAGCCAGCAGGCGCAGCAGGTCGTCCTCGTTCAGCGGTGCACTCAAGTAGGCGTCGCAACCGGCAAAGGTCGCGCGGATGCGGTCGATGGCCGAGTTGCGCTGCGACAGCGCCACCACCACCGGCGCCACGCCCACCAGGGTCGGCCGCCTCGCGATGCGACGGCAGGCCTGGAAGCTGCCCCCTTCGTCCTGCCCCAGGCCGAGGAAGACAAAACCGTAGGTCCTGCGTTCACACAGCTCCACCGCCGCAGCGGCGGAAGGCGCCAGCGCGACGCCGTAGCCGTAACGGCCGAGCAGGTCGTGCAGCAGGCGGCGCTCGGCCTTGCTGGCACTCACCACCAGCACCTCGTCCAGGCGTGCTTCGCCTTCAACCAGCACCGAGTTGCTGAAACCCGAGCTGGCGCGAAAGTCGTGCACCCTGTGGGCATCCACGGCCTGCTGGCGGGCCCGACCGCTGGGACGGTGCGGCATGGCACGCAGCGGGGACTCCGGCGCCGGCCCCACCCGCGGCAGGTTTCGCGGCAGGTTTCGCGGCAGGCCGTGCTGACGCTGCAGCGCCAGCGCGTCCAGTGCCCGTTTGACCTGCAGGGCGTCGATCGGCCGCGCCAGGTGGGCGGCCGCACTCAGCGGAGCGGCCGACCCGCCCACAAACACCGCCTCGCGCACCCGGCCGGCACGGCCCACCTCAAAGATCGCCGCGGCCTGGTCGGCGTCGGCCACCACCAGATCGGCCCCCTGCAAGCCGCTGCACACGCTGTAGCCCGCGCCGTTGGCACCGTCGCACAGGCGCAGGTAGCTCTCGAGCGTGCGATGCTCAAAAGCACTGAACCCCACGATGGCCACCCGCAGGGCCTGGTGGCTCGCGGTGGCAGACAGGACGGCGGACATGTGAAGGCTGAGGAGGTCTGCAGTGCAGGGAAGGCGCACGCCAAGGCCCGGCGCACAGGAGCAGGCGGAACTGCCGATGGGTGTCGATTTTTCGGCTTTGTAACCAGAGGCGTCAAGGTCGGAGGCCCCCCCGAGCCGGGCCCCTCCCCTTGCCTCGGTGGCACGATCGGCTCAATCCGACGCCCTGCCGTGCACTGCATCACGACCCCGGCCCGGGCCGGCGCGGGGGTTTTTCGTTCGCGGTCGCCGCGCCACCCCATGGCCACCCCATCCACCTGCGTCGCACCCGCAGGACGCAAAGGGATAATCCGCCACCCGGCGCGGCCTGCGGCTGCGCCTCCATCCCGCCCCACCCGACCGCCTGACCACCCTGGAGCCCCACGATGTTCGAACACGTCGAACCCTACGCCGGCGACCCCATCCTCACCCTGAACGAGAACTTTCAGAAGGATCCGCGGCCGGGCAAGATCAACCTGTCCATCGGCATCTACTTCGACGACGCCGGCCGCCTGCCGGTGATGGACGCGGTGCGCACGGCCGAGACCGCGATGCTCGGCAGCATCGGCGCCAAGCCCTACCAGCCGATGGTGGGTGCGGCCAACTACCGCGAGCAGGTGCAGGCCCTGATCTTCGGCGCCGACCACCCGCTGCTGGCCGCAGGCCGCGTGGCCACCATCCAGACGCTGGGCGGCTCCGGCGGCCTCAAGGTGGGCGGCGACTTCCTCAGGCGCTGGTTCCCGCAATCGCAGGTCTGGGTCAGCGACCCCACCTGGGACAACCACCGTGCGATGTTCGAGGGCGCCGGGTTCACCGTGAACACCTACCCCTACTACGACCCGGCCACCGGCGGCCTGCGCTTCGACGCCATGCTCGACGCGCTGCGAGGCCTGCCCAGGCGCAGCATCGTGCTGCTGCACGCCTGCTGCCACAACCCCACCGGCGTGGACCTGACGCGCGCGCAGTGGACCGCGCTGATCCCGGTGCTGGCCGAACGCGAGCTGCTGCCCTATGTGGACATCGCCTACCAGGGCTTCGGCGACGGGGTGGAGGAGGACGCCTTCGCGATCCGCGCCATTGCCGACGCCGACCTGCCCTGCTTCGTCGCCAACAGCTTCTCCAAGAGCTTCTCGCTCTACGGCGAGCGCGTCGGCGGCCTGAGCGTGATCTGCCCGAGCGCCGCCGAGACCCAGCTGGTGCTCGGCCAGCTGCAGGTGGCCGTGCGCAAGAACTACTCCAGCCCACCGACCCACGGCGGCCAGATCGTGGCGCGGGTGCTCGGCACGCCCGAGCTGCGCGTCAGCTGGAACGCCGAACTCGGCGGCATGCGCTCGCGCATCCAGACCATGCGCCAGCGCCTGCACGAGGTGCTGGCGGCCAAGCTGCCGGGGCGCGACTTCAGCTACTTCCTCACCCAGCGCGGCATGTTCAGCTACACCGGCCTGAGTGCCGAACAGGTCGACCTGCTGCGCGAGGCGCACGGCGTGTACCTGGTGCGCTCCGGGCGCATGTGCGTGGCGGGGCTGAACTCGTCGAACGTGGATGCCACGGCCGAGGCCATGGCGAACGTGCTGGCGGGCTGAGAAAGACCACTTCGCCAGCAGATGGGACATTGCCCGCGACGAATTCGACTGCACCGAACTGCAGCGCGACTGGCTGGTGTTTGGCACTGAACTGGATGGACTGATCGAGGAGATGAATCCGGAGTTGGTGGCGTGATTCGCCAAGTATCTTGCGGTATCTTTGTTAAGATACAAATGGAATGCCAAGCGAATCAGGATACACAGCCATGCACTTTCCCCGTCCATCGCTGGCCGAAGAGATGTGCGAAGCCCTGCAGGGCAGCAACCTCTTCAACGATGCGCCCAACGGCCTGTTTCTCGCCGCCCCGCGCCGCACCGGCAAGTCCACTTTTCTGCAGGCCGACCTCAAACCCGAGCTGGAGCGACGCGGCATTGCCGTGGTGTACGTGGACCTCTGGGCCGCGCCGCAGCGCGATCCGGGCGAGCTGATCGCCGAAGCCATTGGTGCGGTGCTGCGCACACACTTGGGGCCCATCGCAAAAGCGGCCAAGGCCAGTGGACTCGAGAGCATCGGCATTGCCGGCGCCCTCAAGATCGACACCAGCAAGATCGGCCGCCCCGAAGGCTCCACACTGACCGAAGCCTTGCGGGCGCTGCACCTGCTGGCCAAGAGTCCGGTGGCCCTGATCGTGGACGAAGCCCAGCACAGCTTGACCAGCGCCGCCGGTGAAGACGCCATGACGGCGCTGAAGTCGGCCCGCGACCAGCTCAACCGCCCCGGTCAGGTCAACTTGATGTTGATCATGTCCGGCTCTGACCGTGACAAACAGCTGCGCCTCGTCAACGCCAACGCCGCGCCCTTCTACGGCTCCAGCATCAAACACCTGCCCCTGTTGGGCGACGACTTCGTCACCCATCTGGTGGGCCTGATCGAGCGGCAGCGCCCTGAGCTGGCGCCGGTTGATCAGCCCCAGTTGGCGTGGGCCTTCCAGACGCTGGGTCAGCGCCCTCAGTTCTTCATCGATGCCCTGGGCCAGGCCCTCAGCCCCTTCGGCGACGCCGACACCAGCGCAAAAGGCCAGCGGTTTGAGGCGCTCGTCGAAGTTCTGGCCCGCCGGCGGCTGGATCAGGACCGCCAGCAGATGGAAAGCGACTACCTGGTGCTGCGCCCGGTGGAGCAGGCCGTGGTCTGGCGCATGCTGGAACAAGGCCCACGCTTTCGCCCTTACGACGTTGAAGCGCTGCGCTTCTACAGCGAGAAGACCGGTGGCCCGGTCACCCGCGCCATGGCACAAAAAGCCATGGAAGCCTTGCGCAACCGCCAGCCCAGCCTGGTGTGGAAGTCTGCCCGCGGCGAATACGCCATCGACGACGCCGCCATGCACCAGTGGTACCAACAGCGCGCCGCTGCCGGCACTTGGCCGCCGACGGGGCCGCAGTGGGGCAGTGACGAGGAATGAGGGAGCCGGACGCGAAAGAACTCCTTCGAAGTCCGAGCCGAAATGCTGAACCGACGCAACGCTGCCCTGGGTCACGCCCAAGGACATGAAGAGCCACGTCATTGCCGACAGCGTGGACCGGAGGCGGCGCTGGCCACGTTCAGGGAAGTGGCCGCCGGGCTGCGCGGCAGCCCCTGAACACGTCGCCAGCCGGCCCTGACGATCGGAGCTGCTGCTTCACCGCCCGTCCTGCGGGCGTTCCTGCGCCCGATGCGCCAGGATGAATTCCGCCACCGCCGCCGGGTCGTTCAGCGGCAGCAGCGGCAAAGGACAGTCGAGGGTCCCGTCCGCGGCGTCGGTGGCCACGGCGACCACGTGCGGGTTCTCGGGCCACAACGGCGCTTTACCGTGCGCCGGGCGGTGGATCTCGATCTTGGGCACCGCGGCGGCCTTGTAGCCCTCGATCAGCACCAGATCGCAGGGCGCCAGCAGGCGCAGCTGCTCCTCCAGCGTCGGCTCGGGCACGCCGCGCAGCTCGTGCATCAGGATCCAGCGGTCGTTGGACAGCATCAGCACCTGCGTGGCGCCGGCCTCGCGGTGGCGCCAGGAGTCCTTGCCGGGCCGGTCGAGGTCCAAGCCGTGGTGGGCATGCTTGATCACCGACACGCTCAGGCCCCGGGAGGTGAACACCGGAATGAGCCGCTCGACCAGCGTGGTCTTGCCCGAGCCGGACCAGCCGGCCATGCCAAATACTTTCATTGCGTCCGTCTCGCGCTGTGCCTGGGGAATGGACGCCATCATGCCGCGGCTGCAGCCGTGCGGGGCGCGCCGTCACCGAGTTGACAAACTCGCACCCAACCCACACAAGACCGCTCATGCCGTTGCAGCCTGCTTCCCAGGATGCCCTTCAAGCCGATTCGATCCTCTCGACGGCCCTTTGCAAGGAGCATCCACCATGAGCATGACGAGAAGAAACCTCCTGAAGACCTCCGTGGCCACCGCCGTGGCCGCCAATGGCGTGGCCTGGTTCGGCGCCAGCGAAGTCTTCGGCGCCGACACCACCCTGATTCCCGGCGCCAGCCACTGGGGGCCGTTCAAGGCCGTGGTGAAGAAGGGCGTGCTGGTGGGTGTGCAGCCGCTGCAGGACATCGACGCCATGCCCACCACCATGCTGACCCAGGGCCTGATCAGCCGCGTCTACAGCAAGACGCGGGTGAAGTACCCGATGGTGCGGCGCTCCTACCTGGCCTGCTGCGCCCGCAGGTGCTGCAGGGGCGGCTGTTCGGGCTGACCGGCGGCCACTCGGTGACCACCGGCGACTACTCCGGCGGTGCCTCGCAGGTGAGCCTGCCGCACATCATCGGCGACATGGAGGTCTATTCGCCGCACACGCTGGCCACGATGGGCCCGGGCGAAAAGCTGTTCTACGAGCGCTGCACGCTGTGCCACGTGCCGCGTGGACCGGGCGACTTCTCGAAGAACCAGTGGCAGGACATCACGCCGACGATGTTCCAGCGCGCCGGGCTGGACGAGGCACAGCGCAGGACGGTGCTGGACTTTCTGCTGCAGAGCCTGGCGCCCTCCGGCCTGTTCGCGGTGCGCCACGGCGCGCTGGCGCTGGGCCAGCGGCTGGCGGCGCTGCGGGCGGATGGGGCAACGCTGGCGCAGCGGCTCGGCGAACGGGGAACCCTGCTGCTGGGGGCGGGCGGTCGCTCGATCGAGCAGGCCACCGGCGCATCCCGCCTCGCGGCGGACCGCGGCATGGCCGGCTTCCTGGCGGTGGCGGCACTGCTCTTCGCGGCGCTGCTGCTGTCGCTGTGGCTGATCCTGCGCTCCCACCTGGTCGGCCGGCTGCAGGAGATGGAGTCGCTGGTGCGCTCGCTGGGCCGGGGTGACCTGGACGTGGTGATCCGCCCCATGGACCGCGTGACCCGCTGGCACCGCTGGCCGATGCGCTGGAGCAGTTCCGCCGCAATGCCCGCGAGCGCGCCCGGCTGGAGCAGGCCCTGCTCGACCACCCGCAGGCCCTGGAGCCGCAGGTGCAGACTCGCACCGCCGAACTCAGCAGCAGCAACCTGCTGCTGGAGCGCGAGGTGGCCGAACACGCGGTGGCGCGCCGCCAGGCCGAGGAGGCCAACCGGGCGAAGAACGAGTTCCTCGGTACCCTCAGCCACGAGCTGCGCGAGGCGGTGGACGACATGCTCTCGCTGCAGTGGATCACCGCCCGCGCCAAGGGCCTGGCGCTGGTGCGCGACATCGCCGACGACCTGCCGCAGCGCATCGTCGGCGATCGGCGCAAACTCAACCAGATCCTGCTCAACACCATCGGCAATGCGGTGAAGTTCACCGACGAGGGCGAGGTCACGGTGACGGTGCGCAGACTCCCGAGCCGCGAGCCCGCTCGGCTGCACCTGCGGTTCGAGGTCAGCGACACCGGCACCGGCCAGGGCAGCACGGTGCACTTCGAATTGCCGTTTGAACCCGCAGCGCCGGTCGATGCCAGCGTCGATGCCGCTGCAGCGACTGCCATGGCCACGGCCGGGGTCCAGCGCGCGCTCGACGTGCTGGTCGTCGAGGACGACGAGGTCAATCGCACCGTCTGCCTGCGTCACCTCGAATTCCTGGGCCATCGGCCCCATCTCGGCGCCGCTCGCCGCCGTCAGGACCGTGTAGCCCTCCTGCCGGAAATAGCCCTCCAGCCGCGCGCAGGTCACGGGGTCATCGCCAACAACCAGCAGGCATGGCGGGCGGTCCGGGTTCACGGCGATCGATTCACTCCCTGGGGCAACAGTTCAACGGGAATGAGATTTTAGGAAGCAGACGTGATCATGCCGGCGTCGTACAAAGTCGATCCGGGGTCGCACGGCGGATGGTGTTCGCAGCTCGGGGATCAGTCCACCGGCAGCGGAGCCAGCTCATATCCCGTGCTGCGCCCGCCTCCTGCCGTGCGTTGCAGCAGGCCGCGCCCCACCAGTTCGGTGATGTCACGCAGCGCTGTGTCCGGCGAGCATTTGGTGATCGTCGCCCATTTGCTGCTGGTGAGTTTGCCGTCGAAGCCGTCCAGCAGCCGGTTGAGCATCTTGACCTGCCGATCGTTGAGCGACATCGCGCCCCACTGGCGCCAGGCGCGGGCCTTGAACAAGACGGCGTCCAGTCCGGCTTGTGCGTGGTCGATGGCAGCCTGCAAGGCCTTGAGGAACCAGGCCAGCCAGTCGGTGATGTCCAGGCTGCCCTTCTGGGTGCGCTCCAGAATGTCGTAATAGGCCTTGCGTTCACGCTGGATCTGGGCCGACAGGCTGTAAAAGCGCTGCGCACTGCCATCAGCACGGGCGAGGAACAGGTCACCCACCGCGCGCGCAATGCGTCCATTGCCGTCGTCGAAGGGATGCAGTGTGACGAACCAGAGGTGGGCGATGCCGGCCCGGATCAGCAGCGGCTCGACGCTGTTGCTGGATGAGGTTTCAGCCCACGCAAGAAAGCGGGCCATCTCGGAATTCAGCCGGTCCGCCGGCGGGGCCTGGTAGTGGACCGTGGGCCGATGAAGCGGGCCAGAGACCACCTGCATCGGCCCGGCGGCGTCGCTGCGCCAGGCGCCCGCATGGATCCGGCTGATGCCGCTGTAGCCGGTTGGAAAGAGCGCCGCGTGCCATGCAAACAGGCGCTCGGCTGTCAATGGATCCCGGCACCGGGCGGTGGCGTCCAGAACCATCTCGACGACGCCGTCCACATGTCGATCTGCCGGAGCCAGTGCGCCGACGTTCACCCCGAGGCGGCGGGCGATGGAAGAGCGCACCGACGCCACGTCCAGCACATCGCCCTCGACCTCGCTGGTCTTGACCACGTCATCGGTCAGAACCGCCAAATGGGTCTGGTCACGCAGCGCCCAGCCCGCCTCCGTCAGCCGCCCAATCAGCAGCCCCTGAGCGCGGCTGACGGCCTCCAGGAGTCCGGCCAGACGGCCCAGGTCGCAGCGCCAGGCCGGCCAGTCGCCGTCCTGCCAATCGTCAGCTTGCCAGATGTAGAGGCTTTGACCGTAGCCCATGCGGTGATTGTCAACCACATTCTCCGCACATCATGCGGATATTAAAGCACTCCATCACCGCAACAAACGGCCTGCAGCACTGCGCAGTGCCCTCAGATGCACCGCCCCCCGTCCACCTCCATCGCCACGCCGGTGATCATCGACGCCTCGTCGCTGCACAGGAAACAGGCCGCGTTGCCCAGGTCCTCGGGCGTCGAGAAGCGGCCGATCGGGATGGTGGAGAGGAACTTTGCGCGCACCTCGGGCGTGTCCTCGCCCATGAAGGTGGCCAGCATCGGCGTCTCACCCGCCACCGGGTTGAGCGCCACGACGCGGATGCCGAAGGGCGCCAGCTCCACCGCCATCGAGCGGGTGGCGGTGATCACCCAGCCCTTGCTGGCGTTGTACCAGGTCAGGCGCGGGCGCGGGCTCACGCCGGCGGTGCTGGCGACGTTGAGGATGACGCCCGACTGGCGGGTCTTGAAGCGCGGCACCACCTCCCGGGCCGCCAGGTAGATGGACTTGATGTTCAGCGCGACGACGCGGTCGAACAGGTCCTCCTCCACCTCCTCCATCGGCTGCGGCAGGTGGCCCATGCCGGCGTTGTTGACCAGGATGTCCAGGTCGCCGAAGTGGCGCTCGGCCGCGTCCAGCATGGCGCGCACATCGTCGGCACGGGTGACGTCCGCCGTCACCGCCAGGGCCGCGTCGCCCAATGCGCCTGCCACTGCCTGCGCGGCCTCGCCGTTGCGGTCGGCCACGACCACCTTCGCCCCTTCGGCGACGAACTTTCGGACGATGCCGGCACCGAAACCCGAACCGCCGCCCGTCACCACCGCCACCTTGCCAGCCAATCTCATGGGTGTACTCCTTGTTGTTGCGGCGCAGCACGAAGCGCCACCGACGTCAATCCGGACAGCCCGGCGGCCTGTGCCAGCCTGGGACACCGCACAATAGCCCAATCCATCACGAATGAGGGTGCCGCAGGGCACCCACCGAGGCCTTGCTGAGCTGGTTCCTGCTGAAGCGATTGCTGACCCTGGTCGTCACCCTGGCGGTGGCGTCGGGGGTCGTCTTCGCGGCGTTGGAGTTGCTGCCTGGCAGTGCGGCCCAGGTGGTTCTGGGCGATACCGCCACGCCCGAATCCATCGCCGCACTGGAGGCCAAGCTCGGCCTGGACCAGCCGGCGCTGACGCGCTACACCCGCTGGATCGGCGGCCTGCTGCGCGGCGAGACGGCACTGAGCATCTCCTACGACACCCCCACCGCGGAGCTGATCGCGCAGCGCCTGGAGGTGACGCTGCCGCTGGCACTGCTGGCCATGGCGATCACCACCGTGGCGGCGCTGGCTTTTGGCGTCTACGCCGCGGCACACCACAACCGGCTCGGTGATGTGGGTGTGATGGCCGGCAGCCAGCTGGGCATGGCGATTCCCAACTTCTGGTTCGCGATCCTGCTGGTGCTGCTGTTTGCGGTGAAGCTGCAGTGGTTCTCGGCCGGCGGTTTTCCCGGCTGGCGGGAGGACGAGGGCGGCGGCGTGCTCGCAGCGCTGAAGGCGCTGCTGCTGCCGGCGCTGTCGCTGGCGGTGATCCAGTCGGCCATGCTGGCGCGGGTGACGCGCTCGGCGGTGCTGGAGGTGATGCGGGAGGACTTCGTGCGCACCGCCCGCGCCAAGGGGCTGACGCGCCGGGCCGTGCTGTGGCGGCACGTGATGCGCAATGCCCTGATCCCCGTGGTCACGTTGATGGGTCTGCAGTTCGCCAACCTGGTGACCAGCGCGATCGTGGTGGAAAACGTCTTCGTGCTGCCCGGCGTGGGGCGGCTGGTGTTCCAGGCCATCTCCAACCGCGACCTGGTGGTGGTGCGCGACACGGTGATGCTGCTGGCCGCGGCGGTGGTGCTGATCAACTTCCTGGTGGATGTGATCTACGCCGTGATCGACCCGCGCCTGGCGCCGGCGGAGGCTTCGTGAGCGCCACGGCACCGGGTTTCTGGCCACGCGCGCTGCGCCACCCGAGTTTCCTGATCGGCGCGCTGCTGAGCGCGCTGGTGCTGGCCGCTGCGGCGCTGTCGCTGGTGTGGTCGCCTTACCCGCCCGCGGACATCGACATCCCGAACAAGCTGGCACCGCCGAGTGCCGCCCACTGGCTGGGCACCGACAGCCTGGGGCGCGACGTGGCCTCGCAGCTGCTGGTGGGCTCGCGCGCCAGCATCCTGGTGGGGGTGATCGCGGTGGGCATCGGTCTGCTGGCCGGTGTGGCGCTGGGCTGCCTGGCCTCCGCGCAGCGCGGCTGGGTGGAGGAGCTGATCATGCGGGTGACGGATTTCAGCATCGCCTTCCCGGCGCTGCTGACCGCCATCCTGCTGACCGCCATCTACGGTCCCGGGCTGCTGACCAGCATGGTGGCCATCGGGCTGGCCTACGTGCCCTGGTTCGCCCGCATCACCCGCGGCGCAGCCAACGCCATCTGGGTGCGCGACTATGTGCTGGCCGCCCGGGCCGCCGGCAAGGGGCGCTGGCGCATCACACTCGATCATGTGCTGCCCAACATTGCCAGCGTGCTGATCGTGCAGGCCACCATCCAGTTCGGCACCGCCATCCTGGCCGAAGCGGCGCTGAGCTACCTCGGCCTGGGCACCCAGCCGCCGCAGCCGAGCTGGGGCCGCATGCTCAATGAGGCTCAGACGCAGATCTTCCAGGCCCCGCAGCTGGCCATCTACCCGGGCGTGGCGATTGCCGTCGCGGTGCTGGGCCTGAACCTGATGGGCGACGGGCTGCGCGACCTGCTCGACCCCAAACTCGCCCGGCAACGATGAGCGCAGCCGCACAGAAGCCGCTGCTGGAGGTGCACGACCTGCGCGTGCGCCTGCGCAGCCACCGCGGCGCGGTCGAGGCCTTGCGTGGCCTGGACTTTTCGCTGGCGCGCGGGGAAACGCTGGGGCTGATCGGTGAATCCGGCTGTGGCAAGTCGCTTACCGCGCTGGCGCTGATGGGTCTGCTGCCCGAAGGCGCACAGGTCAGCGGTTCGATGCGCTTCGAGGGCCGCGAGCTGGTCGGCCTGCCGGAGCGCGACTGGTGTGCGCTGCGCGGTGACCGCGTCGCGATGGTGTTCCAGGAGCCGATGACGGCGCTGAACCCGCTGCACCCGATCGGCCGACAGATCGCCGAGCCGCTGCGGCTGCACCGCGGCCTGGGCCGCAGCGAGGCCCGGGCCGAGGCGCTGCGCCTGCTGGAGCGGGTGCAGCTGCCGCAGGCCGCGCGCCGGCTGGACGCCTACCCGCACCAGCTCAGCGGCGGGCAGCGCCAGCGGGTGGTGATTGCCATCGCACTGGCCTGCCGGCCGGACCTGCTGATCGCCGACGAACCCACCACCGCACTGGACGTGACGGTGCAGCGCGAGGTGCTGGCGCTGATCGCCGAACTGGTGGCCGAGGACGGCATGGCGCTGCTGCTGATCAGCCACGACCTGGGCGTGATGGCGCAGCAGGTGCGCCGCCTGCTGGTGATGTACGGCGGCCAGGGGGTGGAAGGCGGGCCGACCGCGGAGGTGTTCCGCCGCATGAGCCACCCCTACACGCGCGGGCTGTTTGCCGCCCGGCCACGGCTGGGCCTGCCGCGCGGCACCCGGCTGGCGACCATCCCGGGCCGGGTGCCGGAACTGGCCGACCTGGGTGCCGGTTGTGCCTTTGCCGAGCGCTGCGCCTGGGCCGAAGCGGCCTGCCGCAGCACGATGCCCGCGCCGACAGAGGTGGGGCCGGATCACGTCGCGCGCTGCCTGCGCCTGGATGCGGTCGCCACCGGGTTGCAACCCCGGGCGGATGCCGGAGGAAACCATGGCGGCTGACCCCTGGCTGCTGGAGGTCAGTGACCTGGGCAAGCGTTATGCGCTGCCGCGGGACCGGCTGCTCGGCCCGGCGCCGCAGTTGCAGGCGCTGGAGGGCGTCAGCTTCACGCTGACCCGGGGGCGCAGCCTGGGCGTGGTGGGTGAGTCGGGCTGCGGCAAATCCACGCTGGCGCGGCTGGTGATGGCCCTCGAATCGCCCAGCGCCGGCTGGGTCCGGCTGCTGGGGCAGGACCTGCACCGGCTGGGTCACGCCGAGCTGCGTGCGGCCCGTGCTCAGTTTCAGATGGTCTTCCAGGACCCCTACAGCTCGCTGGATCCGCGCCTGACGGTGGCGCGCAGCGTCGGCGAGCCGCTGGAGATGCAGTCGAAGGGGATTGCAGGCAAAAGACAAGACCTGACCCCAGCCGAAAGAATGCGCCGCATCGGCGAGGCGCTGGACGCGGTGGGATTGCGCGCCAGCGACGGCGCGAAGTACCCGCACGAGTTCAGCGGCGGCCAGCGCCAGCGCATCGCCATCGCCCGCGCGCTGGTGACGCGCCCGGCGCTGATCGTGGCCGACGAGCCGGTGAGTGCGCTGGATGTGTCGGTGCAGGCCCAGGTGCTCAACCTGATGCAGGACCTGCAGGAGCAGCTCGGCCTGAGTTACCTCTTCATCAGCCACGACCTGGCGGTGGTGGACCTGGTCTGCGACGAGGTGCTGGTGCTGCAGGCCGGCCGCATCGTCGAGCGGGGCGACCCCGACACCCTTTTCCGCCAGCCCCGGCACCCCTACACCCGCCGTCTGATCGATGCGGTGCCGTCGATGGAGCCCCCACCTGCCACGCCGCCGCGACAACCCTGAAGCCGGCTCGCCCGTCATGGGTCGGCCCGCCGCTTTGCCGTTTTGCCGGATACCCTGTGTTGAACCGGTCGGGCACCATGCCCCTTCCCCTGTGAGGAGAACTTCGATGAACCACGCTCTGAACACCCCTTCGATGCAACTGAACCGCCGCGCTGCCGCCGCGTCGCTGGCCGTGCTGGCCCTGGCCGGTTCGCTGGCGACGACCGAAGCCCTGGCGCAGTCCCGCAAGGACAGCGTCATCATCGGCATGGTGCTGGAGCCGCCGGGCCTGGACCCGACCGTGGCACCCTCGGCGGCCATCGGCGAGATCGCGCACTACAACATCTTCGAAGGGCTCACCAGGATCAACGTGGACGGCAGCGTCACGCCGCTGCTGGCCGAGAGCTGGACGATGGACCCGGACGGCAAGCTCTATGCCTTCAAGTTGAAGAAGGGCGTGAAGTTCCAGGACGGCGAGGCCTTCGACAGTGCCGACGTGAAGTTCAGCTTTCAGCGCGCCAAGGCCGAGGGCAGCACCAACAAGGCCAAGAAGGCGGTGTTCGACAACATCTCGTCGATTTCGACACCCGACGCCCACACGGTCATCGTCACGTTGAACAACCCGGACGGCAACTTCCTGTTCCGCATGGGAGAAAACACCGCGGTGATCCTGGACGCAGCGAGTGCCGCCACCGCCGCCACCAAGCCGGTGGGCACCGGCCCGTACAAGCTGGAGAACTGGGCCAAGGGCAGCGCCGTCACGCTGGTGAAGTGGGACGGGTACCGCAACGCAGCGGCCGTCAAGCTGAAGAAGGCCACCTTCCGCTTCATCCAGGACGCCGCAGCCCAGTCCGCCGCCCTGCTGGCCGGGGACATCGATGCCTTCCCACGCGGCATCGCCAACCAGGCGCTGCCGCAGTTCAAGCAGGACAAGCGCTTCGTCGTCGAGCTGGGCAACCAGGCCGGCAAGGGCATCATGACGATCAACAACAAGCGCAAGCCTTTTGATGACGTGCGGGTGCGCCGTGCCCTGGCCCATGCGGTGGACCGCAAGGCCTTCATCGACGGCGTGCTGGATGGCCTGGGCAAGCCCATCGGCAGCCACTTTGCGCCGTCCGACGCCGGCTACGTCGACCTGACCGGCGTGTACCCCTACGACCCGGAAAAGGCGAAGGCGTTGCTCAAGGAAGCCGGCGTGGCCACGCCGTTGAACGTCACGCTCACGCTGCCGCCCCCGCCCTATGCGCGCAAGGGCGGAGAGGTGCTGGCCGCGCAACTCGCCAAGGTGGGCATCAACGCCAAGATCGAAAACGTCGAGTGGGCGCAGTGGCTGTCTGGCACCTTCAAGGGCAACTTCGACCTGACGGTGATCAACCACGTCGAGCCGCTGGACTATGTGCAGTACACCAACACCGCGTACTACTGGGGCTACGACAACAAGGCCTTCCGGGACCTGGTGGCCCAGCACGCGGCGAGCACCAACACGAAGGAACGCACCAGGCTCTTCGGCGACATCCAGCGTCAGCTGGCCAACGACTCGGTGAACGTCTACATCTTCAACCCCACCCAGGCGGCCATCTACAAGAAGGGGCTGAAGGGCATCTGGGCCAGCTCGCCGATCTTCGCCAACGACCTGGCGGCCACGGCCTGGCAGTGACAGGTCATCCTTGATGACCGCCCTGCACGACCTCTCGGCCACCGACCTGGTGGCCGCCTATGCCCGCCGTGAGCTGTCACCGGTCGAGGTGACCACGGCGGTGCTGGCGCACATCGAGCGCTGGGAACCGAGCCTCTGCGCCACCTGGGCGATGGACCCGGAGGGCGCGCTGGCGATGGCACGGGCGGCCGAGGCCCGTTGGCGGCGCGGCGAACCCGCCGGGCCGGTGGACGGTGTGCCGACGATGCTCAAGGAGAACATCGCCACCCAGGGCGTCCCAATGCCGCTGGGCACCGCCGCCACCGAGCTGGTGCCGGCTGCGGCGGACGCACCACCCGCGGCGCGGCTGCGCGAGGCGGGAGCGGTCTTCCTGGGCAAGACCACCATGCCGGACTACGGCATGCTGTCCTCCGGGCTGTCGAGTTTCCACCGGCTGGCGCGCAACCCCTGGGATCTTCGCCTCAACCCGGGCGGCTCCAGCTCCGGCGCCGGAGCGGGGGCGGCGGCGGGCTACGGCCCGCTGCACCTGGGCACGGACATCGGCGGCTCGGTGCGGCTGCCGGCCAGCTGGTGCGGCATCTTCACCCTGAAGCCGAGCCTGGGCCGCATCCCGATCTACCCGCCGTATGCCGGCCGCGTGGCTGGGCCGATGACGCGCACGGTGGCCGATGCCGCGTTGATGATGGGGGTGCTGAGCCAGCCGGACGACCGCGACGCCACCCGGCTGCCTCACGACCCGAGGATCGCCTGGAGCGACCTGGATCGCCTGGATCTGAAGGGCCTGCGCCTGGGCCTGCAGCTCGACGCCGGCTGGGGCATGGCGGTGGACCCCGAGGTGCGCGATGCGGTGGTGGCCGCGGCGAAGCGCTTCGAGGCCGAAGGCGCCATCGTCGAAGCGCTGCCGCCCTTCATGACCCGCGCGATGGCCGACGGCATGGACCACTTCTGGCGCATGCGCTCCTGGCTGGACATCTCCGCCCTGCCGATGGCCCGCCAGCAGAAGGTGCTGCCCTACATCCGCCAATGGGTGGCCAGCGGCGCACGCCTGAGTGCCGCCGAGGTCTTCCACGGCTACAGCCAGATGGCAGCGATGCGCGACGCTGCAGTGGCGGCGACGCAGCATTTCGACTTCGTGCTCAGCCCGGTGGCGCCCAACGTGGCCTTCCCGGCCGAGTGGGCCAGTCCGCTCAACGACCCGCAGCGGCCCTTCGAGCACATCGCCTTCACGCTGCCCTACAACATGAGCGAGCAGCCGGCTTCCTCCATCAACTGCGGGTTCACCGCGGCGGGATTGCCGATCGGCCTGCAGATCGCCGGCCCTCGGCACGACGATCTGGGGGTGCTGCGGCTGAGTCGGGCCTGGGAGCGTCTGCGAAGCGAGCCGCCGCCCTGGCCACAGCCACCCGGCTGACGCCGCACCCGTTCCCGAGAACGACAAAGGCCACCCGCGGTGGCCTTTGTTCATCTCGCTCGGAGCCGCATCAACGCTTCAGCGCATCGCGAATCTCGCGCAGCAGAATCACGTCTTCCGGCGTCGGCGGTGCTTCGGCGGGCGCCGCAGCGGCAGCAGGCTCTTCGCGCTTCATGCGGTTCATCATCTTGACCATCTGGAAGATGATGAAGGCCAGGATGACGAAGTTCAATGCAATGGTGATGAAACTGCCGTAGGCCAGCACGGCACCGGCCTTCTTGGCCTCCACCAGCGTGGTGGCCGTCTGGCCGGCCAGCGGAATGAAGTAGTCGTTGAAGTCCAGGCCGCCGAAGATCTTGCCCACGATCGGCATGACGATGTCACCCACCAGGGAGTCGACGATCTTGCCGAAGGCACCGCCGATGATCACGCCCACGGCAAGATCCATCACATTGCCCTTGAGGGCGAACTCCTTGAACTCGCTCATCATGCTCATGCCAATTGCTCCATTTGGGGTTGAGAGGAAAGTTCCCCGGTTTCGGAGCATTGTCGCCCCGATGTGTGAAGTATTCACACCGTCAGTTACAAGTCAAGAATGAAACAGCCCCCGCCGCAGGGGGTGTTGCCTGTTGTTTTCACCCGTCGTCAGCGTTTCCGGATCCGGCCGTGGCGGGGCCTGCGCACGCGAAACCGGTCACAGCGCGGGATAGAATCAGGGGTTGCCCCCAAGGCGGATCCGGATTTTCTTTTCCCCGAGGAATCACATGAGTGACCAGCAAGTCGACCAGGCCAAGCGCACCTGGCTGATCGCGTCGGGCTGTGCCGGCGCGATCGGCGGTGTCGCTGCGGCGGTCCCCTTCGTCAGCACTTTCGCGCCGTCCGAGCGCGCCAAGGCGGCCGGTGCCGCCGTCGAGGTGGATGTCTCCGCCCTCAAGCCGGGCGAGAAGATGACCGCCGAATGGCGGGGCAAGCCGGTGTGGGTGGTGCGCCGCTCTCCCGAGCAGCTCAAGGAGCTCGAGAAGCTCAGCGCCGAGATGGCGGACCCCAACTCGGACCGCAACGCCTATCCGACGCCCGAGTACGCCAAGAACCTGCACCGCTCGATCAACCCGGAGTATCTGGTCGTGATCGGCATCTGCACCCACCTGGGATGCTCGCCGTCGGACAAGCTGCAGGCTGGTCCGCAGCCTTCGCTGCCCGATGACTGGAAGGGCGGCTTCCTCTGCCCCTGCCATGGCTCGACCTTCGATCTGGCCGGACGTGTGTTCAAGAACAAGCCCGCGCCGGACAACCTCGAAGTGCCGCCGCACATGTACCTGTCGGACGCCAAGATCCTGATCGGTGAAGACAAGAAGGCTTGACGAGGAACATCGAGGTCAACATGGCTGAATTCAAGGAAGTCTCTGCCGACGCACCGCTGGCCACCAAGGCCACCGTGTGGCTCGAGAACCGGTTCCCCACCGCGTTCGAAGCCTACAAGGTGCACATGTCGGAGTACTACGCACCGAAGAACTTCAACTTCTGGTATTTCTTCGGCTCGCTCGCCCTGCTGGTGCTGGTGATCCAGATCGTCACCGGCATCTTCCTGGTGATGCACTACAAGCCGGACGCGTCGCTGAACAACGCCGGCATCCCGGTGGCGTTCGCCTCGGTCGAATACATCATGCGGGAGGTCCCCTGGGGCTGGTTGATCCGCTACATGCACTCCACCGGTGCCTCGGCTTTCTTCGTCGTGGTCTACCTGCACATGTTCCGCGGGATGATGTACGGCTCGTACCGCAAGCCGCGCGAACTGGTGTGGATCTTCGGCTGCGCCATCTTCCTGGCGCTGATGGCCGAGGCCTTCATGGGCTACCTGCTGCCCTGGGGCCAGATGTCCTACTGGGGCGCCCAGGTGATCGTGAACCTGTTTGCGGCCATCCCCGTGGTCGGTCCGGACCTGTCGCTGCTGATCCGCGGTGACTATGTCGTCTCCGATGCCACGCTGAACCGCTTCTTCAGCTTCCACGTCATCGCCGTGCCGCTGGTGCTGATCGGCCTGGTGGTGGCCCACCTGCTGGCCCTGCACGATGTCGGCTCGAACAACCCCGACGGAGTCGAGATCAAGGCCAAGAAGGACGCCAACGG